>NZ_UFQC01000058.1 GCF_900496975.1 Achromobacter veterisilvae
ATCCGTGCCGTCATCTCGTACGGGTGTCTGACACCTGGCATAAGCCTCCGCAGGTGTCGGACACCCTTACGGCAAGGCGCTACAGGCTTGAAGCAAGGTATCGGGGTGTCCGACACCAACCGGGGCGGCAAGCTCTTCCCCATGGGTGTCAGACACCCGGCAACGCCTCGTCAATCCGTGCCGTCATCTCGTACGGGTGTCTGACACCTGGTATAAGCCTCCGCAGGTGTCGGACACCCTTACGGCAAGGCGCCGCAGGCTTGAAGCAAGGCATCGGGGTGTCCGACACCAATCGGGGCGGCAATCTCTTTCCCATGGGTGTCAGACACCCGGCAACACCTCTTCAGTTCGCGCCGTCATTTCGTACGGGTGTCTGACACCTGGCATAAGCCGCCGCAGGTGTCGGACACCCTTACGGCAAGGCGCGGCAAGCTTGAAGCAAGGTATCGGGGTGTCCGACACCAACCGGGGCGGCAAGCTCTTTCCTATGGGTATCAGACACCCGGCAACACCTCTTCCATCCGTGCCGTCATCTCGTACGGGTGTCTGACACCTGGCATAAGCCTCCGCAGGTGTCGGACACCCTTACGGCAAGGCGCCACAGGCTTGAAGCAAGGTATCGGGGTGTCCGACACCAATCGGGGCGTCAAAAGAACCACAACCTCCTCAACCAACGAAACCCGGATCACCGGCCCCCACCCGAAAACTCGCAGCAACTCTCTGCCAGTTCCGCGACGCTCTCGCAGAACGCCACGTCCGCGTCCCGGCGGAACATCGCGCAGTACACCGACTGCGGCGGCGCGAGGGTGGTGCGGGCGATGACCAGTTGCCTGGCGCTCACCATGTCCGCGAAATAGTCGCGCGGCAGGCAGCTCACGCCGAAGCCCGCCGCGGTCAGCCCCGCCATCGCGATCAGGCTGTTGATGGTGAAGATATTGCTGGCCGGCGTATGCGGCCGCAGCCAGCCGTCGTAAATCATGTTCAGGCCCGATTCCCGGCTTTGCCGCAGCAGCGGCAAGGCCGCGATGTCCGCCGGCGTGTAGACGCGGCTGGAGTCGATCATGTCGGGGCTGCCCATCCAGGCGAATTCCAGGCGCTGCAGCGGCACCGCCTGAAGGTTCGGCTCGGCGAACTCCCCATGCAGGAACGCCATGTCCAACTGCCCGGCCTGCAGGCGCTTGAGCAGGTCGGCGCCCAGGTCGATGTGCGGCTCCAGCGTGATGCGCGGGTAGTGCGCCCGCAGCAGCCGGATCAGCGCGGGCAGCCAGGTCATCGCGGTGATCTCCGTGATGCCGAAGCGGAACGTGCCGGTCAGCGTATGCTGGCCCTTCAGCCGGACCAGCAGGCGGTCGCGGTGGCCCAGCATTTCCTCGGCCAGCGCGTAGACCTCGTGGCCGCGCGCGGTCAGCTCGGCGCGGTGGCCCGACCGGTCGAACAGCGCGATGTCGAAGTCCGCCTCCAATTCCTGGATGCGCTTGGTGATCGCGGATTGCGTGGTGTGCAGTTTCTGCGCCGACGCGGAAAACGTGCCCAGCCTGACCGTCCAGTACAGGGCTTCGATCTGTTTGAAGGTCAGCATGCGGGGCAGCCTCGCGCGGGACTATTCATTCCGAAATTTCCATTAAGGGCTAACCCTTATATTCCATAAAGAGATAAAGTTCATGGAAATTTAATCCCTTTTATGGAATCGCAAAAGCTCGCACCATGGCGCCTGCCTCATTCAATCATCGACCCAGGATTTTGCAGACCGCCATGGCCTCTATTCATACCGGCGCCCGGATATTGCCCGCTCCCCCCGTCGCGCCCGCCGCGGTGCTCCAGGCGCTGGCCGGCATCGTCACCCCGCACCTCAGCGACAATCTCGCGCGCCGCGAAGGCATTTCGGGCCTGCGGCGCTATAACGGCGGCGGCAAGCTGGTCGGCACGGCCCTGACCGTCAAGACCCGCCCGGGCGACAACCTCCTCATCTACAAGGCCATGATGCAGGTGCAGCCCGGCCACGTGCTGGTGGTGGACGCGGGCGGCGACCTGTCCAACGCCGTGCTGGGCGAGATCATGAAGCGCTACCTGCAGATCCATGGCTGCGCCGGCGTGGTGGTGGACGGCGCGATCCGCGACGTGGCCGCCTTCGAGGCGGACAGCTTTCCCTGCTACGCGCGCGGCCACATCCACCGCGGCCCGTACAAGGACGGCCCCGGCGAGGTCAACGTGCCCGTGTCCATCGGCGGCCAGGTCATCAACCCGGGCGACATCGTGGTGGGCGACGAGGACGGCCTGGTCAGCTTTGCGCCGGCCGAGGCCGAGGCGCTGATCGCCGCGGCGCGGGCGCACGCGGCCAAGGAAGAACGCATCATGGCCGAGATCGCCGGCGGCGCGAAGGCGCAGAGCTGGATGCAGGCCGCCTTCGCGGCCAAGGGGCTGGAATGAGCACGGCCGCAAGCGAATTCCTGGCGGAACGGGCGCGCGCCATCAAGCCCTCGCCCAGCATGGCGGCCAAGAGCCGCGTCGACCAACTGCGCGCGCAGGGCCGCGACATCGTCGACTTCACGGTCGGCGAACCGGACCTGCCCACGCCCGCGCACATTGTGCAGGCCGGCATCGACGCGCTGAACAGCGGCGACATCCGCTACACCGCGTCCGCCGGCTCCCGGCCCCTGCTGGAAGCCGTGCGCGCCAAGTTCCAGCGCGAGAACGGGCTGGACTACGCCCTGGACGAGCTGATCGTCGGCGTGGGCGCTAAGCAGCTCATCTTCACGGCGCTGGCCGCCACCGTGCAGGCCGGCGACGAGGTCATCATCCCGGCGCCGTACTGGGTGTCGTACCCGGACATGGTGCTGGTCAACGACGGCACGCCCGTGGTGGTGGCCTGCCCGGAGTCCGACGGTTTCAAGCTCACGCCCGAAGCGCTGGAGCGCGCCATCACGCCCCGCACCAAATGGCTGCTGCTGAACACGCCCAGCAATCCCACCGGGGCGATGTACGACGCCGCCGAGCTGCGGGCGCTGGGCGAGGTGCTGGCGCGGCACCCGCAGGTCTGGTTGATGACCGACGAGATCTACGAGCACCTGGCCTACGGCGACGCGCGCCACCTGTCGCCCGTGGCGGCGGTGCCCGCGCTGGCCGGCCGCTGCCTTACGATCAACGGTGTGTCCAAGGCCTACGCCATGACCGGCTGGCGCCTGGGCTACGCGGCCGGGCCGAAGGCGCTGGTCAAGGCCATGGCCACGCTGATTTCGCAAAGCACCAGTTGCGTCAGCGCGATCAGCCAGTCGGCCGCGCGCACGGCGCTCACCGCCGACCAGCGCTGCGTGCGCGAGGCCGCCGAGGTATTCCACGCCCGCCGCGACCGCATCGTCGCGCTGCTGAACGCCGTGCCCGGCATCCGCTGCCCGCGGCCGCAGGGCGCTTTCTATGTCTATCCTTCGGTGGAAGGGCTGCTGGGCAAGCGCGCGGCCGACGGGCGCGCGCTGCGCACCGACCTGGACGTGGTGATGTTCCTGCTGGACGTCGCGGGCGTCGCGGTGCTGGATGGCGCGGCCTACGGACTGTCGCCCTATCTGCGGCTGAGCTTCGCCACGTCGATGGAGAACATCGAGGAAGGCTGCCGGCGCATCCGCCAGGCCTGCGAGGGCCTGACTTGACCGCGGGCGGCCTTGGGGCCGCCCGGACTTGCAGTATCCATACTTACATTTCAGGGGAAATAGCATGAAGACAACGATCGCTTCCTTCGTCGCCGCCGCCGGCCTGGCCGCCGCGCTGGCGCCCGCCGCCCATGCCGACACGCTGGCCGACATCAAGGCGCGCGGCAAGTTCATCTGCGGCACCATGGGCACGGCCGAGCCGTTCAGCTTCCAGGATCCGAAGACCCGCGGCGTCGTCGGCTACGAGGTCGACATGTGCCAGGCCGTGGCCGACAGCCTGGGCGTGCCCCTGGAACTCAAGCTCATCGCCGTGGAGGCCCGCATTCCCGAACTGATCGCCGGCCGCGTGGACGTGGTGGCGGCCAACCTGGGCTGGAGCCCCGAGCGCGCGCAGCAGATCGACTATTCGCACCAGCATTTCGTGAGCCTGCAGAAGGTGCTGGCGCGCGATTCGGAGAAAGACCTGAAGGCCCCCGCCGACCTGGCCGGCAAGCGCGTCAGCGCGGTGCGCGGTTCGTCGTCGGAGCAAGGCGCGCGCAAGAACATCCCCAACGTCGAGCCCGTGACCTTCAAGGATCCCAGCGGCGCGTTCCTGGCGCTGCAGCAGGGCAAGGTCAGCGGCTTCGTGGCCTCCGAACTGATGCTGGTCAAGCTCAAGCAGCAGGCGGCGGGCAGCGCGGTCCCGGTCAAGATCCTGGAGCCGGCGCTGTTCGTCGAGCCCTGGGGCATGGGCGTGCGCAAGGGCGACCGCGCGATGCTGGACCAGGTGAACAAGGTGCTCGACGGGATGGAAGCCTCGGGCCAGGCGGTCAAGACCTTCGATAAATGGTTCGGCCCGGGCACCCAGTTCGACATGAAGCGCGACTTCCGCATCGAAGCCATCAAGGGTTAACAGGCCCCGGTTCGATGCACTACGTCTTCGACTTCGGCGCCATCTTCCAGGGCGAGTATCCGGCCTGGCTGCTCAGGGGGTTCGTCACCACCCTGGCGCTGGCCGGCTTCGCCTGGATCCTGGCGTTCTTCGTGGGCAGCCTGCTGGCGGTGATCCGCCTGACGGGCTCGCCCGTGGCCAACGGCGTGATCGCGACGTATGTCGCGTTCCACCGCAACGTGCCCATGCTGGTGCACATCCTCTTCTGGTATTTCGGCGTGCCGGCGCTGCTGCCGCAGGCCGTCACCGACTGGCTCAACGGCCACGGCAGCGAGTTCATCCTGTCCTGCATCGCGATCGGGCTGGTGATGTCGGCCTATGTCTGCGAAGACCTGCGCAGCGCGGTGCGCGGCATTCCGCCCGGGCAGGTCGAGGCTGCGCGCGCGCTGGGCCTGGGCTTCCTGGCCACGATGCGCAAGGTCGTGCTGCCGCAGGCCTTCCGCATCGCGATCCCGCCGCTGCTCAACCAGACCCTGCTGCTGTTGAAGAACACCAGCCTGGCCATGGCCATCGGCGTGACCGAACTCACCGCCGCCGGCCGCGAGATCGAGAACTACACATTCCGGACCTTCGAGGCCTACGCCGTGGTGACCGTCATCTACCTGGTGCTGTCGTTCCTGGTCATGGGGGGCGGCGCCCTCCTGCAACGGCGCTACCGTCCGCTGGGAGCGCGCTGATCATGTGGGACATACTCAAGGACAACTGGCTGCTGCTGCTCATCGGGCAGTATCCCCACGGCCCCGTCGGCGGCCTGGCCGCCACGCTCGGGCTGGCCGCCGTCAGCCTGACGCTGGCGCTGCCCTGCGGGGTGCTGCTGGCGCTGGGCCGGATCAGCCCCTACCGGATCTTCTACTGGCCGGCGTCGGCGATGGTCTATCTGGTGCGCGGCCTGCCGCTGCTGATGTTCATCTTCTGGGCCTATTTCTTCGTGCCGCTCATCATCGGCCGGCCGGTGGCCGGCACCACGACGATGGTGGTGGCGCTGGTGTGCTACGAAAGCGCCTATCTGGCCGAGATCATCCGCGCCGGCATCCAGGCGCTGCCGCCGGGGCAGCAGGAAGCCAGCCGCGCGCTGGGCCTGTCGTACATGCAGACCATGCGGCGCGTGATCCTGCCGCAGGCGCTCTACAACATGCTGCCCAGCATGCTGAGCCAGTTCGTTTCCACCGTGAAGGAAACCTCGCTGGCGTACGTCATCAGCGTCCAGGAACTGACCTATGCGGCCAACCAGATCAACAGCGTGCTGCTGACCAAGCCTTTCGAGGTTTTCGGGCTGCTGGCGCTGACCTATTTCATCCTGAATTTCGGGCTGAGTTCCCTGGTGCACCTGACCGAACGCCGTATCGGCAGGCGCCGCGCCGGGCTCATGCCCGCCCCTGAAGCGGTGCCGACATGATCCGATTTTCCGAAGTGCAGAAGTGGTACGGCCAATACCAGGCGCTGTCCGACGTGACGGCGCGGGTGGCGCAAGGCGAGGTGGTGGTGGTGTGCGGCCCGTCCGGGTCGGGAAAATCCACGCTGATCCGCACCGTCAACCGGCTGGAACCCATCCAGAAGGGCGTGATCGAGGTCGACGGCCAGGACATCTACGGCCCCAAGGTGCACCTGGACACGCTGCGCAGCCATATCGGCTTCGTGTTCCAGCAGTTCAACCTGTTCCCGCACCTGTCGGTGCTGGAGAACCTGATGCTGGCCCCGCTGCAGCTCAAGCGGGCCCGCCGCCCCGAGGCGCGCGAACGCGCCCTGCAACTGCTGGATCGCGTCGGCCTGGCCCACAAGGCCGGCGCCTACCCCGCCCAGTTGTCGGGCGGCCAGCAGCAGCGGGTCGCCATCGCCCGCGCGCTGGCGATGAATCCGCCGGTGATGCTGTTCGACGAGCCCACCAGCGCGCTGGACCCGGAAATGGTGGGCGAGGTGCTGCAAGTGATGAAGGGCCTGGCCAAGGACGGCATGACCATGGTCTGCGTCACGCACGAAATGGGTTTCGCCCGGGAAGTCGCGGACCGGGTCTGGTTCATGGACGAGGGCCGCATCGTGGAGACCGGCACGCCGGAAGAGTTCTTCACCCGGCCGGGGACGGCGCGGGCGCAGAAATTCCTGGCGGAGATCCGGCATTGACGGCTTTCCTGGCCGCCGCCGGGCACGTCAATAGTCCACCAGCGATTCAAACTTGAGGCAGGGGTGCCTTTCCAGGTCGCGGGCTCGGCGGACGGCATCGCGCCCGATGACTGTCTTGTGCACCTCGCTGGATCCCTCTCCGATCTGGTTGAGCTTGGCGTCGCGGAAGAACCGCTCCAGGGGGAAGTCCTGCAGATAGCCGCGGCCGCCCGTGAGCTGGAGCGCGTCGGTCACCACCTTCATGCCCAGGTCGGTCGCCTGCAGCTTGGCCATGGATGCGAAAATGCCGGCGTCCGGGTCGGTGCCGTCGTATTTTTCCGCCGCAAGCTGAACCAGCGCTCGCGAGGCTTCGATCCGGGTGACCATCTCCGCCAGCATCCACTGCGCGCCCTGGTGTTCGCCCAGTGACTTGCCGAACAGCTTTCGATCCGCCATGTAGGCCGTGGCAATCTCCACCGCACCGATGGCCCTGCCCAGGGCCATCGCGGCGTGCCCGATACGCGCGCGCACCAGCGCATCTTGCGCAAGGTTGAAGCCATCGCCTTCCTGCCCCAGCCGATTGGCGACGGGCGTTGCGACATTCCGGAATTCCAGTGAAGAAATCGGCACGCCGGCCCAGCCCAGCTTGCCGACTTCAGGGCCGATCATGAATCCGCTGGCATTGCGGGGCACGAGAACCGCAATGAAGCAATCCGGATCATGCTCGGCGCGGCCGACCACGACGAACCAGTCAGCGGTTGTGCCGCGCGTGATGAATTTCTTTTCGCCATCGATAAGGTAGCGGTCGCCCTCGCGGCGGATCACCGTGGCCAAGCCTCGCACATCGGAGCCCGCGCCCGGTTCGCTGAGTGCAAATGCCGCCTGGATCTCCCCTCGGCACAGGCCGGGCAGCAGCTCGGTCTTGAGCTCGTCCGATGCGCCCGCCACGATGGCGCGGCAAGAGAGATCCGCGCCGGTGACGATGGACGCGGACGCGCTGCAGACGCGTCCCAACTCTTCGACGATCCGTATCCGCAGCACCTGGCGCGCATCCGTGCCGCCGGCTTCCCTGGGGAATGCCGTTCCAATCACGCCTTCCTTTGCAAGCAGGCGGAAGGTCTCCCAGGCGAACACATCCTGTTGGGCCACCGCGGCCGCATTGGGGCCCAGAACCTCTTTTGCCAGTCTGCGCACATTGGCGACGATGGCCTGTTCCTCGGCCGCGAGCCGGGATAAGAAATGATCTCCAAAAAGGCGGCCTGCCTTGGCGCTCCTTGTCATCTTGCTCTCTCCTCAATTGGGTTTGATACCTGCCTGCCTGACAACCAGCGCCCAGGCGCCGACCTCTTTTTCCAGGTAGCGGTCGAATTCAGCGCCTGTGAGCGGTTGGCCTTCGATGGCCAGCTCCTGGAACTTCGCCTTGACGTCGGGCTGGGCAATGACTTCGGCAACGCCGTCCGATAGCGCTTGCAGCACGGGTTCCGGCGTTTTCGACGGCGCGAGCAATGCAAGCCAGGTCGCCACGTCGTAGTTCGGAAGACCCGCGGCCTCGGCCACCGTCGGCACGTCCGGCAGGGCCGAAGCCCTTTGCTGGGTCGTGACCGCCAACGGGCGCAGCTTGCCCGCCCGAATCTGGGGGAGCGCCAGCGACGTCGACATCGGCATCATGTCCACCCGGCCCGCGATCACGTCATGGATGGCCTCGGGCTGCCCCTTGTACGGCACGTGCGTCAGCGGCACGTGCGTGGTCTGAACCAGCAGCTCGCCCGCGAGGAACGACGATGTTCCGATGCCGGAACTGGCGTAGGTGGCCGGCGCCGCCGACGTCCTGGACAGCTCCAGGAATTCGGATAGCGTCCTGGCGGCCACATCGGGGTGGACCACGATCACATTGGGTATGGCTCCAAAACCCGCAATGCCCCTGAAGTCTTGGACGGGATCCCAATGGATGGATTTCTGAAAAAGCGGCGCGACGGCATGCGAAGGCGACACCATGAGCAGTGTGTAGCCGTCCGGCGGCGATTTCGCGACGTAGTCGGTGCCTATGCCGCCGCCGGCGCCCGCCTTGTTTTCGACGATGACGGGCTGCCCATACTTGGCCGTCATTTTGTTGCCGATGAGGCGGGCCAGCGAGTCCACCACGCCTCCCGCCGGATAGGGAACAATGATGCGCACCGGCTTGCTGGGGAAGTCGGAGTTCGCGCTCGCGTTCAAGCCAAGTGCCGCCAATGGGGCGCAGATGGCCAGCACCAGGCGCCTGAGGCTGGGTTTTGTCATGCGTTGTCTCCCGACGTGTAGTGAATGACCTCGACTGCTAGAGCAATCCTTGCGCGGCTTCCAGTTGTCGCACCGCGTCTTTGAGCATGGGCACCACTTCCTTGGGAAGCCGTTCCAGTGCATCCCGGTGCGCGTACAGCGTGCAGTTCATGGCCAGCGCGGGCGCGGCGAGGCCGGGGGGGCGGATCGGCACCGCGACGGCATGGATCTCGCTGCGCCAATCGCCGGCGTTGTGGCAGTAGCGATGCTTGTCCCAGAGCTTCCGGTCTTTTTCAAGCGCGCCCTTGAAGGTGGCGAACATCTCGCTGTTGTGCACCCGCAGGAAATTCAGCATCGTCTTGCGTTCCTGCTCGGGCGCCGAAAAGATCAGGGCGCGCCCCATCGCGCTTGCCATCAATGGGTAAGTCGCTCCGATGTCCGGCAGATGCGCGTTTCCGGCATCCGGCCGGATCGAGTCGATGTACACCACATTGGCACGATCGCGCATGCCGAGGTTCACGGTGCAGCCGGATCGCCGCGCCAGCTCCACCATCAAGGGCCGCGCCAGTTGGCGCACCTGCATGCTCGCCAGGAACGGGTGGCCCAGCGAAAGTATGCCGGCGGCCAACCGGAATTTCTGGGACTCCGTCTCCCGGTCCAGCAGGCCCAGCAACGTCAACGTGTAGGTCAATCGCGATACGGTCGCTTTCGGCAGGCCGGTGATGACGGAAATCTCCCGGTTTCCCAGCAGGGCGTTTTGCGCGGAAAACGCGCGCAGTACCTCCACGCCGCGCGCCAGGTTCATGGCGAAATGGCGGTCCGTAGCGAGGTCGTGCGGATCGATGGATCCGGGCAGATTGATGGTGACCACTTGGCGTCAAAGAGAAATGGGTTGCTTGCATGTTCGGCGCCGCGAGGCGGCACTGTCAATTCATTTGCCCGGACTGTTTTGCACAGCGGAACCGCTCTTCCACGCGCGGATCCGCCGAGCCACACTCGCTGGCCATGCAAAACAAGGGTCGACCGGATATGAAGACGCCCGCCGCTTCCAACGGTGCGCTGCACGGAGTGCGAATTCTCGACATGGCCACCGTGCTGGCCGCGCCCGTGGGCGCCACTTTGTGCGCGGACCACGGCGCCGAGGTCGTCAAGCTCGAGCTTCCCGACGGCAGCGACGCTTTGCGCGCGCTGCAGCCCGTCAAGGACGGCGCGCCCCTGTGGTGGAAGGTCGCCAATCGCGGCAAGCGCGGCATCACCCTGGATGTCCGCAAGGCCGAAGGGCGCGAGATCCTGCTGAAACTGATCCGGCAGTTCGATGTCCTGGTTGAAAACTTCAGGACCGGAACACTGGACCGCTGGGGGCTGGACCTGGCCACGTTGCGGCAGGCCAATCCGAGGTTGATCGTGATCCGCTTGACCGGATTCGGCCAAACCGGCCCCTATGCGGGCCGCCCGGGCTTTGCCAGGATCTTCGAGGCCATGAGCGGCTTCACCAATCTGACGGGGGAAAAGAACGGCGTGCCGCTGCACAGCAACTATCCCGTCGGGGACTATGTCGCCGGCCTGTTCTGCGCGTTCGCCATCGCCATGGAAGTGGCCCGGCTGCGCTCCCAGCCTTCGGCGCCGGGCACGGAGGTGGACCTGTCCGCCACAGAGGCGCTGTTCCGGCTGCTCGATCCCCTGGCGGTCGAGTATGAGCAGATGGGAACCGTCCGAGGCCCCGCGGGCAATCAGGCCAGCTATACCGCGCCGTCGAACATGTACCGCAGCCGCGATGGGGTGTGGTTTTCGCTGGTTGCTTCCTCCAATTCGATCTTCCAGCGGCTGTGCGGGATCGTCGGGCATCCGGCGCTGGCATCGGACGAGCGTTTCAGCACCAATCCGGCCCGTGTGCAACACGTAGACGCGCTGGAGGAGGTGCTGGTCGCCTGGTTCCTGCGGCATGACTACGAGTACCTCGCCAGAGAGTTGGAAAGCGGCGGCGTCCCCTTCAGCAAGGTCTACACGATTGAGGACATTGTGCGGGACCCGCAACTGAAGGCCAGGAACGCGGTGGTGTACATGGAGGACGCCGAATACGGCCAATTGCCGGGCCCCTGCATTGTTCCCCGGGTAACGGACCATCCGATGCCCGTGCCGGCGACCGGCCCGGCGCCAGGCGAACACAACAGCGAAATATTCAAGCGGATCGGGCTTTCGGAGACCGATCTTCAGCGGTTGCGGGCAGCGCAAGTCATCTAGGGTTGCATCAGGGCAAACGCTATTCGGGTAAACGATGGCGGGAATGCGGTGTTTTCCCTCTCGACAGAAATTAAAGCAGTTGATTTAATTTGATCAAGGTCAAGCCTTGCACTGGCGACTGGCCTGGCATGCCCCGATCAGGGAGCCACCACAGGAGGCAATATGCAGTCCACCTGGATTACGCGCCGCGCCATGCTGAGGATGGCCGCGGCAACGGCGGCAAGCATTTCGCTGCCGGCCATGGCGCAGTTGGGCGGCGGCAAAAAGCCCCTGCGCGTCATCGTCGGATCGGCGGCGGGCGGGGCCGCGGACGTGATCGTGCGGGCAATGGGCCCGGGCATCGCGGCCGAACTGAAGGTGCCCGTGGTCGTGGACAACCGCCCCGGCGGCCAGTCGGTGATCTCGCTGGAGGCGCTGGCGGCGCAGCCCGCCGATGGCAACACGCTGCTGTACATCCATAGCGGCTACGTCGCCACCGAGGTGACGCAGCGTTTGTTCGACCTGGACAAAAGCACGATTCCGCTGACCCGGGTCGGCACCTCGCGCATCATGCTGCTGGTGGGCGGGGATTCGCCGTTCGGCTCCCTGGGCGAGATGTTCGACTTTGCGCGCGCCAATCCGGGCAAGCTGCACTACGGCACCTTGGGCGACGGCGGCTTCGAGCACCTCAAGATGGCGCAGATCACCACGGCCGCCGGGGTCGTGGCCACGCCCGTGCCCTACAAGACCGGCACCGATGCGATCAAGGACCTGATCGGCGGTTCGGTCGATTGCTATATGGCCCCAGCCATCTTCGCCAAGATGTATATCCCGCCGAAACGGGTGAAGGCGCTGGCGATATTCGATCCGCAGCGCTGGTCTGATTTTCCCGAGGTGCCTACCCTGCGGGAGGCCGGAATCGAGGTGGATCCCCTGCGCTACTGGGGAGGCTACGTGGCCCGCGTGGGCATGCCGCCCGAGATCGTGCAGCGGCTGTCCAGCATGCTGGGGCGCGTGGCGCGGCTGCCGGAGGTGCGGGAACGATTCGAGGGCACCGGGCAGGAGGTGGACGTCGAAGACGACCCCGAAAAGTTCCGCAGCCAGATCCAGGGCGACAAGGCATGGATCATCGATGCCTACCGCCTGATCCGCACGTGATTTCAAAAGGAGTCGCGCTATGAAAGCCGCAGTTCTGGAAAAATTCAACGAGCCCTTCGTCATCCGTGACATCGAACTGGCGCCGCCGGGGCCCGACGAAGTTTTGGTGCGGACCGCCGCCGTGGGCATTTGCCACAGCGACATCCACATGCAGGAGGGCATCCGGCCCAACCTGCCGCTGCCGGCGGTGCTGGGCCACGAGGTCTCGGGCGTGGTCGAGGCGGTCGGCTCCGGCGTGCACGATCTGCTGCCGGGCGATCACGTGGTGGGCACGCTGGCGGCGTTCTGCGGCCATTGCCCGCATTGCATCGCGGGCAGGCTGGTGCTGTGCCAGGATACGAGCGTCAAGCAGCCGCCGGGGCAGGCCAGGCGCCTGCGCGCGGCTGGCGCGCCCGTCAGCCAGGTCTACAACCTGTCGGGCTTTGCCGAGAAGATGCTGGTGCACCGCAGCACCCTGGTCCGCATCGTCAAGGAAATGCCTCTGGACCGCGCCGCCTTGCTGGGCTGCGCGCTGACGACCGGCACCGGCGCGGTATTCCGCACGGCGCAGGTGCGCGCGGGCGCCAGTGTGGCCGTCATCGGCTGCGGCGGTATCGGGCTGGCCGCGATCAATGGCGCGCAGATCGCCGGTGCGACAAGAATCATCGCGATCGACCGCCTGCCGCACAAATTGGAGCAGGCGAAGCTGTTCGGGGCCACCGACCTCGTCGATGCCTCCGGCGGCGATGCGGTGGAACGGGTCCGGCAACTGACCGGCGGCGGGGTGGACTATGCGTTCGAGTGCATAGGCTTGCCGGCCACCGTCGAGCAGTGCTGGGCCATGCTGAAGCCGGGCGGGGTGGCCACCATCCTGGGGATATTCGGCCCGGGCGCCAAGGTAAGCGTCGCCGGCATGGACCTGCTGCAGGAAAAGCAGTTGCGCGGCTCCATGCTCGGCTCGGTGCGGCCTCCCGAGGACATCCCGGCGCTGGTCGAGCTCTACCTGCAGGGGCGGCTCAAGATCGACGAGCTCGTCTCGCGCCGGATACCGCTGGAACAGATCAACGAAGGGTTCGAGGCGCTGCGCCGCGGCGAGGCGACCCGCTCCGTCATCGTGTTCGACCTGTAGCCATTCCCCCGAATCCTTCATTCCCGCCAGGAGCGTCCATGTCTTCCATCCCCCACGCATGCAGCGACCGCGCCGCTTCCACGGCGGAGTGCTTCGATGTGCTCTTCATCGGCGCGGGCATCTCCGGCATCGGCGGCGCCTACCACCTGCGCCAGCAATCGCCTCGCCGCAGTTTTGCCATCCTCGATGAGCAGGACAGCTTCGGCGGCACGTGGTGGACGCACCGCTACCCCGGCATACGCTCGGACAGCGAGCTCTATACCTTCGGCTACCGCTTCAAGCCCTGGGTGGGGGCGCCGATCGCCACCGCGGAGGAAATCCTGAAATACCTGGGCGAGGTCGTCCAGGAGAACGGCCTGGACCGGCACATCCGCTACAAGCACAGGGTGTTGAGCGCGTCCTGGTCCACGCAGGACGCGCGGTGGACCGTGAAAGGCGTGCGCACCGATACGCAAGAGCCCTTCATCGTCCACGCCCGGTTTCTGTGGATGGGGCAGGGCTACTACCACCACGACAAGGGCTATATCCCGGAGTGGCCCGGCATGGCGGACTACCGGGGAACCCTCATCCATCCGCAGCAGTGGCCCGAGGACCTGGACATCGGCGGCAAGCGCGTGGTCCTCATCGGTTCCGGCGCCACGGCGGCGACCGTCATCCCCGCGATTGCCGGGCGCTGCGCGCACGTGACGATGCTGCAGCGCTCGCCGACCTACTTCAAGACCGGGCGCAACGCCAATGAACTGGCGGACATGCTGCGCGGCCTGTCCATTCCGGAAGAATGGGTGCACGAGATCGTGCGCCGCAAGCTGCTCAAGGAACAGCAGGATGTGGTGGACGCGGCGTTTTCATCGCCGGAGGAACTGCGCGAGCGCCTGCTGGCGGGCGTGCTGGAGCACCTGGGCTCGCAGGAGATGGTGGACAGACATTTCACGCCGCGGTACCTGCCCTGGCGCCAGCGGATCGCCTTCGTGCCGGACGGCGACCTGTTCAAGGCCATGCGCTCGGGCGACGCCTCCGTCGTCACGGACGAGATCGCGCGCTTCGAGGCGGACGGCGTGCGCGTGAAATCGGGCGATCTGCTGAAGGCCGACATCGTGGTGGCGGCCACCGGCCTGGAACTGGCGGTGATGGGCGGCATTGCGTTCACCGTCGACGGCCGGCCGGTCGATTTTTCCCAGACGGTGATGTACCGCGGGGCGATGTTCACCGGCGTTCCCAATCTGCTCTGGGTCTTCGGGTATTTCCGGGCCAGTTGGACGCTGCGGGTGGACCTGCTGGGCGACTTCTTCTGCCGGCTGCTGGCGCATATGGACCAGCAACAGGCCACGCGGGTGGTGCCCCGCCTGCGGCCGGAGGATGCCGGCATGCAGATGTTGCCCTGGGTCGAGCCATCCAGCTTCAATCCCGGCTATCTGACGCGCGTCATGGACCGCATGCCGCGCCAGGGCAGCCAATCGCCATGGCAGCACACGCAGGACTACTGGCGCGACAGCGAAGAACTGCCCGCCGCCAGCCTGAACGATGGGGCGCTGGTCTATGGCGGCGGCCCGCGGTCCGCGTCGCGGACCCTTTCCAGCCGCGAGGCTGCCGCCCAGGACCTGGCCTAGGAAGCGAATGCCATGATTGCAGGAAAACCGAAGACCGTTGCGTTGGACCCTTGGCTCGCGGAGCTGGTGCGGCTGGCGGAGGCGCAGCCCGCGCCGCACACCTTGCCGCCGCAAACCGCCCGCGAGCTGGTCGCGGCGCGGTATGGCGCCGCCGCCGAGGCCGTGGCCGCGGCGGCGCGTGTGCGCCAGGTGCTGGATGTGTCGATACCCGGCCCGGCGGGAGACCTGCCCGCCCGGATCTATCTTCCCGAGACGCCGGCTCCCTGCCCCGTGACCCTGTACTTCCATGGCGGCGGGTTCGTGCTGATGGGGCTGCAGACGCACGACGGAATCTGCCGCCGGCTGTGCGAACTCAGCGGCAGCGGCATTGTCTCGGTGGACTACCGCCTGGCGCCGGAGCATCCGTTTCCCGCCGCCCTGAACGATGCGATGGCCGCGCTGCAATGGGTGGCCCGCGAGGCCGCGGCCTTCGGCGCCGACCCCGCCAGGCTGGCTGTCGCCGGCGATAGCGCCGGGGGCAATCTGGCCACCGTCACCGCGCTGCGCGCGCGCGATGAGGCGGGTCCCGCGCTGCGGGCGCAGCTACTGTTCTACCCGGTCGTCGATTGCGCGGGAGGCGAGTCCGTCTGGCCGTCATGGTCCGACCATGCAAAGGGCGTTGGCCTGACGGCGGACACCATGCGCTGGTTTCGCGACCTGTACCTGCCCAGCGAAGGGCACTGGCCGCATCCGCACGCTTCGCCCATCCGGGCCCCCGGGCTGCACGGCCTGCCGCCGGCGCATATCGCGACGGCCGGATACGACATCCTTCGGGACGAGGGCGAGGCCTATGCGGCCGCGCTGGCCGCCGCCGGCGTGGCGACCACGCTGACCCGCTATCCCAGCCTCAACCATGCTTTCCTGCATTGGGCCGATCACGTCGATGCCGCGATGGATGCATTGCGCCAGGCCGGCAGGTGGCTGCGCTTTGCGTTGGACCAGCCGCCCGTCGAGGGGCGCTGAGCGGCGGGCCGGGATCTTTCAGCGGAGCGGTTTCATGCGCATGGCCAACAAGAATGTCGTTGTCACCGGCGGGGCCAGCGGCATCGGGCTGGCCACGGCCCGCCGCTGCCTCGAGGAAGGCGCCCGGGTCGTCATTGCCGACCTCGCCGCCGCTGAAAACAGCCTGAAGGCGGCACAGGCCGCGGACCCGCTTTTGAACACCGCGCGATTCATTGCGGCCGATGTCACCTCGGCGGACAGTGTCGACGCGCTTTTCCGCGAGCTTGCCGCCACCTGGAATGCGGTGCATGGCGTGTTCAACAATGCCGGGATTGCCAGGGGAGGCCCCGCGGTCGATGTCCGCGACGAAGACTATCTGCGGGTGCTCGACGTCAATCTGCATGGAGTCTTCCGCGTCGCCAAGGCCGCCATGCGCGCGATGTTCGCCCAGGGGCACGGCAGTATCGTGAACTGCGCCTCGGTGCTCGCATCGTCGGGGCGCCCGGGCGCATCGGCCTATTGCGCCTCCAAGGGGGGCGTGGTCAATCTCACCCGGGCCCTGGCCATGGAGGCGGCGCCCTTTCAGGTACGCATCAATTCCGTCAGCCCCGGCTTTGTCGATACTCCCTTGCTGGCCGCGATGCCGGACGACAGGCGGCAAGCCTTGCTGCGGCTGCACCCCATGGGGCGCCTGGGGCGGGACCGGGAGATCGCGCATGCCGTTCTGTTTCTGCTGAGCGATGAGGCCAGCTTCGCCACGGGGAGCAATCTGGTCGTGGATGGAGGGTATTCCGCAGGAAAAGAATGAATTCCTCGGACTCTGTTGCCGGATACACTCGCAGCGTTGAATCGAGCGCGAGGACAAGACCGTGGGAAGGCGTACCGCAACAGGCCAACAGGATGCCAAGCCGGCGAAGCCGGAAAAGACCATGAAAACCCGTGAACGCCTGCTGCTGACGGCGGAGCGGCTGATCGCGGAAGAAGGCCTGGGCCAGGTATCGATGCGCCGCATCAACGCGGAGGCCGGCGCCCGCAACCTTTCGGCGGTCCACTATCATTTCGGCTCGCTGGAAGGCGTGATCGCCGCCATTTTCGACTACCGCTCGCCCGCGGTTGAGCGGCGGCGCGGCAGCATGCTCGACGCCCTGCTGGCGCGCGGCGGGAATCCGCCGAGCCTGGAGGAGGTCCTGCGCCTGGCGGTATGGCCGCTGGCGGAGACCATGCTGAGCGATGCCGAGGACAACCACTATGTGCGCTTTCTCTCCGCGATCAACCGCCTGCCGCGGCTCGACGGCTGGGAGGTGGTGCCGCGGCGCAATCGCCGCAGCATCACGCGCTGCTATCTGCTGCTGCGGCGCATGCCGCTCGGCGTGCCCGCGGATATCCTGCACCTGCGCATCATGATGGGGCTGCGCGAGATGTTCCATGTCCTGGCGGACGTGGACCACAACGTGCGCGAACGCCATCCCACCTTGCGCGACCCGCTCGTGACCTTCCACGCGAACGAATTGGTGACCAAGCTGATGAGCGCGCTGCTGGCTCCCGTCAGCGAAGCCACGCAAGCGGCGCTGGGCATTCTGCGAGCGAGCGCGGCATCCCGGAAAGGCTCGATTTACGGAGTGGATTCGATCCTGGTTCCGAAGGCGCGCTGACGGCGGCTTCCAACCCGCGGGGCCTGCCCCGCGCTTACTCGGACAGCGGATTCTGGAACTGCGAGCACTTCACCTGCACCAGTTTCCGGTCCTGCAGGCGCAGCGCCGTCAGCGATCCCCCCCAGACGCATCCCGTATCCAGGCAGATCACGTCCGGCCGCTGCAGCAGGCCCAGCGTCGACCAGTGCCCGAACACGGTGGTGACGTTCTGGGTCGCGCGGTTGGGCACGTCGAACCAGGGCACCAGCCCGGGGGGCCACGCGCCCGGCGTTACCTTGGTGGCGAATTCCATGTGGCCGTTGGGCGTGCACAGCCGGATGCGCGTCAGCGCATTGATGATGACCCGCATCCGCTTGCCGCCCTTGTGGTCTTCCTTCCAGGTGGCGGGCTCGTTGCCGTACATCTTCTGCAGCGCCTTCTGCCAGTTCGGGCCGCGCAGGGCGTCCTGAACCTCGCCGGCCAGGGCCAGCGTCTTGGCGACGTCCCATTTGGCCAGCGTGCCGGCGTGGACCAGCAGATGGTTCTGTTCGAAATGCGCGAGCGGGCGGAACCGCAGCCAGTCGATCAGGTCGGCCGCGTCCGGCGCCCGCAGGATCGCGTCGAGCGTGTCCGACTTGGACGGCTTGCGCACGCCGGCGGCGGCCGCCAGCAGGTGCAGGTCGTGGTTGCCGAGCACCGAGGTCGCGCGGTCGCCCAGGTCGATGATGCGGCGCAGGGTTTCCAGCGATTCGGGGCCGCGGTTGACCAGGTCCCCGGCGAACCAGAAGCGCGACTGGGGGTCGCCGACCAGGTCGGGGTGGGACAGCAAGCGATCCAGCGGCGAGCAGCAACCCTGCACGTCGCCGATCATCCAGATACTGCCGTTCATGCGGGACTCTTGCTCCAAGGCCAACGTTGTTGGACGATGCGGGTGATGGTGTGGCGGTATTCCATGTAGCTCATGGCGCCCAGCGCCAGGATCACCGCGCCGAGGTTCGGGCCCAGCGCGGTCAGCCAGGGCGGCCACTTGCCCAGCATGCCTACGTTCAGGGCCAACTGGTTGAGCATGAAGAAGGCCACGCCGAGCAGGATGCCCAGGAATACCTTGGCCCCCACGCCGCCGCGGCGAGTCTGCATCAGGCCGATGGGGGCGGCGATGGTGATCATGACCAGCAGGGTGAACGGATATGCCAGTTTGCGCCACAAGGCGACGACCTGTCGACCATATTGCAGTTGGTTGTTGCGCAAATAATCCACATAGTCCAGCAGGGTAACGATGGACATGCGTTCAGGGGTCAGCACGCGGGCCAGCAGGCGTTCGGCGCTGAGCGTGGTGTCCACCTGGCGCTCGGGCACCTTCACGACCGTGGCGGGCGGATTCTTCGGGGGGCGCGCATTGGCCAGGGCCTCGGCCGCTTCGTCGTCCAGCCGGGTTTCGGAGACGTTCTTCAGCACCAGATCGCCGTGCGTGAAGACGCCGGACGGGGCGGTCGACAGGACCGACAGCGTCAGGTCCTTCTTGAATTCGTAGAGGGTCACGGCATTGACCTGGCCGTCGCCCTTGAGTTCGCCGATATTGATGATGCGGGTGCCGCCGTTGGCGGTGGGTTCCTTGAACCAGTATCCGCTCTTGAGGCGGTCGCCGCCGGCCTTGCCGCGGAACACCAGGTTGGCTTCGCCGGACTTGATTTCGGCCCAGGGCGTGACGTATTCGGACAGCAGGCCCGCGCCGATCATGAGCGGGATCGTCACGACCCAGAGCATGCGCAGCAGTTTCATGCCGCTGACGCCCGACACCCGCAGGATGACCAGTTCGTTGCGCTGGGCGAGCCCGGCCAGAGCCAGGATGGCGCCGATCAGCAGGCCGATGGGCAGGAGGTCGTACAGGCGGGTGGGGATCGCCAGCGCCTGCATGTAAAGCAGGGCCATCATGGAGAACTTGTCGCCCACGTTATCCAGGTCGTCCACCAGCGCGAAGAACGTGAAAAGGCCCAGCAGGGCCATAAGGACCACTGCGCAAGAGCGATAGATCTCGCGGGCCAGGTAGCGACGTGCGGTACGCATGTAGGAAAGGGGGTGCGCGTAAACGTGAAAGCTTAACAAATCCTGCCGTCCGGGTCCGGACCCGGATGGTCGCGGACGCCCGGCTTCCGTATCAGGGGATGTCCACCATCTGCATCCGGCGCGTCAGGACGCCGACCCGGGAGTTCAGGTAGCGGGAATTGCGGTGGGTGTCGTAGAAGCGCGGGTTGGGCAGCATGGCCGCCAGCCGGGCCGACTGGCTGGCCCCCAGGCCGGCGGCGGAGGTATTGAAATAGTGCCTGGCGGCGGCCTCGGCGCCGAATACGCCCACGCCCCATTCCGCCACGTTCAGATACAGTTCCAGGATCCGCTCCTTGCTCATGACGTGTTCGATCATGTAGGTGAGGACGAGTTCCTGCCCCTTGCGGACGTAGCTGCGGGAACTGGACAGGAACAGGTTTTTGGCCAGTTGCTGGGTGATGGTGGAGCCGCCGCGCATTTTGCTGCGGCCCGCTTCCTGCTGTTTCTGGTTGTACTCCCAGGCCTTGCGGATGGCGTCCCATTCGACGCCGTCGTGCCCGGTGAAGTTGGAGTCCTCGGACGCCACCACCGCGCGCTTGAGCGTGCGGTTGATCTTGTCGTAGGGCACCCATTCGTACTTCAGTTCCAGGGCGGGATTGCCCTCGCGCAGGCGGGACAGCTCTTCGCGCATGACCGCGCTGCTGCCCGGGTCCCGGTAGTTGTACCAGACGACCTGGGCGAACAGCCAGAATTGGTAGAGCAGGACGAGGCATATCAGCGCCATCAGCGCGCCGGTGACGATCCGGAACCAGGAACGGCCCTTGCGCGTCGCCATGCCGCTCAGCGGCCGGCCGCGAGATCCTCGCGCAGCGCGGCGAGGACGGGCGCGGGGTCGGGCCGCAGGCCGTGCCAGATGAAGAAGCTCTCGGCCGCCTGGCCCACCAGCATGCCCAGGCCGTCCGCCGTCAGCGCGGCGCCGTCGGCCTCGGCCTGCTTCATGAACGCGGTGGGCCGGGCGCCGTACATCATGTCGTAGCCGGCCGCCCCGGGGGCGTACAGGCCCGCGGGCAGGTCGGGGGCGGCGTCCTGCAGCCCGCTGGCGGTGGCGTTGATCACCAGGTTCCAGCCGCCGGGCGTGGCGGCATCCGCCAGGCCGCCCGCCGTGACCTCGGTCCGCGGCGATACGCCGCTGTCGCGCCAGGCGCCCGCCAGCGCCTGCGCGCGGGCGGCGGTGCGGTTGACGATGTGGATGCGCGCGCAGCCGGCCTCGGCCAGCGGTTGCAGCACGCCGCGGGCCGCGCCGCCCGCGCCCGCCAGCAGCACGGACGCGCCGCCCAGGCGCACGCCCAGGCGCAGCAGGTCGGAGACCAGGCCCACCCCGTCGGTGTTGCAGCCGTGCCAGGCGCCATCGCGCCAGGACAGGGTGTTGACCGCGCCGGCCAGCCGGGCGCGGGACGACAGGCGGCCGGCGGCCAGGGCGTAGGCGTCCAGCTTGAAAGGCACCGTGACGTTCAGGCCGACCCCGCCGTCGGCCACGAAGGCGGCCACCGCCTCGGCGAAGCCGTCCACCGGGGCCAGCAGCCGGTCATAGCGCAGCGGCTTGCCGGTCTGCCGGGAGAACATGGCGTGGATCTGAGGCGAGCGGCTGTGCGCAATGGGGTTGCCGATGACGGCATATCGGGCAAGAGGGGACGCCTCGGTCATGGGGCTTGGGTTTCCAGGGTGTCGTTGACGAAATGCCAGGTGCGGGTGATGACCAGCACGTCGGTGTCGCGCGCGATGTCGGGCGGGAACGGGGGGAAGGGCGCGGCCAACTGGACGATGCGGCGGGCGGCCTGGTTCAGCACGGCGTGCGGCGAGGGCTGGTCGATCTCGACGTTGGCGATGCTGCCGTCGGCGCGCACCGACACCGTGATGCGCAGCGAGCCGTAGATGCGCCCGCGCGCTTCGTCCGGGTAATGCTGGGTGCCGACCGTTTCGATCCGGGCGCGCCAGGCGTCCAGGTAGGCGGCGTAGCGCGAGGCTTCGGCCGACGGCGCCACGAACTGCTTGCGGGGCTCGGCGCTGTACTGCTGCACCCGGGCCGCCAGCGCGGCCACCTGGGCGCTCTGGATGACGCTGGCCTGGTCCTCGGCGTCTTGGCCGGGGTCGGCGCCGTCCGGCCAGGGGTTGACGGCCTCGCGTTCCGCGCCGGCCTTGTCCGCCGAGCGCAACTGGGTCATCAGGCGGGTCTGTTCGGCTTCGAGCTGCACCTGGCGGCGGCGCATGGCCTCCAGCACGATGGTCTCGGCCGATTCGCCGGTGCGGGGCAATGGGGTGGTGGACAGGCCGTGCTCGGCGTTGCCGCCGCCGCTCATCTGGTTCTGGGCCTGCGCGCGGGGGTTGTCGGGCGGCGTCTCGCTGCGGGCGTTGAGCAGCACGATCTCCAGGCTGGTGACCGGGGCGCGGGCGGGCGCGGACGAGCCGAAGCGCCACGCCAGGGCGCCGGCGTGCACCAACAGCGATATCGCGATGCCGATGCGCAGGTAGTGCTGGGCGGGCGCGCCCAGCCACCGGAGGTAACGGCTCAGCGGAGAGGGGGTATCAGCAAGGCGTTGCACCAGCGCATTGTAGAGCGAGTCCAGGTCCGCCGCGCGCGCCGGCCGGGCCGGCAACAGCCCCGGCCGGTGTCTTGGGGACGGATCAGGCCGGCGTCCGGGGGAACACCCAGACCTTGCCAGCCGGCAGCGCCAGCCGGCAGGGGCCGGGTTCGCGGCCTTCCGGCCCGTAGGCGCGCAGGGCCAGGGTATGGGCCGGGTCGGCGTCCGGCGTGCGGAACAGGTATTCCCAGCGGTCGCCCAGGTACATGCTGGTCAGGAGCGGCATGTCCAGGTGGTTGCCGTCGGGATCGTCCGCCAGGCGCACCTGCTCCACCCGGATGACCGCGGTGGCGTCCTGGCCCTGGGCCACGCCGGCGCTGGCCTTGCCCCACAGCGACCAGCCGCGGCCCTCGATGCGGGCCTGGCCGTCGCGCAGTTCGGTCACCTTGCCGTCCAGGCGGTTGTTGCTGCCCATGAACTCGGCGGTGAACAGCGTGGACGGCGTGCCGTACATTTCCTGCGGCGTGCCCTGCTGTTCGATCTTGCCGTTGTTCAGCAGCAGGATGCGGTCCGAAATGGCCATGGCTTCGCTCTGGTCATGCGTCACCATCAAGGCCGACAGGCCCAGGCGGATGATCAGCTCGCGCAGGAAGGCGCGGGCCTCTTCGCGCAGCTTGGCGTCCAGGTTGGACAGCGGCTCGTCCAGCAGGATGACGGGCGGGCTGTACACCAGGGCGCGGCCGATGGCCACGCGCTGCTGCTGGCCGCCGGACAGCGCGTGCGGATGGCGCTGGCCCAGCTTGCCCAGGCCCAGTTGGTCCAGCACGGCCTGCACGCGCTCGCGCACTTCGGCGCCGGGCGTCTTGCGCAGCTTGAGCGGGTAGGCCACGTTTTCGAACACGGTCTTGTGCGGCCACAGCGCGTAGGACTGGAACACCAGGCCCAGGTTGCGCTCTTCGGCCGGGATCTCCTGCCGGGCCGCGCCGTCGTAGACCACGCGGTCGCCGATGGTGATGCGGCCGCGCTTGGGGCCTTCCAGGCCGGCCACGGCGCGCAGCAGCGTGGTCTTGCCGCTGCCCGAGGGGCCCAGCAAGGAGACCACCTCGCCCTGGCGCAGTTGCATCGACACGCCCTTGAGCACCGGATTGTCGCCGTAGTCCAGGTGCAGGTCTTCAACAGAAAGCTCAATCATGAAGTTTGACTCCGAATCGCAGGGCGACGCCCAGGCCGATCACGACCAGAACGATATTGATGAAGGAAAGCGCGGCCACGATGTCGATGGCGCCCGAGGCCCACAGCGACACCAGCATGGACCCGATGGTCTCGGTGCCCGGCGACAGCAGGTACACGCCGGTGGAGTATTCGCGCTCGAAGATCAGGAACATCAGCAGCCAGGAACCGATCAGGCCGTATTTGGCCAGCGGCACGGTGACGTGGCGGGTGACCTGGCCGCGGCGGGCGCCCGCGCTGCGGGCGGCCTCTTCCAGCTCGGGGCCGACCTGCAGCAGGGTCGAGGAGATGAGCCGCAGGCCATAGGCCATCCACACCACCGTATAGGCCAGCCACACGCTGAAGATGGTGCTGCGCATGGCGCGCAGCCATTCGATGAAGTTCTCGCGCAGCCATTCGGCGAAGGGCAGGGCCGACAGCCAGCCGTTTTCGTCCACGTCCAGCGCGTTGTCCAGCCACATCGGCACGAACAGGAAGACCCACAGGAACGCCAGGCCGGCCAGCAGGCCCGGCACCGCGCGCGGCACCAGCACGCTGTAGTCCATGAAGCGGGTGACGTTGTCGGGCTTGCGGTGCATGGCCAGGCCCACGAACATGTAGCACATCACCGCCAGCGCGCCGCCGAACACGCCGATGGCCACCGAGTTCACGATGGCGCGCAGCAGGTTGGGCTGCGCGAACACCGTCCGGAACGCGTCCAGCGACAGGACGTCCAGCAGCGACACCCCCATGCCCCAGTTGGACACGAAGGCGCGCAGCAGCACGCCCATCAGCGGCACCACGATGGTCACCAGCAGCCAGAACGCCACCACGGCGCCCGCCACCCAGCGCCACTTGCCCAGCGGCAGGGGCCGCGCGCGCGAGGCCTTGCCCTTGACGGTGACGAAGCGGTTGGCGCTGCGCATCAGGCGGCGCTGCAGCATCACCAGCGGGATCGTCATGCAGATCAGCACCACGGCCACGGCGGCCATCAGGTGGTAGGACGGGATGCCCAGCTTGTTGGTGAGCTTGTAGAGGTACGTGGCCAGCACCAGGTTGCCTTCCGGGTCGCCCAGCACCAGCACCAGGCCGAACACTTCCAGGCCCAGGAAGAACAGCAGCACGGTGGCGTACAGCATGGCCGGGCGCACCATCGGCAGGCTGACCGACACCATCACGCGCAGCGGCGTGGCGCCGGCCACGCGGGCGGCTTCTTCCACGTCCGACCCCATGCTGCGCAGCGCCGACGAGATGTACAGGTAGGCGTGCGGCACGTGCGTCAGGCCGGCGATGATGACGATGCTGGTCAGCGAATAGACGTTCCAGGGAACGAAGCCCAGGATGTTCTGCGCCCAGGTCGAGAAAAAGCCCACGGGGCCGGCGGCCACCACGTAGCCGAAGCCCAGCACCATCGGCGACACGAACACGGGCACCAGGATCAGGGGTTCGATCCAGCGGCGGCCCGGCAGGTCGGTGCGGATCATCAGGAACGCCAGCATGCCGCCCAGCGGGATGGCGATGATGGCCAGGCCGAAGGCCAGGATGAAGCCGCTTTTCAGGGCCTTGTAGAAATCGGGGTCCGCGAAGATGAAGCGGAACGCGTCCAGGCTGAAGGTCTTGGACGGGGAAAAGAACGGCGCGGAGAGAAAGCTCTGGACGATGATGAACGACAGCGGCACGTAGATGGCCAGGGCCGTGATCAGCACCACCACGCCGCGCGGCAGGGACTGCCATTTTCTGCGCAATGACTGCATGGGGAAATCCTGTTGTCTCGTAGGGCGCGGAAGGCCGGGGGCGCCCGCGCCGGCGGGGCCGGGCGGGCGGCGCGCCCC
>NZ_UFQC01000096.1 GCF_900496975.1 Achromobacter veterisilvae
CACCCATCCTTGTATGGTTCTGTAGCCCCCACCGAAATGTGTTCAGTGGGAGCTGGGGATCGGGACACACCCATCCATCAGCCGTTCGCGCGGACTGACGTCGGTAGATATCCCACCCCGCCCAAACACGTCGATTAAGAATCTAGCGGCCAAGACCGCCGATTGATCGCAAGGTAACGCATCGGGCGCGGCTTCCCCAGCAGGCATAACGCTATCGCAAGGGTTCTACAGATGCAAATCGCGGTTTCTTTCTTCGGCGCAGATGTGGGTAAGTCCGAGGTCGTCGTGGCCGATCATGGCCGTGCCAAACCCGTCACCCAAATCCTCAAGAACACGCCCGCCAGTCTGAGCAAATGGCTGCAAACCTTGCCGCAAGGCAGCGTGCTTGCCATGGAGTCCACCGGCGGCTACGAGCGCATGTTGGCTGACCTGGCCTACGAGCGGGGGCTGAAGGTCTATGTCCTCAACCCCAAGGCGCTGCACCACTACGCCAAATCCCTGGGCCAGCGGGGCAAGACCGATCGGCTCGACGCCATCATGATCGCCCGCTTCATCGCCTCCGAGCATGAACGTCTGCACCCGTATCAACCCAGTGCGCAACACATCGAACGCTTGCGCAAGATACTGCGCTTGCGCAAGATGGCCGTGGTCACCCGAACCCAACTGCGCCTGTCCAGCGAGCGACACCATCAAGTCCACGCCCAGGCTCAGGTGCAGAAGGTGCTCGATGCCCTGACGGAACTGGCCAATTCCCTTGAAGACCAGATGCTCGCCGAGATCCAGGCCGAACCCGCCCTGGCGCAAGACTTCAAGCTGCTTACCAGCATCGTCGGCGTGGGCAACCTGACGGCAACGGCCCTGGTGACCACCTTCGCTCGCATACCGTTTACCGG
The DNA here is from genome assembly GCF_900496975.1 of Achromobacter veterisilvae. Lineage (GTDB taxonomy): Bacteria > Pseudomonadota > Gammaproteobacteria > Burkholderiales > Burkholderiaceae_B > Achromobacter > Achromobacter veterisilvae. The sequence continues at coordinate 894 of NZ_UFQC01000096.1, forward strand.
TTCCGATGCCGTGGTGGCCTATGCCGGACTTGATCCCAGACCCAAGGAATCCGGTGCCTACAAAGGCATGAGAAAGCTCAGTAAGCAGGGCGATGCCATCCTGCGCAGTCTCGCCTACAACGCCGCCACTGCCGCTGCCAGATCAATCACCTTCAAACCCATGTATCAGGCATTGCTCGCCAAAGGCTGGGCAACCACCCAAGCCTTGAACATCATTGCCAGAAAGCTCTTGCGCATCGCCTTCGGCGTATGGAAATCACGCAAACCCTTCGACCAAGAACTCTTCCTGGCCAAGCAGGCTTGCGTGAAACCATAGAATCTAC
>NZ_UFQC01000059.1 GCF_900496975.1 Achromobacter veterisilvae
CCCGGCGACGGCGCCGCCGGCCGGGCCGACGGAGCGCGGCCATGAGCCCGCGCAAGCGCCGCGCGCTGGCCATCGCCGGCGGCCTGGGGCTGCTGGCCCTGGCCGCCGCGCTGGTGCTGAACGCGCTGCAATCCAACCTGGTGTTCTTCTTCAGCCCCACGCAGGTCATGGCCAAGGAAGCGCCCGGCAGCGGCAGCTTCCGCGTCGGCGGGCTGGTGGAGCAAGGATCGCTGCGCCGCGAGGCCGACGGGCTGACGCTGCGCTTCATGGTGACGGACACGGCAAACACGGTGCCGGTGACGTACCAGGGCCTGCTGCCCGACCTGTTCCGCGAGGGCAAGGGCGTGGTGGTGGCGGGCAAGCTGGGGCCGGACGGCGTGTTCCGCGCGACCGAGGTGCTGGCCAAGCACGACGAGAACTACATGCCGCCCGAAGCCGCGGACGCGCTCAAGCGCGCCGGCGGCGCGCCCGCCAACGCCATGCGGGCGGAGGCGCGATGATTCCCGAGATCGGCCTGTTCAGCCTGATCCTGGCGCTGCTGGTGGCGCTGGCGCAAGGCATCCTGCCGCTGATCGGCGCGGCCACCGGCTGGCAGCCGGGCCTGCGGCTGGCGCGGCCCGCCGCCGTCGGGCAGTTCGGCCTGGCCACGGTGGCCTTCTTCTGCCTGGCCTGGTCGTTCGTGGACAACGATTTCTCGGTGCTCTACGTGGCGGCCAATTCGCATGCGGACCTGCCCGCCGCCTACCGGTTCGCCGCGGTCTGGGGCGGGCACGAAGGATCGCTGCTGCTGTGGCTGTACCTGCTGACCGCCTGGACCCTGGCCGTGGCGCTGTGCAGCCGGCGGCTGCCGCTGCCTTTCGTCGGCCGGGTGCTGGCGGTGATGGGCTGGATCAGCGTGGGCTTTCTGCTGTTCCTGCTGTTCCAGTCCAATCCCTTCGAACGCCTGATGCCGCCAGCCATGGCCGGACGCGACCTGAATCCGCTGCTGCAGGACCCCGGCATGATCGTGCATCCGCCGATGCTGTACATGGGCTACGTGGGCTTTTCGGTGGCGTTCGCCTTCGCCATCGCCGCGCTGCTGTCGGGCGAACTGGACGCCATGTGGGCGCGCTGGGTACGCCCGTGGACGCTGGCCGCCTGGACCTTCCTGACCGTCGGCATCCTGCTGGGCAGCGCCTGGGCGTACTACGTGCTGGGCTGGGGCGGCTGGTGGTTCTGGGACCCGGTGGAGAACGCGTCGTTCATGCCCTGGCTGGCGGGCACCGCCCTGATCCATTCGCTGATCGTGACCGAGCGGCGCGGCGCGTTCCGAAGCTGGACGGTGCTGCTGGCCATCTGCGCGTTTTCGCTCAGTATCCTGGGAACCTTCCTGGTGCGCTCCGGCGTGCTGACCTCGGTGCACGCCTTCGCGGTGGACCCGGGGCGCGGGCTGTACATACTCGCCTTCATGACGGCGATCGTGGGCGGATCGCTGGCCCTGTACGCCTGGCGCGCGCCGACGGTGGGCCTGGGCGGCGGCTTCTCGCTGCTGTCGCGCGAATCGCTGCTGCTGTCCAACAACGTGGTGCTGGCCGTGGCGGCGGGTTCGGTGCTGCTGGGCACGCTGTACCCGGTGGTGCTGGACGTGCTGGAATGGGGCAAGATCTCCATCGGCCCGCCCTACTTCGAAGCCGTGTTCGTGCCGCTGATGACGCCCGCCATCTTCCTGATGGGCGTCGGGCCGGCCGCTCGCTGGAAGCAGGCGGAACTGCCGGACCTGGGCCGCCGCCTGCGCGCCGCCTTCGCCGTCAGCGTGGCCACGGCCGTGCTGCTGCCGCTGGCCATGCCGGGCCCGGCGCGCCTGGGTTCGCCCATGGTCATCCTGGGGCTGTGGCTGGCGGCGTGGTCGGTCGCCAGCACCGCCGCCCATGCCTGGCAGCGCCTGACCGACAGCGACGGCAACTGGCTGCGCCGCCTGGGCCGCCAGCCGCGCGCCTGGTACGGCATGCTGCTGGCGCACGCCGGCGTGGGCATCTTCATCGCGGGCGTCACGCTGGCCAACGGCTACGAGGTCAAGCAGGAACTGCGGCTGGAAATCGGCGACACGCGCGAAGCCGGCGGCTACCGGTTCACCTTCGCCAGCGTGGGGCCGGCCGCCGGCCCCAACTACACGGCGCAGCGCGCCGTCTTCCCGGTCACGCGCGGCGGCAGGCCGGTGACCGTCCTGTATCCGGAGAAACGCCTCTATACCGTGCAGGACATGGCGCTGAGCCAGGCGGACATCGACAGCGGTTTCACCCGCGACCTTTTCGTGGCGCTGGGCGAGCCGGTGGGCGGCAACGCCTGGACGGTGCGCCTGCAGGTCAAGCCCTTCATGACCTGGATCTGGTCGGGCTGCATCCTGATGGCGCTGGGCGGGCTGCTGGCGGCCGGCGACAAGCGCTATCGTCGCGCGCAGGACGCGCAGGCGCGGGCGCGCGAGGCGGTCGCGCCGCCTGCCGCGCGGCCGACGCGGGAGGGCGCCTGATGCTGCGCTACCTGCTGCCGCTGGCCGCCTTCCTGGCGATGGCCGTGTTCCTGGCGATGGGATTGTCGCGCGATCCGCGGGCCGTTCCGTCCGCCATGATCGACAAGCCGGCTCCCGCCATCGGCCTGCCCGTGCTGCTGGCGCCCGGCCAGAAACTGGAGGTGCAGGCGCTGCGCGGCCAGGTCTGGCTGCTGAACGTATGGGCGTCCTGGTGCGGGCCGTGCCGGGACGAACTGCCGGTGCTGCGCGACGTGTCGCGGCGCCACGGCGTTCCGCTGTACGGCCTGAACTACAAGGACAAGCCGGAAGACGCCGCCGACTGGCTGGCGCGCAACGGCAATCCCTATATCGCCTCGGCCAGCGACACGGACGGCCGCGTCGGCATCGAGTACGGCGTCTACGGCGTGCCGGAAACCTTCGTGATCGACAAGGACGGCCGCATCCGCTACAAGCAACTGGGCCTGATCACGCCGGAAATCTGGCGCAGCCGCGTGCTGCCGGCCATCGAGGCGCTGCGATGAGGCGGCTGCCCTCCCTGCTTCCCGCCGCGGTCCTGGCGCTGGCCTTGCTGGGCCCGGCGTCCGCCCCGGCCCAGGCGCCCGCCGCGCCGGCCCTGTCCGCCGAGCAGGAGCAGCGCGCCGACAGGCTGGCGCACGGCCTGCGCTGCCTGGTGTGCCAGAACCAGACGCTGGCCGAATCCAACGCGCCGCTGGCCGAGGACATGCGCAACCTGATCCGCGGCCAGTTGGCCGAAGGCCGGACCGACGCGCAGATCATGCGCTTCTTCGAGGACAGGTATGGCGACTTCGTGCGCTACGACCCGCCCTTCAAGCCCATTACCTGGCTGTTGTGGCTGGGTCCGTTCGCCCTGCTGGCGCTGGGCTTCGCCGTGCTGCTGCGCACGGTCAAGCGCCGCGCCGGCGCACGCGCCCCGCTGACCGCCGACGAGCGCGAACGCGCGGCCCGCTACCTGGATACCGGCCCATGACCGCGCTCTGGCTCGCCGTACTGGCCCTGCTGCTGGCGACCCTGCTCTGCCTGATCCCGCCGCTGCTGCGCCGCGCGCCCGCCGCGGAGCCGGCCGCCGACGCCAGCCTGCGCGCGTTCTACCTGGCGCAGCGCGAACAACTGCGGCGCGACCTGAAGGACGGCAGCCTCTCGGCCTCCGCCCGGGCGCGCGCCGAGGAAGAACTGCAGCGCGACCTGCTGCAGGATCTGGAACTGCGCCGCCCGCGCGCCGCGCCCTGGGCCGGGCAGCGGGCGGGCCTGGCGGCCGCCTGCCTGCTCAGCGTGCTGATCCCCGTGGCCGCGGTGCTGCTGTACGGCCAACTGGGCAATCCGCGCGCGGCGGCGGGCGCCGCCGCCATTCCCGTCGAACCGCATGCGGGAGCCCCGGACGGCTCGGGCGACGACATGGCGCTGGCCATCAACGCGCTGGCGCAGCGCCTGCGGGCCGAGCCCGACGACGCCGACGGCTGGTACATGCTGGCGCGGTCCTACGAAACCCTGGGGCGCTACACCGACGCGGTCGCCGCCTACCAGCAGGTGCTGCGCCTGGTGCCCGGGCAGGCCGCCGTGCTGGCCGACCTGGCCGACGCCCTGCTGTCCGCCAACCAGGGCGCGCCCGACGCCGCCTCCATCGCGGCGGTGGCGCAGGCCCTGGCCGCGCAGCCGGACCAGCCCAAGGCCCTGGCGCTGGCGGGCATGATGGCCCTGCGCCGGGGCGACGCGGCCGAGGCGCAGGCATACTGGGAACGTCTGCAGGCCCGGCTGCCGCCGGACTCGGAAGCGGCCCGGCAGATCCAGTCCAATATCGCCCAGGCGCGCGCGATGGCGGCGGGATCGCCGCCCGCGCGGGTCTCATCCTCGACCTCGGCCTCGGCGGCGCCCGCCGCCCCGGCCGCCGCCGCGCGTATCAGCGGACGCGCCCGCATCGCCGACGCGCTGCGCGGCCAGGTCCAGCCCACCGACACGGTGTTCATCCTGGCGCGGCCGCAAGACGGTCCGCGCATGCCGCTGGCCATCCTGCGGATGCAGGCGGCCGACCTGCCCCGGGATTTCGTGCTGGACGACAGCAACGCCATGTCGCCCGACGCGCCGTTGTCCGGCGCCGGCAAGCTGCGGGTGGAGATCCGCGTCAGCCGTTCAGGCACGGCGGCCGCCCGGCCGGGAGACCTGGGCGGCGCGCTGTCCGGCATCGGCCTCCCGGCCGAGGGGCTGGATCTGGTCGCCGATACCGTCGTGCGCTAGGATCCCGGGCGGAACGCGCGCGGCGGCGCGCCGCGTCAATCCTGGATTTTCAACGCCCTGCCCCAGGCGGCCAGCTTCTCGTCATAGAATGCCGCCGCATGGGCGGGGCTGGTCGACGGCAGGTCCAGGTATTCCAGGCGGACGGCAAGGCCGGGCAGGACATGCCGGCGGTAGAGCGCGGCGGCCTTGGCGCCATTGAAGCAAACCCGGACGATGGCGGGATGGCGGCTCAGGAATGCGGCGAAATCGTTGGTGACGAGGGTGTGGTTGCGGATGTCGGCGTCCAGGCTGCCGGGACGCTCGCAGGCTTGCAGGACGTCCCACAAGGCGACTCCCGATGCCTGCAGCGCTTGCAGCCGGCCAGCGTAGTCCAGGCCGGCATCGAAGCCGAAAACGCTGGCCGCGATGGGCCAGAAGGCATTGCGGGGATGGGCGTAATACCTGGCCTGCCTGAGCGAGGCCACCCCGGGCATGGACCCCAGCACCAGGACGCGCGCGCCGGGCGCCGCCACCGGGGCAAAGCCCTGAACCTGATCGTTTTGCCTCGCCTGGGCGGTGTCCGTGCCGGTTTTCATCCCGCAAGGATACGCGAACCGGCGCCCCGTTCCCTTCCCGCCGGACTGTCCGATGAATGGAACAGTGCTTATCAATGGCAGGGGCTACCGCCAGCGGCCCCGCGCCCTTATCTTCATAGGTATGACGAACGGCCCCGCAGGGGCCGCGCAACAGGAAACATGACCATGAAGAAGATCCTCGGCCTGCACGCCAGCCCTCGCCCCCACTGGGTGGGCGACGGCTTTCCGGTGCGTTCGATGTTTTCCTATAACGACAAAGGCAGGAACACCAGCCCGTTCCTGCTGCTGGACTACGCCGGCCCGGCCCGGTTCGAACCGGCCGAGCATCCGCGCGGCGTGGGGCAGCATCCGCACCGCGGCTTCGAAACCGTGACCATCGTCTACAGCGGCGAGGTCGAGCACCGCGACTCCACCGGCAACGGCGGCGTGATCGGGCCCGGCGACGTGCAATGGATGACGGCGGCCTCGGGCATCCTGCACGAGGAATTCCATTCCCCCGCCTTCACCCGCAAGGGCGGAGAGCTGGAAATGGTGCAGCTCTGGGTCAACCTGCCCGCCAAGGACAAGAAGGCCGCGCCGGGCTACCAGGGCATCCGCGATGCGGACATCCCGGCGGTGGCGCTGCCGGACGACGCGGGCACGCTGCGCGTGATCGCAGGCAGCTACGCGGGCCAGGCCGGGCCGGCGCGCACCTTCACGCCCATGGACGTGTGGGACGTGAAGCTGGCCGCGGGCAAGTCGGCGGTCTTCCCGATCGCCGCGGGCCGCAACAGCATGCTGGTGGTGCTGCGCGGCACGGTGCTGGTCAACGGCGAATCCGTCGCCCACGACGCGCAACTGGCGCTGTTCTCGCAGGATGGCGAAGACATCACCGTCGAAGCCAACAACGACGCGATGTTCCTGGTGCTCAGCGGCGAGCCCATCGACGAGCCGGTGGTCGGCTACGGCCCGTTCGTGATGAACTCGCAGGCCGAGATCGTCGAAGCCATCCAGGACTTCAACGCCGGCCGCTACGGCAGGATGCACTGAAGCCGAGGGGCGGACGCCAGTCCCGCCCCGCTCATTTGACGACGGCCAAGCCGTCCGCAGAAAACCGCAGCCCCGGCCGCGGTTTTCTGCATTCGGCGGATAGGCAATGCGGAAAACGGACAGGAACCCCCGCTCCGGGACGGGTTTTCCACCAGACCGCCGGACCCCGCGCAGCTTTACTATCGAAGCCTTCAAGGCCCCCTTGCGGGAGGCCGCCAGCCCGCCGCGCACGCCGGCGATCCGGGGCCATGGCGGCGCGCGCCGCAAGGGAACGTGAACGCCCGCAAGGAATCCCCCGCCATGCTCAACCCGACGCCGCCCGCCACCAGCACGACCTGGCCGCCCGCCGGACCGCGCATCGAGTCGGTGCTGGGGTTGCCGGCGCAGCAGTTGTTCGCGTCCGGCGACCTGGACGAAGCGCGCTCCATGGTGGGCCGGGTGATGCGGCCGCATCAACTGGGCGTGGTGGGCGCGATGCAGCGCCTGGACGCGCGCATGCACCACCAGCCGCTGGGCGAGGTCTCGCTGAACCGCCTGCGCTACGGCGCCAATGTCGACATCCGGCCCGGCTCGCTCGACGACTTCTACCTGGTGCAGATGCCGCTGTCGGGGTCGGCCCGCATCAGCAGCGGCGCCCAGTTGGTGGATTCGACCCCCGACGTCGCCTCGGTGGTCAGCCCGGACGACGACCTGGCCATGCGCTGGAGCGGCGACAACGACCAGTTCATGCTGCGCGTAAGCCGCTCGCTGCTGGAACGCGCCCTGGTCGGCCACCTGGGCTGCGCGCTGAACCGCCCCCTGCGCTTCCAGTTGGGGTTCCGCTGGCGCGAATGCCCCGCCTGGCGCTGCCTGATGAACTATCTGCTGGACTGTACGTCGCAGCACGCGGACCTGGCCGCGCACAAGCTCATCGTCCACCAGCTAGAGCAACTGGTCGCGGCCACCCTGCTGGCCGCCCACCCCCACAACTACACGGGCGTGCCGTCCGGCCGCCGCGGCGCGGTGCTGCCGCGCCACGTGCGCAGCGTCCAGGACTATCTGCAGGCGCACGCGCACGAACCCCTCAGCGCCGAACAGCTCGCGCGCATCGCCGGCGTCAGCGTGCGCAGCCTGTACGCGGGATTCAAGGAATTCCTCGGCGTCAGCCCCATGCACTACCTGCGCGACCTGCGCATGGAGCGCGCCCGCGCCGAGCTGCTGTCGGGAGACACCCACAACATCGCGGGCGTGGCCTTGCGCTGGGGTTTCGCGCACATGGGCCGGTTCAGCGCCGGCTACAAGGAGCGCTACGGCGAAAGCCCCAGCCAGAGCCTGCGCCGGCGCGGCTGAGGCGATCGGCGACCTGGCGGCTCAGCCCCGCGAGGCCGGCTCCAGGCTGGCGATGTCGATGACGAAGCGGTACTTCACATCGCCCTTGAGCATGCGCTCGTAGGCCTGGTTGATCTCCTCCGCGCGGATCATCTCGATATCCGCGACGACGCCGCGCTCGGCGCAGAAATCCAGCATCTCCTGCGTCTCGGGTATGCCGCCTATCATCGAACCCGCCAGGCCGCGGCGCTTCATGATCAGCGCGAATACGTCGGGCGCGGCATGCGGCGTGGCCGGCGCGCCCACCAGCGTCATCGTGCCGTCGCGCTTGAGCAGCGCGAAGAAGGCATTCAGGTCATGCGGCGCGGCCACCGTGTTGAGGATGAAGTCCAGGCTCTGCGCGTGCGCCTCCATCTCGCCCGGATTGCGCGACACCACCACCTCGTCCGCGCCCAGGGCCTTGGCCGCGCCGCGCTTGGATTCGGACGTGGTGAACGCCACCACATGCGCGCCCATGGCGTGCGCGAGCTTGATGCCCATGTGTCCCAGGCCGCCGATGCCGACGATGCCCACCTTGTGGCCGGGCCCCACCTTCCAATGCCGCAGCGGCGAATAAGTGGTGATGCCCGCGCACAGCAGCGGCGCGACGGCGGCCAACTGGCCTTCCGGGTGGCGTATGCGCAGCACGTAGCGCTCGTGCACCACGATGCGCTGCGAGTAGCCGCCCAGGGTGTGGCCCGGCGCGTCGGGCGTCGGACCGTTGTAGGTGCCGACCATGCGATCGCAATAGTTCTCCAGCCCCGCGTCGCAGTCGGCGCAGTGCTGGCAACTGTCGACGATGCAGCCGACGCCGACCAGGTCGCCGGGCTTGAAACCCGACACGTGCGCGCCCACCGCGGACACGCGGCCGACGATTTCATGGCCCGGCACGCAGGGATACAAGGTGCCGGCCCATTCGGAACGCACCTGGTGCAGGTCGGAATGGCATACGCCGCAGTAGGCGATTTCGATCTGCACGTCATGCGCGCCAGGGGCGCGGCGCGCGATGTCCATGGACCCGAGAGGCAGGTCCGCCGCATGGGCTCCGTAGGCTTTGATGGTCATGGGGATTCCTTTGAAAAGTGGGTGGAGGGACTGCTCCCCGCTGCACATTGTGCGGATCGTTTATTGCATGATAGTGCTGCCGCGCGGCCTCAGGCAGCCCCCGCCGCGGCGCGCGATGTCATCGCGGCCAGGACGGCGGAGCCCGCCAGCAGCGCGGCGCTCATCACGAAGGCGCCCAGGTAGCCATAGCGGTCGAACAGCAGGCCGCCCGCGGTGGAGCCCAGCGCGATCGACATCTGGACCACCGCAACGAACAGGCCGCCGCCCGCCTCGGCATCCTTGGGAAACGCCCTGGCTATCCAGGCCCACCAGCCCACGGGCGCCGACGTGCCGGCCAGCCCCCACAGCCCCAGCAACGCGACGACGGCGGCGCTCCAGCCGCCAAAAGCGACCAGGGCCAACGCCGTCGCGGCCATCAGCGCCGGAATCGCGGTCAGCGTCTGGTAGAAACGCCATTGCAGCACGCGGCCGATGAGAAGGGTGCCGATGAAACCCGCCGCGCCGATGACCAGCAGGATGAGAGAAATCGCGGCGCCATGCACCCCGGCGACCGTCTCCAGGAACGGGCGCACATAGGTGAACAGCGAGAATTGCCCCATGAACAGCAGGCTGCTGGCCAGCATGCCCGCGGCGACGCCGGGGCGCTTGAACAGCATGAACGCCTTGAACGCATGGCCGCCCCCCGGCGCGCGCGCCGCGACCGGCATGGACGGCAACGCGATCCATTGCCAGGCGAGCGCGGCCAGCGCCACCGGCACCAGGCCAAGAAAGGCGCCGCGCCAGCCGATAACGGCGCCCAGGTAGGCGCCCAGCGGCGCGGCCACCACGGTCGCCAGCGCATTGCCGCCGTTGACGATCGCCAGGGCGCGCGGCACCTGGTGCGCCGGCACCAGCCGGATGGCCGTGGCCGCCGACATGGACCAGAAGCCGCCGACGACGACCCCGATGAGCGCCCGGCCCAGCATGTAGGTGAAGTAGTCCGGCGCCAGCGCGACGGTCGCGCCGGAGGCGCCCATCGCCGCCGTCAGCCCCAGCAGCAGGATCTTGCGGTCCAGCCTGCCGGCCAGCGCCGAAATGAACAGGCTGGTCAGTACGGCGAAGACACCCGAGATGGCGATCCCCTGGCCCGCCATGCCCTCGGTGATGCGCAGGTCGTTCGCGATGGGCGTCAGAAGGCTGACGGGCAGGAACTCCGATGCGATCAGCGCGAAGGCGCAGACCGCCATGGCGTAGACCCCGCCCCAGGACGCCCGTATTCGCGGCGCTTCGGTCGATACGGCGGACATCATGCCGCGGCGCCGAGGTTCTTCTGGAAAAACGCGGTCAGCCTGTCCCAGGGGATCAGGTTCACGCGGTCATACAGGTCGACATGGCCGGCGCCCCGCACCCAGACCAGTTCCTTCGGCTCGGCGGCCCGCCGGTAGGCGTCCTCGCTGAACTCCCTGGAGTGCGCCCGGTCGCCCGTGATGAACAGCAGCGGACGCGGCGAGATCGTCTCGATGTCATTGAACGGATAGAAGTTCATGAACTTGACGTTGCTCGTCAGGGTCGGATGCGTGGTGGTCCCGGGAGTGGCCCCGGCAGGCGTGAATTCGCCGCGCGGCTTGCGGTAGAACTCGTAGAACTCGCGTTCGATCGGGGACGACCGGGCGGTCAGTTCGTGCACCGTCCCGCTGGTGTACTTGAGCGGGCCGCCGCCGAACTCCGAATAACGCTGCTGCGCCGCCTCGGCGATGATGGCTTTGCGCTGCTCCAGGGCCAGCGAGCCGTTCAGCGCATGGCGGTTGGCCGCGCCCATGTCGTACATGCTGACGGTGGCGATGGCCTTCATGCGCGGGTCGATCTTGGCCGCGCTGATGACGAAGCTGCCGCTGCCGCAGATGCCGATGGCGCCGATGCGTTCGCGGTCTATCGCCGGCTGCGTGCCCAGGAAGTCGACCGCGGCGCTGAACGCCTCGGCATACATGTCGGGCGAAACCCGGTTGCGCGGGCCCGCGCTCTCGCCCCAGCATGGCAGGTCTATGGAAAGCGTCACGAAGCCGCGCTCGGCCATTTTTATGGCGTACAGGTTTGCGCTCTGTTCCTTGACCGCGCCCATCGGATGGCCGACCACGAGCGCCGCGTGCCGGGCATCGGGGTCCAGCGCCTTCGGCGCGTAGAGATTGCCCGCCACTTCCATTTGGTACTGGTTCCCGAAGCGCACGGCCTGCGCGCGGACCTCGCTGCTCGTGTAGAAATTGTCGGCGTCCGCCGGCATGGCCGGCTCTTGCGCCTGAGCGCCCACGGGCGCGGCGGCCCACGCCTTGCCGGCGACCGACTGCGCGCCGAACGCCGCCACGCCCGCGCCCACCGTATTCAGGAATTCGCGCCGTCCGGTGTCCTGAAGCGCGGGCAGGGTTTGTTTGAGCTTTTTCATAGCCCATATTCTTGCTGCCCGGAGCCTTGCCGACTAGCTAATGAATGCTTAATGACCTTATAAGCTAGACTAATGAATATTCCTGGAATACTGCGGCAATGGTCCGGCGCAACCTCAACGATCTCTTCTATTTCGTGACCGTGGCGCGTGAAGGCAGCTTCACGCGGGCCGCCTCATTGCTCAACGTGACGCAGTCTGCGCTCAGCCAGGCGATCAGCGGCCTGGAGACGCGCCTGCAGATCCGCCTGCTTACGCGGACCACGCGCAGCGTCTCGCCCACGGCGGCCGGCGAGCGTCTCCTGAACGCCATCGGGCATCGCTTTGATGAAATCGAGACCGAGCTGGACGAACTGACCGAGCTGCGCGACAAGCCGGCAGGCACGGTCCGCATCACCTGTGGCGACCACGTGCTGCACAGCATCCTGCTGCCCAAGCTCACGCCTTTGATGCGCGAATACCCCGACATCACGCTGGAGTTCGACGTGAACTACGGCTTTCGGGACATCGTCGCGGACCGGTTCGATGCCGGCGTGCGGATGGGAAAAACGATAGACAAGGACATGATCGCCGTCCCCATCGGGCCGCCCATGCGCCTGGCGGTGGTCGGGTCCCCGGCATACTTCGAAACCCGTCCCGCTCCCAAGGTGCCGCAAGACCTCACCGCGCATCCCTGCATCAATCAGCGCATGCAGAGTTCGGGCGGGCTGTATGTCTGGGACTTCGAGCGGCGCGGCCGCCGGACCAATGTGCGCGTGGATGGGCCGCTGATCTTCAACACCACGCAACCCCAGATAGACGCGGCGCTGTCGGGCCTGGGCCTCGCCCTGCTGCCCGACGACGAGCTGGCGCCGTATCTGGACGACGGCCGGCTGGTGCGCGTGCTGGAGGACTGGTGCCCGAAATTCGAAGGCTACCACCTGTACTACCCCAGCAGGCGCCAGCCATCGCCGGCGTTCGCGCTCGTCGTGAATGCCCTGCGCCTCGGCCGGCCTTCCGCTAGAACGGAATCGCCAGCTTGACGTAGAGCTGCGCGCCCTCGGGCCGGTTCTTCACCTTGAAATCCTGCTCCCACTTGGCGGTGAACAGCCAGCCCCGGTCATTGAGATACCGGACCGAAGGGCCGGCGCCGAACCCGCGCGCCCGGCCGGCGGCGCTGTTGGGCCCCTTGTCATCCGTCACCTGCTGGAAGGCATAGCCGCCCACGCCGAGCACCCAGCCCTTGCCCACGCCCCAGCCCAGCGCGTAGTCCGCGTGCAGCGCCTGGCCGGAACGGGTGTCGGTGGCGGAGTTGGTGAAATTGAAGTCGTACATCACTTTCAGGTCGGCGTTGAAGCCGTCCGGGCTGACCCGGCTCAACGCGAACACCGGCTGCGCCGTCCAGTAGTTCTTGCCCAGGCTGGACGGGTCCTTGCGGTCGTATTCGCCGGTGGGCGCGTACATGTCCAGCCCGACCACGTAGTGCAGCGTGGCGGACGGGTGATAGCCCAGCGCGACGCCCAGCGTCATATCGCCCAGGCCGGTGCTGCGGTGGCGCTGGCCGGCGGCCTTGGAGGTCACGTCCAGCAGCGGCGCGATCGCGTGGAAGGCCAGTTGTCCGCCCATGACCTGCTGCTGCGTCACCCAGATCAGGCGCGGCGCCAGCACGTTGACGTCCACCTTGAAGCCCGGCACCGGCACGCGCTCTCCGTCGTTGCCGCGCAGGGTGTCGTAGCGCGCCCCGCCTCCGTACACCAGCAGATGCGCACCGGGCGGCGGCAGCGCGCCCGACATGAAGTTCTCCAGGCCGTCCGGGTAGATGCCCAGCCCGCCGCCCTCGGTGGCCGAAGCCGCCGCGCCCGCCAGCGCCAATGCCACGGCACAGGCCAGCCGCCCGCCCTGTAGGTGTCTGCTCATGTTCCGCTCCTGCCCCCGCGGGGCGCTAGATGTTGCGCGACGAGATAACCGGAGCCGCCGCCCAGGCCGGGGCCTGGATGCGTGGCGGCGCCGATGTGGAAAAGATTGCGCAGCGGCGTGCGGTGCCCGCGCGCGCCATGGCCGCCGGCGAAAGGCCGCAGCCAGAAGAACTGGTCGGGCGAGCACACGCCCGAATAGGGGTCGCCGCCGACCAGGTTGCAGTTCAGGCTCTCCAGGTCGGCCGGCGAATAGCTGCGCCGCCCGACGATGCGCCGCGCCAGTCCGCGCATCACGCGTTCCAGGCGCGCCTGGACGCGGTCGGCGACCGCCTCGCGCAGGGCCTCGTTCCAGCGGCCGTCGGCGGGCACGGCGATCTCGCCGGCGGCGTCGCCCTTGACGCGCACCGGCAGCTCCTGCATCTGCACCCACAGAATCCATCCGCCCGGCGGCGCGCGCGTCGGATCCACCGCCACGGGCTGGCCGATGGCCAGCGTGGGGCGAGCGGGCAGCAGGCCGTTGTTGGCCTCGGTCACCGAGGCGCAGACCTGCTCCATGCTTTCGGTCAGGTGCACCAGCGGCACCTGGCGCAGTTCCGGCGTGAGCCAGTCGGGCGGCGCGTTCAGGGCGAAATGGATCTGCATGCCGCCGCGTCCGTGGCGATAGCCGGCGGCGCGCCGGCGCAGCGGCTCGGGCGCATCGGGCAGCAACTGGCCGTACAACTGCCCCGGCGCGACGTTGCAGACCACGGCCTCGGTAGCGCGGTACATCTGGCCACCTGCCGCCACGCCGGCCGCCCGGCGGCGCCGGCCGTCGCCGCGGGTGAGGATGCGTTCGACGCGGGCGCCGGTCAGCAAGCGGCCGCCATGTCCCTCGATGACCTTGGCCAGCGCGTCCACCACGCCACTGCCGCCGCCCTTCACCACCGGCATGCCGCCGGCCACCACCGCCGCGAAGGTCAGCTTGCCGATCAGGGCCGAACAGGCGTCGTCCGGGCCCAGCCCGGTGTGCAGCACCCACGGCGCGATCAGCGCGCGGGCCGCGTCCGAGCGCAGCTCGCGGTCCGCCCAGCGGCGGAAGCTCTCCATCGAATCGGCGGCGAAGGCGGCCAGGCCGTCCATGCCGCGCCTGCGCCATTCGCCGAACAGCAGCTTGAGCATGCCGGCGCCGTACGGGTTCTGGCCCAGCAGGCCGAAGGTCAGCGCCGCGTCCTCGCCGAACAGGCGCCGCGCCATGGCGCCCACCGCCGCGCCGTCGCCCGGCGCCCAGGCGTCCAGCCGCCGCGCGCTGTCCTCCAGGTCCTGCTTCAGCGCCAGCCCGGCGCCGTCCGGCAGCACCAGCCCGGTCGCGTATTCGCCCTGCGCGAATTCGAGCCCGGCGTCGCGCAGCGCGGGCTTGAGCGCCGCGTAGGCCGGACTGCCGACGAACAGCGGATACCAGCAAGACAGCACGTCGTGCCGGTAGCCGGGAAACAGTTCCTCGGTGCGGATGCATCCGCCCAGCCTGTCGCTGCGTTCCAGCACCAGCACCGATTTGCCGCGCTGCGCGAGCAGGGCCGCGCAGACCAGCGAATTCATGCCGCTGCCGACGATGACGACCTGGGCTTCCGATTGTGTGGCCATGGCAGGTTCACTCCCCGGATGCCTGGGCGGCGGCCAGCGCGGTGAAGCGGCCGGCATGGAACACTAGCGGCGTGGCCGCCACGCTGGCCACGCGCAGCACGCGGCCGAACAGCAGCAGATGGTCGCCCGCCGGGCGTTGCTGGTCGTTGGCGCAGACCAGCGTGGCGACGGCCCCGGCGATGGCGGGCACGCCTTCGGGCACCTCGTGTAGCGGCGCGCCGTCGAACTTGTCCGGCACCGCCGGACTGGCGAAGCGCAGCGCCAGCGCCTCCTGGCCGCTGGCCAGCACGCTGATGGTGAAGTGGCTGCAATCGCGGAACGCCGCCAGGTTCGGCGAATGGTTCACCAGGCTCCACAGCACCAGCGGCGGGTCCAGCGACAGCGAGGCGAAGGAATTGATGGTCAGGCCGACCTTGCGGCCGTCCGGGCAGCGCGTGGCCACGATGGCCACGCCGGTCGGATAGCTGCCGAGCACGCCGCGCAGGACCTTGGGATGCAGATCGGTGCAGCCCCAGTCCAGCGGCCGCCCCGTGGCCTGCCCGGCCGTCATGCCGCCGCCCGCGCCGCCTTGGCGGCGATGAACGCGTCGCACGCCGCCGCGTCGCCCCACCACGGGAACAAGGCGGGCGGATGGTTGAAGCCGTTGGCGATGGCGCTGGCCAGCGCCGGCGATCCTTCCGCCGCCTGCAGCAGCTTGAGCAGGTGCGGGGCCGGCGGCATCAGCATGGAGTTGGTCCATTCGACGACCGCGCCGGCGTAGTCCCAGAAACGTTCGAAGGTGCGCTGCATCCAGTCCGGCGTGAACGCCCGGTCGCCGTGTTCCAGAATGGCGCGCAGGTAGACGGCGCAGGCCTTGGTGGCGTTGTTCGAGCCCTGGCCGGTGATCGGATCGTTGGTGACCACCGCGTCGCCCAGCCCGAACACCTGGCGGCCCGACGGCAGGGTCAGCACGGGCTTGCGCACCGTGGGCGCGAAACTGCCGGCCAGGATGCCATTGGCGTCGGTGAGTTCCACCGCGCCGCAGCGCTCGGCCTCCCAGGGCAGATAGGTGCGCAGGATACCCAGGCTTTGCTCCAGGTGCTCTTGTGGCGACGCGACATCGCGCCAGCAGTCCATCGGCCCGCCCGGCACGCCTTCGAACACCATGATCTCGCAAGGCCCGCTCGTCGTCAGCGCCGGGAACACGAAGTACTCGCCGACGCCGGGAATCAGGTTGAAGGCGACCCGCGAGTATTCCGGCGCCGGGCGCATGCCGTTCACGTAGGTCAGCGCCAGCGCCCGCTGCGGCCGGTCGAAGCGGGACCGCGGCGCGTCGCGCTCGAACAGCTTGACGACCTCGCCCTTGCCGGCGGCCAGCAGCACCAGGTCGTGCGAAGCCGCCAGCAGCTCCAGTTCGGCCACGCCGCCGTCCTGGATCAGCAGCCGGCCGCCGCGGGCCTCGAACAATTCCATCCAGGCCGGCATCTTGATGCGCTGGTCCACCGCCTGCGCCGGGCGGTCCAGGCGCGCGGCCCAGTCGATCAGCCTGTGGCCGGGACGCTCGGGATGCGGCACCGCCAGGCCGATGCCGTCGACCGTCGGACAGTCGGCCTCCCACTGGTTCAGGCCCAGATCGCGTTCGATCTGCAGCGAGGCATCGAACATGCACTGGCTGGACATCACTTTGCCCTTGCGGATGCTGTCGGGCTCGCGGTTGGTGACCACGGTCACCTCGTACCCCTTGTCCAGCAGCCCCAGCGCCAAGGGCAGGCCCGCCTGCCCTCCTCCCACGATCGCGATTCGACGCATGTTTGCTCTCCTTTTAGTGTTAACAGGCCCTAGGCGGCCAGGCGCGGAATCGCGGGCCTGGCCTGTTCGGGGCCCATGGCGGAATAACCGCCGTCGACCGCGTAATCGGCGCCGGTGACGAAGCTGGCATGGTCCGACAGCAGGAAGGCGACCACCTCGGCAACTTCGGCCGGATCGCCGGCGCGGCCCAAGAGGTGGTAGTCGGCGGCCACGCGGTCGGTCTTGGCGCGGTCGCCGTGCGTCAGTTCGTCCATGACGCGCGACCAGGTCCAGCCCGGCGACACCGAATTGACGCGGATGCCGTCGGCGGCGTAATCCATCGCCAGGCTGCGGGTGGCCTGCAGCAGCGCCGCCTTGGAAACCGGGTAGAGCCAGCGGCCCGTCTGCGCGACGCGCGACGAGATGCTGGTGAAATTGACGATGGCCCCGCCGCCGGCGGCGAGCAGATGGGGATGGACGGCGCGGGCCGCCATCACCGCGCTGACGACATTCACGTCCAGCGCGCGCAGCCAGTCGGCGCGGCCGGATGCGGCGCCATCGTCCAGGTAGGTGGCGGCCAGGTTGACCAGGTAGTCGATGCGGCCGAAATGGGCCGCGACCCCGGCCACGCCGCGCGCCAGTTGCGCGTCGTCGGCGATGTCCACCGGCCAATGCCGCGTGGCGGCGGGATCGGCCGCGGCCACGCGCTCTCCGCCCGCGGCGTCGATATCGAACAGCGCCACGCGCACGCCCTGGTTCCGCAGCGCCGCGACCACGCCCGCGCCGATCAGCGTGGCGCCGCCGGTCACGATGGCCACCTTGTTCTCCAGACCCTTCATCGCATCACCTCTCTCGCATGACTGAGTGAGGCGAATACTGGCGCCGCGCGCCGGCGCCGCGGTAGCCGGATCCGGCGGCCGCTATCCGCGGACTGCGCTTATTCGGGGAAAGGCTGATCGAAGTCGAACGGGCGTGGCCGCAAACTGCGGCGCCTGTCCGTTTTGCGCAGGCGCGGCGTTGCCGTCATGGGCCAGTCCCGAGCGAGGCGCGCGCATGTTCCTTGATGAGGCGCACAAAGCGCTGCACCTGCCGGCTGGGACGCTCGAAGCGCGAACGCACCAGGCTCAGCGAAAGCGGAATCGACTCGCGCAGCGGCCGTGTCACCACGCCCGGCCAGCCCTGCTGCCCGACGGAGAACTGGTCGACGATCGCCACCCCGGCTCCCACCCGCACCAGGGCGCAGGCCAGTTCCGCGCGCACGATGTCCACCGCCGCGGTCCAACTGACGTTGGCGCGCTGGAAGGCGGCGGCCACGAGCTGCCCGAAAGGAATATTGCGGCTGTAGAGGATCAGCCTGCACTCCGCCAGTTCGGCCAGGCCCACCGCCGGCCGCGACGCCAGGGGATGCCCTTGCGGCAGGATGCAGACCATCTCGCCGGTGGCCAGCGGCTCCACCACCAGATTGGGATGGTCGATGGGCAGCACGGAGACGGCCAACTCCGCCTTGCGCCCCAGCAGTTCGTGCGCCATGTCGGCCAGCAGCGTGGTGTGGTATTTCAGCCTGACGTTGGGATACAGCTCCAGGTACTGCGCGATGACCGGCGGCACGAAGTTCAGCGCCAGGCTGGGACTGGAGCACAGCGTCAGGGCGCCCTCCGGCCGTTCGGCCAGGTCGCGGGCCAGTTCGTCGATGCGCAGGGCTTCGTCGAACAGCGCCCCCACCTCCTGGAACAGGCGATGCGCTTCCGGGGTGGGCGTGAGCTTGCCCTTGTCGCGCTCGAACAATTGCAGGCCCAGGCTCTGCTCGGTATGGGCGATGAGGCGGCTGATGGCCGGCTGCGACACGAAAAGCAGCTTGGCCGCGCCGTTCATGGAACCGGTCAGCATCACCGCCCGGAACGCTTCCATCTGCCTGAGCTTGAAACGCATGGTGTATCCGATAATCGTTTGTTATATCCCCTGGCCAACTTAGCATAACAGCGGAATCCAGGCATTCATTAGCATTCCAGATGGCCCCTGGCCGGTTTTCCAGGGTGATTCGATAAAGGGAATGCATGGCACTGAACATAGGATTCGTCGGCCTGGGCATGATGGGCCTGCCGATGCTGGAAAACCTCGCCCGCGGCGAAGAGAACTTCAACCTCCTGGCCTATGACCGCGACCCCGCGCGCCTGGACCGCCTGGCGGGGCATCCGGCCTGGAACAGGACGCTCAAGCCGGCGGCCGGCCTCCAGGCGCTGACCGCCTGCGACGTGGTCATCACCATGCTGCCCGACAGCGCCGCCACCAACGCCGTGATCGAAGGCAAGGACGGGCTGGCCGGCATCATGCGCGCCGGCTCGGTGCTGCTGGACATGGGATCGTCCAACCCCGCCGAAACGCTGCGGCTGGCGCCCCGGCTGCGCGAAGCCGGGGTGACGCTGATCGACGCGCCGGTATCGGGCGCGGTGGCCAAGGCCGCCGCCGGAACGCTGGCCATCATGGTGGGCGCCGACGCCGCCGGGCTGGAACGCGTGCGCCCGGTGCTCGCGCGCATGGGCGCGTCGATCATCCATACGGGCGCGGTGGGCTCCGCCCACGCCATGAAGGCGCTCAACAACTATGTCTACGCGGCGGGCCTGCTGGCGGCCAGCGAAGCGCTGCTGATCGCCCGGCGCATGGACCTGGACCTGGACGTGTTCACCGACGTGCTCAATGCCTCCAGCGGCCGCAACGTGGCCACCGAGACCAAGCTGCGCCAGTTCATCGTGCCGGGCACCTACAACGGCGGCTTCGCGCTGGCGCTGATGGCCAAGGACCTGCGCACCGCCGATTCGCTGCAGGCGCTGGCCGGCGTTTCCGCCTCGCAGTTGTCGCTGTGCACGGAACTGTGGCAGCGCGCCCGCGAAGCGCTGCCCGCCGGCGCGGACAACACCGAGATCCACCGCTACCTGGAGCGCCTGAACGCGCCCCCGCCGGCCTGAACGGCCGGACACCATAACAACATCGAACAGGAGACAGACATGAAACGATCCGCCGCCGCCCTCAAGCTGGCGCTCGGCCTGGGCGCGGCCCTGCTGGCCGCGGCCGGCGCCCGCGCCGCGGGCTACCCCGACCGCCCCATCCGCATGGTCGTGCCTTTTCCGCCGGGCAGCATCACCGACGTGGTGGCCCGCAGCCTGGGCAAGGCCATGGCCGACGGCCTGGGCCAGCCCGTGGTGGTGGAAAACAAGCCGGGCGCCAACGGCATCATCGGCACCCACGACGTCGCCCGCGCCAAGCCCGACGGCTACACCCTGGTGGTGGTGGGCGTGTCCACCGCCGCCAGCGGGGTAAGCCTCTTCAAGGACCTGCCCTACAACCCCGCCACCGACCTCACCCCCATCGGCGCGGTGGCCGAGACCCCCTACCTGCTGGTGGGATCGCCGCGCATGCCCGGCGACCGGGTGTCCGATCTGTTCGCCTACGGCGCCCGGCATCCGGGCAAGCTGACCTATGCCTACGGCTCGGGCAGCGCGCAGGTGTTCGGCGCCAAGCTGGCCGCGATGGGCAAGATCAACGTCACGCCGGTGCCGTACCGGGGCGGCCCGCAGGCGCTCACCGACGTCATCGGCGGCACCGTCGACCTCACCTTCACCGACCTGGCCAACGGCCTGCAGCAGGCGCGCGCCGGCAAGGTCAAGACCTATGGCGTCAGCACCCCGGAACGCTTCGCGCTGGCGCCGGACATCCCCACGCTCAATGAAACCGGCGCGCCCGGCTTCGACCTGACCGTGTGGTTCGGCCTCATGGGCCCGGCCGGCCTGCCCGGCCCGGTGCTCGACCGCCTGTCGCAATCGCTGGACCAGGCCCTGGCCAGCGATGAACTCAAGCAGACCTACGCCCGCCAGGGCCTGAGCGTCAAGGTGCAGACCCCGGCCGAATTCGGCGGCTTCGTGCGTTCCGAAATCGACAAATGGGCCGCCATCGTCAAGGAAACCGGCATTCCGCCGCAATGACTCCCCCGTTCAACTTCTTCCAGGAATCCACTTAATGTCGCTGATCGATATCCGCAAGCGCTGCCTGATCGTCGAGACCACTTTCCACGAAAACGGCCCGGCGCCCGGGAAGCCCCTCAAGCTCGCCGCCTCCTGCGCCGTCATCCGCAATCCCTACGCCGGCCGCTACGAGCCGGACCTGATGCCCTTCATGGCCGAACTGCGCAGCCTGGGCACGCTGCTGGCGACCGAACTGGTCGAAACGCTGGGCGGCAAGGAAAACGTCGAGGTCTACAGCAAGGCCGCCATCGTGGGCCTGGACGGCGAAATGGAACACGGCGCCGTCTGGCACGAAGCCGGCGGCTGGGCCATGCGCAGCGTGCTGGGCGAACCCAAGGCCATGGTGCCGGCCGTCAAGGCCGTGGCCGTGGCCGGCTACCGCATGATGGTGCCGGTGCACTACATCCATGCGTCCTATGTGCGCAGCCACTTCAACAGCATCGAGATCGGCATCCAGGACGCGCCGCGCGCCAACGAGATCCTGTTCGCCCTGGTCATGGGCACGGGCGGCCGCGTGCATTCGCGCCTGGGCGGGCTGACCAAGGAAGCGGTGGCGGTGCACGACGGGCAGCGGTGAAGGCGGCGGCGGCCCGGTGTTGCCGGGCCGCCGTCAAGATCCCGCCCGGCCGGGCCGGGCGGGATGGCCCGCAAAGCGGCGCCGGGCTTACTGCTGCGGCACTTGCGCCTTCGTGACGATGCGCTTCCACAGCGCGATCTCGTTTTTCTGGAAGGTGCGCATCTGGTCCGGCCCGCCCGTCATGGGCGTGGCGCCCAGGCGTTCGTAGAAGCCGCGGGTCTCATCCATTTTCGATATCTTGGTGAAAAGCTCGGCCAGCTTGGCGGTTTCGGCGGGCGGCGTCTTGGCGCTGACCATGGCGCCCACCCAGGTATAGGCTTCGAAGCCGGGCAGCCCCGCCTCGGTGGCGGTGGGCACGTCCGGCGAGGTGGATACGCGCTTGTCGGAAGCGACGGCAACGGCCTTCACCCGCCCGTCCTTGGCAAGCTCCTGCACCGCCGTCACTTCGGCAAAGGTGTAGTCCACC
Organism: Achromobacter veterisilvae; assembly: GCF_900496975.1. Classification (GTDB taxonomy): domain Bacteria; phylum Pseudomonadota; class Gammaproteobacteria; order Burkholderiales; family Burkholderiaceae_B; genus Achromobacter; species Achromobacter veterisilvae. The sequence goes on from NZ_UFQC01000059.1 coordinate 21,527, forward strand.
GTGCCCGAGGCCACGGCGGTGATGGCCTCGGCCGCGCCCTTGAACGGCACGTGCACGACCTGGATGCCGGCCGCGTCGTTCAGCAGTTCGCCCATCAATTGGTAGCCGGCCGAACCGGCGCCGAAGTCCGCCTTGCCCGGATTGGCCTTGGCGTAGGCGATCAGCCCTTTCAAATCCGCGTACGGCGCCTGCGGCTTGACCGCCAGCATGGCCGGAGAGCGCATCATCATGGTCAGCGGCGCGAAGTCGGCAACGGGGTCGTAAGGCAATTGCTTGAACAGCGCCGCGTTCACGGCCAGCGTGGAATTGCTGCCGATGAACACGGTGTAGCCGTCCGCCGGCGCGCTCAGCACGTTCTTCACGGCGATGAAGCCATTGGCGCCGGGCCGGTTCTCCACCACCACGGGCTGGCCGGTGAGGTCTTGCAGTTGCCGGGCGAAATAGCGCGCCGACGTGTCCGTTCCGCTGCCGGGCCCGAACGGCACCACGAACTTGATCGGGCGGGAAGGAAAGCTATCGGCGTGGGCCACCGGCAAGCCCGCCAGCATCGCGCCCAGCATGCAGCCGCCCATGGCCGCGGCAATGAAATGTCTCCTGCGCTTTTGCACCTTTATCTCCTTGGTCTTTCTCTGTTGTGGAGCGACTCTAGAAGGTGCGTGCCGGTCTCGTCCAATATTAAGAATTTGACTGGTGATACTCAGCGGATATCAGATGCGCCGCCGGCCCAGGCGGATGCCATCGCGAATATTGAGCGCGATCAGTCCAAGATTGGCGGCGCCCGCCGCCAATTCCAGCGCCTGCACGCTGTAGAAGACGCTATCGAACGATCCCGCCTGGGCGCGTATCGACAGGAAGACCGCCGCGGGCGCCAGGACGAACAGGCCGTTGGCCACGATGAACGACATGCGCCTGCGCTTGGCGAGCAGCAGCGGATGCCTGCCCTTGCCGCCCAGCGCGAAACCGCTGGCCCCGGTAAGCATCATGACAGGCACGAATCCCAGCAAGGCATAGGCGATGGCAAGCTTCACCTGCGCCACCGCGGCGGCGGACAGGAACAGCTCCGACACCACCGTCGATATCCAGAAGGCAGCAACGAACAGCAGCGCCAGCACAGCGGAAAAAGCATGGATCCTACGACGCATGATCCGGCTCCGGTTGCGCCGCGACGTGCGCGGCCAGCAGCCCCGTCAGCACCTTTTCCGCCGTCTTCAGTTCGGCCTCGCTGAAACCGTCGGCAAGCTGCCGGGCGCGCTCCTTCCAGCGCGCATCTATCGTGCCGTAGACGCGTCGGCCCTCTTCCGTCAGCCCATACAGTTGCGAGCGCTTGTGCTGCGGATTGTGGCGGACTTCGATCAACCGCGCCTGCGCCAGCAGGTTGAGTTGCTTTTGCGCCCCCTGCCGGGTGACGCCCATGGCGGCGGCAACCTGCGGCGCGCTCAGCGGCCGCCCGGCAAGGGCCAGCGCGCCCAGCATCTGCCAGCGGGCGCTGGTCAGCGCCTCGGGCGCAACAAAAGCATCGCCCCAATCGAGCAGCGCGCCATTTAGCTGGAACAGCGTCACGATCACGCCGGTCAGCCGGTCCCCTTTGGTCGGATTCATTCCTGGCTCCCTAAATTGACAACCAGTTTCCAATATTGGAAACCAGTTGTCAATATGGGTCGATACCGTTTTTTCGCAGCCTTCGAACAACCGCCACAAAAAAAAACGGCGCGGCGGAGCGTGGCCCCGCCCCGCGGCGCCCGTCCGTTCCGGCGCAGGGCCGGCTAGGCGCCCGGGATCGTCAGGGACAGCCCGGCCCGGTCGGCCACGTTGCAGATGTGGGCCCGCATCGCGCGGCGCGCGGCGTCGGGCGAGCCCGTGGCCAGCGCGTCGATGATGTCGGCGTGCTCGCGGATGGGTTCGCGCACGCGCGCCGGGTCGGCGAACGCGACCTGGCGGCTGCCGTCGACCACGTCGCCGATGCTTTCGGCCAGGTCCAGCAGCATGGGACTGCCCGCGATCTCGAACAGGCAGGCGTGGAAGGCATGGTCGCCTTCGGACATGGTGACCAGGTCACCCACATCGGCCGCCTTTTCCATCTGCACGATGGTGGCGCGCAGGCGGCTCAAGCCCGCCTGCGTGACGACGCTGGCCGCCAGGCCGGCGGCGAGTTCTTCGAGCTGGTTGCGCACCAGATACACGTCGCGCAGCGCATAGCGCCCCTGGAAGCGCCAGCGGCCGTAGGCGCTGCCCAGGCCTTTCTCTCCCGGCTTGGCGATGAACACCCCGCGGCCGGCTTCGCTGCGCAGCATCCCCAGGCCTTCCAGCATGGTGATGGCCTCGCGCAGCGAGGCGCGGCTGACGCCCAGCGCCTCGGCAAGCTGGCGCTGCCCCGGCAGCTTGCCGGCCGCCGTCCATTCGCTCGAACGGATGCGGGCCTGCAACTGCTGGGCAATATGCTCGACGGTGTTCATCTTCGAATTCCTCAATGCGCGGGCGCGCGCCGGCGGTCGTTGACAGCCAAATCCTGCCTGGGCATTATGACACCCAACTGGTCTGACCGGTAAGGATAAAACCGGGCCGGACAACGCCCCATCCTCCATGACAGAAGCGCCGCTCATGACCGACCTCTACGACAGATTCGCCCGCGCCGTCGACGCCCTGGCCCGACTGGGCGGCTACCCCTATTCCGAACGCCGCCAGGCATGGCTGGACCGCCTGCGGGTCAACCTGCCCGAACTGGAAATGCTGGACGCGCTGGCGCCGGAAGCGGAGCTGGGCTACCTGGAGCCGCCCCCGTCGGCGCCGGGCGACCCGCTCCCGGCCGCGCAGGCCGGGCGCGGCATCGCGGTGTCGCGCCACGCGCCGGGCATTGCCGCCATCGCGCGCGAATGCCGCGCCG
>NZ_UFQC01000003.1 GCF_900496975.1 Achromobacter veterisilvae
CGCAGGCCGCGCCCGCCGCCGTTCCCGCTCCGGCGCCCGCCGCCGCGGCGGCCTCTCCCGCCGCCGAGCCCCAGGTCATCGTCCCCACCGAGCTGGACACCAAGGCCTGCATCGCCAAGCTGCGCAAGGGCGCGGCCGCCAACGGGCTGACCGTGGCGGATTGGGACAAGTACACGGCCGGCGCCAAGCTGCTGCCCACGACGGTGGCGTCGGCCAAGGGCCAGCCCGAGGGGCGCGAAGCATGGTGGGACTACATCGCCAAGACGGTGGACGACGAACGCGTGAAGGACGGCAGCGCCGTGCTGTCCAAGTACGGTCCGCAACTGGCCGCCATCAGCCAGCAGTACCAGGTGGATCCGGCCACGCTGGTCGCCATCTTCGGCATCGAAACCAACTACGGCCGCCAGGTGGGCAAGACCGACGTGCTGAACGCCTGGCTCACGCGTGCCTGCACCGAGAACAAGCCGCTGTGGGAAAAGAACGCCTACGCGTCCGTGCGGCTGCTGCGCGACGGCACGGTGCCGGCCGACAGCTTCGTCGGTTCCTGGAGCGGCGCCTTCGGCATGACGCAGTTCATTCCGACCTCGTTCTATGAATTGGCCGCCGACGGAGACGGGGACGGCAAGATCGACCTGTACAACTCGTTGCCCGACGCCCTGGCGTCCACCGCCAACCACTTGCGCAAGCGCCGCGCCCAATGGACGCACGGCCTGCCGGCGGTGGTGGAGGTGCGCGTGCCGGCGGACGTGGCGGCCGCCATCCCGCCCGAGCCCGACGCCGAATACGTCGGGTCGCAGGACCGCCGCACGATCGCCCAATGGGCCCAGGCGGGCCTGAAGCAGGGCGACGGGTCCGCGCTGAAGCTGCCGTCGGGCAACGACCAGCAGGCTTATCTGTTCGCGCCCACCGGCGCCAAGGGGCCCGTGTTCCTGGCCACGGTGAATTTCGACGCCATCCTGCATTACAACCAGTCGCGCCGCTACGGCCTGGCCGTGTCGCTGCTGCTGAACCGCCTGCAAGGCGGCCCGGCGCTCGCCGCGGCCTGGCCCACGGACGATCCCGGCCTGTCGCGCGCGCAGATCAAGGAACTGCAGGAGATGCTCTACGGCCTGGGCTACGACGTGGGGGTTGCCGACGGCATCCCCGGCGCCAAGACCCGCGACGCCGTGCGCGAGGAACAGGCCAGGCGCAGCCTGCCGCAGGACGGGCGGGTCGGCAAGCGCATCTACGACGCGATCAAGGCCACCTGGCCGCCCGACGCGATCCGGGCCCGTCCGGACAGCCAATCGTGACGGCGGTGTCGGGCACGCAGGGCTACGGCGAAAACGCGGCGGCCCTTGCCGACCAATATGAGAGCATCGCCTTCGCGGACGTGCACCGCGACGTGGCGCACCTGATTCCCGCCGCGCCCGCGCGCATCGCGGATATTGGCGCGGGCTCCGGCCGCGACGCGGCGGCGCTGGCGCGAATGGGCCACGCGGTGGTGGCGGCCGAGCCCACGCCCGAACTGTTCCAGGAAGGCCGGCGCCGCCATGCGCTGCCCAATCTTGAGTGGGTGGACGACGCCTTGCCCGGCCTGGCCGTCTTGCGCGAACAGGGCCGCGTATTCGACGTGATCATGCTCACGGCCGTATGGATGCACCTCGACGCCGATGAACGCCGCCAGGGCATGGAAGCGCTGGCGGCGCTGCTGGCGCCGCGCGGCCAGATCCTCATGTCGCTGCGCGACGGGCCGGTGCCGCCGGGGCGCCGCATGTTCGAGGTGTCCGCGCAGGAGACGATCGCGCTGGCGGCGGGGCACGGCCTGTCGTCGCACCACCTTGCCGAGCGCGAAGACATGCTGGACCGCGCCGACGTGCGCTGGAGCTTCCTGGGCCTGCGCCGCGGCTGAAGCCGCCGCGCCGTCTCATCCATCCGGACGTGGGCCGGGCGGCGGGCGGCCGGTATGATGGAAGGCATCGCAGCCCCTTTTTCCGCCATGTCCGCAGCGCTGTTTCCCGCCACGTTCGACACCGTCCGCCTGCACGCGCAGCGCATGGACGAAACGCATCTTCCGTTCATCCGCGCCATGCATGCCGATGCGCGCCTCATGGCCACCATGGGCGGCACCCGGGACCTGGCGGCAAGCCAGCTCTACCTGCTGCGCAACCTCGCGCACTGGACCCAGCAAGGCTTCGGCATGTACATGCTGAGCGAACGGGACAGCGGCGTGCCGGCGGGACGCGCCGGCTTGAAGCGCGCCGGCGATGCGGTCGAGGTGGCCTATGCCCTGGTGCCCGGCTGCTGGGGCAAGGGCTACGCCACCGAAATCGCCCGGGCGCTGCTGGCGCTGGGGTTCGGACAATTGCCCGTGGACGCGCTCGCGGCGGTGGCGCTGGACGGGAACGCCGCGTCCTGCCGGGTGCTGGAAAAGTGCGGCATGCGCCGCGTCGCCACGGCGGGCGAGGGCGCCGCCAGGAAGCGCCGCTACGAGATCCGCCGCGCCGAGTGGCGCGGCGCGATCGGCGCTAACATTTCGGCATGAGCACCAAGCCTATTCCCGACGACGATCCGCAGCCCGTTCCGCCCGAACCGCCCGCGCCCGAAGAATGCTGCAACAGCGGCTGCATCCCCTGCGTCTACGACATCTACAACGAAGCCCTGGACAACTACCGGGAAGCGCTGAAAGCCTGGCGGGCCAGGCACGAAGGCAAATCCGGCGGTTAGCTTCAGCCGGCCAGCTTCATGTGGATGATGGGAAACGGCCGGCCCGAATCGTCGTACGCCGAGCGGCCGACGTCCTCGAAGCCGTAGTGCTTGTAGAAGCCGTGGGCTTGCGGATTCTGTTCGTTCACGTCCACCAGCAGGGTGCCGTGCAGCGAGCGCGCGAAATTCAGCAGGCGGCGGCCGGCCCCCTTGCCGCGCTTGTTGGCGTCCACGAACAGCATTTCGACCTTGTTGCCGTTCAGGCCCATGAATCCGGCGACCTCGCCGGCATCGTCCTCGCAGACCCACACCCGCACCGATGGCAGATAGGTGTTGAGCACCTGCGGGTACATGGCCTGGATCTCTTTTTCCGTCAGGAACGTGTGCGTGGCGCGCACCGAACGGAGCCAGATGTCCACCAGGGCGAGGTCGTCGCCGTGATTGCGTTCTCGGATATTCATTTTCTTATTGATGCTGAGGGGCGGGTGCCGCTGCGGGCCGCGCCGATCTCCCAAGGTGTCAGGCTCCGGAATTGCGATGGAGGTCCGTCGCCGCCAGGACGGTTTCCATCTGCACAGTATGCGCGAAAACGAAGCGGTCCCCGTAGACGGTTTCATCCGGAAACTCCGAAATCAGCGCCAGCGGCAATTCTTCCCGATCGCTCTCCGTAACCTGCACGGGGATGCCGTTGAGCACATCGAATCCCGTTTCGAGCGCATGCGCGTGGAATAGTTCAAGCTGCCGGGCATTGAACTCGACCAGTCCGGGCACGTTGCGGGCCAGCCGCGCCGTGACGCCTTCGATCAGGCGGCGGGCGCGTTCGCCCCAGCCCGGATGATGGCGCAGCACCAGGAAGAAGCCCTTGGGGATCGTCCACAGTTCGAAGTGCCGCGGCAGGTAGCCCGACAGCGGGCGCGTCCATTCGTGGGCGGGGTAGCCGTGCAGGTTGATGTGCAGTTGCGCGCCGCTGATGGCGTGCGCCTGGTGCCGGCCTTCGCGTTCGAAGAAAGGGGCGCGTTCGCGGTAGGCGATGTCGTCGCCCAGCGCGCTGTAGCGCGACGCGTGCAGCATGTGGCGCGGATGGTGTTCGCGCAGCCGGTTGAACAGCGCGTAGCCGTCCGGGTTCTCGGCGGCGATGAGGGCGAAGTGGGCATCGCCGCGCCCGGCCAGCGCCTGCGCGGCGCGCAGGGCGCCGACGACGCCGGAGGTTTCGTTGGCGTGTTGCGCGCCCGAGATGAAGACGGCGGGGCCGGGGCCGCGCAGGTAGGTGCCCAGCACGGGGCGGCCCTGGCGCGAGACGGCCTGGAACGTGTCGCCGCCGAAGGCGGCCATGCAGCCGGCGATCTGCGCGGCCGAAAGCGGTTCGCGCACCTGCGCCAGCGGCGTTGCGAGCGCCGCGGGCGCCACGGGCGCGAGCGCGGCGAACGGTTCCAGGGAGATCAGCACGCGCGCCGCGCCGTCGTGGCGGCGGATGTCGGGAATGATCTGGCCGGGCTGCAGGCCGCGGTCGCCCGACGGCCGGCCGGAGTGCTGCTGGAAATGCTCCAGCAGCGAGAAGTACACGTCCTCGTGCAGCGCTTCGAAGGTGCTGACGATTTCTTCGTCCACGGGCAGCGCGAAGTCGATGCCGGGCAGGTCCACGCGGATCTCCAGGCGGTCGAAATAGGGCTCGTGCGCGCCCCAGGCATGGCCGCGCACGGTGTCCACGATGCTGCGGAAGACCTGCTGGAACTCGGTGGCCTGCGCGGCATCGATCTGCGGCACGCCTTCGGCGTCGCGCACGCGCAGCCAGCCGGTGGGCGACAGTTCGGGCGTGCCGTCCTGGGCACGGCCGAGCTGGTTCGGCGCATAGACGCGTTCTTCGATCTTGCGGCCGTCGGCGTAGGTCAGGCTGACGTCGTAGTGCAGGTCGCTGGCGCCGGGCTGCATCGTGACGCGCGCGCCTTCCAGCAGGGCGACCAGCGGGTAGGCCTCCAGCGTGAAGCGCTTGGCCTGGGCGTGTTCGTGCAGGGGGTAGCGCACGACGACCGACGCCAGTCCTTCGCGGTCGACCTCTTCCAGGAAGTAATGCAGCAGCGGTTTGTAGGCGCTGCGAAAGCGGGCGGTGACGCCGGCCTGCGCCAGGCGGGCCTGCGCCGCGCGCCGGGCCTCGGCGCCTTCGAACAGCCAGCCTTCCACCACCGCGCCGCGCCAGGCCGGCGCCAGGTAGGCGTGCGTCCAGGCGTCCAGCGTGCGGTCGAATGTTCTATCCAGCAATACCATCTTCAGCAATCCTTAAAATTCTGGCGGGGCAACGGGGGCGTTGCGCAGTGGCGTCCGTGTTCCAGGGGGGGCGGTGGGCACTTGCTGCATCGGTGTCTGACACCCTTGCCGCGCCCGTGCATGCGGGCCGCCGTCTCCCCAGGGTGTCAGACACCTGGGCGCACCCAGGTGACTCTGATGCGGCATCGGTGTCTGACACCCTTGCTGCGCCCGTGCATGCGGGCTGCCGTCTCCCCAGGGTGTCAGACACCTGGGTGTACCCAGGTGACTCTGATGCTGCATCGGTGTCTGACACCCTTGCTGCGCCCGTGCACGCGGGCCGCCGTCTCCCCAGGGTGTCAGACACCTGGGCGTACCCAGGTGACTCTGATGCTGCATCGGTGTCTGACACCCTTGCCGCGCTCGTGCATGCGGGCCGCCGTCTCCCCAGGGTGTCAGACACCTGGGCCGCTCTGGCGCGAAGCGCACGCCCTGCGCGGGAATAGCCGCCCCGCCGCCGAGCCGCCTCAAGGCGGGGCAGCCTCCTCGGGGGGCAGCAAGCGAGCGCAGCGTGGGGTCTCACAATTTTCCGGTAGGGTCCAGGCGGTCGCGCAGCCAGTCGCCCAGCAGGTTCAGGCCCAGCACCGTCAGCATGATGGCCAGGCCCGGGAACACGCTGACCCACCAGGCCGTCTGCATATAAGTGCGTCCGTCGGCAAGCATACCGCCCCAACTGGGGATCATGGGGTCCACGCCCAGGCCAAGGAAGGTCAGGCTGCTTTCCAGCAGGATATTGTTGGCCACGTTCAGTGTCATCAGGATGACCAGCGGGCCCAGCAGGTTGGGCACGATGTGGTGGCGGATCATGGCGAGGTCGCGCACGCCGAAGGCGCGGGCGGCCAGCACGAATTCGCGTTCGCGCAGCGCCAGCACCTGCGCCCGCACCAGGCGCGCGTACTGCACCCATTGCGACACGATCATGAAGAAGATGACGTTGAACAGGCCGCCGCCCAGGATGGCGATGAAGGTGATCGCCACCAGGATGAACGGCAGCGCCAACTGCACGTCGGCGAAGCGCATCACGATCATGTCCCAGAAGCCGCGGTAGTAGCCGGCGATGAGGCCCATGACGATGCCCAGCAGCGCGCCGCCGATGACGGACGCGAAGCCCACCAGCAGCGAGATCTTGCCGCCGACGATGACACGCGCGAGCACGTCGCGGCCCAGCGGGTCGGTGCCGAACGGGTGCGCGGCGGTGGCGAAGGGCGCGGTGAGACGGGCGGCCAGGTCCATGGCCTCGCCGCCGTCCGGAAACAGCCAGCCGGAGGCCAGCACCAGCGCGATCATGATGCCGGTCAACAGCGCGCCCAGCACGAATTCCAGCGAGCGGTAGCGGCTGCGCGGCTTGGCGGCCTGGGGAGCGGCGGCGGTGGAGGAGGTAGTCTGCATAAGGCTTACCGCGTGCGGATACGGGGATCGACGATGCCGTAGGCGATGTCGACGATCAGATTGACCAGGACGATGACGGCGGCCAGCACGGTGACCGTGCCTTGCAGCACCGGATAGTCGCGGCCGGAGATCGCGTCGAACGCCAGGGTGCCCAGGCCGGGCCAGTTGAACACCATTTCGATGACGACGATGCCGCCGATCAGGCCGCCGAACTGCAGGCCCAGGTAGGTGATGAGCGGAATGGCGCAGTTGCGCAGCGCGTGCTTGTACAGCACCACGCGTTCTTTCAGGCCCTTGCTGCGCGCCACCATGATGTACTGCGCGGACAGCGTCTCCAGCATCGTGGTGCGCACCAGGCGGATGTTCGTGGCGCTGAGGATGATGGCCATCGTCAGCGAAGGCAGCACCAGGCTGGCGGGGCCGCTCCAGCCGGACGGCGGCAGGAGCGGGAAGGTGATCGACAGCAGCAGCACCAGCATCAGCGCCAGCCAGAAATTGGGGAAGGACAGCCCCACCAGCGACAGGATGCGGATGGCCTGGTCCGTCGGCTTGCCGCGCTTGATGGCGGCCTGGATGCCCAGCGGCAGCGAAATCAGGATGGACGCGATCAGCGACGTGAACGCCAGCATCAGCGTGGCCGGCAGGGCGTCGCCGATGAGCTTGGCCACCGAGGTCCCGCCCATGAAGCTGCGGCCGAAATCGCCGTGCAGCAGGCCTTGCATGTAGGACAGGTATTGTTCGTGGAAGGGGCGGTTCAGGCCCAGCGCCTGGCGGATGTTGGCCAGGTCTTGCTCGGTGACGCTGCCCGACCCCTGGCTGAGCATCAGCGCGGGGTCGCCGGTCAGGCGCACGGCATAGGAAACCAGCAGCGTCACGGCCACGATCACGAAGACGGCCTGCAACACGCGTTTGATGAGAAATCCGGTCATAAATCGCCACCCCGGCTTTCGCCGGGGAAGGTCGGTAACGTTAAAGCGTCAACGGGCATCGTAAATGCGGCAACGGGCGCCGTTCCAGCGGGATGCCACGGATCCGGCTCCGCCGGTCCGTAGGCATGCCCCCCTGGGGGGGAAGCGCGCAAGCGCTTCGGGGGGGGATTACTCAACACTAGCTTCAAGGAAACGGAAGCGGATATCCCCCGGGACTTCCAGGTTCTTCACGCGCTTGTTCACGCCCACGATCGTGTTCAGGCTGTACAGCGGCAGTTCCAGCGCCTGGTCGGCGACGTAGGTGGCGATCTCCTGCAGCATGGCTTCGCGCTTCTTCACGTCATAGACGGTGCGCTGCGCTTCCAGCATGCCGTTGAGCTTGGCGTCGTTGTCGTACGGGTTCCATTTCTGGCCCGAGTGGTACATCAGGTACGCCGTGTTGTCGTAATCGTAGGTCCAGCCGCCCCACTGGTTCTGCCACATTTCGCCGGTCTTGCCGCCGGGGATGATGTCGTTGAGCAGCACGCCGGTTTCGTACGGCTTGATGGTGGCGCGCACGCCCACGCCTTGCAGGTAGCCCGAGACGGCTTGGGCCACTTCGCGGAAGTTCGAGTCGCTGCCGCGCACGTCGATCTGCACCGTGGCGCCCGGCTTCACGCCGGCCGCGGCCAGCAGCTTCTTGGCTTCGGCGGGGTTGAAGGGCAGGGGCTTTTGCTCGGCGTTGTAGCCGAACGATTGCGGGCCCTGGAAGCTGGCGATGGTCTTGGCCTGGCCCAGCAGCAGTTGCTTGACGATGGCGTCGCGGTCCACGGCCATGATCAGCGCGCGGCGCACGTCGCGGTTCTGGGTGATGCCGTTCTTGGTGTTGTAGCGCAGCGCGTAGGCCACCGGCCCGCCCGTCGAAATCACGTCGGCGTTGCCGGACTTCTTCACGGTGTCGATCAGGCCCAGCGGGATCAGCGTGGCGATGTCGACGCGGCCGGCCTGCAGCTCGGCGACCTGTGTGCCCGGTTCGCCGATGAAGCGGTAGACCACCTTGTCCAGCTTGGGCTTGCCGCCCCAGTAATCGTCATTGCGCGCGAGCGTGACGTTGACCTTGGGCTGGTAGCTTTCGAACTTGAACGGACCGGTGCCGACCGGGTTGGTGTTGAAGTTGTCCTCGCCCTTTTCCTTGATGTACTTGGGCGGCACGATCATGGCGCCGTAGCCGGCCAGCTTCGTCAGGAGGACGGGATCCGGCTGCTTCAGGATGAAGTCGACCGTGTATTCGTCCACGACCTTGACCTCGCCGATCGAGTCGTAGTTGGCCTTCTGCGGGCCCTTGGTGCCTTCCGCGCCCAGCAGGCGTTCGAAGGTGAACTTCACGGCTTCGGCGTTGAAGGGTTCGCCATTGTGGAACTTGACGCCTTCGCGCAGCTTGAAGCGCAGGCGCTTGTTGTCGTCCAGGTACTCCCAGGCGGTGGCCAGGCCGGGTTGCAGCTTCAGGTCGGCGCCGCGCATCGTCAGGCCGTCGTACAGGTTGCTGCCGACCGAGCCCCAGAACGTCACGAAGGTGTCGATCGGATCCCAACTGCCCGGATCCTGGTTGATCGCGACATTGAGCGTGCCGGCGGCATGGGCGGTCGAGAGGACCGCGGGCAGCGCGCCGCCCAGCGCCAAGGCCAGGGCGGTGGCGGTGAAGGTTTTGCGTAGGGAGAGCATGTTCAACTCCAGGGACGGGAAATCGGGCGGGCCGACGTGGAAAATGGGAGGTCAAGCCGCGCGGGCCACCTGGTGGCCGGGCGCGTATTCAATCAAGGGAACGATGGCGGGCTCGTCGCCGACGCGGCGCACCGGGCTGGGGATCTCGCCCTCGATCAGCGAGGTGTCGATGTGGCGGCCGGGTTCGGCCACCGGCACGGCGGCCAGTAGTTTGCGCGTATAGGCGTGCTGCGGCGATTCGAAGATCTGGCGGCGGGTGCCCAGTTCGACGATCTGGCCCAGGTACAGCACCGCGACGCGGTGGCTCACCTTCTCCACCACCGCCATGTCGTGCGTGATGAACAGGTACGACAGCCCGCGGTCTTTCTGCAGGTCCATCAGCAGGTTCAGGATCTGCGCCTGGATGGACACGTCCAGCGCCGATACGGACTCGTCCGCGATGATCAGCTTGGGGTTGCTGGCCAGGGCGCGCGCGATGCACACGCGCTGGCGCTGGCCGCCCGAGAATTCGTGCGGATAGCGCCTGGCGTGTTCGGGTTTCAGCCCCACCTGCTCCAGCAGCTCGCCCACGCGGCGGGCGATGGCGTCATCGCCGTTCAGCAGGCCGTGCGTGCGTATCGGCTCGGCGATGCTGAAAGCCACCGTCTTGCGCGGATCCAGCGACGCGTACGGATCCTGGAAGATGTACTGGATCTCCTGGCGCAGGCGCTGGCGGCCGGCGCTGTCCATCGAGAAAATGTCCTGGCCGTTGTAGCGGACGGCGCCCGAGGTCGGCGCCACCAGTTGTTGCAGGGTCTTGCCGATGGTGGACTTGCCGCTGCCGGATTCGCCCACCAGCGCCAGCGTTTCGCCGGGATAGACGTCGAAGCTCACCTGCTCCACCGCATGCACGCGGTGCGTGACGCGGCCGAAGAAATTGTGGCCCACGTCGAAACGGGTGGTCAGCCTGTCCACCCGCAGCACGGGCTCGTCGTAGCGCGCGGTGTCCTGTTCGCGGGTTTCGCCCACTTCGCGCAGCGCGTCGCCGTCCAGCACCGTTTGCGGCGTGCGCAGCGGCAGGTCGCGGCCGGTCAGGCTGCCCAGGCGCGGCACCGCCGCCAGCAGGGCGCGGGTGTACGGGTGCCTGGGCGCGTTGAAGATGTCGTCCACCGTGCCTTGCTCGACCTTCTTGCCGCGCAGCATCACCACCACGTCGTCGGCCATTTCCGCCACCACGCCCATATCGTGGGTGATGAAGATGACGGCCGTGCCCAGGTCGCGCTGCAATTCGCGGATGGTGTTCAGGATCTGCGCCTGGATGGTGACGTCCAGCGCGGTGGTCGGCTCGTCGGCGATCAGCAGCCGCGGCTGGCACGACAGCGCCATGGCGATCATCACGCGCTGGCGCATGCCGCCCGACAACTGGTGCGGGTAGCGGTCCAGCAATTGCGCGGCATCCGGCAGCCGGACCTTTTCGAGCAGCTTGCGGGCCGACTCGCGCGCCGCCGAACGCGATAGCTGCTGGTGCAGCATGATGGCCTCGACGATCTGGTCGCCGATGGTGAACACCGGGTTCAGCGACGTCATCGGCTCCTGGAAGATCATGGCGATGTCGTTGCCGCGGATGGCGCGCATCGTCTCGTCGGACGCGGCGGTCAGGTCCACTTCGCGGTCGGCGCTGTCGCGGAACAGGATCCGGCCCGTGGCGATGCGGCCGTTGGTGTAGTCCGTGAGGCGCATGATGGCCATGGACGTCACCGACTTGCCCGAGCCCGATTCTCCGACGATGGCCAGCGTCCTGCCCGGGCGCACGTCGAAGTCCAGGTTCTCGACGGCGCGGAACACGCCGTTCTCGGTATTGAAGTCGACCGACACGCCGCGCACGGACAGCAGCGGGGCGGAAGAGGATGCGGTATTGCTAGACAACGTGGGTTCTCACAGCGAGGTGGCCGCGCGGGCGGCCTGGTCGTACAGGCCCGAGAGGGCGCGCAGGGTATGGGCCAGTTGGCGGCTGGCTTCGTCCGCCGCGGGGGAGTCGATGAACGGCTTGACCAGGCACTGCTCGCGCACTTCGGCGTAGCGCTGGATCGCGGCCGCGCCGGCGTCGGTCGCCGAATAGAACACTTCCTTGCCGGTCTTGGCGCTTTGGACCACGCCCAGGCGCTCCAGCTTCTTCAGCGAATAGTTCACCAGGTGGGTGTCTTCGACATTGAGCGTGAAGCAGATGTCCGCCAGTTTCTTGCCGCGGCCCCGGTGGAACACGTGGTTCAGCACCAGGATGTCCAGCGAAGTCAGGTCGGGCAGCCCGGCGCAGGCCATGCAGCGCACCATCCAGCGATTGAACGCGTGCGACGCGATGATCAGGCCGAATTCGACTTCGGAAAGCTCCGGCGCGGAGGAAGCGAGATGGGAGGAGGAAACGATGGCGTCCCGGACGGAGACAGACATGGGCAATACGGAAGAGGGACGGATTGACGGTAAAACGTCGGCGAATTATTGACGATTTGTCGAAATGAGGGCATTCGGGATAACCCGGTCTGACGTTCTGCGCGCACGCATTCCGGCGCGCGGAAATACAACCCTGGCGGCCGCAATCAGCCGCCTTTCATGATCGAGTGGCCGCCCGCATTCCAAAATCAGCCTGATCCTATATCTCCGGTTTCCGCGCCTGTCTATCTTCCCCAAATCGAGTCTCGGCGATGGCCTGGAAAAGGAAAGGGGATGCGCAAGCTGTGCTATTTGCTGAAGCGGGCGCTGTTCAGGATGTCGCCTCGGGCGGCCGAAAAGCTGAACATCGATTTCAGGCTGCGCGCCGCGAACCGCCAGTTTCTCGAGCAATCGGTTTTTGGCTACATCAACCGGATGGCCGGAGAGGCCCCCGGCACGATCAAGACGCTGTTCGTGGGCGTCGATAAGCACAATTGGCATTATCCCCGGCTCTTGAAGACGGAGTTCCATTCGCTGGATATCGAGGCGCGCAAGGCGGTGTACGGCCAGCCGGGCAGGCATTGGACGGGCAGCGCCACGAGCATGGCCGGGCATTACGGCGGCAATGCGTTCGATGTGGTGGTGGCGAACGGGCTGCTGGGTTTCGGGATCGACGAGGCCCAGGGGTGCAGGCACCTGCTGGAGAATTGCGAGGCGGTGCTCAAGCCGGGCGGCCTGCTGGTGCTGGGCTACAACGACCGGTCCGATCGGGTGCCGTACGCGGTGCTGCCCATGGCGCTCGGCTTGTTCGACGAATTCACGCCGCCCATCGCGGAAGTGGCTGGCGCCCTGCATCGCGTGGACGATTCCTTCCAGCACGTGTACCTGTTCCTGACGAAGCGCCGGCCGGCAGTCCCATCCGATGCCGCGCCGCCTGCAGACGCTAGGCTTCCAGTTGCCGCAGGTCCG
Source organism: Achromobacter veterisilvae (assembly GCF_900496975.1). Classification (GTDB taxonomy): domain Bacteria; phylum Pseudomonadota; class Gammaproteobacteria; order Burkholderiales; family Burkholderiaceae_B; genus Achromobacter; species Achromobacter veterisilvae. The sequence continues at coordinate 12,381 of NZ_UFQC01000003.1, forward strand.
GCGGCCGGTTTTCGATGATGGCCTCCATACTGAAGAATCCGGTCACGGTGGACAGCTCGAAATCCGTGATCAGTTTCTGGTAGAAGCGGTCGTACCCGGCCATGCCCCGGCAGGCCACTTTGATCAAATAATCCCAATCCCCGCCGATGCGGTAGAACTCCGTCACCTCGGGCAGGCGCTCGACGTGGCGGCGGAAGCCGTCGGCCCAGTCTTTCGCATGGTGGCTCGTGCGGATCATCACGAACACCGTCAGGTCCAGCCCCAGCTCGACCAGGTTGACCTCGGCCCGCGTGCCGCGAATGATCCCGCAGGCATTCAAGCGCTGCAGCCTGCGCCAGCAGGCGTTCTGCGACAGGCCGACGCGGTCCGCCAGTTCGCGCTGCGACAGCGAACCGTCTTTCAGCAGGCAGGAAATGATGCTTAGATCAAGATTATCTATTTTTTCCATTTATTAGATCAAACGACCCGTTTCTGAGGATTTTAGGCAAAATTTAGGTGATGTTTCATCATTGCATCCATCGTATGATATTTCGAAACGAACCGGAATGTCGCCCTCCATGAATGCCCCCCTCCCAGCCAGCCCCGCCCACGCCCGGCCATTGCAGCAATTCGAAGCCAGCCTGAAAACGGACGATATCGCCGCGGCGCTGGCCGACGGGCTGATCGGCAAGGACGCGTTCGTCGACGGCCCCTACGGCGCCAAGCCGCTCGTCTACGCCGATTACGTCGCGTCGGGCCGGGCCCTCATGCAGGTGGAGCGTTTCGTCCTCGAGCAGGTGCTTCCGTATTACGCCAACTCGCATACCGAGGCGTCCTATTGCGGCGGCTACATCACGCGCCTGCGCCGCGATGCGCGCGCGGCGATTGCCCGCTGCTGCGGCGCCGGGGACGAACATGCCGTGATCTTCGCCGGTTCGGGCGCCACCGCGGGCATCAACCGCCTGGTGCACCTGTTCGGCGTGCCGGCGGCGCTGGCGGCCGGCAGGAAAGTCCGGGTCATCCTCGGCCCCTACGAACACCATTCGAACATCCTGCCCTGGCGCGAGTGCGGCGCCGAACTCATCGAACTGGCGGAAAGCCCGGAAGGCGGGCCCGACCTGGCCCAACTGGATTCGGCGCTGTCGGGCGCCGGCGGCGCGCTGGTCATCTGCGCGCTGTCCGCCGCCTCCAACGTGACCGGCATCGTCGCGGACGTGGCGGGCATTACGCGGCGGGTCAAGGCGTCCGGCGCGAAAATGCTGTGGGACTATGCCGGCGGCGCGCCTTACCTGCCCGTCCGCATGTCGCCCGCGGCCGATGCCCGCATCGACGCCATCGTCTTCTCGCCGCACAAATTCATCGGCGGCCCGGGCGCGTCGGGCGTGCTGATCGTGCGCCGCGACGCGGTGCTCGATACGAAACCCACCTGGCCCGGCGGCGGCACCGTCAAGTTCGTGTCGCCTGCCGGCCATGACTACAGCGGCAGCCTGGAATCGCGCGAGGAAGCCGGCACGCCCAATGTGGTCGGGGATATCCGCGCGGCCCTGGCGCTGCTCGTGAAAGAGGCGCTGGGCGCGGATTTCATGCGGGAACGCAACGCCCAGTTCGTGCGGCGCGCGCTGGCCCGCTGGAAAGACGCGCCCCGGCTCGAACTGCTGGGCTCGCTCACGGCGGATCGCTTGCCGATCTTTTCCTTCCGGGTGCGCAACGGCAAGGGCGGCTTCGTGCACCAGCAACTGGTGACCCGCATGCTGAGCGACCGCTACGGCATCCAGGCCCGCGGCGGCTGCGCCTGCGCCGGCCCCTATGTGCATCGCCTGCTTGGGATCGGCGAGGCCGAATCGAGCCAGATGCGCCAGGCCATCCTCGACGGCCGCGAAATCGAAAAGCCCGGCTTCGTCAGGCTGAACTTCAGCGTGCTGCTGCCGGACGCCAAGGCCGATTTCATCCTGGACTCGGTGCTGGCGCTGGCCGCGGACGCCACCGAATTCGAGCCTCGCTACGGCTTCGATCCCAGCCGCGCCATCTTCTATCCGCAAGGCGCCGAGCAGCGGGCCGCCTGACCGGCCCGCGAGGGGCCGGTTGCACTGGCCGTCCCGCCAGGCTCAGACCTCCAGGAATCCCGCCGCCAGGAAGCCTCCGTCCACAGCCAGGGTATGGCCGTTGACGTAGGCCGCGCCATCGCTTGCAAGAAAGGCGACGGCGCTGGCGATTTCTTCGGGTTCGCCGTAGCGGCGCTGCGGCACGTTGCGGTAATACGACTGGCGGGTTTGCGGCGTGTGGTGGTCGCGCGTCAGCGGCGTTTCGATGGGGCCGGGCGCCACGCAGTTCGCGGTGATGCCCAGGGGCGCAAGTTCCACGGCCATCTGCCGGGTCAGCGCCATCAGCGCCGCCTTGGAGGCGCCGTAGGCGGTGCGGCCGGGGCTGGCGCGCACGCCGCTGATCGACGCGATATTGACGATGCGGCCCCAGCCCGCGCGGGCCATCAATGCCGCGGCGCGCTGCCCGCACAACAGCGGTCCCGTCAGGTTCACGGCCAATACCTGCGACCACAGTTCCAGCGGATAGTCCAGGAATGGCGAGGCGCCGGCTATGCCGGCGTTATTGACCAGCACGTCGCAGCGCCCATGATGGCGCTCGATGTCGTTGAACGCCGCGGCGATGGACGCCGGATCTCCGACATCCATCGGCAGCGCGTGCGCCCGGAAGCCCTGTAGGACCAAGGACGCCGCAAGCGCTTCCGACCCCGATGCGTCCCGGTCCGCGATCAGCACGGTCATGCCGTCCGCCGCCAGCCGGGACGCAATCGCCCGGCCTATTCCTTGCGCGCCGCCCGTGACCAGCGCGACGCGGGCAGAGAGAGCGGGTGTGGGGCTCATCGGCGGTCTCCGGCGCGTTCGACCAGGCGGGCGGGCACCCGCAGCGTAAGCGCGACGCCCGCGAAAGCCGCGCATGCCAGCACGTACATGCCCATGGAGGTGGCGCCGGTGGCGTCGCTGACGGCGCCCATCATGTACGGCGCGGCAAACCCCGATAGATTGCCGATCGAGGTGATCAGGGCGAAACCGGTGGCCGCCGTCGCGCCTTTCAAGAAGGCGGTCGGCAGGTTCCAGAACAGCGGAATGGTGGTGACGATCCCCGCCATCGCCACGATCAGCGCGCCGAACGACCACCAGGGCTGCGCATGCCAGACCACGCTCAGCACCAGGCTGGCCCCGCCCAGGACGCCCGCGGCCGCCAGGTGCAGGCGCCGCTCGCCGGTGCGGTCCGAATTCCAGGCCAGCGCCAGCATGGTGACGACGGCCGCCGCGTACGGCAGCGCGGTCATGAATCCGATTTGGCGTATGTCCGAGAATCCCAGCGTCTTGATCAAGGTCGGCAGCCAGAAGCTGACCCCGTACAGCGCCGCGACGAACAGGAAGTAGATCAGGCACAGCATCCAGACGCGTCCATCCGACAGGCCGCGCGCAAAACTGCCCTCGCGGTGCGAATCGGTGTCGCCGACTTCCGCCTTCAACGCCATTTTTTCCTGGGCGCTGAGCCAGCGCGCGTCGTCGATCTTGTCCGGCACCATCGTCCAGAACAGGAAGCCGAGGAACACGGCGGGCAGGCCCTCGCACAGGAACATCCACTGCCAGCCCTTGATCGGCAGGAAGTCCGGCGCCGCGGTCATCAGCCAGGCGGACAGCGGGCTGCCGATTACGCCCGATATGGGCAGCGCGGTCATGAACGTCGCGATGACCCGGCCGCGCGTGCGGGCGGGGAACCACTGGCTGACGTACAGCATGATGCCGGGCGCGAAGCCGGCCTCCGCCACGCCGAGCAGGAAGCGCACGGCGTAGAAGGACATGGGCCCGGTCACGAACATCGTGCAGGCCGACAGGATGCCCCAGGTCACCATGATGCGGGTGATCCACATCCTGGCGCCCAGGCGGTGGAGCAGCATGTTGCTGGGCACTTCGAACAGGCAATAGCCGATGAAGAAAATGCCCGCTCCCAGCCCGTAAGCGGCGTTGCTCAATCCTATGTCGGGCGCCATCTCCAGTTTCGCGAAAGCCACGTTGACCTTGTCGAGTTGATTCACGACCAGGCTGACCAGGATGATGGGTATCAGGCGCCAGAATATCTTGGAGTCGGTGCTTCGATCGACGGGGGCCGGTATGGGCGTTTGCAGCGCGCTGCTCATGAGTGTCTCCATTGACTACGCGATCCTGTCGGCGTAGAGTTATTATCAAACGATAATATATATCGGCATGCGGCCCAGAAGGTGGGTTGTGTGCCCTAGGACTATCCCTAGGCCACCGAGCCCAAGGACCAAGGAGCGTTTATGGATTACTTCTTCGGAAAGACCGTGGCCATCACCGGCGCGGGCAGCGGTATCGGGCGGGCCACTGCCGAGGCAGCCGCGGCGCGCGGCGCGCGCGTGCTGGCGCTGGACCGGGACCGGGAGGCGCTGGATTCCCTGCAAGCGGAATTCCAGGGGCGGGGCTGGGCGATGACGCCGGTGCCGGTCGACATCGCGCAGGAAGCCTCCATACGCGCAGCCGTCGCCGAGGGACTGGCTGATGTGGCGGGCGTCGATCTGCTGGTCAACAGCGCCGGCATCGTGTCGCGCGGTCTCTTCGAGACGACCTCCGCCGAGGAATGGCACCGCGTGCTGGGAGTCAACCTGTCGGGCATTTTCCTGATGTTGCAGCAGATGCTGCCCTTGCTGAAGGCCGGCGAGGGCCGCGCGGTCGTAAACGTGGCCTCGCTGGCCGCCAAGCGGGTGTCGTACACCGGCGGCGTCAGCTACACCGCTGCCAAGGCCGGCGTGCTGGGCCTGACCCGCCATGCCGCGTTCGAACTGGCCGGGGAGGGCATCCGCGTCAATGCCGTGTGCCCGGGGCCCGTGCTGACCGCCATGACAGAGCGGCACATTCCGCTGGAAGAACGCAGGAAGGTCGCCGCCATGGTGCCGCTAGGCGACTGGATGAGCCCCGCGGACGTGGCGGAGGCCATCCTGTTCCTGGGCAGCTCCGCGGCGCGCATGATCACCGGAACCACGCTGGACGTGGATGGCGGATTGTCTTTGGTGACCGGCAGCTCTTACGAAGACTACCGGCAGGCCCGGGGCTAGACCCTAGGCTTGATCGCGCTTGCCCGCGAACAGGGCCGCGGACAGGCGTTCGACGTCGTCCTCGCCGTAGCTGGAACTGGCCATCAGCCGTTCCAGCAGGTTGTTCAGCGCCACGGTCTCGACCGCGCTGAAATCGCGCAGCGCGTAGCGCTGGACTTCCAGGACAATGCGGGTGCCGGCTTCGTGCGCGCGGCGGCCCGGATGGGTCAGGGTATAGCGTGTGGCGCGGCCGTCTTCCGGATCGGGCATGGCCACGACCATATTCGCTTCGCGCAGTCTTTGCAGGCAGCGTCCGGTCTGCACGGGCGTCAGCAGCATGTCGCGGCCGATCTCGGTTGAAATGCTGCCGGGCGTCTCCGCCAGCTTCACCAGCACGCGCCATTCCAGGGCGCGTATGCCCAGATGCCGCGCGAACAGTTCCTCCGCCATTCCCAGAATGGATTCGGCGATGCGGCGTACCCGATAGGCGGCGAGTTCTTTGAAGTGCATGGAGGCGTTGCGGACACGTTTGCAAGCGGAGATTCTATGCGAGCGCCAAACGGGAGGGGGAGGCGCCCGTGCCACTGTAGCGGAAAAGACTGTGCCTATATATTATCAATTGATAATATATAGGTTTTTAGACAAGACGAGGAGACTGCCGTGGACACATCCCCTGTGGCAAAAGCGCCGGCACGCGGCCAGCGCGAACCGGGCGTGTATGTATTCGATGTTTCGGACCGGCCCTGGCAAGGCGTGGGCAAGACCGGGCTGGCGCAGAAGATCGTGCGCAGAGACGACCGCACGGGCCATTCGTTCGGTTTCATGTCTTTCGACACCTTGACGCGGACCGGCGTGCATCAGCATCTGGGGCCGGCGTTCAGCTACTTCCTGGCGGGGGGCTTGACCGACTACCAGGGCACCACCGCGGCGGGCGAACTCGGGATCAATTTCACGGGGTCCACGCACGACGCCATCGCCTACCAGCCCACCCTGTCGGTAGGCCGCATGGAAGGGCCGGTGGCCTACGGTCCCGATATCCAGCATTCGCTGCACGCGGGCAATCGCCATGCTGAATTCGACAATCAGTTTCCAGAGCATCTGCCGGACCTGAACATCGCGCTGGCCTCGGTCACCGTAACCGGAACCCGCGTGGCGGGGCTGACGCGGCGCCTGGTGTACGACTATGCCCATACGCCTCACATGCGCCGGGTGACCCAGCTTATGCTGTTGCCGGGCACCACGGTGCCCGCGCACCGTTTGACGGCGCTGGTCGATATGTATGTGCTGGGCGGCGACCTGACGCTTACGGCGAAGGACGCGGTTTCACGTGCCAGGGCCGGGGACTTCGTCGTGATGGAGCCGGGCACGCAGCTCACGTTCTCGTCGCGTTACGGCGCCAGCCTGTTGATCTGGGCGGACGGCCCGTCGATGTGGGAAGAGGGGCCCGCCAGTCCCGAGCTGTACGGGTTCACCTCGGCGCATGGCGATCCGCTGCGGTTCGGCAACCGGGCGCCGAAGGAAATGAAGCGGCGCTGACACGGCCAGCCGGCGCGGCGCCCCGCTCAATCCTTCATGTGCGGGCCGCAGGTCCGGATCCACGCGGCCTTCAGGTCCGTCAGTTCGTCGGACGCCTCCGTCATGGCGCGGGCCGCTTTTTCCGGAAACGCCACGCCATCGCGGCGGCACGCCTCGAACCGGTCGGCCAGCGCGAACCGGGCGTCCAGCAGGTCCAGCCGGCCCTGGCACAGCGCGCGGTCCAGTTGCAGGTCGTTCGACAATTCGCGCGTGCGCTGCACGTCTTGCGCGCGCGCGATGCTTGCCCGTTCGGCCTCGACCTCGGCGACGCAGCCGCCGGCCGTTTCGGCCGCGGCCGCGCTGGCGCTGGCGGAGATCAACAGAACGGCGAGAAGACGGCGGGGAAGGGCGGGCATGCGTGGGACCTTGGTGTCGCAACAAGAGTGGCCTGCATCATAACGGCTGCGAAAACCGGACTGGGCACGGATGTCTGACGGGCCCGCGTCCCGGCATGGGAGCGCCATCGCATGTGTGCGGGAACAGAGTGAGCACCGTTCTGTTTTTGAACGGAGCTACTGTTCGAAAACCCAGTTTACGGCGGTCCAAAACTCACCTACTGTGCTTTACATATCAACGACCCACGGGCGCTGACCGGCGCAATCGTATTAGATGGTCGGGGATGGAAACTTCTGTTTTATCAACACATTACGCTGGAGATGAAAGAGAATGACTGATACCCTCATCCGGGTCGATCTGGCCCAATCCCCCTACGACAACGCGCAGATCCACAACCGCTGGCATCCGGACATTCCGATGGCCGTGTGGGTGAAGCCGGGGGATGACTTCGTCCTGGAAACCTACGATTGGACCGGCGGCGCGATCAAGAACGACGACAGCGCCGACGATGTCCGCGACGTGGACCTGACCACGGTGCATTTCCTGTCCGGTCCGGTGGGCGTGGAAGGCGCCGAGCCCGGGGACCTGCTGGTGGTGGACCTGCTGGACATCGGCGCCAAGCCCGAAAGCATGTGGGGGTTCAACGGCTTTTTCAGCCGCAACAACGGCGGCGGATTCCTGACCGAGCATTTTCCGCATGCGCAGAAATCCATCTGGGATTTCCATGGCATGTTCACGTCGTCGCGGCATATTCCCGGCGTGAGTTTCGCCGGCCTGATCCACCCGGGGCTGATCGGCTGCCTGCCCGACAAGAAGCTGCTGGATACCTGGAACCGGCGCGAGCAGGCGCTGATCGAGACCAACCCGAACCGCGTGCCGCCGCTGGCCAATCCGCCCGCGCCCAAGACCGCCCACATGGGCGGGCTGCAAGGCGCGGACCGCGACCGCGCGGCGGCCGAGGGCGCGCGCACGGTGCCGCCGCGCGAACACGGCGGCAACTGCGACATCAAGGATCTTTCGCGCGGCGCCCGCGTCTTTTTCCCGGTCTACGTGAAGGGCGGCGGCCTGTCGGTCGGCGACCTGCATTTCTCGCAGGGCGACGGCGAGATCACGTTCTGCGGCGCCATCGAGATGGCGGGCTGGGTGCACATGCGCGTGTCGCTGATCAAGGGCGGCATGGAGAAGTACGCGATCAAGAACCCGATCTTCAAGCCCAGCCCGATCGCGCCCGCCTACAAGGACTTCCTGATCTTCGAGGGAATCTCGGTGGACGAGTCGGGCAAGCAGCACTACCTGGACGTGAACGTCGCGTACCGCCAGGCCTGCCTGAACGCCATCGAATACCTGAAGAAGTTCGGCTATTCCGGCGCCCAGGCCTATTCCTTGCTGGGCTGCGCGCCGGTGCAGGGGCACATCAGCGGCGTGGTCGATATCCCCAACTCGTGCGCCACGCTGTGGCTGCCCACGGAGATCTTCGATTTCGACATCCAGCCGTCGGCGTCCGGGCCCGTCAAGCACATCCAGGGCGGCGTGGACATGCCGCTGTCGCGCGACCGCTAGGGGAGGCCACGATGCCCATGTATGACTATGCCTGCGGGCGCTGCGGAGAATTCGCGGCGCTGGTGCCCCTGGCGCGGTGGCGCGATCCGGCCGCCTGCCCGCAATGCGGAGAGCCATCAGAGCGCATCGTGGGCGGGGCGCCCGCGATTTCGGCGCTGTCGTCCGCGGTGAACAGGGCGCACGCGGCCAATGAACGCAGCGCGCACGAGCCGCGCAGCTCGCGGTCGGGCCACGGCATGAATTGCGGGTGTTGTTCCGGCGGCGCAAAGGCGGGCAGGACGCGCGCGGCGCCGGACGGGGCGAAATCGTTCGCGGGCGCGAGGCCCTGGATGATCAGCCACTGATCGGCCGCCCGCTTGCGGCGCGCTGTATTCCGGCGCGCCGCAAGCCTATTCTTCCTCGCCGCGCGGCGCGGCGTCGTCCAGGCGCTGCATGTTCTCCAGCAGCTTCAGCAGGTAGTGCAGCGTGTGGCTGAGGTCTCCCATCGAGAACTCGTCCAGCGCGCCTTCGTAGTATTCGTGGATGCGCGGCAGCGCGTCGTGGGTCCATACCTTGCGGCCGGACTCGGTCATGGTGACCAGGCGCGAGCGGCGGTCCCGCCCGTCCGGCGCGCTCGCGATGTGGCCGTCGCGCTCCATCCGGCCGAGCAGGCCCGACAGGCTCTGCCGGCTGACCATCAGGTAGCGGGCCAGGTCGCCCACGCTGATTCCCGCCTGCGCCTCGGGCCGCGACAGCGCGCCCAGCACGGCCCACTGCTGCGTCGTCAAGCCCAGGTGCTCCACCGCGCGGCTTCCGGTTTTATGCAGCATGTTTGCGCATTGATACAACCTGAAAAACAGCCGGTTGGCAAGCTCCATTCGTGCTATTTCAGTATTTTTTCTAGGGTTTTCCATAGGGCCTGCTTCGTATTTTTTGGCTTGATTATTCGTGGCGGCGGTCGCTAATATAGGTAAACATATTTACGTATTTTGGTGGCGTATCCCGCCCGCCGGGTAAGGATACCAAGCCTGCAACCTAGGCAGAGGAAATCATGCAGAGACTGAGCGGCAGGACGGCGATCGTGACGGGCGGCGGCGGCGGCATCGGCGGAGCGGCCTGCCGGCGCCTCGCTCGGGAAGGCGCGGCGGTCGGCGTGCTGGACCTGGATCCGGAAGCGGCCGCCGCCGTCGCCGCCGGCATCGAAGCCGAGGGCGGCCGGGCGCTGGCGCTGCGCTGCGACATCACGCGCCGCGAGGAGGTCGACGCCGCCGTGGCGGCGGTCGAATCCGGGCTGGGCCCGGTCGACGTGCTGGTGAACAACGCGGGCTGGGACATCTTCAAGCCCTTCACGAAGACCGAGCCCGCTGAGTGGGACAAGCTCATCGCCGTCAATCTGGTGGGGGCGCTGCACATGCATCATGCGGTGCTACCCGGCATGGCGGCGCGCAAGTCGGGGCGTATCGTCAACATCGCGTCGGACGCGGCGCGGGCCGGCTCCTCGGGCGAGGCCGTCTACGCCGCCTGCAAGGGCGGGCTGGTGGCGTTTTCCAAGACCATCGCGCGCGAGCATGCGCGGCACGGCATCACCGTGAACGTGGTGTGCCCGGGGCCGACGGACACCGCGCTGTTCGCCAGCTACAAGGAGGGCGCGGGCAATCCCGAAAAGCTGGTCGAGGCCTTCACCCGGGCCATTCCGCTTGGCCGCATCGGCCAGCCCGAAGACCTGCCCGGCGCGATCCTGTTCTTCGCCAGCGACGACGCCGCCTATGTCACCGGGCAGGTGCTGAGCGTCTCGGGCGGCCTGACCATGAACGGCTGAGCGGGCCGTTTCCTTTCTTCCCTGGAATCTCCCATGAACTACGAAGACATCCTCTACGAAGTCCGCAATGGCGCGGCCTGGATCACCATCAACCGGCCGGACAAGATGAACGCGTTCCGCGGGCGCACCTGCGATGAACTCATCCATGCGCTCAATCGCGCGGGCTACGCGCCGGAGGTCGGCGCGATCGTGCTGGCGGGCGCCGGCGAAAAGGCCTTCTGCACCGGGGGCGACCAGTCCGCCCATGCCGGGCAGTACGACGGGCGCGGCACCATCGGGCTGCCGATGGAAGAACTGCACAGCGCCATCCGCGACGTGCCCAAGCCCGTGATCGCGCGGGTGCAGGGGTATGCGATCGGCGGCGGCAACGTGCTGTGCACCATCTGCGATTTCACGATCGCATCCGAACGGGCCGTGTTCGGCCAGGTGGGGCCGAAGGTGGGCTCGGTGGATCCCGGCTACGGCACGGCCTTCCTGGCGCGCGTGGTGGGCGAGAAAAAGGCCCGCGAGATCTGGTACCTGTGCCGCCGCTATTCCGCCGCCGAGGCGCTGGCCATGGGCCTGGTCAACGCGGTGGTGCCGCCCGACCAGCTCGATGCCGAAGTGCAGAAATGGTGCGACGAGATCATGGAGAAAAGCCCCACCGCCATCGCGATCGCCAAGCGCTCTTTCAACATGGACACGGCGCACCAGGCGGGCATCGCGGGCATGGGAATGTACGCCCTGAAGCTGTACTACGACACGGAGGAATCGCGCGAAGGCGTCCGGGCCTTCCAGGAAAAGCGCAAGCCCGATTTCCGCCGCCACGCCAGGTAGCGCCATGCCCACGCACGAGCCCGCCGCCACGTCCGGCGAGCCGCAGGAGACAAGATGAATCCCTATATCGACGAGGACCTGGCCGCGCTGTCGGAGCACGCCGGGCGTTTCGCGGCCGGGCGCGTGGCGCCGGGCTTTCTCGAACGCGACGCGACGCGGACGCTGGACCGCGGGCTGATGCGCGAGATGGGCGGCCTGGGCTTCATCGCGCCCGAGCTGCCCGAGGACTGCGGCGGACAGGGGCTGGGCAGCCTGGCCGCCGGCGTGATTCACGAGCAGATCGCGCGCGCCGATCTCAGCCTGTCGTACATCAATCTGCTGGCGTCCCTGAACGGCCAGATCCTGGCGCAGCACGGCAGGCCCGACGTGGCGCGGCCGTGGCTGGCCCGGCTGACGCGGGGAGAGGCGCTGCTGGCCATCGCGCTGACCGAGCCGCGCGGCGGCTCCGATGCGGCCAACCTGCGCCTGAGGGTGGAGCGCGCCGGCGACCACTATGTGCTCAACGGCGAGAAGGCGTCGATTTCCGCCGCCGACCAGGCGGACGCCGCCGTGGTGTTCGGCCGCAGCGGCACCGTGGAGTCCGGCGCGCGCGGCGTCACCGCCTTGCTCGTGCCCCTGGACTTGCCGGGCATCACACGCAACCGCTACGACTGCCACGGGCAGCGGGCCATCGGACGCGGTTCGCTGTTTTTCGAGAACGTGCGCGTGCCGGCCGACCATCTGCTGGGGCGGGAGGGCGAGGGCTTCGTGCAGGTCATGCAGGGCTTCGATTATTCGCGGGCCCTGATCGGCCTGCAGGTGCTGGCGGTGGCTCGGGCCGCGCTGGACGAGACCTGGGCGCACGCGGCGCAGCGCGAGGCCTTCGGCAAGCCCCTGTCGGCGTTCCAGGGCGTGTCGCATCCGCTGGCCGAAGGCGAAACCCAGGTCGAGGCCGCGCGCCTGCTGTGCCTGCAGACCCTGTGGCTGAAGGACCGCCAGTTGCCGCACAGCGCGCAGGCCGCCATGTGCAAGTGGTGGGGGCCGAAGCTGGCGTACGACGTGGTGCACCAGTGCCTGCTGACGTTCGGCCATGGCGGCTATGACCGCGGCGTCATGGAGCAGCGCCTGCGCGATGTGCTGGGCTTCCAGATCGGAGACGGCACGGCGCAGATCATGAAGACCATCATCGCGCGCACCCGGGCCGGGCGCGAGGCGGTGCCGGCCTGATGCCGGCCCGGCGCGGATAACATCGGAGAGACGACATGGAATTCGATGCTGTACTGATTGCACCGAGACGGCAGGAGAGCGTTGCGCGCGGCTGGTGGCGGGACCTGACCATCAACGACTTCCTGGACAGGGGCGCGGCCTCGCATCCCGACAAGCTGGCGCTGACGGCCGTGCACACCGACAGCGCCGAAGTCAGGCGCTTCACCTACCGCCAGTTGGCCGCCATGGCCGACCGGGTGGCGGTGGGGCTGGCGCGGCTGGGCATCGGCGCGGGCGACGTGGTGGCCTGCCAGTTGCCCAACGGCTGGCAGTTCGTCGTCACCTACCTGGCCTGCTCGCGCATCGGCGCGGTGATGAACCCGCTGATGCACATCTTCCGGCAGCGCGAACTGTCGTTCATGCTGCGCCACGGCGAGGCGCGCGTCTTCATCGTGCCGCAGCGGTTCCGCGGCTTCGACTATCCGGCGATGGCCGAAGGCCTGCGCGCCGATTTGCCCCGGCTGGAGCGCGTGATCGCGGTGGGCGGCGCCGGCCCCGACAGTTTCGAGGCCCTGCTGTCCGACCCCCGCTGGGAGGCCGAGCCCGACGCCCGCGACATCCTCGGCCGTTCGCGTCCCGGGCCGGACGACGTGACGCAATTGATCTACACCTCGGGCACCACCGGCGAACCGAAGGGCGTGATGCACACGGCCAACACCACGTTCTCCAACATTGCCGCCTACGCCGACCGCCTGGGGCTGGGCGCGGACGACGTGGTGCTGATGGGGTCGCCGATGGCGCACCAGACCGGCTTCATGTACGGGCTGATGATGCCGCTCTACCTGGGTTGCGGGGCGGTGACGCTGGACATCTGGAATCCCGCCGTCGCGGCCGGCCTGATCCGCGAGCACGGCGCGACGTTCAGCATGGCGTCCACGCCGTTCCTGACGGACCTGGCGCGCGAGGTCGCTCAGTCGGGGCAGGGCGTGCCCACGCTGCGCACCTTCCTGTGCGCGGGCGCGCCGATCCCGGGGCCGCTGGTGGAGCAGGCCCGCCAGGTGCTGGGCGCGAAGATCGTTTCGGCGTGGGGCATGACGGAGAACGGCGCGGTCACGCTGACCCGGCCGGAAGACGACGACGTCCGCGCCTACACCAGCGATGGCTGCCCGCTGCCCGGGGTCGAGATCAAGGTGGTGGATGCTTCCGGCGCGGCGCTGCCCGCCGGCGAGGTGGGCAATCTCTGGCTGCGCTCGTGTTCCAACTTCGGCGGCTACCTGAAGCGGCCCCAGTTGAACGCCACCGACGCCGAAGGCTGGTTCGACACCGGCGACATGGCGCGCATCGACGGCCAGGGCTATCTGCGCATCACGGGCCGCAGCAAGGACGTGATCATCCGCGGCGGCGAGAACATCCCCGTGGTGGAAATCGAGTCCCTGCTGTATCGGCATCCGGCCGTGGGCCAGGCGGCGATCGTGGCGTATCCGGACGAGCGCCTGGGCGAGCGGGCCTGCGCCGTGGTCACGCTCAAACCCGGCGGCGCGCTGGCGCTGTCGGAGCTGGTGGATTTCCTGAAAGGCCAAGGCGTGGCGCTGCAATACATCCCGGAGCGGCTGGAGGTGCGCGACAGCCTGCCCAGCACGCCCACGGGCAAGGTGCAGAAGTTCCGCCTGCGGGAAATGCTGCGGGCCTAGCCCGCCGCGCGCTCAGGCGCCGGGCGCGGTTTCCAGCGGCGCCACGGCCGCGCCCTGGATGCCGTGGCGCGCCAGCGCTTCGGCCACGAATCCCGATTTCTTCATGGCCTCGACGAAGGCGCCCAGGTAGGCGCTGGCCTTGTCGCCGCGGCTCTTGGGCACGCCCATGGCCTGGCGGATCAGCATGAAATGGCCGTCCAGCAGGCGCAGGCCGCCCAGGCGCTGCGCATCGGCCTGGAGCTGCTGCTTCACGCCGGCGGCGACTTCCAGGTTTTCGCGCAGGAACGTGTCGACCACGGCGGGCGAGGTCGGCGCGCGGAAGATCTCCGCCTGCTTGAGTTCGCGCGTCAGGTACAGGTCGTAGGCGCTGCCCTTGCCGACCGCGACGCGCCGTCCCTGGCGGTCCACCTCGTCCATGGCGGCGATCGGGGAATCCTGCCGCACCAGGTACGCGCCTTCGATGACCACATAGGGCGCGGTAAAGGCGATCTGCTCGCCGCGCAGCGGATCGATGGCGAAAAAGCCCACGTCCGCCTGCTCGGCGGCCACCGCGTTGACGGATTCGCCGGCGGACTTGAATACCACCAGTTCCAGCTCCACCTGCAGGCGCCGGGCCAGTTCCGTGGCCAGGTCCACCGAGACGCCGCCGGGCCGGCCGGTGGCGGCGTCGGTATTGGCCAGTATGGGATTGCCCAGATTGATGGAGGCGCGCAACGTGCCCGTCGGGGCGAAGGCGGAGAGCAGCTCGTGGTCGGTCTTCATGGTTTCCTTGGCGGGAGGGGCCGCGCCGCCGGGCGCGGACGTTGCGGCAAGCATAGCCGGAAGCGCGCGTTTTGCGCGACGCCCCGGCGCGCTATTGCGCGCGGCGCAGGATGTAGTGCGGGGCCAGCGGGCCCGTGGGCCGCGTGCCGTCGCGGTACAGCATGGTCACCTGGTTTTCGCCCACGAAATACCGCTGGCTGTCGCCCGAGGCGTCCAGCCGGATGGTGCTGCCGTCGGACTCCCAACTGAAGTCGCCCGTCACGACTTCGGGCTGCGGCTGGCGGTCCAGGTACTGGGTCTGTCTTTCGTAGCGGCCGTCCTGCGTCAAGGTCAGCCGGGTGCGGATGCCGGGGCAGTCCGCGCACGGGAGGGTGCCGTCATAGCTGCCGGCCCAATCCAGCGAATTGCGGGCCGTGTGGCCGTCGGCGGGCGCGCCGCGGCCGGAGACGGTCTGGGAAGGCGCGCAACCGGCCAGCAGGGCGAGCGTCAGGGCGCAGGTCAGGGTGGTCTTCAGCATGGCGAGCTCCTGTGAGGCAAACGCATTCACGATACGGACAGTAACGTGCCCGTGCTGAAACGGGATGTAAGGCGGCCGGTCTTCTTCCGTCGGCGCGCATGCGCTACGCTTGGCGTTTTTCCTTGCCGGGCCGCCCGGCGCCATGACGATCCGAACAGGACGAATCCCATGAACGGCGAACATCGCTACCGCGTCACCGTGGACTGGACCGGCAATACCGGCACCGGCACGTCCAGCTACAAGGCGTATTCCCGCGATCACCTGATACGGGCGGAAGGCAAGCCCGACGTGCCGGGTTCGTCCGATCCCGCGTTCCGCGGCGATCCGGCGCGCTGGAATCCCGAGGACATGCTGGTGGCTTCGCTGTCCGCCTGCCACAAGCTCTGGTATCTGCATTTCTGTTCGGCCGAAGGCGTGACCGTGGTGGCTTACCGGGACGAGGCCGAAGGCGTGATGGTCGAAGACCGCGAGCGGGGCGGGGCGTTCGCCCAGGTCACGCTGCGGCCCGAGGTGACCATCCTCGCCAGCGACGACGCGGCGCTGGCCGCCGAACTGCACGAGCGGGCGCACCATTTCTGCTTCATCGCCAATTCGGTGAACTTCCCGGTGCGGTGCGAACCGCGCATCGTGCGCGCCGGCTGAGCGATGCCGTCTCTTCCGCTGCGGCCCGCGATGCCGCCGGCCTGCGCCGACTGGCCCCGGGATTATCCCGCCCTGGGCGCGCCCGGCCTGCGCCTGCGCGCCATGCGCGAGGACGACGCCGCCGATTGGTACGCATACCTGCGGCGGGAGGACGTGACGCGCCACACCAGTTGGAAACTGGACGGGCCGCAGACCCTGGCGGGCCTGATCCGGGCCTATGCGCGGCCCGACCGGTCCCACAGCATGCGGCTCGCCATCGCCGGCCCGGACGGCCGGCTCGTCGGCACCATCGGCCTGAACGAGATCGCGCTGCCGCAACGCCGCGCCGAGATCGCCTACGACATCGACCCGGCATACTGGCGCCGGGGCCTGGCCACCCAAGCCTGCGCGGCCTTGACGGGCTGGGCGCTCGAGACGCTGGGCTTCGCGCGCATCCAGGCCACCGTGCTGGACTCCAACACGGCTTCGGCGGGCGTGCTGGAGCGCTGCGGTTTCCGCCGCGAAGGGCTGTTGCACGCGTACCGGGTAGTGCGGGGCGAGCCGCGCCATTTCTGGATGTACGCCCGTACCTGGCCGCCTGCCGAGACCGGAGCGGAGTGCGGCTGAGCCGGACTGGCGCCTGCCTGATTTGGCGGTAGACTGATCGGCACCTGCCACTTCCGGGAACGCCATGGATTCCGCCTTGATCGTGATCGACGCGCACCACAACGCCACCTTGTCGTCCATCTCCAGTTTCGGCGTGAAGATCGCCGCCATTCCCGCCGCCGACATCGCTTTCGGCGGCGCGGCACCGCGGTGAGCGCCATGGATCCCGAACTGCTTTCCCTGCTGGTCACGCGCACCATGCCCTTCGGCAAGTACCAGGGCCGCCTGATCGCCGATCTGCCCGGGCCGTACCTGGCCTGGTTCGCGCGCAAAGGCTTCCCGCCGGGCGAGCTGGGCCGCCTGCTGGCCCTGATGCACGAGCTGGACCACAACGGCCTGTCTTCGCTGCTGGCGCCGCTGCGCCAGTCCGCGGGCAAATCCGCCGGCAAATCCTGAAGCGGCCCCTGCGCGAAACCGCGGGAAACAACTCTGGCGGATTGTGTAGCGTCTTGGCACGCCGCGGGCCGGCGGGCGAGGATACGATAGTGCGGCGCGCGCCGGGCCGGGCGGCCATCGGCTCCTGTCCGCGGCGCGCTTGCCCATCGAAGAGAGGTCGCCATGAAGAAATACCGTATCTCCGCGTTCCTGCTTGCCGCCCTGTGCGCGGCCGGCGTCGCGCAGGCGCAGAACGCCGCGCCCACCACGCAGGAATACCAGTACCCCAGCGTGCGCTCCAAGGACGGCAGCCTCTCGCCGCCTTCCACGCTGCGCATGACGGTCACGCCCGAGGCCGGCTCCGCGCCGGCGGTCATCCGCGATACGCCGGAGAGCCAGGCCGAATACGTGCGCTGCCGCGAAGTCTCGGACCGCGCCGCCGTGTCGAACGCGCAGATGCAGGCCGGGGTGGCGCAATGCCTGAAGGAACTGGAGCAGCGCCGCCAGCAGCAGTAGGGCGCTCACCGCCGGCGCGGGGCCGGCTTTCCGTTTTGGCTGAACGGTAATAATATTCAATCTCATCAACAAACCCGATCCCGCCGCGGGACCGCGACCGTGACCGCCATCTCCCCCGAACCCGACTGGACCGTATCGGCCGCCATGCCCGCGATGTCGCTGGCGGGCGGCACGCTGCGCTTCGGCCGGGAAGAGCGGGTCCACGAACGCCTCGAGCCCGGGCTGAAGCTGGTGTTGGTGCTGGACGGCGAGCTGCGCTATAGCGTGCGCGGCGCGCCGGCCACGCGGGTCAGCGGCCCGCTGCTGCACATGAGCCTGTGCCAGGACGCCATGGGCATGGAACACGAATTCGGCGCGCACGAGGCCCTGCGCTTCGTTTCCTTGCGCACCGGCCTGGAGCACCTGCGCGACACGCTGGCGATGGAGCCGGCGGAACTGGCCGCGCTGCTGCGCGCGCCCGGAGGCCGCCAGCCCTATGCCGATGCCAACCTGCGCGTGGCCCCCGCGATGCAGGCCCTGGGCAACCAGATGCTGGCCTGCCCGGTGCAGGGGGCGCTCAAGCGCATGTACCTGTCGGGCAAGGCGCTGGAGCTGACGGCGCTGGCTTTCGGCGCGCTGCAGCCGGCGGCGTGCCAGGCGCCGGGCCACGGCCTGTCGCGCGGCGACGTCGAGCGCCTGCACCATGCGCGCGACCTGGCCGCCGCGAACCTGCAGGATCCGCCGTCACTGCCGGAACTGGCGCGGCGGGCGGGCGTCAACGTCAACAAGCTCACCACGGGTTTTCGCAAGCTGTTCGGCATGAGCGTCTACGCCTACGTGCGCGAACGCCGGATGGAGCAGGCCCATGCGCTGCTGGCGGCGGGCGCGCTGTCGGTGTCGGAAGCCGCCTACGCTTGCGGATACACCGACTCGCATTTCACCAAGGCCTTCCAGCGCCGCTACGGCCTGCTGCCCAGCAGCGTCGCGCCGCGCGGCTGAATCCCCGCGCGCCGCCGCTTGGGCGGCGAAACTCCCGCAATCGCCAGCAAGACTTCCGCAATCGCCAGCGGGCGCTTCCCTTCCTCTCTAGAATTATTTGAGAATAATTCTCAGTAACAAACAAAGAGGGATAGCGGTGCGGAAAAAATTCAAGACGGGGGCGGGCGCGGCGCGCAGGCGCGCGGCGCGCGCATTGCAATGGCCGCTGTGGCTGGCGGTGACGGCGGGACCGGCGCTGGCGCAGGACGCGCAATCGCTGCCGGCGGTGACGGTCAGCGGCGAGGGCATCGCGCCGGACACGGCGACGCTGGGCAAGCTGCCGCTGACGGTGCGCGAGATCCCGCAATCGGTCACCGTGATCGGGCTGGAGCGGATGCGGGAACAGAACCTGCAAAGCCTGGACGAGGTCATGCAGCACGCCACCGGCATCACGGTGCAGCCCTACCAGTTGCTGACCACGGCGTATTACTCGCGCGGCTTCAAGGTCGATTCTTTCGAGCAGGACGGCGTGCCGGTGCTGATGGGCAATATGGCCGCCTCGCCCCAGGATATGGCGGTGTACGAGCGCGTGGAGATCCTGCGGGGCGCCAACGGCCTGTTGCACGGGTCGGGCAACCCGGCGGCCACCGTGAACCTCGTGCGCAAGCGGCCGCAGCGCGAGTTCGCGTTCAACGGCACGGTCAGCGCGGGCAGTTGGGACCACTACCGCGCCGAGGCGGACCTGGGCGGCCCCTTGAACGCCAGCGGCAGCGTGCGCGGGCGCATCGTCGGCGCGGTCGAGGACCGCGGCTATTTCTACGACGTGGCGGACCAGCAGTCGGCGCTGTTCTACGGCATCGGCGAAGTGGACCTGGGGCCGCGGACGGTGCTGTCCGCCGGACTGCAATACCAGCGCATCCGCTCCACCACCAACATGGCGGGCGTGCCGCGCTACAAGGACGGCGGCGACATCGGGCTGTCGCGCTCGACCTACCTGGACGCCGCCTGGGACCGCTTCAACTGGGACACGACCCGGGTGTTCGCCGACCTGGAGCACGGCTTCGGCGAAGGCTGGACGGCCAAGGTCAGCGCCAATTACCTGACGGCCGACAGCAACCTGAAGTACGCCGGCGCATACGGCGCGATCGACCGCGAAACCGGCCTGGGTTCGCGGCTGATGGGCGGCGCCTACAAGTTCGACAACACGCAGGCCAGCGTGGACGCCTATGTGAGCGGGCCCGTGCTGCTGTTCGGCCGCCGCCACGAGCTGCTGCTGGGCGGCAATGCGCAGCGCACCACCTCCGAGCAGTACACGGGCATGCTGACCCCGGCGCTGAACGTGCCGGTGAACGTGTTCGACTGGGATCCGCGCAGCGTGCCGGAGCCCGGCGTGGGGCCGTATACCTCGCCCGGCGAAACGCGCCTGAAGCAGCAGGGCGTCTACGCCATGGGCCGTTTTTCGCTGGCCGATCCGGCGACCCTGGTGCTGGGCGGACGCATGAGCTGGTGGAACCAGAGCGCCCCGGGCGCGCGCCAGCGGATCGATCCCGAGTTCACGCCCTACGGCGGACTGATCGTCGACCTGGACAGGCAATGGTCGCTCTACGGCAGTTATGCGCAGGTATTCCAGCCGCAAAGCCAGTTGACCCGCGAAGGCAAGCCCCTGGACCCGGTCACCGGCACCAACTATGAAGCCGGCGTGAAGGGCGCGCTGGCGGACGGCGCGCTGAACGTGTCGCTGGCGGTGTTCCAGATCCAGCAGAAGAACCGCGCGCAGCAGGATCCGGACTGGCCTTGCGTGGGCAACAACTGCTACTACATCTCGGGCGGCGAAGTCCGCAGCCGCGGCTTCGAGGCCGAGGCCAGCGGGCAGGTAACGCCCCATTGGACGGTGGCCGCGGGCTACACCTTCAACACCAGCAAATACCTGTCCGACTCCGTCTCCAACGGGCAGCCGTTCGCCAGCTTCACGCCCAAGCACATCTTCCGCCTGTGGACGAACTATGCGCTGCCCGTCATGGAGCGGCGGCTGAGCGTGGGCGGCGGCGTGCAGATGCAGTCCGGGTATTCGACCGTGTCGGGCCCCGTCACGCTGCGCCAGGGCGGCTACACCCTGGTGGATCTGCGCATGGCGTACCGGCTGGACAAGCACCTGACCGCGGCGCTGAACGTGAACAACCTGTTCGACCGCCGCTACTACCAGAGCCTGTCCGGCACGTCCTGGAACAACCGCTACGGCGAACCCCGCAACGTCATGCTGACGCTGCGCGCGCAGTACTGACCGACACCGGCGGGCGCGCCCGGCGCGCCGCCCGCCAGCACCCCATGGAGGTAATCCGATGAAGGCAGGGGCCTTTTCCGCACCGCCGGTCTTCGACTGGCTCGATCATTTCGTGGCGCTGGGCGACGACGGCGCCATGCGCGACATCGGCAAGCGCCGCCGCCTGTCGCCCGGCGAAGGCTGGCTGATCGGCGTCAAGGCCGTGGCCAGCGACGCCGACGTGCATGGCGACATGTGGGAACGCCATCCGGCCGGCGAGGAAATGCTGTGCGTGCTGGAAGGCCGCGTGGTGCTGACGCTCGCCGATGAGCGCGGCGCCGAAACCGACGTGCTGCTGGACAGCCGGCGCTGTACCGTGGTGCCGCGCGGCGTGTGGCATCGCCTGCACATCGCCTGTCCCGGGAAAATCCTGTTCGTGACGCCGGGCCTCGGCAGCGAACACCGCCGCGTCGCGGCCCAACCGCAAAGGGAATCGTGAAGATGGATCGCAAGGCAAACGGGCGCTTGTTCCTGATGGTGGCCGCCCTGTATTTTTCGCAGGGCATTCCGCTGGGCGTGGCGATGGAGGCCCTGCCCACGCTGCTGCGCCGCGACGGCGCGGACCTGCATGCGCTGGCCTGGCTGCCGCTGGTGGGCCTGCCGTGGGTGCTGAAGTTCCTGTGGGCGCCGGCGGTGGACAACCGCTGGAATCCGGCCATGGGGCGGCGGCGAAGCTGGATCGTTCCGATGCAGGCGGCGGTCCTGGCCTGCCTGTCGGGCGTGGCGCTGCTGGGCATCTCCTCGGCCAGCGCGGCCTGGGTGGTGGCCCTGATGGCGGCGGCGTCGCTGGCCAGCGCCACGCAGGACATCGCCACCGACGGCCTGGCCGCGGAGCGTTTCGAGGGCCAGGCCCTGGCGCGCGCCAATGCCGCGCAGGTGGGCGGCACGATGATGGGCTTCTTTTTCGGCGGCCCGGGCTGCCTGATCATGACGGGCTACATCGGCCAGCCGGCCGCCGTCGGCGCGCTGGCCGCCGCGGTGGCGCTCAGCCTGTTCCTGGCCGCGACGTGGCGCGAGACGGACGCTGCCGTGCCATCCGCCCGGCCGCGGGCCACGCTGTCGGGATTCATCCGCCGGCCCGGCGCCTGGGCGCTGGCGGTGGCGGCGTTCCTGTCGGCCATGACGGCCGTGGCGGGCTATGGCCTGTCCAAGCTGTTCCTGGTGGACGCCGGCTGGCGGGTCGAGGACGTGGGCCGCATCGGTATGGCGGGCGGCATCGTCACCGTGCTGCTGGGTTGCGGCGGGGGCGCCTGGCTGATCGGCAAGCTGGGCGCGCGCGTGGCGCTGGGACTGGGCCTGGCGGCTTCCGGCGCGGCGGCGCTGGGCTGGCTGGCGCAGGCCCAGGGCTGGGCGCCGCGGCAGGCGGGCCTGGCCTATGCCTCGCAGGCCCTGGGTTCCTTCGGGGCGGGGGCGGCGTCCGTCGCCCTGATGACGCTGGCCATGCGTTTCGCGCGCCGCGGCGCGCAGGCGGGAACCGACATGACGGCCGTCCAGAGCGCGCGGGACCTGGGCGAGATCCTGACGTCGTCGCTGATGACGGGCCTGGCGGCGTACGCGGGCTACGGGGGCGGCTTCGCGGCCGGGCTGGCGGTCGCGGCCCTGACCCTGGCCTTCACCGCGAAGGCGCTGGCGCGGCCGGTGGGGTAGGCGGGGGGCTGGGGCCGAAGCGGGTACACTTGTGCGCCGTTTTGCTTTCCGTCCCAGAGTTTTCCATGATTTCCACCGCATGCGGCGTCGATTTCGGCACGTCCAACTCCACCGTAGGCTGGAGCCGCGCCGGCCAACCCGCGCTCCTCACGCTGGAGGACGGCAAGGCCACCTTGCCTTCGGCCATTTTCTTCCACGACGAGGACGCCGAGGTCAGCTATGGCCGCGCCGCCATCTCCGATTACCTGGCGGGCTACGACGGGCGCCTGATGCGCTCGATGAAAAGCCTGCTGGGCAGTTCGCTCATCGACGGCTCGACGGAAGTCCAGGGCCGTTCGATCCCGTTCCGCGTCCTGCTGACACGGTTCATCGCCGAACTGAAGCGGCGCGCCGAGACCGCGGCGGGCCGCGGCTTCACACGCGCGGTGCTGGGCCGGCCGGTGTTCTTCGTGGACGACAATCCCGCCGCCGACCGGACGGCGCAGGAGACGCTGGGCGAGATCGCCCGCAGCGTCGGGTTCACCGACATCGAGTTCCAGTTCGAACCGCTGGCCGCGGCCTTCGACTATGAATCGCAGATCGACCGCGAAGAACTGGTGCTGGTCATCGACATCGGCGGCGGCACCTCGGACTTTTCGCTGATCCGCCTGGGGCCCGGCCGGGCCGTGAAGGCCGACCGGCGCGAGGACATCCTGGCCTATGGCGGCGTGCACATCGGCGGGGTGGATTTCGACAAGCAGCTCAGCCTGGGGCACGTGATGCCCCTGCTCGGGCTCGGCAGCCAGTTGCGCAGCGGCAAGGACGTGCCGTCCACGCAGTACGGCAACCTGGCCTGCTGGCACACCATCAACCAGGCCTATACCCGCAAGGCGGCCGAGCACTTCGCCTTCATCCGGGCCGAGGCCGGCGACCGCGAGAAAATCGACCTGCTGCTCAACCTCGTCAAGCAGCGCGCCGGCCACTGGGTGGCGGTGCAGGTGGAAGAAGCCAAGATCGCCCTGTCCGAAACGCCGGCCGCGCGGATCGACCTGTCCCGCATCGCGCCGGACCTGGGCGTGGACGTGACGCGGCCGTCGTTCGACGCCTGCGTGGGCCGGTTGATCGAGCGGGGCGAGGCCTCGGTGGGCGCGCTGCTGCGCGACGCCGGCGTGGCCACGGCGGACGTGGACACCGTGTTCTTCACGGGCGGCTCCAGCCGGGTGCCGCGGCTGCGCGAGGCGGTGTCGGCGCTGGTGCCGCACGCGCGCAGCGTGGAGGGGGACCTGTTCGGCAGCATCGGCGCCGGCCTGGCGCTGGATGCCCGCCGCAAGTTCGGCTGAGGCGTCATGAGGCGGTGGTAAGCTGCATTGCTCCGCGCGGCCCCACGCCGCCGCCGCGCTCCGTCTGGTCCAGGATCCCGTCATGACGCTCAAACCCGATTCCCATCTCGTCGAAAAACTGGTCGCCAGCGAGGCGCCCTACGATGGCAGCTTCCTGAAGATCCGCCGCGATACGGTGAGCCTGCCCAACGGCAATACGGCGATACGCGAATACGTGGTGCATCCGGGCGCCGTGGTGGTGATTCCGCTGCTGGACGACGGCCGCGTCCTGCTCGAACGCCAGTACCGCTACCCCATCGGGCGCGTCATGACCGAGTTCCCGGCGGGCAAGCTGGACCCCGGCGAAGACCCGCTGGTCTGTGGCAAGCGCGAACTGCTCGAGGAAACGGGCTATACGGCCGCCCAGTGGGCGCATGCCGGGGCCTTGCACCTGGCCATTGCCTATTCCACGGAGATCATCCACATCTTTTTCG
Organism: Achromobacter veterisilvae; assembly: GCF_900496975.1. Lineage (GTDB taxonomy): Bacteria > Pseudomonadota > Gammaproteobacteria > Burkholderiales > Burkholderiaceae_B > Achromobacter > Achromobacter veterisilvae. Next base: position 36,592 of record NZ_UFQC01000003.1, read on the forward strand.
CGCGCGGCCTGCGCGCCGGGCCCCGCCAACTGGACCAGGACGAGTTCCTGGACGTGGCCAGCGCGCGGCCCGAAGAGCTGGTCGACGCCTGCCGCAAGGGCGAAGTCACCGACGCCAAGACCCTGACCTGCGTGCTGTGGATGCAGAACGTGCTGTCCGGCGCCTGGAAGCTCGACTGGCAGGACGGCGCGGGCTGAGGCGCGCGCGCCCGGTCCTTCCATCATGTCCGCCTCCTTCCCGGTCCTGGTGCGGCCTGCCGGCCTGCGCTTCGACGCGCCGGCCGGCACGTCCGTGCTGCTGGCGGCGCAGGCGGCGGGCGTCAGGCTGCCCAGCTCGTGCCGCAACGGCACCTGCCGCGCCTGCATGTGCCTGATGCTGGAAGGGGCCGTCGTTTACGGCATCGAGCGGCCGGGCCTGTCGCCCGACGAAAAGGAAGAAGGCTGGATCCTGCCCTGCGTCGCGCAGGCCGCGTCCGCGCTGGAAATCCAGGCGCCGCTGGCCGCGCCGATCGAACCCGCGCCGCCGCCCGCGCCGCGCCCGCTGACGGGGGCGCGGCGCTAGGAGCAGGCTCGGGCGGCGTTCACGCGTGCCGGTGCATGGCGGACACGTGCTTGGTGTCGCGCATGCTGGCGTACACCAGCAGGGACAGGAAGATGACGCCCGCCAGGTAGTAATAGAACCATTCCTCGTGCCCCTGCTGCTTGAAGAACAGGGCGATGGCCGGCGCCGTGCCGCCGAAGATGGATACCGTCACGGCATACGGCACGGCCACGCCGGTGGCGCGGACGTTGGTGGGGAACAGTTCCGCCTTCACCACGGCGTTGATGGACGTATAGCCCGCGGTGAACACCCAGGCCCCGCAGATCAGCAGGAAGGCGATGAAGGGCGAGCGCGTGTGCGACAGCGCCATCAGGATGGGCACGGTGAGCGCGGCGCCCGCCACGCCGAAGAAGATCAGCAGGGGCTTGCGTCCGATCCGGTCGGACAGCGCGCCGTACACCGGCTGCAGGATCAGCGCGAAGATCAGCGAGCCAGCGATGATGTAGGTGGTGACGATGTCCGTGAAGCCCGCGGTCTGGCGCACGAAGGTCTGCATATACGTCGTGAAGGTATAGAAGGCCGCGGTGCCGCCGGCGGTCAGCCCCACGACGATCGCCACCTCGCGCGGGTACTGCAGCAGGCCGCGCAGCGAACTGGTCTGCGGCTTGGCCGCCTTCTGGGCTTCCTTGTACGAATCGGTCTCGGGCATGTCGCGGCGCATCACCGCGGTGATGATCGCAAGCATGGCGCCGATCACGAAGGGGATGCGCCAGCCCCAGGCCAGGAGCTGTTCGTGCGTGAGGAAGACGTTCTGCAACAGCAGCAGCACCAGGATCGCGCTGAGCTGGCCGCCGATCAGGGTGACGTACTGGAAGCTGGAATAGAAGCCGCGATGCTCGGGGTCGGCGATCTCGGTCAGGTAGGTGGCGCTGGCGCCGTATTCCCCGCCCAGGCTCAGGCCTTCGACCACGCGGGCCAGGGCCAGCAGGGCCGGCGCGGCCAGGCCGATCGTGGCGTAGGTCGGCGTGACGGCGATGATCAGGGAGCCCACGCACATCATCCCGACGGAGACCATCAGCGACAGCCGCCGCCCGTGCCGGTCCGCCAGGTGCCCGAACAGCCAGCCGCCCAGCGGGCGCACGATGAAGCCCGCCGCGAAGAGCGTGGCGGCGTTCAACTGCTGTACGACGGGATCGTGGGAAGGGAAGAAGGCGGGGGCGAAGTAGAGCGCGAACGCGGTATAGGCATAGAAGTCATACCATTCCACCAGGTTGCCCATGGATCCGACGAAGATCGCCTTGATGCGGCGCTTGGCGTCGGGCATGTCGAGATACGCTTGCGTCATATCTGTCCTCCAGTTGCGTCTGTCGGGGGCGCCGGACACGCGACCGCGGCCGGCGCCGCGCCGCCTGGACGGACCCGCCGCGGAGGGATCACGCTAGCCGTTATGTTGCGCCTGCCGGCGCGGAAATGCACGTCCTGGAAACGTGTTCGTTTTTCAGTTTTCTGTCAGGACGTTCCGCGCCGCGGCGGGCGCGGAGCCTTATCTGGCGCGCGGCGCGACGGCCTCGCAAGGCGCCGCGCCATCGGCCGCCTGGGCGTCTTCGCCCAGCAGCGCGCGCGCGCCGCAGACCGAGCCGAACATGCCCTTGTTGTCGTGCCCGACGCCGGCCACTTCGTAGGCGCGCCGGTGCAGCGCCACGGGCTTGGCGCCGCGGGCGGCCAGTGCGTATTCATACTGCGCGTAGCCCACGCCCCGGGCGAGCCGGGTGGCGCCCTGGGCTTCCGCGCCGCAGGTCTTGTCCAGCAGGCGGTGTTCGGGATTGTTGTCCGCGCCGCCCAGCAGGTAGGTGACGTCGCGGGCCGCGTAACGCACGAAGAGCCGGGATTCGTCGGTCTCGCGGGCGTAGGACGGAAGCTTGTCCGTGCCGTACTTGTACTGGTTGTACGTCGGGCAGATGCCGCGTTCGTAGGGCGCATAGCCCTTGCCGTCGGCGCGCGGGCGCTCGTTGGTCAGATAGAGGTAGGACGAGGGATTGGCGATCACGTAGCGCAGCGCCAGGCCGTCGCGCCGCAGCGGGCCGTCGACGTTGTTCAGCACCGCGTAGCGCTGCACCAGTTGCGCGCCGGCCGAATGCCCGGCCAGCGCGATGCCCGCCAGGGCGGGCAGGCGCTTGCGGTCGTCCAGGCTGCGCAGCAGGTCGTCGAGCACCTGGAACGCGCTGACCGGCGCGGGCCGCCCGGCGGCCTGCACGCTGTCTTCGCCGTCTTCCCAACTGGCCTTGCGCCAGGCCGCCATGCCGCCGAAACCCGAGTCGATCGAGCCGGAGTAGCGCGGCGCCAGGATCAGCGTGTCGCGCGCGCGGGCGGGATTGCGCGCGAGCAGTTCGTCGACGGTTTCATAGTAGCGGTCGGCGTCGCGCTTGACGCCATGGATCACGACGATGACCTGCCGGACGTCGCGCAGATCGTCGCGGTCGAGCTTGCGGTTGGCGTAGACCGGCATCTTGTACCGGTGCCCCGGCCTGCCGAGTTCCACGGCCTGCCAGCGCAGCGGCGCCGCGCGCTTGGGCGCGGGCACGGTTTCGTCGTAGTCGTACGGGTCGGGCAGGGGCGTCTGGGCGCGCGCCGCAAGAGGCGCCAGCGAGGCTGCCAGGGCGAGCGCCGCGGCGATGCCGCGCGCCGCGCCGACGGCGCGGCCCGGCCATGCCCGGCGCGTGAGAGGAGCGGGCGCGCGGCGCATGGCGCGGCGGGCGTTCAGCAGCCTTCTTGGCCCAGCAACTGCTTGAGCGCGGGCAGGTCCAGGATGCGTACTTCGCGCTGGTTGATCTTGATCAGGCCGTCGCGCGCGAAGCGCGAGAACAGCCGGCTGACCGTTTCCAGGGTCAGGCCGAGATAATTGCCGATTTCTTCGCGGCTCATGCGCAGCACGAATTCGGTGGACGAATAGCCCAGCGACGCATAGCGCTGCGACAGGTTGAGCAGAAACGCGGCCAGGCGCTGTTCGGACCGCATCGAGCCCAGCGACGCCAGCATCTGGTGCGAGCGGTTGATCTCGCGGCTCATCAGGCGGCGGAACTGCTGCTGCAGGGACGGCAGGTGCGTCGCCACGCGGTCGATGTCGGCCAGGCGGATGACGCAGACCTCGGAATCTTCCAGCGCCACGGCGGTCGAGACGTGCTTGCCGTCGAGCATGCCGTCCATGCCGACGATCTCGCCGGGCAGGTGAAAGCCGGTGACCTGGATCTGGCCGGTGGCGTCTTCCAACTGCGTTTTGAGGCTGCCGAAACGCACGCTGTAGACCGCGTCGAGCGGGTGGTTCAGCGAATAGAGCGGCTTGCCTTTTTCAAGGCGTACGCGTTCTTTGACCAGTTCGTCCAGCTTTTCCACTTCGGCGGCTGCCATGCCGACGGGCACGCACACATGCCCCAGCATGCATGTGGAACAGTGGGCGGCATCAGGGGCAACGGGGACCCGTTTTTGCATACGATGACCTTTATAGTGCCCATTGCTCGGACCAGGGCCGGAATGGGTGTAACGCGTGAAGATAAATTCCATTGTAGTCCGTTGTTACTACGGGCGTCTTACCGGCCTTCCGGGACCGGGCGGGCGCGCCGGTAACAGACCCAGTCGTCGGCGGCGATGTCCACCGCCGCGCCGCGCAGGGACGGATCTATCGGATAGTACTGGCAAGCCAGGTACCGGGCCGCCGCCGGGTCCCGCGCCGGGGCGTCCGGCGGGGATTCCAGGCGCGCGGCGACCTCCCGCCGGACGAAGCAGCAGGGCTTCCCGGGGGCGTATTCCTCGATTTCGTCCATCAGGGCGATCAGGGCCGGTTCCACCTGGAAAACGTCGCCCCGCACGCGCCGGCCGTCCTCGACCGGGATCAGCCCGGGCCAGTCGCCGAAATCCACCAGGCGGCCCGGCACGCTGGCGGGGCCGACATAGCGGGCCGCCGGGAGCCGCCGCCGGGCCGCGGCTTGCGCCAGGTCATTGATTTCGCCCGCGCGTAGCGTGCCGTAGACAAAAACGTATATGCTCATAAGTCGGATTGTTGCTGCACGTCGAAAAAACCATGGCGCGGGCAGGGTGTTGAAATTTTCTCATCCGGCCGCATATTCAGCTTATCGAGCCCGCCGGCACGTATCGGTCAGGCTCTCCAACAAGCCAAATGACCATTATGCGATTCGACAAACTGACTACCAAGTTCCAGCAAGCCCTGGCCGACGCTCAGAGTCTGGCCGCCCGCAACGATCACCCCTACATCGAGCCCGTCCACGTGCTTTCCGCCTTGCTGTCGGATTCCGACAGCGGCGCGGGCAGCCTGCTGGCGCGCGCCGGCGTGGCGGTCAATCGGCTGCAGCCGGCCCTTGAAAGCGCCCTGAAATCCCTGCCGCAGGTGCAGGGCGAGGACAACGTCCAGGTCGGCCGCGACCTGCAAGGCGTGCTCACGCGCACCGACAAGGAAGCCGCGCGCCGCGGCGACACCTATATCGCCAGCGAACTGTTCCTGCTGGCGCTGGCCGACGACAAGGGCGAAGCCGGCCGCATCCTGCGCGAAGCGGGCCTGCAGAAGAAGGCCCTGGAGGCCGCGATCGACGCCGTCCGCGGCGGCGAGAACGTTTCCGGCGCCGAAGGCGAATCCAACCGCGAAGCGCTGTCCAAGTACACCATGGACCTGACCGAGCGCGCCCGCCAGGGCAAGCTCGACCCGGTCATCGGCCGCGACGACGAAATCCGCCGCACCATCCAGATCCTGCAGCGCCGCACCAAGAACAACCCGGTGCTGATCGGCGAACCCGGCGTGGGCAAGACCGCCATCGTCGAAGGCCTGGCGCAGCGCATCGTCAACGACGAGGTGCCCGAAACCCTGCGCGGCAAGCGCGTGCTGTCGCTGGACCTGGCCGCGCTGCTGGCCGGCGCCAAGTTCCGCGGCGAATTCGAAGAACGCCTGAAAGCCGTGCTGAAAGAGCTGGCCCAGGACGACGGCAGCAACATCGTCTTCATCGACGAACTGCACACCATGGTCGGAGCGGGCAAGGCCGAAGGCGCGATGGACGCGGGCAACATGCTCAAGCCCGCGCTGGCGCGCGGCGAGCTGCACTGCATCGGCGCGACCACGCTGGACGAATACCGCAAGTACATCGAGAAGGACGCCGCCCTGGAGCGCCGCTTCCAGAAGGTGCTGGTCGACGAACCCGACGTGGAATCCACCATCGCCATCCTGCGCGGCCTGCAGGAACGCTATGAAATCCACCACGGAGTCGAGATCACCGACCCGGCCATCGTGGCCGCGGCCGAACTGTCGCACCGCTACATCACCGACCGCTTCCTGCCCGACAAGGCCATCGACCTGATCGACGAGGCCGGCGCGCGCATCCGCATGGAGATCGACTCCAAGCCGGAAGTGATGGACAAGCTGGACCGCCGCATCATCCAGTTGAAGATCGAGCGCGAGGCCGTCAAGAAGGAAACCGACGATGCCTCGAAGCGCCGCCTGGGCGTGATCGAGGACGAACTGGAAAAGCTGCAGCGCGAGTACAACGACTTCGAGGAAATCTGGAAGGCGGAAAAAGCCGCCGTCCAGGGCACGCAGGCCATCAAGGAAGAGATCGACAGCGTGCGCGCCGAGATGGCGGAACTGCAGCGCAAGGGCCAGTTCGACAAGCTGGCGGAGTTGCAGTACGGCAAGCTGCCCGACCTGGAGGCGCGCCTGAAGGCGGCCGAAGTGGGCGCCGCCGAGGCGGCCGATGAAGCCGAAGGCGGCGAGGGTCGTCCGCGCCTGTTGCGCACCCGTGTCGGCGCCGAGGAAATCGCCGAGGTCGTGTCGCGCGCCACCGGCATTCCGGTGTCCAAGATGATGCAGGGCGAACGCGAAAAGCTGCTGCACATGGAGGAATACCTGCACAAGCGCGTGGTGGGCCAGGACGAAGCCGTGCGCCTCGTGTCCGACGCGATCCGGCGTTCGCGCGCCGGGCTGGCGGACCCGTCGCGCCCGTACGGATCGTTCCTGTTCCTGGGCCCCACCGGCGTGGGCAAGACCGAGCTGACGCGCGCGCTGGCCGAGTTCCTGTTCGACTCCGAAGAGCACATGATCCGCATCGACATGAGCGAATTCATGGAGAAGCACTCCGTGGCGCGGCTGATCGGCGCGCCGCCGGGATACGTGGGCTACGAAGAGGGCGGCTACCTGACCGAGGCCGTGCGCCGCAAGCCGTACAGCGTGGTGTTGCTGGACGAAGTGGAAAAGGCGCACCCGGACGTATTCAACGTGCTGCTGCAAGTGCTGGACGACGGCCGCCTGACCGACGGCCAGGGCCGCACGGTGGACTTCCGCAACACGGTCATCGTGATGACCTCCAACCTGGGTTCGCACCATATCCAGACCCTGGCCGGCAAGCCGTACGAAGTGATCAAGGAAGTGGTCTGGGACGAGCTGAAGCAGACGCTGCGCCCCGAGTTCCTGAACCGCATCGACGAGGTCGTCGTGTTCCATGGCCTGGAAGCGCAGCACATCGAGTCGATCGCCCGCATCCAGTTGCGCCGCCTTGGCGAACGCCTGGAACGGCAGGAGATGCGCCTGGAAGTGAGCGAGCCCGCGCTGGCGGAGCTGGCGCGCTCCGGCTTCGATCCGGTGTTCGGCGCGCGCCCGTTGAAGCGCGCGATCCAGCAGCAGATCGAGAACCCGGTGGCGCGGCTGATCCTGGAAGGCCGCTTCGGCCCGCGCGACGTGGTGCCGGTGGACTGGCAGGACGGGCAGTTCGTCTTCACCCGAACCTTGCAGTAGGCTGGGTGCAGCGCGAGAGTTCTTGAGCCAGAACACCGACGCGCAGCGCGCGGAACCCATGCGGCCGTGGACAGACAGTGCCTGGCAGCGGCCGGAAAACAGTCTCTGCGGCCGCCTGGGCGCCGGGTTTCTCTTCAGAGTATCTCGCGCTGTCCTCGAGCGCACCTAACCCGTCAAGCGGGCGCTGCGCCGAAAACTCCTCGAAATTCGAGGAGTTTTTTTTGCGCGCGAATTCCTGGCGGGGAGCCCGTTTCCGCTATTTTGTTTTTTTAATGTACTAAATTTCAACAAAACCAAGGGTTAATACGGATAATTTACGAAGAATTTTCGTTCTATAAACACGTCATTGTATTTTTTATGTATTTATAGAAATGAAAATTGCGCTGTTGGGCTGCGGCGAGGTCGGATCCTGCTATGCACAGGCATGGGACGCCGCCGGGCATGCCGTGATCGGGATCTGCGAACTGCGGCAGGACGAGGAAATGGCCGGGCGGGCCCGGCGCCATGGCGCCGGACTGCACGCGGAGCCCGGCCCCTGGTTGCGCGAGGCGGATATCGTCGTGTCGGCCGTCTATGGCCACGCGGCGCGCGAGGTGGCGCTGCGGAGCTTTCCGCATATGCGCCAGGACGCGGTCTACGCCGACTTCACCACCGCCAGCGCGTCCGATATGCAGGCGGCCGCGGCGGCGGCCGCCGAGCGCAACATCGGTTTTACCGACGTCGCGATCATGGGGGCCATTGCCCTGCTGGCGGAGCGCACGCCATTGCTCTGCGCGGGGACCGGCACGGACGCGGTGCTGCGGCTTGCCGAGAGCGGCGGGGCGCCAGCGCGTGCCATACCTGGGGCGGCGGGCGATGCCGTGCGCCTGAAACTGCTGCGCAGCGTAATGACGAAGGGCATGGAAAGCCTGGCCGTCGAATGCCTGGTCGCGGCCGAGTCCATGGGCCTGCGGGCCTCCCTTTACGAAGTGCTGGCGGACATCGACCGGACGCCGCTGACGGCATTCATCGATTCGTTCGTGCGTTCGCACGTGCTGCATGCCCAGCGCCGGCTGGCCGAAGTCCGGGAGGCCCGGGAGCAACTGGTCCAGGCGGGACTGGAGCCCCTGGTTCTCGATGGCGTGGAGCGGCTTTTCGACCGGACCAGCCGGGGCATCGAGGCGGCGCGGGCGGACGGAGATTTCAACCTGCCGGATTCCGTCGAGGCGCGTCTGGCCTGGCTGACGCCATTGGCGCGCCAGCACTGAGCGCGCGCGCCGCGCCACGGCGCATTGAATTGCGTATCGAACCAAACAAAACCAACTGTGTGAGGAAGACAATGAAACGCTTGAAGACCCTTCTGGCCGCCACGCTCGTGCTGGGCTGCGCCGCCGCCAACGCGGCCGATATGGGCAACGCGCCCATCACGCTCATTTCACCTTTCCCGCCCGGGGGCGGCACCGACACGCTGACACGCATGATCGGAAGCGCGATCGGCCAGGACAAGGGCTGGAATATCGTGGTGGAGAACAAGCCCGGCGCGGGCGGCAACCTGGCGCTGGATGCCACCGCCCGCGCCCGGCCGGACGGACACACGCTGGTGATGGCCCAGACCGACAACATCGTGCTGAATCCGTGGCTCTACAACAAGCTCAGCTACGACACGTTCAAGGATTTCAAGCCGGTCGGCCCCGTGGCGACGTCGCCAAGCGTTTTCGTGGTTCTGCCCGACTCCCCCTATAAGACGATCGGCGACGTGGTCAAGGCCGCGCAGGCGCGTCCCGGCCTGGTTTCGCTGGGGATTCCCGGCATCGGCGGCACGGGCGATCTGACCGGCTACCTCTGGCGCAAGGCGGCGAACATCGAGTTGATGCACGTGCCTTACCGGGGCTGGGGCCAGGCGTTCCCGGACCTGGCCAGCGGCCGCATCGACATGTATGTGGGTTCCGTCGCTTCGCTGTTGCCGCAGATCCGCGGCGGCAAGGTCCGCGCGCTTGCCGTGGTCGCGAAGGGGCGGTCGCCCGCCTTGCCCGACGTTCCGACGTTCGCGGAAAACGGATTCCCGACGATCGACCAGTCGATCTGGTGGGGCTTGATGGCGCCTGCGAAGACGCCGGATGACGTGGTCGCCGCGCTGAACCAGGCGTTGCAGGAGGTTCAATCCCAGCCCGAATTGGTGAAGAAGCTGGAAGACGCGGGCTATAGCGTGCTCAAGGGCACGCCGGACGACCTGGCGCGGCAGCACCGATCGGACCACGACATCTTCGGAAAGGTCGTGCAGGAAGCCGGTATTCCCAAGCAGTAATGGCAAGAATCGCTATTTCCCCCAGGAGCAAAGATGATCGGCTTTGAGATCCATACGCGCACGCGCGCGGTGAGCAAGGAAACCGTGGACAAGTTCAGCGGCGTTCCGGTCGCCAACATCAGCGACTGCATGTCGCGCATGACGGCCGGCGGCGCGCGTTTGCAGCCCATGCACGATGGCCGTCCGCTTGCCGGCCCGGCGCTGACCGTGCGCACCCGCCCTGGCGACAATCTGCTGGTGCACAAGGCGCTGGATCTGGCGCGGCCCGGCGATGTGATCGTGGTGGATGCGGGCGGCGATCTGACCAACGCCATCATCGGCGAAATCATGACCAGCTATGCGCAATCGCGCGGCATCGCGGGCATCGTGATCAACGGCGCGATCCGCGACTGCGGCGCGATCCGCCGCGGCTCGTTTCCCGTCTATGCGGCCGGCGTGACCCACCGGGGGCCCTATAAGGACGGGCCCGGCGAGATCAATTGCGTCATCGCCCTGGACGGCATGACGATCGCGCCGGGGGATTTGATCCTGGGAGACGAAGACGGCCTGTTGTCGATCCCGTTCGAGCAAACGGAAGCGCTTTACCTGGCGGCTTCGTCCAAGCATGAACTGGAAACGAAAATGCTGGCCGATATCGCGGCGGGCACGCTGGACACGTCCTGGGTCGACGCCAGGCTCAAGCTCCTGGGCTGCTCAGAGGCGAAGGCATGAGCCCGGCGGCGCGGTCCTTGGACAGGATGCGCGTCGTCCGGCTGGATCTCTGGATCGATCCGGTGTTCGACGCGAGCATCGAGCGCGACGAAGCCTTGAGTCTCGAGGTCCTGCCTGCGCACGGCGGCGCGGTCACCGCGTCGGGGCTGGCCGGCGCGCAGGCCTATCACGTCAGCGCGGCCAAGGATGAAGTCCCCGCGCGCTGGTGGGTGTCGGAAAGCCTGCTGGCCCAGTGCCCGGAACTGCTTTGCGTTTCCTCGGGCGGCGCGGGCTACGACACCGTGGACGTCGCGGCCTGCACCCGGGCCGGGGTGGCTGTCGTGAATCAGGCCGGCGCCAATGCCGCGTCAGTGGCGGAAATGACCTTCGCCTTGCTGCTATCGCTGGTCAAGCGCCTGCGTGAATCCCAGGCCGCGCTGCAATCGGGAACCGCCGCGTCCCGGGAGGCCCTGATGGGCCGCGAGATCGAGGGGCGCGTGCTGGGTATCGTGGACATCGGCGAAATCGGGCGCAGGGTGGCCCGCGCGGCCGCGGGCTTCGGCATGCGGGTCATGGCATTCGATCCGCTGCTGTCGCCCGAGGAAATCCGCAGCCGGGGAGCCGAACCGGCCGGCTTCGCGGCGCTGCTCGAAGCGGCCGATGTGGTGAGCCTGCACTGTCCGTTGAACGACGATACGCGCGGCATGCTGGGGGCCGAGGCCTTCGGCGGGATGAAGCCCGGCGCGCTGTTTATCTCGACCGCCCGCGGCGGCATTCATGACGAGGGGGCGCTGCTTTCCGCCTTGCAGGCGGGGCGGCTGGCGGGCGCCGGCCTGGACGTCTGGAGCCAGGAGCCTCCATCGCCCGGGAACGGCCTGCTGCTGCGTTCCGACGTGGCGGCGGCCTACCACACCGGCGGCGTCACGCACGAAGGCCGGCGCAAGGTGGCGCAAGGGTCCGCCACCCAGATCGCGGAGATGCTGGCCGGCCGCCGTCCATCCCGGCTGCTGAATCCGGAGGTGTGGCCGCGGTTCCTGGAACGGCTCGCGCAACGTCAGCGTTGACGCCGCCGCCGTCGATTCCCGGGATACGCTTCCGGTATAGTTCGAGAACCCTGGTCTGGAGTCACGCGCCATCATGTCAAGCGCCCGCGATTACGTATATGGAGAGTTGCGCCGCCGGCTGATGGCAGGCTCTTTCATGCCGGGCGAACGGCTGCGCGAAGAGCACATCGCCGCCGAGCTTTCCGTCAGCCGCACGCCGGTGCGCAGCGCGATCGAGCGCCTGGTGACGGACGGCCTGGTCAAGCACGAGGGCCGGCGCGGCGCGGTGGTGCTGGGTTGGCAAGACCGGGACATCGACGAAGCGTTCGAGCTGCGCATGCTGCTCGAACCCTATTCCGCCAAGGCGGCGGCCGAACGGGCAAGCCCGGAGCAGATACTCGAACTCGAGCGCATCAACCTGTGCATGCTCGACGCGATCAACGACGACGCCGACGACAGCGTCGCGCGCGTGCAGCACTTCAATAACCAGTTCCACCACGCCTTGCTCGAGGCCGCGCAATCCGCCCGCGTGCGCTCCATGGTGGAAAGCCTGCTCGACATGCCCATCATCATCGGTTCGTTCTACTTCTACACCAAGGACGACATGCTGCGCAGCGTGGAGCATCACCGCCAGATCATCGCGGCGCTGCGCGCGCGCGACGCGGAGTGCGCCCAGATCGCAATGCGCTTCCACCTGGCTTCCACGCACCTGCTTTTCCGCAGCCACCGCAAATCGGGCCAATAGCGGGGCGCCGCCGGATGGGCGTTCCAGGCTATTCCTTCCTGGGGCCAGCCTCCGCCAGCGCCTGCTTGATGATGGCGCTGGCCGTCCAGCGCACCACCTCGGTGAGTTCGGGCAGTTCCAGCTTCCAGATGTCCTTCAAGACCAGGAACACCTCGGTGCCGTACACCAGGGACAGCGCCTGCGCCACGCGGTCCTGCTGGGCGGGCGCGAGGTCGGCGGCCAGCGGCGCGATGGCGCGCTTCAGGATGTCGACCCGGTGGCCGCGCACCAGCCGCGGTTCGGCGCCCGCCTTGCCGGCGCTGGCTTCGGCGTGCTGCTGCAGGGACACCATGATGGCCGCGCGCAGCGGGGCTTCGTGCGATTCGAGCCGGGGATAGGCGAAGCGCAGCAGTTCGTCGACCCGCGCGGCGGCGTCTGGCGCGGCCGAGTCCCAGGCCAGGATGGGCCCCAGGCTTTCGTCCACCACGGCCGCGATCAGCGCGCTCTGGCTGGGGAAGTAGCGGTAGGCGGTGGCGCGCGAGACCCGGGCGTGTTCGGCGAGTTCGGCGACCGAGGGCGTGATGCCCTGCGCCATCAGCCGCTGCGCCGCGTCCAGCAGGGTCTTGCGCATGCGCGCCCGCGGCCCGTGCGGCGGTTCGCCGCTGGCCGCGGCCTGGGGGCTGGCGGGCGCGATGAGCCGCGCCGCGCCGGCGTTCGCCGGGGCGTCCTTGGCGGGGGATCGGGTTTGACGTGAGACGGGTGTCTCAGTATGATTCTTTCGTCTCATTTCTAGATTCTACAGGCCTCGCGGCCCCACATATCGAGGCGCGCACCGAGTGTAGCCGCCCGCGGAGGAGTCATGACGCATTCGAACCGGCGGGTCTACGTGGCCGCCACCTACGACACCAAGGGCCAGGAAGCCGAGTACGTGGTGGGCCTGCTCAAGCGGGACGGGCTGGACGCGGTGTCCGTGGACGTGTCCACGTCCGGCGCCGCCAGCGCGGCCCAGGTGCAGGCGCGCGAGGTGGCCGCGTGCCATCCCGAAGGCGCCGAGGCCGTTTTCACCGGCGACCGCGGCACGGCCATCGCCGCGATGGCGCAGGCCTTCGAACGCTATGCCGCCGGCAACCCCGCCATCGGCGCCTTGCTGGGCCTGGGCGGCTCGGGCGGCACGGCCCTGATCACTCCCGCCATGCGCGCGCTGCCCATCGGTACGCCCAAGCTGATGGTGTCCACGATGGCCTCGGGCAATGTCGCGCCCTACGTCGGGCCCTCCGATATCGCCATGATGTATTCCGTGACCGACGTCGCGGGCCTGAACCGCATTTCCCGCCGGGTGCTGGCCAACGCAGCCGGCGCGATCGGCGGGGCCTTCCGGCAGGCGGCCAGCGCCGTCGCGGACGACGGCCGGCCCGCCGTGGGGATCACCATGTTCGGGGTCACCACCGCCTGCGTGCAGCAGGTGGCGCCGCTGCTGGAGCCGCGCTACGACTGCCTGGTGTTCCACGCCACGGGCACGGGCGGGCAGTCGATGGAAAAGCTGCTGGACAGTCGCTTGCTGGCCGGGGTGCTGGACCTGACCACCACCGAGGTCTGCGACTTTCTTTTCGGCGGCGTGCTGGCCTGCACCGAAGACCGCTTCGGCGCCGTGGCCCGCACGGGCGCGCCCTACGTGGGTTCCTGCGGCGCGCTGGACATGGTGAACTTCGGCGCGATGGACACCGTCCCGGAACGCTACCGGGACCGCAAGTTCTACCCCCATAACCCGCAGGTGACGCTGATGCGCACCACCGCGGAAGAGAACGCCCGGCAGGGCGAGTGGATCGCCGCCAGGCTGAACCGCTGCCAGGGCCCTGTGCGCTTCCTGATACCCGAGGGCGGCGTGTCCGCGCTGGACGCGCCGGGGCAGGCATTCTGGGACCCGGAGGCCGACGCCGCGCTGTTCGGCGCGCTGGAGGCGAACCTGGTGCAGACGGCCGACCGCCGCCTGGTGCGCGTGCCTTGCCACATCAACGACCCGCTGTTCGCCCAGACCGCGGTCGAACATTATCTTGAAATCGCCACACACTGAGGATTGCCGCCATGCCGCGTTTTGACCGCAACGAGCTACTGGACAAGTTCCGCGCCATGGTGCGCGCGCGCACGCCCATCGTGGGCGGCGGCGCGGGCACGGGCCTGTCGGCCAAGTGCGAGGAAGCGGGCGGCATCGACCTGATCGTGATCTACAACTCCGGCCGCTACCGCATGGCGGGCCGCGGTTCGCTGGCCGGCCTGCTGGCCTACGGCAACGCCAACGAGATCGTGGTGGACATGGGCCGCGAAGTCCTGCCGGTGGTGAAGAAGACCCCGGTGCTGGCCGGCGTGAACGGCACCGATCCGTTCTGCGATTTCGACGTGTTCCTGGACGACCTGAAGCGCCAGGGCTTTGCCGGCGTGCAGAACTTCCCGACCGTGGGCCTCATCGACGGCACCTTCCGCGCCAACCTGGAAGAGACCGGCATGGGCTACGCGCTGGAAGTGGACATGATCCGCCTGGCGCACAAGAAGGGCATGCTGACCACGCCCTACGTGTTCAACGAGGACGACGCCGCGGCCATGGCCCGCGCCGGCGCGGACATCATCGTCGCCCACATGGGCCTGACCACCGGCGGCTCGATCGGCGCCGAGACCGCGCTGACGCTGGACGACTGCGTGGCCGCCATCGACCGCATCGCCGAGGCCGCGCTGGCCGTGCGCCCGGACGTCATCGTGCTGTGCCACGGCGGCCCCATCGCCACGCCCGAGGACGCCGCGCACGTGCTGCGCGCCTGCAGGCACTGCCACGGCTTCTACGGCGCCAGCTCGATGGAGCGCCTGCCCACCGAGCAGGCCCTGACCGCGGCCACCCGAGAGTTCAAGAACCTGACCTTCTGAATCCCTTTTCCGCCATTTTCCCTTTCCAGGGCCGCGCGCCCGCAGGAGTCCGTATGCCGCACACCGTACACGTCAGCGCCATCGTCCACGCCCCGCTTCAAGCGGTCTGGGCTCGGTTCCGGGACTTCGACGGCCTGGCCGGCTGGCATCCCGGCATCGCGCAGAGCCGGCTGGAAGAGGGCGGGCGGCACGACGCCGTGGGGTCGGTGCGGCACCTGACGCTCAAGCCTTCCGGCTTCGTCCGCGAACGCCTGCTGATGCTGGACGATCCCGGCACGGCGCTGCGCTATTCCATCATCGAGACCGACCTGCCCATGCGCGACTACGTCGCCGGCGTGTCGCTGCATCCCATCACCGAAAGCGGCCACACGCTGGTGCAATGGTGGGCGGATTTTCGCGTCGAGGGCGCGGAACTGAGCGAGGTGGCGGACGCGGTGGGCAAGGGCGTGTTTGCTGCCGGCCTGGCTGCGTTGGATGAGAAGTTGCGGATGTCGGGTGTCTGATATCGTGGGTGTCAGACACGGTGCGTGGGGGTGTCAGACACCCGGAGGCACCGAGGCAAGACGGCGTGCGTCTCGTACGGGTGTCTGACACGGGTGTATGTGGGGGGCAGACACGGTGCATGGGGGTGTCAGACACCCGGGAGGCGCCGAGGCAAGATGGCGTGCGTCTCGTACGGGTGTCTGACACGGGTGCACGTGGGGGGCAGACACGGTACATGGAAAAGGTGTCTGACACCCGTACGAGATGGCCTCGCAGACTGGCGTCCGTCTTCCCGGGTGTCAGACACCCACTTTCAATCAACGACCGCCCCTAGCTCTTCTGGCGCCCGCCCGCAACCCGCTTGCAGCCCGCCGGCAGTTCCGCCGTGCGCAGATAGTCCCGGATCGCGGCGATCAGCGCCTCGGCGGCCGGGCTCAAGGGATACTCCTTGTGCCGGATGATGCAGACCGTGCGCACGACGGTCGGGCGCGCCAATAGCGCATAGGCGAGCCCGGGCTCCAGCACCCGCTGGGCGGCCAGCGCCGGCAGCAGCGCCACGCCCAGCCCCGCCTTCACCAGCGCCGCCTGCGAGGTGGTGCTGGAAGCTTCGTAGAAGGGCGCTGCGGCTTCGATCGGGAGGTCCGCCCGGGCGCGCAGCAGCGCCATGATGCCGGTTTCGTCCACCACCCCCACCAGTTTGTGTCCGGCCAGCTCGGACCAGCGCATCGTGCCGTCGCGCGCGGCGCGCAGGCTGGCGTCGTCTTCCCGGTACAGCACGCCGAAGCGGTCTTCCAGCAGGGCGTCGAACTGTAGCCCCGGCGCGTCCGCCCAGCGGCTGGTCAGGCCGAAGTCCACTTCGCGCGCCGCGACCTTGCGCTGGATGCGGCCGGAGTTGTCGTCGCCGAGGTACAGGCGCACCCCGGGATACTGGGCGGCGTAGGCCGCGGCGGCGGGCGCGATGATCTGCGTGATGGCCGACGGCGCCGCCGCCACGCCCACGCGCCCGCGTTCCAGCGCGCCGAAGCGCACCACGTCCTCGATCGCGCCGTCGAAGTCCGCCAGCAGGCGCATCACGCGGGGCAGGAACTCCTCGCCCGCGGCCGTCAGCAATACGCGCCGGCTGGTGCGCGCGAACAGTTGGGTGGCCAGCGCTTCTTCAAGCTGCCGGACCAGGCCGGTCACCGACGACTGCGTCTGGAACAGGCGCTTGGCCGCATGCGTGAAGCTGGATTCCTGCGCCACCGCGACGAAGGCGGTCAGGTGCTTGAGGGTGACGTGCTTGGGCAGGCGATTCATTTCAAATCACGATAGATGGATCAACAAAAACGATTTTCCCAGATTGATCCGGCCGACGATACTACGCCCTTTCGGCATCCAGCGGCCCCGGCGCAACGTTCCGGGGCCCGATCAAGGCGGAAGGACATGGACACTCTGGACCTCATCATCGAAGGCGGCTGGGTCATCGACGGCCTGGGCGGCCCGCGGCGGCGCGCCGACGTGGGCGTGGCGGGCGAGCGCATCGCCGCCATCGGCGACCTGGCGGGCGTGGCGGCCGGGCGGCGCGTGGATGCCCGGGGCAAAATCGTGGCCCCCGGCTTCATCGACGTGCACGGCCACGACGATCTGATGTTCGTGGAACGGCCCGGCCTGGAATGGAAGACCAGCCAGGGCATTACCTCGGTCGTGGTGGGCAATTGCGGCGTCAGCGGCGCGCCCGCGCCGCTGCCCGGCAATACCGCCGCGGCGCTGGCCCTGCTGGGGGAAACGCCCCTGTTCGCCGATATGGACGCCTATTTCGACGCGCTGCGCGGCCAGCGGCCCATGATCAACGTGGCGGCGCTGGTGGGGCATGCCAACCTGCGCCTGGCCACCATGCGCGATCCGGCCGCCCAGCCCACGGCCCAGGAGCAGGACGCCATGCAGCGCATGCTGGACGACGCCCTGGCCGCGGGCGCGGTGGGGTTCAGCACCGGCCTGGCGTACCAGCCGGGCGGGGCGGCCCGGCCGCCGGAGCTGGAAGGGCTGGCGCGCGTGGCGGCGGCGCGCGGCGCGATGCACACCAGCCATATCCGCAACGAAGGCGACGAAGTCGAGGCCGCGGTCGACGAAGTGCTGTCCGTCGGCCGCAATACTGGCTGCGCGACCGTGCTGTCGCACCACAAATGCATGTTGCCGCGCAACTGGGGCAAGAGCCGCGCCACGCTGGCCAATATCGACCGCGCCCGCGGCGAGGGCGTGGACGTTGCGCTGGACATCTACCCGTACCCGGGCAGTTCCACCATCCTGATCCCGGAGCGCGCCGAGACCATCGACGATATCCGCATCACCTGGTCCACGCCGCATCCCGAATGCGGCGGCGAATACCTGAGCGACATCGCCGCGCGCTGGGGCTGCGACAAGACCACGGCGGCGCGCCGCCTGTGTCCCGCGGGCGCCATCTATTTCGCCATGGACGAGGCCGAGGTCCAGCGGATTTTCCAGCACGAGCGCTGCATGGTCGGCTCGGACGGGCTGCCCAACGACGCGCATCCGCATCCCCGCCTGTGGGGCAGCTTCACGCGCGTGCTGGGCCGCTACGTGCGCGAAGCCCAGTTGATGACGCTGGAGGCGGCGGTCGCCAAGATGACCGCCTTGCCGGCGCGCGTGTTCGGCCTGTCCGGACGAGGCCGGCTCGTGGAGGGCGCCTGGGCGGACATCGTGGTGTTCGACGCCGACACGGTCGAGGACCGCGCCACCTGGGAAGCGCCGACCCTGGCGTCGGCCGGCGTGGAGCACGTGCTGGTCAACGGCAGCCAGGTCCACCCGGCCGCCGCGGGCATGCCGCGCCCCGGCAAGATCCTGCGGCGCGAAACGATGGCGTCCGGCGCCGCCCGATAAAACATACCCCATCCCTACAGGAGACAAACACCATGATGCGCAAAACCTGCATCGCCCTGGCGCTGGCCGCCGTGCTGCCCGCCGCACAGGCGGCCTTTCCCGACCATCCCATCACCCTGATCGTGCCGTTCCCCGCGGGCGGCCCGACCGACATCGTCGGCCGGCTGGCCGCGGCGAAGGCCGGCGAGATCCTGGGCCAGCAGATCGTGGTCGAGAACCGCACGGGCGCTTCGGGCACGATCGGCATGACGGCCACGGCCCGCGCCAAGCCCGACGGCTACACCGTGGGGCTGGCCACCGTCAGCACGCACGGCACGGCGCCGCACCTGTTTCCCAACCTGGCCTACGATCCGGTCAAGGATTTCACGCCTGTCAGCAACCTGGTCACCAGCCCCAACATCCTGAGCGTGAATCCGCAGTTCCCCGCCAGGAATCTGGCCGATTTCGTGGAGCACGTGCGCGCCAATCCGAACAAGGACGGCTACGCCAACGCGGGCGCGGGCGGCGTGAACGACCTGGGCATGATCTGGTTCCTGCAGATCATCGGCGGCAAGATGAACAGCATTTCGTACCGGGGCTCGGCGCCCGCGCTGACCGACACGGTGGGCGGCGTGGTGCCGGTGATCTTCGACAACTTCCCGTCTTCGCTGCCCTACCTGAAGAGCAATCACCTGCGCGCCCTGGCGATCACCGGCACCGAGCGCAACCCGCGCCTGCCGGATGTGCCGACGTTCGCCGAGCAGGGCTACAAGGACTACGACGTGACGGCGTGGTACGGCGTGGTGGGTCCGGCGGGCCTGCCGGCCGATGTACGCGACAAGCTGGCCCAGGCCTTCGCCCAGGCGGTGCGCGATCCGGCGACCGCGGCCAAGATGGAGGAGACCGGCGCGTTTCCGCTGGGCAACACGCCCGCCGAATTCGGCGAGCAGATCCGCGCCGAGCGCGACCGCTGGAAGACGGTGATCGACCGCGCGCAGATCAAGCTGCAGTGACGCCGCGCGCTCAGTACACGTCGCGCCGGTAGCGGCCGTCGCGCTGCATGACCTGCAGCCGCGCGTCGCCCAGGATGTCCTGCAGGGCGGCGTCCACGCCGCCGGCCATGCCCTGGAGGCTGCCGCAGACGTAGATGGCGGCGCCATCGTCCACCCAGGCGCGCACGGCGTCGGCCTGTTCGCGCAAGCGGTGCTGCACGTAGCGGCGCTCGGCCTGGTCGCGCGAGAAGACCGCGTCCACGCGTTCCAGGGTGCCGTCGCCGCGCCAGGCGGCGATGTCTTCTCGGCAGAACCAGTCGTGCGCCGCGTTGCGCTCGCCGAAGACCAGCCAGTTGCGCCGGTGGCCGGCGGCGCGGCGCGCCTTGATCAGGGCGCGCAGGCCGGCCAGGCCCGTGCCGTTGCCCACCAGGATCAGCGGGCGGGCGTCGGCCGGCGCGTGGAAATTGCGGTTGACGCGCACGCGCAGGTCTATCGGGTCGCCGGGCTGGGCGATGTGGGTCAGCCAGCCGCTGCCCACGCCCAGGGCGCCGTCCGCGCCGAGCATCTGGCGCACCAGCAATTGGATGGCGCCGTCCTCGGGCAGCGAGGCGATGGAGTATTCGCGGTGGGCGTGCAGCGGGCCGCCGGCTTCGCGCCGCGGGCCGATCTCGGCGATGTCGCCGGCCTGCCAGGCGCCGTCCGCGCCGGCCGGCGGCGTCAGCGTCAGGAGGTAGCAGGGGCCGCCCTGGCTGCCCGGATTGAGCCGCTCGCGGGAGGCCAGGCGCCAGGACTGGTACGCGGGGGCCTGCCAATCGGGCAGGTCGCTGCGTCCGGCCAGCAGCCCCAGGTGATGCTGCCAGTGCCGCAAGGCGGCCGGATCGCCGTTGTCGACCTCCACCAGGTCGAACAGCGGCGCGGCGCCCTGGGCGTGCAGCCATTCGTCCAGGCGATGGCCGAAGCCGCAGAACTGCGCGTATTCGCTGTCGCCCAGCGCCAGCACCGCGTATTGCGCGCCGCCCAGCGCGGGCGCGCCCGGCAGCATCTGGTCGGCGAAGGCCGCGGCGGCGTCGGGCGGATCGCCTTCGCCATAGGTGCTGACCACGAACAGCATGCGGCGATAGCCGGCCAGGCGCGCCGCGTCCAGTTGGTCGAACGCGGCGACGCGCACCGTCAGTCCGCCCGCGCGCAGAGATTCGGCGGTCTGCGCCGCCAGCGACTCGGCGTAGCCCGTCTGGGTCGCGTAGGCGACCAGCAAGGTGTCTTCGGGAATGGGGGCGTCCAGCGCCTGCTGCGCCAGCGCGTGCTGCGTTTCCTGGCGCATGGCGCCGCGCCGCGCCCACAGGCACAGCAGCAGCCACAGCCCCACCACGCACGCCGCCGCGATCAGCCGGGTTGGAGCCATGGTTTCAGCGGGGGAAGGCCCGCGCCTCGAACGCCGGGGTGGCGACGGCGCGGTAGGCCTCGGGTTCGCGCAGGATGAAGAGCGCGGCCAGATCGTGGCGGCGGGCATAGGCCGGCCCGTCGTCCGGGCCCAGCACCGTCAGCGCCGTCGCCAGCGCGTCGGCCTGCATGCAGCCCGGATGCAGCACGGTGACCGAGGCGAGGTTGTTGCGCACCGGCAGGCCGCTGCGCGGATCGATGGTGTGGGCGTAGCGTTCGGCGCCGCTGCCCGCGTGGCGCCGGTAATCGCCCGAGGTGGCGATACTGCATGCTTCCAGCGGCAGCGCCAGCGCATGGCCGTCGCTGGCGTCGGGCACTTCGACGGCGACGCGCCAGGGCTGGCCGTCGGGCCGCCTGCCGCGCGCGCGCAGTTCGCCGCCCACTTCCACCAGGTAGTCCGCGATGCCCAGCGCGTCGAGCGCCATCGCGGCGCGGTCCACGCCGTAGCCCTTTGCGATGGAGGACAGGTCCAGATAGATGCCGCCTTCCTGCCACGCCACCCGCCTGCCGGCGTCGAGCCGCAAGCGGCGCCAGCCGCAGCGCTCGCGCGCGGCCTCGATGGCGGCGGGCGAGGGCGGCTCGAACGCGCGCTGGTGCGGGCCGAAGCCCCAGGCGTTCACCAGCGGGCCGACGGTGGGGTCGTAGGCGCCACCGGTATCCTCTGCCAGCGCCAGCGCGTGGCCCAGCACGTGGAAGAATGCGGCGGGAAGCGTTTGCCAGCCGGGGCCGGCCCGGTTGTAGCGCGTGATGTCGGAGTCCGCTTCCCAGGTGCTCATCTGGGCGACCACTTCGTCCAGCGCGGCCTGGATGGCCTGCCGCGCGGCCGCTTCCGCGCGCCCGGCGGGCAGGGCCATGCGCGCCGACCAGGTGGTGCCCATGGTGGCGCCGGCCAGCGCCGCCGGCCGGGCCGGCATGGCGCCATAGGCGACGCGGGGCGCGGGAACTGCCGCGCCCCGCGGGGCGTACGAAGGGGGATTCGCCATCCGGCCGGGAGCGGCTCAGGGTTGCAGCACTTCGACCGTGCCCGCGTAGGACAGGCGGCGCTTTTTGGCCTGCGGCACGCTGACCTTGGCGTCTTCCATGCCGGCTTCGATCCAGTACAGGCCGGGTTGCGGCCACTTCACCGAGAACTTGCCGTCCTTGTCGGTCTTCAGCTTGATTTCGCCGACCTTGTCGCGATAGCGGCTGCCGCCGGGCACGACGTTGACTTCCAGCTCGGCGGCGGGCTTGCCGTCCAGCAGCATCTGGAAGGTGGCGGGCTCGTCGGTGAACAGGTCGTTCGGGTGGGTGACGGGGGCCAGTTCCAGGCCGCGGCCGACCGGCTTGACGGCCGTCGGCTTGCCGGCGGTCACGAAAGTCTCGACGCGGCCCAGGCTCTGCGAAATTTCCAGTTCGTCGGCCTTGGCGGGCACGGCCTGCGCCAGGCCTTCGGCCTTGCCGAAGTAGCGCTTGTTCTTGCCGTCTTCCTTCCAGCGCGCGAACACGCCGTCGTTGACCACGGCCACGCGGTAGGTGCCGCTCTGCTTGAGCTGCAGGTCGAAGGTGCTGCGCAGCTTGCCGCGGTTGAGGTTTTCGGCTTCGGCGGGATTGCCGTCCGGCGCCGTCACGGCCAGGCCGTCCAGGCGCAGCGGGGCGTGGTTGAAATAGAACTTGTCGTTGCCGACGGCGGCGTCGACCGTGACCCAGCTATCGGTGCCGGACAGCACCGTCGAGGACGGCACGATCCAGACGTCATGCGCGTGGGCGGCAAAGGGCAGGCAAAGCGCCAGGGCGGCGGCCAGTTTGGCGGCGGATTTCATCGTTGCGCTCCTTGAGGGCATCAGGGTTTCAGGTCGAGCGCGATGGCGCCCAGTTCGTGTTCGCCGCGGGCGGTCAATTGCTCGGCCTTCTGCGGCGGCCATTGGAAGGGGATGCGCAGCAGCTCGCGGCCGCCGACTTCGCGCGCCGCCTCCACCACCACGGCGTACTGGCCGGGCTTGAGCTGCGACAGGGGCTTGCTGGCCGCGTCGAAGCTCAGCGCGTGCTTGCCCACGGGCTTGGTCGCGCCGCTCACGCCGTCCACCGGGAACTGCTGGTTGCGGCCGCTGCGGCGCCACCATTGGCGCATGTCCTTGAGCCACTCGGTGCCTTCGTTGTTCTTCTTGGCCACGTCGTACCAGACCGCCAGGTCGGCGGCGACGCTCTGGTCGGGGTTCTCGATCCAGATCGCCACGTAGGGGCGGTGGTATTCCGCGACGTCCAGGCGCGGCACCTCGATGGACAGGCCGATGTCGGCCGCGTGGGCCGTTCGGGCGATCAGGCCGGCCAGCAGGGCCGACAACAATAGCTTGCGCATGGAGGTCTCCAGGGCGGATCGATGGAATCAGTGAATGAAGAGCAGGGCCAGCACGACCGGGATCACGACGCCGAGCCCGACCATCGGCCAGGTCGCGCTGCGATTGCCCGCGTGCATCTTCAGCAGCACCAGCCCGGTCAGCGAAAAGACCAGACAGGCGGCGGCGAAGATGTCCAGGAACCAGCTCCAGGCCAGGCCGGTGTTGCGGCCCTTGTGCAGATCGTTCAGGTACGAGATCCAGCCGCGGTCGGTGCGTTCGTATTCGACGTCGCCGCTGGCCAGGTCGATGGACAGCCAGGCGTCGCCGCCGGCGCGCGGCAGCGACAGGTAGATCTCGTCGGGGGACCATTCGGCCGCCCTGCCGGCGGAAGCGGCGTCCAGCGTGTCGTCCAGCCAGCGCGCCACGGCGGCGGGCAGCGGCGCCTTTTTCTGCGCGGGCGGCGGGGACAATTGCGCCAGCTCGGCGGCGGGCAACTGGACCTGGCGGCTGGTCACCACCGCCTTGGCCTCGATGTGCGAGGCGTTGTTCAGGGTCAGCCCCGTCACCGCGAACAGCAGCATCCCCAACAGGCACAGCGCCGAACTGATCCAGTGCCATTGGTGCAGCGTCTTGAGCCAGTAGGCCCGGCGGCGAGGGGTGGGTTGACTGTCCATTGAGTATCGGGTGAAAGCCCGCGGATTCTAACATTTAATGAGAATGACTCTTATAAATGCCGCCGCCGGGCGCACAAGGAAATTTCAATCCATTTCGGGGCCGTTCCCCGGGGCGGGGCCAGGCCGGCGTGGCGCGCGCGGGCCGGCGGCGATAAGATAGGCCACCCGTTACAAACACCGGAGGTCGTCATGCTCGAACAGCAAGTCGCGGATCGCATCGGTCGTCATTGGGGGTGGGTGGCATTGCGCGGCGTCGTCGCCATCCTGTTCGGCCTCATGGCCATGTTCATGCCAGCCATCACGTTGTCCGCCCTGGTGCTGGTGTGGGGCGCCTTCGCGCTGGCCGATGGCGTGCTGGCGCTGGTCGCCGGCGTGCGCATCCGGGACGGCGGCAAGCCGCTGTGGGCGCTCATCGTCGTGGGCCTGCTGGGGATCGCGGCCGGCATCGTCACTTTTCTCTGGCCGGGCCTGACGGCCCTGATCCTGCTCTACATCATCGCGATCTGGGCGCTGGTGTCGGGCGTGTTCCAGATCATCGCCGCCATCCGCTTCCGCAAGGAAATCCGCAACGAATGGCTGCTCGGCCTGTCGGGGCTGGTGTCCGTGCTGTTCGGCGGCATGCTCATCATGCAGCCCGGCGCGGGCGCGCTGGCGCTGGTCTGGGTCATCGGCATCTACGCCGTGTTCTTCGGCATACTGCTGCTGGTCTTTTCCTTCCGCCTGAGGCAGCACAACGCGGCCTAGTACCCGATGTCCGTCTATCAAACCCTGATTCCCCTGAACTTCCTGGCCGTGGGCCTGGGCGCCATGTTCGGCGCCTGGGCCCGCTGGCTGGTCGGCCTGTGGCTGAATGTGGAGGCCTGGCCCTGGGGCACCTTCGCGGTGAACCTGGCCGGCGGCTACCTGGTGGGGCTGGTGCTGGCGCTCGTGGCCGGGCATCCCGAGTGGCCGGCCTGGGTGCGGCTGGGCGCGGTCACGGGCTTTTTGGGCGGCTTGACCACGTTTTCGACGTTCTCGGCGGAAACGGTGTCCATGCTGGAGCGCGGCGCCTATGGCTCGGCGCTGAGCTACGCCGGCTTCAGCCTGGCGGGTTCGCTCGCGCTGACGGCGGCGGGCCTGGCCACCGCCAGCCTGCTGCGCTAGCCGCCGGCGGGCAGCCAGGTGGGTTGGCCGGACGTGTCGTGGGCCTGCATGTTCATGCGGTATTCATAGCGGTCGGGCCGGTACAGGGCATGCAGCCATTCGACCGGACGGTCCGAGTCATCGCGCACGACGCGGTGCAGGCTGAGCAGGGCCGAACCCACCGGCACGTCGAGCAGCTCGGCGACGCCGGGCTCGGCAAGCACCGCCGAAATCGATTGCTCGGCACGCGCCACCCGCAAGCCCAGGTCGCGGAAAATGGCCAGCAGCGGCTTCGATCCGAGGTCTTTGCGGTGTATGCGCCGGCCGATGTCGCCGGGCACGAAGGTGGTCAGGTGCGAGAAGGGCTGGCCCTCGTGGCTGCGCACCCGCACCGCGCGCTGCACCGGCGCGCCGGCAGCCACTTCGAGGCGCGCCGCCACCAGCGGGGGCGCCGGCGCGGTATCGAGTTCCAGCAGGCGCACCTGGGTGTGCATGCCCATGCGGGCGAGGTGGGCCATCAGGGAATCGATGTCGGAACCGTTCTGCGGGGCCGACAACTGCGCCTGGCCGGCGGCATAGGTGCCGCGCCCCTGGCGGCGCTGGATCAGGCCGTCGGATTCCAGCAGATCGAGCGAACGCCGTATCGTCAGGCGCGACACGCCGTATTCGGCCGCCAGGGCGTTTTCGCCCGGCATGGCCGTGTCCTCGGCGAATCCGCCCGCCTGCAAGCGTTGCTTCAGCAGCAGATACACCTTGTGATAAAGAGGCAGCGGGCTTTCGGACACGGCGGGGGCTCCAGTCAGGGGAAAAATCAATCGACCGTGGCGCCGGTGAACTTGACGGTCTCGGCGTAGCGTTCGATGTCTTTGCGCACGAAGGCATCCAGTTCCTGCGGGCTGCTGCTGACCGCGCTGGCGGCTTCGCGCTCGAGCAATTGGCGGAACTCGGGCGTATCGACCGCCTTGCGCGCCGCGGCGTTGAGCGCCGCGAGCGTCTTGGGCGGCAGCCTGGCCGGACCGAACAGGGCGAACCACGCATTGGATTCGAAGCCCGCGATGGTATCGCCTATGGGCGGCACGCCGGGAAACTGGGGCAGCGCCTGCGGGCTGGTGACACCCAGCGCCCGCAGCGCGCCGCTCTTGATATGCGGCAGGGCATTGAGCGAACTGGCGAACATCATGTCCACCTGGCCGCCCAGCAGGTCGGTGATGGCGGGGGCCGTGCCCTTGTACGGCACGTTCAGGATGTCCAGGCCGGCCATCATCTTCATGCGCTCGCCGGCCATGTGCAACGACGAACCGATGGCGCCCAGCGCCATGGTGTACTTGCCGGGGCTGGCCTTCACCGCCGACACGAACTCCGGCATGGACCGGGCGGGGAAGTCCTTGCGCACGACCAGCACGCTGGGCACGTTGGCCAGCATGCTGATGGGCGTGAAATCGCGCACCGGGTCGAACGGCAGGCTGCGGTACAGGGAGGCGTTGATGGAAAAGCTGGTGAACGTGACCAGCAGGGTGCTGCCGTCGGCCTTGCTCTTGGCCACGTAGTCGGCGGCGATGTTGCCACCGGCGCCCGGCTTGTTCTCGACCAGCACGGTGCGGGAGAGGTCCTGCGATATGTGCTGGGCGATGCTGCGCGCCACGGTATCGGTGGTGCCGCCCGGCGGCGCGCCCACGACCAGCTTGATGGCGTCACTCTGCGCCAGGGCGGGGGCCAGCGGCAATGCCAGCGCGCCCCACAGCGCGAAGCCCGCGCCGATGCGATGCAGTCCCTGCATGATTTGTCTCCTGATATGTTGTATTGATGACAATACAAGTATATTGAGGCCGGCCCCTGGACGCCAGGTCTTCCGGACGGGACGCTAGCGCGAGGGATGCTCGAGCGCCGCCTGCGCCTTGGCGTATTCCACGACGGCGATGTCGCGAAAGGCCTGGATCAGCGCCAGCCGCGGCGACACGCGCGACCAGATCAGGCCGAAGCGGCGGGGTTCGCAGTGGGCCGGCAGCGGCAGCGTCAGCAGGCCCAGGCGTTCAATCGCGCCGTTGGTCGAGCGGGGCAGGATGGCGACGCCGAGGTCCCGGCTCACCATGACCGCGATCGACTCGATCGCGTTCAGTTCGAAGCGTTCGCGCGGCGTGATGCCGGCGCGCCGCAGATAGTCTTCGACGTGGCGCCCGCTCCAGTCGTTGCGCTGGTAGCGGATGAACGGCTCCGCGGTCAGCAGGTTGTGCGGATGCCGGCCCGCGTGGCGCGGAGCCGCCGCCAGCACATAGGGTTCCTCGCGCAGCAACTGCCAGCCCAGGCTCTTGGACAGGGGATAGGGCGCCTCCAGCGCGATGGCGGCGTCGAGTTCGCCGCTTTCGATGGCGGGATAGAAGCGCGCCGAGTGTCCGGGCTGGATTTCCACGCTGATCAGCGGATGGCGCCTGACCAGGTGTTCCAGGATGGCCGGCACCATGGAGTTCAGCGCCGTGTTGCCGGCGCCCAGCCGAAGCTCGCCCATCATTTCATCGGACCTGGCCAGATAGCGGATCTTTTCGATGCGCTCCAGCACCTCGCGCATCGGTCCGATCAGTTCGATTGCCTTGGCGGTCAGGTGCACCGTGCGGCCGGCGCGGGCGACCAGCGGCACCCCGAGTTCCTGTTCCAGCTTGCGCACCTGCTGCGCGACGGCGCCATGCGTGAGTCCGAGGCGGCGGGCGGCCTCGGCCATGGAGCCGTGCTGGGCGACGGCGGCCAGCGTGCGCAGGAAGTCGGTGTTCATGATGATAGATATTCTATCTTCTTATCGTATCCCGGCTTTCCCCTGACGCGATCCGGCGGGATCACAATGCGTTCAGGAGACATCAATGAGAAGCAAGCTTTTTGTGCCGGCATCGCGCCCGGAATTATTCGAGAAGGCCTTCGCCAGCCAGGCGGATGCGCTGTCCTTCGATTTGGAGGACGCCGTCGCGCCGGCACGCAAGCAAGCCGCGCGGGAAGGCCTGGCGGAGTGGCTTGCGTCGCCGGCCTTTGCCGCCGCGCAAGCCCGACATCACAAGAAAATTATCGTGCGCGTGAACGCGGCCGATACCCCGTACTTTGTGGGCGACCTGGCCGCGCTGGGCCGCCTGCCCGTCGATGTGCTGAACCTGCCCAAGGTCGAGAGCGCCGCCGCGCTGCACGCCGCCGCCGTCCAGGCCATCGCGGCCGGCTTCCAGGGCGAGTTCCTGGTCACCGTGGAAACGCCGCTGGCGCTGGCCCGCGCGCCGGAACTGGCGGGCGCGCACCCGCGCGTGGCGGGCCTGCAATTGGGGCTGGCCGACCTGTTCGAGCCGCTGGGCATCGACCGCTACCAGCCCGAGACCCTGCGCGCCGTGATGCTGGCCTTGCGGCTGGGCGCAGGCTGCGCCGGCAAGTACGCCATGGATGCCGCCTATGCCCGGGTGCGCGACGCCGAGGGGTTTCGCGCCGAAGCGCAACTGGCGCGGTCCTTGGGCTTCCTGGGCAAATCCTGCGTGCATCCCGGTCAGATCGCCATCGCCAACGAGGTATTCGGTTTCAGCGCCGAAGAGGTCGAGGCGGCGCAGCGGATCGTGGCCGCCAGCCGCGAACAGGACGGGGTGGGCGCATTCCTGCTGGACGGGAAGATGATCGATGCGCCTTTCGTGCGCCGCGCGCAGGACGTGTTGCTGGCCGCGGGCCGGCCCGCCTGAACCGGGTCGATGCCGAGCGCGGCGCGGCCCAACGTTATTTTCGAGTGATAGTTACGATGGAACATGGAATTCCCGCTCAGCTTCCGCTGGAAGGCATCAAGGTCCTGGACCTGAGCGCCTACATCGCGGGCCCGTACGGCTGCACCTTGCTGGGCGACATGGGCGCGGACGTGATCAAGGTCGAACCCCCCGAGGGCGACAATCTGCGCAAGTATCCGTCGACCCTGGCCGCCGAGAGCCGCGCTTTCCTGGGCATCAACCGCAACAAGCGCGGCCTGTGCCTGAACCTGAAGGAAGCGGCCGGCTACGAAGTCCTGGTCAGGCTGGTGCGCGAGGCCGACGTGCTGGTCCACAATTTCAGGCCGGGCGTGCCGGAACGCCTGCGGATCGACTTCGCCACGCTCTCGCGGATCAATCCGCGCCTGGTCTATTGCGCGATGACGGGCTACGGCGCGGCCGGCCCCATGGCCGGCCATGCCGGCTACGACCAGGTGCTGCAATCCATGACGGGCATGTGCGCCTCGCAGGCCAAGCCCGGCGGCCCGCCGGAAGTGCTGTATGGGTCGGTGGTGGACTATTACGGCGCCTCGCTGATCTCCAACAGTGTCTCGGCCGCGCTCTACAGGCGCGAGAAGACGGGGCGGGGGCAGGCCGTCGAGGTATCGCTGCTGGGCAGCGCGCTGGCCATGCAGTCGGCCCGCCTGGTCTGGGCCGAGGGCGAGCCCCGCCGCGTCGAGCGCGACATGCGTTCAGGCGGCATCACCGGCATCCACCCCACCCGGGAAGGCCATCTCTACCTGTCCGCCAACACGCCGCATTTCTGGCGCGCATTGTGCGGCCATCTGGACCTGCCCGGCCTGGCCGACGACCCCGACTACGACACGGTGAAAAAGCGCGCGGAGCAGGCGGCGGTGCTGGTGCCGCTGGTGCGCCAGGCGCTGGCGCGCGCCTCGGCGCGCGAGTGGGCCGAACGTTTCGGCCAGAGCGTGCCCTGCGCGGAGGTCAGGCCGGTCGAGGACATGTTCGAGCATCCGCAGGTGGAAGCCATGGGGTTCATCAAACCGTATCGCAACGAAAACGCCGGCGGCTACCTGGGCCTGGCGCAATGGGCGCATTTCGGCCCGGCGGCGGCGGACCCGGCGCCCGGCGGCGCGGCCCTGGGCCGCGGCGCGCCGGGGAAGGGCGAACACAGCCGGAACATACTGTCCACCCTTGGGTACACCTCGGATGAAGTGGAGCAATTGATGTTGTCCGCCGTGGTGCAATAGGCATCGACAACGATGACAAGAATCGCCCGGAATCGGGCGAGGAGACAAGAATCATGAGTCAAGCGCAGCGCTACCTCCGCCGCCCCGACGGATCGAACTGGGGCGATTTCGGGCATGACGACCAGCTCGGGACGCTCAATCACCTGGACAGCCCTGCGCGGCTGGCTGCCGCCGCCGAAATCCGGACCGGGCTTTCGTTTTCGCTCAGCCTGCCGCTGACCGTGCCGCGGGCCCCCGTGCTCAATCCGCGCCGCAAGGGGCCGGTGATCCAGCCGGCCGAGAAGAACGGCGTGCCCGTGTACCGGTATCCGCTCGCGCGCGATGTGCCGGGCGCCACCGACGTCATCAGCGACGACCGCGTCACGCTCTCGCCCCAGTACTCCACGCAGTGGGATGCGCTGGGCCACGTCGGCTCGATGTACGACGCGCACGGCACCGGGCAGGCGCAGCCCGTGGGCTACAACGGCTTCGCGGTCAGCGAGCCCCGGGCCGAGGGCTTTGCCGGCACGCGCGACCTGTCCATCGAGCCGATGGCGCGCCACGGCATCCAGGGGCGGGGCGTGATGGTGGATCTGCGCGCCCGCTTTGGCGACGCGCGCCGCAAGGTCTCCTATGGCGACCTGATGGACGTCATGCGCGCCGACGGCGTGCAGGTCCGGCCGGGCGACGTGCTGTGCCTGCACACCGGGCTGGCGGACCTGGCGCTGACCCTGGGCGACGGCGAACAGGAACGGCTCATGACGAGTTGCTGCGTGCTGGATGGCGCCGACGCGGAACTGCTGGCCTGGATCAAGGACAGCCGCATCGCCGCCATCGCCGCGGACAACCACGCCGTGGAACTGCGCAACCATAGCCTGGACGCCGGCAGCGGGCCGCTCTTGCCCTTGCACGAACAATGCCTTTTCAAGCTGGGCTTGCCGCTGGGCGAGCTCTGGCACCTGACCCCGCTGGCGCGATGGCTGCGCCAGCATGGCCGCCACGCCTTCTTCCTGACCGCCGCGCCCATGTACGTGCCCGGTCTGGTGGGCGCGCCGGTCAACCCCATCGCGACCGTCTGACCCCGCCGGGCAGATCGCGCCGCGATCCATGAGTACTTCAACATCCCCCTAGGGGAGGCACGAGGAGCACAGATGAAGAACATCCGTCACACGGCATTGGCCGCATTGCGTCCGCTGGCCGCCGCCGCCGGCCTGGCCGGCGCGTTGGGCGCGGCCCATGCCGCCGGTTATCCCGATCAGCCCATCACCGTGGTGGTGCCGTATTCCGCCGGAGGCGGTGCCGACAACGCCGCGCGCATCATCGCGCAGGGCATGGGCGAAGTCGCCGGCCAGAGCGTGGTGATCGAGAACAAGGGCGGCGCCAGCGGCTCCATCGGCGCGGCCTTCGTGGCGCGCGCGAAACCCGACGGCTACACGGTGCTCTATGACGCCTCGGCCTTCTCCATCAATCCGGTGCTGCGCAAATTGCCCTACGACGCGAAGAAGGATTTCGTGCCGGTCTCGCAGGCCGTCAGCGTGCCGAACATCCTGGTGGCGGCGCCCGCCTCGGCCTTCAACAATCTGCCCGATTTCATCAAGGCCGCGCGTGCCCATCCCGGCAAGTACACCTTTGCGTCGTACGGGCCCGGCAGCCTGGCGCAGATGGCCGCCGAACTGCTCAAGAAGGACACGAGCGTGGACGTGGTGCACGTTCCCTACAAGGGCGGCGCGCCGGCCATCGTGGATGTCATGGGCGGGCAGGTCGATGTCTATTTCGCCAATGCCGCGTCCAGCCTGAACTACGTCAGCGGCGGCAAGCTGAAGGCGCTGGCGGTGTCTTCGGCCAAGCGCATGCCGGAACTGCCGGACGTGGCCACCGTGGGCGAAAGCGGCGTCAAGGACTTCGACGTGGTCGAGTGGAACGGCTTCTTCCTGCCGGCCGGCGCCGATCCCGAGGTGGTGGCCAAGCTGCAGGACCTGGTGCAGAAGGCGCTGGCGCGCCCCGAGACCCGCGACAAGCTCGCCAAGCTGGGGCTGACCCCGGTGGGCAGCAGCGCCGCGGACTTCGCCAGGTTCGTCGACGCGGAGCAGGTCCGCTGGGCGGAAGTCGTGAAAGCCAATAACATCACGGTGAATTGATCCACGCGGGAGAGCGGGCCCCCGCCCGTTCCCCGCGTCCCCAGGAACCGAGGAGGGATTCATCAGATGAGCCGGGAAGACGATTTCGAGCGCGGCCTGGCGAACCGCCGCGCGGTGCTGGGCGATGCGTGGGTGCAGCGTTCGCTGGAGCGCGCCACCACGTTCACCGCCGACTACCAGAACCTCATCACGCGCTACGCCTGGCACGACATCTGGAGCCGCCCGGGCCTGCCGCACAAGGCGCGGCGCATGATGGTGCTGGCGGTGACCCTGTCGCTGGGCCGCTGGGAAGAGTTCGAACTGCACGTGCGCGCAGCGCTGACGGCGCCGGACGCGTCGCGCCTGACGCCGGACGAGCTCAAGGAAGTGCTGCTGCAGAACGCCATTTACGCCGGCGTGCCGGCCGCCAACACGGCCTTCAACCTGGCCCAGAATATCCTGCGCGAGGTGGCCGCGCAGATCGGCTACGACCTGGCGGCGGCGGACCCGCGCCAGGCCGATCTGTTCGGCGGCGGCCCGGCCTGAGCCGCCTGCGCGCGGGTTTGCGGACGGCGGCGGGCGCGGATGCCCGCCCTTGCCGCGTCAGTCCGCGCGGGGATTCAGCACGCGCGCGGCCTGCAGGCCGCTGCGCACCGCGCCTTCCAGCACGCCGGGGTAGCCCGTGTCGGTCCAGTCGCCGGCAAGCGCCAGCGTGGGCCAGGGCGTGGAATTCAGCGGACGGGTCAGGCCCGGCACCGCCGCGAAGGTCGCGCGCTTTTCGATGAACAGTTCCGCCGCCGCCACTTCCGGCATGGAAGGCAGGCGCGCGGGATGGCGCGAGGCCTGTTCGGCCACCTGGTCGATCAGCGCCTCGATGGTCTGCTGGCGGTTGCGGTCCGCGATGCCGGTGGCGACGCTGGCCACCACGGCCAGTTCGCCCGCCTTGGTGTCGCCGGCCAGTTGCGCGCGGTCGAACACCCATTGGCCCACGTGGCCCCGGGCGGACTCCTCGCGCAGCATCATCATGGGCTCGGGCAGGCGCCAGGGCTCCGCCAGGCGCAGGTTGAGCGTGGCGATGGGCAGGTAGTCGAAGGCCTTCAATGCCCCCAGCAGGCCCGTGGCGCCGGCTTCGCGCAGCGGCGCGTCCAGCAGCCGGGCCGCGAAGGCCGGGGGCACCGCCAGCACCGCCGCGTCGAAGCGTTCCTGGTTGATGTCGATGCCTTCGGCCGACGGGCGTATCTGGCGCACCGTGTTGCCGTAGCGCATGGTGACCTGGCGGGCGGCGGCGTCCGGCCACAGCGCCGACAGGTCGGTGCAGGGCAGCAGCAGGTCGCTGTCCTCGCGGCTGCCCGCCAGGCTGTCGCGCAGCACGCGGGCGAACAGCGCGGCGCTGGCGGTGGCCAGCGGCGTATTCAGCGCGGCCAGGCACAGCGGTTCCCAGAGCTGCCGGACCAGCGCGTCCGATTGCCCGTGATAGTGCAGCAGATGCTGCACGGTCCAGCCGCGCGGCGGCGTCCAGGACATGGCCTTCAGCCCGCGCATGAGGCGCAGGGTGGCCAGGCGGTCGGCCCAGGACAGGCCGCGGGCGCGCAGGATGGCGACGGCCATGTGCAGCGGCGCGGGCAGGCGCGGGGCGGACAGGTGGAAGCGGCCGTCCAGGCTGGCCAGCCGCAGCGGGCGGCGCATCAGCAGGGCGTCCGGGTTGCGGCCCACCCGGCGCATCAGCGCCAGCGTGTGCGTGTAGGCGCCCGACAGCAGGTGCTGGCCGTTGTCCAGCGGCGAGTCGAATTCGGTGTGGAAGACGCGCCGGGCGCGCCCGCCGGGCGTATGGCCGGCTTCGAACACCGTGACCTTGGCGCCCGCTTCGCGCAGGGCGACGCTGGCCGCCAGGCCGGCCCAGCCCGCGCCGACGACCGCGGCCTTCACCGCGTCAACCGGCGGACGAGTCCGCGTCCGCCGCCCACCCAGGTCTTCCAGGCCAGCCACAGCTTGCGCAGGGGCGTGAGCGAGATCCGCTGGTGCAGCACCTGCCAGTCGTCGCGCTCGATCTCATCGAGCAGCGCGTGATAGATGGCGGCCATCATCAGGCCGGGCCGCTGCGAACGGCGGTCGGCCTCGGGCAGATTGCTCATCGCTTCGCGGTACAGGCCGCGGGCGCGGTCGGCCTGGAACTTCATCAGCGCGCTGAAGCGGTCGGAGTATTCGCCGTTCAGGATGTCCGAGGCCTTGACCTCGAACTGCTGCATGTCGTTGACGGGCAGGTAGATGCGGCCGCGGCGGGCGTCGTCGCCCACGTCGCGGATGATGTTCGTCATCTGGAACGCCAAGCCGAGCTTCTCCGCGTAGACCAGGGTCTTGGGGTCGGAGTAGCCGAAGACGCCGGCGGACAGCTCGCCCACCACGCCCGCCGCGTGCCAGCAATACTTGCGCAGGCCGGGCCAGTCCAGGTAGCGGGTCTGGTCCAGGTCCATTTCCATGCCGTCGACCACGGCCTGCAGGCGTTCGCGCGTGATCGAACAGCTTTCGAGGTGCGGCTGCAGGGCGCGCGTCACGGGATGGTCCGGCTTGCCGTCGTACATCTGGTCGATCTGCGTGCGCCACCAGGCCAGCTTGACGCGGGCCAGCGACGGGTCGGTGCATTCGTCCACGACGTCGTCGACCTCCCGGCAATAGGCATACAGCGCCGTGATGGCGCGCCGGCGTTCGGGCGGCAGGAACAGGAAGGCGTAGTAGAAGCTGGAACCGCTTTTGGCGGCTTTTTCCTGGCAGTATTCGTCAGGGGTCATATCAGGTAATTGCGCGCCACAACATGATGGCCCAGTCTTTGGCGCCCAATTCGGGGCGATTCATGAATACATCGTAGCCGCTCGCCTCGATACGCTCCAGCACGCGCAGCCCGCCTTGCACCACCAGGCGCAGCTCCAGGCCCATGCGGCCCGGCAGGCGGCGCGCCAGCGGAGCGCCGAAGTGTAGCAGCGCCCGGGCGCGCTCGACCTCGAACGCCATCAGGTCGCGCCACGCGGGCGTCAGCCGGCAGGCGGCCAGGTCCTCGTCGGTCACGCCGTGGCGGCGCAGGTCTTCCTGCGGCAGGTAGACGCGGTGCTTGTGCCAGTCCACCCGCACGTCCTGCCAGAAGTTCACCAACTGCAGGCCGGTGCAGATGGCGTCGGCCTCGCTCACGTTCTGGGGGTTGGTGGCTTCGAACAGATGCAGCATCAGCCGGCCGACCGGATTGGCGGAGCGGGTGCAGTAATCGGCCAGGGTGTCGTAGTCTTCGTAGCGCTTGACGCCGATGTCCTGCTCGAAGGCGGACAGCAGGTCGTAGAAGGGCGTGATCGGCAACTGGTGGCGGGCGATCGTGGCCGCCAGCGGCACGAAGATGCCGGCCAGCTCGGGCGAGCCGGGCTCGGGCGTCGTGCCGGGCTCGGCGCCGATGCGGTGCAGTTCGGCGCGGAAGGCGGCCAACTGGCTCAGCCGTTCCTCGTCGGTGGCGCTGCCTTCGTCGGCGATGTCGTCCGCGGCGCGGGCGAACCGGTAGATATCGGTCACGGCGCGGCGCAGCCTGCGCGGCAGCAGCAGCGAGGCGACGGGGAAGTTCTCGTAGTGATCGATGGACATAAAGCGGCTGCGCGGTTGCGGCCCCGAAGGACCCTGACCAGCCCATTTTAAGGTGAACGGGCCTCGGCCGTTTTCCCTGGCGCGGCGCAATGCCGCGAGGGCGCGGATCAGTTAGACTTAAGCGCCACAGGATTGCACATCATGCCGCGCCCAATTTCAGCCTCCGTCTCCGTTTCCGCCCTCGCGCACAACCTTGCCGCCGTGCGCCGCCATCTCGACCAGACCGCCGCCGCCGCGTCGGGGCTTCCGCCTTCGATCTGGGCGGTCATCAAGGCCAACGCCTACGGCCACGGCATCGAACAGGCGGTGGCCGGCTTCTCGAAGGCGCAGGGGCTGGCGATGCTGGACCTGGACGAAGCCGTGCGCTGCCGCGAGGCGGGCTGGGGCGGGCCGATCCTGCTGCTGGAAGGGTTTTTCAACCCGTCCGACCTGGACATCGTCGACCGCTACCACCTGAGCGCCACGGTGCACAACCGCGAACAACTGGACATGCTGGCGCGGGCGCGCCTGTCGCGCCGCGTGGACATCATGCTCAAGCTCAACAGCGGCATGAACCGGCTGGGCTTCAGCCCGGCGGCCTATGCCGCGGCGCACGAACGCGCCATGCTGCTGCAACAGCAGGGCACCCTGGGCTCCGTGGGCAAGATGACCCATTTCGCCTGCGCCGACGGGCCCCAGGGCGTGAACGAACAACTGGGCGTGTTCAATTCGGTGACGCATAAGATGCCGGGCGCGATCAGCGTCTGCAACTCGGCGGCCGCGCTGCGCTTCGCCGAGATCGCCGTCGGCTCGGAAACGCAGGCGCACTGGGTGCGTCCCGGCATCTGCCTCTACGGCGCCTCGCCGTTCGCCGACGCCGAGGCCGCTTCCTTCGGCCTGAAGCCGGCCATGTCGCTGCGCTCGGAAATCATCGCCGTGCAGGAACTCAAGGCGGGCGATTCGGTCGGCTACGGCGCCATTTTCCGCGCCGACCGCTCCATGCGCATCGGCATCGTGGCCTGCGGCTACGCCGACGGCTATCCCCGCCACGCCGCGACCGGCACGCCGGTGGTGGTGGCCGGCATCCGCACCCAGTTGCTGGGCCGCGTGTCCATGGACATGCTGATCGTCGATCTGGGGCCCGTCCCCGCCGCCGGCGTGGGCGCGCCCGTCTCGCTCTGGGGCGAGGACGGCCCGTCCGTGGACGAAGTGGCCCAGGCCGCCGGCACCATCGGCTACGAACTTCTGTGCGCCCTGGCGCCGCGCGTCCCGGTCGCGCGCGACGTCTGAGCCGTCCGTCCGGCGTGCAAGAATTGCTGCGCAATTTGCAAGACAGATGGCGCCGGATGGTGTCTACTTGGAAAACCGGGCGCTCTAGCGCCCGTTTTTGACCAAGAACCAGACTACGAGGTTTCAACCCATGAAGGACAAATGCGTGCTCATCACGGGCGCCACCAAAGGCATAGGCTGGGCCCTTACTCAGCGGCTGTCCGACATGGGCTGTCACGTGGTGGGCATCGCGCGCAACACCACCGACGTGGACTTCCCCGGCTATCTCTATGCCTGTGACCTCGCCGACGCCGGCCGCACCGAAGAAGTGCTGCGCGAAATCCGCGAGAAATTCCCGGTCGACGCCGTGGTCAACAATGTCGGCATCGTGTCGCCCCAGCCCCTGGGCGAAATCGACCTGGCCACCCTGTACAACGTGCTCGACCTGAACGTGCGCGTGGCCGTGCAGGTCACCCAGGCCTTCATCGAATCCATGAAGGTGCGCCGCGCCGGCCGCATCGTCAACGTGGTCAGCCGCGCCATCCATGGCGGCCTGGACCGCACCGCCTATTCGGCCGCCAAGAGCGCGCTGGTGGGCTGCACCCGTAGCTGGGCGCTGGAACTCGCCGAGTACGGCGTCACCGCCAACGCGGTCGCGCCCGGCCCGATCGAAACGGAAATGTTCCGCGCCACGCGGCCCGCGGGCAGCGACGCCGAAAAGCGCGCCCTGGCCTCCGTGCCCATGAAGCGGCTGGGCACGCCCGCCGAGGTGGCGGCCGCGATCGCCTTCCTGCTGTCCGACGACGCCGGCTTCATCACCGGCCAGGTGCTGGGCGTGGACGGGGGCGGCAGCCTGGGCGGGCGTTCCTAGGGCCCTGCTTTCTGCAGCGCGCCCTTGTTCAATGCCGCCCTGCGGGCGTTTCTTGGGGCGGCGTAGCGCCGCCCGGCGATCAGTAGGGGCCTTTCGAGGCCGCCGGCGCGGCGATGTCCTTGAACTGGCCCGCCAGCCGTTCCGCGGCGCGCGCCAGCAGGATGGCGTCGACGCCCACGGCCACGAAGCTGGCGCCCAGCGACAGGTAGTGCCTGGCCTGTTCGACGCCGCTGTGCAGGATGCCGGCCGCCTTGCCGGAACGGACGATGCGCTGGATGGCGTCGTCGATCGCGCGGGTCACTTCAGGGTGGTCCGGCTGGCCCAGGTAGCCCATGTTGGCCGACAGGTCGGCCGGCCCGATGAAGGCGCCGTCCACCCCGTCCACGGCCAGGATCTCTTCCAGCGCGTCGACGCCGCGCGGGGTCTCGATCTGCACCAGCACGCACATCTGGTCGTTGGCGCGCTGCAGGTAGTCGGGGATGCGGTTCCAGCGCGACGAGCGCGCCAGCGCGCTGCCCACGCCGCGGATGCCCTGCGGCGGATAGCGCACCGCGGCGACGGCGGCCGCGGCTTCCTCGGCGGATTGCACCATGGGCACCAGTACCGTCTGCGCGCCCGCGTCCAGGATCTGCTTGATCTGGACCGCATCGTTCCAGGCGGGCCGCACCACCGGGGCCACGGGGTAGGCGGCCACCGATTGCAGTTGCGCCAGCGTGGTCTGCAAGGTGTTGGGCGCGTGCTCGCCGTCGATCACCAGCCAGTCGAAGCCGGCGCCGGCGACGATCTCGATGGAATAGGCGCTGCACAGGCCCGCCCACAGGCCGATCTGGGGCTTGCCGGCTTGCAGGGCGCGTTTGAAGGTGTTGGTCAGGAGGTCCATGGACGACGGGTCGCTCAAATGAAATGGCAATTGACGGAGCCCAGCGCGCCGTAGTCGACGTTGAAGGTATCGCCGGGGCGGGCGGCCACCGGCCGGGTGAAGGAACCCGACAGGACGATCTCTCCCGCCTCCAGCGCCACGCCGTGGGCGGCCAGCTTGTTAGCCAGCCATACTACGCCATTCGCGGGATGGTTCAAGACGCCGGCGGCCACGCCCGTTTCCTCGATGACGGCGTTGCGCGACAGGATGGCGCCGATCCAGCGCAGGTCCAGTTCGCCGATCTTCACGGGCCGTCCGCCCATCACCACGCCCGCGTTGGCGGCGTTGTCCGCGATGGTGTCGAATACCTTGCGGGGGCGCTTGGTGTCGGGGTCGATGCCGTGCGAACGCGCGTCGATGATTTCCAGCGCCGGGACCACGTAGTCGACCGCGTCGTACACCTGGAACAGCGTGACGCCGGGGCCTTGCAGGCGCTTGCCCAGCACGAAGGCCAGCTCGACCTCCAGCCGCGGCAGGATGAAGCGGCCGGCGGGTATGTCGGCGCCGTCGTCGAAGAACATGTCGTCCAGCAGCATGCCGAAGTCGGGCTCTTCGATTTGCGAGGCCTGCTGCATGGCGCGCGAGGTCAACCCGATCTTGTGTCCGCGCTTGATGCGCCCCTCGGCGAGCTTGATGTCCATCCAGGCGCGCTGGATGGCATAGGCGTCGGCGATGCCGATGTCGGGATGTTCCAGCGAGATCTGGCGGATCTGCCGGCGGGTGCGTTCGGCGTCGTGCAGGCGCGCGG
Organism: Achromobacter veterisilvae; assembly: GCF_900496975.1. GTDB lineage: Bacteria > Pseudomonadota > Gammaproteobacteria > Burkholderiales > Burkholderiaceae_B > Achromobacter > Achromobacter veterisilvae. The sequence continues at coordinate 75,918 of NZ_UFQC01000003.1, forward strand.
CGATGGCGCGCACGGTGTGGGTGTCCAGCATGCGGATTCCTGGTGGATGCGGATTCAAGACGGGAAGGGGACCAGCGTGTTGACCAGCCGTCCGATGCCTTCGATTTCGGTCACGACCTCGTCGCCGGGCTGGACGTTGACGATGCCGTCGGGCGTGCCGGTCAGGATCAGGTCGCCGGGCGACAGCGTCATGAAGCTGCTGAAATATTCGATCAGCGCGGGCACGTCGAACACCATGTCGCGGGTATTGCCGCGCTGGGTCTCGACGCCGTTGACGGTGGTGCGCAGGTTCAGGTTCATGGGGTCGGGCACGTCGTCCCGGTCCACCAGCCACGGGCCCAGCGGCGTGCAGGTGTCGCGGCTTTTCACGCGCAGATTGGGGCGGTACCAGTTTTCGAGGTAGTCGCGCAGCGCGTAGTCGTTGGCCACCGTGTAGCCGGCCACGTAGTCGTAGGCCTGGCCGCGGCCGACCTTGCTCGCGGTCTTGCCGATCACCACCGCCAGTTCGCATTCATAGTGCATGAAGGCGACGTCGGCGGGGCGCAAGGTCTGCGCGCGGTGGCCGATGAAGGTGTTGGCCGCCTTCAGGAAGCCCAGCGGCTCTTCGGGCGCCTTGAACGCCAATTCCTTGGCGTGGTCGGCGTAGTTGATGGCCAGCGTGAAGGTCGTGCGGGGCTCGATGGGCGGCAGCCACGCCACCGCGTCCTCGGGCAGTTCGCGGCCGTCGGCCAGGCGGATCCGGCCGGGGCCGGCTTCGGTCGCGGCGTGGATGGCGCCGTCCAGGGAAATGCGGGCATGTTTCATGGCGGGGTTCCTTCGGTCACGGGGCGGCGCGGCGGGCCGCCAGCGCGTTGCCCAGCGTGCCCACCTGCGAAATGCTGATGTCGTAGCGCTGGCCGGCGCGCGCGCGCGGCGCGCCTTGCGGAGCGCCGACCAGCAGGATGTCGCCGGCCTCCAGGCTCATGAACTGCGTGACGTCGGCGATCAGCCGGGCCACCGGCCGGATCAGGCCGGCCGTGCTGGCGCGCTGCGCCACCTCGCCGTCGATGCGCACTTCGATGTCCAGCGCGTCGGGGTTGGCGACCGCGGCGGCGGGCGCGAGTTCCCGGCCGATGGGGCAGAAGCCGTCGCGGCACTTCTGCTTGAGCGCGGGGCGGAAGTAGCTTGCGTGCGGCACGGACAGGTCGGCCACGACGCGATAGCCCGCCACGTAGTCCAGCGCCTCGGCCTCGTCGACGCGGGTGGCGCGGCGGGCGAACACCACGCCCAGGCAGGCGCCCACTTCCACTTCATCGACGTCGGCCGGCAGGACGATGGTGGCGCCGTCCTGCGCATAGGTGTTGGCGGGCTTGATGTACAGCACCGGCGCCTTGGGGGCGCCCTTGTAGGGAGCGGCGTCCACGGCGTCGCCCAGCGCGGCCAGCGCCTCGCGCGCGTTCAGCGCCGCGCCCACCACCGTCCGGGGCCAGGGCACGGCCGCCGCCGCGGCGCGCGCCGCCAGGTAGCCGCGGTAGTTGTTGAACTTGTAGTTCAGCACCGGATCGGCTTCTTCGATCTGCAGGGAAATGCCCAGCGGGCGCGCGGCCGCCTGCGGCGCCAGCGCCTCGTTCAGCGCCTGGAACACGCGCGCGCCCAGCGCGGCTTTTTGCTCGTCGCTGCGGCCGTGGCCGATGCGCAGCACCGCGTGGACGAAGGCGTTGTCCGGGTGGCCGTCGACGATCAGGTAGTCGTCCACGCGCACCGCGCGGGTGCGCGCGCCCGCCAGCGGAAACAGGCTGCCGTCGCCCACGGCGGCGTCCTGCACCGTCCGCATCAGCGCGCGCGTATCCAGGGCCAGGTTGCCCGAATACTCAATCCAGATATGGGGCATGGCCCGCTCCGCACAAAGTAATTATCATGTTAACTATAATAATGAAAAAACGCCGGCGCGACAATGCGGGAAAGGAGGGCGCCGGTTCGGGGTTTCCCGGCGTTGACAGGCCGGTTCGGCCGGCATAACGTTAACGTGTTAATTAAATTTTTCCGGAGCGTTCCGGCGCGATCCGCCGCCAGGGAACCGCCCGAATCCACAAGAACGAGGAGACAACCATCATGGGCAAGCTCGCGCTGGCGGCCAAGGTGACACATGTGCCGTCCATGTATCTGTCGGAGCTTCCCGGCAAGCACCAGGGCTGCCGGGAAGCCGCCATCCAGGGGCACCGCGTCATCGGCCAGCGGTGCCGCGACCTGGACGTGGACACCATCGTCGTGCTGGACGTGCACTGGCTGGTCAACGCCGGCTATCACATCAACTGCAACGCCGGCTTCAAGGGCCGCTACACCAGCAACGAACTGCCGCATTTCATCAAGGACATGGATTACGCCTACGGCGGCAATCCGCAGTTGGGGCGGCGCATCGCCGAGTGCGCGAACGCGGCCGGCGTGGGCACGAGGTCGCACGAAATCGACAGCCTGGAACTGGAATACGGCACGCTGGTGCCGATGCGCTACATGAACGGCGACGGCCGCTTCAACGTGGTGTCCGTCGCGGCGTGGTGCGCCTGGCACGCGCTGGACGAAAGCCGGCGCTTCGGCGCCGCGCTGCGCCAGGCCATCGAGGCGGGCGACGGCCGCGTGGCGGTGATGGCCAGCGGCTCGCTGTCGCACCGCTTCAACGACAACGGCAGCCCCGAGGCCGCGATTCACCAGATCAGCCGCGAGTTCTTCCGGCAGGTGGACCTGCGCGTGGTGGAACTGTGGCGGCAGGGGGACTGGAAGACGTTCTGCGCCATGCTGCCCGACTACGCCGAACTGTGCGTGGGCGAGGGCGGCATGCACGATACCGCCATGCTGCTGGGCCTGCTGGGCTGGGACGGGTACGACAGGCCGGTGGAGATCGTCACCGACTACTTCGCCAGTTCCGGCACGGGACAGATCAACGCGATCTTTCCGGTGCCGGCCTGATCAGGCCTCTTCGGGGCCGCGCGGCGCGTCGGCGTCGCGCTTGATCAGGTCGACCATCGCGTCCACGTCGCGATACAGGCGTTCCAGCAGTTCCTTGCCGATCCTGGCCTCGATCTCCAGGTACTTCGCGTCCACTTGCGGGCGCATGCCGTCGATCAGCTTGTTGCTCTTGGGCGTGAGCGAGATTTCCTGGCGCCGCTGGTCGGAGCTGGAACGCACGCGCTTGATCAGGCCCTGTTCCTGCATGCCGGCCAGCATGCGGGTGAGGCTGGGGCTGAGGATCTGGCAACTGCGCGCGATCTGGTTGGGTTCCATGGCGCCCACTTCGCTCAAGGTGCGCAATACCCGCCATTGTTGTTCGGTAACGCCCGCCGCGTGCAGGATGGGGCGGAAATGCGCCATCAGCGTTTCGCGCGCGTACAGCAGCAGGTGGGGAAGATTGCGGTGGTGGAAGCTCGGGCTCATGCGGGTATGTTAGCAAGAAGCCGGGCGATTCCTGGACGGGCCGCGCCGCGTGTCCGGCCCACGGACCCGCAAGGCGCGGGTCCGTTGTCGGGGCCGGATGGGGCGTTCAGGCGGGGTTCTGGTCGGCCAGTTCCTGCAGATCGTCGGGCAGGGTCAGGTCGGGGGCGCCCTGCTGCAATTCGCGCAGCGCCTGCACGGCGTCGTCCTGCTGGTCGGCCTGCATCAGGGAACGGATCTGGGCCACGCGGGCCTCGATGTCCTGTTCGCCGAACGGCGCCGCCTCGGCGGGGGCGGCCTCGGCTTGCGGCGCCTCGGCCGCCTGCCGGGCGGCCGCGGGCGGCGCTTCCTGTGCCGGGACGGCCTGGGAAGCGGGCGCGGCGGCCTCGCGCTGGATGGCGGGCGCGGCCTGCGGGGCCGGGGCTTCGGGCTGGGCGGACGGGGCGGAGGCGGGCGGCGCCTGGCTCGTTTCGGATTCGTGCGGAGCGATCAACTGCGCGGCCTGGTCGGCCAGGTCCTGTTGCGCTTCGCGCATGTCGGTCCATGCGAACAGGCCGACGACCATCGCGGCGCAGGCGGCGGCGCCCCAGCCCGGGTGCCAGCTATGGCCGGGATGCCAGTTGCGGCGCACCGCCGCGTCCAGCTCGGGAGTGGCCGCGGGGCCGGGCCGGCGGTACAGGGCGCGCAGATCCCGTTCATCGTCTTCGTCGAAAGGGGGGCGGTAGGTAATGCTCATGCGCGTACTCCTCGCGCATGCGCCTGGTGGCAGGGCGCATCCGCGTTTGACCTCCGCATGCGCCGCGCCGGTTCGTCCGGCGGTCTCGTCGCAGTTCGGGTCCTGTTCCGGTTCAGGCGGCTTCCTGGAAAGCCGCGGGTGAATGCGCCGCGATTCCCGCCGCCGCGCCCGTGGGGCGTACGGCTTCGGGTATGCCGCCCTGGACCGGGCGGTTCGACAATGCGCTGCACCTGCCGATTATGCGCGATTTGAAAAAATCCGGCAGGAAATTTCTCGGCTTTGCATCGTGCGGCTTCGCCTCGTCCTGTTTCTGAAAGCGGAATGACAGCTTCATGCGCCGCGCCCCGCGCATTGCCCGCGCGCGCGGCCGGGCGGCCGCGCGGGGATGCCGGTACACTTTCGCGCATGGCCAAATCCCGAACCGTATACGTGTGCGCCGATTGCGGCGGCACCACCCCCAAGTGGCAGGGCAAATGCCCGCACTGCAACGCCTGGAACACGCTCGAAGAGACGGTGGAGTCCTCGGCGTCCGCCGCGTCCGCCCACCGCTACGCGCCGCTGGCCTCGAGCAGCCCGGTGCGCAGCCTGTCCGAGATCGAGGCCCGCGAAACGCCGCGCCAGCCCACCGGGCTGGATGAATTCGACCGCGTGCTGGGCGGCGGCCTGGTGGCCGGCGCCGTCGTGCTGATCGGCGGCGACCCGGGGATAGGCAAGTCGACGCTGTTGTTGCAGGCGCTGGCGTCCCTGTCCGCGACCACCAGCGTGCTGTACGTCACCGGCGAGGAATCCGCCGAGCAGGTGGCGCTGCGCGCGCGGCGCCTGGGCCTGCAGACCGGCAACGTCAACCTGCTGGCCGAAATCCGGCTGGAAGCCATCCAGGCCGCCGTGTCCGAGCAGAAACCCACCGTGGCGGTCATCGACTCCATCCAGACGCTGTACAGCGGCGAACTGAGCGCGGCGCCGGGTTCGGTGTCGCAGGTGCGCGAATGCGCGGCGCAGCTTACGCGCCTGGCCAAGCAGACGGGCATCGCCATCGTCATGATCGGCCACGTCACCAAGGACGGCGCGCTGGCCGGGCCGCGCGTGCTCGAACACATCGTGGACACCGTGCTGTATTTCGAGGGCGACACGCATTCGTCGTTCCGCCTGGTGCGCGCCTTCAAGAACCGCTTCGGCGCGGTCAACGAACTGGGCGTCTTCGCCATGACGGACCGCGGGCTGCGCGGCGTGGCCAATCCGTCGGCCCTGTTCCTGTCGCAGCACGAGCAGCAGGTGGCCGGCTCCTGCGTGATGGCCACGCAGGAGGGCACCCGGCCGCTGCTGGTGGAAATCCAGGCGCTGGTGGACTCCTCGCACGCGCCCAACCCGCGCCGGCTGACCGTCGGCCTGGAAGGCAACCGGCTGGCGATGCTGCTGGCCGTGCTGCACCGGCACGCGGGCGTGTCCACGTTCGACCAGGACGTTTTCGTCAATGCGGTGGGCGGCGTGCGCATCACGGAGCCGGCGGCCGACCTGCCGGTGCTGCTGGCCATCATGTCCTCGCTGCGCGACAAGCCGCTGCCGCGCGGCCTGATCGCCTTCGGCGAAGTCGGCCTGGCCGGTGAAATCCGGCCCGCGCCGCGCGGACAGGAACGCCTGCGCGAAGCGGCCAAACTGGGCTTCTCGGTCGCCCTGATCCCGAAGGCCAACGCGCCGCGCCAGCCCATCGAGGGCCTGGAGATCTGGGCCGTGGACCGGCTGGACGCCGCGCTGGACAAATTGCGCTGACGCGGCGGCCCGGCAGGGCCCGCGGCGACGCTTCGAACATCCGTATTCTGATTGCCCGCCCGGACCGGACGGGCCTGCTGGAGCAAGACTTGAGTCTGTTAGTCATCGCCGCCTGCCTGGCGGCCGGAGGCCTGATCGGTTTCATGGGCGGCGCGCTGGGCATCGGCGGCGGCCTGATCGCGATTCCCGCGCTGGTGCTGCTGATGGGCATGTCGCAGCAACTGGCACAGGGCACCGCGCTCATCATGGTGCTGCCCACCATCATGATGGCGGTGCGCAAGTACAACCAGCAGGTGCGCATCGACAAGCGCGTGGCGCTGGCGGGCGCGGCCGGCGCCGTGGTGTTCACCTGGGTGGGCGCGCGGCTGGCGCTGGGCATCGATTCCAGCGTCCTGCGCCGCAGCTTCGCGGTGTTCCTGTTCTTCATCGCGCTCTTCTACGTGTGGCAGACCTGGCGCGCGTCGCGTCCCGCCGCCGCGCGCAAGCCGGCGGCCAGGCGCGAAGCGCCGGTCTTCACGCCGCGCCGGGCCAGCGTGCTGGGCATCCTGTGCGGCACGCTGGGCGGCTTCTTCGGAGTGGGCGGAGCCGTGCTGGCCGTGCCCATCATCACCACCGTGTTCCGCCTGTCGCAGACCGCCGCGCAGGCGCTGGCCCTGAGCATGGTGATACCCGGCTCCACGATCGCGCTGATCACCTATAGCTGGGCGGGCCAGGCCGACTGGCTGGTGGGCGCGCCGCTGGCGGCCGGCAGCCTGCTCTTCGTGCCGGTGGGCGTCAAGCTTGCGTACCGGCTTCCTGAACGCAAGCTGAGAGCCTGCTTCGCGCTCATGCTCTTCGCGACCGTCGCGCTGCTGGCATTCGAGCGCTGATGCTTGCGAAGTCATTTCGAACCCATGTCGAACCGTTAGCGGCCGAAAATTTCTGGTTCCGCGCTGAACCTTCTGAAGGGGCCGTGCTCCAACCGGATACGGGTCAAGCGGCGATGTCGCCGCCCCGTGTCGGAGAAAGGCCCACGCCTTTATACATTCAGGAGTTCATGAAATGACGACTCACTCCCGTATTGCTGCGTTCCTGTCCACCTCGGCCCTGTGCCTCGGTCTTGCCGCCGCGCCTAGCGCGTTCGCGGCCGGCGCCGATGCCTCGGGCAAGACGGGCGATACCAAGACCCACGCGCAGCACAAGCATCACAAGTCCGACAAAACCTCCGCCAAGCACGAGGCGGGGAAGTCGGGCGGGGCCGCGAAGATGGATAAGTCCGGCGCCGCGACGCCGGCCAAGTAATCGCGGCGGGCCGCGAGGCCCGGGTTCCTTTGCGCAAAACGACTGCCGGTTCCCGCGGGGGCCGGAAAGTCGAAAGCCTCTCGGTATGGGCGCCGAGAGGCTTTTTCATGGGCTTTCCGTTCGGGCGGCCAGGCGGTGCAGGGCCGCCGGGGGGCGGCGCGCCTACTCCGCCGGCGTGATCACGCGGCCGGTGTCGAAGTACGCCTGCAGGTTGTCCAGCATCAGGTTCTCCATGCTCAGGCGCGTCTCCAGCGTGGCGCTGCCGATGTGCGGCAGGACCACGGCGTTGTCGCTCGTGGCCAGGGCTTCGGGCACCTTGGGCTCGTGCTCGAACACGTCGAGCGCGGCGCAGCCCAGCTTGCCGGCCTGCAGCGCGGCGACCAGCGCGGCTTCGTCGATCACGGGGCCGCGCGCGATGTTGACGATGATGCCGGTGGGACCGAGCGCCTCGAGCACTTCCTGGTTGACCAGGTGGCGCGTGCCGGGGCCGCCGACCGTCGCCACGATGAGGAAGTCCGCCCACTTGGCCAGATCCGTGAGCGAGGCCTCATAGCCGTACTGCACGTCGTCGCGCTTGCGGCGGTTGTGGTAGCGGATGTCCATGTCGAAGCCCGCGCCGCGGCGCGCGATGGCGTCGCCGATGCGGCCCAGGCCCACGATGCCCAGTTTCTTGCCGCTGACGCGCAGGCCCAGCGGGATGCTGCCGTGCACCTGGCCCTTGCCCCACAGGCCCGCGCGCACGAAGCGTTCGCCCTGGCCCATGCGGCGGGCGCCGGCGATCAGCAGACCCCAGGCCAGGTCCGCCACGCAGTCGGTCAGCACGTCGGGCGTGTTGCTGACCTGCACGCCGCGCTGCTTGGCGGCCTGGATGTCGATGGTTTCGTAGCCCACGCCCCAACTGCAGATGGCTTTCAGGTCGGGCAGGGCGTTGATGAGGTCGGCGTCGGCGCCGTAGTTGGCGGAGGTGACGACCGCGGCGATGCCCTTGCCGTGCTCGGCCAGCGCGGCCTTGCGGTCCGGGTACTTCCACAGCTCGACGACGTCGTAGCGGTCGGCGAGGTTCTTGTTGGCGGAGGGGGAACCGGCCAGCGAGCCGACCTGGATGATGCGATGCTTGGTGGTCATGTTGTCGTACACGTGGGTGGCAAAATACCGATGCTACTTGATCCGGTCGCGAAGCAGGCCGGGAATGCCCTCGGAAGGCATCCCGGCGCGCGGCTTCCGGGCTTACTCCAACTGGATGCCGGCCTGCTTGATGACGTCCTTCCAGCGCTTGACCTCGGCCTGCTGGAAGGCGCTGAACTGCTGCGGCGTGTTCGCCACGACCTCGAAGCCCAGCCCTTGCAGCGTCTTCTCCGTCTGGGGCTCGCGCAGGGAGGCCTGCAGCGCCTTGGACAACTGCTGGACCACGGGCGCCGGGGTGCCCTTGGGCACGGCGAAGCCTTGCCAGGAATACACCACCATGTCCTCGATGCCGGCTTCCGCCAGGGTCGGCACGCCGGGCAGGTCGGCCGCGCGCGCTTCGCCGGTGATCGCCAGCGCCTTGAGCTTGCCCGCCTTGATGTGGGTCTGGACCGCGCCCAGGTTCTGGAACGACACGTTGACCTGCCCGCCGATCAGGTCGGCGATCGCCGCGCCGCCGCCGCGGTAGGGCACGTCCACCCCCGTGCTCTGCGTGCGCTGCCGGAACAGCACCGCCGACAGGTGGTCGGAAGAGCCCGTGCCGGACGAGGCGTACGACACCTTGCCCGGATTTTTCCTGGCGTAGTCCACCAGTTCGGCGACGGTGGCGGCGGGGAAGTTGGGCGCGGCCACGAGCACATTGGGATTGCGCACCGCCTGCGTCAGGTATTCGAAGTCCTTGCTGGGGTTGTAGGACAGGGTCTTGTACAGGGCTTCGTTGATGGCGAAGGTGCCGATCGAGCCCACCATCATGGTGTAGCCGTCCGGCGTGGCGCGCGCCAGCGCCTGCGCGCCGATCGCGCTGTTCGCGCCGGGCTTGTTCTCGACCACGAAGGTCTGGCCCAGCAGCTTCGTGAGCGCGGGCGTGACCGACCGCGCGGTGATGTCGGATGAACCGCCAGGGACGAAGGGAACGATCATCGTGACGGGCTTGTCGGGATAGCCGGCCGCGTGCGCGGCCGGCCCGCCGGGCAGGGCGGCGCCCGCCGCCGCGACGGCCGCCGCGGCGACGGCGCTCAGTAGTCTGTTCATGGTGTCTCCAGGTTCGCGCGATGATGTGATGGGCCCGCCGCCCACGCGTTGCGGACGGGCCCGGATCGGCGCTTGGTCAATCGACCTTGGCGCCCGATTTCTTCACGACCTCAGCCCACTTGGCGGTTTCCCGCGCCATGAACTGCTTGAATTCACCTGGGGTATTGCCGGACGGCGTGGCGCCCTGCGCCTGCAACTGCGCGCGCACGGCCGGGAGCCGCAGCGCGGCCGCCACGTCGCGCTGGACCTTGTCCACCACCGCCGGCGGCGTGCCCGCGGGCGCCAGCAGGCCGAACCAACTGGACGCGTCGTAGCCCGCCACGCCGGCCTCCGCCATGGTGGGCACGTCGGGCAGGGCGGGGGAGCGCTGGGCGCCCGTGACGGCCAGCGGGCGCAGCTTGCCGCTTTTGAGAAAGCCCATGGAGGAGGGCAGGTTGTCGAAGATCAGGTCGGCGGAGCCCGCCATCACGTCGGTCAGCGCGGGGCTGCTGCCCTTGTAGGGCACGTGCGTCATGCGCGTGCCCGTCATGTTCTGGAACAGCTCGCCGGACAGGTGCGTGGACGTGCCGTTGCCGGTGGACGCCATGTTGACGCTGTCCGGATTGGCCTTCAGGTAGCCGATCAGGTCGGCGACATTGCGGATGCCGTGCCGGTCGGCGAACTGGGGATTCAGTTCCAGGATGTTCGGCACGGGGATGACGAGCGTCACCGGCACGAAGTCCTTGACCGGATCGTAAGGCAGCTTGGCGTAGACCGACTGATTGATCGCGTGCGTGCTGACCGTGCCCATCAGCAGGGTGTAGCCGTCCGGCGCGGCGCGCGCCGCCTCGGCCGTGCCGACGTTGCCACCGGCGCCCGCCTTGTTGTCGACCACGACGGGCTTGTTCCAGGCCTTGCCCAGTTCCGCGGCGACGACGCGCGCCGCGATGTCGGTCGTGCCGCCCGCGGGGAAGGGCACGATGATCCGGACCTCGCGTTCCGGGTAATCGGCCTGGGCCGGCGCGGCCGGCAGGACGGCGGCGGCCAGGGCGGCGGCAAACAGGGCGGCCGCGGCGGACCGGCCTCGCACAGGGGCTGCATGCATGGAATTCGTCTCCTCGGTGTGCGCGTGGCCGCGCATCGTTGATGGGTATTCCGCCCCTGGCATCGCCCGAGGCCCACAAGCCGCGGAACCTCCGCGGCGCTTTGCGTTCGTGCTGCCGGTACTTGTAAAACAAATATATGTATTGAGCTTATGCTTGTCAACCAAGTATACTTTTTGAACCCCAGCCATCCGACCCCCGGGTCAGCCAGGAGCCGCCCATGAAAACTTCCCCGGTCACCGCGCAGGATCTGCAGCGTTCGGTCATCGCGGTGCCGCCGCTGGCGCGCCGCGACGACCTGTCCCTGAACGTGGAGGCCAACAAGGCCCTGCTCGGCCACCTGGAAGCCGGCGGCGTGCGCAACGTGATGTATGGCGGCAACGCCAATTTCTATAACGTGGCCGTGAGCGAATACGCGCGCATCGTCGACATGCTGGCCGGGATGGCGGGCGAGGACACCTGGATCCTGCCTTCGGTGGGACCCGACTACGGCAAGATGATGGACCAGGCGGCGATCCTGCGTTCGCGCGCGTTTCCCACGGCCATGCTGCTGCCCATGTCCTTCCCCTACACCGACGCGGGGCTGGCCGAGGGCGTGCGCCGGTTCACGGACGCGCTGGGCAAGCCCGCGGTGGTCTATCTGAAATCGGCCGATTACCTGGCGCCGGCCACGGCGGCGCGCCTGATCGAGGAAGGCCGCATCGTGGCGTTCAAGTATGCGGTCGTGCGCGACGACCCGTCGCGCGACGCGTATCTGTCGTCCCTGCTGCAGGCCGTGGATGCGCGCTGGATCGTCAGCGGCATCGGCGAACGTCCGGCCATCGCCCACTACCGCGGCTTCGGCCTGAAGAGTTTCACGTCCGGTTCCGTCTGCGTGGCGCCGCGCGGGTCGATGCGCCTGCTGCATCTGCTGCGCGACGGCCGCTACGAAGAGGCCGAGGCGGTGCGGGGAAAATACCTGCCGCTGGAGGATTGCCGCGACGGCATCAGCCCGATCCGCGTGCTGCACGACGCGGTGACCCTGTCGGGCGTGGCGGACATGGGGCCGATGCTGCCGCTGCTGACGGGCTTGTCCAGCGCCGAGCGCGAACGCGTGGCGCCGGCCGCGCGCGCCCTGGCCGCGTGGGACCGGGAAGCCGCGGCGGCGTGAGCATGCGCCGCGCGGCGGACCCGGGCATGCGCATCGCCTTGCGCATTGACGGTACGATGGGCGCTGTTCCGCCTCTGTGAACAGGCCCCAGTATCGAGGAGGTTCCGTGGCCCGACCCAAAGCATCGCCCCCGCCCGCGCCCCAGGCGCCTGCCGAACCGGACGCGCATGGCGCGCTGGTGCTCGAACGCGGGCACCGGGTGCGGCTGGCGGACCAGCTCTACGGGCAGATCTTCGAGCAGATCGTGTCCGGCGGACTGAACGTCGGCGACAAGCTGCCCTCCGAAAACGAAATATCCGAACGGTTCGGCGTGTCGCGCCCGGTCGTGCGCGAAGCGCTGCTGCGCCTGCGCGCCGACGGCCTGATCACCGCGCACCAGGGGCTGGGCACTTTCGTCAGCCATCAGCCCGCGCCGCGCCTGAAGACCTTCAACGACGTGCAGAACGTCAGCGCCTACCTGCGGGCGCAGGAGGTCCGCGTGGCGCTGGAGGGCGACGCCGCGCGCCTGGCGGCGCTGCGCCGCACGGACGAGCAGCTCAGGAAGATCGAGGACGCGCACGCCGCCTTCGCCGACAGCCTGGCGCGCGGCCAGGTATCGGCCGAGGCGGACCTGGCGTTCCACGCCAGCATCGCCGAAGCCAGCGGCAACGATTTCTACCTGGGCGTGCTGGAGAGCATCCACGAATCCATCAGCGGCTTCATGCGGCTGACCCTGAACCTCACCCGCACCGGTTCGCGCCAGCGCGCGCAGCGGGTGGTGGACGAGCACGCCGCGATCCTGGACGCCATCCGCGAGCAGGACAGCGAGCGCGCCCGCGTCGCGATGCAATTCCACCTGGGCCAGGCCCGCCACCGGCTGGTGGACCGGAACCGCGACTGATCCCGCGCGCCGCGGCCCGCGAACCACGACAGGAGACAACAGAGTGCGAGGCAATGGAGCGACAGCGACGGACGTGCCGGTGGAGCAGGTCCGCGAACAGATCCTGCAGGTGCTGATGGCATGGGGCATGGCGCAGGACCTGGCGCACGTCACCGCCGGCCTGATGGCGCGGACCGACCTGCTGGGCATCGATTCGCACGGCATTTCGATGCTGCCAGCCTACGAGGAAAAATGGCGCGCCGGATCCCTGCGGCTGGAGGCGCGCGCGCGGATCGTGCGCGACGGCGGCGCCAGCGCGCTGATCGACGGCATGGGCGGGCTGGGCTATCCGGTCGCCGCGCAGGCCATGCACCTGGCCGTCGACAAGGCGCTGGAGCACGGCGTGGGCGCGGTGTCGGTGTGCAATTCGCATCACTTCGGCGCGGCCGGCATTTATGCGCGCATCGCCGTCGAACGGGGCGCGGTGGGGCTGGTGGCCAGCAGCGCCAACGGCGTGATCATGGTGCCCACGCGGGGCGCCATGCCCATGCTGGGGACCAATCCCATCGCCTTCGGCGCGCCGGCGGCCTATAACGAGCCCTTCCTGCTGGACATGGCGACCACCACCGTCGCGGCCAACAAGGTCAAGGTGTACGACTTCCTGGACAAGCCGCTGCCGCCGGGCTGGGCGGTGGACGGCCAGGGCGGCGCGGTGACCGACGCGGCCGCCGCCATGCAATTCATCTTCGAGCACCCCGAAGGCGGGCTGACGCCCTTGGGCGGCACCGGCGCCATGAGCAGCCACAAGGGCTACGGCCTGGCGATGATGGCGCAGATCCTGGGCGGCACGTTGAGCGGCAGCGCGTTCGCGGCGCGGCGCGCGCCGACCCGCCGGCCGGGCGAGCCCGACGACGTGGGGCATTTCTTCCTGGCGCTCAATCCCGACGCCTTCCGCGCGGCGGGGTCGTTCGAGTCCGACATGGACGACATGATCGACGCCATGCACGACACGCCGCCCGCGAATCCCGGCGAGCCGGTGCTGGTGGCGGGCGAGCCCGAGGCCGCCGAGCGCGCGCGCCGGCTGCGCCAGGGCATTCCCATTCCGGCCGCGCTGGCGCAGCGCCTGCGCGGCATTTGCGAACGCGCGAGCACGCCCTATCTGCTGGGCGCGCCTGATTTCCAATAACCCCTCGCCCGAGAGCAGAGGCATCGAGACATGAGCCATTCAGACAAGCGCAAGAAACCCGAGGAACTGCGCAGCCACCGCTGGTACGGCGTCAAGGACCTGCGGTCCTTCGGCCACCGTTCGCGCACCGCGCAGATGGGCTATCACCGCTCGGACTACGCCGGCAAGCCCGTCATCGCCATCATCAACACCTGGAGCGACATCAACCCCTGCCACAGCCATTTCAAGCAGCGCGTGGAAGAGGTCAAGCGTGGCATCTGGCAGGCGGGCGGCTTCCCGGTGGAAATGCCGGCCATGAGCCTGTCCGAGCCGTTCCAGAAGCCCACGACCATGCTCTACCGCAATCTGCTGGCGATGGAAACGGAAGAACTGCTGCGCTCCTATCCGGCGGACGGCTGTGTGCTGATGGGCGGCTGCGACAAGACCACGCCGGCGCTCATCATGGGCGCGGTGTCGATGGACCTGCCGACGATCTTCGTGCCGGCCGGCCCCATGCTGCGCGGCAACTGGAACGGCAACACCCTGGGCTCGGGCTCGGACACCTGGAAGTACTGGGCGGAACTGCGTGCCGGCAACATCACCGAGGAAGACTGGCAGGGCGTGGAGGACGGCATCGCGCGTTCGCCCGGGCACTGCATGACCATGGGCACCGCATCCACCATGACGGGCGCGGTCGAGGCGCTGGGCCTGTGCCTGTCGGGCGCGTCGTCCATCCCGGCGCCGGATTCGCGGCATGCGCAGATGGCCAGCCTGACGGGCAAGCGCATCGTGGAGATGGTGTGGGAAGACCTGAAACCGTCCGACCTGCTGACCGCCGCGTCCTACGACAACGCGGTGCGCACGGTGCTGGCCCTGTCGGGGTCGACCAATTCCGTGGTGCACCTGATCGCCATGGCCCGCCGCAGCGGCTTCAACCTGGACCTGGACCGGTTCGACCACCTGGCGCGCACGACGCCGGTGCTGGCCAACCTGCGGCCGGCGGGCAAGTACCTGATGGAAGACTTCTATTACGCGGGGGGCTTGCGCGCGATGCTGGTGCAGTTGGGCGATCTGCTCGACACCGCGCAGCGCACCGTCGACGGCCGCACGCTGGGCGAGAACATCGCCGGCGCGCGCATCTTCAACGAAGACGTGATCCGGCCGCGCTCGCAGGCGCTGATCGAGCGCGACGGCCTGGCGGTGCTGCGGGGCAACCTGGCGCCGGACGGCGCGGTGATCAAGCCGCCCGCGATGGAAGCGCGCCTGCAGGTGCACACCGGCCGCGCCGTGGTCTTCAAGGACTACAACGACATGGCGGCGCGCATCGACGACCCGGACCTGGACGTGGACGCCGACAGCGTCATCGTGCTGCAGAATGCCGGGCCGCAGGGCGCGCCCGGCATGCCGGAATGGGGGCAGTTGCCGATCCCGCAGAAACTGCTGAAGCAGGGCGTGCGCGACATGGTGCGGATCTCGGACGCGCGCATGAGCGGCACCAGCTACGGCGCCTGTGTGCTGCACGTGGCGCCCGAGGCCTACGTCGGCGGCCCGCTGGCGCTGGTGCGGGACGGCGACCGCATCGCATTGGACGTGCCCGCCCGGCGACTGGAACTGCTGGTGCCCGAAGCCGAGCTGGCCGCGCGCCGCGCCGCATGGCAGGCGCCGCCGCCGCGCTTCGAGCGCGGCTACGGCGTGCTCTACCTGAAGCACATCGGCCAGGCCGACACCGGCTGCGATTTCGATTTCCTCCAAAGCGAAACGCGCGCCGCGGCCGCAGGCGAACCCGAAATCCATTGATGCCCCAGTGTCTGACACCCGTATGAGAAACCCCCACAAGTCCAAAACATGCTTCCCGGGTGTCTGACACCCTCAACATCCAAGATGCCCCCAGTGTCTGACACCCGTACGAGAAACCCCCACAAGTCCAAAACACGCTTCCCGGGTGTCTGACACCCCCCCATCCAAGAAGAACCCACAAAGAGGAGACAACCATGCATCAAAACCCATCCAAGGCGCGCAGACGCCTGATCGCCCTGGCCGCCGCGACGGCAGGCGCGCTGGCCCTTCTGCCCGCCGCCTCGATGGCGCAGGCCGACGCCTGGCCGGCCAGGCAGTTGAAGCTGGTCGTGCCCTTCCCGGCGGGCGGCAGCACGGACTCCGTGGGCCGCCTGCTGGCGGCCGAGCTGTCCAAGGAACTGGGCCAGACCGTGGTCGTCGAGAACAAGGGCGGCGCCAACGGCAACATCGGTTCCGACGTGGTGGCCAAGGCGGAACCCGACGGCTATACGCTGCTGCTGTCGGGGGTCGGCTCCAATGCCATCAGCTACGCGGTCTACCAGAACATGCCGTACCGCAACAGCGATTTCGCGCACGTCTCGCTCCTGGCCACGGGCCCCAACGTGCTGGTGGCCAACAACGACTTCCCGGGCAAGACCTTCGCGGACTTCATCAAACTGGTCCGCGAGAATCCGGGCAAGTACACGCACGCGAGTTCGGGCAGCGGCTCCTCCGGCCATCTGGCCATGGAAATGCTGGAGCAGGACGCCAAGATCGACCTGGTGCACGTGCCCTACAAGGGCGGCGCGGCGGCCATCACCGACATGATCGGCGGCCGCGTCTCGGTAATGTTCCTGAACCAGGACACGCTGCTGCCGCAAGTCACCTCGGGCAAGCTGCGCGCCCTGGCCGTGGCGAGCGCCAAGCGCAATCCGGCCTATCCCGACACGCCCACCGTGGCGGAATCGGGCTTTCCGGGCTTCTCGGCCGAGTCGTGGTTCGGCCTGTCCGCGCCCGCCAAGACCCCGCCCGCCGTGATCCAGAAGTTGAACCAGGCGACGGTGAAGGCCTTGTCCTCGCCTGAAATTCGGCAGAAGCTGGAGAGCGTGGGCTTCGTGGTGGTCGCGGACGACCCGAAGTCGTTCTCGGCCTTTGTGGACAACGAGATCGCCAAGTGGGGCAAGGCGGCCAAGGCGTCCGGCGCGAAACTGGATTGATCCCGCGGGGCGCTTCCCCGGCTGTCGGATGGCCGGGGCAGGCGCCCCCAACGAATGGCAACTTATTTTTCCTGATACGAAGGCAGCAATGAATTCACCCTTACCCAACCGTTTCCGGCAACGCATCCTGGCGCGCGAACGGCTCATCGGTTTCTGGATGTGCATGTCCAGCCATATCACCGCCGAACTCGTGGGGCTGGCGGACTTCGACTGGCTGCTCCTGGACGGCGAGCATTCGCCCAACGAGGTGCCGATGTTCCTGCAGCAGTTGCAGGCCCTGCAGGGCAGCGCCAGCGCCGCCGTGGGGCGGCCGTCCTGGAACGATCCGGTGGAGATCAAGCGGCTGCTGGATATCGGTTTCTACAACCTGTTGATTCCGTTCATCGAGTCCGAGGACGACGCGCGCCGGGCCGTGGCCGCCACGCGCTATCCGCCGCAGGGCATGCGCGGCGTGGCGGGCGCCCAGCGCAGCAACCGTTATGGCACGGTGCCGGATTACCTGCACACCATCAACGACAACATCTGCGTGCTGCTGCAGATCGAAAGCCGCCCGGGGATAGACGCGGTGGACGAGATTGCATCGGTGGAAGGGGTGGACGGCGTATTCATCGGGCCGTCCGACCTGGCCGCGGCGCTCGGGCATATCGGCAATCCCGGCCACCCCGAAGTCCAGGAGGCCATCCGCCACCTGTACCAGCGGGTGTCGGCCCAGGGCAAGGCCGTGGGCATCCTGGCGCCGGTGCACGCGGATGCGCGGCGCTACCTGGACATGGGCATGCACTTCGTGGCGGTAGGGACCGACCTCGGCGTGTTCAAGCAGGCGACCTTCGCCTTGCGCGAGGCCTTTCCCACCTGAGCGGTCCGGCGTCACGTGGCTGCGCCACGTCTCCACGTGTCTGACACCCGTACGAGAAGCTCTTACGAACACCAGACCCTCTTCCCGGGTGTCTGACACCGGCAGTATCTGACAGTCTTTCAAAGCAGGCCGGTGTCTGACACCCGGGAAGACTGCCTTGATCTCTCAGGCCGTTTCGTACGGGTGTCAGACACCTGGAGGGGTTACTCTTCCAACGCCAACAATTCCCCGATCGTCTGCCGCCTGCGGATCAGCCGCGCCTCGCCTTCATCCAGCAGCACTTCCGGCGCCAGCGGCCGGCTGTTGTAGTTCGAAGACATGGACGATCCGTACGCGCCCGCGTCGTGGAACACCAGGAAATCGCCGATGCGCGGACGCGGCAGCAACTGGTCGGACACGACGCCGCCGGCGTCCTGGGTGAACACGTCGCCCGATTCGCACAGGGGGCCGGCTACCGCGATGCGCGTTTCCGGCGAGCCCTGCGGCTGGCCGCCGTCCGGCGCATGCACCGAAATGCGGTGATAGCTGCCGTACATGGCCGGGCGC
Organism: Achromobacter veterisilvae; assembly: GCF_900496975.1. Classification (GTDB taxonomy): domain Bacteria; phylum Pseudomonadota; class Gammaproteobacteria; order Burkholderiales; family Burkholderiaceae_B; genus Achromobacter; species Achromobacter veterisilvae. The sequence continues at coordinate 93,972 of NZ_UFQC01000003.1, forward strand.
ATCAGGTCGTTGAATCCCGCGTCCACCAGCGCGAAGTCGCGCTCCGGGCGGCGGTTGATCGAATGCACTTCGGCCACCAGGGCGCCGGCCTCGGCGACCAGGAAGCGGCCCGGTTCGATTTCCAGGCGGACGTCGTGGCCCAGGCGCTCGGCGATGCGCTGGCGCGCCGCGTCCCACTGCTCGAAATAATGATCGCAGTCGATGCGCGAATCGCCGTCGCGGTAGGGGATCGACAGGCCGCCTCCCGCGGAAATGGCCTCGATGTCGTGGTCCAGCGACGCCACGACGTCGACCATGGCGTTGCACACGCTGGACAGGTGGCCGTAGTCGACGCCCGAGCCGATGTGCATGTGGATGCCGACCAGCTTCAGGCCGTGGCGGCGCACGATGGACATGGCCTGGGCGAGGTCGCCGATCCAGATGCCGTGCTTGCTCTGCGGGCCTCCGGTGTTGGTCTTGTTGCTGTGGCCGTGGCCGAAGCCGGGGTTGATGCGCAGCCATACGCGATGGCCGGGCGACGCCTGGCCGACGCGGGCCAGCATGTCCAGCGAACCGGCGTTCACGGTGATGCCGTGCTTGAGCACGGCGGCCAAGGTGGCGTGGTCGATCAGGTCCGCGGTGAAGACGATGCCTTCCGGCTCGCCCCGCGGCTGGAAACCGGCCGCCAGGCTGCGTTCGATCTCGCCCAGGGACACGGCGTCCACCACGGCGCCTTCCGCGCGCATCAGGCGCAGGATGTGCAGGTTCGAGCAGGCTTTCTGCGCATAGCGGATGGTGTCGAAGCGGCGCAGTTGCGCGATGCGCTCGCGGATGACGGCGGCGTCGTAGACCCATAGCGGCGTGCCGTGTTCGGCGGCGAGTCGGGTGAGTTGGCGCGGATCGAATGCCATGGCTGGCGAAACCTCAGGGGAGTGAAACCAGGCGGCATGATGCCCGGCTTCGGCCATCCAGTAAAATGCTTATATTTCCTTGATTCATTCAATATTGATATGGAGAAGCCATTGTTGAAATTCATTGGGCCTGGACTCCAATCGCGTTGCATGTAACGCCAACACAGCGTAAAATTACATGTAACGCGACCAGGAGGCTAATCATGGGGGCATCAATCATCAACGCCCGAGTGCAAAAGCACAGGGATGCACTACGCAAGGCAGGGTTGCGCCCGGTGCAAATCTGGGTGCCTGACACCCGGCGACCGGGGTTTGCCGAGGAATGCCGCCGCCAAAGCCTTGCGGTAGCCGAGTCGGACAAGGCCGACGAGCAATTGGAACGCCTGATGGATGAGACCGCTGCCGACGTCGATGGCTGGACGGAATGATGGCGTATGAGAGTATGCGCGGGGCGCTCGTTACCGTTGCAATGCAGGGTGATTTCGGCAAACCCAGGCCAGCGCTTGTGATCCAGGCCGACCAGTTCAGCGTACACCCCAGCGTAACGGTACTGCCAGTGACAAGCATGCTTGTCACCGCTCCCTTGCTGCGGGTCACCATCGAGCCGACGCCAGAAAACGGTCTGCAAAAGCCGTCGCAAGTTATGGTTGATAAGGTGCTGACGGTCAAGCGCGAAAAGCTCGGCCCACCCATCGGCCGTATCGACATGGCCGTGATGGTTCAGGTTGAACGCTGCCTTGCCGTTTTCCTGGGCATCGCCAAATAGGAGCCGCCCTGAATCCGAGCGAACACCGCGCCAGCGTGGTTGCTGTGTTCAATCTGGGCGACACAAATTCCAAACTCAATGGAATTCGACAGCCATGCTGACGCACCGGCATATCGAGGTCTTCCGGGCGGTGATGATCGCCGGCAGCGTGACCAAGGCGGCCGAGCTGCTGGGCTCGTCCCAGCCGACGGTAAGCCGCGAGCTCGCGCGCCTGGAGCAGGGCATCGGCTTTGCGCTGTTCGACCGGGTGGGAGGGCGCCTGCGGCCCACCATGCCGGGCCTGGCGCTGTTCGACGAGGTTCGCCAGTCCTATGCCGGCCTGGAGCGCGTGGCGTCCGCCGCGGCGCGCCTGCGGGCGTTCAAGGGCGGGCAGTTGTCGGTGATCGCCTTGCCCGCGTTTTCCCATTCGATCCTGCCCGAGGCCTTCCGGCGGTTCCACGAGCGGCATGGCGGCGTGAGCCTGGCCGTGGAAACGCAGGAGTCGCCCGTCCTGGAGGAATGGCTGACGGCCCAGCGGTACGACCTGGGCCTGACCGAGCACGACGCGGCGCCGGCGGGCACGCGGGTGGAGCTGCTGTTGGAGGTGGACGAGGTCTGCGCGCTGCCCGACGGACACGCGCTCTTGGCGCGGCCGCGGATCGAGCTGGCGGACTTCGAGGGACATGCCTTCGTCAGCCTGTCTTCCAGCGACCCTTACCGGATCCAGATCGACGAGGCCTTTGCCGAAGCGGGCGTGCTGCGGCGGTCCATCGTCGAGACCCCCACCGCCGTGTCGGTCTGCACCTTCGTGCGGCAGGGGCTGGGCCTGGCCATCGTGAACCCGCTGACCGCCCTGGATTTCGTCGGGCGCGGGATGCACATCCGCCCCTTGGCGCGTTCGTTTCCGTTCCGGGTCAGCGTCGTGTTCCCGGAGCATCGCCCGGGCAATCCGCTGGTCGGCGCGTTCATGGCGTCGCTGCGCGAGGCGGCGGCGGCCGTCGAGAGCCGGCTGGCGGCCAGCCTGAATTAGTGTGTTTTTTTTGCTTGGCGCCAGAAACAAAAAAGGATGCCCGCGGGCATCCTTTTCTATTTGCCGTATTCGTGACGCCCCGGCAGGCCGGGGCGGCAGAATGGCTTAGGCCAGCGCCTTGATGGCGGCAGCCAGGCGGCTCTTGTGGCGAGCGGCCTTGTTCTTGTGGATGATGTTCTTGTCGGCCACGCGATCGATCACGCTCGAGGCCTTCTGGAACACTTCGCCTGCCGCAGCCTTGTCGCCAGCGGCGATGGATTGGCGAACGCGCTTGATGGCGGTGCGCAGCATCGAGCGCAGGCTGGAATTGTGCTTGTTGCGCTCAACGGATTGGCGAGCGCGCTTGCGGGCTTGGGCGGTATTGGCCATGTTGCTATATAAGTTGAATTCGGCAAAGTCGAACATTGTAGCAAGTCCCTACGGGATTGCAAGCTTTTAATGTCAAGTCTACCGATGGAGCGCCCGTCAACCGGGCGGGGGGCGCTGGGAGGAATGTCCCTGGGTTGGAGGACCCTTGCGGACGATTTCCGGAAAAGCCCGGAGAAAATCCGGCCTGGAGGAAAACCCGCGGCGCCTACTGGATAAAAACACCGTGCCAAGTATACAACGAAGCCGGCCCGGCGGCACGGACGCGCGCGCGGGCGTTGTCAGGTGGCGACGTTGATCGAGACGAACCAGGGCGTGAAGCGGCGGACGTGGATCGGCATCATGTCCTTGAGCGTGTCCAGCGCGGCGTCGGTGTCGTCCAGCGGGAAGTGGCCGGAGACGGGCAGGCCGCCGGCCGCCATGGACACGCGCAGGGTGCCGCTGCGGTAGGGGCGCAGGGCGGCGATCACCTCGGCCAGCGGGCGGCCGCGGGCCTCGACCCAGCCGGCTTCCCAGGCGGCTTCGGCCATGAGCTCCGCGCGCGGGGTGTCCATGCGGGATGCGTCGAAACGGGCGCCCGTGCCGGCGCGGACGGTGCCGTGCGCCCCGGACATGGTTTCGACCTCGACCTCGTGTTCATGCACCACCACCACCGTGCGCTGGGCCTGCTGCCGCACCATGTAGCGCGTGCCCAGGGCACGGACCGTGCCTTCGGCCGTCTGGACGAGGAAGGGGCGGCGCGCGTCGGGCGCCACGGATACCGTGACCGCGCCATCCAGCAGGCGGACCTGCCGGTAGGCGGGGGTGAAATCCAGGTTGACGCGGCTGCGGGCGTCCAGCAGCAACTGGCTGCCGTCGGACAGCACGTAGCGGCGGCGTTCGCCCGTGGCCGTCGCGGCGTCCGCGGCGACGTTGTTCAAGGGGTAGAAGGCATTGCCTATATAGGCGGCGCAGGCGCCGGTGCCGGCGAGCGCCAGCGCGCCGGCCAGGAAACGGCGGCGTGGCGGCGCGATGGCCAGGGGCGGCGGTGCCAGCGGCGTCTGGGGGGCGGGGCCCGCGGCGGCGTACCCGGCGGGGTAGGCGTCGCCAAGCCGGCCGAACGTCGACCCCTCCAGCGAGCCCGTCAACTGTTGCCAGGCATTCTCGTGGGCAGGGTCTGCCGCTCGCCAAGCCAGGAAGTCGTTGTAGTCCTGCGCCGTCGCCTTGCCTGAGCGCAACAGCAGCAGCCAATTGATGACCTGGTCCGCCATGGGTTGTCCTTGGGCGTACTTCACTTCATGTCCCCGCATATGTTCCCGGGGGGGGTCCTTTCGATGGCAACTTGTAAATAATAAAGGTTTTTTACCAAAGATTACGGGGCGATTGTCAATTCTTGACGAACCTAGTGCAAAAAAGCCGGCACTAGGCCGGCTTTTGGGGGGAATCTAGGCAGAATTGCCGAATTTAACGCGTCGGGCGTCGCCCAAAGTCCCGAGGACGAAAGCCAAACAGTAACAACATTCCGAAGTAGACCGCGCCGCTGGCGGCCAGCACGCCGGCCAGCCAGGCCACGCGCAGCCCGGCGTGCGCCTGCAAGGCGATCCAGTCGATCCGCCCGTCCGCGTACCAGAGCAGCGCCGCCAGCCCCGCCAGTGCGGGCAGCAGGCGCAGCGTGAACGCGGCCCACCCCGGACCGGGCTGGTAGAGGCCGCGGCGCAGCAGCCCGATCAGCAGCGCCAGCGCGTTCAGGCAGGCGCCCAGGCCGATGGCCAGCGCCAGGCCGGCATGCGCCATCAGGGGCACCAGCGCCAGGTTCAGCAACTGCGTCACGATCAGCACGCCGATGGCGATCTTCACGGGCGTGCGGATGTCCTGCTTGGCGTAGAAGCCGGGGGCCAGGATCTTGACGGCCAGCAGGCCGATCAGCCCCGCGGAGTAGGAGATGACCGCCAGGCGCGTCTGGGCGACGTCCTGGGCGGCGAAGGCGCCGTAATGGAAAAGGGTGGCGACCAGGCCGTCGGACAGCAGCGCCATGCCGATCGCGGCCGGCAGCCCCAGCAGCAGCACCAGGCGCAGGCCCCAGTCCAGCAGCGCGCTGTAGCCGCCGTGGTCGTCGCTCGCATGGGCCGCCGACAGGCTGGGCAGCAGCACGGTGCCCAGCGCGACGCCCAGCAAGGCCGTGGGGAATTCCATCAGGCGGTCGGCGAAGGACAGCCAGGTCACGCTGCCGGGGGTCAGCCAGGTGGCGATATTGGTATTGATCAGCAGGGAGAGCTGGGCCACGGACACGCCCAGCGTGGCGGGCGCCATCTGCTTCAGGATGCGCTGCACCGTCGGATCGCTCCAGGCTTCGCGGAACCGCGGCGAAAACCTGGGCGTCAGGCCCAGCCGCGCCAGGGCGGCCCATTGCACCGCCAACTGGGCCACGCCGCCGATCATCACGCCGATGGCCAGCGCGTAGATGGGCACGTCCATGCGCGGCGCCAGCCAGAGGCAGGCGGCGATCATGGAAAGATTGAGCAGCACCGGCGTGAAGGCGGGCACGGCGAAGCGGCGCCAGGTGTTCAACACGCCCGAGGCGAAGGCGATCAGCGACATGCAGAAGATGTAGGGGAACATCATCCGCGTCATCCAGACGGCCGCGCCGAATTCGGTGTCGCGGTCCGCGCCGCGCAGGCCGCTCGCCATGGCCGACACCACCCAGGGCGCCGCGACGATGCCGGCCAGCGTGATCAGCATCAGCGCCAAGGTCAACAGCAGGGCCACGCGGTCGAGCAGCGTGCGGACCTCTTCCGGGGAACGGTTGTTGCGCGCCGCGCCCAGGATGGGCACGAACGCCTGTGCGAAAGCGCCTTCGGCGAACAGCCGGCGCAACAGGTTGGGAATGCGGAAGGCGACCCAGAACGCGTCAGTGATGGGGCCGGCGCCGAAGGCGCGGGCCACCAGGATGTCGCGGACCAGGCCGGAAATGCGGGACAGCAGCGTAAAGCTGCTGACCGTGGCCGCCGAACGGAACAGGCTCATGGGGAAGGCTATGTAATGAAAAAGGGGCCGACTGGCCCCGCAAGACAGGATCTTCGCCCGAAAGGCGCCGCGCCCGCAAGAATGTACGGTCTCCGGCGGCACCTTGCCGAGTCTGCAAGACTAAGCGCGGAGACCGATGGTCGTTTTGACGACCGTCGTAAAAATAGCCGCGCCGCCGCCGGGCCGCCCCAAGGCGGCGCAGCCCCCTCGGGGGGCAGCAAGCACACGCAGTGTGCGCGGCGTGGGGGCCTCACTTCGGCGGCATGCGGATGGCGCCGTCCAGGCGGATCGTTTCGCCGTTCAGCATATCGTTCGTGATGATGCTGTGGACCAGCTTGGCGTAGTCTTCCGGGCGGCCGAGACGGGCGGGGAAGGGGATGCTGGCGGCCAGGGAATCCTGCACTTCCTGCGGCATGCCGAAGATCATGGGCGTGCCGAAGATGCCCGGGGCGATGGTCATGCAGCGGATGCCGGTCTTGGCCAGGTCGCGCGCGATCGGCAGGGTCATGCCGGCCACGCCCGCCTTGGACGCGGCGTAGGCCGCCTGGCCGATCTGGCCGTCGAAGGCGGCCACGGATGCGGTGTTGATCATCACGCCGCGCTCGCCGGTGGGTTCGGGCGAGTTCGCGCTCATGGCTTCGGCGGCCAGGCGCATCATGTTGAAGCTGCCGATCAGGTTGATCGACACGACCTTCTGGAACAGATCCAGCGGGTGCGCGCCGTTCTTGCCGACGATCTTGGCGGCCGGAGCCACGCCGGCGCAGTTAACCAGGCCGAAGAGCGCGCCCAGTTCCTTGGCCGCGGCCACGGCGTTCTTGCCGTCGGCTTCCTGCGTCACGTCGCAATGCACGTAGCGCTGGCCCAGTTCCTTGGCCAGGGCCTCGCCCGGCTCGTCCTGGACGTCGGCGATGACGACCTTGGCGCCGTTCTGCACCAGCATGCGCACGGTGCCCGCGCCCAGTCCGGAAGCGCCACCCGTAACGATGAATACCTTGTTCGCGATTTCCATGTGTCTACCACCAGATCAATTCAAGGGATGAAAGCGGCGCGGCAGGCGCCGAATGTGACAAGGCCTTCGGGCCGGGGCGGGAACGCGTCGCGTCCCGCCGGCGCCGAAGGCCTTCAAGCCATCGCGGCGCCGGTCAGCTCTTGACGGCCTCGAAGAGGCGCGACTTGATTTCGTCGACCGCGCCGACGCCGGAGATCTTGCGGTACTTCGGCGCGCCGGCGGAATCCTGCTGCGCCCAGGTCGAGTAGTAGTCGACCAGGGGGCGGGTCTGTTCGCGGTACACGGACAGGCGGTTGCGCACGGTTTCCTCGCGGTCGTCGTCGCGCTGGATCAGTTCCTCGCCGGTGACGTCGTCGCGGCCTGCCGTCTTGGGCGGGTTGAAGCGCACGTGGTAGGTGCGGCCGCTGGGCTGGTGCACGCGGCGCCCGCTCATGCGTTCGATGATGTCTTCTTCGGGCACTTCGATTTCCACCACGTAGTCCAGCTTGACGCCGGCGCTCTTGAGCGCGTCGGCCTGCGGGATGGTGCGGGGGAAGCCGTCGAACAGGTAGCCGTTGGCGCAGTCGGACTGCTTCAGGCGGTCCTGCACGAGGCCGATGATGATCTCGTCGGAGACCAGGCCGCCGGCGTCCATGACCTTTTTGGCTTCAATACCCAACGGCGTACCCGCCTTCACGGCCGCGCGCAGCATGTCGCCGGTGGAGATCTGGGGGATGCCGAAGTGCTGGGTGAGAAACGCGGCCTGGGTGCCTTTGCCGGCGCCGGGGGGTCCGAGCAAGATGAGACGCATGAGTGCTCCTGATGGGGTTTATTTTTTGTGATCCGGGGAATTATGCCGCAATGCAGCAGCCGGTGCGGCGCTGCGCTATAGGAAATAACCCTTATGTCTGATTGGCGTAGGCCAGCCGGACGCGCTCCAGGTCCGCCGGGGTATCTACGCCCGCCGCCGGAGGGTGGGACGCCCGATGGACGACGATGACGTGCCCGTGTTCCATGGCGCGCAGTTGCTCCAGCGACTCGAAACGCTCCAGCGCGCCTTGCGGCAGGGTGGGGTAGCGGCGCAGGAACGACACGCGGTAGGCGTACAGCCCGATATGGTGCCAGGCGGGCAGGCCCTCGGCCAGCACGCGTTCGCCGGAGGCCAGCGCATCGCGGGCCCAGGGGATGGGGGCGCGCGAGAAATACAGGGCGCGGTCGTCCGCGGCGCAGACCAGTTTCACGACGTTGGGGTTGAACAGCGCTTCGGCGTCGGCCAGGGGGCAGGCGCAGGTGGCGATGTCCGCCTCCGGACAGGCTTGGAGCTTGGCGGCGACGGCGTCGATGAGGCCGGGCTCGATCAGCGGTTCGTCGCCCTGGACGTTCACCACGATGGCATCGTCGGGCAGGCCGAGCTGATCCACGGCTTCGGCCAGGCGGTCGGTGCCGGTGGGATGGTCGCCGCGGGTCATCAGCGCCTGCAGGCCATGGGCCTGCACGGCCTGCTGGACCCGCGCGTCGTCGGTGGCGACGTAGACGCGGGCAGCGCCGGACTGGGCGGCGCGCTCGGCCGTGCGCACCACCATGGGCTTGCCGGCGATGTCGGCCAGCGGCTTGTCGGGCAGCCGGGTCGAGGCGGTGCGCGCCGGAATCAGGGCGATGAAGCTCATGCGGCGGCGGTTCAACTGGCGGCGGGGGCGTCGTCGAGCGCGCGGGCTTCCGATTCCAGCATGACGGGGATGCCGTCGCGCACGGGGAAGGCCAGGCGGTCGGCGCGGCAGACCAGTTCGGCCTGCTGCCGGTCGTGTTCGAGGCGGCCCTTGCACAGGGGGCAGACGAGGATGTCGAGAAGGCGGGATTCCATGACCGGAATTCTAAAGCAGTTTGCCCCGGGCCGGACCGGCCTGGCGGGTGCCCGAAGCGGCGGCGGGACGCCTTTTGGCGCCGTTTTCGACCGATTTGTTAATTAATGTCATATTTTGAATTGAGTCCTGCGAATTGCGGGACGGATCGTCGCTATCATCCGCCGCGATTCTCAGCAGAACACAGGAAACGCGATGGATTCCAACACTATCAGGATCGGCTTGATGCTCATCGTCCTGGCCTGGACGGTGGTGAGCGGGATCACCTACATGGCCCGGCGCAGCGGCAACAAGGGCGCGCTGCGCGAACTCAAGCAGGAAGGCCAGCCCTTGCGCCGGATGACGGCGGCGGAGCGCGAGATGCTGCAGCCCTTCCTGATCCATCCGGCGGGCCCCAGGAAGACGGCGCGCCTGGCCAACGACGGGATCTTTCCGCTGCGCGGCGCCTTCGTGCGCCACGGCATCTCGTCGAACCAGGGCGGTTCGACCATGCACGACACGCTGGGCGGGGTGGACGTGGTGCTGCCCTACGACGCCCGCGACTATCTGCGCGAAGACAACGTGGCCGAAGTGGCGATGACGGAAAAATACGCCATCGTCGTCGCCCTGAACGGCGAGTTCGACCTGGCTGGCGGGCGCGAGCGCGACCAGCGGCGGGACAGGCAGGAGCGGCAATGGTCCGCCGGCAAGACCGGGGCGATGCAGAATATCGCCGATCCGGAAACCGAGGCGCCTGGCGCGGCGCGCGAGCAGGACGGGCACGAACTGTCCGAGGCGATGCGGGTCGAGATCCTGGGCCAGCGCGACGAGACGCCCGCGGAAATCGCCGATCGCCGGCATCCGGGCATCGCCTTCTGGATCTCGATGCTGTGGCTGCTGGTCTTCGCCGGGCTGGCCGCGACGGCGGCGGGCGGCGGCGCGGCGTTCGCGGGCGCGGCCGCGGCGCTGGCCGTCCTGGCGCTGTGGCTGACCTGGCGCAAGCGCGCCCTGGGCGCGCCGCAGAAGGTGAACCGCGCCAGGGGCGAACTCCACGCCATCGTGCTGACCAATCCCGACAACGCCCAGGCCGTGTCCGCCCAACTGTTCCTGGGCGACAAACTGCCGGTCAAGCTGCCGGACCATTGGCGCGCCACGCTGGAGTTGCCCGACGACGGCCGCGTGGACGTGGACATGCGCGTGGAGGACTACTCCGTCGTGCGCCTGGGCGGCAGCCATTCGGTGGATGAGGAGCAGCGCCTTTTCCCGCGCGTTTTCTGGGGCCGCCACGCGACGCTGGCGCTGACGGGGTTGCTGGCCGGCGCGGCGCTGTACGCGTCGGCGGACAGCCTGAAGGGCGATGCGGCGCTGGCCAGCGCCTGGCTGCGGGGCGTTCCGCCGCGCGCCTATGCCTCGGCGGCCGAACTGGCCCAGGATCCGCCGGGCTTCGGCGTGCCCGTCTCGCTGCAGGGCCGCGCGCGTTGCGAACTGCGGCCCGGCGATGACGGCAAGGTGGATTTCGACTGCGGCCGGTTGCGCTGGGGCGGCGAGGAGCCGCAGCCCGGTCGCCTGGAAGTGAACGCGGCGGTCATGCAGCTATATTCCGGCGATTTCCTGAAGACCCGGCCCAATCCGATGCTGGACGTCCTGCTGGCCAGCCAGATCTACAGCCGGATGCGCGACAACCCCATGGCGGGCTACGCCGCGCGCAACGTTTCGGCGCTGAGCGTGGCGGGCTTGAGCAAGACGGTGCTCACCATCGAGCAGGCCTGCGACCTGGCCACCGGCGAATCGATCGCCGCGTGCGACGAGCTGAAGCGGGCATTCGCCGCCAACGTCCTGCTGGCGAAAGAGGGGGCCGGCAGTTGGCTCGAACTGCACAGGCTGGCGGAAGAGGGCGCGTTCCAGGGCAAGGGGCGCGGCGACGACGGCGTCATGTTCTCGCGCTATGTCGACGAGGTCCGCCGCCTGGCGCGGTCCGGCATGCACACATTGATCGAGGCGGCCCTGGACCGCGCGTCCCGCGGCGCCATGGAAACGCAGCGGGGCGGGGTGGTGCTGCGCGTGCTGCCCGGGCCGTACGCGACGCTGCCGCGCCTGCGCGATACGGCCAACGAGGGGCTGCTGGCGGCCTGGAACCAGCAGTTGCACGTTCTGTCGCCCGACGGCGCGATGCCGTTCAAGGTCAGCGGCATGGTGGCGGGCGCGGGCACCGATTCCTCGGGCGCGCCGGAGATCGCCGTGGATGCGGGGCGCAGCCTGGATGATCCGTGGCCGTCGCTGGCGCGCATGGCCTGGCTGCTGCTGGCGGGGCTGCTGGTGCTCGCGCACCTGCCGCTGGCCGTCGTTCGCAAGCGGGAGTCCTCCGCCCGCGAACGGGGCCTGCGGGAATATGCCGAGCGCCGCCGCGCGGCCAAGCCCGCGTTCTTCTAGTGTCTGGGCGGCTGGCGCAGGGACCGGGCCAGCCAGTCGAAGAGTTCCGGGTCGGAAAAACCGGCCCGCACCGGGACTTCCCACAGGCGCGCGTCGCCCAGGGCGGCGCACTTGATCGCGTCCTTGGAAGTGACCAGGATGGCGTCGGCCGCCAGCGTCCGGAAAGGCGATTCGGCGTAGTCGTGGTGGTCCGGCAGCGCCAGGGTGGTTTCCGGCGCGATGCCCGCGGCGCGCAGCGTGGCGAAGAAGCGTTCGGGGTTGCCGATGCCGGCCGCCGCCGCCACGCGGGGCTGCCCGGCGAAGGCCGCCAGGGGCCGCGTGCCGCCGCCTTCGATCTGGCGCGCTTCGCCTGGCTCCAGCCACATGCGCGCCTGGCGCGGACGGCCGCCCGCGCCGCTGGCGGCTTGCGGCGGTCCGCCGGGGGCGCCGGCGTTCGTCACCACCGCATCCACCTCGCGCAGGCGGCTGGCGGGCTCGCGCAAGGGGCCGGCCGGCAGCAGGCGGCCGTTGCCCACGCCGCGCTCGTCCTGCACCACGATCTCGACGTCGCGGGCCAGCGCCAGGTGCTGAAGCCCGTCGTCCGACACGATCACGTCCACTTCGGGGTGCGCTTGCAGCAGGGCCTGGGCCGCCAGGGCGCGCTTGGGATGCACCGCCACCGGGGCGCCGGTGGCGCGGGCGATCAGCGCCGGTTCATCGCCGTAGCGGGCGGCTTCCAGCGCGCCGGTCCCGACGCGGGCTTGCGGGCCGACTTCGACCCCGTAGCCGCGGCTGACCACGCCCGGCGTGTAGCCGCGCGCGCGCAGGCCTTCCACGGTGGCGATGACCATCGGCGTCTTGCCGGTGCCGCCGACGTAGACGTTGCCGATCACCACCACCGGAACGGGGGCGCGATAGGCCTTGCGGGTGCCGTCCAGGTAGCGTTTGCGCTTGCGCGCCACTGCCCAGGCGGTCAGCGCGGACAGGGGGCGCAGTAGGGTGGACAGCCAGCCGCCGTGCTGCCATTGGCGCGCCAGCAGCGTCGAGGCGCGCTTCGCGGTCACCGGGCGGTCTGCGCGGCGAAGTTGACGCGGCCGATGCCGGCCAGCCGGGCGGCTTCCATGACGTTGATCACGGATTGATGGGTGGCCTGGGCGTCGGCGTTGATGACGACGAGGGGCTCGGTCTTGCCGGCCGCGGCCTGGCGCAGGGCGTCGGCGATTTCGGGCGGCGTGGACACGTCGATGAGCGTGCCGTTGAGCGCGTAGCGCCCGTCCTGGCTGACGGCCACTTCCAGGGCCGGCGGCGTGTCCTGTTCCGTCGAGGCCTGGGGCAGGGTCACCTTCAACTGCGTGAAGCGCGCGAACGAGGTGGTCGCCGCGAGGAAAATCAGGATGACCAGCAGGACGTCGATGAGCGGGATCAGGTTGATGTCCAGCTCGTCGCGGCCGCCCCGGGAGCCTCGGAAATTCATGAACGGCCCTCGCGGGAGGCGGCGGAATAGGGCGATACGGCGCGGACCAGGCGCGACGCGGCCTGCTCCATGGCGCTGAGGTAGCCGTCCACGCGGCCGCGCAGGTAGCGGTGCGCGATCATGGCGGGAATGGCGATGAGGATGCCGAAGCCGGTGTTGTAGAGCGCCATCGAGATGCCGCGCGCCAACTGGGCGGGGTCGCCGCCGCCGGGCGTATAGGAGCCGAAGATCTCGATCATGCCGACCACGGTGCCGAACAGCCCCATCAGGGGCGCGATGACGGCGATGGTGCCGATGGCGGAGATGTAGCGCCCGAGGTCGTGGGCGACGGCGCGGCCGGCGTCCTCGACCACGTTGCGCAGTTCCTCGCGCGGCAGGTGGCGGTGGCGCATCACCTCGGCCAGCACGCGGCCCAGCGGCGAATTGCGTTCGAGCCGGTTGATCGATTCGGGGGTGTCCTGGTGGTTGCGCAGCATTTCCGCCACCTGCTCGTTCAGGCCGCGCGGCATGACCAGGCCGCGGCGCAGGGACAGGAAGCGCTCGAAGATCAGCGCCAAGCCCAGGACCGATGTCGCCAGCAGGGGCCAGATGGGCCAGCCGGCCTCGCGCAAGATGGAAAGCAAAGCGTTCAACTCCCGGGGGGCGCCATGCGCGCGGGAACGGCGCGCGCCGGCTTCTGATCAAGCTGAAACTGTAACGGGGCGGCCGGGGCGTGGCAAGTCGGAACGACCCCGAAGCTATCCACAGATCTTGTGGATAATTCTGTGTAAAACTTCCCCGGAACGCTTGTGGGCACAGGGCTTGCACTTGATTGCTTCAATTTCGAGCAGTCGGTTTTTTATAAAAATCATATATAAATCAACAAGTTGCTTTGAATTTGCTGGCTATCGGGGCAATTGGAGCAAACAAGCGGGGACGCGGTATGATGGCGGCCCGCTACGCGTGCCCTGTGGACAGGTATGCATCGGAAAGCCTCATGACAATTGAATTTGCAGTCACAAACAACGCATTTGCGCGGGATATCCTGACGGTTGCCCAGTTGAACCAAGCCGTGGGGCAGTTGTTGGAGCGCAGCATCCCGGCGTTATGGGTGCGCGGGGAGATTTCCAACTTCACGGCCGCGGCTTCCGGGCATTGGTACTTCACGCTCAAGGACAGCCGGGCTTCCGTGCGCGCCGTCATGTTCCGAAGCCGCGCCAGCGCGGTGGGTTTCGTGCCCCGGGCGGGCGACCAGGTCGAAATCCGGGCCCGGGTCTCCCTGTACGAGCCCCGCGGCGACTACCAGTTGCAGGCCGACGCGATGCGCCGGGCCGGAGTCGGCAATCTCTATGAAGCGTTCCTGCGGCTGAAGGAGCAATTGGCCTCCGAAGGCCTGTTCGATCCGGCCCGCAAGCGCGAGCCCGCCAGGCTGCCGCGGGCGATCGGGGTCATCACCTCGCTGCACGCCGCCGCGCTGCGCGACGTGCTGTCGGCCCTGGCCCGCCGCGCGCCGCAGGTGCCCGTGATCATCTATCCGGCCCCGGTCCAGGGGGCGGACGCCGCCGGGCGGCTGGCCGCCCAGGTGCGCCTGGCCAATGAACGCGCCGAAGTGGACACCTTGCTGCTGGTGCGCGGCGGGGGCAGCATCGAGGATCTCTGGAGCTTCAACGACGAGGGCCTGGCCCGCCAGGTGGCGTCCAGCGGCATTCCGGTCATCAGCGGCGTCGGGCACGAAACGGATTTCACGATCGCCGATTTCGTGGCCGACGTGCGCGCGCCCACGCCGACGGCGGCCGCCGAACTGGCCTGCGTGCCGCGTTCCGAATTGCTGGGCCGCGTCATGCAGGCGGCCCAGGCCATGGCAAGAGGCCAGCAGCGCCGGCTCGAGCGCGCCGCCCAGCGGCTGGACCGCGCCGCGGCGCAGCTCGTGTCCCCGGCCCAGCGGCTGGAGCACCAGCGCGAACGGCTCAACAGCCTGCGCTTTCGCCTGGCGTCCGCCTGGGCGGGGCCGCAGGGCCGCCGCGCGGCGCGGGTCAACCTGCTGGCGCAGCGGCTGGCGCATCGCGTGCCCGACACCGGCCGCGCCGCCGACCGCCTGAACGGCGCGTTGCGCCAACTGGGCCAGGCGCACGCGCGGCTGCTGGCGCAGCGGCGCGACCGGCTGGCGGCCGCGACGGCGCAGTTGCGCGCGCTGGATCCGGGCAATACGCTGGCGCGCGGCTACGCCATCGCCCGCGACGCGCAAGGCCGCATCGTGCGCGACGCGGCGGCGCTGGCGGCGGGGCAGGCGCTGGATCTCAGCTTCGCGCAAGGTGGCGCCCAGGTCGAAGTCACGCAGACCCGCGGCGCGCGCGACGCTTCCTGAACGCGTCTCAAAAACGGTGTGTCCGTTAACCCCGAGCCACCGCGGGGTTAACGAGGTATCCTCATGAGTTGCCGATACAATTGACCGGCTTGATCGTGCACTCAACAGAAGGAACTTTCACATGGCACATACTCTCCCCCCCCTGCCTTACGAACTGGACGCGCTGGCTCCGCATATCTCCAAGGAAACGCTGGAGTTCCACTACGGCAAGCATCATCAAACCTACGTCACGAACCTGAACAACCTGATCCCGGGCACCGAATTCGAATCGCTGTCGCTGGAAGACATCGTGAAGAAGTCCTCGGGCGGCATCTTCAACAACGCTGCCCAGGTCTGGAACCACACGTTCTACTGGAACAGCCTGGCCCCCAAGGCCGGCGGCGCTCCCACCGGCAAGCTGGCTGACGCCATCAACGCCAAGTGGGGCAGCTTCGACGCTTTCAAGGAAGCGTTCAACAAGTCGGCGGCCGGCAACTTCGGCTCGGGCTGGACCTGGCTGGTCAAGAAGGCCGACGGCTCGGTCGACATCGTCAACACCAGCAACGCCGCCACCCCGCTGACCACGGCCGACAAGCCGCTGCTCACCTGTGATGTCTGGGAACACGCCTACTACATCGACTACCGCAATGCCCGTCCCAAGTACCTGGAAAACTTCTGGGCGCTGGCGAACTGGGAATTCGCGGCCAAGAACTTCGCCTGACCCGCAAGCCCAGGCTGACGGGCCGGCGCGCGCCGCGCCCGTAGAAACCCCCTCGCCCCGGCGAGGGGGTTTTTTCTTGTTTTTTTCTGCCTGTCGATTGTCGACTTCATTGCGGCGAAATGACGAGGAAACAACCTTTTCTTCAGGGTTACCCCTGGAAAATCCAACCGCTATCGTTGCGCCCGGTCTGCGACTGAACCACGGGGCCCATGACCGCGGCACGCCCGCCATAAACCGGGGTAACTACAGGGAAGGGAAGCATGTTGCGGTTTTTTTCGGGGATGCGCATCGGCGCGCGCCTGTCGGGCGCGTTCTTGCTGGTCGCGGTGATAGGCGGCGCGGTCGGGGCCTTCGGGGTATGGGGCCTGACGCGCATCAATGCAATGAACGACCGGCTTTACGATACCGAGCTGCGCGGCCTCTCGGACATCAAGGAAGCCAACATCAATCTGATCTACGCCGGCCGGGCGCGCAACGGCTACCTGGCCGCCTCGACCGAGCAGGAGCGCCAGGCCCTGCGCAAGCAGTTCGACGACGCCGTCAAAAGCATGGACGCGCTGCGCGAGAAGGCCGCCGCCAATTTCCATTCGGACGAAGGCAGGCGCCTGCTGGCGCAGTTCGCCGATACCGAGCAGGTCTGGAAGCGCGAGTCGGCGGCGTTCTTCGCCGCGGCCCAGTCGCAGCCGCTGACCCAGGCGGACCCCCGCGTGGCCGAGATCGAGGCGCGCTTGATCGCGGCCTCGCAGAAGCTCGACGACACGATGACGACGCTCGCGCAGGGCAAGGAAAGCGTCGCCGCGCAGACCGTGCGGGAAGGCACGGACCTGTACGGCACGGTCCGCGCCGTCATGATCGCCCTGGCGGCCGCGGGCGTGGCGATCGGCCTCCTGCTGGGCTGGCTGGTGACGCGCGGCATCGTGCGCCCGCTGGACCAGGCGGTGCAGGCGGCGCGCCAGGTGGCGGCCGGCGATCTCACGACCGACATCCAGGTGGCCACGCGGGACGAAACCGGCGAACTGATGAGCGCGCTCAAGGCTATGAACGAAAGCCTGGCCCGCATCGTGAAGGACGTGCGCGACGGCTGCGAAAGCATCGCCTCGGCGTCGTCGCAGATCGCCCAGGGCAACGCCGACCTGTCGCAGCGCACCGAGGAGCAGGCCTCGTCGCTGGAGGAAACCGCGGCGTCGATGGAAGAGCTGACGAGCACCGTGCAGCAGAACGCCACCAATGCCAATGAAGCGGACCGGCTGGTCAATCTTGCGTCCAGCGTGGCGGTCCGGGGCGGCGAAGTGGTCGACGGCGTGGTCCAGACCATGAGCGCCATTTCCGACAGTTCGCGCCGCATCGCCGACATCACCGGCGTGATCGACGGCATCGCCTTCCAGACCAACATCCTGGCGCTCAACGCCGCCGTGGAAGCGGCCCGGGCGGGCGAGCAGGGGCGCGGCTTCGCGGTGGTGGCGGGCGAAGTCCGCACGCTGGCGCAGCGTTCCGCGGTGGCGGCCAAGGAAATCAAGGCCTTGATCGACGAATCCGCGGCGCGCGTCGAAGGCGGCACGCGCCAGGTCGACGAAGCCGGCCGCACGATGCGCGAGGTGGTGGACGGCGTGCGCCAGGTCGCGACGCTGGTGCGCGAAATTGCCAGCGCCTCGGAAGAGCAGTCCGCGGGCATCGGCCAGGTCAACCAGGCCGTGGCGCAGATGGATGCCGTGACCCAGCAGAACGCCGCCCTGGTGGAAGAGGCCGCGGCGGCGGCGGCCAGCATGCAGGAGCAGGCCGGGCGCCTGGCGCAGGAAGTGCGCCGCTTCAAGGTCGAGGCGGGCGGCTCGGCCCGCGACGCGCAGGTCCGGCTGGCGCAGGCCGTGCCCGCGGCGGCGCGCAAGCCGGCGGCGGCGCCGGCCCGGCGCGCCCTGCAGGCCGCGGGCGAGGATTGGTCCGCATTCTGATCCGCGGCGCGGGCGGCAGTGGTAAGGTTGGCGGCTTTCCCCAATCCGCCATGCCCATGACCCCGCCCGATTCCTTTCGCCGGATACTGGCCGCCCCACGCCGCTGGGCGCACCGCAAGGTGCGCCAGATCAACCGCCTGTCTCGCAAGAGCGTGCAGATGGGGCTGCTGCTGGGCGGCGCGGGCCTGGTGGCGCTGATGTCGCTGGGCTTCGCCTACCTGGCCGACAAGGCGCTGGAATGGAATCGCGCCTGGGTCTCCCACAGCGGCTGGCTGGCTTTGCTGGTGCTGCCTCCGGCCCTGGCCGTCCTGCGCTGGCTGACGCTGCGCTACGCGCCCAACGCGTCCGGCAGCGGCATCCCCCAAGTCATCGGCGCCCTGTCGCTGCCGCCCGGCGCCAGCCAGAACAGCCTGGTGTCGCTGGGGCAGACCCTCTGGAAGATCCCGCTGGCGTTCTTCGGCATGCTGGCCGGCGCCTCCATCGGCCGGGAAGGGCCGTCGGTGCAGGTCGGCGCGGCGCTCATGCTGGCCTGGGGGGATTTCTGGAAGCGGCGCGGCGTGCAGTTGCGCGGGTTCCACGCCAATGAACTGATCGCAGCCGGCGCCGCCGGCGGCCTGGCCGCCGCGTTCAATGCGCCGCTGGCCGGCGTCATCTTCGCCATCGAGGAACTGGGCCGCGGCACCGTCCTGCGCTGGCAGCGCCTGGTGCTGATCGGCGTGCTGGCCTCGGGCTTCCTGGTCGTGGCCGTGGTGGGCAACAACCCGTATTTCGGCGTCTTCGGCGGCGCGCCGCTGGCGCACGGCATGGTGATGTGGGTGGCGATCTGCGCCGCGCTCAACGGCGCGCTGGGCGGCATCTTCGCGCGCCTGCTCGGCAAGGGCGCCGCGGGCAGCGCGCCCCGGTCCTGGCGCGCCTGGATCCGTGCGCATCCGATCTGGGTGGCCTTCATCATGGGCCTGCTCCTGGCGGGGATCGGCCTTTCCACGGCCGGCAGCGTCTACGGCACGGGGTACGGGGTCGCGGCCGACCTGCTGTCGGGCCGCGACACGGCGCCGGCGAGCTTCGGGCTGGCCAAGCTGGCCGCCACCGTCGCGTCGTATTGGGCGGGCATACCCGGCGGCATCTTCACGCCGGCCCTGACCACCGGGGCGGGCATCGGCCATCACATCTGGCAACTGGCGGGCGAGGGCGTGGACCACCGCGTGCTGGTGCTGGTCTCGATGGCCGCCTTCCTGGCCGCGGCCACCCAGGCGCCGCTGACGGCGAGCGTGGTGGTGATGGAAATGACGGGCAGCCAGCCCATGCTGTTCTGGCTGCTGGTCGCGTCGCTGCTGGCCTCGGTGGTGTCGCGCCAGTTCTGCCCGCAACCGTTCTATCACCTGGCCGCCGGGCGTTTCCGCCGGCAGGCGATCGTGGACGCGGCGCGCGCGGCCCGGCCGCCCGGCGGCGCATCCGCGGCGCCGCCCAGGTGAACACCCACCGGACACTGTCCGTGTGGCGGACATCCCGCCGATGCGCCAGTATGGTGCGCGGGCCCTGCGTTAAGATCGTCCGATCCGGTTTTTTCTTACTTACTTCGAGCTTCCCATGACCGTGCATGCTTATATCTGTGATGCGATCCGCACCCCCTTCGGCCGCTACGGCGGCGCGCTGGCTTCCGTGCGCCCCGACGATCTTGCAGCCGTAGCCATCAAGGCCCTCGTGGCGCGCAACCCCGGCGTGCGCTGGGAAGAACTGGACGACGCCATCATGGGCTGCGCGAACCAGGCCGGCGAAGACAACCGCAACGTGGCCCGCATGGCCACGCTGCTGGCCGGCCTCCCGATCGAAGTGCCCGGCGCCACCGTCAACCGCCTGTGCGGCTCGGGCCTGGACGCCATCGGCACCGCCGCCCGCGCCATCCGCGCCGGCGAAGCCGGCCTGATGCTGGCGGGCGGCGTGGAAAGCATGAGCCGCGCGCCGTTCGTCATGGGCAAGGCCGACAGCGCGTTCTCGCGCAGCGCCGCCATCTACGACACCACGATCGGCTGGCGCTTCATCAACAAGCTGATGAAGGCGCAGTACGGGGTGGATTCCATGCCCGAGACGGCCGAGAACGTCGCCGACGATTTCAAGATCAACCGCGAAGACCAGGACCTGTTCGCGCTGGCCAGCCAGCAGAAGACCGCGCGCGCCCAGAAGGAAGGCGTCTTCGACGCCGAGATCGTGCCGGTGTCGATCGCCCAGAAGAAGGGCGATCCCATCGTCGTGTCCAAGGACGAGCACCCGCGTGAAACCAGCCTGGAAGCGCTGGCGAAGCTGAAGGGCGTGGTCCGCGAAGGCGGCACCGTCACCGCCGGCAACGCGTCGGGCGTGAACGACGGCGCCGCCGCGCTGCTGCTGGCCGACGAAAAGGCCGCCGCCCGCCACGGCCTGACCCCGCGCGCCCGCGTGGTCGGCATGGCCACGGCCGGCGTGGCGCCGCGCATCATGGGTATCGGCCCGGCGCCCGCGACCCTGAAGGTGCTGGCCCAGACCGGCCTGACGCTGGAACAGATGGACGTGATCGAACTGAACGAAGCGTTCGCCGCCCAGGGCCTGGCCGTGCTGCGCCAGTTGGGCATCGCCGACAACGATCCGCGCGTGAACCCCAACGGCGGCGCGATCGCCCTGGGCCACCCGCTGGGCGCCAGCGGCGCCCGCCTGGCCACCACCGCGATCAACCAGTTGCACCGCACCGGCGGCCGCTACGCGCTGTGCACCATGTGCATCGGCGTGGGCCAGGGCATCGCGATGATCATCGAACGCGTGTAGGCGCCCAGCGCCGAGCATTCCCGCCGCCGGTCCGGGGCGGGAATGAAAAGGGAGCCTCGCGGGGCTCCCTTTTTCATGTCCGGACCAAGGTCCGCAAGCCCCGCGCGCGTCAGGGCAGGCCGTCCAGCTTCTTGCCGGCCTTGATGCCGTGCTGCGCGAACCAGCCCTGGGCCATTTCCAGGGCGTAGCGCACCGGCTTCTTGGCGCAATGGGGGTCTTCGGCCTGGGGCGCCATGTCTTCAATGTTGACGATCGTGCCGTCGTCGGCGATAAAGGCAATCGAGAGCGGCAGAATGGTGTTGCGCATCCAGAAGCACTGCACGTCCGGCTGCTCGAAGACGAACAGCATGCCGTCGTTGCCCGGCAGTTCCCGGCGGAACATGAGGCCGTTGCGGCGGGTTTCGTCGGAGTCGGCGACTTCCGCGCGGATAATATGGATGCCCGCGGAGAGCTGGACGGTGGGCAAGGGCGGCTGCGGGCCGGTTTGCTGGGCGCCGGCGGCGGCGGGCAGCGCCAGCGCCGCGGCGGCCAGAAAGAGCGCTGCCGCTTTCGGCAGGGCCATCTTGAAGAACGATGATTTAAACGGCGTACGACTGATGGAAAACAAAGCGGCGTTCTTGGACATGACCCTGGCGACGGAAGAAAATAACAAGGCGGGGCTCGAAAGCCCCGCCTGAATAATGGCGCAACCTGGCTGTTGCGCTTTAAAGGGTAACTCAGGCAGCGGTGATATTCAGCGCCTGTTTGCCCTTGGGCCCCTGGATAATCTCGAAGGCCACTTTCTGGCCTTCCTTCAGGGTTTTAAAACCATTCATTTGGATGGACGAAAAATGGGCGAACAGATCTTCACCGCCGTCGTCGGGCGTAATGAAGCCAAACCCCTTTGCATCGTTGAACCATTTGACGGTGCCCGTCGATTTGGGATTGTCCCCTTGGACGGCGGTTGCGGTCGTATCAGACATGCGGACTGCCTCATTGAATCGTATGTTGACAGAAGGGCATCGCGGCCTAGACCCCTGTCCCCCCTCCGGCTTCCTGGCAGATTTTCGATGAGTTGAAAACCCCAGAATGCGTGGATAATGCGCCGCTTTTCTTTGCGGCGTCAAGTATGGAAACTACGCATTTCTACGTGTAATTTTCCGTAAGTTACATGCTAGCCGTCCCCAGTTTAAATAGAATAGCGGCCCTATGAGTTCTACCTTGGATACCCAGCATGATTTGGCCGTCGAGAAGGCACCGGCTCGCGCCGCGCCGCCTCCGATGTACCAGGTCCTGTTGCTCAATGACGACTACACCCCGATGGAATTCGTCGTGAAAGTCTTGCAGAAATTCTTCAATAAGAATCACGAGGAAGCGACGCGGATCATGCTGCAGGTGCATCACGAAGGACGCGGAGTATGCGGGGTGTATCCCCGCGACCTGGCCGCCACGCGGATCGCGCAGGTGGCGCAATACGCGCGGGCGCGGCAGCATCCCCTGCAATGCGTGATGGAACCTGTCTGAACCCCTGAATCGAATGCGCCGCCGCCATGGCGGCGTTGTGCTGCCCGGTTAATTTGGTAGCGGTGCCCGCGTACCGGAGAAGCACGCGGGATGGTCGGTCGGCAGCTCCGCCGCAAAGGAGCAGCGCAATATTGGAAAGTAAGCGGGAGATTTGCCGTGAGTGGAAAGAGCAGCAAGACCTGGCTGGCGACAGCCGGGGTCGTCGTATTGGCGGGCGCCATCGGCCTGGGCTGGTGGATGGGGAAGGAGCGCCAGGCGGCTCCTCCCGCACCCGCCGCCGCGTCCCAGCCGGCCAGCCAGGCGGTTCCCGCGGCCGGGGGCGACGCCGCGCCGGCCCTGCCCGCCGCCGCGGTGGTCGGCGCGGCCGATCCCTTCGCGGCGCTGACCTGCCAGCCTCGCCAGTACAACGATGCGCTGTCGCTGGCCGTGACGTTCACCCAGCCGGTGGACGCCAAGGCTGAACTGGACGCTTTCCTCCAGGTCACGGATACGGGCTCCACGTCCGGCGCGTCCGACCAGGATTCCGAGTCGGGCGCCAATGCCGGCGACCAGCCGGCGTCGGTCCAGCCGGGCGACTCCGCGCCCAAGGGCAAGATCCTCAAGGGCAACTGGGTGGTCGGCGACAACCCGCGCATCGTCTATTTCCCCTACGTGCAGCCGCAGCGCTCCTACGCGATCACGATGCGCGCCGGGCTGCCCGGCGCGGGCGTCTCGGGCAAGCTGGCGCAGGTCGCGCATTGCGAGGTCAAGACGCAGGCCATGCCGCCGTCCTTCTATTTCGCCAGCCGCGGCGTGGTGCTGCCGGCCGGCCAGAACGGCGGCCTGCCCGTGGCCACGGTGAACATCCCCGAGGTGGACGTGCAGTTCCTGCGCGTATCGCCCGAGCGCGTGCCCGAGCTGTTCGACACCGTCCTCGGCATCGGCCGCGGCGCCGCCTCGTCCCGCGATGAAGAAGACAGCGGCAGCGACTACGAAGACGAGTGGCGCTATTCCGACAACCGCAGCCTGAAGGGATCGGTCAGCAACTGGGACCTGGACCGCCTGAACTCGCTGACGACCAGCGTCTACCAGGGCCGTTTCGTCACCGACGACAAGCCCAACCGCCGCCACGTCACGTTCCTGCCGGTCGAAGGCATCAAGGAACTGCAGGAACCGGGCATCTACGTCGCCGTGATGAGCCAGCCCGGCCGTTTCCGCTATGAATACCAGGTGACGTATTTCTATGTCAGCGACATCGGCCTGCACGCGCGCCGCTATGCCGATCGCATCGAGGCCTATTCGGTTTCGCTGAAGAGCGGCACCGCGATCCCGGGCGCCGTGTTCGAACTGGTGGACGGCGCCGGCAAGTCGCTGGCCAAGGCGGCCGCCGACGGGCAGGGGCACGTCCGCTTCGACGGCAGCTTCGCCAACGCGCGCGTCATCCGCGCGTCGCGCGACAAGGAAATGACCGTGCTGGCCCTGGGCGAACCGGCCCTGGACCTGTCCGAGTTCGATACGGGCGGGCATACGGCGCGTCCCAACAACCTGTTCGTCTATGCCGGGCGCAACCTGTACCGCCCGGGCGAAACCTTCAATGTGTCGGTGCTGCCGCGCGACCTGGACGGCCGCATGCTCGCCCCGTCGCCGCTCACCGCCACGCTCAAGCGCCCGGACGGCCGCACGGTGCTGACCACGCTGTGGCATCCCGCCAAGGACCTGCCGGGCTACGTCGAGCGCAGCGTCGAACTGCCGCCGGACGCGCAGACCGGCACCTGGCTCCTGGAACTGCGCGTGGACCCCGCGTCGCGCGCGCCGGACGCATCCTGGAAATTCCAGGTCGAGGAATTCCTGCCCGAGCGCATGAAGATGGCGCTGACCTCCGAACAAGAGGTGCTGAGCCCCGAGGAGACGCTGACGGTGGACGTGCAGGGCGACTATCTCTATGGCGCGCCCGCGGCCGGCAACCGGCTCCTGTCCAGCTTCCAGGTCAAGCGCGACCGCTATGCGCTGCCCCAGCAATGGCCCGGCTTCATCTTCGGCGACGTGGCCGACGATTCCCGCCGCCATTTCGAAGAACTGCCCGAAGCGGCGCTGGACGACAAGGGCCGCGGCCAGCTCGAAGTCGATCCGCGCACCGGCGGCACGCATTCGCCGATGAAGGTCCGGGTCTCGGCCAGCCTGCTGGAATCGGGCGGCCGTCCGGTGGTGCGCTCGATCGAGCGCAGCGTCTGGCCCGCCGACCGCCTGATCGGTGTGCGTCCGCAATTCGACAGCGACGTGGCCCGCGAAGGCGCGCCCGCCGCGTTTGAAGTGATCCGCGCGAATGCGCAAGGCAAGATCGAGCCGCTGGCGCAGGCGCAGGTGCGCCTGTTCCGCGAAGACCGCCAGTACTACTGGCGCTTCGACGACCAGCGCGGCTGGAACAGCGGCTACACCGAAACCGAGGAACTGGTGGATTCGCGCGATATCGCGCTGAACGACCGCGCCCAGTTGACCCTGCCCGTGAAGTGGGGCCGCTACCGCCTCGAAATCGCCGACCCCGAAACGGGCGAAACGATGCGCTACCGCTTCTACGCGGGCTGGAACGCGCAGGACGCCGACGCCATGGGCAACCGCCCCGACCGCGTCCAGATGAAGCTGGAAGGCGTGCCGGCCAAGCCGGGCGACAGCGTCAAGCTGACGCTGACCCCGCCGCATGACGGCCAGGCGCTCATCACCGTCGAAGGCGACCGCATGCTGTGGTCCACCTGGGTGGCGGTGAAGGCGACCGGCACGCAGGTCGAGATCCCCGTCGACAAGAGCTGGAAGCGGCACGACCTGTACATCGCCGCGGCCGTGTTCCGCCCCGGCAGCGAAGGCGACCGCGTAACCCCGGCGCGCGCGCTGGGCCTGACTTTCCTGCCCATCGCCAGCGCCGACCGCAAGCTGGACGTCAAGGTCACGGCCGCCGCCAAGGCGGTGCCCGAAACCAGGACGACCGTGCGCGTCAAGGTCGACGGCGCCCAGGACAAGCAGGCCACGGTGACCCTGTCGGCCGTGGACGTGGGCATCCTGAACATCAACCAGTACAAGACGCCCGACCCGCTCGACTACTTCTTCGGCAAGCACCGCTACGCGCCCGAACTGCTGGACATGTACGGCAAGCTGATCGAGAAGATGGACGGCACCAAGGGCAAGCTGAAGTGGGGCGGCGACGCCGCCATGCGCGGCGACAGCAAGAGCCTGCCGAAGAAGGTCAAGCTGGTGGACCTGTTCTCGGGCCCGGTGAAGCTGAACGCGCAGGGCGAGGCGGACATCCCGCTGGACCTGCCCGACTTCAACGGCACGCTGCGCCTGATGGCGGTGGCCTTCACGCCCGACAACTACGGCAGCACCGACGCCGAAATGGTGGTGGCGGCGCCGATCGTGGCCGAATTGAACACCCCGCGCTTCATCACGCCGGGCGACCAGGCCGCGATCGCGCTCGACGTGACCAACCTGAGCGGCGCCGAGCAGAAGGTGACCGTGAAGCTGGAAGCGCTGGATCCGCTGGCCATCGTCGACGGCGTCAAGACCGTGACGCTGAAGGACAAGCAGCGCGCCACGCTGCGCTTCAACGCCACCACCACCGGCTCGTACGGCCTGGGCCTGTTGCGCCTGACCGTCGACGGGCAGGGGGGCGGCAAGCCCGTGCACATCGTGCGCGAATCCGTGCTGCAGGTGCAGCCGGCCCACGCGGCCGAGCGCCAGGTGCGGCGCCTGCGCCTGAACCCGGGCGAATCGAACGCGCCGCAGGCTTCGTGGGTGGCGTCCTATTACCCGGACTCCGCCACCGTCAGCCTGACCGTCTCGAACCGTCCGCCGTTCAACGTCAACCGCCTGGTCGAAGGATTGCTCAACTATCCCTACGGATGCACCGAGCAGACCATCAGCGCGACCCTGCCGTGGGTGATGATCGACGAGGACTCGGCCAAGCAGTTCGGCCTGAAGCCGCGCACCCAGGCCGAGCGCGCGGCCAAGGTGGCCGGCGCGGTCGGCCGCCTGGCCGGCATGCGCAACGCGGTGGGCTCCTACAACCTGTGGAGCAGTTCCTCGGGACGCGATGTGTGGCTGACGGCCTATGCCGTCGGCTTCCTGCAGGACGCCCGCGACAAGGGCTTCGAAGTGCCCGAGGCGGCGCTGGACCGTTCGCGCCAGTGGCTGCTGGAGCAGGTGCAGCAGAGCACCGGCGCGTTCGGCACCTGGTCGGCCAACCTCAAGCGCAACGTCGAGTCGGGACGCTTCGATTCCAGCGACGCCAACATCCTGCGGGAAGACCACCGCCGCTTCGCCGGCCTGGCCACCGCGATACTGGCGCTGGCGCGCGACAACAAGGCGCCGCTGTCCACCGTGCGCCAGTTGTTCGACAACTACCAGGAGCGCGCGCGCTCGCCGCTGCCGCTGATCCAGTTGGCGGCCGCCTTCAAGCTCATGGGCGACGAAGGGCGCATGAAGACCGCGCTCGACCTGGCCATGGCGCGCGAGTACGGCATCACCCAGCGCCGCAGCGGCGGCTACTACGACGAATGGCTGGGCGACTACGGCAGCGGCGTGCGCGATTACGCGCTGGCCTATGCCCTGGCGCAACAGTACGAACTGCGCCACGAGCGCGTCGACAATCTGATGACGCAACTGGCGGGCCGGCTGGGCAACCGTTCGTACCTGTCGACGCAGGAGCAGATGGCGCTGCTGCTGGCGGCGCGCGCGATGGGCGGGGACAAGGCCACGCCCTGGGAAGCCGCGCTGACCGTGAACGGCGCGCGCAAGCCGCTGGCCGGCGGCAAGAGCGACCAGACCGTGTCGCTGTCGGCGGCCGACCTGGCCGGCACGCAACTGGTCAATACCGGCAGCCAGTCCCTGTTCGTGGAATACGACATCCAGGGCAGCCCGACGTCGGCCCCCGCGCCGCGCAGCGACATCATCCAGCTCAAGCGCGGCTGGTATCGTCCCGACGGCCGTCCGTGGGACGGCGGCACCCTGCAGACCGGCGACATGCTGGTGGTCTGGGTGCAGGCCAGCGCCAACCAGAACATCCCGGACGGGCTGCTGGTGGACCGCGTGCCGGCGGGCTTCGAAGTCGAGAACCTGAACCTGTCGCAAAGCCCCGAGATGCAGGACTGGTCG
The DNA here is from genome assembly GCF_900496975.1 of Achromobacter veterisilvae. GTDB lineage: Bacteria > Pseudomonadota > Gammaproteobacteria > Burkholderiales > Burkholderiaceae_B > Achromobacter > Achromobacter veterisilvae. The sequence goes on from NZ_UFQC01000003.1 coordinate 121,122, forward strand.
ATCGGCGGGCGGCGAGTGGCCGAGGCCATGGCCGATCCCAACATCAAGCATCGCGAGTTCCGCGACGACCGCTACGTGGCCGCGGTGGCGCTGGGACGCGGCAAGGTGGACGTGTTCTATCTCGTGCGCGTCGTGACGCCGGGCCGCTACGCGGTGCCGTCGACGGTGGCCGAGGATATGTACCGGCCGGAAATCCGGGGCGTGGGCGAGCAATGGAGCACGGTGGAAATCCGCGACCGCGGCGCCAAGCGTCCTTGAACGCCGCCGACACCGCGGCGGCGGGCGCCCGGCGCGCCCGCCGCTGGCGGCGGCGGGGAATCTTCGCGGCCAGCGCGTTGTTTGCGCTGGCCGCGTTGTTATTCGCGCTGGACCGCCTTTATCCCCTGCCGTCCGTGGACTCGGGCGGGGCCGCGGTGGTCGTGGCCGCCGACGGCACGCCCCTGCGCAACTATCCCAGCCGCGACGGCATCTGGCGCTATCCGGTCAAGCCGGACCAGGTGTCCGCCCGCTACCTGGAAACGCTGCTGACCTACGAAGACCGCTGGTTCTACTGGCACCCCGGCGTGAATCCGGTGGCGCTGGCGCGCGCCGGCTGGCAATGGGCCACCAACCGCCGCATCGTGTCGGGCGGATCCACCCTGACCATGCAGGCCGCGCGGCTGATCGATCCGGAACTGGCCGGCAGGCCGTCGCGTTCCCTGTCCGCCAAGCTGCGCCAGGCCTGGCGCGCCGTCCAATTGGAGATGCACTACAGCAAGGACGAGATCCTGTCCCTGTACCTGACCCACGCGCCGATGGGCGGCATCGTGGAAGGGGTGGAGATGGGCTCGCGCCTGTGGCTGGGCAAGCCCGCCCGCGACCTGAGCCCGGCCGAGGCCGCGATGCTGACCGCCTTGCCGCAGGCGCCGTCGCGGCTGCGCCCCGACCGCCACCCCGAAGCCGCGCAGGCCGCCCGCGACAAGGTGCTGGACCGCATGGTCGAACTGGGCCGCTGGACGCCCGCCGAGGTGGCCGACGCTAAGATCGAGCGCGTGGTGGCGCCGCCGCTGCGGGCCCGCTGGCTGGCGCCGCTGGCCGCGCAGCGGCTGTTGCAGGAAGCGGGCGCGAAGCGTTTCGGCGCCCAGCGGTCCGGCGAGCGGCCGGCCCTGGTGGCGTCCACCCTGGACGCGGACATGCAGGCCTCGGTTGAACGCATGCTGCTGGACCGCGTGGACGGCCTGCCGCCCAAGGTGTCGATGGCCGTCCTGGCGATGGACAACGACACGCTGGAGGTCAAGGCCTATGCCGGCTCCGCCGATTTTTCCGACGATACCCGCTACGCCCACGTGGACATGGTGCGCGGGGTGCGTTCGCCCGGGTCTACGCTCAAGCCCTTCCTGTACGCGCAGGCGCTGGACGAGGGCCTGATCCACTCCGAAAGCCTGCTGATGGACGCGCCCATGTCCTTCGGCGGCTATGCGCCGGGGAACTTTCAGGCGGCGTTCGCCGGTCCCATCAGCGTGGCGCAGGCCTTGCAGCGGTCGCTGAACGTGCCGGCCGTGGACCTGCTGGACCGGGTCGGGCCCAGCCGTTTCGCCTCGGCCATGCTGGCCGGCGGGGTGCGGTTACGATTGCCCGCCGGCGCCCAGCCCAATTTGAGCTTGATTTTGGGCGGGGGCGGCACCACATTGGAAGAACTGGTGGGCGCTTACCGGGCCCTGGCCCGGGGCGGCGTCGCCGGCCGGCCCCGCCTGCGGGCGGAGCAGCCGGTGGTCGAGTCCCGTATGATGAGCCCTGGGGCGGCCTGGATCGTCCGCGATATTCTCGAGGGCGGCGGCCACCCCGACCGGCCGTTCTACCAGTCGGGCAGCCCGGCCCGGCGGCTGGCCTGGAAAACCGGGACGAGTTTCGGATTCCGGGATGCCTGGGCGGTCGGAGTGACCGACAGGTGGACGATCGGCGTCTGGGTCGGCCGGCCCGACGGCACCCCCAATCCGGGTTTTTTCGGGGCGAACGTTGCCGCGCCGCTGCTGCAGGATATCGTGGCGGCCTTGCCGGAAGGCGCGCAGCAGGTCCGCGTCAGGCCCGCGACGGTGCAGTCCGCCGTGACGTGCTGGCCGCTGGGCTACAGGCTGGGCAGCGTGCCATCCGGCGCTTGTCCGGAACAGCGCGCGGCGTGGATCCTGAACGACACCGCGCCGCCGTCGTTCGCCGGCTATGCCGACGCCTCGCAGGGGCCCTTGCGCCTGGGAGGCGTGGCGGCCGGCTCGGTGCTGCGGCCCGTGCCCGGCGGACGGCGGGTGGCGCTGGACGTGGATGTGCAGGGAGCCGAAGGCGAAGTATGGTGGATGCTCGACGGGCGCGTGGTCAGCCATGGCGCGTCGGGTCATCCTTTCAATTTAGTGCTGGCGCAGGACGGCCGGTATACCCTTACAGTCATGGATGCACTAGGGCGCCACGACAGTGTGGTTTTTGAAATCGCTGGCGTTACGCCATGATCGGCATAGAATATGAATCGTGTATTTGACCGCTTCGATGCGTCACGGAGGAAGCGTGATTTCTCAAGAGCTTGAAGTCAGCCTGCATATGGCTTTCGTCGAGGCCCGTTCGGCCCGGCACGAATTTATTACCGTCGAGCATCTGCTGTTGTCGCTGCTCGACAACGCTTCGGCTGTCGAGGTCCTGCGCGCCTGCGCCGCCAACCTGGATGATTTGCGCCGCAACCTGCGCCAGTTCGTCTCGGAAAACACGCCCGTGATTCCGAGCGGCGCCGAAGTCGACACCCAGCCCACGCTGGGATTCCAGCGCGTGATCCAGCGCGCGATCATGCACGTGTCCGCGGGAGGCACCGGCAAGAAGCCGGTCACCGGCGCGAACGTGCTCGTGGCCATTTTCGGCGAAAAGGATTCGCACGCCGTGTACTACCTGCAGCAGCAGGGCGTCACCCGGCTCGATGTCGTCAATTTCCTCTCGCATGGCATTACCAAACAGCCACAGGTGGAGTCCGCCGCCGTGCAGAAAGAGCAGCAGACCAATGGTGAAGAACAGGGCGAATCGCGCCAGTCGCCGCTGGACCAGTACGCTACCGACCTGAACGCGGCCGCGCTGGCCGGGCGCATCGATCCCCTGATCGGGCGCGAACACGAGGTCGAGCGCGTGATCCAGGTGCTGTGCCGCCGCCGCAAGAACAATCCGCTGCTGGTCGGCGAGGCCGGCGTGGGCAAGACCGCCATCGCCGAAGGCCTGGCCTGGCGCATCACGCGCGGGGAAGTGCCCGAGATCCTGCAGGCCGCCCAGGTCTATTCCCTGGACATGGGCGCGCTGCTGGCCGGCACCAAGTACCGCGGCGATTTCGAACAGCGCCTGAAGGGCGTGCTCAAGCAGATCCGCGGCAATCCCGACGCCATCCTCTTCATCGACGAAATCCATACGCTGATCGGAGCCGGCTCGGCTTCCGGCGGCACGCTGGACGCCTCCAACCTCTTGAAGCCGGCCTTGTCGTCCGGGCAGCTCAAGTGCATCGGCGCGACCACGTATACGGAATACCGCGGCGTCTTCGAAAAGGACCACGCTCTGTCGCGCCGGTTCCAGAAGATCGACGTGCCCGAGCCCAGCGTCGAACAGACCGTGCAGATCCTGCGCGGCCTGAAGAGCCGCTTCGAGGAACACCACAGCGTCCGCTATTCCGCCGCCGCGCTGTCGGCCGCCGCGGAACTGTCGGCGCGCTTCATCAATGACCGCCACCTGCCCGACAAGGCCATCGACGTGATCGACGAGGCCGGTGCCGCGCAGCGCCTGCTGCCGCGCTCGCGCCAGAAGAAGGTGATCGGCAAGGTGGACATCGAGAACATCGTGTCCAAGATCGCGCGCATCCCGCCGCAGTCCGTCTCCAACGACGACCGCAGCAAGCTCGCTACGCTGGACCGCGACCTGAAGACCGTGGTCTTCGGCCAGGACAACGCCATCGAGGCCCTGTCCGCCGCCATCAAGATGGCGCGTTCGGGCCTGGGCAAGCCGGAAAAGCCGATCGGCGCCTTCCTGTTCTCCGGCCCCACCGGGGTGGGCAAGACCGAAGTGGCGCGCCAACTGGCGTTCACGCTGGGCGTCGAGCTGCTGCGCTTCGACATGTCGGAATACATGGAGCGCCACGCGGTGTCGCGCCTGATCGGCGCGCCTCCGGGCTACGTCGGGTTCGACCAGGGCGGCCTGCTGACCGAGGCCATCACCAAGCAGCCGCACTGCGTGCTGCTGCTGGACGAAATCGAAAAGGCGCATCCGGATGTGTTCAACATCCTGCTGCAGGTCATGGACCACGGCACGCTGACCGACAACAACGGCCGCAAGGCCGACTTCCGCAACGTCATCCTCATCATGACGACGAACGCGGGCGCCGAAACCCTGAACCGTCCGTCCATCGGTTTCGCCAATTCGCGCGTGGTGGGCGACGAAATGGCGGAAATCCGCCGCATGTTCACGCCCGAATTCCGCAACCGCCTCGACGCGATCATCCCGTTCGCGCCGCTGGACCGCGAAATCATCCTGCGCGTGGTGGACAAGTTCCTCATGCAACTGGAAGACCAACTGCACGAGCGCCGCGTGGAAGCCGTTTTCACCACGCGCCTGCGCGAGCATCTCGCCAAGGAGGGGTTCGATCCGCTCATGGGCGCGCGTCCCATGCAACGCCTCATCCAGGACACCATCCGGCGCGCGCTGGCCGACGAGCTGCTGTTCGGCAAGCTGGTCGAGGGCGGCACGGTCACGGTGGACCTGGACGACGAAGGCAAGGTGACGCTGAACTTCGACGACAGCGGCAAGCCGCCGTCCTCGGATGCGCCCGACAAGCAGGAAGTCGAACTGGTCGACTAGGCAAAAGGGCATGCCTCCCTCATGACCGCGGACCGCCAGCCGCTGATCGAGTGCGAACACTGCGCGAGCATCTATCGCCGGCATCGGCTCGAACCTGGCGAGACCGCCAATTGCGCCCGCTGCGGCGCCATACTCTGGCGCTACAGCGGGCTGACTTTATCCAATTGGCTGGCGCTCGCCATCGCCGCCCTGATCGTCTTCGGGGTGGCCAACGCCTATCCCGTCGCGTCCATGGCCGTGCAGGGCATGACGCAGCAGGCGTCCTTGCTGGACGCCATTTCCATCACCTGGCGCCAGCGGCACGAGGTGGTGGCGGTGATGACGGGCCTGGCGGGCTTCGCGCTGCCCCTGCTGCAACTGACCGTCCTGCTCTGGGTGCTGGGACCGCTGTCCCGCGGGAGCGAGCCCGTGGCCTTCCGGGCGGCCATGCGCCTGCTGGGCGTGCTGCGGCCCTGGTGCATGATTCCCGTGTTCCTGCTGGGCGTGCTGGTGGCGGTCGTGAAGCTGGCCGGCATGGCTGCGGTGTCCCCCGGGATCGGGCTGGGCGCGTTCGGCCTCCTTACCATCCTGCTGACCATGCTGGGCCGCCTGTCGCCCCACGTGATATGGCGCTACGCCGAAACCATGGAGGTGGTGCCGGTGCACGTGCCGCGGGCGAAGCCGGACGAGGTCCTGACCGGCTGCCACGTCTGCGGCCAGGTCCAGGCCCTGCCGCGCGACGCCGAAGAGGCCGAGCACCACTGTGTGCGCTGCGATGCGCTGGTGCACTACCGCAAGCCCGACCACCTGGCGCGCACCTGGGCGCTGCTGCTGGCCGCCGTGGTGTTCTACATCCCCGCCAACGTGCTGCCGGTGATGAAAGTCAGTTCGGTGCTGGGCGACAGCGCCCACACGATCCTGGGCGGCGTGGTCGAACTGTGGGAAATGGGATCCTGGGACATCGCGCTGATCGTCTTCATCGCCAGCGTGGCGGTGCCGCTCACCAAGCTGCTTGCGCTGATCCTGCTGCTCCTGACGGAACAATGGCGCAGCACGACCAATCTGCGTCCGCGCACCCGCCTGTACCAAATGGTCGAATTCATCGGCCAATGGTCGATGCTGGACGTTTTTGTCGTTATATTGCTTGCGGCGCTGGCGGATTTCCAGGGCTTGATGGAGATCAGCGCGGGGGCGGGCGCGGCGGCGTTCGGCGTGGTCGTGATCCTGACGATGCTGTCCGCTATGAGCTTCGACCTGCGCCGTAGCTGGGATCTCGAAGGGCAAAGTGAAATAGAATCAGCGCCGGTCGAAGGCCGGCGCCAGCCGGCGCCGGGCGCCGGCCAGGAAATGGGCTAGGCCGCGGGTTCCGCCCACGAAAAAGGAAGAATAGATGTCCGAGCAAGCCCCCGGGTCCGGTGAGGAGGCGTTCGCCGCACCCGCGATCTCGCGCAAGCAGAAGAGCCGGATCTCGTGGATCTGGCTGGTGCCCATCGTGGCGGCCCTGATGGGCCTGTCGCTGGTGGTGCGGACCTGGATGCAGGCCGGCCCCGACATCTCCATTTCGTTCAATACCGCCGATGGGCTGGAAGTCGGCAAGACCCAGCTCCGCTACAAGGACGTGACCATCGGCACGGTGAAGTCCATCGGCTTCAATGACGACCGCAGCAAGGTGGTGGTGCAGGCCGAGCTTGCCAAGGAAGTCTCCGACCTCGCGCGCGAAGGCACCAGTTTCTGGGTGGTGCGGCCGCGCCTGGACGTGAGCGGCGTGTCCGGCCTGGGCACGCTGCTGTCGGGCGCCTACATCGGCGTGGACGCCGTCGAGGGCAAGGACGGCAACAAGGCCACCAAGCTGCATTTCGACGGCCTGGAAGTCCCGCCCGCGGTCACGCATGACCGCGCCGGCAAGCGCTTCAAGCTGAAGGCGTCGGACCTGGGGTCCCTGGACATCGGCTCGCCGGTGTATTTCCGCCGCATCAACGTCGGCCGCGTGATCGGCTACGCCCTGGATCAGAACGGCAAGGCCGTGAACGTCGAGGTGTTCGTGGACGCGCCCAACGACAAGTTCGTCACCAACGGAACGCGCTTCTGGAACGCCAGCGGCGTGGACTTCAGCGTCAACGCGGACGGCCTGAAGGTGCGCACCCAGTCGCTGGTGTCGATGGCGGTGGGCGGCGTGGCGTTCGAGCCGGTCCTGACCGCCCGCGACGCCGGCGCGGCGGCCCCGGCCGATGCCCAGTTCGATCTCTATCCGACCGAGACGGCGGCCAAGGCCAATCCGGACGGCGAGGCGTTCCCGATCCGCATGCGCTACGACCAGTCGATCCGCGGGCTCGCGGTGGGCGCGCCCATCGATTTCAGCGGCATCACGCTGGGCAACGTCACGCAGATCAACCTGGACTTCGATCCGGCCACCAAGCGCTTCTACTCGCTGGTGGACGCCACGCTGTATCCGGAGCGCCTGGGCCGCGTGTTCGACGAAGTGCGCGAACGCGCCGTCCAGGACGGCGACGTGGCGGGCGGCCGCCTGCTGGGCGGCATGATCAAGCACGGCCTGCGCGCCCAATTGCGCACCGCCAATCTGCTGACGGGCCAGCTCTACGTGGCGCTGGACATCTTCCCGAACGCCAAGCCGGTCGAATTCCAGATGTCCGAGCCCGCGCTCATCCCGACGGTGCCTGGCAATCTGGACCAATTGCAGCAGCAGGTCAGCAACATCATCGCCAAGGTCGAGAAGATCCCGTTCGACAAGATCGGCGAAGACCTGCGCGCCACGCTGGCCAGCACCTCCAAGCTGATGGGCCGCCTGGACAAGCAGGTGGCGCCCGAGGCGCAGGCCATGCTGAAGCAGGCCAGGGAGTCGATGGCGCAGATCAACGCGCTGCTGGCTGCCGATGCGTCGCTGCCCGTCAATACCGAGCGGGCGATGCAGGAACTGGGCCGCGCGGCCCGGTCGCTGCGCGCCCTGGCCGACTTCCTGCAATCCAACCCCGAGGCCTTGCTGCGCGGCCGCGGCCCAGACCCGATCCCCGGCGCCGGTCCTGTCAGGAACTGAAACCCATGAATAGACGCCCCTCCCGCTGCGCCCGCTCGGCCAGCCCCTCCCGCGAGACAGCCTCCATCCCGGCGAAGCGGTCCGGGACGGCCCCCCGCGCCGTGTCCGTGCTGGCCCTGGCGGCCGCGCTGGCGGGCTGCGGCGCGTCGGCGCCCGTGAACTATTACACCTTGCAGGGGCCGTCGGCCCCCGCGGCGGCGGCTGGCGGCGCCCCGTCCGCTCCCTACCTGGTCGACGTGCAGCCGGTCAACGTTTCGACCCAGGCCGACCAGCCCCAGTTGATGGTGCGCACCGGCGACGGCAGCCTGTCGGCGCTGTATTCCGAGCGCTGGAGTTCGCCGCTGGGCGACGAACTGCGGGGCGCGCTGTCCGATTCGCTCAAGCGGGAACTGGGCGCCCTGGACGTGCAGATGGTCAAGCCCGGGCCCGGCGCCGCCGTCTGGCGGGTCCAGACGGACGTGCAGCGCTTCGAACTGGTCTCGGGCAGCATGGCGCAACTGGACGCCACCTGGCGCGTGCGGCCGGTCAACATGAAGGGCGCCGGGCTGTTGTGCCGCAGCGTCGTCACCGAAACGGTGACGGAAGCCGGCGTGCCCGCGCTGATCGCCGCGCAGCAGCGCGCGGTGGCCGGCCTGGCGACGACGATGGCCTCCGCCATCCGCGGCCAGTCGCCCGCCGGCACGGCCTCGGTCCAGGTGCTGGGCTGCTCGGCCCTGAACGACTGAAGGGCGCCCGCGCAAAACCCGCCTGATCTCAAGCGGTTAACCTAGGGTTAACCGCAATACAAACGCGGTTGCAACCTGTCTAGCATACGGTCCTACCCATGCTGGGTCCCGGCCCGGCATCACCTCTGCCATGCGACAGGAAGCAATCTCTTATGGCCAGCACGACCCTAGGCGTCAAAGTCGACGACGCGCTCCGCGACCGGCTCAAGGCCGCCGCGCAAAAGCTCAATTGCACGCCGCACTGGCTGCACAAGCAGGCGATCCTTGCCTACCTGGACAAGATCGAACGCGGCCACCTGCCCGCGGAAATGTCGCACCTGGGCGCGGACGCGGGCGGCGAGGACGAGGCGGGCGACGGCCAGTCGGCGCCCACGCCGCCGTTCTACGAGTTCGGCCAGGACGTGCAGCCGCAGTCCGTGCTGCGCGCGGCGATCACGGCGGCCTACCGCCGGCCCGAGTCCGAGTGCGTGCCGCTGCTGCTGGGGCAGGCCCGCATGCCGAACCTGGAAAAGATCCACGCACTGGCCGCGGGCCTGGTGAAGAAGCTGCGCGGCAAGCGCAGCGGCGGCGGCGTGGAAGGGCTGATCCAGGAGTTCTCGCTGTCCAGCCAGGAAGGCGTGGCGCTGATGTGCCTGGCCGAGGCGCTGCTGCGCATCCCCGACCGCGCCACGCGCGACGCGCTGATCCGCGACAAGGTCGCCCGCGGCGACTGGAAGTCGCACATGGGCGGCTCCCAGTCCCTGTTCGTCAACGCCGCCACCTGGGGCCTGATGATCACCGGCAAGCTGGTGGCGGTCAGCAGCGAACAGTCCCTGTCCAAGGCGCTGACCCGCCTGATCGGCAAGGGCGGCGAGCCGCTGGTGCGCAAGGGCGTGAACATGGCCATGCGCATGATGGGCGAACAGTTCGTGTCGGGCCAGACCATTTCCGAGGCGCTGGCCAACAACCGCAAGATGGAATCGCGCGGGTTCCGCTATTCCTACGACATGCTGGGCGAGGCCGCCACCACCGCCGAGGACGCCGACCGCTATTACGCGTCCTACGAACAGGCCATCCACGCGATCGGCAAGGCCGCGGCCGGCCGCGGCATCTATGAAGGCCCGGGCATTTCGATCAAGCTGTCGGCGCTGCATCCGCGCTATTCCCGCGCCCAGCGCGAACGCGTGATGGCGGAACTGCTGCCGCGCGTGAAGGCCCTGACGCAACTGGCCCGCAGCTACGACATCGGCCTGAACATTGACGCCGAGGAAGCGGACCGCCTGGAGATCTCGCTCGACCTGCTGGAGGCGCTGTGCTTCGAGCCGGAGCTGGAAGGCTGGAACGGCATCGGTTTCGTCATCCAGGCCTACCAGAAGCGCGCGCCGTTCGTGATCGACTACGTGATCGACCTGGCCCGCCGCAGCCGCCACCGCGTGATGGTGCGCCTGGTGAAGGGCGCCTACTGGGACAGCGAGATCAAGCGCGCCCAGGTCGACGGCCTGGAGGGCTATCCGGTCTACACGCGCAAGGTCTACACGGACGTGGCCTACCTGGCCTGCGCCCGCAAGCTGCTGGGCGCGCCGGAGGCGGTGTACCCGCAGTTCGCCACGCACAACGCCTACACCCTGTCCGCCATCTATCAACTGGCTGGCCAGAACTACTACCCGGGCCAGTACGAGTTCCAGTGCCTGCACGGCATGGGCGAACCCCTGTACGACGAAGTGGTGGGGCCGCTGGCGCAGGGCAAGCTGAATCGTCCCTGCCGCATCTACGCGCCGGTGGGCACGCATGAAACGCTGCTGGCCTACCTGGTGCGCCGCCTGCTGGAGAACGGCGCCAACACGTCCTTCGTGAACCTGATCGGCGACGAGAGCATCCCGGTGGAGCAACTGGTGGCCGATCCCGTCGAGGCGGCCTCGCGCATCGTGCCGCTGGGCGCGCCGCACGACAAGATCCCGCTTCCGCGCGAACTCTATGGCGACCCCCAGGACGGCGCCCGCGCCAACTCGGCGGGGCTGGACCTGAGCAACGAGCACCGCCTGGGCTCGCTGTCCGCGGCCCTGCTGGCCAGCGCCGCGCTGCCGTGGCGCGCGGCGCCGATGCTGGGCGAGGGCGGAGAGGCCTGGGACGCGGCGCGCGCCGTCGAAGTCCGCAACCCCGCGAACCTGCGCGACCTGGTCGGCCACGTCATCGAAACGCGGCCGGAAGAGGCCGAGGCCGCTCTGCGCGACGCCGCCAACGCCTCGCCCATCTGGCAATCCACGCCGGTGGCGGAGCGCGCCCAGTGCCTGCGCCGCGCGGCGCAATTGCTGGAAGAGCAGATGCAGACCCTGCTGGGCCTGATCGTGCGCGAGGCCGGCAAATCGCTGCCCAACGCCATCGCCGAAGTGCGCGAGGCCGTGGACTTCCTGCGCTATTACGCGGACCAGGCGGAAACGGAATTCAGCAACGACACGCACCGTCCGCTGGGCACCGTGCTGTGCATCAGCCCCTGGAATTTCCCGCTGGCCATCTTCACCGGCCAGGTCGCGGCCGCGCTGGCCGCCGGCAACACCGTGCTGGCCAAGCCCGCCGAACAGACTTCGCTGATCGCGGCGCAGGCCGTGTCCATCCTGCGCGCCGCGGGCGTGCCGCCCGGCGCCGTGCAGTTGCTGCCGGGCCGCGGCGAAACCGTGGGCGCCCAACTGGTGGCCAGTCCCGGCGTGCGCGGCGTGATGTTCACCGGCTCCACCGACGTCGCGCGGATCATCGCGCGCACCCTGGCCGACCGCCTGGACGACGCCGGCCACACCATCCCGCTGATCGCGGAGACGGGCGGCCAGAACGCCATGGTGGTGGATTCCTCGGCCCTGGCCGAGCAAGTGGTGTTCGACGTGCTGACCTCGGCCTTCGATTCCGCCGGCCAGCGCTGTTCGGCGCTGCGCGTGCTGTGCGTGCAGGAAGACAGCGCCGACCACGTGCTGACCATGCTGCGCGGCGCGATGCGCGAACTGACCGTGGGCAATCCCGACCGCCTGTCGGTGGACGTGGGGCCCGTGATCGACACGGAAGCCCGCAACGGCATCCAGCGCCACATCGAAGCCATGCGCACCGCCGGCCACCGGGTGGACCAGGTGGAACTGAACGGCGAATGCCGCCATGGCACCTTCGTGCCGCCCACCATCATCGAGATCGACCACATCGGCGAATTGACGCGCGAAGTGTTCGGCCCCGTGCTGCACGTGGTGCGCTACAAGCGCGACGAACTGGACGCCTTGCTCGATGCCGTCAACGGCACGGGCTACGGCCTGACGTTCGGCGTGCATACCCGCATCGACGAAACCATCGCGCACGTGACCGGCCAGGTCCATGCGGGCAACGTCTACGTCAACCGCAATATCGTCGGCGCCGTGGTGGGCGTGCAGCCGTTCGGCGGCGAATGCCTGTCCGGGACCGGCCCCAAGGCCGGCGGCCCGCTGTACATGTACCGCCTGCTGGCCACCCGCCCGGCCGGCCTGCCGCCGGCGCTGGACGCGTCGGCGCCGCTGCCGCAGCGCATCGTGCTGCCGGGCCCCACGGGCGAGACCAACACCTACATGGTCGAACCGCGGGGCGCGGTGTACTGCGTGGCGGCCACGGAACCCGGGGCGCGGGCGCAATGGTCGGCCGCCAGGCTGACCGGCAACCACGCCTGGTTCGCGGACACGCCCGCCGCGCAGGCGCTGCTGTCCTCGCTGGACGCCGAGCAGCGCGGGCAGGCGGGCATCCTGGCCGACGAAGACGTGGACGAGGCGGACTACCAGGCCGTGCTGTTCGAAGGCGATGGCGACGCGCTGCAGGCGCTGAACCAGCGCATCGCCCGGCGTCCCGGCCCGATCCTGTCCGTGCACGGGCTGACGCCGGACGCGATCGCCGCGGGCGCGGGGTACGTGCCGGACCGCCTGCTGGCCGAGCGCTCCATCAGCGTCAATACGGCGGCGGCGGGCGGCAACGCCAGCCTCATGACCATCGGCTGAGGATCGCGGGGCCAACTTGCCGGTATCCAAGGGTTATCTCCAATATCGGGCAAGGTTGCACTCGAACGAAAATCCGGTCGCACCTCAAATCCGGATGTCGCAACCCGACATCCGGATTCTGCAAAAGATGCATGCGCAAGACCTCGGCACCATCGGGGCTTGCGGTAGTGAAAAAAACCAGAGGCCTGGCTAAAAGCTCAGGTATAACAAGGTCTTAAGTCCGACACCCCGGAGGATATCCATGAAGTTCCGCACCACTTTGAAGCTCGCCGCCGCCAGCCTCGCCGCCGCCGGCGTGGCCGCCGCCGCGCAGGCCGCCGACGTCAAGTTCGGTTTCGCCGCGCCCTTGACGGGCCCGCAATCGCACTATGGCGAAGACATGCAGAACGGCCTGAACCTGGCCCTGGAAGAAGCCAACAAGAAGGGCATCAAGGTCGACGGCGAGCCGGCCAAGTTCGTGCTGGTGTCGCGCGACGACCAGGCCGATCCCCGCGTCGGCGTGCAGGTCGCGCAGCAACTGGTCGACCAGGACGTCGTCGGCATCCTGGGCCACTTCAACTCGGGCACCACGATTCCCGCTTCGCGCGTCTACCACGAAGCCGGCCTGCCCCAGATCGCGATGGCCACCTCGCCCGAATACACCAAGCAGGGCTACGAGACCACCTTCCGCATGATGACCAGCGACACCCAGCAGGGTGCCGCCGTGGGCAAGTTCATCGTCGAAAAACTGAATGCCAAGAAGGTCGCCATCATCGACGACCGCACCGCCTACGGCCAGGGCCTGGCCGACGAGGTCGAAAAGGCCGTCAAAGCCGCCGGGGGCCAGGTCGTGCGCCGCGAGTACACGACCGACAAGGCGAACGACTTCACCGCCATCCTGACCAACATCAAGGGCGTGGCGCCCGACGCGATCTTCTACGGCGGCCTGGACGCGCAATCCGGTCCCATGAAGCGCCAACTGGCGACGCTGGGCCTGAAGGCGCCGCTGGTCTCGGGCGAAATGACCCGCAGCGACACCTTCATCAAGCTGGCCGGCGACGCCGCCGACGGCACCTACGCTTCGCTGGCCGGCGTGCCGCTGGACAAGATGGCCGCGGGCAAGGACTTCGAGCAGCGCTACCAGGCGCGCTTCAAGAAGGCCCCCGGCGTCTATGCCCCGTACGCCTACGACGGCGCGTGGAACATGATCGCCGCCATCGAGCAGGCCGGCTCGGCCAAGCCCGAGAAGTACCTGCCGGTCCTGGCCAAGCTGAACCGCAAGGGCGCGACCAGCGAGCACATCTCGTACGACGCCAACGGCGATCTGAAGGAAATTTCGGTCACCATCTACGAAGTCAAGAACGGCAAGTGGGAGATGGTTGAAACGATGGTCAGCCAGGCCAATTAACGGCGGCCGACCGGGGCGGGGCGGCATGGCCGCGCCCGCCCGCCATACCGCGTGCGCGCCGTCCGGCGCGCGCGATGCGCGGCGGCGCGGCAGGCCCGAGGGCCGCCGCCGCACGATACGCGCGATTTTTCCAGGCTTATTTCCGCGGCCCCTATGGATATCTTCATTCAACAACTGATTAACGGCGTCACGCTCGGCAGCGTGTACGCCCTGGTCGCCCTCGGCTACACCATGGTGTACGGCATCATCGGGCTGATCAACTTCGCGCATGGCGACGTCGTCATGATCGGCGCGATGGCGGCCACCACGGTCGCCATTTCGCTGGTCGGCGGCGACCCGGGCGCGTCCGCCTTCGTGGTCCTGGGCGTGGGCCTGCTGGTCTCGGTGCCGCTGTGCATGGCGGTGGGCTGGACCGCCGAGCGCGTGGCCTACCGGCCGCTGCGCCGGGCGCCCCGGCTGGCCGCCCTGATCACCGCCATCGGTGTGTCCATCATCCTGCAGAACGTGGCGATGATGGCCTGGGGCCGCAACTACCTGAACTTCCCGCAGGTGCTCTCGCCGCAGGTGTTCGAGTTCGCCGGCGCCCGGATGAGCACGCTGCAGATCGCCATCGTGGCGATCGCCGCGCTCATCATGGGCGGGCTGCTGGCCGTGGTGCACAAGACCCGCCTGGGCACGGCCATGCGCGCCACCGCGCAGAACCGCGAAGTCGCCGGGCTGATGGGCGTGAACATCAACACCGTCATTTCCGCGGCCTTCCTGATCGGCTCGGCGCTGGCCGCCGTGGCGGGCATGATGGTCGCCACCTATTACGGCGTTTCGCAATACACCATGGGCTTCATGCTCGGCCTGAAGGCGTTCACCGCCGCGGTGCTGGGCGGCATCGGCAACCTGGTGGGCGCGATGGCCGGCGGCCTGCTGCTGGGCGTCATCGAATCGCTGGGCGCGGGCTACATCGGCGACCTGACCGGCGGCTTCCTCGGCAGCCACTACCAGGACGTGTTCGCGTTCTTCGTGCTGGTGCTGGTGCTGATCTTCCGTCCGTCGGGCCTCTTGGGCGAACGCGTGGGAGATCGCGCATGAGCGGAAACCTGAAAAGCAGCGGATTCTCGACCCGCAACCTGATCGGCATCGCGCTGATCGGCGTCGTGCTCGCCGTGCTGCCCTTCGTGATCGGCATGGCCGGGCAGAGCTGGGTGCGCATCCTGAACTTCGCCCTGCTGTACGTGATGCTGTCGCTGGGCCTGAACATCGTGGTGGGCTTCGCCGGGCTGCTGGACCTGGGCTACATCGCGTTCTACGCGGTGGGCGCCTACACCTGGGCGCTGCTGGCCTCGCCGCATTTCGGCCTGCACCTGCCGTTCTGGGCGATCCTGCCGATCGCCCTGGCCGTGGCCTGCCTGTTCGGCGTGCTGCTGGGGGCGCCCACGCTCAAGCTGCGGGGCGACTACCTCGCCATCGTGACCCTGGGCTTCGGCGAGATCATCCGTATCTTCCTGAACAACCTGAACGCGCCGGTGAACATCACCAACGGGCCGCAGGGCATCAACCGCATCGACACCTTCAAGGTGGGCGAATTCGCGTTCGGCCGCACCGAAAGCCTGCTGGGCTTCCGGGTGACGGGGCCGGAGAAGTACTACTACCTGCTGCTGGCGCTGACCCTGCTCATCGTGGTGGTGTGCGTGCGCCTGCAGAATTCGCGCATCGGCCGCGCCTGGGAAGCCATCCGCGAAGACGAGATCGCCGCCAAGGCGATGGGCATCAATACCCGCAACATCAAGCTGCTGGCGTTCGCGATGGGCGCGTCCTTCGGCGGCGTGGCGGGCGCGCTGTTCGCGTCGATGCAAGGCTTCGTCAGCCCCGAGAGCTTCTCGCTGATGGAATCCATCTCCATCCTGTGCATGGTGGTGCTGGGCGGCATGGGCCATATCCCGGGCGTGATCCTGGGCGCATTGATCCTGGCGGCGCTGCCCGAGTTCCTGCGCGCGGTGGTCGAACCCTTCCAGCAGATGGTGTTCGGCGCCGTGGTGCTGGACCCCGAAGGCATACGTATGCTGCTGTTCGGCCTGGCGATGGTGTGCGTGATGCTGTTCCGCCCCGCGGGCCTGTGGCCGTCGGCGGTGCGCAAGCGTGAACTGGCGACCAAGGCCCAAGGAGGCGCGGCATGAGCAAACTGCTGCAAGCCCAGGGCCTGGGCAAGCGCTTCGGCGGCCTGCAGGCCCTGTCCGAAGTCAGCTTCGACATCGAGCACGGCGAAATCTACGGCCTGATCGGCCCCAACGGCGCGGGCAAGACCACGCTGTTCAACGTGCTGACCGGCCTGTACATCCCCGAGGAAGGCTCCTGCACCTTCAACGGCGAATCCCTGTCGGGCAAGAAACCGCACGAAGTCGCCTACGCCGGCCTGGCGCGCACGTTCCAGAACATACGCCTGTTCGCCAACCTGAGCGCCATCGAAAACGTCATGATCGGCCGCCACATGCGCACCCGGTCGGGCGTGTTCGGCGCCGTGCTGCGCACGCGCGGCACACGCGCCGAAGAGGCGGCCACCGAAGCGCGGGCCCAGGAACTGCTGGAATACGTCGGCATCGGCCACCGCGCCAACGACGTCGCCCGCTCGCTGCCCTACGGCGACCAGCGGCGCCTGGAGATCGCGCGCGCCCTGGCGACCGATCCCAAGCTGCTGGCGCTGGACGAACCGGCGGCCGGCATGAACGCCTCGGAAACGGTGGTGCTGCGCAAGCTGATCGAGAAGATCCGCGCGGACGGCATCACGGTATTGCTCATCGAGCACGATATGAAGCTGGTCATGGGACTGTGCGACCGCGTGCTGGTGCTGGAATACGGCAAAGTGCTGGCGATGGGCAAACCCGCCCAGGTGCAGCGCGATCCCAAGGTCATCGAAGCGTATCTGGGCGCCGGCGCCGCCCAGGATCCGCTGATTCATCAGGAGCGCCCGGCATGACGGCAGCATCCCAACCCTTACTGGAATTGCGCGGCCTGCAGGTCGCCTACGGCGGCATCCGCGCCGTGCGCGGCATCGACCTGCGCGTGGACGAAGGCGAACTGGTATGCCTGATCGGCGCCAACGGCGCGGGCAAGAGCACCACCTTGCGCTCCATCTGCGGGCTGGTGCCGCTGGCCGGCGGCGAAGTGGTCTACGCCGGGCTGTCCATCGGCGGCCACAAGTCGCACGAACTGGTGCGCCGCGGGCTGGTCATGGTGCCGGAGGGCCGGGGCATCTTCGGCCAGCTCACCATCGAGGAAAACCTCGCCATGGGCGGCTACGTGCGCCGCGACGCGGCGCAGGTCCGCCAGGACACGGACCGGGTCTTCACTCTGTTCCCGCGCCTGGCCGAACGCCGCAAGCAGGCGGCCGGCACCCTGTCGGGGGGCGAACAGCAGATGGTGGCGATGGGCCGGGCGATGATCGCGCGGCCCAGGCTGCTGCTGCTGGACGAGCCCTCGATGGGGCTGGCGCCGCTGATGGTCGAGAAGGTCTTCGAGGTGGTGCGCACCATCGCCAGCGAAGGCGTCACGATCCTGCTGATCGAGCAGAACGCGCGGCTGGCGCTGGAGAACAGCCACCGCGGCTATGTGATGGAGTCCGGCGAGATCATCCTGTCCGGCCCGGCCGGCCAGATGCTGCACGACCCCAAGGTGCGCGCTGCCTATCTGGGCGAGACCGAGTAAAGCGCGGCCGCTGCAGGGCTTCGAGCTTGCGGATATTGGGGTCCTAAACCGCCGAGGCGGCCCTGCGCCATTCCGATGTTCGCCCCGCTGGGGCTGCGCTTCGGATGGCTCCGGGGGCCTCGGCTGACGGCGGCCTAATGCGTTGGTTCTTGCCCCTCGGTCATGGGCAGATGCCGTGAGCCGGTGGCCGGGCGGAGGGATCCGAAGCGCAGCCCCACCGGGGCGAGCATCGGAATCCCGCAGTCCGGCCGCCGGCGGCTCAAGAAACCGGCCTCACAAAACCGAACGTCAACAATCCAGCCAAAAATGTTCCAGGCCGGCTCGCGCCCGGTCAGGCCGGCAGCGGCTGCGCGCGCTTCCTGCCTATCATCAGCGCGATGACGGCGGCGGCCAGGCCCGTCGAGCCCGAGATCACGAAGGCCATCAGATAGCTGCCCTGCGATTCGCGGATCGCGCCCGCCATCCAGGCGGCGCTCGCCGCGCCCAACTGGTGACCCGCCACGATCCAGCCGAACACGATCGAGGCGTCGCGTTCGCCGAACGCTTCCGTGGTCAGGCGCAGCGTCGGCGGCACGGTGGCGATCCAGTCCAGGCCGAAGAAGATGGCGAAGATCGACAGGCTGTAGAACGAGAAATCGGAATAGGGCAGGTAGATCAGCGACAGGCCGCGCAGCCCGTAGTAGGCGAAGAGCAGCTTGCGGGGATCGTAGCGGTCCGTCAGCCATCCCGACGCGGTGGTGCCGATCAGGTCGAAGATGCCCATCAGCGCCAGCAGGCCGGCGGCCTGCACTTCCGGCATGCCGTGGTCGCCGCAAAGCGCGATCAGGTGCGTGCCCACCAGGCCGTTGGTGGTGAAACCGCAGACGAAGAAGGTGGCGAACAGGAACCAGAACGTGCGGGTCCTGGAAGCGCGCGCCAGGGCGCCGAAGGTGGCCGCCAGCAAACCGGTGCGCGGCGCCGCCGCGATGGGCGCGGCGTGGGGGTCGCTGCCGAACGGGGTCAGGCCCACGCTGGCGGGGCGGTCGGGCACCAGCCACCAGGCCAGCGGCACCAGCGCGGCCGCGGCGCCGGCCACCGTCCACACCACCCGGGTCCAGTCGCCCGACGAGGCCAGCGCCGCCAGCACGGGCAGGAATACCAGCGTGCCGGTCGCGGAGCTGGCGGTCAGCAGGCCCATCATGACGCCGCGGTGCCGCGCGAACCAGCGGTTGACGACGGTGGCGCCCAGCACCACGGCGACCGCGCCGGAGCCGATGCCCGAGAACACGCCCCAGGTCATGAGCAGGTGCCAGGGCTGGGTCATGTAGGCGCTGGCCGCGCTGGACGCCGCCATCAGGGCGAGGGCGCCGATCAGCACGCGCCGCAGGCCGAAGCGCTCCATCGCCGCGGCCGCGAACGGCCCGACCATGCCGTACAGGAAAATGCCCAGGGCGGCGGAGAAGGAAATCGTGCTGCGGCTCCAGCCGAAGGCTTCTTCCAGCGGCACCAGCAGCACGCTGGGCGACGAACGCAAGCCGGCCGACACCAGCAGGGACAGGAAAATCACCGCGACGACGACAAAAGCGTACTTCTGGCCGGCGCGCCGGAACGGCATGGGAGGGTGGGCTATACTCATGTTACTGACCGGTACGTATGCAGGTTTGCGAATAGTACGTACCGGTCAGTAACATGGTCAAGCGCTTTTTGGCGCCCCTGGTTTCAGGCGGGACCGTCCCGCACGGATCCGCCCTCGGAAAAGGAGCCTACGTATGGTCAGCAAGACTGCCGGCCCCCGTCCCGCCAAGCCGCCGCTGGCGGCCGACCGCATCCGCAAGACCGCGCGGGAGATGTTCTACCGTGACGGCATCCGCGCCGTGGGGGTGGACGCCATCGTCAACGAGGCGGGGGTGACCAAGCCCAGCCTGTACCGCAGTTTTTCCTCCAAGGACGAACTGGCGGCCGCCTACCTGCGCGACTACGACGCCGAGTTCTGGGCCCGCTTCGATGCCGCCCGCGACGCGCATCCGGGCGACCCGCGGGCCCAGATCCTGGCGTACCTGTCCGGCCTTGGCCAGCGCGCCGTGCAAAACGGCTACCGGGGCTGCGGCCTGACGAACGCGGCGGTCGAGTACCCGGAACCCGGCCATCCCGCGCGCGCCGTGGCGGTGGCCCACAAGGCGGAGCTGCGGCGGCGGCTCGCGGCGATGGCGGCGGAAATGGGGGTGGATGATCCCGAGGCCCTCGGCGACGGTCTGCTGCTGCTGCTGGAGGGCGCGTTCGTGTCCAGCCAGCTCTTCGGCGAAGCCGGGCCGGCGGGCCGGGTCGCGCAAATGGCCGACAAGCTGATCCAGGCGCACCTTGCGCCTTGAGCCGGATGCGCGAAAATGGTGCACGGCGTAGTGCCGGATGCACCGTTATTAAGCGTTTGTACCCATTGTGCAACGAACAAAAAAATGCTTGGAAGTTTTTATTGCGACGCAGCAAACACAGATCTAAGATGGACTCGTGTTGTTCCACATCGCGCTTTTCTCAAGGAGAGAATCATGAGCGATACCGCAATGAAGAACGCCCGCATGTCGGATGAGCTGGAGCGGTCCCTGATCCGCGACGCCATCGAGGCGGAGAGCCTGTCCGGCCCGCACGGCCGCGGCGGCTGGCGGCGCCTGAAGCTGCGCCTGGCCGCGCTGGGCGGGGCGGTGGGCGAAGTCCTGCACGATATGGACGCAGGCCGGCAGCAGCACCCGGTGGTCTCCGCCTACCACTGAGCAGTCCCTTCCCAAGAAAACCCAGGATGCGTCCTGGGTTTTTTTTTGTCGCTGGTCTGGGCGGCCCCAAGACAAAAACACCGAATCCGGCATGCCGGTGAGCGTGCATGTGACATAAACAGCCCACTGGACCGTGTCGCTGTCCATGCGCGATGTCCATACTTGGGACTATCCAGTGCGCCAAGCTGCCTCGGCAGCTTGATCCTATTGATGTTTATTCGTCAATAAACGAAAATGACTTCCTACAGGATTGAACACTACCTGACGGTTGACGAGCAGGAAGACCTTTACCTGGAGTGGCTAAGTCGCTTGCGTGATCGCCAGGCAAAGGTAGCAGTGATCCGGCGAATGAACCGGATCGAGCAAGGCAACTTGGGCGACCACAAATTCTGCCGTGATGGCGTTTGGGAGTTGCGGATCGACGTCGGGCCGGGCTATCGCGTGTACTACGCCCAGGTGGGGCAGCGCATCGTGCTGCTGCTTTGCGGTGGCGACAAGCATAGGCAGAACGCCGATATCGACCGGGCTGTGGGCTATTGGCAGGACTGGCAGCGGAGAAACGACGATGAGAAGCAGAGGACATGATGAAGCGATGGCCGAGCTGTATCGCAGCGATCCGGCGCTGGCGCTGGAGGTGATCAACGGTATTCTGGAAGATGGCGATCAGGCGGAACTGCTGACCGTGCTGCGTCAGCTTGCACAGGCATTTGGAGGTGTGCAGGCGGTGGCGGAACAGGCGCGATTGAATCCGACGCAGCTTTACCGGACGCTTTCGCCGAAGGGGAATCCTGCATTGAGCAGTCTGGCGGCCATTCTCAAGGCGATGGGGTTGCGGTTGGCTGTACAGCCGATAGGTTCGTCTGCGTCCATCCATACGGCTTGATGCAGGAGCATGCCCGTGTGATCGGGCGGGCTGCGGCGCCCGCTCGGTGAACTCGTTGAGGGCGGCCATGGCATTGGCCGAAATAGTCTGAGTGAGTTGTCCGGCCCTATCGGGACTTTTAATTTAGATTGTGCTAAATTAAGAAAAATCTGAATTAAGCACGCGCGCCTATCTCCCCAAAACATGACCCAACGCAAATCCGACATCGAAGTTCTGCAGGACAGTGCCGTGCAGGCCGCGGCATTGCTGCAGGCCGTCGGCAACCCCAACCGCCTGCTGGTGCTGTGCCTGCTGATCGCCCAGGGCGAGATGAGCGTCGGGGCGCTCAACGAGATGGTGCCCCTGAGCCCGTCGGCGCTCTCGCAGCACCTCGCGCGGATGCGCGAGGAAGGGCTGGTGGCCTACCGGCGCGAGGCGCAGACGCTGTACTACCGCATCGATGACCCGAACGTGGCCAAGCTCATCGCCACGCTCAAGGACATCTTCTGCCCCTGATTCATTGAGCTGTTTTCCCTTTCACCTTTCGCAGGAGTTCTCATGAAATCGAATGTAGGCGGCGTGGACCGTGTAGTGCGCGTCGTGGCCGGAATCGTGCTGATTGCGCTGGCCGCGACGAATACCGTGGGCTGGTGGGGATGGCTGGGAGTGCTGCCGCTGCTCACCGGATTGGCGGGCTTTTGCCCCTTTTATCCGCTGCTGGGGCTCAGCACTTGCCCGCTGAAGAAAGGCAAGTGAACCGATAGGCGCATCCCTGCAAGGGCCGCCCTGGGGCGGCCCTTATCGTTGCGGCGGAAGCGGGCGCGCGGGTCACGCCACCATGTCGACCAGCAGGTAGCCGTCCAGCGCCATGATGCATGCCGTCGCCGCCATCGCGGCCCAGGCCCAGGCGCCGCGCAGGGCGTAGCGCCCCATCAGGTCCTTGCGCCGGGCCAGCGCCACCAGCGGGCCCAGCGCGAAAGGCAGGGCCAGGCTCAGGATCACCTGGCTCAGCACCAGCAGCCCGTCCGGATCCTGGCCGCCCGTGAAAGCCAGCAGGGCCGCGGCCGCGCCGCCCGCGGCCACGCGCGTGGCCAGCGCGCGCCGGCGGTCGGACCAGCCGTGGCCGACCTGGAACCCGTTGGACAGGATGCGGCCGGCCAGCACGCCGGTGAGGGTGGAGCTTTGCCCCGCGGCGTACAGCGCCACCGCGAACACGACGGCCGCGCCGACGCCCAGCGTGCGGCCGATCACCGCGTGCGCGTCGTCCAGGCTGGACACCATCATGCCGGCGCCCGACAGGGACGCCGCGGCCACGATCATGATGGCCGCGTTGATCAGCATGGCCACGCCCAGCGACACGACGGTGTCGTTGCGCGCCACGCGCATGGCGAGGCCGCGCGCGGCCGGCGGCAGTTGCTGCGCGCGCTGCGCGAGCGTGCCGGAATGCAGGTACAGATTGTGCGGCATGAGGGTGGCGCCCAGGATGCCCAGCGCGATCAGGAAGCCTTGCGGATCGCGCAGCGCATGGCCGGTCCGGGCGACGCCGTGCGCCACTTCGGTCCAGGCCGGGTTGGCCTTGAACAGCAGGAACACGAACGACATCGCCACGACCGCCAGCAGGACGGCGATGACGCGCTCGTGCCGGTCGGCGTTGCCGCGCGCGAGCGCCAGCACCGCGAAGGTGCCGACGCCGGTGACGGCGACGCCGGCGATCAGCGGCAGGCCGAAGAGCAGCCGCAAGGCGATGGCGCCGCCCACGAGTTCGGCCAGGGCCGTGGCGAGAATGGCGGCTTCGCCGGCCAGCCAGGCGGCCCGGGACAGGCGCGGGGAGAGATGGCGGGCCGTCAGCGTGGCCAGGTCCTGGCCGGTGGCGAGCGCCAGGCGCGACACCAGGATCTGGAAGCCCAGCGCCAGGACGGCGGACACGATGACGACCATCAGCAGGCCGTAGCCGAAGCCGCTGCCGCCCGCAATGTCCGTGGCCCAGTTGCCCGGGTCGATGTATCCCACGGCCACCAGGATGCCGGATCCGATCATGCGGCGCAGGTTGGCCGACACCTGGACGTCTTGCGCCAGGACGGCCTTGCCGCCCGATATCGCGTAGATGAAACGGGTCATGATCGCTCCTGATAACGATTCTCATTATCTGGAAGCGGCCACCGGCCGTCAAATTGATTTTGGGCAAGCAGGGGATAGGGCGGCCCAATGGCGCCGCCCCGGCGGGACGGGCCACGGGCCATGCGGCGGGGTCAGGACTTGAGCTTGGCGTCCATGGAAATCCTGGCGTTGAGCACCTTGGACACGGGGCAGCCCTTTTCCGCCTTGCGGGCGGCATCCTCGAAGGCCTGGGCGCTGGCGCCCGGAATGACGGCTTCGACGGTCAGGTGGACGGCCGTGATGGAAAAGCCGTCGTCCACCTTGTCCAGCGTGACTTCGGCCTTGGTGTCCAGGCTTTGGGCGACCATGCCCGCTTCGGCCAGGATGTTGGACAGCGCCATGGTGAAGCAGCCGGCATGGGCCGCGCCCAGCAGTTCCTCGGGGTTGGTGCCGGGCGTGTCGCCGAAGCGGGTGTTGAAACCGTAGGGCTGGTCCTTGAGCGCGCCGCTTTGCGTGGAGATCGTGCCTTTGCCGGTCTTCAGGTCGCCCGACCAGGCGGCGGTTGCGGTTTTCTTCATGCGTGACTCCTGTAAAGGGGCCGCGCCCGTCGCGAGCGCGTCCGGTGGTGGGAGCGGGCCGCCGGCGGGCGGCGCGCGTTGCCTGGGGTGGCATCATCGATGATACGGCGGGCGCGGGCCCGCGACGCGGAAACCGCCCTTGCGCAACGGCAAGCCGATGTAACGGCGCAAGCGGGCACGCGGCGGGCTTCGCCGCACATCAGGCAAAATAGAAGCATCCTCTTCAAACCTCCTGAGAACCGCAGTCATGTCTCTCGATCTACTCCGCTGCGCCTGCGCCGTCGCGCTGGCCGTTCCCCTCTTTTCCGCCCAGGCCGAGGTCGTCATCGGCGTGGACGTGTCCACCACCGGCCCGGCCGCCGCGATTGGCATCCAGACCAACAACGCGATCCGCCTGTGGCCCGCCACGCTGGGCGGCGAACCGGCGCGCTACGTGGTGCTGGACGACGCCACGGACGTCAGCCGGGCGGTGAAGAACCTGCGCAAGCTGACCTCGGAAGACAAGGTCGACGCGATCGTGGGCCCCAATACCACGGCGGCGGCGCTGGCGGGCCTGGACGTGCTGGCCGAAACCGGCACGCCGATGATCGCGCTGGCGGCCTCCAGCGTCATCGTCGAGCCGCTGTCGGATCCGAAGCGCGCCTGGGCGTTCAAGATGCCGCAGAACGATTCGCTGATGGCCACCGTCCTGGTCGACGACATGAAGAAGAAGGGCCTGAAGAACGTGGCCTTCATCGGTTTCGCGGATTCCTATGGCGATAGCTGGTGGAAGGAGTTCAACGCCGCGGCCGGATCCGACCTGAAGATCGTGGCCCAGGAGCGCTTCCAGCGCACCGACGCTTCGGTGGTGGGGCAGGCGCTGAAGATCATCGCCGCCAAGCCGGATGCCGTGCTGATCGCCGGCGCGGGCACGCCTTCGGCCCTGCCGCAAAAGACGCTGCTGGAGCGCGGCTACACCGGCGCCATCTACCAGACCCACGGCATCGGCACGCTGGAGTTCCTGCAGGTCGGCGGCGCGGACGTGGAAGGCACCCTGTTCCCGACCGGCCCCGGCGTGGTGGCCCGCGAACTGCCGGACGACAACCCCGTCAAGAAGGTGGCGGTGGCGTTCGCCGACAAATACGAAGCCCAGTATGGCGCCCATACGCTGACGCAATTCGCGGGCGACGCCTACGGGGCCTGGATGCTGCTGGATTCGGCCGTGGCCCGGGCGCTGAAGACGGGCGCCAAGCCGGGCACGCCGGCGTTCCGCGCGGCGCTGCGCGACGCGCTGGAAAACACCCGCGACCTGATCGTGCCCAATGGGGTGCTGAACATCTCCAAGGACGACCACCAGGGCTTCGACGAGCGCGCCCGGGTCATGGGCGTGGTCAGGAATGGCCGGTTCTCGTACGCGCAATAACCGCAAAGGGGCGGGCGTCATGGGCGCCAACCGTTGGTAACGTGTCCTAACGCCCCATAGGGCGGGGCGATGGAAAAGCAGGCCGCGGCCTG
Source organism: Achromobacter veterisilvae (assembly GCF_900496975.1). Taxonomy (GTDB): domain Bacteria; phylum Pseudomonadota; class Gammaproteobacteria; order Burkholderiales; family Burkholderiaceae_B; genus Achromobacter; species Achromobacter veterisilvae. Next base: position 146,552 of record NZ_UFQC01000003.1, read on the forward strand.
CTTTTTTTCGATCATATTATTAGTGTAGAAATGATTTATTGTCGTATCATTTTTGGTGAAGCCATGTACCTAGAAATAAATTAGGGAGAAATCACCCATGAACCCATCCTCGACCTCGATCCGATCCCGGCGATTCCTGCTGGCCTTGAGCCTGGGCGTGCTGGCCGCGTGTTCCGATTCGGGATCCGACAAGCCCGCCCCGGCCGCGGCGAACGCGCCGCCGGGCGGCTCCACCCTGGAAGCCGCCAAGGCGGCCGGCAAGATACGCATCGGCTACGCCAACGAGGCTCCCTTCGCCTACATGGACAGCAAGGAAGCGAAGGTCACGGGCGAATCCGTCGAGATCGCCCGCGTGGTGCTCGAGCGCATGGGCATCGGCGAGGTGGAGGGCGTCCTGACCGAGTTCGGGTCGCTGATCCCGGGCTTGCAGGCCAAGCGTTTCGACATCATCGCGGCGGGCATGTACGTCACTCCCGAACGCTGCCAGCAAGTGGCGTTCTCCGACCCCACCTATGGCGTGGGCCAATCCTTCCTGGTCAAGCAGGGCAATCCCAAGAACCTGCACAGCTACGAAGACGTAGTGAAGAATCCCGACGCCAGGCTGGGCGTGGTGGTGGGCGCCATCGAGGCCGAGTATGCCTCCAAGTCCAACGTGCCGCCCGGCCAGGTGGTGGTGTTTCCGGACGCGGTCAGCGCTTTGTCCGGCGTGCAGGCCGGGCGCGCCGACGCCTACGCGGCCACCGCGCTCACGGTCAACGACCTGATGGGCAAGACCAGCGCGGGCAGCGACCTGGAGAAGGCCGAGCCGTTCAAGGATCCCGTCATCGACGGCAAGGACGTGCGCGGCTACGGCGCCTATGCGTTCCGCGCCGACGACAAGGCCTTCGCCGAAGCCTTCAACGCCGAACTCGCCAAGTTCGTCGGCACCGAAGAGCACCAGAAACTGGTGGCGCCTTTCGGCTTCACGCCGCAGGAGCTGCCCAAGGGAGTCACCGCGGCCCAGTTGTGCGCCGGCCAGTAAGGGGGCGCCGATGCAGTTGATATCCGAGCATTTCGCCGAACTGGCGCCGCCGCTGCTCGAAGGCCTGGGCGTCACGCTGCAGGTCATGGCGGGCGCGGTGGTGCTGGCCGTTCCGCTGGCGCTGACGGCGGGCATCTGCCGCCTGTCGGCGCTGCGCCCCTTGCGCTGGATCGCGTCGGTCTATGTGGAGGTGTTCCGGGGCACGTCGGCGCTGGTGCAGCTTTTCTGGTTCTATTTCGTGCTGCCGCTGTTCGGCGTGCAGTTGCCGGCCATGCTGGTGGGCATCGTGGTGCTGGCGCTGAACGCGGGGGCCTACGGCGCCGAAGTGGTGCGCGGCGCGATCCGCGCGGTGCCGCCGGGCCAGCGCGAAGCGGGCGTCGCCCTGAACCTGACGCGCGGGCAGATCATGCGCCGCATCGTCGTGCCGCAGGCCGTGCCCGCCATGCTGCCGCCAGCCGGCAACCTGCTGATCGAACTGTTGAAGAACACCGCGCTGGTGTCGCTGGTCACCATCACCGACCTGACATTCCGGGGCCAGTTGCTGCGCAGCGAAACCCTGCGCACCACCGAGATCTTCACCTTGATGCTGCTGCTGTACTTCGCGGTGGCCTTGCTGATCACGGCCGGGGTGCGCCTGCTGGAGCGGAGGGTCCGGGTCCGATGACACCGATATTCGATTGGTCTTTCGCCCTGGAAATCCTGCCCACGCTGGGCTCCGCGCTGATCGTCACCATCCAGGCCACGCTGCTGGGCATGCTGGTGGCCGTCACGCTGGGCCTGGTGCTGGCGATGCTGCGGCGTTCGCGGCTGCGCATCGTGTCGCTGCCCGTCGCCTTCGTGATCGAGTTCGTGCGCAGCACCCCCTTGCTGGTGCAGATGTATTTCCTGTTCTACGTCCTGCCGCTGAGCGGCGTGAGGATGTCGCCGCTGGCGACCGGCATCGTCGCGCTGGGCCTGCACTATGCGACCTACTGCGCGGAGGTCTACCGCGCCGGCATCGAGGCGGTGCCGCGCGGCCAATGGGAAGCCGCCACCGCCCTGAACCTGTCGCGCTGGCGCACGGCGGCCGACGTGGTGCTGCCGCAGGCCATCCCGCCCGTGGTGCCGGCGCTGGGCAATTACCTGGTCGCCATGTTCAAGGACACCCCGCTGCTGTCCGCGATCACCGTGGTGGAACTGCTGCAGCAAAGCAAGATGATCGGGTCCGCGACGTTCCGGTACACCGAGCCCCTGACCCTGGTGGGCCTGCTGTTCCTGGCCCTGAGCCTGGTGGCCGCATGGGGCGTGCGCGGCCTGGAGGCCCGCCTGCAACGATATGGAGGAAAGCGATGAGTGCCAGCGTAAGCATCAAGAACCTGCGCAAGCAGTACGGAGATCTGGAGGTGCTGCGCGGCATCGACCTGGAGATACCCGCCGGCCAGACGGTGGCCGTGATCGGGCCCTCGGGCTCGGGCAAGTCCACCTTGCTGCGGGTGCTGATGACGCTGGACCGGCCCAGCAGCGGCGACATCGAGATCGACGGCGTGCCGATGTGGACGGACGCCCGGGGCCGGCCCGCCGGCTCCAATTCGGAGCACCTGCGCAAGGTGCGCGGCAAGATCGGCATGGTGTTCCAGCACTTCAACCTGTTCCCGCACATGACGGCGCTGGGCAACGCCATGGAAGCGCCGCTGCGCGTGCTGGGCATGTCTCGCGCCGAGGCCCGCGAACGGGCCGTGGAGTATCTGGAGATGGTCGGCCTGGGCGACAAGCTGGACGTCTATCCCGCGCAATTGTCCGGCGGGCAGAAACAGCGCGTGGGCATCGCGCGGGCGCTGGCCATGTGCCCCGGCATCATGCTGTTCGACGAGGTGACCTCGGCGCTGGATCCGGAACTGGTGGGCGGGATCCTGCAGATCCTGCGCGACCTGTCGGCCCGCCGCAGCATGACGATGATCATCGTGACCCACCAGATGAAGTTCGCCGAGCGCAGCTCGGACCGCACCCTGTTCTTCGACCAAGGCAACATCGTCGAGGACGCGGAATCGTCCGTGCTGTTCAGCCAGCCCCGGGAGGCGCGCACGCGCCAGTTCCTGGACTCCGTGATCGAAGGCCAGTAGGCCCCCGGCCCCGGGCCGGGTTTGACCCTGCCGCCGCGCCGGGATTCGCGCTGCGCGCGCGGCGCGGGCGCTATGCTGTGGCATCCAATGCCACGGAGGCTTCCAGCATGACCCATCTATTCAGTCCCACCTCGATCGGCAACCTCGAACTGGCCAACCGCATCGTCATCGCGCCCATGTGCGAATACTCGGCGGAAGAAGGCCGGGCCACCGATTGGCACATGATCCACCTGGGGCATCTGGCGTTGTCGGGCGCCGCGCTGCTGTTCGTCGAGGCCACGGCGGTGGAGCCGGACGGCAGGATCTCGCCGGGCGACCTCGGCCTGTGGTCCGACGACACCGAAAGCGCGCTGGGCCGGGTCGTGGACGCCGTGCGCCGCTATTCGCCCATCAAGCTGGGCATCCAGCTTGGCCATGCCGGCCGCAAGGCGTCCAGCGCCGAGCCCTGGAACGGCGGCCAACTGGTGCCGGCCAGCGAAGGCGGCTGGCAGGGCTGGGCGCCTTCGGCCGTGCCGCACAACGCCTCCGAACCCCCGCCCCATGCGCTGGACGCGGCGGGCCTGGCGCGCGTGCGCGACGCCTTCGCCGACAGCGCCCGCCGCGCGGTCCGCCTGGGCTTCGACGCGATCGAACTGCACGCCGCGCACGGTTATCTGCTGCACCAGTTCCTGTCGCCGCTGGCGAACCGGCGCGACGACGCCTATGGCGGGTCGCTGGAGAACCGCATGCGCTTCCCGCTGGAAGTGTTCCAGGCGCTGCGCGAGGCCGTCCCGCCGTCGGTGGCGCTGGGCGTGCGCGTGTCCGCCACCGACTGGGTCGACGGCGGCTGGGACCTGGCGCAGACGCTGGTCTTCGCGCAGGCCTTGAAGGACCGCGGCTGTGAATTCATCGACGTCTCCAGCGGCGGCGTATCGTCGCAGCAGAAGATTCCCGTCGGGCCGAATTACCAGGTGCCCTTCGCCGACGAGATCAAGCGCAAGGTGGGCATGCCCACGATCGCCGTGGGCCTGATCACCGAGCCGCAACAGGCCGAGGACATCCTGGCCCGCGGCGAGGCCGACATGGTCGCGCTGGCCCGCGGCATGCTGTACGACCCCCGCTGGCCGTGGCACGCCGCGGCGCAACTGGGCGGGCAGGTCGCCGCGCCGCGCCAGTACTGGCGCTCGCAGCCGCGCGAGCACAAGGCGCTGTTCGGCGAAACGCGCTTCGGGCAGCGCTAGGCGCGGCCGGCTAGGCGCGGCCGGCTTAGGCGCGGCCGGGCCGCGCGCCCTCGTAGGCGTCCTGCAATAGCGCCCGCAGTGCCGCGCGTTCCAGCGGGCGGGGGTTGGGGTAGGGCGTCTGCAAGGCGATGTCGCAGGCCCGGTCCAGGTCTTCCTCCCGCATGCCGATCTCGCGCAGGGCGGTGGGCGCGCCCAGCGATTTGGCGAGGTCGAACACGCCTTCGGGGGCGTCTGCCGCGCCCAGCGCCGCGGCGACGCGCTCCAACGCCCGCGGCGCGGCGGGCGCGTTGTAGGCCAGGGCTTGCGGCAGCACCACGGTATGCACTTCGGCGTGCGGCAGGTTGAAGCTGCCGCCCAGCGTGTGGCAGAGCTTGTGGTGCAGGGCCATGCCGACGCTGCCCAGCACGGTGCCGCAGAGCCAGGCGCCGTAGAGCGCGTCGCCGCGCGCCGATCGCAGCGCGTCGCCGTCGGCGCCGCCCGCGATGACGGGCAGGGCGCGCGCCAGCGCCCGGATGCCTTCCTGGGCCATCAGATCCATGACCGGATTGCCGTCGCGCGCGTACAGCCCCTCGGCGGCGTGGGCGATGGCGTTGATGCCGCTGGTCACGCTCATGGCCGCCGGCAGGGCCAGGCTCAGTTCCGGGTCGTAGACCACGCTGCGCGGCAGCACCCGGTCGTCCTTGCCCGTTTTCTTGAGGCCCGCCTCGGTGATGCCGTAGATCGGCGTCATCTCGGAACCCGCGTAGGTGGTGGGCACCGCGATGATGGGCAGGCCGGAATCGAGCGCGATGGCCTTGCCCAGGCCGATGGTGGAGCCGCCGCCCACGGCCACGGCGCAGTCCGCGCCGAGTTCGCTGGCGGCCTGCCGGGCCTGGCGGGCGGTCTCGATGGGCACGTGCATCACGGCCTGGTCGAAGATGCCGGCCACCCGGGGGGCGCCCAGCAGCGCGGCGGCCTGTTCCGCCTGCGCGCGCTGTTGCGGCGTGCACAGCACCAGCGCGCGCTTCAGGCCCAGCGCGTCCAGCTCGGCCGCCAGGCCGCGCAGGCTGCCGGGGCCGAAGACCACGCGCTGCGCGCGGCTGGCGTAGACGAAGGGAGGCACGGCGTTCGGGTAGGGCAGGCCGGTCATTGCGTCACGATTCCCCGGGTTTTGATGAGCTGGCCCCAGCGTTCGGATTCGGCGCGCACCAGCGCGTCCATGTCCGCGCGTCCGCCGGCGACCACTTCGAAGCCGGCCGCCGTGATGCGGCCCTCCACGGCCGGATCGCGCAGCGTGGCGATCGTGGCCGTCTCCAGCTTGTCCAGGACCGCGGGGGGCGTCTGGGCCGGCGCCACCATGCCTACCCAGGAATAGATCTCGAAGCCCGGGTAGGTTTCGGCGATGGCGGGCACGTCGGGCAGGGCCGCCACGCGCTTGGGCGCGGTGACCGCCAGCGCGCGCAGCTTGCCGCTCTGGATGTGGGGCAGCACCAGCGGCAGGCTGGCGATGATGGAATCCACGTGGCCGCCCATCAGGTCGGACAGGGCCGGGCCGCCGCCGCGGTACGGCGTATGGATGCCGCTGGTGCCCGCCTGCTGGTGGAACAGTTCGGCCGCCAGGTGGTTGGAACTGCCGGCGCCCACCGAGGCGAACGATACGTCGCCTTTCTTCGCGGCCGCGACGTAGTCGGCCAGCGTCTGGTAGGGGCCGCTGCCCGTCACCGCCAGCACCATGGGCGAACGCACCATGTAGGAGACGCCGGTGAGGTCGCGCTCGGTGACGTAGGACAGCTTGGGATGGATGAGCTGTTCGGTGGCGTAGGAATCGAACACCATCTCCACCGTGTAGCCGTCGGCCGGCGCCTTGGCCACCAGCGCCGTGCCGATGGTGCCGCCGGCGCCGCCGCGGTTGTCGATGACCACCGGCTGGCCCAGCTTCTCCTGCAGCGATTGCTGCACCTGGCGGGCCACGTTGTCCACCGTGCCGCCCGCGGCGAACGGCACCACCACGGTGACGGGTTTGCTGGGATAGGACTGCGCCGCGGCCGGGCCGGCGGTCCAGGCGGAGGCCGCCAGGGCGGCGCCCGCCAGCAGGGCGAGGGGCTTGCGGCGAATGTCGGTGAATCGGGGCATGAAGTCTCCTGGGCGTGTTGTCGTCGTTATCGCGGCTGCCAGGACTGGGCGATCTTTGTGAAAATTGCCAAGGTGCAGCCATGCACGCTATCGTAAGTGCCAACGCCCGCAGGAAAGTAGGCGCCGAACGCCAAACCCTTTTGCGTAGTACGCACAAATGAAAGCCGTCAAATTTGCCGAAAACCTGTCCATCTTCGTGGACGTCGCCCGCGCGCAGAGCTTTTCCGAGGTGGCCCGCCGCCGCGGAATGGTGGCCTCGTCCGTGGCGCGGCAGATCGGGGCCCTGGAATCCGAACTGCAGGTGCCGCTGTTCGTGCGTTCGACCCGCGCCCTGGTGCCCACCGAGGCCGGAGAGGTGCTGTACGAACGGGCCGTGAAGATCCTGCACGACATGACGGAGGCGCGCTCGGAGGTCATTTCGCTGGAGCAGACCGTGCAGGGCCTGCTGCGCGTGAGCTGCCTGCCCGCCTTCGCGCGCCGCTACGTGGTGCCCATCCTGCAACAGTTGGGCGAACGCCATCCGCAACTGCGGGTGGAACTGGAACTGACCGAGCGAGTGGTGGACCCGGTGGTCGAGCGCATGGACGTCGTGGTGCGCGTGGGGCAGCAGCCCGACAGCAGCCTGATCGGCCAGCGCATTGGCAGCCACCGTTACCTGATCTGCGCCGCGCCGTCGTATCTGGAGCGCCACGGCGTGCCGCGGACGCTGGCGGACCTGTCGCGCCACCGCCTGATCGACCGGCGCCACAGCACTAGCGTGCGGGGCTGGCGCGAACTGGGCGACGGCCAGTGGGCGCAGGACGCCAGGTTCGTGCTGGAGTGCGATGACTGCGATGCGCGGCGCCAGGCGGCGCTGGAAGGGCTGGGCATCGCGCTCATGCCCAATTGGTCGGCGGGGCCGGACATCGGCGCCGGCCGCCTGGTGCAGCTTGCGCTGCAGGACGCCAGCCCGCCGCCCGACAGCGGCATCTACCTGCTGCGGGCCATGCCGCGCGCCAACGCCCGGATACGCGCCTTCACCGAGCAGTTGCGGCGGCAGGTGGGTTCGCCGTCGGTCTGGGACGTGGCCATCGATTCGGCGTGCCCGCCGGCTGCCGCGCCCGCCGCGCGCGGGGCCTAGAGGCGGGAGTAGGCCTGTTCCAGTTCGCGGTGCAGCGCGTCGGCGAAGTCCGCGCTGGCGGGATCCTGCTGCGACATCAGCCGGGCCAGCACGACGTTGTCTTCCTCGCCGTTCCAGATCTTGATGTAGGTGCCTTCCTTGTAGCCGTGCCGCTGGCGGAAGATGTTCAGCACGTTCTTGGACACGTACTGGGTATAGGCGTCGTTCCAGCTCATTTCGCACGCCGCCATGGTTTGTTCCAGCACCTTGAAGCTGGCGCGTCCGCACACCGCCAGGCCGCCGATCAATTCCAGCAGTTCGGGCACGTTCAGCGCGTCCAGCGCGTAGGCCTTGCCGTCCAGCGAGACGGAAGCGGGGCCCGCCAGGTCGGCGACCAGCGCGTCGGCCGCGCCGCCGATGGCGCCGCCGGCCTCGACGATCGTGTGCGACAGGTAGAAATGCAGGATGTCCACCAGTTCCATCTGCACCTGGGGCAGGTCGATGGTCTGCTTCTTCCACCACTTCCAGCCGTAGTGCTCCAGCGCCTCGGCGGATTCGACGAAGGCGGCGCGCAGGAAGCGGGCCCCGCCGTTCACCCAGTCCGGATTGATCATGGTGTTCAAGTGGTCCTGCAACTTGAGCATCGTGGCCGCCTGGGCCTGGTTCAATCCGACAACGTTATTCACTTTCACTCCGGGGTTCGTGGGGCCTTTGCGGCTGCGGCGGAAATGTTAGCACCATTGCCTTCGCGCACAGCCCGCCGGCGGCGTCAGGCGCCGCCGTCCTTGCGGTAGGACGAGGGCTTGAGCGGCGGCAGTTTTTCCAGCGGCGTCTTGCGCGGATTGCGCGCGCTGCCGGCCGCCTTGAACAGCATGACCGCGAAGAACACCAGGAAGATGGCGGGCATCAGTTCGTCCAGGTCGAACCGCGGGCTGCGCAGGACTTCGAAGACGATGCGCGCCGCGGCCCAGCCGGCCAGCACGCCGGCGACCGTCAGGATGATGCCGATCTTGCGCTGCCGCGCGCGCCGCGCCAGCGGCACCGCGGCGGGGTCCTCGTGGCCGGCGGCGGGAGGAGGCGCGGCGGCGCCGGACCGCGACGGCAGGGGCGGCGGCGCGGATTTGCCCCAGGGGGCGGTGGACAGCGGTTCGGGCGGCGCGGACGGCGCGGGGACGGGCTCGGGCACGCGCCGGGCGGCCTCGCGCTTGGGCGGGACCCTGCCGGGCGTCGCGCCGCCGGCGCGCGTCAGGTTTTCGATATAGCGCGCGAAATCGCCGTCCTTCGGCTCGGCATCCATGGCCATTTCCTTCTCCGGTTCAGTTGCCGCGGCGTTGCCGCGCCGGCACGCGGCGCTTGCGCAGCATGGCTAGCAGCAAACCGCATCCTAGCAGCACCGAGAGCCCCGCGCCGATCATCATGGCGATCTGCTGCGCGTTGTCCGCCGCGCCCAGGCTGCGCGCGGTGAGGTATCCCGGCGCCAGCATCAGGGGCAGCCACAGGACGGCCGACGTGACGTTGGCCAACTGGAAGCGGGCGTGCGCCATGCCCATGACCCCGGCGACGGTGGGAATGGTGGAACGGATGGGGCCCAGGAAGCGGCCGATCAGCACGGAAGCGAAACCGTAGCGATGGAAGAACAGCCGGGCGCGCGCCACGCCGGTGCGCTGCTGCTTCAGCGGCCAGCGGCGCAGCACGCCCGGTCCGGCCCAGCGGCCCAGCCAATAGGACAGGGCGTCGCCGACGATCGCGCCGGCGATGCCCCAGGCGACGACGCCCCACGGGCTCAGCGTGCCGGCGCCGATCAGGCCGCCGGTCAGCAGCATCAGGGCGGTGGCCGGGATGAACAGGCCCAGCAGCACCATGGATTCGCCCAGGGTCAGCAGGAAGGTGATCGGCCCCGCCCACGCCTGGTTGGTCTCGATGAACAAGGCTATCTTGTCGACGTATAGGTCCATAAGCGGAAACTTGAAAATTAGCTGAATGCAATCAGGTATCTTAACGCCTGCATGGACGGCCGCGCGGGGCGTAGTCCGTCCGGTTGAAGCTTATCGTCGGGGAATTATGGATTCGGTTACGCAAGCGGTGCTGGGCGCGGGGATACAGGGCGCCCTGATGGGGCGCTTCCAGGGACGGCGGGCGCTGATCTACGGCGCGGCGCTGGCCACGGTGCCGGACCTGGACGTGCTGATGAGCTATCCGGATCCGGTGTCGCTCATGACCTACCACCGGGGGTTCTCGCATTCGGTCTTCGTCCTGACCGGCCTGGCCGCCTTGCTGGCGTGGCTGATCCGCAAATACTGGCCGCAGGCGCCCTACGGCGGGCGCCGGCTGTTCCTGACCCTGTGGCTGGTGCTGGTGACCCATCCGGTGCTGGACGCCTTCACCGTCTACGGGACGCAGCTCTTCTGGCCGCTGGCGCGCATTCCGGAAAGCTGGTCGGCCATCTTCATCATCGATCCGGTCTATACCGTGCCGTTGCTGGCGGGAATGCTGTTCGCCATCGCTTTCGGAATGACCCGGACCGCGCGCCGCCTGCTGGCCGCGGCGCTGGTCTTCAGCACGGCCTACCTGGGCTTCGGCCTGGCGGGGCGCGTGGCCGCCGAACACCGGGTGCGCGACGCGATGCAGGCGCAGGGCATCGCGGTTGCCGAACTGCGGGCCGTCTCCATGCCGTTTAATACGCTGGTCTGGCGCGTCATCGCAAAGACCGCGGACGGCGACTATTACGAATCGGTCAGCAGCCCGTTCGACCGGGCTCCCCCGGAATGGCTGCGCCAGCCGCTGCACCTGGACCTGGGCCGGGCGCTGGCAGGCGTGCCGCTGCACGAACGGCTGCGCTGGTTCACGGACGACTGGCTGCGCTACGACGCCATCGGCGACGCCCTGGTGGTGACGGACCTGCGGATGGGGCTGGCGGGGCACTACACCTTCCGCTTCAAGATGGCCGAGCGCGCCGCCGACGGAACCTGGACCCCGGTGACGCCGTCGAGCTGGCCCAGCGAGCGCGGCGGATGGCCCGAACTGAAGCGGGTCCTGGCCCGCATCCTGCACGAACAGCCGCCGCTGCCGCTGGCGCAGTGGTCGGAGTTGTCCTTGCGATAGCCCGGGATGCGGGTGTGAGATGCAGGTGTCTAGATGCAGGTGTCTGACACCCTAGGGCAAGGCGCTTCAAGCTTGAAGCAGCGCGTCACGGGTGTCAGACACCCCCGCGGCACCCACCTCCTTCCCCCGTGTCAGACACCCGGCCACACCTCTTCCCCCCGTGCCGCCGTCTCGTACGGGTGTCAGACACTTGCCCTCCGCATATGCAGGTGTCTGACACCCCTACGGCAAGGCGCTTCAAGCTTGAAGCAGCGCACCACGGGTGTCAGACACCCCCCGCGGCACCCACCTCCTTCCGCCGTGTCAGACACCCGGCCACACCTCTTCCCCCCGTGCCGCCGTCTCATACGGGTGTCAGACACTTACCCCATGCAGGTGTCTGACACCCCTACGGCAAGGCGCTCCAAGCTTGAAGCAGCGCACCACGGGTGTCAGACACCCCCCGCGGCACCCACCTCCTTCCCCGTGTCAGACACCCGGCCACACCTCTACCCCCCGTGCCGCCGTCTCGTAGGGGTGTCAGACACTTGCCCTTACGGGTGTCAGACCCTTACCCATGCAGGTGTCTGACACCCCTACGGCAAGGCGCTCCAAGCTTGAAGCACCGCATCACGGGTGTCAGACACTCCCCCTCCAACACCCCCAAAAACCCCAGAATTTACAAATATTTATTAAATGTCGAACTACTACTAACGTGATTTAGTTGCGTTCCTAAATACCTGAGAGAAGTTGATCCCTACAGTGTCCATACCGCTGGAATTCGCACATGGCGCGCATGCCGTGGGCGTATTCCAGGGCTGCGGCACTCGGCAGTCCGGACCTTCCGCCAGCGTGCCGCGGACTTGCGGTCAGGCCTGCATCGGCAAGCCGGGCCCGATCAACTCCAACTCAGGAATCGCAATATGAAACGCAGTCTCCTCGCATCCCTCATTTCCTCCGGTGCGTTGTTTGCCGCCTTGGCGCCCGCCGTTTCCCATGCCCAGGCGTTCGACGGCCAGATCCGCTTCACGGGCAAGGTCTCGGCCATAACGTGCAAGGTCAACGGCCAGGATGCCGGCCTCGGCAACATCAAGGATGTACCGCTCGGCACGCACGCCCCGGCCCTCTTCCTTCCCTTGGCCCAGGGCGCCAGGCTCCCCGCCAGCGAACAGCCCTTCAGCATCGTGCTGAGCGACTGCTCCGGAGGCGGCACGGCCGCCATTTCGTTCGACCAGGTCGCCACGCAGATCAACACGCTCTCCGGCAACCTGAGGATCAACACCACGCTGCCGGCGACCGGCCTCGAAATCGGCATCTGGAACGCCGGCAACGGCAAGACCAGCAAGGTCACGCTGGGCCAGGCCCAGGCTCCGGCCGAAGTGCAGACGGTCACATGGGATCCCGCCGCGGCGACTCCCACCAATGGCGGCAGTCTGGACTTCATGGCCGCCTACATCAAGACGGTGCCGGCGGCCACGGCCGTCACTTCCGGCAGCGCGGGTTCCGACATCGGCTTCATCGTGGCTTACCAGTAATCAACAGGAGCCGATGGCATGACGCCCATGGTGCGTACCGTTATTCGTTTGCTGGCCATGGGCGTCGTGGCATGGGCCGCCGGCGCCGGCGTGGCGCGGGCGGCCCTGGTCCTGGAAGGCACGCGCATCGTGTTTCCGGGCGATGCCAAGGATGTCTCCATCCGGGTCCGCAACACCGGCGCCGAACCGCTGCTGGTGCAGTCCTGGCTGGACGACGGCAGGCCGAACGCCTCGCCCGACACGCTGGTCGTGCCGTTCCTGGTGTCGCCGGCGGTGACCCGGATCGAGCCGGCATCCAGCGGGGTGCTGCGGCTGTTCTACACCCGCCACCCCCTGCCGTCAGACCGGGAGTCCGTCTTTTATTTCAATGCGCTGGAAACGCCGCCCAGCAGCGGCAAGGAAAACGTCGTCGGCCTGAAATTCCGCACCAGGATCAAGCTGTTCTTCCGCCCTTCGGGCCTGCCTGGCCGCGTGGAGGATGCGCCGCCCAGCCTGCGGTGGTCGCCCGTCGCCGGCGGCGGATCGGTCGAGGTGCACAACCCGACACCTTATTACGTGTCGCTGCTGTCGGTGGACGTGGCGGCCAAGGGCGGCCGCCGCGCCAGTGTGGGCAGCGGCATGGTGCCGCCTTACGGCAGGGAACGCTTCAACCTTCCCGCGGGGACGCAGGCGGCCACGGACCAGGCCGCGGTGCATTTCACTGTCATCAACGATTTCGGCGGCACGCAGGCCTTCGACAGCCAACTGATGGCGCCGTGACGGCCCACGGGCCGGGCCTTTTATTCATTCTTTTCATCCGGAATTCGAAACGATGTGTTTATCGACGCGGGCAGGCGCGCGTCCTGGGCACCCGTGCGCGCAAAGGCGGCGGGGGGGCGCCTGGGCGCCGGGCATCCTCTTGTTGGTGCTGATGGCGACGGCCGGGGCTGGCGGCGAACAGCAGGACTCCGTGCGTTTTGACGTGAAGATGCTGGTTCGCGGAGTCGGCGACGAACAGATAGACCTGTCCCGTTTCGAACGCCCCAACATCGTGTCGCCCGGCCAGTACCGCGTCGACGTGCATGTGAACGGACGATGGCGCGGCGCGCTAGCCATGGATTTCCGCGGTTCCGGGCCGGAAGGGGCGCAGCCCTGTTATACGGCCGAATTGCTGCGCAGCGTTGGCATCGACATGGACAAGATCGGCCGCAATGCCGCGGAGCGCAGCGAGCGGACACTGGGCGACGTGCCGGTCTGCGACGGCCTCGCCAGCTACGTGCCCGGCGCGCAGGTGAAGTTCGACATGGCCGAGCAGACCCTGTCCCTGACCGTGCCTGCGTATTACCTCGACTCGGGCAATGCCGGCACCTATGTGGACCCGGCCTATTGGGACCGCGGCATTACGGCGGCGCGTCTGGGCTACACGACCAACCTCTACACGCAGGAAACGAACGGGCAGCGCCGTAGCCGGGGCTACCTGAGCCTGAGCGGGGTGCTGAACGCCGGCGCCTGGCGCCTGCGGCACGACGGCTACGCAAGCTGGTCGTCCCGCACAGGCACCACCTACCAGCGGGGCCAGTTGTACGCCGTCACGGACCTGCCCGCCTGGCGCTCGCAGCTTCTGCTGGGGGAAACCTCGACGGACGGGCGCTATTTCGACGCGGTCTCGTTTCGCGGCGTGAGGCTCAGCAGCGACGAGCGCATGCTGCCCGACGACCGCCGCGGCTACGTTCCCACGATCCGCGGGACGGCCCGGAGCAATGCCGCGGTCAGCGTCTACCAGCGCGGGTTCCTCGTCTACGAAACGACGGTGGCGCCCGGCCCGTTCGCGATCGAGGACCTGGGCGCGGCCAGCTACGGCGGGGACCTCACGGTGCGCGTCACCGAAGCCGACGGCCAGGCCTGGAGCTTCATCGTGCCGTTCGCCACCGCCGTGGATCTGCTGCGTCCCGGAGAGACGCGCTATTCCGTCTCGGTGGGGCAGGCCATGGCGTCGGGTTACCGCAGCAGCGGCCAACGCGTGTTCGAAGGCGTGGTGCGCACGGGGCTGAGCGACCTGATCACCGGCTATGGCGGCCTGGCCTTCAGCGACTACTACAGTTCGGTGTTGGCCGGCGCCGCATTGAACACGCGGCTCGGGGCGTTCTCGGGCGACGCCACGGTCGCCCGCGCCCACCTGCCGGGGGGGCGGACGTCCGGCTCCAGCTACCGCGTTTCCTACAGCAAGAACCTGCCCAATTCCGGCACCAATTTCTCGCTGCTCGCGTACCGCTATTCGACCAGCGGGTTCGTGGGGCTGAACGAGGCCATCGCGCTGCGCGACGCCCCGCACGTCGGCGGCTACGGGGACCTGGGCAGGCTGCGCAACCGGCTCGATACCTACATCAACCAGGATCTGGGCGGAAATGGCTCGATGTACCTGAATGGCTCGGCGCTGCAGTACTGGAACCGCCCGGGCAGCGCGCTCAACTACAGCGTCGGCTATCGCAGCAGTTTGGGCCGGGTGTCCTATGCGCTGAGCCTGCAGCGCGTGCATGCCCTTTCCGCGGGCGGGCTGTACACGCCGAACCGCGGCCGCAGCACCGTCGTGACCCTCAATCTGTCCATCCCGCTGGGCAGCGGCTCGTCGGCGGCCGCGCCGATGTTCAGCAGCTACACCAGCCACAGCAACCTCTCGGGCACCGACTCCGCCGTGGCGGTCTCGGGGGCGCTCGGGGACACCGGCAGGCTGAATTATTCGCTGTCGGCGTCCCGCAGCAGCCGCGCGGATACCTCCACCGCCAGCGGCAACCTGGATTACAGGGCCTCCGTGGCCAACGTGGGCGCCAGCGTGTCGCAGGGGTCGGGCTATCGCCAGGCCGGGCTGCGGGCCCAAGGCAACGTGCTGGCCCACGCGGGCGGGGTGACCTTGTCGTCGTCGCTGGGCGAGACCGTCGGCCTGGTGCGCGCGCCGGACGCCGAGGACGCCCGCGTCGGCATGGACCGCGGCAGCCGCGTGGACGGCCGCGGCTACGGCCTGGCCGCCAACCTGGCGCCGTACCGCCTGAACACCGTGGAACTCGACCCCGCGGACATGGCCGACGACGTGGAATTGCTGGCCAGTTCCCGCAGCGTGGCGCCGCGCGCCGGCGCCGTGGTGCTGCTGGACTATCCCACCCGCCGCGCCCGGCCGGTGCTGGTCAGCGTGCGGCAGCCCGATGGCGGCGTGCTGCCGTTCGGCGCCGAGGTCTTCGACCTTGCCAGCGGGGAATCCGTGGGCGCCGTCGGGCAGGGCAGCCGCATCGTCATGCGGGTGCGCGATGACCAGGGCGAAATCCGCGTGCAGTGGGGGCCGGACGCCGCGCAGCGTTGCCGCGTCGGCTATCGCCTGCCGCCGCGCCAGGGGCGGCAGGACGGTTTCGACATGCTGGACGCGGTCTGCGAACCCGAGCCCGAACCGCCGCCTCCGGCCGTCGGCTCGCCCGTGGCGGGGTTGTTGCCATGAGCCGCGCGCGCCGCCGGCTTGCGCTGGCATGCGCATTCGCCGCGCTGGCCGCAAGCGCCGGCGGGGCGCGCGCCGATCTTTCCGTGGACGGCACGCGCTTCATCTATCCGGCGCAGGAAAAGGCCATCACGCTGCGCGTCGGCAATCCCGGCAGCGCGCCCATCCTGGTGCAGATCTGGCTGGACCAGGGCGAGGCCCAGGACGACCTCGCCCGCTTGCGGGTGCCCTTCACGCCGATGCCGCCGCTGTTCCGGCTGGACCCCGGCGAACGCAAGGCGGTCCAGTTGCGCTATACCGGCGAGCCGCTGCCCCAGGACCGCGAGTCGCAGTTCTGGATCAACTTCATGGACGTGCCCGCGGCGGGCGAGCGGCGCGACGGGCTCAAGGTACAGATCAGCCTGTCGATGAAGCTGCTGTTCCGGCCCAAGGGCCTGGCGGGCGAACCGCGCAAAGCGCCGGGCGAATTGCGCTGGACCTACGACGCGGCCGGTTCGGCGCTGGCGGCGGAAAACCCGACGCCCTACAGCGTGACGCTGAGGACGCTGCGCGTGCGCGGCGCGCGGGATGCGGGCCTGGAAGGCGTGACCGTGCCGCCCTACGGGTCGGCGCGCCTTGCCTGGCCGGGGCCGCTGCCGCGCGCCGCGCGGGAACTCACGCTGGACTATGAAGCCGTGGACGACCTGGGGCTGGCCGCGGCGGGCAGCGCCCGGGCGGAAGCCGCCGCCGGTTCTTGAAACTTCGCTTGCGGACGCCCGCGTCCGCGCGCTCTCTAGGAGAAAACCCATGTTCGACTTACGTTTGTCCGTTGCGCGGGCGGCGCTGGGCCGACCCCGCGGCAAGGCCCTGGCGGGCGTGGCCCTGGCGGTCTGCCTGGCCGTGCCGGGCGGCGAGGCCGCCGCCGCGCGCAAGGCGGTACAGGACTGCGTAGTGCAGAAACTCGGCGAAGGCGCGACCACCGGCAGCCCCTGGAATCCACCGCAGGTAGGCAATATTGGCAGCAGCGTGCCGGAGGGCACCGTGCTGGCCACGCGCACGTTGTCGATCTCTTCGCAATACCGGTACGCGGACAACGTGCAGGTCGATTCCCATGTGGTGCACGGCGCGTACTGGAGCGGTATGCCTTGGTTGTCGGGCATTTCCATCGTGCCGACGAATGTTCCTGGCGTCGGCCTGCGCGTCAAGCCGGCCGGGGCGTGGGAACTCAAGTTCGAACCACGGGAGATCAGGGCCTATGCCAGCCGCGCGCTGGAAGGGCCTGCTCAGGGTGGGTCCCTCGATGCCTTTGCCAGCGGTATCACAGTGGAATTGGTAGTGACGGGCACGATACCGTCGGGAGTCTACGAGGTCACAGGGCCGGATTCCAACTCTTCCGCTGCGCGGATGACGATCAAGATGGTGCAGACGGCTTCCCAGCCCGCCTCCGGCGTAGATATTTCGCTCGAATCCGGCGTGCTTCCAACTTCGGGGGCTGTGTGCCGCAACGAAGCATGGTTCAGCGTCGCAGAACTGATCACCATCGGCGGGGTGACGCCGCCTCTCGTCACGGCCGTGTGCAATGTGGACGCCCGCTACGTGGGGTACGGGCGCGAGGTCACAATGGGCCGGGTGGCGGTGGGGGACTTCCCTCGTCCGGGGGCGCGTGCCGGCACCGTGCCGTTCTCCATCTCGCTCAGCGACTGCGCGGCGGGCGCCAAGCCCAAGCTGGCGCTCTACGCCGGGGTGCAGGGGCTGGTGCCCGGCGTGCCGGCCTTGCGCGTCGACTCGGCGTTCGGCTATGCCCGCAACGTGGGCATCGTGCTGACCAGGCAGGGCGAGACGACGCCTTTGGTCATCGGCGCCGGCGCGGGGGACCTGAACTTTTATCCGTTTTCCAGCCGGCCTGCCGTCCAGGGGGCAACCGTCAATTTCGACCTGGAGGCGCATTATCAGCGCACGGACCACGACACGCCGGTGGCGCCTGGCGTCAGGCCCGGAAGGGCGAATTCCAGCGTGCGCTTCCAGGTGCGCTACGACTGATCCGCGCGGATCGGCAACACGGAAAAGCCCGGCGCCGCTTTCGTGGCGCCGGGCTTTTTCACGGCCTTGCGGGGAGCCGCCCCCGCGGTTTCCTCCTGTTAGAAGTAGTAGTAGGGCGGATCCATCACTCCATAGTTGATGCCCGCGGGCGGCACCAGCGCGGCCTGGCCTTGCGCGAAGTTGCCCTGCATAACGCCGTAGTTGACGCCGACCAGCCCGCCGTAGATTTGGCCCGCGTTGTTCCGGTAGTCGATCTTGCTGGCGGCGATGGAGTAGTTGATCTCGCCGAAGTTGACGCCGGCCAGGCCGCCCAGCGTCGCGCCCGTGGCGGTATAGCAGTAGCTGCCGTTGGCCGAGTAGTTGTACGCGCCGATCACCGGGCCGGTGGCGGTGGAGTGCTCGATCTTGGCGTTCGCGTGGTTCATCCCCGCGATGCCGCCCAGGTTCGAGTAGCTGCCGCCGGCGACGCTGCCCCATGCCATGCCGGTGTTGATGGCGCCCGCGTTCTGCCCGGTGATGCCGCCCACATTGCTGTATGTGCCGCCCTGCGCGCGGCTGCTCGAGCCCGAAGCCAGGATCGTGCCCTGGTTGAAGCCGACCAGGCCGCCCACCGACGCGTTGTTGCCGGCCCTGACATCCAGCACGCGCGAGGTGCTGTACGCGATCGTGCCGCTGTTCTGGCCCGCCAGGCCGCCAGCGCGGGTGGCGGCGTTGCTATTGGCTGCGTTGACCAGCGCGCCGCTGGCTTCGCCGTTGTCGATGGACGCGCCGACGCCGTTGGTGCCCACCAGGCCGCCGATGCTCGACGCCGTGCCCGTGTCGCGGACGATGCCGCTGGCCTTCACGTCGGCCAGCGCGCCGCCGGTGCCGTTCAGGCCGACCAGGCCGCCGGTGGAGGCGCCGTTGTACGCGACGACTTCGCCGGAGGCTTCGGACTGGCGGATCGAGCCGGTGTTCTCGCCGACCAGCCCGCCCATGTTGCTGCCGGCGCCGCTGGAAACGCGGCCGGTGCTCGTGCTGCCGGCGATTGCGCCGCTGGCGCCGAGGCTCTTGCCGACCAGCCCGCCGACGCTGCCTTGGGCGTTGCCGGAGACCGCGCCGGTGCTGCTCACGCGCTCGATGAATCCGTCCTGGTTCAGGCCCACGGCGCCGCCGGTGTTCACGTACGCACTGCTGGCCGTGACGGCGGCCGTGGTGAGCGAGTCGGCGATCCTCCCGCCGAGGTTGGCGCCGGCCAGTCCGCCGATCCCGCCGAATTCGTGGCGCAGCAGCGAGCCGCTGACGATGCCTTCGCTGCGGCTGCCCGTGATGATGCCTCCGTCGTTGCCGTTCTTCGCATTGACGCCGACCAGCCCGCCCAGCGCATAGGTCTGCGTGCCGCCGTAGACTCGGCCGGAGAAGCTGGAGTTGTCGATCGTGCCGCCCCGGTTGGTGCCCGCCAGGCCGCCGGTGGCGTTGGCGTGGTAGCCGTTGCCGTACAGCGTGGTGTTGGCCACCTTGACGTTGGCGATGCGGCCGGTGTTGTAGCCCACCAGGGTGCCGATGGACATGGGCCCAAGGTTGGGCTGGCCGGAGTTCACGCCGATGGCGTCCAGGTTGAGGTCGCGGATCACGCCAGCCGAGGCCGCGAACAGGCCGGCGTTGGCGCCGCCGCCGCTGACGCTGAAGCTGCTGAGCGTGTGGCCCAGGCCCTCGAAGCTGCCGTTGAACACGCCGCGCTGGCCGCCGATGGACTGGAACGTGCCCGAACCGCGCAGATCCGTGCCCAGCACGTAGTAGCCGTAGAGGTTGTTGTTGACGGCCTGCATCTGCGCCAGGTTCTGGATGACCGTGTACTGCACGCCGTTGGAGGCGAAGCCGGCGTTGGCGCCGGACAGCGTGATCACGGCCTGGCCGGGCGCGCCGCCCAGCACGTAGTTGGCGGTGGGCGCCATATGCGGGCCGGCGTTGGGGGCCGGCATGGACGTTTCAAGCGACAGGCGGTTGGAAAGGCCGCTGAGCGTGATCTTGTTGTTGATGTCGATGCGTTCGTCGGCGGCCAGATTGAGCGCGGCCTGGCCGCCCGTGGCGGTCAGCGCGCCGTTGACGGCGACCTTGCCGGCGCCGCCGTGCCGCGCGTCCAGGGTCAGCGCGTTGCCGCTGGCCCACGCGATCGGCGCGTTCACCACCACGTCGCCAGCGGTGCTGCGCAGTTCGACATTGGTGGTGGCGAGATTGTGCGCCAGCGTATCGGCGTGGATCGTGGGCTGGGCCGCCGTGGCCGTGTTTTCGACATTGACGGCCGCGCTGCGGATGCGGAACGTGCCGGTGCTGCCGTTGCTGGCGCGGGTGTCGACCTGGGTGGCCAGGCGCACGGCCACGTGTTCGCCCATTACGTCGACGGTGCCGCCGTTGCCGTAGGTGGCCAGGGCGCTGGCGTTCAGGCTGCCCGCCACTTGCACCAGCCCGCGGTCGCCGCCGTCAAGCACGATCCTGCCGCTGCGGTTGTTCAGCGTCTTGGCTTCGATGACGCCGCTGTTGTTGACCACGGTTTCGTACGGGCTGGCCGGCCCGGAATGGCGGGCCTGCAAAGCCACCTGGCCGCCGTTGGCCCGGATCGTGCCGGCGTTGCTGGCCAGGGCGTAGGCGGAAGGGGCGCTGATTTCCAGGCTGAGCGGTCCGTTGCCCATGCGCAGCGTGAACGCCTGGCCGCCGCCCAGGGCGACCGAGCCGCCGTCGGCTTGCAGCGTGCCGTAGTTGACGGCATGGGCGCCCAGCAGCGCGATCTCGCCGCCCGCGGAGGCGCGGATGGCGCCGTAGTTCTCGATCCGGCCGTTGGAAACGGGGCCCGCATCGAACGCGAACACGCCGTTGGCGTTGTTCATGAACGCGGAAGGGTCGATGCTCCGCGTGGACGCGACCAGGCCGCCCACGTTGACCTGTGCGCCGGCGCCGAACACGATGCCGTTCGGATTTACCAGGAACACCTTGCCCAGGGCGTTGATGGAGCCGCGGATCGAACTTTGGGGGCCCCCGCCGCTGACATAGTTCAATGTCATGTCGTTCGCGCTCATCTGGTTGAACGTTACGCGTTCATTGCCGTTGACGTCGAAGGACTGCCAATCGATGACGGCCTTCGACGAGCTTTGGTTGATGATCGTGTCCGTGGCGTTTTGCCAGATGGCGGCGTTGCCGTGGGTGACCTTGCCGCCCGTCGGGCCCGCGAGCGCGGACGGCGCCAACGCCGTCAGGCCCGCCGCGGCCAGCGCCGCGGCGACCAGGCGCGCGCCCGTCACGCCGGACTTGCCGCGCCGGCGGGCGCATTCGCTGGCCACGGTCCAGCATGCCTTGCTGGCGTTCCATATCACTGCATGGGTCTTGTTCATGTCTTTCCTTAGGGGTTGGAGAACGCGCCCGGCGTGGCCGGGCGCGGTGCGACAGCACTCGGGAACGGCCGGTCAGAAGTACCGCTTGGCGCGCAGCCAGAATCGCGGTTCCGCCCGTGGGCCGCTGTGTTCGTCTTCCTTCTGGATGGGCCAGGCCACGGCGGCCATTACCTGGTGCCGCGGGCCGGATTGGGTCAGGCTCAGCCCGGCGGCGGACAGCCGCCGGACGTTGCGGGCGTCGTTCCAGGGGCGCCGGTTGACGGTGACGCGGCCCGCGTCGGCGAATGCCGCCAATTGCAGGCCGGGCGCGGGCAGATAGCGCAGTTCGGCGGTGGCCTGCCAGCCCTGGTCGCCGCTGGCCTCGCCGTTGGCGAAGGCGCGCACGCCATAGGGGCCGCCCAGGCTGAATTCCTCGGAACCGTCGAGGTTCCTGGACGCCAGTTGGGCGTTGAACTGCCCATACAGCATGAAAGGCCCGGCCAGGTTCTGCTGGCGCAGCAGCGTCAGGTTGGCCTTGCCGAAGCCGCCCGCGCTGCGGGTGTAGGCCTGGTCGCTGGCGCGCAGGCGCGGGCTGTCCAGCCGCAGCGACCCCCAACCCAGGGACAGGAAGCCGGCGCTGCGTCCGCCGCCGAACAGGCCGTCTTCGCCGGTGGCCGACAGCGAGGCGGTGGTGATTTGCACGCGCTTGCCGTCGCGGATGGAAAACAGGTCCATGGCGTCGCTCAGGCGCTTGTCTTCGTACAGCAGTTGCGCGCGCAGCCGGAAATGGCGGCCGTAGACGAGCGGCTGCTCGACGAAGAAGCCGGTGGTGCGCGCGGTGCCGTGCGCCTCCAGGATGGTGAAGTCGCGGCCCAGTTCATAGCGCATGTGGGACAGGCTCAGGCCCAGGCGGGTCAGCGCGGGCCCCACGGGCACCCGGTAGGAAGCCTGGTAGTAGCGCTGGCGCCGGTCGCTGGACAACAGGCGCAGGCCGAGCTGGTCGCCCAGGCGCAGGGGGCTGTCGATGTCCAGGTTGCCGCTCAGGCGGTACTCGCCCGTGTAGTAGCCGCCGAAGTTGTCGGCTTCGAGGCTGCCCGTTGCCAGCGGGGCGGGTTCGGCGTCGATGCGCAGCGTGGTCGACCCCGGCGCGGAGCCGGGGCGCAGCGTGCCCTGCACGGCGGCGCCGGGCAGGTCGCCCAGGCGTTGCAGCAGGCTTTCCAGGCGGCCTATGTGCACGGCGTCGCCGGTGTTCAGGGACGAAAGCCCCCGGCGCAGCACCGCGTCGTCCACGCGCGAGCGGTTGTCGAGCGCGATGTCGTCGTACACGCCTTCCTGCACCGCGATATTGACGACGCCGTCCTGGATATCCTGCGGCGGCAGATAGGCGCGCGCCAGCAGATAGCCGCGGTCCTGGTAGTAGCGGGTGATGCGGTCGGCGGCGGCGCGCAGGCCGTCCAGGTCCTGTTCGGTGCCCGCCAGGTCCGCCAGCGCCGCTTGCAGTTCGTCGTCGCCGTAGACGCGGTTGCCGGTCAGCGTGAAGCGCCGCAGGGCCAGCCGGGGGCCGGCCGCCTGGCCGGTCGCCGACGGCGCGGCGGGCGGCGTGGCGGAGTCGTCCAGCGTCGGCCGCGCGGGCCGCGGCGCGATGGCGGGCGCGGTGCTTTCGATGTCGCGCATCGACCGGCCGGCGTCGGGAATCTGGGCGTGGGCGGCGGGCGGCGCGGCGGAGAACAGCAGGCAGGCCAGGCCGATGCGCAGGCGGCGTCCGGCCGGTGGGAAGGGAGGGGGGAACGGCATGAACGTGCTACCGGTCCGCTGGGACCGATCCTTTTTTGCCGGACGGACCGGGCCGTGAGCCCAGTGCTGGCGCGGGCTGTTGAGCAATGTTGCAGACCTACAAACTATAGGTAGCGCGACGCCCGGAGGATCTAGTAATGATCTGAATTAAATGAACAAGTAGTACTAAAACGTAGAAGCGCGGCGTTGCGGGGCCGGCCGGCGGCGCGCCCTTGCCGGTATTGGGTTTGTGCCGCGCGGAATCGCTTTTTCGCCCTGCCGGGGCGTCGCCCGGCGCCGCGAAGCTTGCTGTTTTCCGCCCTTTTTGCCGCGGACCGTCGTTTAGAATTTCCCGCACTCATGCCCAAGGGCAGGCAGCGCAAAACGAGGCGCTTGCATCATGGCGTTCGATCAGCGGGAGTAGCGGTGTCCGATCTCAGCATACGTGTGGCAATTGCAGACGATCACCCTGTGGTGCTGCGGGGCCTGGCTTCCGAACTGGAGCGCAACCCCGCCATGCGGATCGTCGGGCAGGCGACCGACTCCACCGAATTGATCGCGTTGCTGGACAGGCATTCCTGCGACGTGCTGGTGCTGGACTACGCCATGCCCGGCGGCAGCCACGGCGACGGCCTCGTGCTGATCTCGCACCTGCGCCGCCGCTGGCTGGATCTGCGCCTGGTGCTCTACACGATGGTCGACAACCCGGCGCTGCTGCTCGCGATCGTCAAGCATGGCGTCAAGGCCGTGGTCAGCAAGTCGGATTCGATGGATCGGCTGGTCGACGGCGTCTACGCCGCCCACGGCGGCCGGCGGTATTACTCGCCGCTCATCAAGGACATGCTGCTGGAAACCATGATGGTGGCGGAAACCGACAGGCTGACGCCCCGTGAGGCAGAGATCGTCCGGCTGTTCTGCGCGGGCGGCACCATCACCGAGATCGCCGAGCGCCTGCACCGCAGCGTCCAGACCGTCAGCACCCAGAAGCGCAGCGCCATGCGCAAACTGGGCGTGAACCGCGACGTCGATCTCATCAAGCTGTTCAGCGACCTCCCTTCCAAGGCGCTGGTCCCGCAAGGCTGATCCCCGCCGTTCCCGTCCGGCTTCCGCGGCGAAGCCGGCGATCGCCGTTTCCCCCGTTCGCAAGGCTTGCAGCCCGCGCTTCTCGCGCCGGGCGGGGCGCGTCTTGACCCTGATTCCGCGCGTGCATTATGCTTGTTCTTTATTAAGGAACATCAGTTCCTTATTTTGGAACTATTATGAGCATATTGGATGGTGTGCAGCGCGTGTTGGCGCTGTATGCGGACGGCGCGACGGAACTGAGCTTCACGGATGTGGCGGGGCGCCTGGCCCTGCCCAAGAGCACGGCGTCGCGCTTGCTCAACCAAATGCAGAGCTACGGGTTGCTGGACCAGGATGCCGCCACGCGCCGCTACCGGCCGGGCGCGCTACTGGCCCAGGTCGCGCGGGCCGGCATGGCGGCCACGCCGCTGGACGACGCCTGCCGGGCCGTGCTGGTGTGGCTGTCCGACGACAGCGGCCTGACCGCCTACCTGTCCACCCTGAACCAGCGCGAAACCGTGGTGCTGCAACGGCTCAACGGCTCGCACCCGGTGCAGGTGCTGTCGCCGCCGGGCTCGCGCCGGGCCGCCTCGGGCACCGCCATGGGCCGGGCGCTGCTGTCGCGCCTGAACGAGGCCGAATTCCAGGCGCTGTACGGCGCCGACGCGGACCGGCCGCTGCCCGTGGAAGGGCGGGATTGCCCCGCCACCGTGGGCGAACTGGCCCGCGTGGTGGCGCGCATCCGCGCGGACCGCTGCGGCGTCGCCATCGACCAGGCCATGCCCGGCATCGGCGCGGTGGCCGCGGCGGTGCGCGACCCGTCCACCGGCGAACTGCGCGGCCTGTGCCTGTCCTTCGTCTCCTTCCAGGCCGACGCCGAGCGCGTCGCGCGGCTGCGCGAATCCGTATTGCAGCAGGTAGGGGCGTTGGGGCGCGAACTGAACGATCCCTATTGGCTTGCCTGAATCTCCAAACTCCCTTTCGGAAATCCCCGCATGAACCTCCTGCTCCTCAGCAATTCCAGCAGCGACGCCGGCTACCTGGCGCACGCGCTGCCCGACATCCGCGAACTGGTCGCGTCGCTGCCGCAAGGCGCGCCGGCCGTCTTCGTGCCGTACGCCGGCGTGACCCGCGATTGGGACGACTACACCGCGCTGGTGGCTTCGGCGCTGGCCGACACCGGCCTGGATATCCAGGGCCTGCACCGCGCCGGGGATCCGGTGGCCGCGCTGGAAGGCGCCGCCCTCATCATCGTGGGCGGCGGCAACACCTTCAACCTGCTGGGGCAGTTGCGCCGCCAGGGGCTGCTCGACGTCGTCGCCCGCTGCGTGCGCCAGGGCGCGGCCTACCTGGGATGGAGCGCCGGGTCCAACCTGGCCTGCCCGAGCATCTGCACCACGAACGACATGCCCATCGCGGATCCGGAAGGCTTCGACGCGCTGGGCCTGCTGCCTTTCCAGATCAACCCGCATTACACCAACGCCCATCCGCCCGGACACCGGGGCGAAACCCGCGCCCAGCGCCTGGCGGAATTCTGCACGCTGAATCCCGGCATGCCCGTCCTGGGCCTGCCGGAAGGGTCGGGGCTGCGCGTGCGCGAGGACAAGGTCGCGCTGATCGGTCCGCACGACGCCCTGCTGTTTCTCGGGCAGAAAGAGCCTCGCGCATTCCGTCCGGGCCTGCTGGAGATCCCGGTATGAAACAGGTCATCGATACGATCGAACTCCTGTCCTCCGCCCACGTGACGGGCGAGGCGGTGGCGCAGCGGCTGCGCGAGGCCGGCGACTGCGAGGTGGAAGTGACCCGGCTGGAGCGCGACGGCGCCGCCACGGATTTTCTTTCGATCGTCATCCCGGGCGCCGACGACGCGGCGCCGCAACTGGGCATCGTGGGCCGCCTGGGCGGAATCGGGGCGCGCCCCGCGGTCACGGGCCTGGTGTCCGACAGCGACGGCGCGGTGGTCGCCATCGCCGCGGCGTTCAAACTGATGGCCATGGCCCGGCAGGGCGACGTGCTGCCCGGCACGGTGCGCATCCGCACGCACATCTGCCCGCGCGCCGGCACGCGTCCGCATCACCCCGTGCCCATGATGCGTTCGCCGTTCCCCATGCGCGAGATGATGTCGCACGAAGTCGATCCGCGCATGGACGCGATCCTGTCGGTCGACACGACGCGCGGCAACCGCCTGGTCAACAAGCGCGGCGTGGCGCTGACGCCGGTGGCCAGGCAGGGCTATCTGCTGCGCATTCCCGAAACCATGCTGGACGTGATGGGCTGGGTCAGCGGCGAATTGCCGGTGACCTTGCCGCTGACCACGCAGGACATCACCCCCTACGAAAACGGCCTGTGGCACGTGAATTCGCTGATGCAGCCCGCCATCGTCACGGACGCGCCGGTGGTGGGCGTGGCGCTGACCGCGCAGACCACCGTGCCGGGCTGCGCCACCGGCGTCACCAACGCCGTGGACGCCGACGTCGCCATGCGGTTCTGCATCGAGATCGCCAAGCTGTTCGGGCAGGGCGCCATGGCCTTCTCGGACGAGGCCGAATGGGCCGCGCTGCAGGCCCGCTACGGTTCGATGGCGCATTTGCAGACCGTGGGCCGCGAAGCGGGGGAGGCGGCATGATTGATCATCCGCAGCGGCGCGTGGCGTTCTTCACCATCGGGCAATCGCCGCGCAGCGACGTGGTGCCTGAAATGGCGCCGCTTCTGGGCGCGCACGTGCGCATCGACGAATTCGGCGCGCTGGACGGCCTGGACGCCGCGGCGCTTGCCGCCCTGGCGCCTCGCGAGGGCCAATACCGGTTCGCCACGCGCATGCGCGACGGGGCGCAGATCGAACTGGACGCCGCGGCCGCCGAGGCGAGGCTGGCGCAGGTCATGGGCCAGGCCGACGCCGCGGGCTACGACGTGCTGGTGCCGCTGTGCACGGGCACGGCCATCGCGCCGATGCGCACGCTGGTGGTCGAACCGCAGCAGGTCGTGGACCACCTGGTCGCCGGCCTGGCGGCGCATTGCCGCAAGGTCGGGCTGGTGGTGCCGCTGGAAGCGCAGGTCGATGCCTTCCACATGGTCGTGCCGCTGGACTGCGACACCCTGATCGCGCACGCCTCGCCCTACGAGGCCGACTCGGAGCGGGCGGCGCGCAACTTCGAACAGGCGGGCCGCGACCTCGCGTCCTGCGACCTGATCGTCATGCACTGTATGGGCTATGCCGAACGCATGCGGCAGGCGGTGGCGCGGGCCTCGGGCCGTCCCGTGCTGCTGTCGAACCGCCTGGTCGCGCAGACGCTGGCGCAAATCCTCAGCCCGGGTGTCTGACAGCCAAAACCCTCGGCGTGTCTGACACCCTAGTGAGACAGCCTTCAATTCAAGAAGCTATTCCAAGGGTGTCTGACACCCGCCGAAATCAAATATTGTTGGGAGTCATCTTCATGTTCAGCCGTACCCTTCACCGCGCCGCCGGCGCACTGTTCGCTGCCTCTGCCCTGGCGGCCGCGCCGGCCCTGGCCGCCGACGCCTGGAAACCCGCCAAGCCCGTGCGGCTGCTGGTGGGCTTCGCGCCCGGCGGTTCGGCCGACACGCTGGCGCGCCTCTTGGCCGAACCGCTGTCGCAGCGCCTGGGCCAGCCGGTGGTCGTCGAAAACCTGGCCGGCGCCGGCGGCAACATCATGGCGTACCGCCTGAGCCAATCGCCGGCCGACGGCTACACCATCGGCATCGCCGCAGCCGGTTCCATGGCCATCACCCACGTCCTGAACCCCAAGGGCACCAACTACAAGCCCGCCGACTTCACGCCGATCACGCTGGCCGCCGTGCAGCCCAACGTGGTCATCGTGAACAACGACGTGCCGGCCAGCAACCTGGCCGAGCTGAAGGAATACTTCCAGAAGACGCCGACCGCCACCTACGGCACGGCCGGCGTGGGCATTTCCAACCACCTGATCGCCGAGACCATGCTGTACAAGCTGGGCGTGAAGGTGCCGCATGCCGCGTACCGCGGCGCGGCGCCCGTCATCACCGACCTGCTGGGCGGCCACATCGCGATGACGATGGACAACATCTCCACCGCGGCGCCGCTGGCCTCGCAAGGCAAGGTGAAGGCCATCGCCGTCGCGTCGCTCAAGCGCGCGCCGCAACTGCCCGGCGTGCCCACGCTGGACGAGCAGGGCCTGAAGGGATTCGACATGCCGACGTGGCAGGGCGTGTTCGCGCCCGCCGGCCTGCCCGCCGACGTGCTGGCCGCGTACTACGCCGCCTTGCAGGACGTGCTGAAGCAGCCCGCGCTGATCGAGAAGATGGCCGGCCTGGGTTCCGAGCCGGTCACCGGCATGACGCCCGAACAGTTCGGCCAGTTCCTGGAAAAGGACCGCCAGCAATGGGCGGACATCGTCAAGGCGGCGAACATCAGCCTGGAGTGAGCGGTGTCGGTGGTCAGTGTCTGACACCCTGATGAAGTGCTGGTCCAGGGGGATAGGGTCTTGCCGGGTGTCAGACACCCGGGAGGCGCCGGGGTGACATGGAGTGCGTCTCGTACGGGTGTCAGACACCTGGCTGCGCATTCCTCGGGTTGTTGTGGGTGTCAGACACCCGGGAGGCGCGGGGGCGACATGGAGTGCGTCTCGTACGGGTGTCAGACACCTGGCTGCACAGGGTGTCAGGCACTTCTCTGGAGGTGTCAGACACCCTGATGCGATGCCCTTCAATCCAGGAAGGCATCCCACGGGTGTCTGACACCCAAAAGCACCCCAGCGAATCCCCCAAGAAAAAAAGCCAGGTTCAGCCTGGCTTTTTTGCTATCTGTCCGGCACCCTTGCCGCGATCTCCGCGATCAGCCGCCGCGCCGCGTCCAGCTTGCCGGCGGCGGGCAGGGGGTGCACGCCTTGCTCGTCGAACAGCACCAGTTCGGTGGTGTCGGCGTCCATCACCTTGTGCGCCAGGTTGCCCACCAGCAGCGGGATGCCCTTGCGCGCGCGCTTGGCTTCGGCGTGTTCGGCCAGTTTTTCGGTTTCCGCGGCGAACCCCACGCACCACGGGCCGTTGGGCAGCTTGGCCACTTCGGCCAGGATGTCCGGGTTGGGTTCGAATTCCATGACGGGGGCGCCGCCACCCTCGCTGGTCTTCTTCAGTTTCTGAGTGCTGACGTTCTTCACGCGCCAGTCCGCCACGGCGGCCACGGCGATGAAGATGTCGGCGTCGGCGGCGCTGGCCATCACGGCGTCATGCATCTGGCGCGCGGTGGTGACCGACAGCGCGGTGACGCCGCGCGGCACCGGCAGGAAGGTCGCGCCGGAAATCAGCGTGACGCGGGCGCCGGCCTCGCGCGCGGCGCGCGCCAGGGCGTAGCCCGTCTTGCCGGAAGAGCGGTTGCTCAGCACGCGCACCGGGTCCACGGGCTCGGAAGTGGGGCCGGCGGTCAGCAGCACGTGGCGGCCGGCCAGCAGCTTGGGCTGGAAGAAGGCGATCAGGTCGGTCAGCAGTTCGTGCGCTTCCAGCATCCGGCCGTCGCCGGTTTCGCCGCAAGCCTGTTCGCCGGCCGAGGGGCCGAGAACGCTGATACCGTCGGCGCGCAGTTGCTCGACGTTGCGCTGCGTGGCGGGGTTGGCCCACATTTCGCGGTTCATGGCCGGCGCCGCCAGTAGCGGACAGGCGCGCGCCAGGCACAGCGTGGACAGCAGGTCGTCGGCCATGCCGTGCGCCAGCTTGGCCATGAAGTCGGCGCTGGCGGGGGCGATCAGCACGGCGTCCGCGCCGCGCGTCAGGTCGATGTGCGCCATGTTGTTGGGCACGCGGGCGTCCCAGGCGTCCACGAACACCGGCCGCCCCGACAGGGCCTGCATGGTGACGGGCGTGATGAAGTGCGTGGCCGCTTCGGTCATCACCACGTCGACCGTGGCGCCTTGTTCGGTCATGCGCCGCACCAGCTCGGCGATTTTGTAGCAGGCGATGCCCCCGGTCAGGCCGAGGACGATGCGTTTGCGGGCGAGATCGAGCATGAGGACTGGGCGGCGGGTTCAGCGCCGTGAAAACGAGGAATGGACAGTGATTTTATTCTGCATTGCGGCATTGCGCCGTTCGCCATGCATTCAGGGGGCATCAAACGGGACAAAAGCCGCCGGGGCGGGGGCCCCGGCCGGGGCGTTCAGGCCCGGGGCGGCTTGCGCGCGCGCAGCAGTTCGTCCAGCACCAGCAGCACGGCGCCGCAGGTGATGCCCACGTCGGCCAGGTTGAAGGCGGGGAACTGCCAGTCGTTCCAGTAGAAGAGCAGAAAGTCCACCACGTGGCCGTAGACGACCCGGTCGATGACGTTGCCGATGGCGCCGCCCAGGATCAGCGTCAGGGCCAGGCTGAAGCGCGGCTGGCCGTGGGTGCGCCGCAGGATGACGGTGATGACCACCGCCGCCACGCAGCCCAGGCCGGTGAACAGCCAGCGCTGCCAGCCTTCCTCGGACGCCAGGAAGCTGAACGCCGCGCCCCGGTTGTACACCAGGGTGAAGTCGAAGAAGGGCAGCAGGTGGACCCGCTGGCCGTACTGGTACGCCGTGTTGAAGTAGACCTTGGTCAACTGGTCCAGCACGATGATCGCCAGCGCGATGGCCAGCCAGCGCCCCACGCGCGCCGGCGCGGGGCGGGAGCCGGACGGGACGCCGGTGTCGGCGGGCCCTGCCATGGTCAGGCCTTGTCGCGGGCTTCGCCCGAGCCGAACAGGTTGGACACGCAGCGGCCGCAGATATCGGGATGGTCCGCGTCCTGGCCCACGTCCAGGCGCCAGTGCCAGCAGCGCTCGCATTTCTTGTGCGCCGAGGGCGTGACGTCGATGCGGGTCTCGCCTTCGCCCGCGTGCACGGTGGCGCGCGAGACGATCAGCACGAAGCGCAGGTCGTCGCCCAGGCTGGCCAGCAGTTCATGGTCCTGGCCGTTGGCGTAGAGGTCCACTTCGGCCTGCAGCGACGAACCGATGTCGCCGGCCGTGCGGACTTCTTCCAGCTTGCGCTGCACTTCGGCCCGGATGGCGCGCAGGCGCGTCCACTTGGCCGACAGCGCGTCGGCGTCGGCGAACGGCGGCAGCACGTGGTAGACCTCGGTGAAGATGGTGACGCGGGCGGCGTCGGCCTGGTTCTTCAGCGCGGAGCCGGCCAGTTCCTTCCAGGCCTCTTCGGCCGTGAACGACAGGATCGGGGCCATCAGCTTCAGCAGCGTCTGCGTGATATCAAGCAGGGCCGTCTGGGCCGAACGGCGGGCGCGGCTGTCCACGGCGGACGTGTACAGGCGGTCTTTCAGGATGTCCAGGTAGAACGCGCCCAGGTCTTCCGAGCAGAAGGTCTGCAGGCGGGAGACGGCCGGGTGGAAATCGTAGCGTTCGTAGTTGGCCTGGACTTCAGCCTGCATCTGGGCCGTCATGGCCAGCGCGTAGCGGTCGATCTCGAACAGTTCGCCGTAGGGCACGGCCTGCGACACGGCGTCGAAGTCGGCCAGGTTGGCCAGCAGGAAGCGCAGCGTGTTGCGGATGCGGCGGTAGCCTTCGACCACGCGCTTGAGGATCTCGTCGGAAATCGACAGTTCGCCCGAGTAGTCGGTGGAGGCCACCCACAGGCGCAGGATTTCCGCGCCCAGGGAATCGGACACCTTCTGCGGGGCGATCACGTTGCCCACCGACTTGCTCATCTTGCGGCCCTGGCCGTCCACCACGAAGCCGTGCGTCAGCAGGGCCTTGTAGGGCGGCTGGCCGTACAGCATGCAGCCGGTCAGCAGCGACGAATGGAACCAGCCGCGGTGCTGGTCGGAACCTTCCAGGTACAGGTCGGCGGGCCAGGCCAGTTCGGCGCCGTGCGAACCGGCGAAGTCGCCGTCCTTGCCGCCCAGCACCGTGGCGTGCGTGCTGCCCGAATCGAACCACACGTCCAGCGTGTCGCGGTTCTTTTCGTAGAGATCGGCTTCGTCTCCCAGCAGTTCGCGCGGGTCCAGCGCCTGCCAGGCCTCGATGCCGCCTTTTTCGACGCGCTGCGCCACCTGTTCCAGCAGTTCGCTGGTGCGCGGATGCAGCTCGCCCGTTTCCTTGTGCACGAAGAAGGCCATGGGCACGCCCCACTGGCGCTGGCGCGACAGGGTCCAGTCCGGACGGTTGGCGATCATGGCGTGCAGGCGGGCGCGGCCCCAGGCCGGATAGAAGGCCGTGGCGTCGATGCCGGCCAGCGCCGATTCGCGCAGGGTCGGGCCGCCGTCGGTGGGGGCCACGTCCATGCCGGCGAACCACTGGCTGGTGGCGCGGTAGATGATCGGCGTCTTGTGGCGCCAGCAGTGCATGTAGCTGTGCTTGTGCTTTTCGACGTGCATCAGCGCGCCGGCTTCCTTCAGGGCCTCGACGATCTTGGGGTTGGCGTCCCAGATGGACAGGCCGCCGAACAGCGCCAGGCTGTCCGCGTACTTGCCGTCGCCCATCACGGGGCTGATGAAGTCGGTGTCTTTCATGCCGTGCTCTTTGCACGACATGAAGTCTTCGATACCGTAGGCGGGGGCCGAGTGCACCACGCCCGTGCCGGAGTCGGCCGTCACGTAGTCGCCCAGGTAGATGGGCGCCTTGCGGTCGTACGCGGCGTTGAACTGCGCCAGCGGATGGCGGAACTCGATGCCGGACAGCGCGGCGCCCGCGGCGGTGGCGATGACTTCGCCTTCCAGGCCCCAGTCCTTCAGGCAGGCTTCGACGCGTTCCTTGGCGATCAGCAGCAGCGGGCCGAACTTGGGCGCGGGCGACACGCGCACCAGCGCGTATTCGATCTCGGGATGCAGGTTCAGCGCCTGGTTCGACGGAATGGTCCAGGGCGTGGTGGTCCAGATGACGATGGCGCCGTCGTCCACCGATTCCAGGCCGAAGGCCTTGGCCAGCGCCGGGCGGTCGGCGAACGGGAAGGCCACGTCCACCGCCGGGTCGACGCGGTCGGCGTATTCGACCTCGGCTTCGGCCAGCGCCGAGCCGCAGTCGAAACACCAGTTCACGGGCTTCAGGCCGCGGAATACGTAGCCCTTGTCCAGGATGCGGCCCAGCGCGCGGATCTCGTCGGCTTCATTGCTGAAGTTCATCGTCATGTAGGGACGATCCCACTCGCCCAGCACGCCCAGGCGCTTGAAGTCCTTGCGCTGGCGGTCGATCTGTTCGAGCGCGTAGGCGCGGGCCTTGGACTGCACTTCGGCCACGGGCAGGTGCTTGCCGTATTTCTTTTCGATCTGGATCTCGATCGGCATGCCGTGGCAGTCCCAGCCCGGCACGTAGTGCGCGTCGTAGCCGGCCATGTTGCGGCTCTTGACGATGATGTCCTTCAGAATCTTGTTGACCGCATGGCCGATATGGATGTCGCCGTTGGCGTAGGGCGGGCCGTCGTGCAGCACGAAGCGCGGCCGGCCGCGGCTGGCGGCGCGGATCGCCTGGTAGACGTGGTTTTCCTCCCACTGCGAAATCCAGGCGGGCTCGCGGCGGGCGAGGTCGCCCCGCATGGGGAAGGGGGTATCGGGCAGGTTGAGGGTCTTTTTATAGTCCATGAGACAGAGTGAATCCGGGCGAGTCTGGGGCGGTTCAACCGGGTTCTGAAGTTTTTACTTGTTAATCAATGATGGGGGGCGGAAGCGCCCAGTCGGGGCCGCCCAGGCGGGGCGTCGTCGGGCTCATCGACAGAGACGTCAAAAGCCTGCGTCCGGCTGAGAAACGCTATAGGTTAGCAGACCGGAACAGCCTGTACCTCAAGGCCGGGACATCCGGAGCCAACGCCAGGCGCGGCGGGCTTTGATGCGGGTGGCCGATGCTTATCCCATGGGTGTCCAGGGGTTGAGGACAGTCGCTCCCGTGGGCTGGAAATCGGCCACGTTGCGCGTCGCCACCGTCATGCCGTGTACCAGCGCGGTCGCCGCGATGAGCGTATCGCGTTCGCCGCGTTTGTCGGGCACGTGCAACCGGGCGCAGCGTTGCGCCACGGCGGTATCGACCGGCAGCGTGCGTCCGGAAAACTCCGGCAGAACATGCTGTTCCAGCCACGCGCGCAGCAGGGCCCCCTGGGCGGCGTCCCTGCGTTCAACCGAAAAAACGCCAAGTTCCAGCTCCATGATGGTGATCACGGACACGAAAAGGTCGGCGGCATCGACGCTGTCGGCCCAGGCCGCTACGTTGGGATCGGCCTTGCCGAGGCGGACTTTTCGCAATTCCGATACGACGTTGGTATCGAGCACGTACATCATGAGAAATCAGCGGGCCGGATGCCGATGGTCATGGGCTGCGGTTCAAACTCGATGTCGCCGGCGCTCGGCATTGCCAGCGAATCGGCAATATTGCGGCGTTGCTTGGTAAGCCGCTGGTAGTCCTCGATGCTCAATAGCACGTGGGCGGGCCTGCCGCGGTCGGTGATGAATACCGGACCGTTTTTGGCGGCTTTCTTCGCGCGGGTGACATCCTGGTTCAGCTCTCGGCTGGATAGGGTCGTGATGGCCATGGCGGCACCTCTGCTTGAATTGATTGTAGGTACGTTACTACATTAAGCGGAGGGGCGCAAGTCCCGGGCCGGCAATCGGGGCGCTTGCGTCCGCGGCCCCGTCTTCAAAGTCCATGAACGGCGAAATAGGCGCGCGCGTTTCGCGCGTCTTCGGCGATGGCGGCCGTCAGGGCAGGGAGGTCGGGAAACTTCTCTTCGTCCCGCAGCTTGTGCAGGAACTCGACGCGTACGAGTTTGCCGTAAGCGTTGACGGTCTCGTCGAGCAGGTGCGCTTCGAGCAGCACGCGGCCGCGGTCCTCGACCGTGGGGCGCACGCCCAGGCTGGCGACGGCGGGCAGGGCGCGTTCGTCCAGGCCGTGGACCTGGACCACGTAGATGCCGGAGCGCGCGGCGCAGCGTTCCGCCACCCGCAGATTCATCGTGGGAAAGCCCAGCGTGCGGCCCAGCTTCTGGCCGTGGATCACGTGCCCGCTGATGTGGAAGGGGTGCCCCAGCAGATGGCGGGCGCGTTCCAGGTCGCCCACCGCCAGCGCGGTGCGGACTTCGGAACTGGAGATCCGGTGGCCGTGGCGGTCGGTCACGTCCGCCAGCGTCTGCACCTCGAAGCCATGGCGCAGGCCGGCTTCGCGCAGCAGGTCGATGTCCCCGCTGCGCTTGTGGCCGAAGCGGAAGTCCTCGCCCACGAGCAGCCACTTGGCGTGCAGCCCCTGGACCAGCAGTTGTTCGATGAAGGCATTGGCCGACATCTCGGCCAGATGGGCGTTGAACCGCTCCACCACGACCTGCGAGATGCCATAGCGCGCCAGCGCGGCCAGTTTGTCGCGCAGCCCGGATATCCGGGTGGGCGCCAGTTCGGGACGCTGGTTCAGGGTGGCGAAGTATTCCCGCGGATGCGGCTCGAAGGTCATGACGGCGGGCACCAGGGCGCGTTCGCGCGCCACCTGGCAGACGCGCGCCAGCATGGCCTGGTGTCCGCGGTGGACGCCGTCGAAGTTGCCGATCGTCAGCGCGCAGGGGGCGCGCCGGTCGGGCGGGGGCAGGGATCGGTAGATGCGCAGCGAGGGTTTCACGAGCGAGAGTTTACAATTTTGGATTCCGGGTTTGTTCCCACCCCTTTCCGCCGCGCGCCATGGCCGTTCCGGCGCGCGGGGCCGCGAGGGCGGACGGGCCCGATTTCCCTTGGAATTCCTCATCTTGCCGGAAATATCTACCACCAAGCGCCGCCTGGTCATCCTGATCTCGGGGCGGGGCAGCAACATGCGGGCGCTGACCGAAGCCTGCCGCAATGAAGGCTGGCCGGCCGACGTCGCCGCCGTCATCGCCAGCCGGCCGGACGCCGGCGGCCTGGAGTGGGCCGCCCACCAGGGCATCCCCACCGCGGCCCTCTATCACAAGGACTACGCCAGCCGCGAAGCGTTCGATGCGGCGCTGGCCGCCGAAATCGACCGCTACGAGCCCGATTACGTCATCCTGGCGGGCTTCATGCGCGTCCTGACCCCCGGCTTCGTCAACCACTATGCCGGCCGGCTGGTCAACATCCATCCTTCGCTGCTGCCCGCGTTCCCCGGCCTGCACACCCATGCCCAGGCGCTGGCCACGGGCGTGCGCGTGCACGGCTGCACCGTGCATTTCGTCACCCCGGTGCTGGACCACGGCCCCATCATCGCCCAGGGCTGCGTGCCCGTCCTGGCCGGCGATACCCCGGAAGCGTTGGCCGACCGCGTGCTGGCGGTGGAACATCACGCCTTTCCGGCCGCCGTGCGCTGGCTGGCCGAAGGCCGGGTTACCCTGACGAGCGACCACCGGGTGAACGTGGAAGGCGATCCCGAACGCCTTTTCACCTGGTCGCCGGCCGCCTGAACGGCCCTGAATCGCATTTACCGGGCGGAACGCTTCCGCCCAACTGGAATACGCCATGACTAAATCCCAATCTCCGCGTTCTCGTCCGGCAGGCGCCCAGCAGGCAGCCTCCGAAGGGCGCGACGGCCGGAGCTTTTTCTCGCGCCCCAAGGGCGAGGCCCGGCAGGCGCCCGAGCGCGGCCGTGAAGGCCGCCCTGGCGCCAAGCGCGAGGAACGGTCCGACAGCCGCCCGTCCCAAGACGCCCCGCGCGGCGGCGACCGGAGCGACCGGGGCGGCGAACGCGCCTCCTACGGTTCCGAACGCCGTGAAGGCCGTCCCGGCCAGCGCCCGTCCTACGACGCCCCGCGCGGCGGCGACCGGAGCGACCGGGGCGGCGAACGCGCCTCCTACGGCGCCGAACGCCGCGAAGGCCGCCCGAGCCAGCGCCCGTCCTACGATGCTCCGCGCGGCGGCGACCGGAACGACCGGGGCGGCGAACGCGCCTCCTACGGTTCCGAACGCCGCGAAGGCCGCCCGGGCCAGCGCCCGTCCTACGACGCTCCGCGCGGCGGCGACCGGAGTGACCGGGGCGGCGAACGCGCCTCCTACGGTTCCGAGCGCCGTGAAGGCCGCCCGGGCCAGCGCCCGTCCTACGACGCTCCGCGCGGCGGCGACGCGCGCGGCAATCCGGCCCGCGCGCCGCAGAAACCCCAGCCCAGCCGCCCGCGGCAGCCGTACGCGGCCATCCGCATCGAGCAGGTCCAGCGCGTGCTGGGCGAAATCCTGCAATGGACGTACCCGGCCGACGCGGCCCTGTCGCACTGGCTGCGCCATCATCCCAACCTGGGCGCGCGGGACCGCTCCGAGGTCGCCGAAGCCGTCTATGACGTGCTGCGCCACCTGCGCCGCTACCGCCAGTTCGGCGAAAGCGGCGTCGGCCCGGCCTCGCGCCGCCTGGCCATTCTGGGCCTGGCCGCCACCCTGGGCGCGGGCGAACTGGCGGAAGGCCTGGACGCCGCCGAGGCCGAATGGCTGCGGCGCGTGTCGCAGATCGACCTGGCGACGCTGCCGCGCGCGGTGCGCGGCAGCATCCCCGACTGGCTGGACGAGCGCCTGGGCGCGATGGACAGCCCCGAGACGCTGATCGAGGCGCTGAACCGCCAGGCCAGCCTGGACCTGCGCGTCAACCCGCTGAAAGTCGAGCGCGACGCGATGCTGGCCGAATTGCAGCAGGGCGCCGGCCGCTATCAGCCCGTCGCCATGCCGTATTCGCCCTGGGGCATCCGCATGGAGGGCCGTCCGGCCATCAATCGCTGGCCGCAATTCGAGAACGGCAGCATCGAGGTGCAGGACGAAGGCAGCCAGTTGCTGGCGCTGCTGGTCGGGCCGCGCCGCGGCGAGATGATCATCGACTTCTGCGCCGGCGCGGGCGGCAAGACGCTGCTGCTGGGCGCGCTGATGCGCTCCACCGGCCGCCTGTACGCCTTCGACGTGTCCGCGGCGCGCCTGGCGCGCGCCAAGCCGCGCTTTGCGCGCAGCGGCCTGTCCAATGTGGTGCCGGTCGTCATCGACAACGAAAACGACGCCCGCGTGAAGCGCCTGGCCGGCAAGGCCCAGCGTGTGCTGGTGGACGCTCCGTGCAGCGGGATCGGCACCCTGCGCCGCAATCCGGACCTGAAATGGCGCCAGCACCCCGAGGCGCTGGCCGAGCTGGGCCAGTTGCAGGAACGCATCCTCAACAGCGCGGCGCGCTGCGTGGCGCCGGGCGGACGCCTGGTCTACGCCACGTGCAGCCTGCTGGTGGAGGAAAACGAGGCGCAGGCCGAGCGCTTCCTGGCCAGCCATCCCGATTTCGAACGCCTGGACGCGGCCGAGATCCTGGCCGCCCGCTGCGAAAACCTGAAACTCGAAGGCCCCTACGTCCAACTGCGTCCCGACGTGCACGGCACCGACGGCTTTTTCGCCGCCGTGTTCGAGCGCAGGAAGAAGGGGGCGGCCGCGGACGCGGAAGTTGGCGAGGTCCCGGAAGCTGGCGAGGCCCCGGAAGCCGAGCCCGCCCCGGCCGGCGCGCAGGACGAACCGGCCTGAACGGCGGCGGGGCGCCGGGTCAGGGGCCCGGCGTGACGCCCACCGTGGCGCTGTAGCGGCGGGTGCCCAGGGTCTTGTCCTGGTATTTCACTTCCCAGGCCAGGGAATCGTCGCCCGGCCGGTCGGCCTGGTAGACCACCTGGGATACGGCCACCGCCTTGTAGGCGCAGCGCCCGGAACTGCCGGACTGGCCCCGCGTCTGCATGATGCTGGCCTTGCCCAGGCGAGGGGCCTGGGTGATGGATACCCTGGGCGCGCGCAAAGCCAGGCAGTCCGATCCGCGGATCTCGTAGTACGAGGCCAGCACGGCGACGTCTCCCGACTTCATCGTCTGGGAAGCGGCGGGCGCCGACAGCGCCGCTCCTGCCAGGGCCAGCGCGAAAAACAAACGGGGACGCATTTTGTTCTGCAACATCAGTGGGGCAAAAGAGACAGTTTGGGCCAAGGCCAAAGTGTGCCCTCCGCGGCGCGGCCCCGGCAAGGCCGGAACCCAGGCTGACAGGAACTTTAACGGCGAAATGCAGCCAAAACCACTAGCCTTCGTGAACGCCCCACGCCCGCACGGGGCGGCCGGCCCAAGCGCCGGATGCCCGCAAGGCCTGGCCCCGCGCCCGCCCGTTACGGCCGCGAGCGGGGATGTCTATGCCTGAAAACCAGGGCTTAGTCCTTGATTTCCCTCAAAAACTATTTTGAAACCCCCTTGTCATAAGACGGCAAAGGTAAGCTAAACTTCAGGCACTTCTCAAGCGAGGCTCATAACAGCTTTATGGATTACATCCTCTCCTTCATTGCCGGTGGTCTGACGCAAGCGACTTGGTGGCAAGTCGTCGTTTTCACCTTGGTGGTGACGCACATCACGATCGTGTCGGTCACGGTCTTTCTCCATCGCAGCCAAGCGCACCGCGGTCTGGATTTGCATCCGGCCGTCATGCACTTCTTCCGTTTCTGGCTCTGGATGACGACCGGCATGGTCACCAAGGAATGGGTCGCCATTCACCGCAAGCACCACGCAAAGTGCGAAAAGGAAGGCGATCCCCATTCGCCCATCCTGTTCGGCATCTGGAAGGTGCTGTTCCGCGGCGCCGAGCTGTATCGCGAAGAATCGAACAACAAGGAAACCATGGCCAAGTTCGGCCACGGCACGCCTGACGACTGGCTCGAACGCAACGTCTACAGCAAGCACAGCCTGTGGGGCGTGCTGACCATGCTCGCCATCGACATCGCCCTGTTCGGCGCCATCGGCGTCACGGTGTGGGCCGTGCAGATGGCCTGGATCCCGTTCTGGGCCGCAGGCGTCGTGAACGGCATCGGCCACTACTGGGGCTACCGCAACTACAACAGCCCGGACACCAGCACCAACGTGTTCCCCTGGGGCATCGTGATCGGCGGCGAAGAACTGCACAACAACCATCACGCCCACGGCACGTCGGCCAAGTTCTCGGCCAAGTGGTACGAATTCGACATCGGCTGGTGCTACATCAACATCCTGAAGTTCTTCGGCCTGGCCAAGATCAAGAAGGTTGCGCCCAAGCTCAAGCTGGACGACTCCAAGACCGGCATCGACCTGCGCACCCTGCAAGGCGTGATCACGCACCGCTACGAAGTCATGGCCCGCTACGCGGACGTGATCAAGAGCGCGGCCCGCGAAGAACTCGCCAAGCTGAAGGATTCGCGCAACAAGGGCAGCACCGAGTGCGACTGGACCAAGCTGCACCAGGTGCGCCGCGCCATCCACCGCAACGAAGACATCCTCCAGCCGGAAACGCTGGCCGCCGTGGATAGCGCCATCGCCCAGAGCAAATCGCTGTCCACGCTGGTGCAGATGCGCCGCGAACTCGGCCGCATCTGGGAAAGCTCCAGCGCCAGCAGCGAACAGCTCCTCCATGACCTGCAGGCCTGGTGCCAGCGCGCCCAGCAAAGCGGCATCGCCGGGCTCGAGCAATTCGCTCAACGTCTGCGCCGCTACGCGGCATGATGCTAGAGAAGCTCAATCCCGAACAACGCGCCGCAGTAACCTTAGAACCGCAGCACGCCCTGGTCCTGGCCGGGGCGGGCAGCGGCAAGACCCGGGTACTCACCACCCGCATGGCCTGGCTGATTCAAACCGGCCAGGCTTCGCCTTTTGGGCTGCTGGCGGTCACGTTTACCAACAAGGCCGCCCGCGAGATGCTGGCGCGCATGTCGGCCATCCTGCCCATCGATACGCGCGGCCTGTGGATCGGCACCTTCCACGGCCTGTGCAACCGCATGCTGCGCGCGCATCACCGCGATGCCGGCCTGCCGCAGAGCTTCCAGATCCTGGACGTCACCGACCAGCTCGCCGCCATCAAGCGCCTCATGAAGGCCAATGGCGTCGACGATGAAAAGTACCCCCCCCGCGACGTCCAGCGCTTCATCAACGGCGCCAAGGAAGAAGGCCTGCGTCCGGCGGAGGTCGAGGCCTACGACGCCCACCGCCGCCGCCTGGTCGAGATCTACCAGCTCTACGAGGCCCAGTGCCAGCGCGAAGGCGTGGTGGACTTCGCCGAGCTGCTGCTGCGCGCCTACGAACTACTGTCGCGCAACGCGCCCGTGCGCGAACATTACCAGCGCCGGTTCCGCCACATCCTGGTCGACGAGTTCCAGGACACCAACACGCTGCAGTACAAATGGCTGCGGCTGCTGGCCGGCGGCGGCGCCGCCATCTTCGCCGTGGGCGACGACGACCAGTCCATCTATGCGTTCCGCGGCGCCAACGTCGGCAACATGGCCGACTTCGAGCGCGACTACGCGCGCGGCACCGTGATCCGCCTGGAGCAGAACTATCGTTCCTATGGCCACATCCTGGATTCGGCCAACGCGCTGATCGGGCACAACAGCGGCCGGCTGGGCAAGAATCTCTGGACCGAGCAGGGCGAAGGCGAGCCCGTGCGCGTCATCGAACAGCCGTCCGACGGGATGGAGGCGCAATGGATCGTGGACGAGATCCGTTCGCTGATCCACGAGGGCAGTCTGCGCCGCGAGATCGCCGTGCTCTACCGCAGCAACGCGCAGTCGCGCGTGCTGGAGCACGCCATCTTCTCCGCCGGCATTCCCTACAAGGTCTACGGCGGCCTGCGCTTCTTCGAGCGCCAGGAAATCAAGCACGCGCTGGCCTACCTGCGCCTGATGGCCAACCCCCACGACGACACCTCGTGGATGCGGGTCGTCAACTTCCCGACGCGCGGCATCGGCGCGCGCACGCTGGAACAACTGGCGGACGCCGCCCGCGCGCACGACACCAGCCTGTACGCGGCCGTGGCCCTGGTGGGCGGCAAG
Organism: Achromobacter veterisilvae; assembly: GCF_900496975.1. Classification (GTDB taxonomy): domain Bacteria; phylum Pseudomonadota; class Gammaproteobacteria; order Burkholderiales; family Burkholderiaceae_B; genus Achromobacter; species Achromobacter veterisilvae. The sequence continues at coordinate 188,077 of NZ_UFQC01000003.1, forward strand.
GGCGGTTCCAACCTGGCGCAGTTCGCCCAGTTGATCCACCGCCTGATCGAGGAAACGCGCGGCCTGCCGCTGCCCGAAATGGTCGAGCACATGCTCGAGGCCAGCGGCCTGAACACGCACTACAAGGCCGAGCGCGAGGGCGCCGAGCGCCTGGAAAACCTGAACGAATTGATCACGGCGGCCGCCGTGTTCGCCTCCGAGGAAAACTACGACGGCCTGCCGGCCGGCGTCGTGCCCGAACAGGACACGTCGTCGACGCTCATGCCGGGCGTGGTGGACGCGCCGGCCATCGTGACGGACGGCCTGACGCCCCTGGCGGCCTTCCTGTCGCACGCGGCGCTCGAGGCGGGCGACAACCAGGCCCAGCAGGGCCAGGACGCCGTGCAGCTCATGACCGTGCACGCGGCCAAGGGCCTGGAGTTCGACGCGGTCTTCATCACCGGCCTGGAAGAAGGGCTGTTCCCCCACGAGAACAGCATTCTCGAACCGGCCGGGCTGGAAGAAGAGCGCCGCCTCATGTACGTGGCCATCACCCGGGCGCGCGAACGCCTGTACATCAGCCTGGCGCAAAGCCGGATGCTGCACGGCCAGACGCGCTACGCGATGCGTTCCCGCTTCCTGGACGAAATCCCGGAACAGCACCTGAAATGGCTGTCGCCCAAGGCGGGCCTGGCGCAGGTTGCCAGCACGGGCGCGGGCTGGGGCGGCGGCAACCGCGGCGACGCGTTCGGACGCAAGCCCACCAATACCATTGCGCCCCGTCAACCCCGCAGCGTCGCCTCCGGCGTCACGGTGGGCGACAAGCAGTATCGTGTAGGTCAGGGCGTGCGCCACGCGCGGTTCGGCGAGGGCACGATCATCGGCTTGAGCGGAGCGGGACAGGACGCCCAGGCCCAAATCCAGTTTCGCGACGTGGGCGCCAAGACCTTGGCGCTGGGCATCGCGAAACTCGATATCGTTCAGGGTTGACAGACATGGCCGACAACGATTCCCCGAAAGCCGAATTGGCGTCGCTGCGCGCCGAAGTCGATGAGATCGACCAGCAGATCATCCTGCTGCTTGGCGTGCGCTTCCGTTGCACGGACATGATAGGCGAGCTGAAGCAAGCGCATGGCATGGACCTGGTGGACGCCAAGCGCGAATCCCAGCAGGTCGCGCGCATCCGCCGGCTGGCCGAAGAGGCGGGCGTGCCGCCCGCCCTGGCCGAAACCATCCTGCGCGAGGTGATCGACACGGTGGTCGATCACCACACCCGCCTGCGCGAGCGTCCCTACTCGTAGGCGCGGGCTTCCCGCTTTTCCCCTACAAGACCTTCATGAACGCCAGCAGGGCGTCGATGTCGTCCGCGCTCAGGTCCAGAGGCCGGATGTGCGGCGACTTGCGCGGCGCGTAAGGGTCCGGCGGGTCGGCCGGCGCGGCGTCCCTGCCCATGCCGGCGTTGTACATGCGCAGCAGGCCCTTCAGGTCCGCGAACAGGCCGTTGTGCATCCACGGCCCGGCCCGGGAGACATTGCGCAGGCTGGGGGTGCGGAACGCGCCCAGGTCGGCGGGGTCGCGCGTGACCTCGAAGCGGCCCAGGTCCTGGTTGCGGCGTCCATAGAAGGACAGCCCGATGTTGTGGAACCGGTGGTCCGTCAGCAGCGCGCCATGGTGGCAGTTCATGCAGCGGGCCTGGGTGCGGAAGAGATGCATGCCCAGCAGTTCCGTGTCGTCCAGCGCATCGGCGCCGCCGGCGATGAAGTCGTCGAACCGCGTGCGTTCCGGACGCAGGGTGGCCACATAGGCGGCCAGCGAACGCGCCATGCGGTCGGCATCGACGGGCGATCGCGACGCCGGGGCCGGGCCGAACGCGCGCAGGAACCGCGCGGGGTAGGGATCCGTATCGCGCAGCCGCGCCACCGCGCCCGCCGCGTCATGGTTCATTTCGCGCGAGTCGTGGATGGGGCCCAGCACTTGTTCCTTCAAGGTGGCGGCCCGCCCGTCCCAGAACAGCCGGGGCGCGAAGGGGGCCGCGTACAGCGGCGTCGACCGCCGCCTGCCCATCAGCCTGTCTTCGCCCACCGCCAGCGGCAGCCCGTCGGTAAAGGCCCGCTGCGGCAGGTGGCAGGACGCACAGGACACCTGGCCCTTGCGCGACAGGCGGGAGTCGAAGAACAGCGTCTGCCCCAAGGCCACGATGTCCGGGCGCGCGACGTCCGCCGCCAGTTCCGCCTGGCCGGCGTTGGCGGCGGTCCAGGCCAGGGGCGGACTGGACGGGGGCGGCACGGCGGTCCATTCCGTCCAGGCAACGCCGGGATCGATGGACGGCGCCGGCCAGCCCGTGGAAGGTCCGGCGTAGCGCGCGCGCAGGCACGCCGCGTCCCAGCCCGCCGGCCCGCGGCAGACGGGCCGGGCGGCGGCCGGCGCGGCGCATGCCTGCATGGCGCCCGCCGCCAGCGCGATGCCCAGGATCAGAAGCGGTAACCGACTTGCAGCCATAGCTCCCGTCCCGATTGATAGGTACTGCGGTTGGTCTTGAGGTTGGGGTTGCTGGCCGTCACGGCGGGCGTGCGGTTCAGTACGTTCAGCACCTCGACCGTGAATTCCAGGTTGCGCGCGAAAGCGGGTTGCCAGGCCAGCTTGGTGTCCCACGTCCAGTACGCGGGAACCTCGCCGGACTCGTAGCGCTCCAGGTAGTCGGGCTTCGGCCCCAGCCCCACGTAGATGGTGGCGTCGCGCTTGCTGCGCCAGTTCAGCATGTTGCTCCAGACCAGCCCGGCGCGGGGCCAGGCGCCGATCAGGCCGATCGAGGCGACCTGCGGCTGGTAGAACGAGCTGGGCGGCAGATCGATGACGCGCATCTGCGAGCCGTTGTAGATCACGAAGTCGCCGGGATCGCGCGCGTCGCTGGTGTAGCCTTCGACCAGGTCCTTGTTGGTCTTGCGCTTCTGCCAGCCCCAGGACGCCAGCATGTTCCAGCGGGTCTCGCCCAGGCGCCAGGGCTCCAGGGTGCGCAGCGTCAGGCTGACGCCGTCGGTGGTGGACAGCCCTTCGTTGGTGTACTTGTAGCCCTCGCTTTCGTTGCCCGTCTTGGCCCATTGGTCGCGGCCGTTGCGGCGCACGTAGCTCAGCACGCCCTCCATGCCCGCGGCGCGCTGCCGCAGCGAGACCGCCCATTCGTCGTCGTAGGGCAGTTTCAGCCCCTTGTATTCGACGAAGTACTCCTTGCCGCCGTCGGCCACCGGATTGCCCTTGGCGTCGAGCACCTGCCGCCGCAGGCGGCTGATTTCCGCCTCCAGCGCGGTTTCCAGTATCTCGCCGCCGTAGTAGCGCGACCAGCCCGCGCTGAGCAGGGTGTCGCCCGATCCGAAGATGTCCCAGTCCAGGCGCGTGCGCGGCGAGAAGTTGCTGCTGCCCAGGAAGGTCTCCCGGTCATAGCGAATTCCCGCGTCCAGCGCCAGCCGCTCCCATTCGATGCGGTCCGACAGGTATAGGGCCGCCGTGTTGTAGTTCACGTTCACGGTGCCGGGCAGGTATCTGACTTTGCTGTAGTCCTTGTAGGTGCCGTTGCTGGCATAGGCGCGGCGGTACGAATACGATTCCTGGAACCGTTCGAATTCGGCATTCACCTGCTGCACTTCGGCGCCCGCGTACGGCATGTGCGTGAAGGCGCCGGTGCGCACCGGGTCCAGGTCGATCCGGCCCCTGAGCGTCCAGGTGTCCTGCTGCTTCTGTTCCTTGCCGAAGCCGCCCGCCGTGTATTGCGGCAGCTTGTAGGGCTGGAAGGTCACCAGCTCGTCGCCGATGGATTCGCGATTGCTGAGCGACCGGTCCCAGCCGGCCTGCAGCGACAACCGCGCGCCCTGGAACAGATGGTCCACATTGGCGCTCACGCCGCGCGCGCCGTGGTTGTTGTCCCAGCGGGTCTCGCGGAACAGGTCGCTGGCGAGCGTCTCGCTGCGGTCGCTGTATTTGAGCGTCAGGTCCGCGATGGTGTCGGCGCTGGCGTGCACGCTGAACTTGCCCAGGAAGTTGTCGATGCGGTCCTTGTAGACCTCCTGGCCGGGCGTGGGCTGGCCCTTGTCGTCCACGCCCATGTTCCAGCGCGTGATGTCCGATTCGCGCCGCGACATGGCCAGCACCGCGCCCGATTTTTCATTGAAGGCCACGTCGCCGACGGCCGTATAGAAGCGCTTCTTCCATTCGGGGGAGTAGCCGGGCTTGCCTTGCGCCCAGTTGTTCTCTTCGCCTTCGGCCACCTGCTGCTGCGTCATCTTGGACGTGTTCCAGCGGTAGTCCAGGTTGAGGCGGTTCTCGCCCGAGAACCGCCGCAATCTCGCGTCCACGACGCCGCCCGTGAACCGGCCGTACTCCACGGGCACGAAGCTGTCGTGCACGCGCACTTCCTCCAGCAGGCTGGTGTCGATGAAATACGATTGCGGATTGCTGGGAATGTTGCCGACCTGCAGGTTCAGGTTCTTGCTGGCCGGGTCGATGCGGTTGGTCGCATCCATGCCGTCCACCTGGAACAGGTTCTGATACGGGCTGGATCCGTGGAACGAAATGTCCTCGACGCTGAGCGAGCCCCGGTTCTGCGATCCGCTGGCGCCCGGGTTGGTGCGCACGGCGGGGTGGGTCGCCACCAGCGAACTGATGTCCCGGTTCGAGGACGGCGTCTGGGCGATGTCTTCCTGCGTGAAGACGCGCTCGCCGATCTGGTCGCCGTAGACGCGCACGGCGTCCAGCCGCAACGCGGAAAACTGGTTGGTCTTGTCGACGTAGACAATGTAGCGGCCCGGGCCGTCCGCGCGCAGCGACAGGCCCGACCCGGCAAGCAGCCGCTCCAGCGCCAGCAGCGGCGAGTATTCGCCTTGCAGGGCGGGCGCGGTCTTGCCCGCGACCGCCGCCGGCGCAAACGAGATCTCCAGGCCGGACTGGCGGCCCAGCGCCAGCAGCGCATCGCTCAGCGGCTGAGCGGGCAGATCGTAGGACAGGGGCCGCGCCGAGGGCTGGGCCATGGCGGGAACGCCCGCGGCCAGTGCGGCGCAAAGGATTGCCGCCGAGGCGCGGCGCCGGCGCGCGGTCGCGGCGGTAGAGGGTAGGGGCATGAATCGGTCCAGGCTGTGTTGATGTCAGCCGTAGGACGTGGCGCGATGCCGTTTACCTCAGCAATTTCGTCATGAATAATTTATATCAATTCTCATTTACCGATTGAGAACGGCGTCAGCGCAGGATGAGCAGGCCGGGCAGGTCGGTAATGCCCACCTTGGTCTGCGCCAGCAGCAGCTCCAAGGCGCGCTTGGGATCGCCGATGTTCGCCGTGCCCGACACGCGCACGCTTTTCGCCGCGTCGCCCAGCACGAGAATGTACTTGCCCGTGTAGCGCGACAGCCGCGCCGCCGCATCCGGCAGCGCGACGTCGTTGAACGCCAGCAGCCCCTGGCTCCAGTCGGGCTCGGATTCCCGCCGCGCCGCTTCCCGGACGATGCCGGCGGCGGATACCTCGGCGCCGTCGCCGGGGCCCAGGACCAGCGCCTGGCTGCCCGCGCAGGCCAGGCACTGCACGGCCACGCGATGTTCGTACACCGTGACGCGGGTGCCTTCCCCGCCGCGCGCCACCGCGTAGCGGGTGCCGAGCGCGGAGGCCGACGCATCGGCGGTGACCACGGTGAAGGCCGGCCCGCCGGCCACGCGCGGCGCGGCCGCGAACAGCGCGCTTCCGGCCAGCAGCGTGACTTCGCGTTTGTCCGCGGAGAAGTCGATGGCGATGGCCGAGTGCGCGTCCAGCGTGGCGCTGGAGCCATCGGGCAAGGCGACGCGCCGTATCCCGGCGCCGCTGGTGTAGTCGGCGCCCGGATGGGTGTTCTGCACCAGGTGCCAGGCGGGCCACGCCGCGGCCAGCAGGGCGAGCGACGCGGCGGCGGCGCGCTTGCGCGCGCGGCGCGGAGGGGCGAGCTTGCCGCTGTCGATTTCTCCCATGCGGCGCCACAGGCGCGACAGCCGGTCGTAGGCTTCGGCATGGCGGGCATCGGCGCTGTACCACGCATCGAATTCCGCCTGCGCCTGCGCATCCAGCGTCTCGCCGCTGCGGCGTATCACCCAGCGCGATGCCGCTTCCTTGGCGGTCTGCGGCCGCCGGCCGGTATGCGCCGCGCTCAAGGCGTCAGCGCCTGGTCGCAGGCGAGCAGGATGCGCATCATGTGCTTTTCCACCGCGCTGACGGAGATCGCGTAGCGTTCGGCGATGGCGCGGTAGGTCAGGCCTTCGTGGCGATGCAGGACGAATACGTCCAGGCTGCGCCGGGGCTGGGCGAGGAGGACGGCTTCCAGCCGCCGCAAGGTCTGGTTGGCGGCGGCCACGTCCAGCGTGTCGGCCTCGTGCGCCGCCGGCAGCGCGGCGGCGTAGTCGGCGGTGGCGCTCAGTTCGCGGCTGCGGCGGCGGTGCCAGTCGGTGGCGATATTGGCGGCGACGCGGAACACGTACGCGCGGTCATTGTCCGGACGCGTCCTGTCCTTGAATTCCGCCAGCTTGATCCAGGTGTCCTGCGCGCAGTCCTGGGCCTCGTCACGCGAGCCGGTGCGCATCGAGAGGAAGCCCAGTACCTCTCGGTAGTGGCGGAGGAATACATCCGTAAGCGAAGACATATCGCTGGCGCCCCGCGCCAGATGGAGTCAAATTCGCCGGAAAGTATAAATGATAATAATTATTATTACTAGATTAACGAATCAGGACGCGGGGCGGAGACGGCGGCCGCTGCGGCCGCCTCCGGGCATCAGGCTTCGCTCTGGTCGATTTCTTCCAGGGAGCCCTGGAGTTCCAGCCACTGTTCTTCCAGCTCGTCCATGCGCTTGCCGTGTTCGCCATGTTCGGCCATGACCTTCTGCCGTTCGGCGCGGCGCGCGTCCGAATAGAGATCCGGGTCGGCGATGACCGCGTCCAGCGCATGCAGCTTGGCGCGCAGTTTTTCCATTTCGGCATCGACCTTGGCAAGCCTGGCTTCCAACGGCTTGCGCAGGGCGGACAGGCGCTGGCGCTGTTCGGCCTCGGCGCGGCGCTGCGCCTTGCGGTCGATCACCGGTTCGCCGCTGGCCGCGCTTTCGCGCGCCGCCTCGGCGCGTTCGCCCGCGTTGCGGGCGGCCAGCCAGTCCCGGTAGTCTTCCAGGTCGCCGTCGAACTCGCGCACCGCGCCGTCCGCCACGATCCAGAAGCTGTCCACGGTGGTGCGCAGCAGGTGGCGGTCGTGCGACACCAGCAGCATGCTGCCGCCGAAGTCCGCCAGCGCGGTGGCCAGGGCCTCGCGCGTTTCCACGTCCAGGTGGTTGCTGGGCTCGTCCAGCAGCAGCAGGTTGGGCTTCTGCCAGACGATGAGCGACAGCGCCAGGCGCGCCTTTTCGCCGCCGGACATGGGGCCGACCTTGCTCGTCACCGTGTCGCCCGAAAAACCGAAGCCGCCCAGGTAGTTGCGCAGTTCCTGTTCGCGGGCTTCGGGAGCCAGGCGCGCCAGGTGGGCGATCGGCGTGCTGTCCACGTCCAGCATGTCGAGCTGGTGCTGGTGGAAATAGCCGATCGCCAGGCCGCGCGACGCGCGGCGTTCGCCGGCCTGCACGGGCAGCTCTTCGGCCAGCGTCTTGATCAGCGTGCTCTTGCCGGCGCCGTTGGCGCCCAGCACGCCCACGCGGCTGCCCGCCCGCACCATCAGGGTCACGTCGCGCAGGATGGGCACGGCGTGGCCGGCCTCGTCCGTGTAGCCCGCCGACAAGTGTTCCAGCGTCAAGAGCGGGTCGGGCACCTGCTCCGGCGAGGGAATGCGGATGTCGATGCCCGCTTCGGCCTGCAGGGGCGCCAGCACCTGCATGCGCGCCAGCGCCTTGACGCGGCTCTGCGCCTGCTTGGCCTTGGACGCCTTGGCCTTGAAGCGGTCGATGAAGCCTTGCAGCCTCGCGGCTTCGCGCGTCTGGCGTTCGTAGGCGATGTTGCCCTGGCGCAGGCGTTCGGCGCGCTGCGTCAGGAAGTCGCCGTAGCCGCCGCGGTAGCGCACCAGCTTGGCGTGGTCGAAGTGCAGGATGGACTTGGCGACCGCGTCCAGGAACTCGGTGTCGTGGGAGATCAGCATGACGGTGCCCGGATAGGCGCCCAGCCATTTCTCCAGCCACAGCATGGCGTCCAGGTCCAGGTGGTTGGTGGGCTCGTCCAGCAGCAGCAGTTCGGACGGCGCCATCAGCGCGCGGGCCAGCGCCAGGCGCATGCGCCAGCCGCCGGAAAAGCTCTCCACGGGCTGCATCCATTCGGCGGGCTTGAAGCCCAGGCCGGCCAGCAACTGCTCGGCGCGCGAGGCCGCGCTCCAGGCGCCGGCTTCCACCAGCGCCGCTTCCACTTCCGCGATCTGCGTGCCTTGCTCGTCGGTCAGCGCCGCGCGGCGCGCCTGCAGTTCGCGCAGGTGGACGTCGCCGTCGATGACGAACTCGCGGGCCGGACGTTCGTCCGCCTCGAGTTCCTGCTTCACGCTGGCGATGCGCCAGCCGGCGGGCATGGACAGCGTGCCGGCGTCCACGTCCAGGTCGCCCGTCAGCAGCGCGAACAGCGTGGACTTGCCGGCGCCGTTCTTGCCGACGATGCCCACGCGCTCGCCCGGGTGCACGACGAATTCGGCGCCGTCCAACAGCACTTTCGTGCCGCGGCGCAGGGTCAATCCAGTAGCGCGTATCACAGGGTCAATTGCTCGCGGGTAAGCAGCAGTAGCTGGTCGGAGGCCGCTTCCGTGTCCAGCCACACCGGAGACAACTGCGGGAAGGCGGCTTCGAAGAAGTCGCGCTCGTGGCCGATCTCCAGCACCAGCACGCCCTCTTGCGACAGGAAGCGCGGGGCGGCTTCCAGGATGCGGCGCACCAGGTCCATGCCGTCGCCGCCGCCGGCCAGCGCCAGCTCCGGTTCGTGGCGGTATTCCTGGGGCAGGGCGTTCATCGAGCCGCTGTTCACATAGGGCGGATTGCAGACGATGACGTCGTACTGGCACGCGGGCAGGCTGTCGAACAGATTGCTTGCATGCAGATCCAGGCGGTCGGCCAGCCCGTAGTCGTCGACATTGCGGCGCGCCACGTCCAGCGCGTCGGGAGACACGTCCACCGCGTCCACGTGGGCGTAGGGGAACGCCAGCGCCGACAGGATCGCCAGGCAGCCCGAGCCGGTGCACATGTCCAGCACGTTCTCGACGGCCAGCGGATCCTGCACCCACGGCGACAGGCCTTCGTCCAGCAGTTCGGCGATGGGCGAGCGCGGCACGATGACGCGTTCGTCCACGTAGAAGCGGTGGCCGCGCAGCCAGGCCTCGTTGGTGAGGTAGGCGGCCGGCACGCGTTCGGTGACGCGGCGGTCGATCAGGTCCAGCACGCGGTCGCGCTCTTCGCCGAGCACGCGCGCATCGAGGAACGGATCCAGCGTGTCCAGCGGCAGGTGCAGGGCATGCAGCACGAGATACACGGCCTCGTCCCAGGCGTTGTCGCTGCCGTGGCCCAGCGCCACCTGGGCGGCGTTCAGGCGCGAGACGCCGTAGCGGATCAGGTCGCGCAGGGTCAGCAGTTCTAGGCGGGGGGATGGATGCATGGCTGGTTTTCTTGATGAGGCCGCCCCTCGGGAAATAGCATTTCCCGAGGGGCGGGGCGCCCGCGCGGCAAGCGCGGGACGGGTTTACGGCTTGGCGGGCAGGAGGTTTTCCAGCGTGCGCCGATAGATATTTTTCAGCGGTTCGAGCGAGGAAATCTCGATACGCTCGTTGACCTTGTGGATCGTGGCGTTGCACGGGCCGAACTCGATCACCTGCGGACAGATCTTGGCGATGAAGCGGCCGTCGGACGTGCCGCCGGTGGTCGACAGTTCGGTCGTCACGCCGGTTTCGTCCTTGATGGCCGACGACAGCGCTTCGCTGAGCGAGCCGCGCGGCGTCAGGAAGGGTTCGCCGCCCAGTTCCCAGTCCAGTTCGTATTCCAGGCCATGGCGGTCCAGCACTTCATGCACGCGCGCCTTCAGGCCTTCCGGCGTGCTGGCGGTGGAGAAGCGGAAGTTGAACAGCGCCACCGCCTCGCCCGGCACCACGTTGGTGGCGCCCGTGCCCGAGTTCAGGTTCGACACCTGGAACGTCGTGGGCGGGAAGTACTCGTTGCCCCGGTCCCATTCGATGCCGACGATCTCGGCCAGGGCCGGCGCCAACTGGTGGACGGGATTGCGCGCCAGGTGGGGGTAGGCCACGTGGCCCTGCACGCCCTTGACCGTGAGCTTGCCCGACAGCGAGCCGCGGCGGCCGTTCTTGCAGATGTCGCCCAGCACGTCGCCCGAGGTGGGCTCGCCGACGATGCAGTAGTCCAGTTGTTCGCCGCGCGCCTTGAGCGCGTCGCAGACGATGGCGGTGCCGTCGATCGACGGGCCTTCTTCGTCGGACGTGATCAAGAGCGCGATCGAACCGCCGTGCTGCGGGCGGGCCGCCACGAATTCCTCGGCCGCCACCACGAAGGCGGCGATCGAGCTCTTCATGTCGGCCGCGCCGCGGCCGTACAGGTAGCCGCCGCGTTCGGTGGGCACGAACGGGTCGCTTTCCCACTTTTCGCGCGGGCCCGGAGGCACCACGTCCGTGTGGCCGGCGAACACGGCCAGCGGCGCGGCGGTTCCGCGCCGCGCCCACAGGTTGGTCACGCCGCCCTGGGCGATGGTTTCGCACTTGAAGCCGATGCGTTCCAGGCGCGCGGCGAGCGTGGCCTGGCAGTCTTCATCGGCGGGCGTCACCGACGGGCGGGCGATCAGGTCCTTGACCAGATCCAGCACGCCGGAGGCCGGCGCGGACGCGGATGTGCTCATCAGGCCCTCAGCAGATCGTTGATGCTGGTCTTGGCGCGGGTCTGCGCGTCGACCCGCTTGACGATGACGGCGCAGGCCAGGCTGTGCGTGCCGTCGGCCGACGGCAGCGAGCCGGGGACCACGACCGAGCCCGAGGGCACGCGGCCGTAGGTGATCTTGCCCGTGGCGCGGTCATAGATCTTGGTGCTTTGCGACAGGAACACGCCCATGGCCAGTACCGAGTTCTCTTCCACGACCACGCCTTCCACGACTTCCGAGCGGGCGCCGATGAAGCAGTTGTCTTCGATGATGGTGGGGTTGGCCTGCAGCGGCTCCAGCACGCCGCCGATGCCCACGCCGCCCGACAGGTGCACGTTCTTGCCGATCTGCGCGCACGAGCCGACGGTGGCCCAGGTGTCGACCATGGTGCCTTCGTCCACGTAGGCGCCGATGTTCACGTAGGAGGGCATCAGCACCACGTTGCGGGCGATGAAGGCGCCGCGGCGGGCCACGGCCGGCGGCACCACGCGGTAGCCGCCCTGCTTGAAGGCGTTGTCGCCGTATTCCGAGAACTTGAGCGGCACCTTGTCGTAGAACTGCAGCGGAGCCTGGCCCATGATGGCGTTGTCGCTCAGGCGGAACGACAGCAGCACGGCCTTCTTGATCCACTGGTGCACGACCCAGTCGTCGTTGATTTTTTCGGCGACGCGCAAGCGGCCCAGATCCAGGCCGTCGATGGTGCGCTCCACCGCTTCGCGCACTTCGGCGCTGGCGTCGGCGGGCGACAGGTTGGCCCGGTCGTCCCAGGCTTTTTCGATGGTGGTCTGCAGGTCGAGAGTCATAGCGGCTCAGTTTTTAAGGGTTGATCAAACAGAAGTATGTACAAAATGGGCGATGCGTTCGGCTGCCTGCACGCAGTCAGCCAAAGGCGCCACCAAGGCAATGCGGATGCGGCCCTGGCCGGGATTCACGCCATGCGCCTCCCGCGCCAGGAAACTGCCCGGCAGCACGGTAACACCAGTCCGGCCGTAAAGGTCGCGCGCGAAGGCCGTGTCCGACCCGGGCGTGGCCGCCCACAGGTAGAACGAGGCTTGCGGGCGGGACACGTCGAGCACGTTCTGCAGGATGGGCACGACTGCGTCGAACTTTTCGCGGTACAGCCGGCGGTTGTCTTTCACGTGCGCTTCGTCGGTCCAGGCGGCGACGCTCGCCGCGGACACGAGCGGGCTCATCGCGCTCCCATGATACGTGCGATACAGCAGGAAGCGGCCGATCAGGGCCGCGTCGCCCGCGACGAAGCCGGAACGCAGGCCCGGCACGTTGGAACGCTTGGACAGGCTGGAGAACGCAACCAGGTTGCGGTAGTCGTTGCGGCCCAGGCGGCGCGCCGCCTGCAGCCCGCCCAGCGGGGGATTGCCTTCGTCCAGGTAGATCTCGGAATAGCACTCGTCGGAAACGATCGCGAAGCCGTGGCGGTCGGAGAGTTCGAAGAGCGCCTTCCATTCGTCCAGCGACATGACGTTGCCCGCCGGATTGCCGGGCGAGCACACGAAAACCATGCGCGCCTGCTTCCAGACTTCCGCGGGAACCTGGTTCCAGTCGCTGCCGAAATTGCGCAGCGGGTCGGCATTCACGAAGTAGGGCGTGGCGCCGGCCAGCAGCGCGGCGCCTTCGTAGATCTGATAAAACGGATTGGGGCAGATCGCCACCGAGCTCGCCGACGGGTCGATCACCGTCTGCGTGAACGCGAACAGCGCCTCGCGCGAGCCCAGCACCGGCAGCACCTGCGTTTCCGGGTCCGGCGCGGGAATGCTGTAGCGGCGCGCCAGCCACTCCGAAATCGCCCGGCGCAGGGCCGGGTCGCCCTTGGTGGACGGGTAGACGGACAGGCCGGCGAGATTGTCGCGGATGGCCTGCCCGATGCGCTCCGGCGCGGCGTGCTTGGGCTCGCCGATCGACAGATTGATGGGCGTCAGGCCGTCCGGCTGCTGGGCGGCCGAAGCCAGCAAAGCCCGCAGTTTTTCGAACAGATAGGGGTGTAGGGCATCGAGGCGCGGATTCATGACGCAAGATTTTAACAAGCAAGCTACAATAGCGGGCTTGGCTTTGCGAAGGTGGCGAAATTGGTAGACGCACCAGGTTTAGGTCCTGACGCCGTAACAGGTGTAGGGGTTCGAGTCCCCTCCTTCGCACCAACTCATTAAAGCCGTTGGTTGTTTTCCGGTGGATCGGGCTTTTGCCACCGGCCTTCTGCTCCAGGATTGTGCGCAAGCATTTTCTTTGGAATCAACGGCTTATCGGGAAAGGCGAGTGGTTTGGGCACCGGCGGGGCATGGCTTCGCGGTCCTCGAACCACTCGCGCCGATCCTTCCCGCCCGGCCCATCCCGCGCCACTTCCCAGCTTGACCCTCCAGATCTGACCCCCGGATCGGCCTCGCCCGGTCCGCGGCCGGCGCGCGCCCGTCCTGCCCGCGGTCCGCGGCTTAGGGGTATACGCCAGTGCGAAGATCGCAAGTTTTGGGATATCTTCGCGCTCTTCGGTGGATGCTTGCCCATAAAACAGCACTCTAAGGAGGGCCTTCCATGGCGCTCAAGCACGCTGCATTTCTGGATGTCATCGATCTTCGGACCCCTCGCCGCGAGCACGGGAAGACTGCCGTCGCCGGCCTGGCCTTCCCCTCCGCGTTCCTTGCGAGGTGAGCCGTGCACGAACTGCTGGCCGACTGGTGCGAAATGCTGAATGCGCTGCTGCGGGACGTGGCCAATACCCACGCCACGGCGGAAGCGCGCGACAGCGCGCTGCGTCACGCCCACCGGCATTCCTGTCAGGCCCCGATCTGTTTCCGGATGTCCGGCGCGACGATCGGCCTGCTGGCCGAAACGCTGAACTGCGCCGTGCGCGCTTCCTGCGCCAGGCACGACAACGGCGCCTGGACGCTGGCGCTGGAGCAGGCCTACGCGCAGTTCCTGCAATACCTGATCCGCGACGCCGAGCGCTGGTCCAGCAGCGGCCCGGAGGGGGACGCGGCGTGCTGCCCGCCGCCTTCCGCCCATACGGGCCGGCCCGCTTAGCTCGACGCGCGGGCTGCGCCGCGCACGCGCCGTTTGTCCGTCCTGGCCTCGGTATCGCGGCCTTGCTCGACATCCTGCTGGATGGCGGCATGGACCTTCGCGCGGCTCGCTTCGATCCGGTGCGCGCACGACCAGCCGCGCTGGCTGGCGACGGCAAGCTTGCGGTCCAGTTCCTGGTGCCGGCGGCGCTTGCTTTCGGTGGACATGGTGTTGAGTTCCTGATCGGTGATTAGCCGCATGTGACGCTCCTTGAGTCGGTCGATGGAGTGTGTTGGCCTCTTGACGGGTTTGCACGAAGACAGTCCTCGCGGCGCGAACGGCCGCGAAAGACGGGAAACGGAGAAAGAAGGGGGGGGAAGCCGGGCGGCCGATTCCGCAGGGAATGGCCGCGGCTAGTCGCTACCGCATGGCGGCGGACGCAATCGCGCTTGGGATGTGGGGGAAGAAGAGGAGCGGCAAGGCGGCATCGAGCCGTGCCGCGTCAGGCGTCGACGGCACCCGCTTGTTGCGATGAAGAGGATTCATGTCCTGGACATCAGACACCGCGCGCACTCCTACGCGGACGCGGCCGCAAGACTGCGCACGGCCGGCCGGATGAGGCCCCGCGTGGCGGGGCCGTACTTTCGAATGGCCGTAGTGTGCCCGTTTAAATATATATTGCAAGCCGACGGGCCTCGCGGGCCCTGAAGGCCCGCCTTCTCTCGTCCTTACGGCCGATCCCCGAACGCTCCCGGCGACGTTACCTTGCTTGGGGCAGGGATGCCCGCGCCTGGCCGCGCACAAGGAATGTCAAGATTTGCATTGCTTTAACGTCGCCGTCCCCGCCTCGCGATACCGTTGGATTTTCGTTTTTCGGGGGTTGAAATGTATTCGCTATCGAAACGCTGTGGCGCGGAGTTCTTCGGCACGTTCTGGCTGGTATTGGGCGGCTGCGGCTCCGCGGTGCTGGCGGCCGGTTTTCCGGAACTGGGCATCGGCTTCGCCGGCGTGGCGCTGGCTTTCGGCCTGACGGTGCTGACGATGGTGTTCGCGGTGGGCCATATTTCCGGGGGGCATTTCAACCCGGCGGTCACGGTGGGCCTGGTGGCGGGCGGCCGTTTTCCGGCCAGGGAAATCGTGCCCTACGTCATCGTCCAGGTCCTGGGCGCGATCGCGGCGGCGGCGGTCCTGGCGTGCATCGCGAGCGGCAAGCTGGGGTTCGACCTCAAGGGCAGCCATTTCGCGGCCAACGGCTATGGCGCGTATTCGCCCGGCAAGTATTCGATGGCATCCGCGCTGGTGGCGGAAATCGTGCTGACCGCGGGGTTCCTGTTCGTGATCCTGGGCGCCACCAGCAAGCGCGCGCCCGCCGGTTTCGCGGGGATCCCGATCGGACTGGCGCTCACCCTCATCCATTTGATCAGCATCCCGGTCACGAACACGTCGGTCAATCCGGCCCGTTCCACCGGGCCCGCGCTGTTCGTGGGCGGCTGGGCGCTGGAGCAACTGTGGCTGTTCTGGGTGGCGCCCATCGCCGGCGCCATCATCGGCGCCATCGCCTACCGGCTGGTGAGCGATCCCGCGAAGGAAAACGCCTAGGGCGGGGGCGCGGGGGCGCAAGGCGGGCGAAAACGGGGCGTTTCCGGGGAGCGGGCGATAATAGGGCTGAGCCGACCGCGCGGGCGGCGGCTCTCCGGGCCCCTCCGGGAAGAACAAGAAACACGCAGCGTCCCATGAGCCAATTCTCCATCGCCATCCACCTCACGCTCGCCATGCTGCTCGGCGCCGCCGTCGGCCTCGAGCGCCAGTGGCGGCAGAACTACGCGGGCGTCGTCACGCACGCCCTGGTCGCCCTGGGCGCGGCCGCCTACACCGCCTTGCCCGCGTTGCTGGGCGCCAGCAGCGACATGCGCCTGGGCAGCCAGGTCGTGACGGGCATCGGCTTTCTGGGAGCCGGCCTGATCATGCGGGACGGCCTGACCATCCGGGGCCTGAGCGCCGCGGCCACCATCTGGGCCACCGGCGCCGTGGGCGTGCTGGCCGGCTACGGATTCCTGGCCGAATCCGGCGCGGTGACCTCGCTGATCCTGGTGACCAACGTGCTGTTGCGCAGCGGCGCCAGGCTGATGGACCGCTACGTGCCCGACGCGGAAACGGAAGAGCGCTACTACAACATCGCCCTGACCTGCGCGTCGGCCGACGAAGCCCTGATGCGGGCGGAGCTGCTGAACGCCCTGGGCAAGCACAGCCTGCGCCTGCGCGGCGTGGAAAGCCAGCAGCGCGACGGCGGCCGCTCGGAGGTGACCGCGGTGGTCTATTCCATGCGCCAGGAAGACGAGCGGGTGGAAAAGCTGGTGGGCAGCCTGAGCCTGCTGCCGCAGACGTTTTCGGCGAGCTGGACGTCCGATACCGGCAATGCCTGATTCCCGGGCAATCAGGACGCCGTAAGTCCGATCTCAATACGCTTGCAGGCCGTACTCCGGATTTCGAGCTCAGCCTGTGACCACTTCTTCCTCCGCCGCCGCGCCGGCCGCTCTTGCGCACTATGACCGGGCCACCATCGTTTTCCACTGGCTGACGGCCCTCCTGGTGGTCGGCCTGTTCGCGCTGGCGGAGGCCTGGGGGTTCCTGCCGCGCGGCACGCCCACGCGGCGCCTGCTGCAATCGCTGCACATTTCGTTCGGGCTGCTGTTCGCCGCCGTGTTCGTGCTGCGCGCGGCCTGGCGCCTGAGCGCGGGCAGGCGCCTGCCGCCGGCCACCACCGGCTGGTTCCGCATCGCCAGCACGGGCGCGCACGGGCTGCTGTACGCGCTGATGGCGGCGCAGATCGTGCTGGGCTTCCTGTTCCGCTGGGCGCAAGGCGAGCCCTTCGCCTTCTTCGGCCTGTTCGACGTGCCCACCCTGATCGCCATCGACCGCGAGCGCCGCCATTTCATCGGCGGGCTGCACAACACCGTGGCGTGGACGATCGTGATCCTGGCCCTCCTGCATGCGCTGGCGGGGCTTTTCCACCATTACTTCCTGCGCGACGGGGTGCTGCGCCGCATGCTTTCAAGCCGCTGAGCCCGGGAGGGACGGCGCGGAGAGCGATGCGCGGGCGGGCAGGTTGTACATTACGCACTGTCACCTGCTTCATTTCTACAGGATTCACCCGCCATGACCGCCCCAGAAGTCGTTATTTCCCCCTCGATCAACTGCGCGAACGATCGTCCCTTCGTGCTGTTCGGCGGCATCAACGTGCTGGAATCCCGGGATCTGGCCCTGCGCGCCTGCGAGGAATACCAGCGCGTGACGCGCAAGCTGGGCATCCCCTACGTTTTCAAGGCATCCTTCGACAAGGCCAACCGTTCCTCCATCCATTCCTACCGCGGCCCGGGGCTGGAAGAGGGCATGAGGATCTTCGAAGCGGTCAAGAGCACCTTCGGCGTGCCGGTCATCACCGACGTGCATGAACCCTGGCAGGCCGCTCCGGTGGCCGAGGTCGCCGACATCCTGCAGTTGCCCGCCTTTCTGGCCCGGCAGACGGACCTGGTGGTCGCGCTGGCCAAGACGCAGCGCGTGATCAACATCAAGAAGCCGCAGTTCCTCAGCCCGGGCCAGGTGCTGAACATCGTCGAGAAGTTCACCGAGGCCGGCAACGACAAGCTCATCCTGTGCGACCGCGGCACCTGCTTCGGCTACGACAACCTGGTCGTGGACATGCTGGGGTTCGGCGTGATGAAGAAGGTGTCCGGCGGCCGTCCGCTGATTTTCGACGTGACGCACGCCCTGCAGCAGCGTTCGGCGCTGGATGCCGCGTCCGGCGGCCGCCGCGAGCAGGTGGCCGAACTGGCGCGCGCCGGCATGGCGGTGGGGCTGGCGGGCTTGTTCCTGGAGGCCCATCCCGATCCCAGGAACGCGAAATGCGACGGCCCCAGCGCCTTGCCGCTGGACAAGCTGGAGCCCTTCCTGACCCAGCTCAAGCGGCTGGACGACTTGGTGAAATCCTTTGCTCCGATCGACATCGAACCCTGACCCCGGCGGTCATAACGGCTGCGTCGAGTTGTTATACGATCCAGGCAAACATTAGGGAGGCCTGGATGTCTTTGTACGTGATCGTCGCCGTTCGAAAAGAGCCCGTCAGCGGGCACGTGGCCTATGTGCGCTGGGGCCAGGCCGAACGCGGAGTGCCGGGGTGGGTCACCGAGCCGGTGACGGCGGCGGCGTCCGAGGTCATCGAACTCATCAAGGGCGGGGCGGAGGTCGAGACCGCCATCAGCCTGGACGGTATGAGCGTGGCGTCGCGCCCGGTGCGCGTGCTGGTCGACGACGACGGGCGCGAGCATCTCGCGTCAGTGCCCGTCCCCAGTTCCACCTTGCATACGCTGTTCGACCTGCCGGAGTTCTGATCCGGCGCCGGCCGTCAGCGCCGGCCTTGCGCGAAGTTCTGCAACGCGTCTCCGGCGAGGCGGTAGCGCACCCATTCATCCTGCGGCAACGCCCCGATCGACCGGTAGAAGTCGATGGCGGGCGTGTTCCAGTCCAGCACGCTCCATTCCAGCCGTCCGCAACCCTTGGCCACCGCGTCTTGCGCCAGATGGCGCAGCAGGTCGCGGCCGGCGCCGATGCCGCGGTGCTCCGGCGTGATGTACAGGTCTTCCAGGTAGATGCCGTTCTTGCCCAGCCAGGTCGAATAGCTGTAGAAATAGACGGCGTAGCCGATGGCCTTGCCGTCCAGCAGGCACATCAGCGCCCTGGCCGGCGCGCCCTCGGCGAACAGGGTGCGCCGGACGTCGTCGGCGCTGGCGATCACCTCGTGGGCGGCGCGCTCGTACACGGCAAGCTCGGTAATGAAGGCATTGATCTGGGCCGCATCCGAAGGGGCGGCGGGGCGGATTTCGATAGTCACGGACACTTCCTGTTTTCTGGGACGCCTATCCTACCTGTGAATGCCTGGCCTTGCCGGGCGCGCCGCGCGGCCGTATCGGGAATTCCCTTACTTGCGCGCCGGACGGCGGGGCGCGATTCTTGGGCAGGATCCTGCCCTCGTGTCTGGATGGCTACAACAGAGGACGTCCTCTATGCCTGAGCCTGGCCCTGCCTCCGCCCATGCGCCTGTCGCAAGGCGCAAGGGGCGCCGCCTGTCGTGGATTTGGCTGGTGCCCGTCATTGCGGCCTTGGGCGGGTTGTTCCTGGTGGTGCGCGTCTGGATGGACGCGGGCCCCACGGCCACCATCAGTTTCCAGACCGCCGAAGGGCTGGAGGCCGGCAAGACCCAAGTGCGCTACAAGGAGGTCAACGTCGGCCTCGTGGAGCGCGTGGCCCTCAATCCCGACCGCTCCGGCGTCATCGTGACGGTGCGGCTCGACAAGGACGCGAGCGGCCTGCTGCAGGAAGGCACCCAGTTCTGGGTGGTGCGGCCCCGCCTTACCCTGAGCGGCGTGTCCGGCCTGGGCACCTTGCTGTCCGGGGCCTACATCGGCATGGATCCGGCCGCCCTCGGCGGCAGGCAAGACGCGCGCCTCGCGTCCAAGTCCGCCTTCGTGGGCCTGGAAATCCCGCCCGAGGTGACGCAGGACCGGGCGGGCAAGCGCTTTACGCTCAAGGCCCGCGACCTGGGCTCGCTGGACGTCGGGTCGCCCGTGTACTACCGGCGCATCCCGGTGGGGCAGGTGGTGGGCTATCGCCTGGACGGCACCGGCGAGGGCGTCGACGTGCAGGTGTTCATCGACGCGCCCAATGACGCCTACGTCAACCGCGCCACGCGGTTCTGGAACGCCAGCGGCGTGGATTTCAGCGTCGACGCGCGCGGCCTGCAGATGCGTTCGCAGTCCCTGCTGTCGGTGATCGTGGGGGGCGTCGCCTTCGATACGATCGAACAGCGCGAACGCGTGGCGGCCAAGGCCGACGCGGAATTCGTCATCTTCCCGTCCGAGGGCGCCGCGCGGGCGCAACCGGACGGCGTGCCGCTGCGCATCC
Source organism: Achromobacter veterisilvae (assembly GCF_900496975.1). Taxonomy (GTDB): domain Bacteria; phylum Pseudomonadota; class Gammaproteobacteria; order Burkholderiales; family Burkholderiaceae_B; genus Achromobacter; species Achromobacter veterisilvae. The sequence goes on from NZ_UFQC01000003.1 coordinate 207,889, forward strand.
GCATGCGCTTCGACCAATCGGTCCGCGGCCTGGTGGTCGGGGCCCCCATCGACAGCTACGGCGCCGCCATCGGGCAGGTGGATTCCATCGGCCTGGAGCTGGACCGGACGACCAACCGCTTCTATGCGGTGGTGGGAGCCACGCTCTATCTCGAGCGCCTGGGCGCCAAGACCATGGGCGAGATCAAGGAATATTCCGGATCTTCGCTGGAGCATCCCAGCGGAAAACTGCTGACCTCGATGATCGAACAGGGCATGCGGGCGCAACTGCGCATCGGCAATCTGCTGACCGGCCAGTTGTACGTCGCCATGGCGATGTTCCCGGACGCCAAGCCGGTGTCGTTCAAGATGGAGGACACGCCGTTGATTCCGACGGTCCCGAACAACCTGGACCAGTTGCAACAGCAGGTCAACAGCATCCTGGTGAAGCTGGACCGGGTGCCGTTCGACGCGCTGGGCGCGGAACTGAACAATCTGCTGCGCGGCACGGCCAGCCTGGTGAAGCGCCTGGATACCCGCCTGGCGCCGGAGGCGCAGGCCATGCTGCGGCAGGCCAGCCGATCGCTGGCCGCGGTCGGGGGCGTGCTCAGCCCCGACGCCGATCTGCCGGCGAGCGCGGACGCGGCCTTGCAGGAGCTGGCGCGCGCGGCCAGGTCGCTGCGGGAGCTGTCGGATTATCTGCAGGCCTATCCCGACGCGCTGCTGCGCGGCCGCGCGCAGGATGCTCCTTCCGCGCCGCGCCAGGGCTCCTCGCGTTGAAGAGCGGCTTGCGCGGCACCGGGGCGATCCGGCGGGCACGGCGCTTGCTGCTGGATCGCGCGGCCTGAACGCCGTCGCTCGCGGCAACGGCGGGGCGTCCGAGAGGGACAGAGCATGGACCATAGTGAAATGATGGCGCGCATGATCACGCAGCCCGTCGCGCCGGGCAGATTCGACCGCTGGGATGGCATTCTTTCCGCCTATGCGGATTGCCTGATGGACGTGCAGGCCAAGTTGTCGGACGCGGACATCAGGCGGTTCCTGGACGTGGGCGCGCTGGTTTTCCGCACCTGTTGCCAGGAAGAGGCGCGGCAGCGCTGGACCGCCGAGGAAATGGCGATGTACCACCGCAAGCGTCCGTTCGGCGCATAGGGCGTATCGGAACCCGCCGTTTCAGAAGAGGCAGTGCCGCAGCGCGAACTTGCGCCCGAAGGCGCGGACCTCGTCGCCGTCCACCGACGCCGTCACGTCCCAGTGATCGCCGCGGGTGACCAGGATGGACCGGCTGGAAACGAGGTGCCGCAGGGCGAAGCGCCAGAACTCGGCCTCGGAACCCATCGGTTCGAGATCGTGGGGTCCGATCAGGAGCCGGGCGGGGCGGGGCGTCGCGCCCAGCGTCCACCGCAGGGCGATCGCCAGGAACGCGAAACGCGCCGAGAACGACGATGGCTGGACGCACAGCACGCGGATTCTGTTGTTCATGGCCGGACCCTCTCCAGGTAAGGCCAGCGTAGCAAATGCCCCCCCGCGCTTCCATACCCCCTTTGGCGGATTCCGGCGCGCTGCGGCGGAGACTTCATTGCCGCCGCAGGCCGCGCAGCAGCAGGTCCAGCGCCTGCAGCGCCTGCGCCAGCCGCGATCCGTCCTCGGGGTCCTCGGCGATCCAGAAGGCGCTTTCGGACAGGCTGCCGCTGATCAGCCGGGCAAGCGCCGAAGGCGCCGCCCCTTCGATGGCGTTCTCGTCCATTACCCGCCGCAGCAGCGCGCCCAGCGACGCGAGGCACCGCCGCTGGTCGGCGTCGGGAGCGGGGCCCAGCACGGCCCGCGCGTCCTGCAGCACGATGCGCCGGATCTCCGGCTCCGCCGCCATCTGGAGGTAGGCGCGGCACCGCTCGCGCAAGGCGGTCCAGGCGTCGGGCGCCCGCGCGGAAACCGCATCCAGGCGCTGGTCCATTTCGCCGTCGATCTGTTCGACCACCGCGGCCAGCAGGCCTTGCTTGCCGCCGAAATGGTGATACAAGGCGCCGCGCGTCAGGCCGGCCGCGGCCGTGAAGTCGTCCATGGACGTCGCCGCGTAGCCCGCCTGCTGGAAGGCCCGCCGGGCGGCGGCCAGCAATTTTGCGCGAGTGGTTTCGATCATCTCGGCGCGGGAACGGGGCATGTCGTCCTCCTGGGACATACGGGGCGTATGTAAATTGACATACGTAATGTATGTGAATACGATTCCGTTGTCCACACGATCCAAAGGTTCCAGGTGTCCAATCCGTATCGCGAGCTGTTCAGGGCGCCTGGCGCCATCGGTTTCGTGCTGGCCGGGGCGATCGCGCGCCTGCCCTTGCCGATGATAGGCATCGGCATCATCACGATGCTGTCCGACGTGCGCGGCGCCTACACCCTGGCGGGCGCCGTGGCGGCGACCTTCGCGCTGGCCACGGCCTTGCTCGCGCCCCGCATTTCGCGCCTGGTCGACCGGCACGGCCAGGGCAGGGTGCTGCCCGTGGCGGCGGGCCTGTGCGTGCTGGCGCTGGCCGGCCTGGCCGCCTGCGTGCGGTGGCATGCGCCGGACTGGGCGCTGTTCGTCTGCGCCGCGCTGGCGGGCAGCCTGCCCAGCATGCCCGCGATGATACGCGCGCGGTGGACGGAGATTTTTCGCGACAGGCCGGAGTTGCGCACGGCCTATGCGCTGGAGTCGGTGGCCGACGAACTGAGCTTCATCGTCGGGCCGCCGCTGTCCGTGGGCCTGAGCGTCGTGTTTTTCCCCGAAGCGGGTCCGCTGACGGCGGCGCTGCTGCTGGCGGCCGGCGTCACGGCCTTCGTGCTGCAGCGGGCCACGGCGCCCGCGGTGCGGGCCGGGCGGCAGGGACGCGAGGCGTCGGTGCTGCGCATGACCCTCATGCGGTCCCTGCTGGCGATGATGGCGGCCATGGGCGTGATCGTCGGCACCATCGACGTTCTGAGCGTCGCCTTCGCCCGGCAGCAAGACATGCCCGCCGGCGCCAGCCTCGTGCTGTCCGCCTATGCGCTGGGCTCCTGCGTGGCGGGCCTGGTGTTCGGCGTCCTGAAGTTCCAGGCGCCGCTCGCGCGCCAACTGGCCGTCGCCGCCGCCGTGACGGCGTTCACGACGGTTCCCCTGCTGCTGGTGAGCGATCTGCTGGGGCTGTCCCTGGGGGTATTGCTGGCCGGCCTGTCGTTCGCGCCGACGATGATCATCGCGATGGCCCTGGTGGAAAGCCATGTGCCGGAACACCGCCTGACGGAAGGATTGACCTGGCTGGTCACGGGGCTGGGCGCAGGCGTCGCGGCGGGGGCGGCGCTGGCGGGCTGGGTGGTCGACCATCATGGCGTGCGCGCGGGCTTCTGGACGGCCGTGGGCGCGGGGGCGGTCGTGCTGCTGGCCGCCTTGCCGGCGGCGCGCCGCCGCGGCGCCGGGCGCGTCGGCGCCTGAGGGGACGCGCGGATAGAATGGCGGATCGGCGCACCATCAGGAGCAGGCCATGTCCAGGACCGTCATCAACCCCGATACCGTGTTCGACTCCGTGCAATATGGTTTCAGCCAGGCCGTGATCGTCACGGGGCAGCGGCGCATGCTGTTGTCCGGGCAGGTGGGCGTCGACGCCAGCGCGCTCACGGTGGGGCCCGGGCTGCAAGAGCAGACCGCGGCGGCGCTGGACAACGTCGAACGCGTGCTTGCCGCGGCGGGCGGCACGCTGGCGCAGGTGATCATGCTGCGCATCTATATTTGCGAGACGGCGCGGGAAGACCAGGAAGTGATCGCCCAGGCGCTGCGCGACCGTTTCAGGAAAGACCCGCCGCCGTCGTCCTGGATCGTGGTCAGCGGCCTGTCGCTGCCGGAATGGCTGATCGAGATCGAAGCCGAGGCCATGCTGGACTGCTGAGCCGGGCAGGCCCTAGGGCTTGTCGCGCCAGGGAGGCGTGGAGAAGGCCGCGCGCAGGTGGGCCAGGAACCCCGCGGTCCGCGCGGGAAGTTCCTGCCGCGACTTGACCAGGGCCACGATGTTCGCCTGCGGCAGGCTCCAGCCGGCCAGCAGGGGCACCAGCCGGCGCGCGTCCACGTGCGCCGCCACGTCCCATTCCGAGCGCACGATGATGCCGTGTCCGGCCAGCGCCCATTCCACGGCGGTTTCGCCGGCGTTGCTCGACAGCACCGGGGACACGCGCACGCCGACGGCGGGGCCGCGGCCCTGCTTGAACCGCCACAAGGTCACGTCTTCGTCGTTTTCGCGCAGGGCGATGCAGTCGTGCCCTCGCAGGTCTTCCGGCTTGGCGGGGGCGCCGCGGCGCGCCAGGTAGGCGGGCGACGCGCACAGGACCCGGCGATTAGGCGCCAGCGGGTAGGCGACCAGCGTCGAATCGCGCAGTTCGCCGATATGCACCATGACGTCCCAGTCGTCGGCGGCAAGCCGGGGCGGGCCGTCGGAAAGCAGGAGGCTGGCCGTGACGTTTTCGCTGTGCTGGCGGAATTCCGCGACCAGGCCCGCGACGTAGCGCTGGCCGAAGCCCAGCGGGGCGATGACGCGCAGGTGGCCCGCCACCACGCCGCGCCTGCCCGCCAGCTCATCCGCGAGATCGCCCAGTTCGCCGCAGATCTGCTCCGCCCGCAGCGCCAGCAGCCTGCCTTCGTCGGTCAGCGCCGTGCCGCGCCCGGACCGGTTGACCAGCCTCACGCCCAGCCGCTTTTCCAGCGCATGCAGCCGCTGCGTGACGGCCGGCGGCGTCACGTCGAGCGCGCGCGCCGCCTCCGCCAGCGAGCGGGTGGCCGCCAGGCTCAGGAAGAAGCGCAGGTCGTCGGTGGTAATCATTCAGGCTTGCCTTAATCGATGATTAAGCAGCCATTAAACACGCGGGGCGGGCGCTGCGCCATACTCCGTCCATGCGGACGCCGGGCGATCCGGCGTCCTTCCGCGATACGCCATACCGAGGCCCCCATGACCGAAGCGACCGCCGCCCCGTCCACCGTGGACACCCTGGACACGCCCTGCCTGCTGCTGGACGAAACCCGCATGACGCGCAACATCGAACGCCTGAACGCCTTGATCGCGGGGCACGGCGTGCAATTGCGTCCCCACCTGAAGACGCCCAAATCCATCGAAATCGCCCGCCGCCTCATGTCCACGCCGCAGGGGCCCGCGGCCGTTTCCACGCTGCAGGAAGCCGAGCAGTTCGCGGCGGCCGGCGTCACGGACCTGCTGTACGCCGTCGGCGTGTCGCCCGCCAAACTGGACCGCGTTCTGGCGCTGCGCCGGCGCGGCGTCGACCTCACGGTGGTGGTCGACAGCATCGACGCGGCGATTGCGGTGGCGCGGCGGGCCCGGGAGGCCGGCGACGCCATTCCCGCCTTGATCGAAATCGATTGCGACGGCCACCGCGCGGGCGTGCAGCCCGGCGACACCGGACAATTGCTGGCCATTGCGCGCGCGCTGCACCAGGAGGGCGCGTGCCTGCGCGGGGTCATGACGCATGCCGGCGAATCCTACGGCTGCGACAGCGTCGAGGCGATCGCCGACATGGCCGAACAGGAGCGCCTGGCCGCCGTCACCTGCGCCCAGGCCATCCGCGCGGCCGGCCTGCCGTGCCCGGTGGTCAGCGTGGGGTCCACGCCCACGGCCCATTTCGCGCGCAGCCTGGAAGGCGTGACGGAAGTCCGCGCCGGCGTGTACGTATTCTTCGACCTGGTCATGGCGGGGCTGGGCGTATGCTCGGTGGACGACATCGCGGCCACCGTATTGACGACCGTGATCGGCCATCAGCCCGACAAGGGATGGATACTGGTCGACGCCGGATGGATGGCCATGTCGCGCGACCGGGGGACCGCCAGACAGCGGGTGGACCAGCTATATGGCCTGGTCTGCGACGCGGACGGCAAGGTCTATCCCGACGTGTTGCTGGCCGAGACCAACCAGGAGCAGGGCATTATCAAAGTGCGTCCCGGCAGCGGCGCCGTCCTGCCCGACCTGCCGCTGGGCGCGAAGCTGCGGATCGTGCCCAATCACGCCTGCGCCACCTGCGCGCAGCACGATGCCTATGAAGTCGTGCGCCCCGGGGCGCCCGGGGTGGTGGCCCGCTGGGAACGATTCCGCGGCTGGTAGGGCGCGCTTTACGAGGATGCAGGCATGGAAATGATCCATACGCACAAGGCCACGCCGCCAGCGGGCCATTATTCGCAGGCGGTGCGCGCCAACGGCTTCGTATTCGTCTCGGGGCAGTTGGGGTTCCTGCCGCCCGCGGCGCCCGGCGAGCGGCCCGCGCTCGCCAGCGGCGCGGCCGGCCAGGCGCGGGAGGCGCTGCGCAACCTGAGGGAGATCCTGGAAGCGGCCGGCTCGTCGCTCGCCGCCGTCGCCAGCGTGACGGTGTACATCCCCGACGTGGGGCTCTGGGACGAAGTCAACCGGGTCTACGAGCAGTGCTTCGGCGGGCACCGCCCCGCGCGCGCGATCGTGCCCACGCGCGAACTGCACCACGGGGCGCTGGTGGAGATCAGCGCGATCGCCCTGGGCTGACCGTTTCAATAAGAAATATCACGTTTCTTATAGCCGAAGTTAGGTAGCAAGATTTTTCCGACCATCAGGCCAAAACCGCCGCGCTGGAGCGCGGCGGCAACGGCGCCTGCACGCCTATATCATGGAATTTATCCATGGTTCCATGTACTTAGCGTTGAAATAGCGGCCAACAAACGGCTCATATCCGGGTCTCGGGTTCCGGCTCTGCTTATACAATTTGAATTGTATTTTGTATAGAAAGTAGAAAATCGTGAACCTCGCTGGACGCCGTATGACCTTCCAACCGCCTTTCCGCATGGCACGGCCCATTCCGTCCTTGCCTGCTTTGCCCTTTTCCCGGCGCGCCACGGCCCTGGCGCTTGCGGCCGCGTGCCTTGCCCCTTGGCAGGGCGCCGCGGCGGCGCCGCCGCCCGCCTCGAATGCCGCCCAGATCGCCGCGCTGAAAGCGGCCCAGGCGGAATACCGCAAGGAAGTCGAGGCCCGCGGCGCCAACGCCGTCGCGCTGGGGCAGACCGCGTCCATCCTGCTTCTGGACACCGAACTCGGAACGGTGGGCCAGCGCCAGGGCGAATTGCGCAACATGCCGGACAAGGGCGGCCTCTGGGTGCGCGGCACGGGCAGCAATTACAAGGTCGAAACGGCCAACGCCAGCCGGTTCGACCAGGACGCGAGCGCCATCTCGGTCGGCGCGGATTACGCCTGGACCGCCAGCTCGGCCAAGGTCTACCTGGGGGCGTTCGCCGGGCTGTCGCAGTCCGAACAGAACGCGGAATACGGCACGCGCGGAAAGATCGACAGCCGCTATGCGGGCATCTATCTGTCGTACGTCCACGACAACGGCCTGTATGTCGACGTCGTCAACAAGGTAGGCCGGATCGACCAGGACGTGCGGTTCGATCTGCCCCTGAACCGCGGCACTTATTCCGACGGCGTGTCTCACACGACCTACAGCGGCAGCGTGGAACTCGGCTATCACTGGCGCCTGGCGGACCGGTGGTTCATCGAGCCGCAGCTTCAGGGCATCTACAGCCGCAGCAGCCAGACCTCGATCGAGGGGCGGGCCGGCCTGCGCGCGGGGCGCGACTTCGGCCTGGCCGGCGGCGGCACGCTGCAGCCCTACGCCAAGGTGTCGTATTTGAAGCAGTTCTCGCACGACGACACGGTGGGTTTCGGCGATTCGAGCTACGACGTGGCGCTGCCTGGAAACCGCTGGCAACTGGGCGGCGGCGTGGCGGTGGCGTCGGGACGCCATCGGGCCTTCGTGGATCTACAGTACGGCCGCGGCGCGAGCGTCAGCCAGGAAGTCACCGCGAACATCGGCTACAGCTTCCGCTTCTGATTCCCGCCGGAGCCGGCCGCGGGCGGGCGCCGCCCATGGCCCGCGCCTATAATGCGTGCGCCTCAATGCCTTCGGGGGAGATCGTTCGCATGCAGTACGAATACCTGTTCTGGTCCATGGCCGCGATGGTGGCGGTGGCCCTGGCCGGCGGCTCGCTCTGCGGCCGCCTGCGCTCCGTCAAGCATGCGCTCGCGGGCGTCGCCGCGCTTGCGGCGGCGGTCTTCGTGGCGGTGTTCGTGCTGTCGCGCCGAGGCGGCTTCGGCGATCTGTCGGCGATGCTGTCGATCGCCGCCTTCATGTTCAGCCTGGTGATCGGCACCGCGGCGTCGCTGCTCACGCGGCGCATCCTGCGGCGCCGCTGAGCCGCCAGGCGCGTCATTCTTCCGCGTCGAAGTCCTCGTCTTCGTCGTCGTCTTCGTCCTGCTCCAGGGCGTCATAGCCCTTCCAGGTGATGCGCCAGCGCGTCGCCCCCGCGTTCGCGGCGGTTTCGCTCACCTGCTTGACCAGTCCGGCGTCCTCCAGCAGATCCAGGTGGTGCGCGATCAATTGCAGGCCCTGTTCCTCGGGATGCGGCGCCAGGGCTGCGTTCTTGATGTCGTGCGTGCTCAGGTTGGGGCCCGGCGCGTCGCGCAGGGCGCCCAGGATCGTGACGACCAGATCGAAATCGCGTTGCATGATGTCCACCATGTAGGGAAAGGATAGGGCGACGATAGCAGAGTTCCATGGCGCCGACGCGACAGGCCGCGCGCCCGGGTTACAGTCCAGGGTTCTCGATAACCGACATATGCAGACACCATGAAGAAACCCGCAGAACGCGATTGCCTGGCGCTGGTCCCCGGCTACTCCGGCCAGGCCGCCAAGCTTTTTCTTTCGCGCGGCGCCGACGAACGCATCGACGGCGTGACCGTGTTCGACCTGCTGGGCCACGTCAAGCTGCAGGGCAGCGCCGAGGCGGCCGCGGCGTGGATCGGCGAATGGCTGGCCCACGAAGCCAGCAACCGCAAGGCAAGGCGCACCCAGTTGCTGGCCCAGATGTTCATCTGCAAGCTCGCGGACGACGAAAAAGATGCCTTCCTGGCCGCGCAGAAGCCGCTGGCCGGCGTGCTCGAGGCCGCCGGCGTGCGCAGGCGCAGCGTCGCGGCGACCTCGGGCGCGGCCCGCAAGTCGCTCGGACCGAATGTCAGGAAGCATTAGTCGAAGGCTGTTATAGTCGCGCCTGGGCGTGCGTGTGCACCTGCGCGGTGCGTGCCCAGGCGGGCCTTGCCCGCGAATCTAGGAAGATGGAACATGGAAATAGTAAGTCGGCAGATTGCCGACGTGGCGGGCGGCGTTGAACTGCACACCACGCTGGATGGCGAAAGCATAAGCGTCTACGTGGTCGTGGGCGTGACCGATCTGAATGCGATCGCAGACATCGTGCCGCGCGCAAAGGTCGAGGCCGGGGCGGATATACACGCCGCGAATGTCGACGATGTTGATAATGCGCAAGAACAAATCGACCAGGTCCTGGAAAATATGAATCCCGGCGACGTGGCGGTTTTCCTTTGCTCGGGTCCCGATGCTTTCGGCGCGGCGCTCGACCTGCTGGGTTTACCTATCGACGAGTAAGCCTGGCGGCAAACCAAAGTGCTAGCCCAAACGGCGTATGAAGGATCGTACGCGGGCAGGCGGCATTTATATAAGCCTTGATTGTTTTTTTATGATGTGTGGGTGTTAACACCTATGCAGGACTTCTTATTGCCTATGAAATCGTGTGAATTCAGTGCGCCGTTTCTCTTTGTTGCATTATTGGCACGCATTTTTTAGGATTATGTTGACTTGTGAGGGGAACCTAACGATAGTGTCGGCACACGATCACAAGCGTTGCGATTTTCGTTCAGTGCCGTGCCTTTTCCGGCTCAGCGTTATTGTTCTACTGTCCCCTCCTTGATTGATTCGTGACCTCCGGGCATTTGCCCATTATCTCTAGGAAATACAGTATGGAAACCGGCGTCGTTAAGTGGTTCAACTCGGAAAAAGGCTATGGCTTCATCACCCCGGAAGCGGGTGGTAAGGATCTGTTCGCTCACTTCTCCGAAATTCAGGGTTCGGGCTTCAAGTCCCTGGAAGAGAACCAGCGCGTCAGCTTTGTGACGGCCAATGGCCCCAAGGGCCCGCAAGCCACGAAGATCCAGGTCCTGTAAGGTCCTGAGTTTTCGAGAAAAAAGCCCCCTCGCGGGGCTTTTTTTGTTGCCGGACCGCCCCAAGACAAAACGCTCCCTCGGGGGGCAGCAAGCGCGCGTAGCGTGCGCAGCGTGGGGGCATTTTTTGTCGCCGGGCCGCCCCAAGACAAAAACGCCCCCTTGGGGGGGCAGCAAGCGCGCGTAGCGTGCGCGGCGTGCGGGCATTTTTGTCGCCGGGCCGCCCCAAGACAAAAACGCCCCCTTGGGGGGCAGCAAGCGCGCGTAGCGTGCGCAGCGTGGGGGCATTTTTTGTTTTTTTGCCGTGGCGGATCCGAGGTATGGGGTAATCCCTATTCACGCGGTATTCTCTGGCTATTCCGGCGGCAGGCCGTTATGCCATCGCCGGCCACCTTCAGCAGGATTGCGCCGCCATGACCTCTCTTTTTCCTTCGTCGCTCGCCACGCAACCGCAGGACGTCGTCTCGTTCTGGCTCGATGCGGGGCCGCAGCAGTGGTTCACCAAGAACGCCGGGTTCGACGCCATGTTCCGCGAGCGCTTCGAAGGCGCGCATTTTGCGGCCGCGGCGCGCCGATTGGACGGCTGGCTGGACGATGCCGACGGCGCGCTGGCGCTGATGATCCTGCTGGACCAGTTCCCCCGCAATGCCTACCGGGACACGGCGCACATGTTCGCCACCGATCCCCTGGCGCAGTACTTCGCCGACCGCGCCATCGCGGCCGGGCACGACCTGGCCGTGGATCCGCGGCTGCGCCAGTTTTTCTATCTGCCTTTCGAGCATGCCGAGAACCTGGTCGCGCAGAACCGCGCCGTCGCCCTGATGGAGCCCCTGGACGCGGACTCGCTGCGCTGGGCGGTCCTGCATCGCGACATCATCAAGCGCTTCGGGCGCTTCCCCCACCGCAACGCCGCGCTGGGCCGGCAGACGAGCCAGGCCGAACAGGAATTCCTGGAAACCGGCGGGTTCGCCGGCTAGGAAGGGCGGGCAGGGCATTGGGTATCCTTCTGTATCGGTGCTTGGCAACTTGAAAGCATTTGGCGCCGGCATGGCTTGGCGCCATCGTTTTCCGTAGTCCGCGTGCAATGGGACGGACGCATATTTGACGATTTTCGAGGTTCGCCAATACACTGGGTTCAGCGAGATTTTCAAGCGACGCGGTCTGCGTTTCTCTTGTCGCCGTCAGTGGTACTGCGGTTGCTTCCTCTCCCATCCTTGATGATCTGGCGCCCCGCGAGCAATCGCTTTTCATAGGTCAAGGACACTCCATGGCAACCGGCATCGTTAAGTGGTTCAACGCCGAAAAGGGTTATGGCTTCATCATGCCCGACGACGGCAGCAAGGATCTTTTCGCTCACTACTCCGAGATCCGCAGCGAAGGCTACAAGTCGCTGCAGGAAAACCAGCGCGTCACGTTCGACGTCGGCACCGGCCCGAAGGGGCCGAGCGCAAAGAACATCAAGGTCGCGGCCTGATCCGAGCCGGGCAGCGCTCCGGGCCAGCCCGGCGCCCTACCCATAAAAAAGCCCCCACACATTTTGCGTGTGGGGGCTTTTTTTGCGCGGTGTGGGAGCCTCTAACCTTTTTTTTTAGTGTTTGGCGTGGCTGGCCGGGGTGGAGAGCTTGTCCACCAGTGCGATGCCCAGCGCCGAGACGATGAACAGGCCGTGGATGATGGTCTGCCACATGACGCCGGCCTCGGAGAAGCGGGCGTTGGGCGTGCCCAGCGTGCCGGCTTCGATGAAGGTGCGCAGCAGGTGGATCGACGAGATCCCGATGATGGCCATCGCCAGCTTGACCTTGAGCACGCTGGCGTTCACGTGGCTGAGCCACTCCGGCTGGTCAGGGTGGCCTTGCAGGCGCAGGCGGGACACGAAGGTCTCGTAGCCGCCCACGATCACCATGACCAGCAGGTTCGAGATCATGACCACGTCGATCAGGCCCAGCACCAGCAGCATGATCTCCATTTCCCCGAAGCTCGTGGCGTGCGTCAGCAGATGCCACAGCTCTTTCAGGAACAGCATGACGTAGACGCCTTGCGCGACGATCAGGCCCAGGTACAGGGGCAGTTGCAGCCAGCGGGAACTGAAGATCAGGCCGGGCAGCAGGCCAAGGCGGGGAGGGGTGTCAGGGATCATTGTGGGTGCGAGCCGTAGGGTATGTGCGAAAAAAAGGCGGGCGCAATTCTATCAATGCCGTGTGGCCGCCGGCATCATTTTTTCGTGGCGGGAATCGTCGCCGCGGCGCGGCCGCTAGCACGATCGCGGGGGATTTGCCGGGGTTTTCTGTAAGGAAAACTGGCATTTGCGAAACTCTGTGCCGAAACGTTCAGAGCGCATTGGCCATATATAGAATTGCCGCCTCGTTGGCATGGAGCCAGTCAAGAGGAGTTTGTTCCCATGAAGATCCGCTACGCCGTTGCCGCGTTGGCCGTTGCGCTTGCCCCTTATTCCGCCTCGCATGCGTTGGACATCGGGGGATTGGTGGGCGCCGGCAGCAAGGTCGTCCAGGCCGCCACCTTGAGCGACGCCGAAATCAAGGCCCTGTCGGACAAGGCCTGCGCCCAGAGCGACTCGCAAGAGAAGATCGCCGCGCCCGGCAGCAAGTACGACGCCCGCCTGCAGAAGATCGCCAAGTCGCTGGGCGGCACGGTGAACGGCCAGAAGGCCAGCTACAAGGTCTACATCACGAAGGACGTCAATGCGTGGGCCATGGCCAACGGCTGCATCCGCGTCTATAGCGGCCTGATGGACATGATGACCGACGACGAAGTGATGGGCGTGGTCGGCCACGAAATCGGCCACGTGGCGCTGGGCCACAGCAAGAAGGCGATGCAGACCGCCTACACCGTTTCCGCCGCGCGCGACGCCGCCGGCGCGGCGGGCGGCTCGACCGTTGCCGCCCTGAGCGCCTCGCAGTTGGGCGACCTGACCGAGAAGTTCATCAATGCGCAGTTCTCGCAGTCGCAGGAAAGCGGGGCCGACGATTACTCGTTCGACCTGCTGCAATCCAAGAAGCTGAACACCCGCGGCCTGGTGACCGCGTTCCAGAAGCTGGCGGAACTGGACGGCGGCAAGAGCGATATGATGAGCTCGCACCCGTCTTCGGCCAAGCGCGCCCAGCACATCGAAGAGCGCATCGCCAAGGCCAAATAAGGCGCCGGCAGGCGTTTTTCCTCCCCGTGCGGGACGGAAAACGGGGCGCGAGTATCCGGACTTATCCGGGTGCTCGCGCCCCTTTGCGTCAGCGGTCCGGAAGTTTCCGGTAAAATGGCGCGTTTATCCGCCCGTTACCTCTTATCTCTCGGAATATAGGTCTTTTAATGCAGCCTGTGGTTGAAACCCTCTCCGGCCTGGAGCGCCGTGTTGATCTGGCCGTCTCGGTGGCCGACGTCGAAAAGGAAGTCCAGGCGCAATTGAAGCGCGTGGCCCGGACCGCCAAGGTCCCCGGCTTCCGTCCGGGCAAGGCGCCGCTCGCCATGCTCGAGCGCAGCCATGGTCCCAGCATCCGCTACGACGTGATCAATAGCCAAGTCGGCCGTGCCTTCGAGCAGGCCGTGGACGGCGCCAAACTGCGCGTCGCCGGCGCCCCGAACCTCGAACCCAAGACCGAAGGCGTCACCGACGACACGCTGGCGTTCACCGCCACGTTCGAGGTGTACCCCGAAGTCGCCGTGCCCGACCTGTCGGCCCTGGCCGTCACCCGCTTCGAGACGGCCGTCACCGACGCCGAAGTCGAAAAGACCCTGGACGTCCTGCGCAAGCAGCGCGCCACGTTCGAAGCCCGCGAAGGCCGCGCTTCGGCCGACGGCGACCGCGTCACGCTGGACTTCGCCGGCACCATCGACGGCGTGCCCTTCGAAGGCGGCAAGGCGGAAGACTTCCCGTTCGTGCTCGGCCAAGGCCGCATGCTGCCGGAATTCGAAGAAGCCGCCCGCGGCCTGAAGGCCGGCGAGACCAAGGTCTTCCCGCTCAAGTTCCCCGATGACTACCAAGGCAAGGAAGTGGCCGGCAAGACCGCCGAATTCACGATCACCGTGAAGGAAGTGGCCGAAGGCGTGCTGCCCGAGCTGAACAGCGAATTCGCCCAGTCGCTCGGCCAGCCCGAAGGCGACGTCGAAAAGCTGAAGGCCGACATCCGCAGCAACATCGAGCGCGAAGTCAAGGTGCGCTCGCAAGGCCGCACCAAGTCCAGCGTGATGGACGCCCTGGTCGAAGCCGGCACGTTCGACGTGCCGAAGGCCCTGGTCGACAACGACGTGCAAGGCCGCGTGGCCGCCGCCCGCGAAGAACTGAAGCAGCGCGGCATCCCGAACGCCGAATCCGTGCCGATCCCGGCCGAAGCCTTCGCGACCGAATCGGAACGCCGCGTCCGCCTGGGCCTGCTGGTGTCGGAACTGGTCAAGCAAGCCCAACTGCAAGCCAAGCCCGAGCAGGTGCGCGCGCGCATCGAAGAGTTCGCCCAGAACTACGAACAACCCGCCCAGGTTGTCAGCTATTACCTGGCCGACCGCCAGCGTCGTGCTGAAATCGAGGCGATCGTGCTGGAAGACAATGTCGTCGCGCACGTGCTGGACAAGGCCAAGGTCACCGACGAAACGGTGCCTTTCGATCAGTTGATGGGGATGGCGTAACACTATGCAGAGATTCACCGATTTCTATGCGGCAATGAATGGCGGGTCGTCGGTGACCCCCACCGGCCTGGGCTACATTCCCATGGTGATCGAGCAGTCGGGGCGCGGCGAACGCGCCTACGACATCTATTCGCGTTTGCTCCGCGAGCGGCTCATTTTCCTGGTGGGTCCGGTCAACGATGCCACGGCCAACCTGGTCGTCGCGCAGTTGCTGTTCCTGGAATCGGAGAATCCTGACAAGGACATTTCCCTGTACATCAACTCGCCCGGCGGGTCGGTCTACGCGGGAATGGCCATTTTTGACACCATGCAGTTCGTCAAGCCGGACGTATCCACCCTGTGCACCGGCCTGGCGGCCAGCATGGGGGCGTTCCTGCTGGCGGCGGGCAAGAAGGGCAAGCGTTTCACGCTGCCCAACTCGCGCATCATGATCCACCAGCCTTCCGGCGGCGCCCAGGGGCAGGCCTCGGACATCCAGATCCAGGCCCGCGAAATCCTGGACCTGCGCGAACGCCTGAACCGCATCCTGGCCACGAACACCGGCCAGACGATGGAGCGCATCGGCATAGACACGGAGCGTGACAACTTCATGTCGGCCGAAGATGCGGTATCGTATGGACTGGTGGACAAGGTGATGACCTCCCGCTCGGAAGGCTGACTTCCTCCGGTTGATCCGAACCCGCTGCCACCATGTTTGAGTAAGCGCATGCGCTAGGCTTTTTTCCAGCCTGGCGCATCTTTACCTGAGATACGAAGAAATATGCCTGAAAAAAAGGGATCGGCAGACGCAAAAGTGCTGCATTGCTCGTTTTGCAATAAAAGCCAGCATGAAGTCCGCAAGCTGATCGCGGGTCCGTCGGTATTCATCTGCGATGAATGCATAGATCTGTGCAACGACATCATCCGCGAGGAGGCGCAAGCCACCGCGCGCGCGGCGATTCGTTCCGAACTGCCCACTCCGGCCGAAATCAAGACCTTCCTCGACCAGTACGTCATTGGGCAGAACTCGCCCAAGCGCATGCTGGCGGTGGCGGTCTACAACCATTACAAGCGCATCCGCCACGGCGAGATCAAGGGCGACGAAGTCGAGCTGTCCAAGAGCAACATCATGCTGATCGGCCCCACCGGGTCGGGCAAGACGCTCCTGGCCCAGACGCTGGCGCGCATGCTGAACGTGCCGTTCGTCATGGCCGACGCCACCACGCTGACCGAAGCCGGCTACGTGGGCGAAGACGTCGAAAACATCATCCAGAAGTTGCTGCAGAACTGCAACTACGAAGTGGAAAAGGCGCAGCGCGCCATTATCTACATCGATGAAATCGACAAGATCTCCCGCAAGTCCGACAACCCGTCCATCACCCGCGACGTGTCGGGCGAGGGCGTGCAGCAGGCGCTGCTGAAGCTGATCGAAGGCACGGTGGCCTCGGTGCCGCCGCAGGGCGGACGCAAGCACCCCAACCAGGACTTCGTCCAGGTGGACACGACCAACATCCTGTTCATCGTCGGCGGCGCCTTCGACGGGCTGGAAAAAGTCATCCGCGACCGCACCGAGAAATCGGGCATCGGCTTCTCGGCCTCGGTGCGCGCCAAGTCCGAGCGTGGCGTGGGCGAGTTGTTCTCCGAAGTCGAACCCGAAGACCTGATCAAGTTCGGCCTGATTCCGGAACTGGTCGGCCGCCTGCCGGTGGTCGCCACGCTGGACGAACTCGACGAGGCGGCCCTGGTGCAGATCCTGACCGAGCCCAAGAACGCCTTGCTCAAGCAGTTCCAGAAGCTGTTCGCCATGGAAGGCGCCGAACTCGACGTGCGGCCCGCCGCCCTGAAGGCGATCGCTCGCAAGGCGCTCAAGCGCAAGACGGGCGCCCGCGGCCTGCGTTCCATCATCGAGCAGGCCTTGCTCGACACCATGTACGACCTGCCTTCCCAGGGCAACGTCAAGCGCGTGGTGCTGGACGAAAACGCCATCGAAGGCGAGGGCAAGCCATTGCTCATCTACGCCGACGAAGCCGCCGCTTCGGACAAGCCGGAGCGCGGGGAAGTCCGCGACGCGGCAGCCTGATATTTCAAAAAAGCCCGTTCCCGTAACGGGTTTTTTTGCCTGGGGGCCATTCCCGAGTGGAAACACGCTTTTCTCGCGGGCGCGACACTCGCATACTGTGAGTGTCCCCCCGGGGGATTTTTTCAGCCTTTGGGTTATCCAGGCGCCGAGATCTTGAATTTTCGGCTATTGTTCCCATAACAGACGTAACCGACGTGGCTGGTCCGGGTATACCCGGGCCACCCGTCCCCGATACGCCGAGTCATACCGAGGAACCTCCTATGTCTGCCAGCCAGACCCTGCCTTCCGACCCGATCGACCTGCCCCTGCTCCCGCTGCGCGACGTCGTGGTGTTCCCGCACATGGTCATCCCGCTGTTCGTCGGCCGTCCGCGCTCCATCCGCGCGCTCGAGGTTGCGATGGAAGCGGGCAAGAGCATCATGCTGGTGGCCCAGAAATCCGCCGGCAAGGATGACCCCACGCCCGAAGACGTCTACGAGATCGGCTGCGTCGCCGGCATCCTGCAGATGCTCAAGCTGCCCGACGGCACCGTCAAGGTGCTGGTCGAGGGCACCCAGCGCGCCCGCATCAACAGCATCGAAGACGCCGATTCGCATTTCACCTGCCAGGTGACGCCGATCGAACCGGACGCCATGCAAGGCTCCGAGACCGAGGCCCTGCGCCGCGCGATCGTCGCCCAGTTCGAACAGTACGTAAAACTGAACAAGAAGATCCCTCCGGAGATCCTGACCTCGCTGGCCGGCATCGACGATGCCGGGCGCCTGGCCGATACGATCGCCGCGCATCTTCCCCTGAAGCTCGAGCAGAAGCAGAAGATGCTCGAGATCGTCGGCACCTCCGAACGCCTCGAAGGCTTGCTCACGCAACTCGAAACCGAAATCGACATCCTCCAGGTCGAGAAGCGGATTCGCGGCCGCGTGAAGAAGCAGATGGAAAAGAGCCAGCGCGACTACTACCTGAATGAGCAGGTCAAGGCCATTCAGAAGGAACTCGGCGAAGGCGAAGAGGGCGCGGACATCGAAGAGCTCGAAAAGAAGATCATCGCCGCCCACATGCCCAAAGAGGCGCGCAAGAAGGCCGATGCCGAGCTCAAGAAGCTCAAGCTCATGTCGCCCATGTCGGCCGAAGCCACCGTGGTGCGCAACTACATCGATACGCTCATCAATCTTCCCTGGAAGAAGAAGAGCAAGATCAACAATTCCATCAGCAACGCGGAAACGGTGCTGGACAACGACCACTATGGCCTGGAAAAGGTCAAGGAACGGATCCTGGAATATCTTGCCGTGCAGCAGCGCGTGGACAAGGTGAAGGCGCCGATCCTCTGCCTGGTCGGCCCTCCCGGCGTGGGCAAGACCTCGCTGGGGCAGTCCATCGCCAAGGCCACGAACCGCAAGTTCGTGCGCATGGCGCTGGGCGGCGTGCGCGACGAAGCCGAGATCCGCGGCCATCGCCGCACGTACATCGGCTCCATGCCCGGCAAGATCGTCCAGAACATGTCGAAGGTCGGCGTGCGCAATCCCCTGTTCCTGCTCGATGAAATCGACAAGCTGGGCATGGATTTCCGCGGCGATCCCTCGTCGGCCCTGCTCGAGGTGCTGGACCCGGAACAGAACCACACGTTCCAGGACCACTACATCGAAGTCGACTTCGACCTGTCCGACGTCATGTTCGTGGCCACCAGCAACACGCTGAACATTCCGCCGGCCCTGCTGGACCGGATGGAAGTGATCCGCCTGTCCGGCTATACCGAGGAAGAGAAGATCCACATCGCCCGCGACCATCTGCTGCCCAAGCTGATGAAGAACAACGGCGTGAAGGATAGCGAGCTGACCGTCGACGACAGCGCCCTGCGCGACATCGTGCGCTACTACACCCGCGAAGCCGGCGTGCGCGCGCTCGAACGCGAAGTGGGCAAGATCTGCCGCAAGGTCATCAAGCAGTTGCTGACCCAGGGCGACCGCGCCAAGGCCGAAGGCAAGACCCTCGAGGTCAAGCCGGTCAACGTGACGGGCGACAACCTGAGCGACTACCTGGGCGTGCGCCGTTACACCTTCGGCATGGCCGAAAAGGAAAACCAGATCGGCCAGGTGACCGGCCTTGCGTGGACGGAAGTCGGCGGCGACCTGCTGACGATCGAAGTCGCGGACATGCCCGGCAAGGGCGTCATCCAACGCACCGGCTCGCTGGGCGACGTGATGAAGGAATCGGTCGAAGCGGCCCGCACGGTGGTGCGCTCGCGCGCCCGCCGCCTGGGCTTTGCCGATAGCGTCTTCGAGAAGCACGACATGCACGTGCACGTGCCGGAAGGCGCGACGCCCAAGGACGGTCCGTCCGCGGGTATCGCGATCACCACGGCCATGGTGTCGGCCCTGTCGCGCATCCCGGTGCGCGCCGACGTCGCCATGACCGGCGAGATCACGCTGCGCGGCGAAGTGCTGCCCATCGGCGGCCTGAAGGAAAAGCTGCTGGCGGCCCATCGCGGCGGCATCAAGACGGTCTTGATCCCGGAAGAAAACGTCAAGGACCTGGCGGAGATTCCGGACAACGTCAAGAACCATCTCGAGATCGTGCCGGTGCGCTGGATCGACAAGGTGCTGGAACTGGCCCTGGAACGCCTGCCGGAGCCCCTGGCCGAGGAAGAAGCGGTCAAGGAACCCCTGGTGGCCAAGCCGGCCGAGCCGGGCTCGACCGATCCGGTGCTCAAGCACTGACCTGACCTTCCGGGCGTCTCCGCAAGGAGCGCCCGGGAACCATGGCCCAAAAAAGAAACCCGCCGAGGCGGGTTTCATTTTGCCTGCGCCGGGAAGGGCGGGAGAGGCCCTTAGTGCAGCGCGTGCGTACGGATCAGGCCCACGGCTATGCCTTCCAGGGCGAAATCCTGGTCGGCGCCGACCACGATGGGCTGGAAGTCCGGGTTTTCGGGCAGGAGTTCGATGTGGCCGTTCTGGCGCTGCAGGCGCTTGACGGTGACGTCATCGCCCAGCCGGGCCACCACGATCTGGCCATTGCGGGCTTCGGAGGCTTTTTTCACGGCGAGCAGGTCGCCTTCCAGGATGCCTGCGTCGCGCATGCTCATGCCGCGCACCTTCAGCAGGTAGTCGGGCGCCTGGGCGAACAGGTTGGGGTCCACGCCGACCTCGCGTTCGACGTGTTCCGCGGCCAATATGGGGCTGCCGGCGGCCACGCGGCCCACCAGCGGCAGCAGCAGTTGCGCCAGGGAGGGCAAGGGCAGCGAGGCTTGCGTGGGCGCCGTGGAGGCGTCTTTCAGGCGGATGCCGCGGGAGGCGCCCGCCGTGAGTTCGATGGCGCCCTTGCGGGCCAGGGCCTTGAGGTGATCTTCCGCCGCGTTGGGGGAACGGAAACCCAGGGCCTGCGCGATTTCGGCGCGCGTCGGCGGAAAGCCGGTGCGCGCGACGGTCTGCCTGATCAGATCCAGGATTTGTTGTTGGCGATCGGTGAGTTTGCTGGCCATGGCGATGATCCGGTGCTAGCGGACTGTACATATATACAGCGCCATTCTGGGGGACGCAGCGCAAAAAAGCAAGTTGCTCCCCGAACTGACCGGCCGGTCGCCTCAAAGCGGCAACCGGCCGGTCAGGATGCCCCGGATCGAGCGCGCCGGGCCAAATCAGACCTTGCCCGGGCGGACCTCGACCAGGCGCCGCGCGTTATTCCGGCTTGATGCCGGCCGTCTCGATGACGCCGCGCCACTTCCGGGTCTCGGATTCGATGTAGTCCTGCAATTCCTCCGGACGCGTGGCCTTGATCGTGATGGCCTTGTCTTCGAGTTTGCGGACGATGTCGGGCATGGCCAGCGTTTTCAGCAAGGCGGAACTCAGCACCGACAGCCGGTCGGCCGGAATGCCGGCCGGGCCCATGACGCTGACCCAGGCGTCCACGCTCATGTTCTTCACGCCCAGCTCCTCGGCGGTGGGCACATCGGGCAGTTCCTTGATGCGCGTCGTGCTGGTGATGGCCAGCGCCCGCACTTTGCCCGATTGCACCAGGCTCAGGGCGGCGGGCAGATTGTCGAACCCGAGGTCGACGTGGCTGCCCATCAGCGCGGTCAACGCCGGGCCGCTGCCCGAAAAGGGGATGTGCTGCATGTTCGAGCCGGTCAGGATCTTGAAGTATTCGCCGGTCATGTGCGGCGACGTGCCGGCCCCGGGGCTGGAGTAGGACAGTTGCCGCTGCTTCGCGTCGGCGATCAGCGCGCCCAGGTCCCGGTATTTCGAATCGGCATTGACCAGCACCAGATTGGTGTAGAAGCCGACCTCGCCGATCATGGTGAAACCCTTGATCGGGTCGAAATTCAGTTCCTTGCGCAGCAACGGGTTGATCACGTTGGTGGCTACGGTGCCCAGGAAGATGGTGTAGCCGTCCGGCTTGGCGTGCGCGACCGTCGAGGCGCCGATGGTGCCGCCCGCGCCCGCCTTGTTCTCGACGACGACGGACTGGCCCAGTTCGCGCGACAGGCCCTCGGCCAATACGCGCGCGACGATATCGGTCGAGCCGCCCGGCGGAAACCCGACTACGAAGCGGATGGGCTGGTCCGGAAAGGCCGCGGCGGCGGAGCCGCCCAGCGTGATGGCCAGCGCGCCAGCCGTGGCGGCAATCCAGGTCTTGAATGTCATGATCGATGTTCCTCCTGCTGGCTCGCGTCGCGCAAGTCGTCGATGATTCGCCGCTTGTCGAGTTTGCCTAGTGTGTTTTTTGGAAAAGACTGCACGATGTGGATGATTTTGGGCGTCCGCACGGACCCCAACTGCTGCTTGCCGTAATCGATCAGCGCCTGGGCGCCGACCGAGTCCGGCCGAACTAGAACGACCGCCATTTCGACGCGTTCGCCCCAGTAGTCGTCGGCGACGCCGAACACCACGCATTCGGCGATGTCCGGGTGTCGCGCATAGGCGTTCTCGACGTCGGAGGGATAGACATTGAAGCCGCCGGTAATGATGACGTCCTTGGAGCGGCCTTTGATGAACAGGAACCCGCGCTCGTCGATGTAGCCGATGTCTCCGGTGTGGAACCAGCCGTCTTTCAGGACGGCCGCGGTCTGCTCGGGCATGTTCAGGTAGCCCGACATCAGCAGGTCGCCGCCCGCGATGATTTCGCCCAAGGTGTTCGGGCTGGCGGTGGCGCGGCCGTCTTCGCCGACGACCGCGACCCGCGTCAGGGGGCCGACTCGGCCCGCGCTGCCATGGTTTTTGGGTCGGGAGCCGGTGGCGCCGTCCATCCCCGCGATGATGACCGGCGCTTCCGTCAGGCCATAGGTAACGCCCAGCACGGGGCCGAACGCCGCAATTGCCTGCGACAGCAGCGGGGCCGGGCAGGGCGCGCCGCCATACAGCAGGTTGCGCAGCGCCGGCAGGTGGCGCGGCGCGTCGCGCTGTGCCTGCACCAGCCGCTGGAGCAGGGTGGGAGGCACCCAGGTGGACGTCACCCCGCAGGTGTCCATCAAGGCATGCAGTTGCTCGGCCGTGGCACGGCCGGCGATCACCAGGCAGCCGCCGGCATGCAATACCGGCAGCACGAACGTGCCCGCGCCATGCGTCATCGGCGGCGCTAGCAGGAAGCGTTCCTCGCTGTCGAAGCCATACGCCATGGCCAGCGACGCCACCATGGTGTTGATACAGCGCAGCGACTGCAATACGGCTTTGGGCACGCCCGACGATCCGCCCGTGAACTTGATGGCGGCCGTCTCGCCCGGATCCGGGTTGGAGCGCGATGGCGACTGGCCCGCGTGTTCACGCACCAGCGCGTCGGTATGGAGCTCGCGGCGCTCGTCGTTGCAGATGCGCGGGCCGTGGTAGGAAGCCAGCAGCGCCTCGTAGGCCGCGTCGTGCAACACGATATCGGGCGCGGCCGTCGCCAGTTGGCGGGCGATGTCCTGTTCGACGACGGTCGGCGTCAGCGGCACCAGCACGCCGCCGCAGGCGTAGGTGGCCAATATGCCCAGCAGCATTGCGTGCGAATTGCCGGCCAGCGTGGCGATCACCGGACGAGGCTTGCCCGACAGGCGTTGCAGCGCCGCGGCCAGCGCCAGCGCCTGGCCGCGCAGCGCTTCGTACGTATGGGTGCGGCCGGTGGCCGCATCGATCGCGGCGATGCGATCCGGGTACCGCATGGCGGCATGCAGGAAAAAATCGATAGGCTGCATGCTAGAGCCTGTTGCTGAGCACCGTGACCACGGCCGCCGCATCTTCGTAATGCAGGAACCCGCCGCCGTTTTCGGCCACCGCGGTGCGGGCGCCCCGGACCTGGCGCGCGCCGGCTTCATGGCGCAGTTGCGTAACGAGCTCGTGGATCTGCACCAGGCCCGTCGCGGCGATCGGATGCCCCTTGGACACCAGGCCGCCCGATACGTTGACGGGGGTGACTCCGCCCAGGCTGGTCGCGCCGCTTTCGGTGTAGGGGCCGCCCTGGCCGCGGGCGCAAAGGCCCAGGTTTTCGATCTGCAGCAGTTCCGCGAAGCTGGACGCGTCATGCACTTCGGCCACGTCGATATCCTGCGGCGTGATCTCGGCCATGGCATAGGCGCGCTTCGCGGCCAGGTGCACGCAGTGCCGGTCCATGTCGGCGATGTCGCGGATCACGGTGCTGGCCGCGCCGATGCCCGCGACCCTGACGGCCCGTTGCCTGCGCGCGTCGGACAAGGCGCGGCCGCTGGACAGCACGACGGCCGAAGCGCCGTCGGAAATGGGCGCGCACATGGCGCGCGTCAGCGGCCAGGCGATCTCCGGCGTGGCAAGCACGTCGTCGATGGACATGTCGTTCTGGTACTGGGCCAGCGGGTTCATGGTCGAGTGCGCGTGGTTCTTGGCCGCCGCGCTGGCGATCTGCCGCTGCGTGGTTCCGTAAGTGCGCATGTGCTGGCGCGCCATGGCCGCATAGATGTCCATGAAGAAGCTCTGCGTATTCCAGGCGCCGGGAGAGTTCAGCCGCTCGCGGATGGCGGGGTCGGTCTCTTGCTGGCAGAAGAAATCCCATGTCTGGCGCAGCAGATGGATGTCGGTGCCGCCGAAGAACGCATTCATCATTTCGGTCTTCTTGTCGGGGTAGAACATCTTCTCCGCGCCGACCACCAGCACCGTGTCGAACATGCCCGATTCGATCGCCATGCAGGCGTTGAACAGCCCGGAACTGCTGCTGGCGCAGGCATTTTCGATATTGAAGACGGGGATGCCGCTCACCCCCATCGCGTTCAGCGCGCACTGGCCGCGGATCGAATTCTGCTTTTCCATCTGGCCCTGGCGCACGTTGGAGAACCATGCGGCTTGCATGTCTTCCAGGCCATGGCCGCTGTCGGCCAGGGCAGTATTGACGGCTTGTTCGGTCAGTTGCTTGACCGAGAGATCCGGGTGGCGGCCCAGCGGAGTATGGGCGATGCCGGTGATATAGACGTTCATGGTGGGTATAGGCGGCTGGTCGATGAGTGGCTCTATTCTGCGTGGCCGGCCGATCCGGATTAACCCCTGCTTACCCGTGAAAAAGAGGATAAAGTTCCGGCATATGAAACTTTTCTGCCCGGTATGGGCCCGGACGATATGACGGAATCCTCCAGCATCCAGAAGGCGCTGCGAGTGCTCAAGACTGTGCAGCGCCATCACGAAGAAGGCCTGCGGCTCACGGATGTATGCCGAGAGCAGGGCCTGGAAAAACCGACGGCGCTGCGGCTGTTGCGCGAACTGCTGGCGCAGGGGCTGGTGGCCCGCGATGCGCGCAGCAAGAAGTACTACCTGGGCGACTATTGCCGGAAACTGGGGGAATCGCTGGCTGCGCAGTCGTCGTTGTCCGTGCGCTATGGGCCCTTGCTGCGCCGTATTTCCGACCGCACCGAAGACGCCAGCTTCCTGGTGATCCTGCAAGACCTCGATACCCTCTGCATTGGCCGGGAAGTGGGCGCCTATCCCATCCAGGCGTTGGCCATCCCGGTCGGCAACCGCCAGCCCATCGGCGTGGGCGCGGGCGGCCTGGCCATGCTGGCGAGTTTCGACGACGACGTCACGGAGCATTACCTCAAGGTCAACAGGGCCCGCTTCCTCAAGTACAAGTCGCTCACGCTGGAGCAACTGCGCATGCGCATCGCCCGCGCGCGCAAGCGCGGCTACGCCGTGATAGGCAGCCACGCGGTCAGCAAGGTGACCGGCGTGGGCGTGACGCTGATGAATAAAGAAGGCGACGTGCTGGGCGGCATCAGTGTCGCGGCACTGGACAATCGCATGACGCAAAAGCGCCAGGAGGCCGTGGCCCAGATAATCCGCGAAGAGATGAACCGGTTCCTGGACAAGTAGAGCCGCCGCGGGCGTGCACAAATGAAAACGGGACCCGAAGGCCCCGTTCGCGGAAGCGGGCCCGTGGGCCCGGGCGGCTGCTGGCTTACAGCACGGCCGCGATGCCCGCGGCCACCTTGTCGATGTTGCCGCTGTTCAGCGCGGCGACGCAGATGCGGCCGCTGGAGACGGCGTAGACGCCGTGCTCTTCGCGCAGGCGGTCCACTTGCGCGGCGGTCAGGCCCGAGTACGAGAACATGCCGCGCTGGCGCAGCACGAAGCTGAAGTCCTGCTTGCCGCCGTGTTCCTGGATCTTCTCGACCAGTTGCTTGCGCATCAGGCGGATGCGGTCGCGCATGCCGGCCAGTTCCTCTTCCCACATGGCGAAGAGTTCGGGCGAGTTCAGGACCGTCGACACCACCGTGCCGCCGTGGGTGGGCGGGTTGGAATAGTTGGTGCGGATCACGCGCTTGAGCTGGCTCAGCACGCGGGTGGCTTCATCCTTGCTGCCGGCCACGACGGTCAGCGCGCCGACGCGCTCGCCGTACAGCGAGAACGACTTCGAGAACGAGGAGCTGATGAACATGGTCAGGTCCAGGTCGGCGAACAGGCGCACGACCGCGGCGTCTTCCGTTAGGCCGTCGCCGAAACCCTGGTAGGCGATGTCCAGGAACGGGACCAGGTTGTTTTCCTTGACGACGGCAGCGATCTGCTTCCACTGGTCCATGGTGGGGTCCACGCCCGTGGGGTTGTGGCAGCACGCGTGCAGCACGACCACGGTCTTGGCCGGGGCGGCCTTCAGGTCCGCCAGCATGGCGTCGAAGTCCAGGCCGCGGGTGGCGGCGTCGTAGTACGCGTAGGTGCCGACCTCGAAGCCGGCGCGTTCGAACAGCGCGCGGTGGTTCTCCCAGCTCGGGTTGCTGATCAGGACCTTGGAGGTGGGGAGCAACTGGCGCAGGAAGTCGGCGCCGATCTTCAGCGCGCCCGTGCCGCCCAGGGCCTGGGTGGTCAGTACGCGGCCGGCGGCGGCCAGCGCGGAGTCCTTGCCCAGCAGCAGGGCTTGCGCGCCCGCGTTGTAGCCGGCGATGCCCTCGATCGGCAGGTAGCCGCGGGCGGCGGCGGCTTCGATGCGGGCGGTTTCCGCCTTGCGGACGGCGCCCAGCAGCGGAATGCGGCCCTGATCGTCGTAGTACACGCCCACGCCCAGATTGACTTTACCGGGACGCGTATCGGCGTTGTATTGTTCGTTCAGGCCAAGAATAGGGTCGCGCGGCGCGAGTTCGACGGAATCGAAAAGGGTGCTCATGGGAGTCTGATGAGGTGGGTGGACGCAGTACGGAGTGCTGTGGATAATGGGGGGTTTACCCTGGAACAGTCTAGCATGTCTAAAAGCGCAATAGACCCGATTGCGGAAAACCCCGCGCCCGGGGGCGAGGGCGCGCCAGCCATTGCGGCGGGCCCCGGATTTGTCGACTTCCCGGGAAGTCCGTTTCACCTGTACCAGCCCTATCCGCCGGCGGGGGACCAGCCCGCCGCCATCGAAGGCCTGATCCAGGGGATGCAGGACGGCCTGATGTTCCAGACGCTCCTGGGCGTCACGGGCTCGGGCAAGACCTACACCATGGCCAACGTGATCGCCCGGCTGGGGCGGCCCGCGCTGGTGCTGGCCCCCAATAAGACGCTGGCCGCGCAGCTCTACGCCGAGATGCGCGAGTTCTTCCCGAAGAACGCGGTCGAGTACTTCGTCTCGTACTACGACTATTACCAGCCCGAGGCCTACGTGCCGACGCGCGACCTGTTCATCGAGAAGGACTCGTCCATCAACGAGCACATCGAGCAGATGCGTTTGTCGGCCACCAAGAGCCTGCTGGAGCGCCGCGACACCATCATCGTGGGCACGGTGTCGTGCATCTACGGTATCGGCAATCCGGGCGATTATCACGCGATGGTGCTGATCCTGCGCGCCGGGGACCAGATCTCGCGCCGCGAGATCCTGGCGCGCCTGGTCGCCATGCAGTACACCCGCAACGACGCCGACTTCACGCGCGGGACCTTCCGCGTGCGCGGCGAGACGATCGACATCTTCCCGGCCGAAAGCCCGGAACTGGCGCTGCGCCTGGCGCTGTTCGACGACGAGATCGAAAGCCTGGAGCTGTTCGATCCCCTGACCGGCCGCATCCGCCAGAAGCTGCCGCGCTTCACGGTCTACCCGGGGTCCCATTACGTGACGCCGCGCGACACCGTGCTGCGCGCCATCGAGACCATCAAGGAAGAACTGCGCGAACGCGTCAAGCGCTTCACGGACGACGGCCACCTGGTCGAGGCCCAGCGGCTCGAGCAGCGCACCCGCTTCGACCTGGAAATGCTGCAGGAGCTGGGCTTCTGCAAGGGCATCGAAAACTACTCCCGCCACCTGTCGGGCGCGGCCGCGGGCGAACCGCCGCCCACCCTGATCGACTACCTGCCGGCCGATGCGCTGATGTTCATCGACGAAAGCCACGTCACCATCGGCCAGTTGGGCGGCATGTACCGCGGCGACCGCTCGCGCAAGGAAACGCTGGTGCAGTACGGCTTCCGGCTGCCGTCGGCGCTGGACAACCGGCCGCTGCGCCTCGAGGAATTCGAGGCCCGCATGCGCCAGTGCGTGTTCGTGTCGGCCACGCCGGCCGCCTACGAGAAAGAGCACGCCGACAACGTCGTCGAGCAGGTCGTCCGGCCCACCGGCCTGGTGGACCCGCTGGTCGAAGTGCTGCCGGCCCGCACGCAGGTGGACGATCTGCTGGGGCAGATCAAGGCGCGCGTCACGCAGGGCGAGCGCGTGCTGGTCACCACGCTGACCAAGCGGATGGCCGAGGACCTGACGGACTTCCTGAGCGAGCACGGCGTGCGGGTGCGCTACCTGCACTCCGATATCGACACGGTCGAACGCGTGGAGATCATCCGGGACCTGCGCCTGGGCACGTTCGACGTGCTGGTGGGCATCAACCTGCTGCGAGAAGGCCTGGACATCCCCGAAGTGTCCCTGGTCGCGATCCTGGACGCCGACAAGGAAGGCTTCCTGCGGTCGGAGCGCAGCCTGATCCAGACCATCGGGCGCGCGGCGCGCAACCTGAACGGCCACGCCATCCTCTATGCGGACCGCATCACCGATTCGATGCAGCGCGCCATGGAGGAAACCAGCCGCCGCCGCAGCAAACAACTGCAATTCAACGTCGACCACGGCATTACGGCGCGGGGCGTGCAGAAGGCCGTGCGCGAACTGATCGACGGGATTGTGGCGCCCGCCCAGCACGATGCGCTGGAGGCGGCGGTGCCGGCCGAATTCCTGAAGGACGAAAAGGCCCTGGCGCGCGAGATCAAGCGCCTGGAAAAGCTGATGATGGACCACGCCCGCAACCTGGAATTCGAACAGGCCGCGGCCGCGCGCGACGCCCTGACGGCGCTGAAACAGCGGGTGCTGCTGGATGGCGCCGTCTAGGGGCGGGCCGTATCTTGTTGTGTCTTTTTACTGACACAGGGCTGAATTTTCCGGCAATCTGCTGCGCTGCAATCGCGGTGTCGCAATCCGGGCGATTCTCCAAAAGCGAAGTTCCGGCATTGCCTTCGAATTGTCATGCAAGTCATTGAATTGTATGGAAAATTCATGGGGACGCATTCGCGCAACACCAATTGCGCGGGCGCAAAAAAAGCTTGCCTTATCTCGGGTTTTCCCGCACACTTGCTTTCATGATGACCAAGGTACTTTTCGTTTGCATGGGCAATATCTGTCGCTCGCCGAGCGCAGAGGGCGTGTTTCGCCATTTGGTGAACGACGCGGGTTTGGGCGATGTGGTTCGCATCGACTCCGCGGGCACGCACGCGTTTCACATCGGCGAGGCGCCTGATGCCCGGGCGCAGGCCGCAGCGCGCAAGCGCGGCTACGAGATCACGCACTGCGAAGCGCGTCAGGTCACCGCGGAGGATTTCCGCGATTTCGACCTGATCCTCGCCATGGACTGGGACAATCTGTCCGCCATGCAGCAGCAGTGCCCCAAGGCCTACCAGCACAAGCTGATGCTGCTGATGCGCTTCGCCAACGAGTTCGAAGAGGCCACCGTGCCGGATCCGTACTACGGCGGCGCCGACGGTTTCGGCAAGGTGCTCGACTACCTCGAGGACGCCTGTCAGGGGGTTCTCGAACTGGTGCGCAAGCGCGCCACCCAGTACCAGGCGGCCTGATCCGCTGTTGCGGGGGAGCCGCCCGTGCGCGGTTCTGGAACGTGCCTGGCAGTCAAAAACCGCGCAAATGCGCGGTTTTTTCTAGCCGGGTGCCATACCAAATTAGTCGGGAATAGGCTATACTTGAGCCAATTACTCGGGTATTGGTCGCTGGATTCGCTGGCGGCCATTGCCGAATCACAGGGAACCTACCATGCGGCTAACTACCAAAGGGCGTTTCGCCGTGACTGCCATGATCGACCTGGCTATGCGGCAGCATAGCGGCCCGGTCACTCTTGCGGCCATCAGCCAGCGTCAGAATATTTCGTTGTCCTACCTGGAACAGCTCTTCGGGAAACTGCGCCGCCACGAACTCGTGGACAGCGTGCGCGGCCCCGGCGGCGGCTATTCGCTTGCCAGGCTGGCGCGCAACGTGACCGTCGCCGACATCATCTTCGCCGTCGACGAGCCCCTGGATGCCACCAGTTGCGGCGGAAAGCGGGACTGTACGAGCGGCAACGACGGCAAGCCCGGCAAGTGCATGACGCACGAGCTCTGGGCGACGTTGAATCGCAAGATGGTCGATTACCTGGATTCGGTGTCCCTGCAAGATCTGGTCGATCAGCAGCGCGTGCGCCAATTGCAGGAAGCCAACAATCAAGCGCAGGCCTGCGCGGTGCGCGTGAACAGGGTGGGAGGCGCCAATGCCGCCAACGCCCCGACCGCGACCGTCGCTGCCAATGCCACCGTATAAGAAGTATCAGGAGTTGTAGAAATGACCACCCGCCCGATCTACCTGGACTATTCCGCCACGACGCCCGTCGACCCCCGCGTCGTGGAAAAGATGGTGCCCTGGCTGTACGAGAACTTCGGCAACCCGGCCTCCCGCAGCCATGCGTTCGGCTGGGAGTCGGAAGAGGCCGTCGAGCGCGCCCGCGAGGAAGTCGCCAAGCTGGTGAACGCCGACCCGCGCGAAATCGTCTGGACTTCCGGCGCCACGGAATCCGACAACCTGGCCATCAAGGGTGCCGCCAACTTCTACGCGGAACGCGGCAAGCACATCATCACCGTCAAGACCGAGCACAAGGCCGTGCTGGACACCTGTCGCGAGCTGGAGCGCCAGGGGTTCGAAGTGACCTACCTGGACGTGAAGGACAACGGCCTGATCGACCTGGACACCTTCAAGGCCGCGCTGCGCCCCGACACCGTGCTGGTGTCCGTGATGATGGTGAACAACGAAATCGGCGTGATCCAGGACGTGGAAACGCTGGGCGAAATCTGCCGCGAGAAGGGCATCATCTTCCACGTGGACGCCGCGCAGGCGACCGGCAAGGTGGAAATCGACCTGCAAAAGCTCAAGGTCGACCTGATGTCGTTCTCCGCCCACAAGACTTACGGCCCCAAGGGTATCGGCGCCCTGTACGTGCGCCGCAAGCCGCGCATCCGCATCGAAGCCCAGATGCACGGCGGCGGCCACGAGCGCGGTTTCCGCTCGGGCACGCTGGCCACCCACCAGATCGTCGGCATGGGCGAAGCGTTCCGCCTGGCCCGCGAGGAAATGGGCACCGAGAACGAACGCATCCGCATGCTGCGCGACCGCCTCTGGAACGGCCTGTCGCAGATCGAAGAGGTCTACCTGAACGGCGACATGGACCAGCGCGTGCCGCACAACCTGAACGTCAGCTTCAACTACGTCGAGGGCGAGTCCCTGATCATGGCGATCAAGGAACTGGCCGTGTCCAGCGGCTCGGCCTGCACCTCGGCCAGCCTGGAGCCCTCCTATGTGCTGCGCGCGCTGGGCCGCAACGATGAACTGGCGCACAGCTCGATCCGTTTCACC
This sequence comes from Achromobacter veterisilvae, assembly GCF_900496975.1. GTDB lineage: Bacteria > Pseudomonadota > Gammaproteobacteria > Burkholderiales > Burkholderiaceae_B > Achromobacter > Achromobacter veterisilvae. The sequence goes on from NZ_UFQC01000003.1 coordinate 238,905, forward strand.
CTGGGCCGCTTTACGACCGAACAGGAAGTCGATTTCGCGGTGGAGCTCATCAAGAGCCGCGTCGGCAAGCTGCGCGATATGTCGCCGCTGTGGGAAATGGCCAAGGAAGGCATCGACTTGAACAGCGTGCAGTGGGCCGCGCACTGAGCGCCCGCGCCAAGAAATCCGTGGAGAAATAACATGTCTTACAGCACCAAAGTTCTGGATCACTACGAAAATCCCCGCAACGTCGGTTCGTTCGACAAGTCGGACGAGTCGGTGGGCACCGGCATGGTCGGCGCGCCCGCCTGTGGCGACGTCATGAAGCTGCAGATCAAGGTGAATGAAGCCGGCGTGATCGAAGATGCGCGCTTCAAGACCTACGGCTGCGGCTCGGCCATCGCCTCCAGCTCGCTCGTGACCGAATGGGTCAAGGGCAAGACGCTGGACGAAGCGATGAACATCCGCAACACGCAGATCGCCGAAGAACTGGCCCTGCCGCCCGTGAAGGTGCACTGTTCCATCCTGGCCGAAGACGCGATCAAGGCCGCGGTGCAGAACTACAAAGAAAAGCATTCGGTTCCGGCCGAAGCCGTGGCGGGCTGAACATGTCCGTTACCCTGACCCAACAGGCCGCCACCCATATCGGCCGCTACTTGCAGAAGCGCGGAAAGGGTATCGGCTTGCGGCTCGGCGTTAGGACGACGGGCTGCTCCGGCATGGCCTACAAGCTGGAGTACGTGGACGACGTGGCGTCGGATGACGTCGTGTTCGAAAGCTTCGGCGTGAAGGTCTTCGTGGACCCGAAAAGCCTGGCCTACCTGGATGGCACGGAGCTGGACTACGCCCGCGAAGGCCTGAACGAAGGTTTCAAGTTCCGCAACCCCAACGAGAAGGCGACCTGCGGCTGCGGCGAGTCGTTCACGGTGTAAGTCTTGGCTGGAGACGACCACTTCAGCCTGTTCGGCTTGCCGGCACGCTTCGACCTGGACGGCCAGGCACTGGAAACCGCATGGCGCGCGGTCGCCGCGCAGGTGCATCCCGACCGCTACGCCACGGCCAGCCCCGCGGAACGCCGCGTGGCCATGCAGTGGGCCGCGCGCGCGAACGAGGCCTACCGCCAACTGCGGGACCCTCTGCTGCGGGCGCGCTACCTGTGCGAACAGGCGGGCGTGGACCTGCAGACCGAAAGCAACACGTCCATGGACGGCGCCTTCCTGATGCAGCAGATGACCTGGCGCGAGATGCTGGACGATGCGCGCGGCGACGCGGGCGCCTTGGCGGCCTTGCAGGGGGAACTGGAGCAGGCGCGCGCAACCATGCGCGCCACGCTGACCCGCCTGCTGGACGACGAGCGCGACTACGCCGCGGCCGGGCTCAAGGTGCGGGAATGGATGTTCGTGGAGAAGCTGGCGGAAGAGCTGGCGCACGCCCAGCCCGCCGGATAGCCGAAGACGTGCCGGGCGCCCGCGAATCGGGCGCCGCCGCCCACTGACCAGAAAAACAGAATCATGGCCTTATTGCAGATATCCGAGCCCGGTGAATCGCCCGCGCCGCACCAGCGCAAGCTGGCGGTCGGGATCGACCTCGGCACTACCAATTCCCTAGTCGCGGCTGTGCGCAGCAGCGTCGCCGAAGTGCTGCCGGATGCGCAGGGCCACGCCTTGCTGCCGTCCGCGGTGCGTTATTTCCCCGGCGGCAAGGTCACCACGGGCCGCGAGCCGCTGGCCCAGCAAGCCCTGGATCCGCTGAATACCGTCGTGTCGGTGAAGCGCTTCATGGGCCGGTCCCTGGAAGAGGCGCGGGCCATGCGCGCGCCCTACGAATTCGTGGACGCGCCCGGCATGGTGCGCCTTCGCACGGTCCAGGGCGACCTGAGCCCGGTCGAGGTGTCGGCGCAGATCCTGGCGGTGCTGCGCCAACGCGCCGAGGACGTGCTGGGCGACGACCTGGTGGGCGCCGTCATCACGGTGCCGGCCTACTTCGACGATGCCCAGCGCCAGGCGACGCGCGACGCGGCCCGCCTGGCGGGACTGAACGTCCTGCGGCTGCTGAACGAACCCACGGCGGCGGCGATCGCCTACGGCCTGGACCATGCCGCCGAAGGCGTGTACGCGGTCTACGACCTGGGCGGCGGCACGTTCGACATTTCCATCCTGCGCCTGACCCAGGGCGTGTTCGAAGTGATCTCCACGGGCGGCGACACCGCGCTGGGGGGCGACGACTTCGACGCCCTGATCGTCGACCGCGTGGTGTCCCAACTGGCCGCCGGAGAACTGACTCCGTCGGACCGCCGCGGCCTGCTGATGGCGGCGCGAGCGGCGCGCGAAGCGCTGTCGGACGCCGGCGAGGCCCGCTTGCAGCTCGCCCTGGCGGACGGCCGCAAGGTGGACGCGGTGCTGACGCGCGCGGATTTCGAAGCGCTGGCCCAGCCCCTGATCGGCCGCACGCTGGACTGCGCGCGCCGCGCGCTGCGCGATGCGTCGCTGGCGCCGGCCGACGTGCGCGGCGTGGTGATGGTGGGCGGCGCCACCCGCATGCCGGTGGTGCGCGAGGCCGTGGGGCAGTTGTTCGGCACACAGCCCCTGACCGATCTGGATCCCGACCAGGTGGTGGCGCTGGGCGCGGCCCTGCAAGCCAACCTGCTGGCGGGCAATCGCGCGCCGGGCGAGGACTGGCTGCTGCTGGACGTGATCCCGCTGTCGCTGGGGCTGGAAACCATGGGCGGCCTGGTCGAGCGCATCATTCCGCGCAATAGCACCATTCCGGTGGCGCGCGCGCAGGAATTCACCACGTTCAAGGACGGCCAGACCGCCATGAGCATCCACGTGGTCCAGGGCGAACGCGACCTGGTCGCCGATTCGCGTTCGCTGGCGCGTTTCGAGCTGCGCGGCATTCCGCCCATGGTGGCGGGCGCGGCGCGCATCCGCGTGACCTTCCAGGTGGACGCGGACGGGCTGCTGAGCGTGACGGCCCGCGAGCAGAGCAAGGGCGTCGAAGCCATGGTGTCCGTCAAGCCGTCCTACGGCCTGTCGGACGACGAGATCGCGCAGATGCTGGCCGACAGCGTGGCGCAGGCGGACACGGACGCGAAGGCCCGCATGCTGCGCGAGCAGCAAGTGGACGCGCGCCAGTTGGTGGAGTCCGTGCAGGCGGCGCTGGCCGTGGACGGCGACCTGCTGGACGCGGAGGAACGCAAGCGCGTGGACGAATGCCTGCAGGCCGCCATCGCGGCCCAGGACGCCCCGGATGCGGATACCGTGAAGGACGCGGTGCAGGCCCTGTCGGCCGCGACCGACGACTTCGCCGCGCGGCGGATGGACCGCAGCATCCGCGCGGCGCTGGCCGGCCGCAAACTTGATGAGATCGCCTGATAAGACGTTATGCCGAAACTGACTGTATTGCCTCATCCCGATTACTGCCCGGAAGGCGCCGTGATCGAGGACGCGCCCAAGGGCGTGTCGATCTGCCGGGTGCTGCTGGATAACCACATCGATATCGAGCACGCCTGCGAACTGTCCTGCGCATGTACCACCTGTCACGTGGTGGTCAAGCAGGGTTATGCTTCGCTGGAAGACGCCACCGACGACGAAGAAGACCTGCTGGACAAGGCCTGGGGCCTGGCCCCGACTTCGCGCCTGTCCTGCCAGGCGTTGGTGGCGGACGCCGACCTGACGGTCGAGATTCCCAAGTACACCATCAATCACGCGAAAGAGGGCCATTGATGAAGTGGACCGACACCTACGAGATCGCCGCGGCCCTGGTGGACGCGTATCCCGACGTGGACCCCAAGACGCTGCGCTTCGTGCAACTGCGCGAATGGGTCCTGGCCCTGCCGGGCTTCAGCGACGACCCGGCCCACTGCGGCGAGAAGATCCTGGAGGCCATCCAGATGGCCTGGATCGACGAGGCCGACTGAAGACGAAGCTCCCCCCGGGGAGCTTTTCTTTTGGCGTGGCGGTGTAGGGGCCGGGGACGCGGATAACCAGCGCGCGAGGGCCAAGATACACGGTGTCAGACACCCGTACGAGATCCCCGTCCAGTCCGAAGCCGGCGTTCCCGGGTGTCTGACACCCCGCCGCGCTCGTTGCAGGCGCCGCGTTTGGGCACTTCCTTTCCCGGTATCATGAACGATCCCGCCGTTCTCCTTCCCGAGTCCACAGATGCCCGCTGCTCAATTGCGTTTTGGCCTGGCCGCCAACCGGCTTCACCATGAAACTCCCGACGCCGCCTTGTTCACCTGGCTGCGCGCGTGCTCGCCGACAATACGCGAGCTGGGCGTGCAGTTGCACACGGTGGGCCGCACGCACGATGCGATCGTGCGCGAAGGCATGCTGCAGGGCTACAGCGGCCTGGTCCGCTATCCCTACGGCCGCGAGGGCGGCCTGATGAAACTGGTGGCCCGGGTCACCGAGGGCCGCGACGGACAGGCGCCGTTCGACGGCGCGATCTACCTGATCGATCCGGTCGATCCTTCTTCGATTTTCCCCGAGGCGCTGGCGCTCAAGCGCCAGTGCATCACGCATGGCCGGCCGTTCATCTCGACGCTGGCGGGCGCCATCGAATGGATGGAAGTGGAGCGCGTGCACGCGGGCCTGGCGCCCGATGCCTCGGCCTCGCGCCTGTTCAACTTCACCGGCCAGACGCTGGCGCTGATCGCGCACGATGCCTTGAAGGACGAGATGGTCGCGTTCGCCAGCGAGCATTTCGACGTCTTGTCGCGCTTTGCGCGGCGCGTGGCGACGGGCACGACGGGCGGCCGGCTCAACGACCTGGCCTGGTCGCGCGGGTGGCCCAGGGACACGCCCTGGGTGCACCGCTATTTGAGCGGGCCGCTGGGCGGCGACGCGCAGATCGCGGAACTGGTGCTGGAGCACCAGTGCCAGCGCGTGATCTTTTTCGAGGACCCGCACGTGGCGCGCCAGCACGAAGCGGACATCCAGTTGCTGGAGCGCGCGGTGCGCGTGGTGACGGAGTCGGCCACCTGCGCCACCTCGCCCACGGTGGCCCGGCGCTGGGCGCAGGCGGTGGAGAAGCGCGTCATCTGACCCGGGCCGGGGCGGGCGCCGCCGCTGCCGTCCGGCAATCGGCGATGATCCGCCCGATCCGGTCCGCCACGGCCGACGCCGCCATCGACAGCGGCAGGACGTCCGAACGGCAGAGATACACCGGCCGCGTCATGCGGGGCCTGCCGATCCGGTGCAGCACGACCTTGCCGTGCTCGGCCTCCTGGCGCACCGCCTCGTACGACAGGATGGTGTGGGCGACGCCGGCCTGGGCCAATTCGATCAACTGCGGAATGGCGTTGGCCTCGGCGATGACGCGGAACTCCACGCGCTCGCGCTGCTGATAGCGGTCCAGCAGCCGCCGCAGGCTGTGCGGGTTGCCCGGCAGCACCAGCGGCAATTGCGCCAGCGCGCCCAGGCTCATGGCGGGCAGGGCGCGCGGATCCGCGGGCCGGGGCTTCCTGCCGCGCGCGCCCGCGGGCGGCGAAACCACCACCAGCTCTTCGTCGATCAGGTGTTGGAAGCTCAGGTCGGCCGAGGCGTCGTCGCTGAACGTCAGGCCCAGGGCCGCATGCCCGGAACTGACGAAACCCGGAATATACCCGGTGCTGGATTCGATGATCTTGAGATAGACGCCCGGCCAGTGCTCCAGGCTGAAGCGCAGCAGCGGCACGGTCAGCAGCTTGGCCATGGACATCGACATCGCCACCGAGACGGCGCCGCGCGGGGCGTTCGCATCTTCGCGCACGTCGGCGCGCGCCGCGTCGATGCGGCCCAGGATCTCGCGCGCGTGCGCCAGCATGCGCGAACCGGCGGCGGTGGGGGTAACGCCCCGGGCGCTGCGATGCAGCAGCACCACGCCCAGGTCCTCTTCCAGGTTGCGGATCAGCAGGCTCAGCGCGGGCTGCGCCACGTGCAGCGTTTCGGCGGCGCGGCTGATCGATCCGGTGGAGACCACCGCGACGAAGCACTGCATTGCGCGTAGGGACATCGACATGGACGGACTCCGGCGGGCAGGGGTATCACAATTTTATTATGGCCTGCATATTCAAACGGTATTTCTAATATAGCAAGCGGTTTCGCATAATTCAGCGCAAGCCTGGAAAATGACTATGGAGACATCATGGCGCTGAAGAAAATCATGGCCGCCTGCCTCGCGGCGGCCAGCCTGTCCGCCCCGGCGTTCGCCGACAACTGGCCGTCCAAACCCATTACGTTGCTGGTGCCGTTCTCGGCCGGCGGCCCGACCGACTTCATCGCGCGCCTGGTGGCCGAGCCGCTGGCGCGCGAACTGGGGCAGCAGGTCATTGTGCAGAACAAGCCGGGGGCCAGCGGCAACGTGGGATACCAGAGCGTGCTGAACGGCCCGGCCGACGGCTATACGCTGATGCACAACACGGTGGGCATGCAGGCCATCAACCCGCTGATGTATCCCGGCGCGAAAATGCATCCGCTGCAGGACTACGTGCCGGTCGGCATCACGGGCGCCATGCCCAATCTGCTGGTGGTCAATCCCGAGCGCACGCCGGCCGCCACGCTGGGCGAGCTTGTCCAGCGCGGCCAGGCCACCGCGAACGGGCTGAGCTACGCGACGTTCGGACCCGGCAGCTCGCCCCATGTCTACGGCGCATTGCTGCAGAAACTGGCCAGTTTCCAGGCGGTGGGCGTCGCCTACAAAGGCAGCGCCAATGCCGTGACCGACGTGATCGGGGGCCAGGTCGATTTTCTGTTCGACAGTATGTCCACCAGCATCGGCCAGGTCCAGGCTGGCAGGCTGAAGGCCCTGGCGATCACCTCGGCGGAACGTTCGCCGCTGCTGCCCGGCGTCCCCACGCTGAAGGAGGCCGGCTATCCGGGCCTGGACCTCAAGTTCTGGTTCTCTCTGCAGGTGCCGGCCGGCACGCCGCCCGAGGCGGTGCAGAAGCTGCGCGAGGCCATCGCGCGGGTCGTGGCGAGCGAGTCCTATCGCAAGGCGATGCAGGAGCGCGGCGCCGAGGCGCTGCAAGTGGCGCCGGCCGAGCTGGACGCCTTCTTCAAGCGGGAGACCGCGCAGTGGACCGAGGCCGCGAACGCCATCGGCCTGAAGGCCGAGTGACCGCATGGCCGACACCAAGCGCATGACGCCGCTCAAGAACATCATGGTCCTGGACCTGAGCAAGGTGCTGGCCGGCCCGCTTTGCGGGCAATACCTGGGCGAACTGGGCGCCCGCGTGATCAAGGTCGAGCCGGTGGGCACGGGCGACGATACGCGCGCCTGGCTGCCGCAGGACGCGGGCCAGTCCGCCACGTTCCTGGCGGTCAACCACAACAAGCGCAGCCTGGCCGTGGATTTGAAGACGGCGCAGGGGCGGGAGGTCGTGCACCGGCTGGCCGCGCAGGCGGACGTGGTGCTGCAGGGTTTCGGCGGGCGCACCGCCGCCCGCCTGGGCGTGGACTACGAGACGCTGAGCGGCATCAACCCGAAGCTCGTCTACTGCGAGATCTCGGGCTACGGGCGGGAAGGGCCGATGGGCGAGGAGCCCGGCTACGACGTCATGCTGCAGGCCTTCAGCGGCATGATCAGCACCATGGGCGAACCGGGCGGCAGCTTCGCGCGCGCCAGCTTCTCGCCGGTCGACCTGGGCACGGGCTCGTTCGCGCTGAGCGGGATCCTCGCCGCGCTGCTGGAACGCGGCCAGACCGGCCGTGGCCAGTACCTGGACGTCTCTTTGCTGGACACGTCATTGGGCCTGATGTCGTACATGGCGCAGAACTACTGGCGCACGGGGAAGATTCCGCGCCGCATGGGCACCGGGCATCCGGCGATGTGCCCGTACCAGGCCTTTCGGGCCGCGGACGGCGACATCATGCTCGGCGTGGGCAACGACGCGCAATGGCAGCGTTTCTGCGCGGTGGCGGGCCTGCGGGACTACGTGGACGCGCCCGACTTCGCGAGGAACGCCGACCGGGTACGCAACTTCGACGCGACCGTGGCCCTGGTCCAGTCGCGCATGGAGACGCGCACCGTCGCGCAGTGGCTGGAGTCGCTGAAACCGGCGGGCATCGCCTGCTCGGCCATCCATACGCTGGACCAGGCGCTGGCGCATCCGCAGGTCGCCGCGCGCGACCTGATCGTGAAGAGCGAGCATCCGGTGCTGGGAGAGGTGCGGAACGTGGGGCTGCCGGTAAGGTTCGGACGCCAGCCCCGCCAGGCCGCGCTGCCGGCGCCCCTGCTGGGCGAGCACAGCCGCGAGATCCTGGCCGGACTCGGCTACGCCGAAGCGGAGATCGACGCGATGCTGGCCGCCGGCAGTGTGCAGGCCCATACCCTTCCTGGAGAAGCCGCATGAAGTTCCTGCGCTACGCCGTCCGCGAACAGGTCGCGGAAATCCATCTGTGCCACGCGCCCGTCAACGCGCTCGACGTGGAAATGCTGGACGAACTGATCGCCGCGCTGGCGCGGGCCGACGCCGACCCCGGCGTGCGCGCGGTCCTGCTGGCCAGCGACCTGCCGGGACGGTTCTGCGCCGGCCTGGATATGAAGAAGCTGCTGGACAGCGCGCCGGCCCGGATCCATCGCCTGCTCTCGACGCTGTACATCAAGCTCTACGACGCGCAGTTCAACCTGGGCAAGCCGTCGATCGCGGTGGTGTCGGGCGCCGTGCGCGGCGGCGGCATGACGGTGGCCGTTTCCTGCGACATGATCGTCGCGGCGGACACCGCCACCTTCGGCTATCCGGAAATCGACGTGGGGGTGCTGCCCGCCATCCACTACGTGCACTTGCCGGGCATCGTGGGCAAGCACAGGGCGTTCGACCTGCTGTTCACCGGCAGGACCTTCGATGCGGCCGAAGCGCGCGGCCTGGGCCTGGTGGCGCGCGTCGCGCCGGAAGCGGAGTTGCTGGAGCAGGCGCGCGCGCTGGCGCGGTCCCTGGCGGCCAAGCCGCCGCAGGTCCTGGCGATGGGGCGGCGCGCCTTCGTGTTCAGCAACGACAACGAATACCGGCGCCGGGTCGCCACGGCGGTGGAGGTGTTCTGCAACGCGGCCGCCACGCCCGAGGCGCGCGAGGGCTTGCGCGCCTTCGTGGAAAAGCGGGCGCCGGACTGGCCGGCCGCGGCGGGCTAGCCTTATTTTCCAGTGAATCGCGGCGGCCGCTTTTCGCGGAAGGCCCTGACGCCTTCGGCGAAATCGGCGCGCGCGGCGGAGTCCAGGAAGCGCGCGGTTTCCTCGGCCAACTGGGTTTCCAGCGTGGCGCTCGCAGCCGAACGCAGCAGCGCCTTGGCGCCCGCGATGCCGTGCGGGGCGTTGAGGGCGATGTCGCGCGCGTAGGCGCGCGCCGCGCCGGCGAGTTCGGCGGCGGGCGCCGTGCGCGTGACGATGCCCCAGGCCAGCGCGTCGCCGGCGGTGAAGGCGTCGGGGCGCAGCAGCAGGTCCAGCGCGCGCCGGGCGCCCAGCACGCGCGTCAGCCCGTGCGTCATGCCGGCGTCCGGCGTGGCGCCGAGCTTGAGATAGGCCGTCATGAACCGGCATTCCGTCGCGGCGATGGCCAGGTCGCAGGCGAGCACCAGCGATAGGCCGGCGCCCGCGGCGATGCCGTGCACCTGCGCCAGCCATACCTTGTCCATGCGCGCGATGCGGGCGACGAAATCATTGAGCGGCGTGAACAGGTCGAGCAGCGCGCCGCGCACCTGGCCGGCATCGCCTTCGAACATGGAAATGTCGCCGCCGGCGCAGAAAGCCTTGCCTTCGGCGCGCAGCAGCACGGCGCGGATCTCGTCGCGGGCCTCGATCCATTGGGCGGCCCGTTGCAGGTCCTGCGCCATCGCCACGTCGATGGCGTTGAGCGCGTCGGGGCGGTTCAGCGTCACGGTCGCGATCGCGCCGTCGGTGTCCAGAAGCAGCGTCGGGAAGCTTGGAATTCCAGGGGGCATGGCGCGTCTCCGTTATCGGGTAAATACCAACTGTCGATCCAAAAACCGCGATGCTATGGTCTGAACCGAGCGCTTGCTTGGTTTTCTTTTGAGCACGTGTAGCGTAACGCATAGAACGATTTTCCGGTGCTGATCTGGCATAGGTAAAGACAGGTTCGTTGCATTTCCTGCCTCGCGGTTCGCCCTGATCCACCGCTGATAAAAATGCCGCCCCAAGCGGCAAAAGAACTTCGCGTCGAAAAGCGAGGAGACAAATGGTGGATCGGTCCGAGCAGCCTCCCTTGCTGGAGGTGGATGGGGTTACCTTGGCGTTCGGCGGAGTCAAGGCGTTGACGGGCGTGGGTTTTCGCGTGGCGCCCGGTTCCATCACCACGGTCATCGGCCCCAACGGCGCCGGCAAGACCTCGTTGTTCAACACCATTTCAGGTTTCTACAAGCCATCGTCGGGACTGATCCGCTTCCTGGGTCGCGACATCACGCGCGTGGCGGCGCCCGAACGCGCCAGGCTTGGCCTGGCCCGCAGTTTCCAGAACATCGCGCTGTTCCGCGGCATGACCGTGCTGGACAACATCAAGCTCGGGCGCCACGCCCATTTGCGCTGCAACGTGCTGGACGCGCTGCTGTACCTGGGGCGGGCGCGCCGCGAAGAGATGGCGCTGCGCGCCGACATCGAAGAACGCATCATCGACTTCCTGGAGATCGACCACATCCGCCACGCGCCGGTGGCGGCGCTGTCCTACGGACTGCAGAAGCGCGTGGAGCTGGCGCGCGCGCTGGCCATGAATCCCAAGGTGCTGATGCTGGACGAACCCGTGGCCGGCATGAACCGCGAGGAAACCGACGACATGGCGCGCTTCATCCTGGACGCCCGTTCCGAGTGGGGCGTGACGGTGCTGATGGTGGAGCACGACATGGGCATGGTGATGGACCTGTCGGACCACGTAGTGGTGCTGAACTTCGGCCAGGTGATCGCCGACGGCACGCCGTCCGAGGTGCAGGCCGATCCCGAGGTCATCAAGGCCTACCTGGGCGCGGGCGACGTGGGCGACCTGCGCCGCCGGCTGAGGGAGGCGGCCTGATGGACTGGCTGTTCTTCCTGGAGGTAACCCTGGCCGGGCTGGGCAGCGGCGGGCTGTATGCGCTGGCGGCACTGGCGTTCGTCATCGTCTACAAGGCCACGCGGGTGGTGAACATCGCCATCGGCGAGTTCCTGATGCTGGGCGCCTACCTGTTCTACGCTTTCGCCGCGGGCATGGAATGGCCGATCTGGCTGGCCATCGCGGGCGCCGTCGTGGCCTCGGGCGTGTTCGGCGCGGTGGTCGAACGGCTGACCATCCGGCCCATGCTGGGCGAATCGCCGATCTCCGTCTTCATGGTCACGGTGGGGCTGGCGTCCATCCTGGTGGGCGCGGTGGAACTGATCTGGACGGCCGATCAGCGGCGCCTGCCGGAATTCATGCCGCGTTCGCCCGTGATGGTGGGCGAGGCCTTCGTCGCGCCCAAGGTTTTCTACGGGTTCTGGGTGGCGGTGGCGCTGGCCGTGCTGGTGCTGGCGGTATTCCGCTACTGGCGCGGCGGGGTGGCGTTGCGCGCCACGGCGTCGGACCAGGGCGCCGCGTACGCGATGGGGATCAACGTGCCGCGCGTGTTTTCGCTGGCGTGGGTCGCGGCGGGCGCGATCGCCGCGGTGTCGGGCGTGATCGTGGGCGCCATCGGCGGCATCTCCTCGTCGATGGGCGTGTTCGGCCTGTCCGTGCTGGTGGTGGTGATCGTGGGCGGGCTGGACAGCGTGGCCGGCGCCCTGGTGGGCGGTGTGTTCATCGGCCTGCTGGAGGCCTGGGCGGGCGCCTACCTGGGAGGCGAGTACAAATTGCTGGCCACTTTCATCGTGCTGGTCGTGGTGCTGATGGCCAGGCCCTACGGCCTGTTCGGCACCCGCGAAATCGAGAGGCTCTGACCGATGCGCATCGCGACTGCGAAGCAGACCTATCTTGCCGACGAAGCGCTGTTCGATACCCGCGTGCAGCGGGCGTGGCTGGCGCTGCTGGCCGCGTCGCTAGCGCTGTTCCCGTTCATGGCCGACGCCTATTGGCTGTACCTGGCCTGCCTGGTGGCCATCAACATCGCCAGCGCCACGGGGCTGAACATCCTGACCGGCTACACCGGGCTGGTCAGCCTGGGGCAGGCCGCCTTCATGGGCCTGGGCGCCTACACGGTGGCGGTGATGGAGCTGCGCCTGGGCACGCCCGTGCTGGTCAACCTGCTGGGCGGCGGAGCGGTGGCGATGGCAGGGGGGATCCTGGTCGGCATTCCGTCCCTGCGGGTGAAGGGACTGTACCTGGCCATTTCCACGATCGCCGCCTCGTTCATCGCGCATTTCATTTTCGCGAACTGGGAATTCACGGGCGGCACCGCGGGGCTGCAGGTGCCGCCGGCGCGGGTGCTGGGCGTGGACCTGGACACGTCGTTCAAGATCTATTGGCTGATCGTGCCCGTGACCGCGCTGATGGTGCTGGGCGCGGCGAACCTGTTCCGCACGCGCATCGGCCGCGCCTTCATCGCCATCCGCGACCGCGACATTTCGGCCGAGGTGCTGGGCATCCGGCTGCTGCGCTACAAGCTCCTGTCCTTCGGCCTGTCGTCGTTCTACGCGGGCGTGGCGGGCGGCCTGTGGGCGTATTTCTTCCGCGTGGTCACGCCCGAGAGCTTTCCGCTGATCATGTCGATCTTCTTCCTGGCGGCGATCATCGTGGGCGGCATGGGTTCCATCCTGGGCTCCATCCTGGGCGCGCTCTTCATGACGATGGTGCCGGAACTGCTGAAGCTCATCGTCGGGTGGCTGCCGGTGGGCGGCGATGCGCTGCGCCTGATCTCGCCGGTGCGCACCATTGTTTTCGGCCTGCTGATCGTGGGCTTTCTGATCTTCGAGCCGCACGGGCTCGCGGAAATCTGGCGGCGAGTGCGCCGTTTCTTCCACCTCTGGCCCTTCCGCACCTGAGCCCTGCGCGAGCGGCGCGGCGGCGGCCATCCATAAGACCCTCAGGAGACAAACCATGAAGCGCATCCGGATCGGCAGCGGTTTATCGAGGTTGTTGGCCCCGCTGGGCCTGGCGGCGGCCCTGGCGGCGCCCGCCGCCCACGCGGCGGAGGACCTGGTGCTGGGCGGGTCCATCCCGTTGAGCGGGGTCTTCGCCTTCGCCGGGCAGGGCATCCACGCCGGCATCACCGATTACGTGAAGATCGTCAACGAGCAGGGCGGGGTGAAGGGACGCAAGCTGCGCTACGTGCCAGAAGACACCGCCTACAAGGTGGATGCGTCGGTGGCCGCGTTCAAGAAGATCACCAGCCAGAACAAAGTGAATTTCTACTACGGCGATTCGACCGGCTTTTCCAAGACGATCAACGCCGAGCTGAACCGCAGCGGCGACATCCTCATGACCGGCGCGTCGTTCGCCACGGAACTGAACGACCCGGCCAAGTATCCCGCGCAATTCATGCTGGGGCCCGACTACACGGAAATGTTCGGCATTCTGCTGCGCTACATCGCCAAGGAGCAGCCCGGCGCCAAGGTGGCGTTCGTGTATTCGGACACGGAGTTCGGGCGCGACCCGATCGCGAGTTCGCGCGCGGTGGCGGAAAAGCTCGGGCTGAAGGTCGCGACCGAGATCATGACGCCGCCGGGCAGCGTGGACGTGTCGACCGAAGTGATCAAGCTGCGCCGCGCCGATCCCGACTACACCATTTTCCACGGCTACGTGCTGGCGCCGATTCCCGAGTTCGTGGGGCAGGGCAAGCGCATGGGCCTGAAGACGCGCTACATGGGCACGTTCTGGACGATGGACAACTCGACGGTGATGCAGATGGGCGAGGACGCCGAGGGCTTCATGGGCGTGATGCCTTATCGCTACTACTACGACACCGAGGGCGACGCGCCCATGCTGAAGAAGATCCGCGAGATGCGCCCGCAGTACCAGAGCACCGGCTATATGCAGGGCTTCCTGGCCGCCATGCTGTTCACCGAAGTGGCCAGGCGCACGCTGGACGCGGGCAAGGAACTGACCGGCGCCAACATGAAGGCGGCGCTCGACGGCATCAAGGACTTCGACACGGGCGGCCTGATCGGCGTGCCGGTCACGATCAAGGGCAACTCGATTCCCGTGGGCCGGATCTACCGCGCCGACGTGAAGCAGAAGCAGATGGTGCCGGCGTCCGACTGGATCGTGCTGAAGTGAGGCGGCCGTGAACCCCGGACACGACGCGCAGGCGGTGCTCGATATCAACAACATCGAAGTCGTCTACAACAAGGCGGTGCAGGTGCTGCGCGGCCTGTCCCTGTCGGTGCCGGCGGGCAGCATCGTGGCCCTGCTGGGCAGCAACGGTGCCGGCAAGTCCACCACGCTGAAGGCCGTGTCCGGCCTGCTGGACCTGGAGGACGGCGCGCTGGTGCGCGGGCGCATCGTCTTCGACGGCGGCGACACGGCCGGCGCCAAACCGCAGAACCTGGTGCGCGCCGGCCTGGCGCACGTGATGGAAGGCCGCCGCGTGTTCGAGGACCTGACCGTGGAGGAGAACCTGGTGGCGGCGACCTACGCGCTGACGGGCAGGCCGGGCGCGCGCGCGGACTTCGACCTGGTCTATACCTACTTCCCGCGCCTGTTCGAGCGGCGCAAGGGGCTGGCCGGCTACCTGTCGGGCGGCGAGCAGCAGATGCTGGCCATCGGCCGCGCGCTGATCGCGCAGCCCAGGCTGATGCTGCTGGACGAGCCCTCGCTGGGGCTGTCGCCGATGCTGGTGGAGAGCATTTTTTCCATCATCGCCCGCATCAACCGCGAACAGGGGGTGTCGATGCTGCTGGTGGAGCAGAACGCGTCGGTGGCGCTGGCGGTGGCGCACTACGGCTACATCATGGAGACGGGCAAGGTGGTGATAGACGGCAGTGCCGACAAACTGGCGGCGGATCCGGACGTGCGCGAGTTCTACCTGGGCGTGGGCGGCACGGGCGAGGCCCGCGGCTTTCGCGATATCAAGCACTACAAGCGCCGCAAGCGCTGGCTCTCATGATGGACAAGGAACGCAATTTCTTCGCGGCCGATGCCAGCGCATGGCCGGAACTGACCTTGCCGCAGATGCTGCGCGAACAGGCCCGCCGGCAGCCCGGCGCCATCGCCATTCGGCAGAAGGACTTCGGCATCTGGAAGCCTATCTCGTGGTCCGAGTACTGGCGGCGGGCCTGCCGCGTGGGGCTGGGGCTGCGCGCATTGGGCCTGGGCGCCGGCGGACGGGTGGCCATCGTGGCCGAGAACCGCGTGGAATGGCTGCTGGCCCAGATGGGGGCGGGCGCGGTCGGCGCCGTGGCGGTGGGCGTGTACGCCACGAGCCCGGCCGAGGAAATGGGTTATGTGCTGGAGCACGCCGACGTGGAACTGGTGGTGTGCGAAGACCAGGAACAGACCGACAAGGTGCTGCAGGTGGCCGAGCGGCTGCCGCTCTTGCGGCGGATCGTGATGATGGAGAGCAAGGGCCTGCGTTCGTACGGGCCGGCCGAGCGCGAGCGCATCGTGACGTTCGCCGAGGTCGAGGCCGACGGCGCGGGGCGCGAGGCGGTCGAACTGCCCGCGCTGGACGCGATGCTGGACCGCCAGCGGCTGGACGACACGGGGCTGATGATCTATACGTCCGGCTCCACCGGCAAGCCCAAGGGCGCGATGCTGAGCTACCGTAACATGCGCGGCGTGGCGCCGGGCATCGCGGACCGGCTGGCGATGGACCGCGGCAGCGTGCACCTGTCATACCTGCCGCTGTGCCACGTGGCGGAGCAGATGCTGTCCACCTTCGTGCCCATCTACCTGGGGACGCAGGTGAATTTCGGCGAGTCGATTCGGACGGTGCAGGAAGACCTGCGCGAGGTGGCGCCGACGATCTTCCTGGGCGTGCCGCGCATCTGGGAAAAGCTGCACGCCGCTATCTCGATCAAGATGCAGGAAGCGGGGCGCGTGCAGCAATGGCTGTACCGCCGAGCGCTGGAGTCGTGCGCGCCCTTTCTGGAGAAGTCGCCGGCGCAGTACACGGCCGGCGAGCGGCTAACGCGCTGGCTGTGGTACTGGCTGGTGCTGCGCGCGCTGCGGAACTTCATCGGGCTGCGGCGGGTGCGCGTGGCGATGACGGGGGCCGCGCCCATTCCCCCGGACGTAGTGCGCTACTTCCGCAAGCTGGGCGTGCCGCTGGTGGAGGTGTACGGCCTGACGGAGTCGGCGGGCATGATCTTCGGCCAGCATCCGGACCGCGTGAAAGTGGGCACGGTGGGCGAACCCATCCTGGGCGTGGAGTGGCGGATGGGCGAGGCGGGCGAGCTGCTGGTGCGCGGCGACATGGTGTTCCAGGGCTATTACAAGAACCCGGACGCCACGGCCGACACGGTGCGCGACGGCTGGCTGCACACCGGCGACGTGGTGGCCGACGAGGACGGGCGCGTGCGCATCGTGGACCGGCTGAAGGACATCATGATCACGGCGGGCGGCAAGAACCTGACGCCTTCCGAGATCGAGAACGCGGTCAAGGGCAGCCCCTACGTGAAGGAGTGCATCGTGATCGCCGATGGGCGGAAGTACGTGTCGGCGCTGATCCAGCTTGAGTTCGACACGGTGGGCAAATGGGCGGAGTCGCGCCGCATCGCCTTCACGCATTTCCGTTCGCTCGCGGAGTCCGCGCCGGTGCGCGACCTGATCCAGCAGGAAGTCGCGCGCGCCAATGCCGGCCTGGCGCCGGTGGCGCAGATCAAGCGCTTCCATCTGCTGACCAAGGAACTGGACCACGACGACGGCGAAGTGACCGCGACCATGAAGGTCAGGCGCGCCAGCATCTACCGCAGCTACGCAGGCGAGATCGAGGCGCTCTACATCGAGGAGACGACCGCATGAACGAAGTCGTGATCGTGGAGGCCGTGCGCACGCCATTCGGCCGGCGCGGCGGATGGTGGGCGGACACGCGGCCGGACGCGCTCCTGGCCCGGACCGTGCGGGGCCTGCTGGCGCGCGCCGGCCTGCCGGACGGCAAGGTCGAGGACCTGATCGCGGGTTGCGTCAGCCAGGCGGGCGAGCAGGGCGCCAACATCGGCCGGTTGGCCGCGATGCTGGCCGGCCTGCCCGAGAGCGTGCCCGGCGTGGCCTTGAACCGCATGTGCGGGTCCAGCCAGCAGGCCGTGCATTTCGGGGCGCAGGCCATCGCCGCAGGCGATATGCGCTACGTGGTGGCGGGCGGGGTGGAGAGCATGAGCCGCGTGCCGATGTTCCTGGACGTGACCCTGGGGCGGGAGGAATTCCGCGGCTTCGATTCGCTGAATCCCGAGCTGCTGGAACGCTATCCGCTGATACACCAGATCGAAAGCGCGGAGCGGATCGCGGAACGCTGGCAACTGTCGCGGCAGGACATGGACGAGTGGGCGCGCGAGAGCCATGCGCGTGCCTGGGCCGCGGCGCGGGCGGGCCGCCATGCCGAACTGCTGCCGGGGCCGCACGCGCAGGCCGATCGCGACGAGGGCATCCGCGAGAACACGGACCCCGGCCGCATGGCGGCCATGGCGCCGGCCTTGAGGCCGCCCGGTGAAGGAAGCGTGACGGCGGCCAACGCCAGCCAGCTTGCGGACGGCGCGGCGGCGGTGCTGCTGGCGGACCGCGATACGGCGCTGGCCGACGGCCTGCGGCCGCGCGCGCGCTTCCTGGCGCGGGTGGCGGTGGGATCGGATCCGGTGCTGCAACTGACCGGCGTGATCCCCGCGGCCCGCCTGGCCCTGGCGCGCGCCGGCCTGGACCTGCGGGATATCGACTGGATCGAGATCAACGAGGCGTTCGCCAGCGTCGTGCTGGCCTGGCAGCGCGAGATGGGCGCGGACCTCGCTCGGGTGAACCCCTGGGGCGGCGCGATCGCCCATGGGCATCCGCTGGGTGCGACCGGCGCGGGATTGATGGCCAAGATGCTCGCGGGCCTGGAGGCCACCGAAGGCGAACTGGGCATGCAGCTAATGTGCATCGGGCACGGCATGGCTTGCGCGACCATTATCCAGAGGCAGTGACCGGCGATGGAGAAGAGCGCAACCGCGATGCCGGCCGCCGCCGCGGGACGGGACGAACGATCGGAGTCCGAACGCCGGCGGGAGGTGATCCTGATGGCGGGGCAGTTGTTCTGCCGCCATGGCTACGAACGCACCACCGTGCGCGAGCTGGCGCGGGCGGTGGGGTTGCAGTCCGGCAGCCTGTTCCATCATTTCCGCAGCAAGGAGGAAATCCTGGTGGCCGTGATGAACAACGGCATCCAGGAAGTGATCGACGGGGGCGAGCAGGCGCTGGCGCATTACCAGGCGCCGGCGGACCGCCTGGCCGCGCTGTTCCGGGTGCATATGTGGAGCATGCTGCACGGCGCGGGCGGCGACGCCATGAACGCGCTGGTGTACGAATGGCGCAGCCTGTCCGCGCCCAGCCAGGCCGTCGTCAAATCGCTGAGCGGCCGCTACGAGGCAATGTGGCAGGAGGCGGTCGCGGCGGCGGTGGACGCGGGCCTGCTCGCGGGCGACGCGCGGGTCATCAAGCGCTGCGTGCTGGGCGCGATGAACCTGACGGTGCAGTGGTACAAGCCGGGCGGCCGCCTGCCGCCGGCCGAGTTCATCGACGCCATGCTGCAGGCCTCGCTGCCGGCGCTGCCGGCGGGGGCCGGCAGATGGCCGGTCTGAAAGCCGGGTTCAGCCGCGGCGCTTGAGGAAGGCGCCCACGGCGCAGGCGACGGCCAAGGCCAGCAGGGAGCCGGCCACGGGCAGCAGGAAATCGGCTTCGCCGCGATAGCCGCCGCCGGTGACGCCGCCCGCCACGCTGCCCATCCACAACACGACGCTCAAGAGGGAGGCGACGGTGGAGATCGCGGCGGCCACGCACAGGGCGACGAAGGCCGGCCGGCGCGGCCGCGCCGGCGCGTACGGGGCGGCCGCCTGGACGCTGCGGGGCTGTTTGATCCAGTAGACCAGCCCCGCCACGACCAGCAGCAGCATCAGGATCTTGAAGATCATGATGCCGTCGGCCCGTCAGTCTTCACGGCGCAGGTGCGGGAAGAGGATGACGTCGCGGATGCTGGGGCTGTCGGTCAGCAGCATGACCAGGCGGTCGATGCCGATGCCGCAGCCGCCCGTCGGGGGCATGCCGTATTCCAGCGCGCGGATGTAGTCCGCGTCGTAGAACATGGCTTCCTCATCGCCGGCGTCCTTGGCCTCGACCTGCGCGCGGAAGCGCTCGGCCTGGTCCTCGGGGTCGTTCAGCTCGGAGAAGCCGTTGGCGATCTCGCGGCCGGTCATGAAGAGCTCGAAGCGCTCGGTGATCCCTTCGCGGGTATCCGAGGCGCGCGCCAGCGGCGACACTTCCACCGGGTAGTCGATGATGTAGGTGGGGTTCCAGAGCTTGGCTTCGGCGGTTTCCTCGAACAGCGCCAGTTGCAGCGCGCCCAGGCCGGCGCGCGACAGCACCGGGCCGTCGGCGTCGGCGCCCAGCTTCTTGAGTTCCGCCCGCACGAAGGCCGGGTCGTCCAGTTGCGCCTGGGTGTAGCCCGGCGCGTACTTCAGGATGGCTTCGCAGATGGTCAGGCGGTCGAACGGCTTGGACAGATCCAGTTCGCGGTCCTGGTAGGTGAGCACGGCGCTGCCGGTGGCCGAGATGGCGGCCTGACGGATCAGTTCTTCGGTGAAGTCCATGAGCCAGCGGTATTCCGCGTAGGCCGCATAGAACTCCATCATCGTGAATTCGGGATTGTGCCGCGGGCTGACGCCTTCGTTGCGGAAGTTGCGGTTGACCTCGAAGACGCGCTCGAAGCCGCCCACGATCAGGCGCTTCAGGTAGAGCTCGGGCGCGATGCGCAGGAACATTTCCATGTCCAGCGCGTTGTGGTGCGTGACGAAGGGCTTGGCCGCCGCGCCGCCCGGGATCGGGTGCAGCATCGGGGTTTCCACTTCGAGGAAGCCGGCGTTCAGCATGAACTGGCGGATGCTGCCGATGGCCTTGCTGCGCGCCTCGAACGTGCGGCGCGTGGCGTCCGTCATGATGAGGTCGACGTAGCGCTGGCGGTAGCGCAGTTCCTGGTCGGCCACGCCGTGGAACTTGTCGGGCAGCGGGCGCAGCGACTTCGACAGCAGGCGCGCGCTGGCGGCGTGCACCGACAGTTCGCCCTTGTTCGTCTTGAAGACCGACCCTTCGACCGCGATGATGTCGCCGATGTCCCATTGCTTGAACGCGGCGTAGCTGTCTTCGCCCAGGGTGCCGCGGTCCAGGTAGATCTGGATGCGGCCGGTGCTGTCCTGCAGCGTGGCGAAGCTGGCCTTGCCCATGACGCGCTTGAGCATCATGCGGCCCGCGACCTTGACGGCGATGGGGTTGGCGGCCAGGACTTCCTGCTCCTCGCCGTCGTATTTGTCGTGCAGGGCGGCGGCACGGGCGTCGGGGACGAAGTCGTTGGGGTACGCGACCCCGGTTTCGCGCAGTTTGGACAGCTTGGCGCGCCGTTCGGCGATCAAGCGGTTTTCATCCTGGGCGGGTGCCGGAGCGGTCGAGTGGTCGGTCATGGTAGGGAAATCAGTCGTAATTGCGGATGTCGTCGATTTCGGTCGTGCCGAAATCTTCGCGATCCAGGTAGGCGAGGATGCGGGCGGCCACGTTGGCGGGCGAGGACAGCTTGCCGGTCGCGTGGAAGTCCTGGAACTTGGACAGCGCCGGGAAGTTCTCCGGATCGCTGGAGCGGATGGCGACCTGCATGTCGGTATCGACGATGCCGGGGGCCAGCGCGACGATGCGCGCGCCGTCGGCGCCCTGTTCCTGCTTGACCACGCGCGAGTACATGTCGAGCGCGGCCTTGGTGGCGCAGTACACGCCCCAGCCCGCGTTGGGATTGCGGCCCGCGCCGGAGGAAATGTTGAGCACGCGGCGGTCGGCCTTCAGGTCCTGGACGGCGGCCAGGAAGCGGGCGGTGAGCAGCATCACGGCGGAGACGTTCAGGTTGAAGGCGGAAGCGATGGCCGCGCCGTCGGTGAGCGCGCCGGTGCCGAGGATGGGGTGCACCGTGCCCGCGTTGTTGATCAGCAGGTAGCGTTTCGCGTCGCGCGGAAGCGACGCGGCGATGCGCTCGGCCGCCGCCTGCGCCGCGTTCAGGTCCGAGAGGTCCACGGACATCTGTTCCAGGTGCGCGTCCTGGGCGCGCGCGTAGGCGGCCAGTTCGGGATCTTCACGGCGCGCCAGCGTGATCAGGCGCGTGCCCGGCTTGACCAGGCCGCGGGCCATGGCGGCGCCGATGCCGCGCGATGCGCCGGTGAGAATTGCGATGGTGTCGGACATTCGTGAACCTCGGGGTGCGGTGAATGGGAGTGTCGCGAAACTCAGATGCCTTGCTTCAGGCTGGCCTGGATGAAGGGGTCCAGGTCGCCGTCCAGCACTTTCTGCGTGTTGGAAATTTCGACGTTCGTGCGCAGGTCCTTGATGCGGCTCTGGTCCAGCACGTAGGAACGGATCTGGTGGCCCCAGCCCACGTCGGTCTTGGAATCTTCCAGCTTCTGCTGTTCGGCCATGCGGTTGCGCATTTCCAGCTCGTAGAGCTTGGACTTCAGCATCTGCATGGCTTCGGCGCGGTTGCGGTGCTGCGAACGGTCGTTCTGGCACTGCACCACGATGCCGGTGGGCATGTGGGTCAGGCGGACCGCGGAGTCGGTCTTGTTGATGTGCTGGCCGCCCGCGCCGCTGGCGCGGTAAGTGTCCACGCGCAGGTCGGCGGGGTTCACTTCGACTTCGAAGGAGTCGTCGACTTCCGGGTAGACGAACACGCTGGCGAACGAGGTGTGGCGGCCGCCCGACGAATCGAACGGGCTCTTGCGCACCAGGCGGTGCACGCCGGTTTCGGTGCGCAGGTAGCCGAAGGCGTATTCGCCTTCCAGCTTGATGGTGGCGGACTTGATGCCCGCGACTTCGCCCTCGGATTCTTCCAGCACTTCGGCCTTGAAACCCTTGCGTTCGGCGTATTTGAGGTACTGGCGCAGCAGCATGGAGGCCCAGTCCTGCGCTTCCGTGCCGCCGGCGCCGGCCTGGATGTCCAGGAAGCAGTTCAGCGGATCGGCCGGATTGGAGAACATGCGGCGGAATTCCAGCCCTTCCAGCTTTTCCTGGAAGGCGGTGGCGTCCTGCTCGATGGATTCGAGCGTGGCGTCGTCGTCATCCGAGGCGGCCAATTCGAACAGTTCGTTCGAATCCGCCAGCCCCGAGCCCAGCGCCGTCAGCGTTTCCACGACGTCTTCCAGGGCCTTCTTTTCACGGCCCAGGTCCTGGGCGTGCTTGGGGTCGTTCCAGACCGCCGGGTCTTCGAGTTCGGCGTTTACGACTTGCAGGCGTTCAGCTTTGGCATCGTAGTCAAAGATACCTCCGTAGAGCCTGTTCGCGCTCCGCGTAGTCGGCGAGGCGGGCTGCGAGCTGGTTCTGACGTTCGGCTTCCATGATTGATCCTGTCTTGATGACTTTTGTGCGAAACCTGGCATTTTACCGCGCTTGGTCCCGGCGCGTGGGCCGATCTTGCAAGGGTGGGGGACGGATGAAGGATAAGGGTTTCCTTGGATACGGTGAAGTTGTTCAGTCTTTTGTCAACTATGCGGTTCTAGGCTGCGCATATCGGCCGAAGCGTTCCCATCCGGGACCTCGGACCGCCACCCGCGCCGGCTTGCCGCCGGCCTATCCCGACAGAGGAATGGAGACATAGATGGAAAACACGATGGCCCCCGGGGTCTCGCCGGTGATCCCGGCGACTGAGGAGGACCGGATCTACCGGAAGGTAGGCTGGCGGCTGGTGCCGCTGTTGGTGGTGTGCTACGTCGTGGCCTACCTGGACCGCGTCAACGTAGGCTTCGCCAAACTGCAGATGCTGCAGGAGCTGCAATTCAGCGAAACGGTGTACGGGCTGGGCGCCGGCATCTTCTTCATCGGCTACTTCCTGTTCGAGATTCCCAGCAACATCATCCTGCACAAAGTCGGCGCGAAGGTCTGGATCGCGCGGATCATGATCACCTGGGGGATCATTTCCGCGTGCATGATGTTCGTGACCAGCGTGCAGATGTTCTACGCCCTGCGCTTCCTATTGGGCGCGGCCGAAGCCGGGTTCTTCCCGGGGATCATCCTGTACCTGACCTATTGGTATCCGGCCGCGCGGCGCGGGCGCATCACCACCTTCTTCATGACCGCCGTGCCCATGTCCGGACTGATCGGCGGCCCGGTCTCGGGCTGGATCATGAGCACCTTCCACGGCGACCACGGCCTGTCGGGCTGGCAGTGGCTGTTCCTGCTGGAGGGCATCCCTTCCATCATCATCGGGATACTGGTGCTGGTGTATCTCGACGACCGCATCAACCGCGCCAAGTGGCTGACCGCCAGCGAGAAGGCCGTGCTGATCCGCAACATCGCCGCCGAGGAGCAGGAAAAAGAGGATCCTCCGATCCGCGCCGCGCTGGCCAAGCCGCGCGTGTGGGCCATGGCGCTGATCTATTTCTCGTTCGTGATGGGGCTGTACGGGGTCGGGTTCTGGATGCCCACGCTGATCAAGAGCACGGGCGTGCAAAGCCCGCTGGCGATCGGCCTCTTGACCGCGGTGCCCAACCTGTTCGCCGTGATCGGCATGATCCTGATCTCGCGCAATTCCGACCGGCACCGCGAACGCCGCTGGCACGTCGCGCTGCCGGCATTGTTCGGCGCGCTGGGCCTGTTCTTCTCGGCCGTGTGGAGCGGCAATACGGTTCTGGCCATCCTGGCGCTGACGGTGGCGAACATCGGCATCTGCACGGTGCTGCCGCTGTTCTGGAGCCTGCCCACGGCCTTGCTGGGCGGCACGGCGGCGGCGGCCGGCATCGCGCTCATCAATTCGGTGGGGAATCTGGCGGGGTTCGTCAGTCCTTACCTGGTGGGCTGGCTGAAGGATATGACTGGGACGACCAATACCGGGCTCTACATGCTGGCCGGCTGCCTGGTGGTGGGGGCGCTGGTGGCGTTGGCGCAGCCGGCCAAGTTGGTGAATAAGTAGATTCTATGGTTTCACGCAAGCCTGCTTGGCCAGGAAGAGTTCTTGGTCGAAGGGTTTGCGTGATTTCCATACG
>NZ_UFQC01000065.1 GCF_900496975.1 Achromobacter veterisilvae
GACTTCGAGGCCTGGGCCAGCCAGTGCTTCGCCATGCGCGACGAGTTGATTGCCCTGGCGCAGCGACAGGTGCTGCCGCAGGCGTGCGGGCATCCCTTCCACCTGCTTCCCGTCGAGTTGGCCCAGCAGACCACTGGCGCAGGCACAGCCTTTCTTCGCTGGCGCAAGCACGATCGATCGGCCATGGGCGTGGCCCTGTGGCAGGAGCTGATGGGGAGCACCAGCACGCCGGTCAACCTGCTGGCGGATCTGCACGCGATCGAGTTGCAGCGCATCACGTTGAACATGCAGATCAGCCTGCTGCACACCCTGGGCAGGCAAGCACATGAATGCGCCAGCAAGGCCGCGGAGGCGGACAACACCTACCTGCGCCGGCTTGCATCCGTCCCTGCCGCAGTGCGCGATCGGTGATTGCGTCAGGCATCCGAGCACGCGCCCGTGTCCAGCGAGGCACGGGTATTTCAACCACCACGGAGATTGCACCATGAGCACACAATTCATCGGCGAGGGCAACATCGGCTCGCCCCCCGAGTACCGCGAATTCCCCAACGGCAATGACGATCCTCGCCGGCTGCTCCGGCTGAACGTGTACTTCGACAACCCCGTCCCCACCAAGGGCGGCGAGTTCGAGGACCGCGGCGGCTTCTGGGCGCCGGTGGAACTCTGGCACCACGACGCCGACCGCTGGCAGCAGCTCTACCAGAAGGGCATGCGCGTGCTGGTCGTCGGCCGCATGGAGCGCGATCCCTGGACGGACAACGAAGATCAGCCACGCGAGACCTGGCAGGTCAACGCGCGCAGTGTCGGCATCCTGCCGTACCGCATCGAGTCCGTGGCCCTCAGTCCGAAGCCACAGGAGGCAGAGCCGAAGCCCCAGGCCACCCCGGAACCGGCTACACCGAAGGAAACGAAGCGCAGGAAGTGACCCGACATGGAGGGCGGCTGCCGCAGTGCTTCGCCGCCCTCCATGCGCTGCGAACTATCCCCAGGGGATAGCTCCACCAACGTCCACCGAGTTCCACGCGCTCCCGGAAATCGCGGCTATCGGCCCGCACACTTTCGGCCACGCGCCTTCCCCGCACACGCCATTTCATCGGCGTGAAAGCGGTCGCCGCCGCATGCGGCTTGTTTGCTGCCGCCCTCGACGGCGCTCGGCATCCTCGATCCCAGCAACTCATGAACCACGGGAATCGGATGGACGGATATGCGGCTGTTCTTGTGCGAGAAGCCCTCCCAGGGCAAAGACATCGGCCGAATTCTCGGCGCCACGCAACGCGGTGAAGGCTGCCTCAACGGTTCCGGCGTCACGGTCACCTGGTGCATCGGCCATCTCGTAGAGGCGGCAGCACCGGAAGCCTACGACGAGCAGCTCAAGCGCTGGTCCATCGAGCAGTTGCCCATCATTCCCCAGCATTGGCGGGTCGAGGTCAAACCGAAGACTGCCACGCAATTCAAGGTCGTCAAAGCGCTCCTGGCGAAGGCGACCCAGCTTGTCATCGCCACCGATGCCGACCGCGAGGGCGAGTTGATCGCTCGCGAAATCATCGACCTGTGCGGCTACCGCGGTCCCATCGAACGGCTGTGGCTGTCGGCGCTCAACGACGCATCCATTCGCGCCGCGCTCGACAAGCTCCGGCCATCGGCCGAGACATTGCCGATGTACTACTCGGCGCTGGCGCGCTCTCGGGCGGACTGGCTCGTCGGCATGAACCTCAGCCGGTTGTTCACGGTGCTGGGGCGGCAGGCCGGCTACGACGGCGTGCTGTCGGTCGGCCGCGTCCAGACCCCGACGCTCAAACTGGTCGTGGACCGCGACCGCGAGATCGCAGTCTTCGTGTCCGTGCCGTACTGGGCAATCGACGTGTCCCTGTCCACAGGCGGCCAGGCTTTCACCGCGCAGTGGGTTCCGCCCGAGACCTGCACCGACGACGCAGGCCGGTGCCTGCAGCAGCCGGTGGCACAGCAGGCGGCGCAGCAGATCCGCGCGGCCGGCAGCGCCCAGGTCGTCTCGGTAGAAACCGAGCGCGTGCGGGAAGGCCCGCCGCTTCCGTTCGATCTGGGAACCTTGCAGGAGGTGTGTTCCAAGCAGCTTGGGCTGGACGTGCAGGAGACCTTGGACATCGCCCAGGCCCTCTACGAGACGCACAAAGCCACCACGTATCCGCGCTCGGATTCCGGCTACCTGCCCGAAAGCATGTTCGCCGAGGTGCCCACAGTCCTCGACAGCCTGGTCAAAACCGATCCCTCGCTGCGACCGATCATGGAGCAGCTTGACCGCACTCAACGCTCACGCGCCTGGAACGATGCGAAGGTGTCCGCGCACCACGGCATCATCCCGACGCTCGAACCGGCGAACATCTCGGCCATGAGCGAGAAGGAGCTGGCGGTGTACAGGCTCATCCGGGCGCACTATCTGGCGCAGTTCCTTCCTCACCACGAGTTCGATCGCACCGTGGCGAAACTCTCCTGCGGCCAGCAAACGCTTGCGGCCACCGGCAAGCAGGTCGTCGTCAAAGGCTGGCGCCTGGTGCTGGCGGAACCTCAACCCGAGGAGGATGGCGACGGCGCAAACCGCAGTCAGGTGCTGCCCGCACTGCGCGAGGGTCTGGCATGTCAGGTGGCCGGTGTCGATCTGAAGGCGCTCAAGACGTTGCCGCCTCGACCCTACACGCAGGGCGAGTTGGTCAAGTCCATGAAGGGCGTCGCCAAGCTGGTCTCGGACCCGCGCCTGAAACAGAAGCTCAAGCATACGGTCGGCATCGGTACCGAAGCGACGCGGGGCAACATCATTGGCGGCCTGATCGCGCGCGGCTACCTCGTGAAGAAGGGGCGCGCGATCCGCGCCTCGGATGCGGCTTTCACGCTGATCGACGCCGTGCCCGCGGCGATTGCCGATCCAGGCACTACCGCCGTCTGGGAACAGGCGCTGGACATGATCGAGGCCGGCCAGCTCACCCTGGACGTGTTCATCGGTAAGCAGGCCGCGTGGATCTCGCAGTTGATCGCGCAGTACGGCAGCACGTCGCTGCCCATCAAGGTTCCCCAAGGGCCGGCTTGCCCGCAGTGCGGCGCGCCCACGCGCCAGCGCAGTGGCAAGAGCGGCCCGTTTTGGTCGTGCAGTCGCTATCCAGACTGCAAGGGCACGCTGCCTGTCGAATCCGGCACGTCCAAGCGCGGTGCCTCACGCCCGCGCCGCAGCGGCCGCAAAGGCTCCTGACCGCCCTCCGTTTCCCGTGAGCCGTGTCCGCCATCGGCGGCGTGGCCCGTGTCCCGCATGCCCTGCGGGACGCCCAGCGCGCAATGCCTTCTTGATCCATGTGCGCGTCCCGCCCGGCCGTCCCCGGCCACGGGAACTGAAGGTAGCTTCTCTGCGAGCCGCGCCAAGCGCGTTCTGCTGATCTGTGTTTCTTCCGCCCACTGCGAAGTGGTCTCCCGGTGGCTTGCCAGGCTGCGCGAGCCACTCGGAGACCCTTCGTGGTCAGCGGTATTCGGTGCCGGTGCCCACCGGCGCAAAAACGGGCTCCCTTTGTGCGCGGATGTGCGCCAGACGATGCCGGCCCCAGCCACGACATGGGCCGGGTGTGATTGCTGACAGCAGACGGTTCTAGCGACGACCGGGCTTGCTCATCAGCCCACGGGTGGTTCCTTCCTCCCGAGCCGGAGGTCCCTGCGACCTTCGGCGCCTTTCTCCTGCCCATCAACGTCCCGACCCGGCCATCGGCCTTGGGTCACACGAACAGGAGAACCGACATGCACCATCAACCTCGCAACGCACCGCTGCTGTACGGCAGCGTGTGCAGCGGCATCGAGGCCGTGAGCCTCGCCTGGCAGCCCCTCGGCCTCGAAGCCGCGTGGTTCGCAGAGATCGAGCCGTTCCCGAGCGCCGTGCTCGCACACCGTTACCCCGACGTGCCCAACCTAGGCGACATGACCGCGATCACCCGCCAAATCCGCGCCGGCACGGTACCGGCGCCCGACATCCTGGTCGGCGGCACGCCGTGCCAGTCGTTCAGCGTTGCCGGTGCCCGCCAGGGACTGGATGACCCGCGCGGCGCCTTGACCCTTGCCTATGTGGAGTTAGCCAATGCCATCGACCAAACCCGCCACCAAGACCGCCGCCCGTCGGCAACCCTCGTCTGGGAAAACGTCCCCGGCGTCCTCAACGACCGCAGCAATGCCTTCGGGCACTTCCTGGGCGCACTGGCCGGAGAAAGCCGTGCGCTCCAGCCGCCAGGGCAAAAATGGGCGCACGCAGGTTGTGTGTCTGGACCCCGGCGCCGCATCGCCTGGCGCGTGCTCGACGCTCAATATTTCGGTGTCGCCCAACGCCGCAAGCGTGTGTTTCTTGTGGCAAGTGGTGGAGATGGTCTCGATCCCGTCGAAGTACTTTTTGAGCGCGCAGGCCTGCTCGGGGATTCTTCTGCGGGCAGCGCGCCGTGGCAAGAAGCTGCCCGTGCTGCTGGATCGGGTACTGAAGCAGCAGGCGGATACGCAGGACTGAAGCAGCCCTACGGCAAGGTCACGACGACGTTCGGATTCAGTGGCGGCACCGGCCCCGTCGATGTGGCCGCATGCCTGATGGCCGCAGGCCCCAAGCACGACATCCGCACCGAGACGTTCATGGTGCAGTCGATCGCCGGCAGCATCGCCCACACCCTCGACACCGCCAACGGCGGCAAGGGCAGCAGCGAGGACGGTACGGGCAAGGGTGTGCCGATCATTGCCTTCACCGCCCAGGGCAGCGGCGCGGACGCCACGATCAACCTGACGCCGACGCTGCGTGCTGGCGGGCATCGCAACAGCCATGCGAACGCCGGTGTCGTGCCCGCCATCGCCTTCGCGCAGAACAACCGCGGCGAAGTGCGCTTCGAGTCGGGCCATGGACAGGTGGCTTGCACCGTCCTGTCCAGCGGCAAGCCGGGCTACGGGGTGCCGATGGTGGCCTGCATTGCCCTGCGGGGACGGCAGCATGGTCTTGCAGCCGAACTGGGTGGCGGCGTCGCGGCGGCGTTGCGCACGAGCGGCGGTGGCGCGGACAAGCCCCATGTGCTGGCTCCCGACTTCGAGGCGCATTTCCGCTACGACTGGAATGAACCCGGCCCGGGGGATTGGTCGCAGTGGCGGGTGCGGCGGTTGATGCCCGTGGAATGCGAACGTCTGCAAGGCATGCCCGACAACTACACCCTGGTCCCTTATCGCGGCAAGCCCGCCGCAGACGCCCCGCGCTACAAGGCGATCGGCAATTCCATGGCCGTGCCCTGCGTCGCGTGGCTGGGTCTGCGGCTGGTGCAGTGTCTGCAAAAGACGGGATCGAGCGCATCGGATTGATGCACGACGCCGCCAACCGGCCACGCCATTCTTCCTCCTGCATTGCCGACGTGTCGGCAGCAGCCAGCAGCCAGGGTGTCCAGGCTGCCGTGGGTTCCATCCGCGCCACCCGCCAGTTCGCCCAGGCATCCATCGGCGAACGCTGCCCACCGGGGCATCGATGCCTCCTTTCTCCAACCCACGGGACGAATGCCGCGTCCCGCCAGGGGCGTGTCATCACCCGGTCGATACTCAGGACTTCCCATGGAAACCATTACCCAACAAGACCGCATCACGCTGAACAATTTCAAGGTGGCCGAATTCGCCAGCGAGGAAACGCTGTGCTTCACCGCCATCGTCGAATTCGACGGTATTCCCATCGCCGAGGCCCGCAACGACGGACACGGCGGCTCGACATTCGTGCGTGCGCTGCAAGGCAAGGCCGCGCTGCTGGCCCAGGCGGAGGAATTCGCCAAGAGCCTGCCACCGGCCTCGCTCGACATCGAACGAGAGGATGAAGAACCGCTGATCATCGACATCACGCTCGACTTCCTCGTCGATCAACTGGCCGATGCCATGCACGCCCAGCGCAAGCTGCGTACCGCGTTCAACCGCGACGTCGGCAACAAGGTGCTTTTCATCAAGGACGGCAAGCTGCTGTTCCTCAAGGGCATCAAGCTCAAAGCCATCGCAGACCGGCCGGCGTATTTCGCATCGCTGCGCGCCCGTCAGGGCCAGCCCATCGTCATCCTCGCAGAGCTGGGACCGGACGAGGCATTCGCCCTGTGGAAGCAGCATGTGCTGGGCGACAAGACTCGCTGACCCAGCTTCGCCTTATCCTCCTGACAGCCCCGCACTTGCTGCGGGGCTTTCTTTTTTCCGCGTTCGCCAATCGGGGCTGTTGCAGATGCCGATTTCCGGCTGACGCGGCTCGCCTCGCGCACGAAGCTGCCCGCATGTGTCGCTGATCCGTCAGCACCATGCCAGCAGCCAGGGTTTCCAGGCTGCCGCGGATTCTCTCCGCGCCACCCGCCAGTCCGCCATCGCATCGAGTCTGCGGACGCGCGTCCTCGTGACGCCGATGCATTTTTTTCTCAACCGCATGCGGGAGCTGCCATCCCGTGAGGGACAAGGCCCCGCTTCTCCAAGGAGACCGTCCATGTCCCAGCAAGCCTCTTTCGGCCAATTGGCCTTGATCCATTGCGGCAAGTTCCTGCCGCTCGAAGTCCTGCATAGCGCCGCCGGCCACTACATCGGCACGCGCGATACCGAAGGTCCCGTTTCGCGGGAATCCTGCCAGTACTTCCGCAGCTATGCCGCGGCCCAACGTGCCCTCGAAAGAGGCGGCTGGTCTCAGCTCGCCACACCCTGATCCAACTGGAGGAATCACGTCATGAACCAGCTTTTGCCACGGGAAGTCGTCGATCAGATCATGCGGGAAGAGCAGCACTTCGCCGCCGCGCCCCAAGCCTTCTTCGAGGCCTGGAAGCGCGGCGTTGAGATCGCTAGCCCGCAATGGTTTGGCGACGGCACGCGCGAAGGCCTGAACCGGGCCAAGAGCAAGTGGGACCTGCGTCCCGACATGCTGCGTGCCAACGACGCTCTCGGCGTCCTGAGCAGCGGCGAACGCATGTTCCTGTCCGCCATGTTCAGCTTCTACAACGCGCGCGAGGGCGGTGCCATGCTCAAGCGCTGCCACTTCCAAGGACTGTCGGACTTCGATGGTCTCGATCTGCAACGCCGCAAGGTCATCGCTGACCTGCTGGTGAACTACAGCGGTTGGTGAGCCGGTCTCCGGCATAACACCGTCTTTTTGTTCACTGCCCATGAGGGACATGCGCCCCCGCGGCCATGTCCCTCAATTTCTCTTCCGTCAGCCTGCGCCGATTGGCCCAAAGCCATCGATCAGTGCCGCCTGACGATTTTTCCACTTTCAACCCACCGGGGGCCAATTCCCGGTGGCGGGAATTGGCTCCATTATTCAATCTGGAGAAATCCCATGACCCAGAATCCCAATCCCTTTGTACGCGGCTACTGGAATCTGAAAATCGTCCGAACGCTGTGCATCAGCTACGGGGACGGAAGCCCGCATGTGTGGCGAAACATCCACGCGAGCCAACAGCACCTCTCCGACGAGGAGCTGGTTTCTTCCCCCTGCATCGTCACCAGCGACTTCGCGTGGATCAGGAACGGCACTGACACCATCAGCGAAGAGCTGATCGCCGAATGTGATGCTGTTGAAGGCATCAACGGCGAAGGCGTGGTGGGCGCCGTGGTCTATGCCATCCATGGCGACGACCTCGACGGCCGCCCGGTCCATCTTGGTGATACCTATTCGGCCGAAGCCGCGCGAGACGTGGCGCAGCGGTTGAGTTTCGAAACCGGCTACTACAGCCGGTGCTGGGAAATCAGCAGCGCGCACATCAGCCAGGAAACCGGCCAGTACCTCGCCAACCTGGCAGACCTTGCCACGCCGGAGGCCTTTCTGTTCATCGCCTTCCGGGTTCCGTACAGCCCGGCGATTGGCGTCAAGCTGATCTCCACGCCCTGGACAGATAAGAACCTGGAATATGCCGAGGGCATCAGTGCGGAGCAGCTTCGAGAGGAACACCGAGACAAAGGCATGCCTGACGACCTGGCGAACATCCTTGAACTGGCTGGCCAGGCCGATGTGCGCATCCTCATCCTCGATGCAGACGCACCCGTGCTACTGGGCCTACCACTGGCCAAAGCCTAGCAGACGCGCGACACGAAGCCTTCCCCTTCATCCCCAACATGCCAGCCCGCCTCCCACCAGGAGCCGGGCTGGTTCAGTTCCATAGGAGCAATCTCATGTTCCCCGACCTCATCTTGCCCACGCCCGACTTCGAGAATCAGCTTGGAGCCTGCGTCAACGCCATGAGCCAGGACGACGCCATCGGCCAGATCCTGGTATTCGAGCGCATGCGCGGCACGCTGCACATGCGCCATATCGATAGCGCCGATCTGGTGGACACCGACATTGACGACTACGAAATGGTCGTATTCGACGGTGGCAACACAAGCGGCGACACGTGGAAGCACGTGTTCTTCCCGCGTCAGCGCGAACACTACTTCGTGTACGAAGCCTGACCCCCAAAGCCCCTTTCGAGGGGCTTTTTCTTGCCCCGAGCGCTGGAAAGCGGGTGCGATGGGGTGCCGTTTCCTGCAAGCGGGCCGCTTACTCCCGGGCCATTCTTGCCCCATGTTCGTCGGCGTTGCCGACACATGCCCAGGCGGCCGAGACCTTCAAGGCTGCAAGCACGGGGAACCGTGCTGGTCGATGTTTTCCACGGACGTACCGCGTCCATCCACACCACCCACAAGGGACCTCTCCCTTGCGGGCGGGGAATCCCTTGTTTCTTCCTCAAGGAGATTCCCCATGGACCGTTCCTTCATCAAATCCATGATGCCTTCGCTTGTCGCAGGCCACGTGCCCCGCAACGTGCGGTCGTTCAAGTACCGCGTGTTCGACGATCAGCCGCAGTCTTCGACATTGGGCTTCGCCATCGACCCCCAGCCCTTCGACGGGAAGGTAGTCGCCATCACCGACGACGCCATCATCGTCAAGCTCAAGCCGAGCGAGTTCGCTGTGCTCGATTCCAAGCTGGTGACCACCGTCCCCGACGAAGGCGCCAAGGTGCATGTCCAACCCTACGCACGGCGCCGTTTCGATGGGCTGCGGGCGGACACCCCGGAAGAGCGCACCGAGATGACGTCCGACGGCATTCCCTACACCGTCAAGACGCACATCCTCGGCTCCGCGCCGGCCAAGCTGCCCATCCCCGAGCCGCAGTGCATGGAACTGGGCCAGCTCATCCAGCAGTTGGAGGAAATGCCAGCGCCCGATGGCTTCCGGCGTATCACCCACATGCTGGTCGATGCCGGTGCCCGGGATTTCACCTGGGTCGATCCGACACCGTCCAAGATCATCGAGACGCCTCCGGCGATCAGCTTCACGGTCTCGACCGCGAAGTTCGAGGGCCGGGTGACGGTGCTGTACGACCGAGGTGGCGACACCTACATGGTGGAGCTGCACCGCGACGGCGAATTGGTCGATCGGCATGACGAGGTGTATTTCGACATGCTCGGCGAAGTGTTGGAGCGACTTATCGACGACGGACGTTGGCGCCTGATCGATGTGAGCGTGATCGACGCCAAGGCTGCCCGGCAGCGCCAGGCGGTGCCGGCATGACGCCGGGGACTGAATCCTGGCGGTTCTTCGGCTGACCCGAGGCTCTCGCCACGGCGTTTCAGCCCATTGGCCATGTGCCCACAGGCTCTCCATCCAGGCGGGTGGAGGGCCTTTTCTCTATCCACACAGGAGATTTCAACCATGTCACTGCGATTCAAAGGCTCCGACCTGCGCCCCGTGCTGACCGAGGCCATCGCCAGCCAGTGCCCCGTCATCCTGGTCAAGGACCAGGGCGTGTACTTCCTCGCCGAGCAGGGAGAACGCCGCCCGGATGGGCGAGTGAAGCTGCTGGCCTATGCCGTCGGCTGCAGCCCGGATACCGATCCGTTCGACGACTGGTGGGAGCTGGCGCGCGCCGAACTGGGCGGCGACGACTTCGCGGAGTACTTCGACCCGAAGGACGGCGTATTCACGCGCATCCTGCACACCGAAGACGACCTGATGCTGTCGGCCACCGCCACACATCTGTCGCTGGAGGTGGTGCCTCCCGCATAGCGCGGCAACCGCCACTCGACTCTCGCAGCCCCCGCGCCGGGGGCTTTCTTTTTGTTCATATCGCAGTGGTCTGCCAGCGCGACCTACACGGCAGCGTACGCCGACTGCGCCTTGAGCCAACTGTCGTGCAGCCATTTCTCCGTCTTCCGATGGCCTGGAAAGGTGACCCACACGATGTCGCGCTCGAAAATCATGGGACGTTCGTCGCCGCCCACGATGACCCAGAACCAGCGACCGTCCGCCAGATTGCGCGCCTTGACCTTCATGCCCGTCACCGTCACTGTTTCGCTGCGCCCATCGCGGTAGACACGGATGGGTTCGTCGTGCGGCTCGATCCAGCTGATCTGCATGCGGGGCAACAACTCTGGCGCATGGCTTTGCAGGTAGTCTCGCGCGATGGCTTCGGTTCGTTCACGCGACGGCAAGGGCTTGCCCACGAGATCCTGTGAAATATTGGCAAAACCCTTGAGCGTGCCGTCGGCAGCCACCACGGTGCTGAAGTGTTCGCCCTCCAGGCCGGCATTGCGACCATCCTTGCGCTCGTAGCGCGTCAGCTCCGCCGACTCCCCGTCCACGGCCACGCTGCGGCGGCTCGCCAATTGGTGGGAAGCAGGAATCAATGCGGACAGCGAGGCGTTTGCATTCGATGAGGACATGGGGGTTCCTTTCTGTGAAACAGTTGCAGGGGTGGAAGTCGCAGTGGCCGAGCGTTCGACTTGGGCATGCACGACAAATGCGGCCGCAGCGCATGCAGCAGTGATCAATGTGGTGGCAGATTGACGAAGACCTCTCATGCTGAAACTCCTTGTGAGATGGTTGAAAATTTCAATAGCGTCACGGCATCGCCGCTCACGCTGACTTCATGGAGGACGCAGCGACGTTGCGTCCCGTGAAGACGTATAGGGCCGCCGCGCCCAGCAATGCCGTCAACAACGACAACGTGTGCGCCAGCGGCCAGTGCGCAGTGCTTTGAGCCAGCCACGGGCCTAGGCTGGCGCCGACGAACAGCACGAAGGTGTAGAGCGCCACTGCAAGGCCTCGCACGGACGCATCCGCCAACCCCGCCACCCGCGCAATCAGGCTGGGCACGCTGATGCCGATGCCCGTGACGAACAGCACGCTGGCCGCCAGCAGGCCGTGCAGATATTCGGAACCTGCCCAGGCACACAGACCCAGTCCGGCCGTAGCGGTACATAACCCAATCGTGATCATGTGCGGTGCGCCCAGGCGGGGCATCACCACGGCGACGGCCAGAGGCACCAGGAAAGCCGGCAGCGCCACGGCCCGCACTATCAAGGGCGTGATGCCTTGCGCGCGCAGCGCAGCCCCGGCATGCGTATCCAGTGCCATATAGAAGGTCACGAAGCACATGAGCAGCAGCAGGGCCGGCCCATAGACGCGCCACAGACGTGCGTCCGCCAGCAGACTGCCCAAGGGCCGGTAGCCAGCCAACCACGCTGACGGGCGACTGGACGCTAAGCGTACGTCGGGGGGCGTCATGAACAGGGCCATGGCGGTGCAGGCATACACCACCGCCATCGGCAACATGGCCACGCCCAGGCCCCAGCGGCCTGCCACGGTAGCGCCATAGATCTGCCCCAGCAGACCTGCGGACAGAAAAGCCGTGCTGATCCAGGCCACGCCCCAGGTGCGTTGGCGCGGCGTCCCACGCTCGGCCAGGTAGGCGATTACGACAGGGGGAAACGTGGCGGCGGCGAAGCCTTGTAACGCGCGCCCCGCTATCAACAGCGGCACGGAATCCGCCCAGGTGATCGCTGCGGAAATCAAAGCCAGTGCGAACAGTCCCCAGACCATCACGCGGCGCCGGCCCAAGCGATCCGACAGCGGGCCGAACACCATGAAACCGATCGCATAGGCCAGCCCGAAGGCGCTCATCACGCCCGCGGCCATGCCGGGCGCCAGATGGAAGTTGCGGGCCAGTTGCGGCAGGATGGGCAACGGCACATAGAGCAATGAGACCACGGCCAGCGCGCACAAGATCAGCATCAGGCGCAGTCCGGGTGCAGGCTCATGAAGGGTGGAATCTTTTTTGTTCATCACTGAAATACAGCTAGCTACATATATGTGAGAAAAAAAGGGGCAGGCATCAAGGATGGCATCCCTACTCCGCTGCGAGGCCTGCGGCGTGGAGCTTGTGCATGAGCTGGTTGAGCATCTGGCGCTCCTCGGCGCTGAAATGGCGCATCAGGTTCGCCACCCAGGCGTAGTGCGCTGGCAGCGCCTGGCCCAGCAGTTCGTCGCCCGGCGGGGCAAGGCGGATCAGCCAAGCGCGGCGGTCTTCCGGGTCAGGGGCGCGCAGACATAGACCCGCACCTTCCATACGGTCGATGATGCGCGTCATGGTCTGAGAGGTGACCGCCACACCTTGCGCCAGAGCGCCCACACTCAAGCCGCCAGGGTTTCGTTTGAGCAGCAGCAGCACGAAGAACTGGGACTGCGACAGGCCACCGTTGCGGGCCAGATTGCCCTCGAAGGCCGACAGCATCTCGTTGGTGGCCGAAGCCCAGACCAGCCACGTATGCAGGCCATCCACGTCCGGGTTGCCATAAGCGGCCCCGAAGGCGGCAAGCGTGTCGTAGCTAGGCAGGTCTTTGAGTTCGAACATTAAATTGCTCCTTAGCTGAAATGTAGCCAACTACATATATTCAGTCAAGTATGCCATTCGCTCGTACTGCTATCTACCCCTGACTTGAGTACCGCTACTGCAGCAAATCATCGAAAAAAGGAAGCGTCGGGATGCCGATTCATTGCGGCTTCGCGCGCAAGGCCCGGCCATGCTGACCCCATGCCTGCTGACGTTGTCAGCGACATGCCAGGCAACCATCGGTCTTCGAGGTTGCGGCGCAGTTCCACTGCGTGACCAAGCCAGCTCGCACCGCATCCATCCGCGAGCGGCCACCAGTCCCTGGTGGTGGATGCTTTCGCCTTATCAACCCATCGCGGGGTTACGCACCTTTCCCCGCATGCGTGGGCTCGGTGTGTCTCCGCTTTTCCCAATGGAGATTCACCATGAACACCACTTCGAACGAGAAATCGTATTTCGACCTCCACACCTCGGGCATCGGCTACATCCAGCGTGTCCGTGAAGTGCCCGTCAGGGGCGGCCGCCGTGCGCAGCCCTTCCTGGCATGCACCATTGCCGCGCTGGTCGGCCCCGCCAGGGACCCCAGCTACCGCTACTTCGACGTCAAGGTCTCGGGTGCCGAGGCCAAGAAGCTCGTTCAGCGCTATATCGGCGTTGACGATCCCAAGCAGCGCCCGCTGGTGCGCTTTCGCCTCGGCGACCTTTGGGGCGATGCGTACATCCGTGACAAGGGCGAGAACCAAGGCAAGGCCGCCGCGTCTCTCAAGGCGCGACTGCTCAAGGCCGAGCTGATCGAGCGGGCCGAACTGGCTTCGATCGAGCAGCACGAGCTGATCACCCGTGGCATCGGCTACCTCAACCGTCCGAAGGACGTCACCCCCAAGGATGGTGACCCGTTCCTGTCGTGCTCCATCGCCGCGCTCGCCGGACCTGTCGATGAACCGGAATATCGGTACTTCGACACGATCGTCGCCACCCCTGAAGCCGAGCATCTGGTTCGCCGATGCGTGCAGGCCATCGAAGGGGATCGCAAGGTACTGATCGCCTTCCGTCTCAACGACATGAAGATCGATCCGTACATCCGCACCAAGGGCGAGCACGCTGGGGAACCGGCCGCAAGCCTGGAATCGACGCTGGTCCACATCGGTCTGATCAAGATCGATGGCACCCAGGTCTATCCGACGAGCCAGGCACAAGCCGAGGCAGCGCCGGTGGAGGACGCACCCGCGCCCGAAGCCGCCAACGCCATCGACACTGCCGCCGACGCCGTTTCCGACCAATCTGCCGAGCCCGCTGAGCGCGAGTCCGAAGTTGAAGTCGAGGAGCAGGAGCCGGCATTGGCTGCTTCGTTCTGATCCGGCATGGCCCCTCACGGGGCCTTGCCTTTTTCCTATTCGTCAAGGAGAACCATCATGGCAGCCACATCGGCACCTACGAGATCAGTCCTACCCATCGTCGTCCCGGGCCAGCTCACGTTGCGGACCATCCGCGGCAAGAACGGCCCGTTCACGGTTGGTCGTCTTTCCACCCCCATCGGCGAGTTCGCGGTTAAAGACGCGGAGTTGGAGCAGTACCCCGAAGGCAAGTACGACGGGGATTTCGTCATTCGCTACATCTTCGCGAAGTCCTACCCGGTCGCGGGCGGCGCGCGGTTTGAAGTCCGCGCCAACCTCGATGGCATGACGCTCAACGGCATCGACAAACTGAGTCGTGATGAGGCCCGCAGCTTCGCCACCCAGGAAGTCGATCCACTCGATGAAGAGGTGGGGACGCAACCTGCGGAAACGCCGGCCAAGCCCGCCAAGGCCTCCAGACCCGCCAAGCCCGCACCCGTGCAGGCCTCGGCGGACCCGCTGGTCGATACCACGCCCTTCGGTGTGGACGCACCGACGCTCGCTGCGGCGGCTGCTCCCGACGGCACCGAAGAGGGCGACAGCGCTTTGTTCGGCC
This sequence comes from Achromobacter veterisilvae, assembly GCF_900496975.1. Taxonomy (GTDB): domain Bacteria; phylum Pseudomonadota; class Gammaproteobacteria; order Burkholderiales; family Burkholderiaceae_B; genus Achromobacter; species Achromobacter veterisilvae. The sequence goes on from NZ_UFQC01000065.1 coordinate 14,571, forward strand.
TGCTCTGGCCACTGGGCGAGTCCGTCAAGCTGGATTCGACCATCGACCGCCGGGCCCTGCGCGCGCAGATCGCCCGCCTGGGTGAACTGGGCTACGCGCTTAACTTCAAGACGCAGGAGTGGAGCCGCCAGGCCGAACTGCAACCTGCGTGATCGCAGACACCGCATGCACGGTGTTCTTCATCCACCCGCCGGGGTTCTTTCCCTATGCGGAGAGGCCCCAGCTTTCTTCTGGAGGTCTCCATCATGTCCACCATCGCTTGCGATACACCCCGTTCTGCACTGGATGAACCCGCGTGGCGGGCTCTCTGCGAGACGGCAGCCGCACAAGCCACCAAGGGTTGCGGACTGTCTCACGACTACTACGTAGAGCGCTTCAGCTCGGCGATCGACGCGCAAGTTGGTCGATTGCCCGAAGAACATCGCGCACAGGCGCTGCAGATCGCACAGGAATGGGACTACGCCACACCGGCCGAAAGGCAGGAAACCCAGGACTGGAACGCCGAAAACGGCTATTGCTCGCACGGAATCGAACTGGGTTATTGCCCGGCCGGTTGCGATTCGGACTATTGAGGTCCGGCACACGTCATCGCCGCTTGCGCGGCTTTTCTCCACCGCTTGGGGCAGCACCTACCTCAGGGGCGGTGCTGTTTCCGATTCACCGAGGACATCACCATGAGTCGGCACTACTTCGACACCGTTCACAAGGGCTTTCCTATCACCGTCGTACTCGGCTGGGACCGGCCGATGAATTACTTTTTCCTATTCATCGAGAAGCCGACCGAGCTGATCGACGATACCGCGAAGGTCGAGAGCGACCCGTTCAACCACGACCTGGACTACTACCGAGTGGTGCTGTGCCATTTCCAGATCGACGTGCCCGAAAGCATGTTCACCGAAGTCCAACAGGACTGCGAGGGCAACGTTGGCAACCGTGTCGTCAAGCATCAGGCTGACGGCTCGTTCACCGAACAGACGTTCTGAACTCCCACGCGGATCGATCACCTGATCCGCATTCCTTCATCCCAAACGGGGCATTCGCTGCCCCTGCGGGCGGTGCTGCCCCTCACTTCATCAAGGACACCACCATGCACGCACACACTTCATCCACCACGCTGTTCCACATCGACGAATGCCCGGACGTGATGGCGGACGCCTGCGTCGGCGACGACCAGGGCAACCTGATCTTCCTGTCCATCTGGGCGCGCGACACCGCCGTCCAGCAGTTCCTCGCCCGCCTGACCCTCGGGCGCGACGAGCAGGGACTGGACCAGTTCCACATCATCACCGACCAGGGCGGCAGCGTCCCGGTGTTCATCGGCAACGTCGATCGTCTGGAGAAGCGCATCACGCGCGCCTACCGGCGCACGCTGTTCGGCTCCCTCTCCAACGTGTGGCTGTTCGACCGGCGCTGCGTCAAGCCCGACAAGGCCAACGCCAGCGCACTGGCATTGCTGCCACGCGACAGCGCCCACCGGCTTGACCGCCTGTGGACGCTGGTGCGCGACACCTGCCCGTTGCCGCTACTCGACCACTGGCGCGAAACCGTGCTGGAGCTGCTGCAGACCCGCGAGATGCTGGCCCGCCTTCCGTTCGCCCTTGGGCCGCTGGAAGGCCATCGGCTCGCCATCGACGTGCCGGCGCTGACCCTGGCGCTGGGCTCTCTGATCCGCAGTGACGCACTCACCGCCTATCCCCATCCGGCCAAGATTTGGACGCCGAAAGCGGTAGCGGCTTGATCCACCCGCGGAGGCACGCCTTGGCGTGCTTCCGCCATTCCTTCCCGCCAACCAGGAGACTTCCATGGCCCTCATGTTCCCGCGGCTCGCCCGCAATTTCGCCAAGAACGGTTACTACCCGACCGACGAACCCACGCTCGAAAGAGCCCTCAACGCACTGATGCCCAGCGACGGGACGATGTGCATCCTCGATCCCTGCGCCGGCGAAGGCGTGGCTGTCGCCGAAGCCGCCCATGCCCTCGGGCGCGAGCAGACCAAGGCGTTCGCCGTCGAGTTCGACGCGGAGCGGGCACGCCATGCCCGCGGCCTCGTCGATCATTGCCTGCACGCGGACCTGATGGACACAATGGTCTCCAAGCAGTCGTTCGGACTGCTCTGGCTCAACCCGCCGTATGGCGACCTATCCAAGGATGTCAATGGCAACATCGGCTATCAGGGCCAAGGCCGTGCCCGTCTCGAAAAGCTCTTTTACCAACGTAGCCTGTCGCTGCTGCAGTACGGCGGCGTGCTGGTCTTCATCGTCCCCGGCTACGTGCTCGACGCGGAGCTGGTCGGCTGGCTGACGCGCCACTACACCGATCTGCGGATCTACCGAGCGGTGGAGACACAGTTCAAGCAGGTGGTGATCTTCGGCCGCAGGGTACGCCAGCGCGAGCAGGCCCCCGACGGCGTCAAAGCCACGCGTAATCTGCTGCTGCAGGTTGGGCAAGGCGAGATCGAAGCCGAGGAACTGCCGAGCGAGTGGCCGTTCCTGCCGTACATCGTCCCCGCCAGTCCGGCCGAGCCGGAGCATTTCTTCCGCGTGACGATGGAGCCCGAGCAGTTCGCCGACGAGGTTGGCAGGCTGCAAGGCCTCTGGCCGTCGCTGGACACGCACCTGGGGGCCGCGCAGCAGTTGCTGCGTCCACCGGCGCGTGCTCTTTCCCACTGGCATCTCGCTCTGGCCCTGGCCGCGGGTGCCATCTCCGGCGTGGTGCGCTCGAAGTCCGGGCGCCTGCTTGTCGTCAAAGGTGACACCCACAAGGACAAGACGCTCCAGCGGGAATTCACCGAACGCGACGACGGCTCCATCGCCGAGACCCGCATCCTCACCGACAAGTTCGTTCCCGTCATTCGCGCGTGGGACATGACACCTGACTCCCCAACACGGGGCGAAGTGTTGACCATCCGCTGATCCCCTGACGCCTGGCGTTCCAGTTCATTTCATCCAAGGAGAAACACCGTGCTCTCACGTCTGTTCAAGCGGCCTGCGCCGCAGAAGCAACCGTTGTTCGCACCGGGCTCGCTGCAATTGAGCGAGAAGGTGCACTGGCTGGCCCGCAGAGGCCTCATCGACCCCCTGTCTTATGTGCAGCGCCACGTGCGCGGCGACTGGGGTGAGATCGATGAGGCCACCCGACAGGCCAACGATGTCGCGCTGCAGCAGGACAACCTGATGATCTCTCACTACCGAATCACGCCGGAACTGGTGCTGATCGTCAAGACCAGCGAAGACCATCAGACCACGGTGGTCCAGCTTCCCGAAGAGTCCGACCTGATCTGAAGGCACTACATCGTCATCCCATCCACCTGACGGAGCCACTTCACTCCGTCAGGGGTGTCGTGGCTCAATAACCCTTCAAGGAGGAGCCCATGGCATCACATCGTATCGAAACCTACTGCCACAGGCTGATGTTCCCCATCGGCGCGCTCGTCCTCAGCGAAGGCATCGACCGCCTCGCTCGCGCGGGGCGGCTGGACCCGCTTCCGTACTTCCGTCGTCATGTCCGTGGCGACTGGGGTGATGTCAACGATGAGCAATGGCAAGCCAACGCCGTTGCACTTCAATCGGGTGCATCGTTGGAATCGCATTACCTGGTCCATCCGGAACTGAGTATTCGCATCGTCACTGATGCGGAACGCCATTTCACCCTCATCGTGCTGCCGTCCGAAGACTGAGCACGTTTCGCGAGCGGGCCGCCAAGGCCAGCACTTTCAACCATCGTCGGCCGCGCGCCGATTCTTCTTCCCACCACGGGGCATGCCATTGCCCCGCTGGGGGTGGTGCATGCCCCATTTTTCTTTGGAGCATCACCATGTCCCTCGATCTTGAATCTACTGCCGCAGAAGCTACACCCGCGCAGGGCGAACTGCTCGACGCGGAATCTTCTCCTCTGACCCTGAGCCTTCAGGATTTCGTCGGTGAGTTCGGCGACGAACTGCTCGACTCTCTCAATCGGGCCAACCCGCCGGTCTATACCGGCCAGCCACAGGCGCACCGCCAGCTCATCGTCGCCAGCCTCAAACGCAAGCTGTTTGAAGCCCAGGCCGAAGTCGTCCATGCCGCCGCCGAGCTGCTGGTCGATCGTGGTGAACGCGCCGCGATCGTCAATGGCGAGATGGGGTGCGGCAAGACGACCGTCGGCATCGCCACGGCCGCCGTCCTCAACGCCGAAGGCTACCGCCGCACCTTGGTGCTTTCGCCGCCACACCTGGTTTACAAGTGGCGACGCGAGATCCAGGAGACGGTGACGGGCGCCAAGGTCTGGGTGCTCAACGGCCCTGACACATTGGTCAAGCTCATCAAGCTGCGCGAGCAGTTGGGGATGCAGCCCACGGGTCAGGAGTTTTTCGTTCTGGGTCGTGTACGGATGCGGATGGGGTTCCATTGGAAGCCTGTCTTCACCCGGCGGCGCACCCGCCACGGTGACGTGGCGGCCTGCCCGGACTGCGGCACTGTCATCACCGACCTTGACGGCGAGCCGGTCAACCCGATCGCACTCGAAGCCGAGGAGTACCGCAGGAAGTGCAGCCATTGCGCCGCGCCCTTGTGGACGCTGATCCGTCCGAGAAGCCTGTCCGGCAGTGACCAGTCCTCGACTGTCCTCAAAGCCTTGAAGCGCATCCCGACTATCGGGGAAGTCACCGCGCAGAAGCTGATGCAGAAGTTCGGTGACGGCTTCTTGGCCTCGATGCTGGGCGACAACATCCACGAGTTCATCAACCTCATGGATGGCAACGGCGAGCTGGTGTTTTCCGACCGTCAGGCCACGCGCATGGAACGTGCGATGGCCAACATGGAGTTCGGCTTCGGCGAGGGCGGCTACCAGCCTTCGGAGTTCATCAAGAGGTATCTTCCGCAAGGCACGTTCGACCTGCTCATCGCGGACGAAGCGCATGAGTACAAGAACGGCGGCAGCGCCCAGGGCCAGGCCATGGGCGTGCTGGCGGCGAAGGCTCGCAAGACCTTGCTGCTGACCGGCACGCTGATGGGCGGCTACGGTGATGATCTCTTTCACCTGCTGTTCCGAGCCTTGCCTGGGCGGATGATTGAAGACGGCTACCGTCCGACCACGAGCGGCAGCATGACCTCGGCCGCGATGGCGTTCATGCGTGATCACGGTGTCCTGAAGGACATCTATTC
>NZ_UFQC01000064.1 GCF_900496975.1 Achromobacter veterisilvae
TTCCGATCTAGCGGCGGCAAGGCCGCGCCCGCGGAAAGTCCGGCGCCGGCCACCCCCGCGCCGGGCGCTTCCGCTCCCGCCACCCCCGCGCCGGCGGGCCCGGACGCGGCCGGGCAGGGTGCCGGTTTGCCGTAGCGCAAACGGATGCGGCGCGGCGGTTCCTGCCGGCGCCCGCGAGCGGCGATAATCCGGGCCATGACTTATCAACTCCTGAAAATGCTCCACGTGGCGGCGGTGGCCGCCTGGCTGGGCGGCTCGCTGTTCGTGTCGCTGTTCCTGCTGTCCTCGCAGCCGCAGGAGGGCGACGAAGCCCCGAAAGAACGCAGGATGCTGGGCGCCCTGCGACGATGGACGCTGTTCGTGACCACGCCGGCCATGGTGCTGACCTGGCTGATCGGCCTGCACCTGGCCGTGACCTTCGGCTGGTTCGCCATGAGCTGGATCTGGATCAAGATCGGCTTCGCGCTGGCGCTGTCGGCGCTGCTGGGCATCCAGACCGCGGCCCTGCGCCGCATGGCGGACGGCAGCGCCCGGCGTCCGCCGCTGGTCGACCTGTATGCGCCCGTCACCGTCGTCGCGTCCGCCGCGATCGTGACGCTGGTGGTCGTCAAGCCCTTCTGAGGCCGCGCGCCGCGCTTCCGCCGCCGGCATATGCCGCGCGGCCATAACCAAACAACCCTGTAATAAGGACTCAACGAAGTATTCGTTCGCCGGGCGGACCCCCATCCCTAGAATCGTTTCTCTCATAACCGCTTAGCCTGAGAGGCGATTTCAATATGACTCCCCGTTTTTTCAAGAAGCTGCTTGGCGTGGTGCTGGCCTCGGCGGCGATGTTCCATGGACCGGCCTTTTCGGCCGACCCCAAGCCTTTGAAGGTCGGCGTGCGCGGCGGCGTCGATGAGCAGATCTGGGAAGTGGTGGCCCAGGTCGCCAAGAAGAACGGCCTGGCCGTGGAGCCCGTGGTCATCACCGGCACCGCCAGCCCCAACGAGGCGCTGAACAACGGCGACCTGGAGGCCAATGCCTTCCAGCACATTCCCTTCCTGAACGACCAGATCAAGCAGCGCGGCTACAAGCTGGTGGCGGTGGCCAATACGCTGATCTCGCCGATCGCGTTCTATTCGCGCAAGTACAAGTCGCTGAAGGACCTGCCGGACGGCGCCCGCGTCGGCATTCCCAACGATCCCAGCAACCAGACGCGCGCGCTGGTCATCCTGCGCGACCAGGGCCTGATCACCCTGAGGGACGGCTTCGATCCGGCCACGGGCACGGCCACGCTGGCGGACGTGACGTCCAATCCCAAGAAGCTCGAGTTCGTCGAAAGCGCGTCCGTCGTGCTGGCGCGCTCGCTGCCCGACGTGGACACCGCCGCCATCGTCAACAGCTTCGCCTACCAGGCCGGGCTGATCGCCACGCGCGACGGCATCGCGGTCGAGAAGAAAGAAAACAACCCCTACGTGAACATCATCGTGGTCCGCGAGAAGGACAAGAACGCGCCGTGGGTGCCCGAGCTGATCAAGGCGTATCACTCGGAGGAAGTGCGCCAGTTCATCCTGAGCAAGTACGAAGGTTCGGTGATCCCGGTTTTCTGAGCAATGATGCAACACGAATTCTCCATCGGGGAGCAGGCCGCCGCGCCGCCGCCGCCCCAGACCGTCGACGCGCACATCGTGTTCGAAGGACTGCAAAAGCGCTACGAAGGCGCGCAGGGGCCGGTCGCGGCGCTGTCCGACGTGTCGTTCTCCATCGCCCGCGGCGAGGTGTTCGGCATCATCGGGCGCAGCGGCGCGGGCAAGTCCACGCTGCTGCGCTCCATCAATATGCTGGAACGGCCCACCGCCGGCCGCGTGCGGGTCGACGGCGTGGACGTGGGCGGGCTGGACGAGAACGCGCTGGTGGGGCTGCGCCGCCGCATCGGCATGATCTTCCAGCATTTCAACCTGCTGTCGGCCAAGACGGTGGCCGAGAACGTCGCCTTGCCCCTGCGGGTGGCGGGCGTGAAGCCCGCGGCGGCGCGGGCCCGCGTCGATGCCCTGCTGGACCTGGTGGGGCTGCGCGACAAGGCCGACGCCTATCCGGCCAAGCTTTCCGGCGGCCAGAAGCAGCGGGTCGGCATCGCGCGCGCGCTGGTGCACGAACCCGAAATCCTGCTGTGCGACGAAGCCACGTCGGCGCTGGACCCCGAAACCACGCAGGCCATCCTGAGCCTGCTGCGCGACATCAACCGCAAGCTGGGCCTCACGGTGGTGCTGATCACGCACGATATGGCGGTGATCCGCGAAATCTGCCACAAGGTGCTGGTGCTGGACGGCGGCCGCAAGGTCGAGCAAGGCGAGGTCTGGCGCGTTTTCGGCAATCCGCAGGCGGACGCCACGCGCGCCTTGCTGCGCCCCTTGCAGCACGACCTGCCCGCGGACCTGGAGGCCAGGCTGGTGCCGGACCTGCGCGGCCGCAACGGCGTGGCCGTGCTGCGCCTGCGTTTCACGGGGCAGGGGCGGCCCGAGGGCGTATCGCTGCAGGCGCTGGCCGCGCTGGGGCCGGGCGCGACGCTGTTGCATGGAGGACTGGACCGTCTGCGCGGCCACGCGCAAGGCAGTCTGCTGGTGTCGGTGCCCGCCGGCGCATTACAGGAAGAGGCCGCGCGCGCCGCGCTGGTGGCCGATCAGATCAAGGTGCTGGGCTATGTCGCTGCCGATGCTTGACAAGTACCTGCAGGCGTTCCTGCAGACCCTGGCGATGGTGGGCGTGTCGGCCGCCATCGCGATCGTTGCCGGCCTGGCGCTGGCGGTGGTCCTGACCGTGACCGCGCCCGGCAACCTGTATCCCCATCCGCGCTTCAACAAGGCGCTGTCGATCACGGTGAACACCTTCCGGGCCATCCCCTTCATCATCCTGCTGGTGGCCATGCTGCCCTTCACGCGCTTCCTGGTGGGCACCACCCTGGGCACGTGGGCCGCCATCGTGCCGCTGTCGGCCAACCTGGTGCCGTTCTTCGCGCGCATCGCGCAGGTCAGCCTGAACGAGGTTGACCACGGCCTGGTGGAGGCCGCGCGCGCCATGGGCTGCCGGCGTTGGCACATCGTGCGCCACGTGCTGCTGCCCGAAGCCCTGCCGGGCATCATCGGCGGCATGACCGTCAGCGTGATCGCCATGATCAACGCCTCGGCCATGGCGGGCGCCGTGGGCGCGGGCGGCCTGGGCGACCTGGCCATCCGCTACGGCTACGAACGCTACGAAACCCGCGTGATGTTCGAGGTGATCGTGATCCTGATCGCGCTGGTGTCGATCGTGCAGTTCACCGGGGAATGGCTGTCGCGCCGCGCCGACCACAAACGTTGATTTTCGCGCAAGGGCGGCATGCCCTTGCCCACCCTGACGATAGGAATCCAGAGATGTCCGATACCCCGCAACACGGCTTCGCCACGCGCGCCATCCACCTGGGCTACGACCCGCTGGACGAGCAGGGCGCGCTGTCGCCGCCGCTCTACCTGACGTCCACGTACACCCAGGACAGCATCGAGGCCTTCGACCAGATCCGCCTGGGCGAAAGGCAGGGCTACGTCTACGGCCGCACGCGCAACCCGACGCAGGCGCTGCTGGAGGAGCGGCTCGCGTCGCTGGAAGGCGCCGAGGCCGGCGTGGCCACGGCCTCCGGCATGGCGGCCATCTCCGCGACCCTGTTCTCGCTGCTGCAGAGCGGCGACGAAATCGTGGTGGACCAGATCGTGTACGGCACCGCCTTCACGCTCTTCGCGCAAGGCCTGACGCGCTTCGGCGTGCGCGCGGTGTTCGCCGACTTCACCCGCCCCGAAGCCGTGGCCGCCGCCATCGGCCCCAAGACGCGCGCCGTCTATTTCGAGACTCCCGCCAATCCGAACCTGCGCCTGGTCGACATCGCGGCCGTGTCCGCCATCGCCCGCGGCAAGGGGCTCCTGACCATCGTGGACAACACCTTCGCCACGCCGGTGCTGCAGCGTCCGATCGAACACGGCGCCGACATCGTCCTGCATTCCGCCACCAAGTACCTGGGCGGGCACGGCGACCTGCTGGCCGGCGCGGTGCTGGGGCGCAAGGAACACATCGACGCGATCCGGCTGCAAGGCTTGCGCTACTTCACCGGCGCGACCCTGTCGCCCTTCACGGCGTTCCTGGTGCTGCGCGGCATCAAGACGCTGGAACTGCGCGTGCAACGCCATAGCGAATCGGCCAGGAAGGTGGCCGAGCTGCTGCGCGGGCACGCCGCGGTGGCCGACGTGTTCTATCCCGGCCTGCCCGACACGCCGGGCGCGGAGATCGCGCGGCGCCAACAGGCGGCCGGCGGAGGCCTGGTCGCGTTCGAACTGAAGGGCGGGCTCGCCGCCGGGCGGACGCTGCTCAACAGCCTGAAGCTGGCCCGGATCGCGGTCAGCCTGGGCGACCCGGAGACGCTGATCCAGCATCCCGCGTCCATGACGCATGCGAGCTATTCGGCCGAAGACCGCGAGCGCTACGGCCTGTCCGAAGGCCTGCTGCGCCTGTCCGTGGGCCTGGAGACCCCGGAGGACATCCTGGCCGACCTCAGGCAGGGCCTGGATCGCGTGTAGCGCGGCGGCGGACCCTGGCTCCGCAAAAATGTTACAACCGTCTATTCAAGTCAAATCCGCGCCGGTTGCCGCGCCCGGTTTCGGCCGTCTGCCGGAAAGGGCGCTTGCCGTCGCGGACCCGACGGCAAGCGCAACCAGGAGAGCACCCGTGACGGACAAGACGCCAGACGCCATCGACCAGGACCTCGCGGCCGCGCCGCGCAAGCGCGCGGGCGGCGCCAGGCGCGCCGCCGGCGCCGGGGCCGCGGCGGGAACGCGCGCCGCGCCGGCCCGCAAGGCCGTCAAGACCGTCGTCACTCCGGTAACCACCAGCCGCAAGGCCGCCCCGTCCAAGACCGCGAAGACCGCTTCCGGCGCGCGGGACGAAGAGGCGGCCGTGCCCGTGCTGGAAATCCGCAAGCGCATTTCCGCGCGCACGGACGCCGCGCGCCAGGAGGCCGTGTCGGTGCTGGCGGACATCGCGCGCCGCCACCGCGTCAGCGCGCCCGACCAGGCGCGCGAGGCCCTGCGTTCGGTCATCGAGGAATTGTCGCCGGACGATGCGCACGCCGTGCACCGTGCCCTGCTGGAAGCGGGCGCGGGAGCGCCGGCCTTGCCCCGCAATCCCGACGACGAACTGGTCGCGGATTGGCGCGAAGGCATCTATCCCTACCGCCACCGCATGCTGCGGCGCAATTACGAAAAGCAGAAGTACCGCTTGCAGGTCGAGCTGCTGAAGCTGCAGGCCTGGGTCAAGGCCACGGGCCAGCGCGTCGTGATCCTGTTCGAAGGCCGCGACGCGGCGGGCAAGGGCGGCACCATCAAGCGCATGATGGAACACCTGAATCCGCGCGGCGCGCGCGTGGTCGCGCTGGAAAAGCCGTCCGACACCGAGCGCGGCCAGTGGTACTTCCAACGCTACGTGCAGCACCTGCCCACGGCCGGCGAAATCGTCATGTTCGACCGCTCCTGGTACAACCGCGCCGGCGTCGAGCGCGTGATGGGTTTCTGCACGCATGAGGAGTACCTGGACTTCCTGCGCCAGGTGCCGGACTTCGAGCGCCACCTCGTCAGCAGCGGCATCCACCTGATCAAGTTCTGGTTCTCGGTCAGCCGGGAGGAACAGCGCCGCCGTTTCCAGCAGCGCAAGGTCCATCCGCTCAAACAATGGAAGCTGAGCCCGGTGGATCTGGCGTCGCTGGACAAGTGGGACGACTACACGCGCGCCAAGGAAGCGATGTTCGCGCACACCGACACGGCCGACGCGCCGTGGGTCGTGGTCAAGTCGGACTGCAAGAAGCGCGCGCGGCTCAATGCCATGCGCTATGTGCTCACCCGGCTGCCGTACGAGGGCAGGAGCGAAGACTCCACCATGTCGCTGGATTCGCTGATCGTGGGCCGCGCGCTCTGATCAGGCGCCCAGCGCGCGCAGGTTCAGTTCGTGGCTGCGCCCGATCCAGACGGCGCGGTCGCGGTGGTCGCGCAGGGAATCGCCGGTGTTGGGATGCATGAAGACGTCCAGGGCGCCGTGATGCAGCGCGAGCCAGGTCGCGATCTCGGCGAAGCGCCCGGGCTCGAAGGCGATCTGGTAGCTCCACTGGGGATGCGGGCCGACGGGGCGCTCGTGGAAGCGTCCCAGTTCCATCTGTCCGTCGAACTTCGCCGCGATCCGCTCGCGCAAGGCGAACGCGGCGTCGCGGCTGCCGGCGTCGAAGTACACGTGGGCATGCCAACTGGCGACGTGCGTTGTGGTCGGGTCTGTCATCGTTTGCTCTCGGTCTGGGGTTAGCCGCCGGCGCGCTTGGCGCGATGGCCGTGTTTCTGCAGGGCGTCCATGATCCGTTCGCAATGGTCTCCCTGCACTTCGATCGCGCCGTCCTTGACCGTTCCGCCCGAACCGCAGGCGGCGCGCAATTGCTTGCCCAGCGCCGCCAGCGCGGCGGGGTCCAGGGCCAGCCCCTTGACCACGGTCACGCTCTTGCCGCCGCGCCCCTTGGTTTCGCGCGACACGCGCGCCACGCCGTCGCCCGCGGGCGCGGGCCTGTCGGCCTGCCTGCACAGGCACTGCGCAAGGGGCTTGCGGCATTCCGGACACATCCGGCCGCCTTCCGTGGAATAGACGAGACCGCCTGCGGAACTGCGTTTCATGATGGGCGCGCGCAAAAGCCTCTATCTTAATCTCCGGCGCGGCCGGCGGGCCGGATTTTCAGGGACGCATACGTCTTTCCGAGGGCTGTTCAAGCCGGCGCGCCCCGCGTAACGTGTGCGGTGATTCACGCCGTTCCTCCCTTCTCTCGCACGATGGAGCACAACGATGAATACAGTCGCCATGAAAGACGGTACCCGCATCTATTACAAAGACTGGGGGCAGGGCCGTCCCCTCGTGTTCTCCCACGGCTGGCCGCTGAACTCGGACGCGTGGGATCCGCAAATGCTGTTCTTCGCCAACCAGGGCTTCCGCGTCATCGCGCACGACCGGCGCGGCCATGGCCGGTCCAGCCAGCCCCCGCAAGGCAACGACATGGATACCTACGCGGACGACCTGGCCGCGGTGATCGACCACCTGGACCTGCGCGACGCCGTGCTGATCGGCCATTCCACGGGCGGCGGCGAGGTGGCGCATTACCTGGGAAGGCACGGCGCGAAGCGGGTGTCCAAGGCCGTGCTCATCGGCGCGGTTCCGCCGCTGATGCTGAAGACGGCCGCCAATCCCAAGGGGTTGCCGATGGATGTGTTCGACGGCATCCGCAAGGGCGTGGCCGACAACCGTTCGCAGTTCTACCAGGACCTGGCGATGCCGTTCTTCGGCTTCAACCGCCCCGGGGCGAAGGCCGCGCAAGGCACCATCGACGCCTTCTGGGCGCAGGGGATGTCGGGCGGGATCGTGGGGCAGTACGCCTGCATCCGCGAGTTCTCGGAAGTGGACTACACCGACGACTTGAAGAAGATCGACATTCCCGTGCTGCTGCTGCATGGCGACGACGACCAGATCGTGCCGATCGACGCCTCGGCGCGCAGCGCCGAGAAGCTGTTGAAGCACGCGACGCTCAAGGTCTATGCGGGCGCCTCGCACGGCATGTGCGCGGTGGAGGCGGACAAGGTGAATGCGGACCTGCTGGCCTTTATCGGCAGTTGACCGGAACCCGGTCCGGCTACTTGCCGCGCATCAGGTCGATCAGGCGCCGGTCGCGCTTGGTCGGCCGTCCCGCCTCGATGCCCAGCGCCGGCTCGGGCGCGAGGCGGCGCATCTCCGCGGCGCGTTCGCGCGCCGCCACGCTGTCAGGCGTTTCTTCGTAGAGCTGGCGCGCCATGGGCGCGGGGCCGCGCACGCCGCTGACGGCCACGACCCGCACGCGCAGCGCGGGGTCTTCCTTGCGGATGGCGACCAGGTCGCCGGGCGCGACTTCGCGCGCGGGCTTGGCGGGCTGGTCGTTCACCAGCACCCGGCCCTTGCCGATTTCCTGCACGGCCAGGCTGCGCGTCTTGTAGAAGCGCGCCGCCCAGAGCCATTTGTCGAGCCGGATTTTTTCCATGTATCTGTCCCTGCCGGATTGCTGTGCCAGGGACCATGATAGCCGGGCCCGCGGGCCCGGCGCGGCTCAATCCAGCCGCAGGTCGGCTTCCTTCACCACGCGCTGCCACTTGTCGATTTCGGCGCGGCGGAAGGTGTCCAGTTCAGCCGGCGTGGACCCGATCGGTTCGGCGCCGATGCCGGCCAGTTGTTCGGCGATCGCCGGATCCTTCAGCACCTTGGCCAGCGCCTGCGAGACCTGGTCCACGATGGCGGGCGGCGTGCCGGCCGGCGCGAACACGGCGTTCCATTCATAGGTTTCGTAGCCCGGCACGCCGGATTCGGCGATGGTGGGCAGGTCGGGGGCGGCCTTGGAGCGTTCCAGGCCGCCTACGGCCACCGCGCGCAGCTTGCCGTTCTTCACGTGCTGCCAGGCCGAGCCCATGCTGGCGAACATGACGGGCACCTGGCCCGACATCACGTCGATCATGGCCGGGCCGCCGCCCTTGTAGGCCACGTGCTGGAGTTCGGTCTTGGCAAGCAGGTTGAACAGTTCGCCGGCCAGGTGCTGGGCGGAACCGGGGCCGGCCGAGGCGAAGTAGACGTGGTCCTTGGCGCCGGGCTGGCCCAGTTTGATCAGGTCGGCCACCGTCTTCACTTCGTACGACGGCGTGACGACCAGGACGTTGGGCACTCGCAGCAGCAGCGACACCGGCGCGAAGGCGGTCAGCGTGTCGAACTGCATCCTGGAATGCAGCGCGGGGTTCTGCGCGTGGTTGGAGGCGTCCAGCATCAGCGTGTAGCCGTCGGGCTGGGCCTTGGCGACGACGGCGCCGCCGATCATGCCGCCCGCGCCGCCGCGGTTCTCGATGACGACAGGCTGGCCCAGTTCGGCGGCCAGCTTGGGGCCGATCAGGCGCGCGACCACGTCCACGGTGCCGCCGGGAGGATAGGTCACCACCAGGGTCACGGCGCGTTCGGGGTAGGCGGCCGACGCGGCGCCGGCCGCGCCGGCAAGCAGTCCGGCCGCGGCGAGCATCGCGCCGCGGCGCGCCAGGCGGTTCAACAGATGGGTCATGATTCGTCTCCTTGGAATTGGAACAGCCGCAATGGGGTGTCGGCAAGCAGGGCGCGCCGTTGCACGGGGTCGTCGATCCAGGCGTCCCGCCATTGCGTCGCCGCGGGGTAGGACGCCAGGTGGCGGTGCTCGGTGTGGGGCCAGTCGCTGCCCCACATGAGCCGTTCGGGGGTGTAGGCCGCAAGCAGCCGTTGCGCGGCCTCGCGGCCCGACGCGGCGCAGGCGGAGGCCGGCCAGTTGCGGTAGGGGGCGGACAGCTTTACCCAGACGCGGCCGCTGTCCGCCTGTTGCAGCAGGTAGCGGAAACCGGGATCCGCCGTGCCCAGCGCCGGGGCGGGGCGGCCGAAGTGGTCCACCACGATGCGGCAGCCGGCCGCCAGCAGGGCAGGCACGATGTCCGGCAGCCGCGCGGCCTGCACATGCAGTTCCACGTGCCAGCCGAGCGCGTTGACGCGGGTCAGCAGGGTCTGCCAGGCGGGCGTTTGCAGGCTGGGCAGGTCCAGCCCGATCAGGTTCAGCCGGATGCCGGCCACGCCGGCCTCGGCCAGGTCGTGGAGCGCCGTTTCCGCGATGTCCTCGGCCACGACCGCGACGCCGCGCAACCGGCCGCGCGCGGCGCGCAGCGCCTGGACCAGGTAGCTGTTGTCCGTGCCCAGGAAACTGGGCTGCACCAGCACGCCGTGGCTCAGCCCGTGGGCGTCCAGCAGCGCGAGGTACTCGGCCAGCGTGGCGTCGTGGTCGGGGGTATGGCGGCGCACCTGGGCAAGCGCCAGGCCTTGCCGGAATACGTGCGCGTGGGTGTCGACGGCGGCGCCATGGGCGGGCGGGGGCAAAACTGTCTCCTTGTCGTGCGCGCGGCCCGGGGGCCGGCGGCGCTGTTCTATAAGGCGGGATTCTAGGGAGTCGATATATAATTTTCCATTCTGGAAAAATGCTTTAAATATATCTATCTGATATGGAAACCCGGCACCTGCGCTATTTCCTGGCGGTGGTCGACCACGGCAGCGTCAGCCGTGCGTCGGAGTGGCTGGGCATCGCGCAGCCCGCCCTGAGCCAGGGGCTGGGCCGCATGGAAAAAGACCTGGGCGTGAGGCTGTTCGAGCGCTCGCGCCGGGGCGCTGCGCCCACGCCCGCCGCGCTGGCCATTCTTGAAGACGTGCGCGCCAGCGTGGCGCGCATCGACGCGGCCGCGCAGCGGGCGCGCGAGATCGGCCGCGGCAGCGCCGGGCAATTGACGGTCGGGCTTGTGTCGTCGGCCTTGTTCGATACCTTGCCGCGCGCCCTGCGCGAAATGCGCAGGCTGGCGCCGGGAGTCCGCGTGATTCTGTGCGAAATGAGCAACGCCGAACAGGCCGAAGCCCTGCAGACCGGCGAGATCGATATCGGCCTGATGCACACGCCGGTCGCGGTCGGAGGCCGCATGCGCGAACGCCAGCTATTGCGGGACCGGCTGGTGGCCGCCGTGCCGGACGAACTCGATGTGCCCGCCGACGGCCAGGTCAGCATGGCGCAGATTGCGCGGGCCGGCCTGGTGATGTATCCGCAGTCCCAGTTGCCGGCGTTCTACGCCGGTATCCTCGACGCCATGCGCAAGGCCGGGCACGACGCGCACGTGGCGCAAGAGGCGAACCGCACGCTGACGGTGCTGTCCTGCGTGGCGGGCGGCTGCGGGGTGGCCCTGCTGCCCAGTTGGATCCGGTCGTTGAACTTCCGCGGCGTGCGCTTCTGCGAAGTGCGCGACGGCCAGGCGCTGCCCAGCTTCGACCTGAGCGCCATCTGGCCCGCGCGGTCCGTGCCGACGCTGGCGGACCTGTTCGCCAATCTGGACCTCGGCGCGCGCTGAACGCCCTGGCTTTCAATGCGCCTTCAATTGCCCCGCCGAAACGCTTAAGCGAGGCTTAAAACAGGCCTTTCGCCGGAACTCGAAGTACGCCTCCCGTCTAACAAGGACCGCGTATCGGAGGGAACCGGCTCATGGACCTGAATTGGCAGCAGCAACTCGCGGAAAGCGCGCTGTGGCTCGCGCGCGCGTTCGGCATCACCGCCGTCGCCTTGGCGCTGGCCGCGGCCGTGCTCGCGCGGACCACGGACTGGGGGCGCAAGTTCTGGCGGCTGGCGTGGCCGTACCTCAGCCCCCGCCGCGGCTGGCGGCCCTTGCTGACCCTGGCGCTGCTGCTGTTCCTGGCGATGTTCGCAGTGCGCATGACGGTGCTGTTTTCCTTTTGGTACAACGGCTTCTACAGCGCGTTGCAGGCGCTGGACCAGTCCGCGTTCTGGCGCTTCCTGGGCATTTTTTCCGTGCTCGCCTGTGTGCACGTGGTGCGCACCCTGGCCGACAGCTACGCCGGGCAGGCCTTCGATATCCGCTGTCGCGTCTGGCTCAATGAGCGCCTGACGCGCGATTGGCTGGGCGCGGGCGCGTACTATCGCGGCCATTTCCTGGACGCGCCGGTCGACAACCCCGACCAGCGCATCGAGCAGGACATCGCCATGTTCGTCACCGGCTCGCGCACGCTGGCGATCGGCGCGCTGAGCGCCATTGTGTCGCTGGTGGCGTTCACGTCCATCCTCTGGGGCCTGTCCGGCGCGCTGACGGTGGCCGGCGTGGAGATCCCGCGGGCCATGGTGTTCGTGGTGTACCTGTACGTGATCGTGGCGACGTTGTTCGCGTTCAAGATCGGGCGGCCGCTGATCAGGCTGAACTTCCTGTCCGAACGGCTGACCGCGAACTTCCGCTACGCGCTGGTGCGCCTGCGCGAGAACGCGGAGAACGTCGCGTTCTATCAGGGCGAGGAAGTCGAGCGCGCCACCTTGTGGACGCGCTTCACGGCCTACATCGCCAACCTGTGGGCGCGCGTGTACCGGGGCCTGAAGTTCGACGGCTTCAACCTGTCGGTCAGTCAGGTGGCGGTGGTGTTCCCCTTCATCCTGCAGGCGCCGCGCTTCTTCAGCGGCGCGATCAAGCTGGGCGACGTCATCCAGACCTCGCAGGCCTTCGGGCAGGTGCAGGATTCACTGTCGTTCTTCCGGACTTCCTACGATACCTTCGCGCAGTACCGCGCCACCCTGGACCGGTTGAGCGGATTCCTGGACGCCAACGAGGCCGCGCGGGCCCTGCCTTCCGTGCAGTCGGAGGCGCTGCCCGACGGGTTGGAGATCGAAGGCGTGCAATTGCGCCGGCCTGATGGCGCGGTGTTGCTGCGGGATCTCGATTTGCAGTTGCGGCCCGGACAGGCCCTGTTGATCAAGGGGCCCTCGGGCAGCGGCAAGACCACGCTATTGCGCGCGCTGGCAGGCCTGTGGCCGTATGCCGGGGGCCGCGTGCGGCGGCCGCAAGGCGCGTCCGCGCTGTTCCTGTCGCAGCGGCCTTATCTGCCCCTGGGCGACCTGCGCGGCGCGGTGGCATATCCGGGGCTGGCGCAGCCCGAGGATGACGCCCGCCTGGCCGACGCGCTGCGGCGGGTCAACCTGGGCGACCTGGTCGGCCGGCTCGACGAGGTCGCGGACTGGGCCCGGATACTGTCCATCGGCGAACAGCAGCGCGTGGCGTTCGCGCGCGTGCTGTTCAACCGGCCGGCCATCGTGTTCCTGGACGAAGCCACTTCCGCCACCGACGAAGGCCTGGAACACGCGCTGTACAGCCTGCTGCGCGGCGCGCTGCCGTCCTGCATGCTGGTCAGCGTGGGCCATCGCAGCACGCTGGACGCGTTCCACACCCATAGGCTGGACCTGGACGGCGCGGGCAACTGGACGATGGGGCCGATGGAAGCGCGGCGCGAGCCGATGCCGTTGCGCCGCGCCGCGGCCTGATCAGGTGCCCACGCGCAAGGGGGCGGTCAGCTTGCGCAGCGCGGCGACCACGCTTTGCGCGGTGATGCGGCCGGTCTTGGGATTGGCCGAGGGAATATTCTGGATCTCCATCGAGAACGTGGCCGAATCGGACACGACTTCGACGCGGTGGACATTGCGTTCCAGCGAGGGATCGGCCCAGATTTCGAGGGTCGTGCGGTCCGGCCCGATGCCGGCGAGGGAAACGCTGACCGCCACGTTCAGGTTGGCCGGGAAGCCCACGGCGGCCTCGCGCGGCGATCCGCGGAAGATCAGGCGGGGCTCGGCGATGGCCGAGAGGTCGATGTCGTTTTCGGCCAGGTAGGGCGCGCCCAGCAGGCCGCGCACCGGTTTGCGCGTGATCATCGTGACGGAATGGATGACGCCTTCGGCCGCGGCGGTGATCGCGTCCAGGCCGAGGATGGCGCCGGACGGCACCACGATCTGGCCTTGGTGGGCGCGAGCCAGTTCGATCAGGTCGTCGTGGCGCAGCAGGGCGCCCGAGCTCAGCACCACCAGCTTCTTGCCGGCGCGCAGCACCGGCTCGGCGATGTCGCGGAAGACGGCGGCGGGCGCGCATTCGACGACCACGTCGCAATGCTCGTGCAGCGCGCCGATGGTGGTGAAGGCGGGGGCGCCGTTGGCCCAGCCGAAGGCCGGCGGCGCCTTGGGGTCGCGCACGGCGACGGCGGCCAGGGCAAGGCCGGGCAGCCCGGCGTCCAGGGATTGCGCCACGGCCTGGCCGATGGCGCCGAAGCCGGCGATGCCGACGCGGTAGCGGTTCATAGGAATCCGAAAGGTAGGTGGTGGGGGCACTGTATTCAGCGCGCGGGCCAGCGTCAATGAAGAATGGCCGCGAGCCGCGGGCGCTACACTCGCGTGCAGTACCGGCAGGAGCGGAACCATGCAGATTCTTCCAGAAACGCCCCGCGACCGCGAGGCCATCTTCGCGTTGACGCAGGACGCGTTCAAAGACCATCCCCACAGCCAGGGGACCGAGGGCCGCATCATCGACTCGCTGCGCGAGGCCGGCGCGTTGACGCTGTCGCTGGCGGCCTGGGAGGACGGAAACATAGTGGGCCACATCGCGTTCTCGCCGGTGACGGTAAGCGACGGTTCAAGCGATTGGTATGGCCTGGGGCCGATGGCCGTGCGGCCGGACCGGCAGGGGCGCGGCATCGGCGCCGCATTGCTGCGGGAGGGCCTGGCCAGGCTTCGGGCGCTGGGCGCGGCGGGCTGCGTGGTGCTGGGCGATCCGGGCTACTACGGCCGTTTCGGCTTTGCCCAGGCGGGGCTGAAGTACCCGGGCGTGCCGCCCGAGTACTTCATGGCGCTGGCCTTTACGCGCCCCGCGCAGGGCGAGGTCGCCTACCACGCCGCGTTTTCGGCCTAACCGCCTTTCCGCGCGCCGGAATCAGGCCGTCATGCCGCGCGCAGCACGCGCCTGGATCCGCGCGCGACGGCCACCAGCAACAGCGCCGCCAGCAGCGACGCGGCGCCCGCGGCGAGCATGGCGGCGTGGAAGCCGCCGGCCAGCGCATCGGCGTACAGCTCGGCCGCGTTGGCGGGCTGCGCGGGCATGGCATGGCGCGTGACGGCGGCGTGCGCCAGGGCCTGCGCGTCGGGCGCGCCCAGCCGCGCCAACGAGGCCGCCAGCGCGTCGATCGCGCGCCCGCTCATCAGCGCGCCCAGCAGCGCGATGCCTATCGTCATGCCGGTCTGGCGCAGCGCGTTCATGGTGGCCGACGCCATGCCGGAGCGCTCGCGCGGCACGGTGGCCATCACGGCCATGCTGGTCGACGGCACCGCCAGCCCCGTGCCCAGGCCCAACAGCACCAGCAGGGATCCGGACACCGCGTAGGGCGTATGCGCCTCGAAGCTCGTCATGCCCAGCATGGCCGCGCCGATGAGCGCGTAGCCGGCGATCATCAGCCGCGGCAGGCCGAAGCGCAGATTGAGCCGGCCGAACACGATGGAAACCAGCCCCGCCGCGGCGAACTGCGGCGCCAGTTGCCAGCCGGCCGCCAGCGGCGACAGGCCCCGCACGTGCTGCAGGTAGAGCGAGAAAAAGAACAGGCTGCTGTAGGCGGAAAATCCCAGCACGAAGGAGGCGAAATTGGTGATGGCGAAACCGGCGTCGCGGAACAGGCCCAGCGGGAGGATGGGGCGCGCCGCTCGATGTTCCACCCACAGGAAGGCGAGCAGTCCGGCGGCGGCGACGGCGAGCGCGCCGGCGGCCTGAGGCGCGGCCCAGCCGTGTTCGCCTGCGGCGATCAGGCCGAAGGTCAGCGCGCCCAGCCACAGCACGCTCAGCGCCTGGCCCGCGGGATCGAAGGCGGCGTGTTCGGGATGGGCGCTTTCCGCGATGCTCCAGGCGCCGAGCGCGATGGCCAGCGCGCCCACCGGCAGGTTGATCAGGAAGATGCTCTGCCAATTGAAGTGCGCGACCAGCACGCCGCCCAGCATGGGCCCGACGATCAGCGAGATGGCGTTGCACGAGGCCCAGACGCCGATGGCCTGGGCGCGTTCCTTCGGATCGGGAAACGCCTGCGTCAGCAGCGACAGCGCGCCCGGGACCAGCAGGGCCCCGGCCACGCCCTGCACGGCGCGTCCGATCAGCAGCGCGGTCAGGCCGTCCGCCATCCCGCACAGGGCGGAGCCCGCCGTGAACAGCAGCACGCCCGCCAGCCATGAGCGCTTGCGGCCGTAGCGGTCGCCCAGCGGACCGGCGGACAGCATGAAGGCGGACAGGAACAACGCATAGGCGTCCACCACCCATTGCAGCCCGGCCATGTCGATGCGCAGGGCGGCCTGCATGGTGGGCAGCGCCACGTTGACGATGCTGATGTCCAGGATGGTGATGAAGCTGCCCAGGTTGACGGCCAGGACCAGGGCGCGGCGGCGTGCGGGATGCATAGCGGCGGAGGAGGTGGGGGAAGGGGTATTCTAGGTGTCGACCGACCGTCGGTCAATTGAAAAAAGAATCGTTCTCAAATTTTGATCGCTGGCGGGCGCGTCCTCTACACTGGCGCCTTGCCGTTCAATGGATCCCTGCCGATATGTCCGCCGCTCCAGACCCGCTTTCCTCGCCCGCAGACCCCGCGGCCGTCCGGAAGCCGCGCACCAAGCCCGCGGCGGTGCGGCTGGACGAGCTGATGGCCGCCGCGGAGGCGCTGTTCATCCAGAAGGGCGTCGAGGCGACCACCATCAACGAGATCGTGGAACGGGCCGGCGTGGCCAAGGGCACGTTCTATCACTACTTCACGTCCAAGAACGACATGCTGGCGGCCTTGCGCGCCAAGTTCTCGCAGGGGTTCCTGGACCATATCCAGCAGGCGGTGGACGCCTGTGCGCCGGAGGACGGCGCGGCGCGGCTGCGCGCCTGGACGCGCGCCGGCGTCGAGGCCTACTTCGACGGCTATGCGCTGCATGACGTGGTGTTCCACGACGCCCGCCATCCCGACCGCGGCGCGGCCGAGAAAAGCGCCGTGCTGGACCAGTTGGAAGGTATTCTCGAAGCGGGCGCGCGCGCCGGCTGCTGGACGCTGGACGATGTGGCGCTGACCGCCATCGCGCTGTACCACGGCATGCACGGCGCCGTGGACGCGCGCATCGCGCAGGGCCGGCTGGATGCGCGGGAACTGTCCGCGCCCTTGTCGGCGATGTTCCTGCGCATGCTGGGCGCGCGCGAGGCCTGAACGCCCGCGCGCGGGATCCGAAGTCACTTCGCGATGCGCGCGTCCAGGCTGTTGTCCGCCAGCGCCCGGGCCTGCTCCCGGGACATGCCCAGGTGCTCGTACAGCGCATGGAAGTTCTCGTTCACGTAGCCGCCGAAGTACGCCGGATCGTCGGAGTTGACGGTGACCTTCACGCCCGCGTCCAGCAGCGACAGGATGTTGTGATGGCGCATGTGTTCGAACACGCGCAGGCGGATGTTCGACAGCGGGCAGACTGTCAGCGGGATCTGTTCGTCGATCAGGCGGGCGATCAGCCTGGGGTCTTCGGCGGCGCGCACGCCATGGTCGATGCGCAGCACCTTGAGCAGGTCCAGCGCTTCCCAGATGTATTCGGGCGGGCCTTCCTCGCCCGCGTGGGCCACGGCGGGCAGGCCTTCGGCGCGCGCGCGGTCGAACACGCGCTGGAACAGGCGCGGCGGGAAGCCCTTTTCGCTGCTGTCCAGGCCGACGGCGATGAAGGCGTCGCGATAGGGCAGCGCGGCTTCCAGCGTGCGCATCGCCTGTTCTTCGGGCAGGTGGCGCAGAAAGCTCAGGATCAGCCCGCTGGTCACGCCCAGCTTCTTGCGGCCGTCTTCCAGCGCCTGGCCGATGCCGCGCAGCACCGCCTCGAAGGGCACGCCGCGGTCGGTGTGGGTCTGGGGATCGAAGAAGGGCTCGGTATGGACCACGTTCTGCTCGCGGCATTTCAGCAGATAGGCCCAGGTCAGGTCGTAGAAGTCCTGCTCGGTGCGCAGCACGTCCGCGCCCAGGTAATAGAGATCGAGGAATTCCTGGAGATTGTCGTAGTCGTACGCGCCGCGCAGCGCGTCGATGTCGGGCCAGGGCAGGGCCACGCCGTTGCGCCGCGCCAGTTGGAACAGCAGCTCGGGCTCCAGCGAGCCTTCCAGGTGCAGGTGCAGTTCCGCCTTGGGCAATGCGTTGAGCCAGTCGTACATGGGGTTCGGATCCTGAAGATGATGCCTGTTCAGGCCGCCGGCGTCGCGCTCGGCCTGGATGGCCAGCTTGAGCCTCGGAACGGTGCCGTGGCGGCGGCGGGATAGCGATGTGCCGATTATTCTCCCTCGCCGGGCGCTTGGCAACGCGCGCGCGGGATTCGGATATAGTTCGTCGCCATGAACATGATCCGTTTGGCCGCTTGCGGATTGGCGTTGGCGGCGCTGACCGCTTGCGGCGCGTCCCGCCTGGACGGCGTGCCTGTCGCCTGGACCGGCTTTCGCGATGCGCGGCCCATGGTCCTGCCCTCGGATCCGGCGCAGTGCCCGGATCTCGCGGGCGTCTATCGGGCCGCGGGCGAGTACCGCGCCGGCGACAAGGATCCGCAGCCGCTCGCGGACCTGTACCAATTCCTGGCCCATTCTCTCGACCTGCACGGCCCGCAAGGCGACGGCGTGCCCGAGTGGCGGCCCGCGCCGCAGGCCACGGTGACGTTCGCGCCCGATCCCCGCGGCTGGCGGGTGCAGGCGCGGGACGGGCGGGGCGGGCGCTTCAGCGGACAACTGCCGGCGCTCGACGGCGCGCAGGACGGCCTCGCGCCGCGCGATGAGATCCGCCCGCCGATGCCCGCCGAGATCCGGCGTTACGCCGGCTGCACCCAGGGAAGGCTGTGGGTCAGTGTGCGGTACGACTGGCGGCAGCATGAATCGATGGGCGTGCTGCGCCACGTGGCGCTGTTTCGCCGCGACGCCGGCGGCTTGCTGGTGTCCGTGCAGCGCGAGTCCGACAGCATCGGCATGCTGCTGCCTTGGTATTCCAACGACGGCGGCTCGTTCCAGTATTGGTTTGCGCCGGCGGCCGGCGCCGACGCGCAATAGGCGGCCGCATTGAACTCCCCAGAGCCGCATGCCCGCTTCGTGACCGGCCCATTGGCCGGCCACGTGATCGAGATGATCCTGACCGGCTGGGCCAGCATGCTGGCGGTGTTCGCCGTGGAGTTCCTGTCGCTGCTGTACCTGGGCACGCTCAAGGACGAGGCGGTATTGGGCGCGGTGGGATTCGGGTCCATGACCCAGTTCACCATCACTTCGGTATGCATCGGGGTGACGGTGGGCGGCGCGGCGCTGGTGTCTCGCGCCTTGGGGGCGCGCGACGAGCCCCGTGCCCGGATGCTGGGGGGCGCGTCGCTGATCCTGATGGCCGCCGCCGCGCTGGTTTCGGGCGCGCTGTTCCTGCTCGCGATCGGCCCTTTCACGACGGCGATCGGGCTGGCCGAGGACGTGCGCGGCCATTTGCTCTCCTATGTGCTCATCACCACGCCGTTCGCGGTGGCGATGGGCCTGGGCATGATGCTGTCCAACCTGCTGCGCGCGGCGGGGCAGGGGCGCCAGTCCATGTGGGTGCTATTGGCGGGCACCAGCACGGTCGCCGTGCTGGATCCGGTGGTCATCTTCCTGCTGGACGGCGGCATGGAAGGCATCGCCTGGGCCGGCGGCGCCGGCCGCATGGCCACGCTGGCGCTGGGCGCGTGGCTGGTATTCCGGCGGCATCGCCTGGTGGCGTGGCCCGGCAGGAAGGCGCTGCGCGGACAACTGGCCGCGATCGGGCGGATCGCGCTGCCGGCCGCGCTGACCACGTTGGCCACGCCGGCCGCGGTGATCTTCACTGTGTCCACCTACGCGGGCTTCGGGCCCAGCGTGATGGCGGGCGCCACGGTGGTCGACCGGGTATTGCAGTTGGCCTATTCCCTGTTCTTCGTGCTGCCGGGCGCCATCGGACCCATCCTGGGCCAGAATCTGGGCGCCGGCCAATGGGAGCGCGTGAAGCACACCGTCGGCCTGACTTCGCGCTGGTCGCTGTTGTACGGCTTTTCGGCGGCGGCCCTGCTGGCGCTGCTGGCCCCCTGGATCGCGGACGCCTTCCAGGTGGCCGGGCCCGGCCGCGATCTGGTCGTGTTTTTCTGCCGCTACGGCAGCTTCGCGTGGGCGCTCAACAGTCTGTACTTCGTGGCGATAGCGGTGTTCAACAACCTGGGCTATGCCACGTACTCCACGGCCATCGGGTGGCTGCGCGCCACGGCGGGCACCTTGCCGTTCGTCTGGCTGGGTGCGCACTACGGCGGTCCGGAGGGCGTGATGGTCGGCCAGACGGCGGGGTTTGCGCTCTTCAGCCTGATCGCGATGGCAATGTGCCGGCGCGTGTTGCGGGCGCCTCCGACTGGGTTCGGCGCAGGAGCCCGGCCGGCCGCCTAGCACGGACCGGCCGTTCGATTTCGCCGGCCGGATCGCGGTACGATCCCGGCTGACTTCGATTTTTCAGGATTGTCATGCGCCAGCGTTCCATTCGCTTTCGAATCGATACCATTTCCCGCGTGCTGATGGGCGCGGCGTTCGCGGCCGCCGCCGCCGGGGCCGCGCACGCGCAGTCGCCCGCTTCCGCCACCGGATCGCGCGCCCAGCCGGCCGCGACGG
>NZ_UFQC01000070.1 GCF_900496975.1 Achromobacter veterisilvae
CGGCCGACGCCGCCAAGGCCGCGCTGGCCGCCGCGCGCCAGCAGGCCGGCCTGAACGCCTTCATCGCCCTGTCGGACACACCCGCGCTGGACGGCGCCGCCGCCGCCGCGGCCCGCAAGCTGCGCGAAGGCGCGGCCATGCCGCTGATGGGCGTGCCGATCGCCGTCAAGGACCTCATGCAGGTGGCGGGCTTCTCCCAGACCAACGGCAGCGGCGGGCTGAAGCCGCCTCCCGCCCTGCGCGACGCGGCGGCGGTGGCGCGCCTGCGCGATGCCGGCGCGCTGGTGGTCGGCACGACCAACCTGCACGAACTGGCCTATGGAATCACCAGCGAGAACCCGCACTACGGGTGGGTGGGCAATCCCCGCGCGGCGGGCTACACGGCGGGCGGATCCAGCGGCGGTTCGGCCGCGGCGGTGGCGGCCGGCATCGTCCGCCTGGCCATCGGCACCGACACGGCCGGCTCCATCCGCATTCCCGCCTCGTGCTGCGGCGTGGTGGGCTTCAAGCCCACGTTCGACGCCATTTCGCGCGACGGCGCGCAGGCGCTGGGCGCCAGCCTGGACCACCTGGGCCCGATCGCCGCCAGCGTGGCCGACGCCGCGCTGGCCTATTCGATCATGGCGGGCCAGGCGGAACGCACCGTCAGCCCCGGCGCGCTGGCCGGGCTGCGCGTGGGCGTGCCGCGCAATTACTTCTACGCGCCCCTGGCCGACGACGTGGCGCAGGCGGTCGACCGCGCGCTGGCCCTGATGCAGGCCGACGGGGCCGTCCTGGTTCCGCTGGACCTGCCCGGCGTCGAACACAGCGCGGCGCTGCAATTCGCGACCCTGTGCAGCGAAGCCACCGACATCCATTGGCGCCGGCTCATCGACCAGCCCGACACCCTGGGCGCCGACGTGCGGGTGCGGCTGGAGATCGGCCAGTTCTTCCCGGCCACCTGGTACACGCGGGCGCAGCGCGGGCGCGCCGCCCTGGCGCGCACGTTCGAGCAGGCGATGCAGGCCGTGGACGTCCTGGTCACGCCCACCCTGCGCATCGAACCGCCGCGCTCGGGCGCGGGCGCGGTCGTCATCGGCGGCCAGGAAGTCCCGCTGCACACCGCCGTCACCGGACTGACCATGCCCTTCAACCTGACCGGCATGCCCGCCCTGACGCTGCCTTGCGGCAGCGGCCGCAACGGCCTGCCGATAGGCTTGCAGATCGCCGGGGCGCGCGGCGCCGACTGGCGCGTGCTGAATGCCGCGGCGCGGGTGGAGGCGCTGCTGGCCGCCTGACGCCCGGTCCGCATGCTGGTAAACACTAACTGGTCAGACCGGTATTACAGGATTAAAAAACAGACGACGTTCCCCGACCGCCGACACCGTTCGCCCTCGCGGACGACGGCATCGCCGCAGCTCCTTTCCAAAAGGAAACAACGATGAAACTGCTTCGCTTTGCCGCAGCCGTATCCGCGGTCGTTCTTGCCTCTTCCGCCCATGCCGCGGACCCCATCGTCATCGGCGTGAGCATCGCGCAATCCCCGCCCGGCTCCGTGGTGCAAGGCACCCAGGTGAAGGACGGCGTGGAGATCATCGCCAAGATGATCAATGACAAGGGCGGCGTGCTTGGCCGCCCGCTGAAGATCGTCTACGAAGACAACCAGGGCATTCCGGAAAAAGGCCGCGCCGCCGCCGAAAAGCTGATCTCGCGCGACAAGGTCGTCGCCGTGACGGGCGGCCACCAAAGCTCGGTCTGCCTGGCCGAGATCGAAGTCGCGCACCGCTACAAGGTGCCGTACGTCAACACCAATTGCTGGTCCGACGACGTGCGCATCAAGGGCTATCCCGAGGTTTTCAACCCCGTCAACTACAACACGCGCGTCTCCAGCGCCATGGCTGACACGATCGCCGCGCTGAAGGTCAAGAGCGTGATCGCCTTCGCCGAGAACACCGACTACGGCATCGGCCAGGCCAAGCTGCTGGGCGACTTCCTCAAGAAGACCGCGCCGCAGACCCAGTACAAGTACGTGGCGCTGGACCGCGCGGGCAAGGACTTCACGCCGGCGGTGCTGCCGCTGCGCGGCAATCCGCCCGACCTGGTGGTCAACATCATGTTGCCGCCGGCCGCGTACATCCTGATGAACCAGTTGTACGAACAGGGCGTGGCGCCCAGCGCCAAGACGTGGTTCTACGACGGCGCCGGCATCGCCGACTACCCCGACTTCTGGAAGAACGTGAAGGAAGCCGGCAAGTACATGCTGGCCTTCGGCCTGTACCACCCGCAGATGCCCATGCCCCAACTGGGCCTGGACGTGGGCGCCGCCTACCAGAAGCAGGCCAATACCGAACCCAACCGCCTGATCTTCCAGGCCGCCGATTCGGTGCTGCTGATCGCCCGCGCGATCGAGGAAGCCAAGTCGACCGACAGCGCCGCCATCATCAAGACCCTGCAAGGCATGCAGTTCGAGGGCGTGCGCGGCAAGTTCGGCTTCTCGCAGCAGCCGGGCTACACCTACCAGCAGTGGGTCGACATTCCCTACGTCACCTACCAGTTGACCGAAGTGGACCAGCCCCTGAGCAAGACCACGCTGATCCAGGCTTCGGGCCAGCCGCTGCAAATCGACAAAGTGGTCAAACCGGCCAAGTGATTGCCCCCGAGGGAACGCTTTTTGCCTAGAGGCGGACCGCCTCCATTCCTGAACCGCAATGAACGCCGGGGCCCCGCCCCGGCGTCGGGGAGCATCGAGTGCTGGCACTGGACCTGTTCGTCAACGGCCTGATCATCGGCCTGTTCTACGCCCTGATGGCGGTGGGCCTGACCATGATCTTCGGCATCCTGAAGGTCGTGAATTTCGCGCACGGCGAGTTCTACATGATAGGGGCCTACACCTACACCCTGGTGTCGCTGGCCCTGGGCGTGCCGCCCTGGCTGGCGCTGCCCATCGCCGCCGCGGCGGGCGCGCTGCTGGGCTGGGCCACGGAACGCTGGCTGATGCGTCCGCTGTACGCCGGCTACGGCTCGTGGGGCCTGATGAAGGACGAATACGCGGTGGTCGTCACCTTCGGCCTGTCCCTGCTCCTGATCAATCTGGTGGACAAGGTCGTGGGCCCGTATCCCATGCGCGGCCCGGCCCTGTCGGACGTGACGCGCATGGCCATCGGCCCCTTCATGATGAGCGGCCAGAAGCTGATCACGGCGGGCCTGTCCATCGTGCTGCTGGCGGGGCTGGCGCTGTTCATCAAGCGTTCGCTCTGGGGCAGGCAGGTCCAGGCGGTGGCGCAGAACCGGCTGGGCGCCTCCATCGCCGGGATCGATACGGCGCGCGCCAGCAGCATCATCTTCATGGCCTCCGGCGTGCTCGCGGCGCTGGCCGGCGCGCTGCTGGCCCCGGTCATCAACCCGGCCCCGGACGTGGGCGCGTTCCCGGCCATCAAGTCCTACGTGATCGTCGTGATCGGCGGCATGGGCTCGATTCCCGGCAGCATCCTGGCGGCGCTGGCGCTGGGCGTGCTGGAGAGCTTCGGCGCGGTCTACCTGTCGTACGACTACCGCGACACCTACGGGCTGGTTCTCCTGATCCTGATCCTGCTGTTCCGGCCCAAGGGCCTGTTCGGCGAACGCGCGCGGGAGGTCTGACCATGGATCCGCTTGCCCACCCCAACCTGCTGCGCAACAAGCTCCGCCAGGAAATGCGCCTGTCGCTGGCGTTCCTGGCCTTGCTGGCGCTGCTGCCGCTGGGCATCTCTTCGCCTTACTGGCTGGGTGTCCTGATCGTCAGCATGTACTTCGCGATGCTGGCCACCGGCTGGAACCTGCTGGCGGGCTACACCGGCCAGTTCTCGCTGGCGCCGGCCGCCTTCGCCATGCTGGGCGGCTACACCACCGGCCTGCTGGCCTACCACTGGGGCGTGCCGCTGTGGCTGGGGCTGCCGCTGTCCGCCGTGGTGCCGGGGCTGATCGGCCTGGTGCTGGGCCGCATCGTGCTGCGGCTGTCCGGCCCCTACCTGGCGCTGACCACGCTGTCCTTCGCCGAGATCGTGCGCCTGGTGATCTACAACTCCATCGACTTCACCCGCGGCGACCAGGGCCTGCACGTGCCCGCGCTGCTGGAAAGCCGGGTCGGCAACTATTACCTCTTCCTGGGCGTGCTGGCGGCGGTCACGCTGCTGGTCTTCCTGCTGCTGCGGGCCCGTCCGGGCCGCTTCCTGCAGGCGATCCGCGACGACGAGATCGGCGCGGCCAGCCGGGGCATCGACGTGGTGCGCTACAAGACACTGGCCTTCCTGGCCAGTTGCGCCATCTGCGGATTCGCCGGCGGCCTGTACGGCACGTTCGCGCAGTTGGTCAGCCCGGAACTGGGCATCGTGGCGCAGACCGGCATGGTGATCGCCATGGTGGTGATCGGCGGCATGGGCACGCTGGTCGGGCCCCTGCTGGGCGCGGTGCTGGTGTACGTCGCGTCCGAACTGCTGCGCGACGCGGACAACATCCAGATGATCGTGTTCGCGCTGCTGGTCATCGTGTTCGCGCGCTTTTTCCGCGAAGGGCTGTGGGGCCTGGCGCGCCGCGCCGTCCTGCGCCGTTCCGGCACCGCCAGGGGAGCCTGATGGCACTGCTGCAGATATCGGGAATACAGAAGCGCTTCGGCGGGTTGCTCGCCGTGAACGGCGCGGGCATGGACGTGGCCGACGGCGAACTGCTGGGGCTGATCGGACCCAACGGCTCGGGCAAGACCACCCTGCTCAACGTGCTGTCCGGCCACCTGGCGGCGGACGCGGGCGACGTGCGGCTGGACGGGCGCAGCGTCCTGGGACTGGACCCTACCCGCCTGACGCGGCTGGGCGTGCTGCGCATGTTCCAGATGACCCGCGTCTTCAACCGCGTCAGCGCCTACGACAACCTGGTCGTGTGCGGGCTGGCGATGGGGCTGGACGAGGCCGGCGCCAGCCGGCGCGCGCTGGAACTGCTGGAAGAGCTCAAGCTGGGCCACGTCATGCACCTGGACGCCGGCCAGTTGTCGGGCGGACAGAAGAAGCTGCTGGAGTTCGGCGCCTGCTTCATGGTGCCGCCGCGCGTGGCGCTGCTGGACGAACCCTTCGCCGCGGTGCACCCCGTCATGAAGGAAACCATGTCGGCCTTCATCCGCCGCCGCAACCAGGGCGGCCAGACCTTCATCCTGGTCAGCCACGATATGCCGGTGGTGGTGGACCTGTGCGCGCGCTCGGTGTGCATGAACGCCGGCCGGGTGCTGGCCGACGGCCCCACGCAGCAGGTGCTGCGCGAGCCCGCCGTGATCGAGGCGTACCTGGGCGAGCAGGGACAAGAGGAGCAGAACCATGCCTGACACGCTGCTGGCCATGGAGAACGTGACCGCGGGCTACCTGGGCGACATCGACGTGCTGCGCGACGTCTCGCTGACGGTGGAGGCCGGCCGCATCAGCGGCCTGATCGGGCTGAACGGCGCGGGCAAATCGACGCTCATGAAAGCCATCTGCGGCTTCCTGCCGCCGAAGTCCGGCCGCGTCACGCGGGCCGGGCGCGACATCTCCGGCCAGGCGCCGCACCGCATGATCGACGACGGGCTCTGGTACATCCCGCAGGAATCCAGCCTGTTCCCCTACCTGACGGTGGAGGAAAACCTGCGCCTGCCGCTGGAGGGCCGCCGCAAGCGCTACGGCGACGTGCTCGAACCGCGCTTCGCCCACACGCTGGAGCGGTTTCCGGTGCTGAAGGAAAAGCTCAAGGACCAGGCCGGCAACCTGTCGGGCGGCCAGCAGAAATCGCTGGAATTCGCCAAGGCCTACATGGTGCAGCCCCAGGTCTGCCTGATCGACGAACCCAGCATCGGGCTGGCGCCGCGCGTGGCGGCCGAAGTGTTCCAGTGGATACGGGCCTTCGCCGAGGCCGGCATGGGCATCCTGCTGGTGGACCACAACGTGCGCCGCGTCGTGGCCATGTCGAACCACATCTACGTGCTGAGCCTGGGCGAAATCACCGCCTCGGGCTCGCCCGAGGATTTTGCCGGCGACCTGCACGAACAGGTGCGCGAATGGCTGGGGATCAATTTCTGATGGACACCCGGACCTTGATGGCGCAGCCCCTGTCCGCCGAGGCGTTCGCGCCCTATGGCGAAGTCGTCGGCAGCGCGGGCCGCGGCGGCCGCGCCATCAATGCCGGCACCTCGCTGCGGGTGGAGATGGGCGAACCCGACATCCTCGACGCGGGCGGGCGGCCGTCGCTGTCCGTCTTCCGGGCGCGGGCGATCGCCCTGCCCTTCGCCGCGCGAGTGCTGGAACGCCACCGGCTGGGCAGCCAGACCTTCCTGCCGCTCGGCGCCACGCCGTACCTGGTGCTGGTCGCGCTGGGCGCGGACGCGCCCGACACGGCCACGCTGCGCGCCTTCCTGGCCGGGCCGGGCGTGGGCGTCACCTTGCGCCGGGACGTCTGGCACCATCCGCTGATGGCGCTGGCCGACGGCGATTTCGCGGTGCTGGAACGCGCCGGCCCGCAAGTGGATTGTGAATTGGTGCCGCTGCCGGACGCGCCCTGGGTGATCCGCGCCGACTGAACTACGCCGTCCGCCGCCAGACGCTGGCCAGCCAGGGCTGCTGCTCGCGCGGCAGGCCCTGCGGCCGGTAGTAGTGTTCCAGTTCCTCGAACCCGGCGTCCGACAACAGGCCGCGCCAGCCGTCCAGGTCATGGTAGGCGCCGTAGCGCCCCCGGTTCCAGCCTTCCTGGTTGCCGCCGCGCGGATTGGAGCTGAACAGCACCCCGCGCGGCTTCAGCGCGGCGCGCAGTTCCCGCAATACCCGCGGCAGTTCCTGCCCGGGCACGTGGAACAGCACGGCGTTGGCGAAGACGCCGTCGAACCGCTCCGCGGGCAGGGACAGTTGCAGGAAGTCCTGCTGCCAGACCTCGCAGCCGCTCGCCTGCCGCGCCATTTCGACGAAGCGCGGCGTGCCGTCTAGGCCCACCGCCCGGTGGCCGAGCGCGGTGAAGGTCTTCAGGTCGCGGCCCGGGCCGCAGCCCAGGTCCAGAATGTCGTAGGGAGGGTCCCCTTCGATGTGGCGCAGCAGCGCGGCGATGTTCTGGCCGACGTCGTGGCCGCGAGTGCCGGCCTCGAACGATTCGGCGTTTTCCTGGTAGTGCGCCAAGGTCAATGAACTGATCTTGGCCAGGTCTTCGGGGTCGAGTCTCATCAGGCGATTGTGCCTGAAATGGGGGGGTATCTGTGGCTGGTTGGTGTCAGACACCCGGGAAGAAGCGCGCCAGCTTGCGCGGGCGGTTCATGGGGTGTCTGACACCTGCGTTCTATGCAGGGATGTCCGCGTGCAGTGGGTGTCAGACACCCGGGAAGAGGCGCGCCAGCCTGCTCGGGCGGTTCATGGGGTGTCTGACACCTGCGTCCTATGCAGGGATGTCGGCGTGCGGTTGGTGTCAGACACCCGGGAAGAGGCGCGCCAGCCTGCGCGGGCGGTTCGTGGGGTGTCTGACACCTGCGTTCTATGCAGGGATGTCTGCGTGCAGTTGGTGTCAGACACCCGGGAAGAGGCGCGCCAGCCTGCGCGGGCGGTTCATGGGGTGTCTGACACCTGCGTTCTATGCGCGCAGTGGGTGTCTGACACCTTGCCGCGGCGTCAAGCCGTCAGCCGCCCTTCGATCCGGGCCTTGGTGGCCGGCAGGTCTTCCGGCAGGCCTTGTTCCAACTGGTTGAACAGCTCGTCGTGCAGGGCGAGTTCGTCCCGCCACGCGGCGGCGTCCACGGACATGACCTGTTCGAACTTGTCCGGGCTGAATTCCAGGCCGGTCCAGTCGATGTCCTGGTAGCTGGGCGAAATGCCGAACACCTGGTCCACGCCCTTGGACTGGCCGTCGATGCGGCCCAGCATCCAGCGCAGCACGCGCATGTTGTCGCCGAAGCCGGGCCAGACGAACTTGCCGTCCGGGCCCTTGCGGAACCAGTTGACGCAGTAGATGCGCGGCAGGGTGGCGCCGGCCGCTTCCAGTTGCTTGCCCAGCTTCAGCCAGTGGCTGAAGTAATCGCTCATGTTGTAGCCGCAGAACGGCAGCATGGCGAAGGGGTCGCGGCGCACCACGCCCTGCTGGCCGGCGGCCGCGGCGGTGGTTTCCGAGCCCATGGTGGCGGCCATGTAGACGCCTTCGACCCAGTTGCGGGCCTCGGTGACCAGCGGCACGGTGGTGGAGCGGCGGCCGCCGAAGATGAAGGCGTCGATGACCACGCCCTTGGGGTTTTCCCATTCGGGGTCGATGGACGGGCATTGCGCGGCGGGCGCGGTGAAGCGCGCGTTCGGGTGCGCGGCCTTGCGGCCGGTCTCGCGCGCGATGGCGGGCGTCCAGTCCTGGCCCTGCCAGTCGATCAGGTGCGCGGGCGGCGTGTCCGTCATGCCTTCCCACCACACGTCGCCGTCGTCGGTGAGCGCCACGTTGGTGAAGATGACGTTGGCCTTGAGCGTGGCCATGGCGTTGAAGTTGGTCTGTTCGCTGGTGCCCGGCGCCACGCCGAAATAGCCGGCTTCCGGGTTGATGGCGTGCAGGCGGCCGTCGGGGCCGGGCTTGATCCAGGCGATGTCGTCGCCGATGGTGGTGACCTTCCAGCCGTCCATGCCCTGCGGCGGGATCAGCATGGCGAAGTTGGTCTTGCCGCAGGCCGAGGGGAAGGCGGCGGCCACGTGGTACTTGCGGCCCTTGGGCGAGGTCACGCCCAGGATCAGCATGTGCTCGGCCAGCCAGCCCTGGTCGCGCCCCATGGTGGAGGCGATTCGCAGCGCGAAGCATTTCTTGCCCAGCAGCGCGTTGCCGCCGTAGCCCGAGCCGTAGCTCCAGATTTCGCGGGCCTGCGGGAAATGCACGATGTACTTGGTGGGGTTGCACGGCCAGGCCACGTCGGCCTCGCCGGCGGCCAGCGGCTTGCCCACGGAATGCACGCAGGGCACGAAGTCGCCGTCGGCGCCCAGCACGTCGTAGACCTGCTTGCCCATGCGCGTCATGATGCGCATGTTCACCACCACGTAGGGGCTGTCGGAGAGTTCCACGCCGATGTGGGCGATGTCCGATCCCAGCGGGCCCATCGAGAACGGCACGACGTACAGCGTGCGGCCGCGCATGGCGCCGTCGAACAGGCCGTTGAGCGTGTCGCGCATCTCGGCGGGATCGGCCCAGTTGTTGGTCGGGCCGGCGTCTTCGGCACGGTCGGAACAGATGAAGGTGCGGTCCTCCACCCGGGCGACGTCGGAAGGATCCGACCAGGCCAGGTAGGAATTAGGCCGCTTGGCGGGGTTCAGCCTGCGCAGGGTGCCCGACTGGACCATCTGCTCGCACAGCCGATCGTATTCTTCCTGGGAGCCGTCGCACCAGACCACGCGGTCGGGCTTGGCCAGCGCGACGAAGCTCGCCACCCAGTCGATCAGGCCGCGGTGCTTCACGTAGGCGGGCACGTTCAAGGCGGCCAATCCCCCATCCAAAGGCTTATTCATCGGGGTCATCTCCATACTAGTAAGGCCTAATGGTGATACGGCCCCATTTGCATGGGGCCGTATCGGTTTTGCGCCATCATACTTGCAGCGGCCGGCAGCCCGTCAACCCATCCTCTTGGACGACATTGTCACGGGTTGAGACCGCCTACGCGTAGCTGCCGTCGCGCAGCTCCCGGCGGATGATCTTGCCGGTGGCGGTGGTCGGCAAACTGGTTACAAAGCGGATCGCGCGCGGATATTCGTGCGCCGCCAGGCGGGTGCGCACGTGCGCCTGCAAGGACTTCACCAGCGCCTCGTCGCCTTCGAAACCGTCGTTCAAGACCACGTAGGCCATCACGATTTCGGTGCGCTCGGCGTCGGGCACGCCCACCACGGCCGCCATGCGCACGGCGGGGTGGCCGATCAGGCAGTCTTCGATGGGTCCCGGGCCGATGCGGTAGCCGGCGCTGGTGATCACGTCGTCGTTGCGGCCGACGAAGCGGATGAAGCCCTGTTCGTCGCGCACGCCCAGGTCGCCGGTCAGGAGGTAGTCGCCGGCGAATTTCTCGGCCGTGGCCTGCGGGTTGTTCCAGTAGCCCAGGAACATGACCGGGTCCGGCCGCAATACGCCGATATTGCCTTCCTGTCCATCCGCCACTTCGGCGCCCCGCTCATCCACAATCGCGACCCGGTGTCCGGGCGCGGCGCGGCCGATGGACCCGATGACGGGATCGAAGAGCGAGGAGCACGAGGACACCAGCATGTTGCACTCGGTCTGGCCGTAGAACTCGTTGATCGTGACGCCCAGCACTCGCCGGCCCCAGTCGATCAGTTCCGCGCCCAGCGATTCCCCGCCGCTGGCGACCGAGCGCAGCGCCAGCGCGCCGGGCCCGGGCGGCTGCGCCACGCCGCGCATCATCTTCAGCGCGGTGGGCGGCAGGAAGGTGTGCGTCACGCCATGGCGCGCCATCAGTTCGAAGGCGCCGGCGCCGTCGAACTTCTCGAAGCGGCGCGCCAGCACGGGCACGCCGTGGTGCCAGGCCGGCAGCAGGACGTCCAGCAGCCCGCCGATCCAGGCCCAGTCGGCCGGCGTCCACATCAGCGCGGCGTTCTCGGGGAAGAACTCGTGCGACATCTCGACGCCCGGCAGGTGGCCCAGCAGCACGCGGTGCGCATGCAGCGCGCCCTTGGGCTTGCCGGTGGTGCCCGAGGTATAGATGATGACCGCCGGGTCGTCGGCCGCCGTCGCGGCGGGCGCGTAGTCCTCGGACTCGGCGGCCAGCGCGGCATGGAACGGCACCGCGCCGTCCACGGATTCGTCGTCGATGCAGTACACGACCTTCAGGCCGGGCAGGCTGGCGCGGATCTCGCGCAGCTTGCGGCAGCCCGCCGCGTCGGTCACGAGCGCGGCCGCGCCGCTGTTGGCCAATCGGTACTGGATGGCGTCCACGCCGAACAGCGTGAACAGCGGCACCGCCACGGCGCCCATCTTGTAGACCGCGATGTGCGTCACCGCGGTCTCGGGCGCCTGCGGCAGGTAGATGGCCACGCGGTCGCCGCGCTGGATGCCATGGCGTTCCAGGCTGTGCGCCAGGCGGTTGGACTGCGCCTTGATCTGGTCGAAGGTGTAGCGCGACTGGACGCCGTCGCTTTTCTCGTAGATCAGCGCCAGGCGGCCGCTGCCGTCGGCCCACTTGTCGCAGGCGTCTACGCCGATGTTGTAGGCCGCCGGCACCTGCCATTGGAACTGGGACGCAAGCTGCGTGTAGGAATCGGTTCTGGACAGCATGGTTTGTCTCTAATGTCGTTCGAATCCGCCGGCGCCAGGCGCCGGCCGCGGGGAAAAAGCCCCGGCGATGAAATTGCCCGGATCGCGTGCCTTGCCACGAACTTGACCCTGGCTCAATAATAAGCCCCCTCCCACCGTATCGCCTCCCGCCCCCGCATGGAAAAAGCCGCCACCGTCCCGATGCGCCGTCCGCCGGCCAGCGCCAAGTCCGAACAGCGCATCCGGGACATCCTGCGCGTCGCGCGCCAGGTCTTTTCCGAAACGGGATTCCAGGCGGCCACGGCCACCGAAATCGCGCAGCGGCTGGGCGTGTCCGAAGCCACGGTCTTCACCTATTTCGGCGGCAAGCGCGAGCTTTGCGTGCGGGTGATCAGCGACTGGTACGACGAAATCATCGCCAAGGTGGAAGACGACCTGCCCCGCGTGCATGGCGCGCGGGCCCAGTTGCATTACCTGGTGCACGCGCATCTGCGGCACCTGCTGGCCGAAGGGCCCGGCCTGTGCGCGTTCATCCTTTCCGAAGGACGGGCGCGCAACGATGATTTCGGCGAGGTCTACGCCGCGCTGCAGCGCCGCTACACCGCGCCGCTGATGCGCATCCTGGCCCAGGGCCAGGCCGACGGCGACATCCGGCGGGACATGCCGCTGCGTCTGCTGCGCTCGGCGGTCTACGGCCCGATGGAGCACGTGCTGTGGGACGCCATGCTGCGCGGGGCGCGGGTGGACGTGGGCGCCACCGCCGAACAACTGGTCGGCTTCCTGTGGCAGGCCCTGCAGCCGCCCGCGCAAGACGCGCTGGCGCTCGCTCAGTTCCGCGGCGAAGTGCGGGACGCCCTGCATCGCCTTCAGTCGTCGGAGAACAGGGACGGCGGCACGTACTGAGGAAAGCCGTTGTAGACCTCCCCCCGTTCGGCGGCCTGCAAGGTCCAGGAATGGCGCGCGTTGGGCACGCCGCCATCCACGCGGATGACGCTGCCGTTGATGAACGCCGCCGCCGGCGACAGCAGGAAGACCACCGCCGCGGCCAGCTCGGCCTCGGTGCCGAACCGCTGCAGCGGCACCTTGGTCTTCAGGTCGCGCAGCACCGCCCGGTATTCGTCGTCATAGCTGTCCATGCCGCTGGAGGCGATCCAGCCGGGCGCCACCGCGTTCACGCGCACGCCCGCGTGCGCCCATTCGCAGGCGGCCGTCTCGGTCAGGTTCCAGACGCCGGCGCGGGCCGCGCCCGAATGCCCCATGCCCGGCATGCCGCCCCAGATATCGGCCAGCATGTTGACGATGGCGCCGCCGTGCTGGCGCATGTGCTGGGTGTAGACCTCGCGCGCCATCAGGAAGGTGCCGTGCAGGTTGTTCTGGACCACCGCGTTCCAGCCGTTGAAGCTGATGCGGTCCAGCGGCGCGGGGAACTGCCCGCCCGCGCAGTTGAACAGGCCGTCGATGGCGCCATGCCGGGCCAGCGCGTCGGCGACCGCGCCGCGCACGCCGGCCTCGTCGCGGATGTCGCAGGCGTGCACGCTGATGCGGCCGGCGGCTTCCGGGTAGATCCGCGCGATCTCCTGTTCGGCCGCCTGCAGTTTGTCCAGCTTGCGTCCCACCAGCGCCAGGCCCGCGCCCAGGGCCGCCAGTTCGTGCGCGGCGCAACGGCCCAGGCCGCTGCCCCCGCCGGTCACCATGATCGTCCTGCCCTCGAACAGGCCCGGCCGGAATACCGACGCATAGCGCTGGCCGGCGGCGGATCCGCCTGCGTGTTGTTCCATGTCTCCCTCCGTGTTTTTTTGAGGATAACTCAATATTTACTCATCATGCATCGCCCCACGGCCGATTTCCTCCTAGAATCGCTTCATCGGTTCCCGATTTTTATTGAGCCCCAATCAAGAAGACAGGAGACCCCGCATGACGATGCAGACCCCGCTGGACGTGGCCCATGACGGCCCGGTCGCGCGCCTGACGCTGAACCGCCCCGACACGCGCAATGCCTTCGACGAAGCCCTGATCGCGGCCCTGACCGACGCGGTCCGGGCCGCGGGAGAAGATCCCGGCGTCCGCGTGCTGCTGCTGACCGGCGCGGGCA
The DNA here is from genome assembly GCF_900496975.1 of Achromobacter veterisilvae. Taxonomy (GTDB): domain Bacteria; phylum Pseudomonadota; class Gammaproteobacteria; order Burkholderiales; family Burkholderiaceae_B; genus Achromobacter; species Achromobacter veterisilvae. Next base: position 13,316 of record NZ_UFQC01000070.1, read on the forward strand.
AGGCGTTCTGCGCCGGCGGCGACCTGAACTGGATGCGCAAGATGGCCACGCTGACCGATGCCGAGAACCGCGCCGACGCCGCCAGGCTGGCCGGCATGCTGCATGCGATCTGGTCCTGCCCCAAGCCGGTCGTGGCCAGCGTCAACGGCGACGCCTACGCCGGCGGCATGGGGCTGCTGTCGGTCTGCGACGTCGCCATCGCCGCCGACCACGCCCATTTCTGCCTGTCGGAAACGCGGCTGGGCCTGCTGCCGGCCACCATCAGCCCCTATGTGATCCGCGCCATGGGCGAACGCGCCGCCAACCGCTACTTCCTGACCGCCGAACGCTTCGACGCCGCCACGGCGCTGCGGCTGGGACTGGTGCACGGGACCGTGCCCCTGGACCGCCTGCGCGAAGAAACCGACGCGATCTGCCGCGCGCTGTCCGACAACGGCCCCGCCGCCGTGCAGGCCAGCAAGCGGCTGGTGCGCGACTTCGCCGGGCAGGCGATCGACGCCGCGCTCATCGCCGACACGGTGGAACGCATCGCGGCCGTGCGCAGCACGGACGAAGCCCGGGAAGGCGTCGGCGCGTTTCTGGAAAAGCGCGAGCCGGCCTGGCGAACGGCCCGCTAGGGGCGGCCGTGGCCTGGAAAAGCGCATGCCATAATCGCAGGCGCATTTTCAGGAAGTCCCATGCCCCATGCTTTCCCTCCCCTGAACGCCGAGCGCCTCTGGGCCCGCGTCGAAACCCTGTCCCGCTTCACCCTGCCCGACGTTCCCTGGACGCGCCGAGCGTTCTCGCCGCTGTTCGGCGAGGCCCGCGCCTGGCTGCGCGGCGAATTCGAAGCCGCGGGCCTGTCCACCCGCCT
>NZ_UFQC01000071.1 GCF_900496975.1 Achromobacter veterisilvae
CCGCCGGCGTGGCGGTCGCCGCCGTCAGCGCCGGCGCGGCCTGGACCGTGCGCGGCGCGATGGACGCCCGCCACTTGCAGACGGTGCTGGCCACCGCCGCCCCGGACCGCGCCGCAGGCGGCTATGCGCAGCGCGCCGCCATCGCGCACGCGGTCTATGCGCCCGACATGGGGCGTCCCGTGGAAGTCGGCGTCGACAACGAGAAAGGCCTGGTGACGTGGCTGACCAAGCGCATGGGCGCGCCCGTGCGCGCGCCGTCGCTGTCGCAGGCCGGCTATGAACTCATGGGCGGACGCCTGCTGCCCGGCGGCGCGGGGCCGGTCGCGCTCTTCATGTACGGCGCGGGTGACGGGCAGCGGCTGACGCTGTACGTCACCCGCGAGGCGACGGGCGAACAGACGGCGTTCCAGTTCACGCAGGAAGGGCCGGTGCGGGTGTTCTACTGGGTCGAAGGGCAGTTCGGCTACGCGCTGTCGGGCGCGGTCAGCCGGGAGGAACTGCAACGCGTGTCGCAGGAGGTTTATAAGCAGTTGCAGGGATGAGTCTGCGAACTGCCGCTGTGCAAGTCAGTGTCTGACACCCGTACGAGATGCTGGCCCAGGCGAAGATGGTCTTGCCGGGTGTCAGACACTGGGTTGTGGGTGTCTGACACCCGGGAAGCACCGGGGCAGGATGGAGCGCGTCTCATACGGGTGTCAGACACCTGGCGTATGGGAGCGGCCGGCTGCATAAGTGTCTGACACCCGTACGGAATGCACTGCGTATGACGCTGGCGCCTCGCGGGGTGTCTGACACCCGGCAAGTGTCGGGGCAGGATGGAGCGCATCTCGTACGGGTGTCAGACACCTGGCGTATGGGAGCGGGCCGGCTGCACAAGTGTCTGACACCCGTACGGAATGCACTGCGTATGACGCTGGTGCCTCGCGGGGTGTCTGACACCCGGGAAGCGCCGGGGCAGGATGAAGCCCATCTCGTACGGGTGTCAGGCACCTGGGCCGCCCTTCTCCCGCGCCTCGTGCAGCATGTGCAGCGTGATCCTGCGGACCTCGGCCTTGCTCATTCCGATGTGCGAACGCAGCAGGCGCGCCGCTTCGTCGGCGCGACGCGCCAGCACCGCGCGCAGGATGGCCGCGTGTTCTTCGTAGGTGGCGTCCACGCGGAAATCCTTGGTGAAGTCCAGGCGCCGCACGATGCGGATCTTCTCGGTCACGTCGCCGTGGATCTGCGCCATCTCGGGGTTGCCGGCGGCGGCGACGAGCGAGCAATGAAAAGCCTCGTCCAGCCGCGCCACCAGGCGGCCGTCCAGGATGCGCTGCGCGGGCGGCGCCAGCCACACGTCCGTGAGCGCGCCCAGGATGCCCGCCTCGTCCATGCGCTCGCGGGCACACAGCTTTTCCACGGCCGCCTGTTCCAGCACCACGCGCACGTCGTACAGCGCCTCGAAACGCTCGAAGTCGAACGGCCGCACCTGCCAGCCGCTGCGCGGCTGCGCCAGCACGAAGCCTTCGCGTTCCAGCCGCGCCAGGCCCAGGCGCACCGGCGTGCGGCTGACGCCCAGCCGCGCCGCCAGGTCGGCTTCGGTGAAGCGTTCGCCCGGCAGCATGCGGAAGTCGAACAGGTCGTCCTTGATGCGCAGATAGACCTGCTCGGCCAGCGAACCGGCCAGGGCCGGCGCCTGCCGGATGCCCGGACCGATCTGCACGGATTCCAGCCGCATCATCCGGCCACCGCGCACGCCGCGTCCTCGGCCAGCACGATCAGGGGATCGCCCGCGTTCACGGGTTTGCCCGGCGTGCAGCGGATGGCGGTAACGGTTCCGGACGCGGGCGAGATGACCGACAGCTCCATTTTCATGGCCTCGACCACCACCAGCGTATCGCCGGCCGAGACGCTCTGCCCCACCTGCACCGGGATCTTCCAGACGTTGCCGCACATGTCGGCGCTGACCAGGCGTTCGCCCTCCCGCAGGGCCGCGGCGGCCTCGGGTTCCGAGGCCGGCGGTTCCGCCGGGGCTTCCTCGGTCTTCCATAGCGCGACCTCGGCGTCGAAAGCGGCCTTCTGGCGCGTCTGGAACGCGGCGATGCTGTCCGCCTGCTCCGCCAGGAAGCGCCGGTGCTCGGCGAAGTCGAACATCTCTTCTTCGATCCGCACGGTGGCGCGGCCTTCGCGGAAGTCCTCGCGCAGCCGGTCCAGCTCGGCCTCGGTGACGGGATAGAAGCGCACCTGGTCGAAAAAGCGCAGCAGCCAGGGCTTGCCGTCCCGGAACACCGGGTTCTTCAGGAACTTGTTCCAGATCGGCAGCGTGCGTCCGACCAGTTGGTATCCGCCGGGCGAGTCCATGCCGTAGATACACATATAAACGCCGCCGATGCCCACCGTGCCCTCGGCCGTGTGGGTGCGCGCCGGGTTGTACTTGGAGGTCAGCAGGCGATGGCGCGGGTCTATCGGCACCGCGCAGGGCGCGCCCAGGTACACGTCGCCCAGGCCCATGATGAGATAGCTGGCGTCGAACACGATGCGGCGGACGTCGCCGCGGCTCGCCAGGCCGTTGATGCGCCGGATGAAATCCACGTTGTTCGGCAGCCACGGCGCGCTGGCGCGCACGGTCTCCTGATAGCGCTGCACCGCGTCCAGCGTGGCCGAGTCCTCGAATGCCATCGGCAAATAAACGACGCGCGTGGGCACTTTCAACGTGCTCACGTCGGCCAGGCCCGCCTCGATCTCCAGCAGGCGGGCAATGAGGGCGCCTTGCGCGATGACGCCGCTGTCGTAGCGGATCTGCAGCGAGCGCACGCCCGGCGACAGCTCCAGCACGCCCGCGACGGGATCGGCATGCAGCGCCTCCATCAACAAGTGGATGCGCATGCGCAGCGCCAGGTCCAGCACGTTGTCGCCATACTCCAGCAGCAGGTAGCCGTCGCCCGCCTGGCGGTAGGACACCGACGGGCGCGCGCCCTCAGCCGGCAACGCGGCCACGATGGCTTCGGAAGCGGTGGCCGGCGCCGGGGACGGCCCGGTCGCCGCGGGCGCGGCGGCCGCTAGTTCCGCCACGCTGCGGTTCTGCGCCTGCTCCAGCGCCACGGCGCGCGCATAGTCGATGCGCACGAAGCGGATGCGGTCGCCGGGCTTGACCTGGCCGACCTTCCACAGCTCGGCCCGCGCGATAGTCGCCGGGCAGACGAAGCCGCCCAGGCTGGGGCCGTCGCGCGTCAGGATGACGGGGCTGTCGCCCGTGAAGTTGATGCTGCCGATGGCGTATTCGCAATCGTGGATATTGGAGGGATGCAAACCCGCCTCGCCGCCGTCCTCGCGCGCCCAGGCGGGCTTGGGGCCGATCAGGCGCACACCCAGCCGGTTGGAGTTGTAGTGCACTTCCCAGTCGGCGGCGAAGAACGCCTCGATCGCCTCGGGCCGGAAGAAGTCGGGCGCGCCATGCGGGCCGTACAGCACGCCGATTTCCCAGGTGTTGCCATAGGCGGGAATCAGCTCGGCGGGCGCGGCCCGCGGCGGCGCGACGGCCGGGGCCGCCTCCGTACCCGGCAGTTCGGGGCGCACCACGGGCAGCATGTCGCCCACGCGCAGCGTGCGGCCGGCGTGGCCGCCGAACTGGCCCAGCGCGAACGTCGAGCGGCTGCCCAGGTAGACGGGCACGTCCAGTCCGTTGCGCACGGCCAGATAGCTGCGGCAGCCCGACAGCGCGCGGCCGGTGGACAGCACCTGGCCGGACTGCACCGGCACCGGCTGCCACATCGGCACGGGCTCGCCGTCCAGGGTCGCGGCGCAGGCCGCGCCGGTCAACGCCACGATGGCGTCGCCATGGAAGCGCAGGGTGGGCCCCACCAGCGTGGCCTCGATCCCCGCCGCGCTTTCCGCGTTGCCGACGATGCGGTTGGCCAGGCGGAAGGCGTAGTCGTCCATCGGGCCGGACGGCGGCACGCCGATATCCCAGTAGCCGACGCGCCCCGGGTAGTCCTGCACGCTGGTGTAGGTGCCCGCCTCCAGCACCTCGATCGCGGCGGGCCGGTAGGCGAAGCCTTCCAGGAAGCGCGTGGACACCTCGCCGGCGCGGAAACGCGCGTCGGCCACGATCTGCCGCAGATAGTCCAGGTTGGTGGCGATGCCGTGCAGGCGCGTCTTGGCCAGGGCGTCGGACAGCTTGTCGAGCGCGGCCTCGCGCGTATCCGCTCGCACGATCAGCTTGGCCAGCAGAGGATCGTAGAAGGCCGGCACCTCGGTGCCCGTCTCGACCCAGCCGTCCACGCGCACGCCGTCCGGGAACGACACTTCGGTCAGCACGCCCGGCGACGGCTGGAACTGGCGCAGCGGGTCTTCGGCGTACAGGCGCACCTCGATCGACGCGCCCCGCGGCGCGCGCGACAGGGCGGCCACGTCCAGCGGCTCGCCCGCCGCCACCCTCAGCATGCACTCGACCAGGTCCAGGCCGGTGACTTCCTCCGTCACCGGATGCTCGACCTGAAGCCGCGTGTTCACTTCCAGGAAGTAAAAGCTGTCGCGCGCCGGGTCGTAGATGAACTCCACCGTTCCGGCCGAGCGGTAGTTCACCGATGCCCCCAACTGCACGGCCGCCGCGTGCAGCGCCGCGCGCGTGGCGGCGGGCAGCAGCGGCGCTGGGGTTTCCTCGATGACCTTCTGGTTGCGCCGCTGCACCGAGCAGTCGCGCTCGCCCAGCGCCAGGACGCGGCCGGCGCCATCGCCGAAGATCTGCACCTCGACGTGGCGGGCATTGTCCACATAGCGTTCGAGGAACGCGCCACCGTCGCGGAAGAAATGCTCGCCCATTCGCTGCACGCTATCGAAGGCCACGGTCAGTTCGGCCTCGTTGTCGCAGCGCGACAGGCCGATGCCGCCACCGCCCGCGGTGCTCTTGAGCATCACCGGATAGCCGATGCGCTCGGCCTGCGACAGGGCTTCGCCCAGGCTGGCCAGCAGGCCGGTGCCGGGCGTCATCGGCACGCCGGCCTGGGCGGCCAGTTCGCGCGAGCGGTGCTTCAGGCCGAATTCGCGGATCTGCAGGGGCGTGGGTCCCACGAACGCGATGCCCGCCGCTTCGCAGGCCTGCGCGAAGTCCGCGCTCTCGGACAAAAAGCCGTAGCCGGGGTAGATCGCCTGCGCGCCGTGCTCGCGCGCGGCGGCCAGCAGCAGGTCCATGCGCAGATAGCTGTCGGCTGCTTTCTCGCCGCCCAGCGCCACGGCCACGTCGGCCTCGCGCACGTGCGCGGCATTGCGGTCGGGATCGGAATAAACGGCCACGCTGCGGATGCCCAGCCGCTTGAGGCTGCGGATGGCGCGGACGGCGATTTCGCCGCGGTTGGCAATCAGTACGGTATCGAACACGATTCGGCTCCCTGGTGTCTGGGGGTTAGGCGGCGAGGCTGGCCAGATAGGCGCGCCAGCCGCCGAACGCGGTGATATCGCGCGCGCCGTCCAGGCCGCGCGGCTCGCAGATGAATCCCTTGACCTCGCGGCCGTCCTCCAGCTCCAGCGTGCCGATGCCCAGCGGCGCGGGGATTTCCGCCACGAAGGCGCCGAAGGCCGACAGCGGCACGTCCCAGAGTTCGACCTCGATGGGCGCGCCGGTCCCGGACTTCACCAGGCCGGGCTTGGGCGGCGTGGTGTTGGCCAGCGCGTACAGCCGGTAATCGCCCGCGGTCCGCGTCTTCTCCACGAACACGGCGCGGCGCGAGGTCAACTGGTGGTTCAGCGGCATGCCGGAAAGATGCGCGCCCACGACCGACACGCGCACGGTGTCCCCGGGCGCCTTGGGCGCGGCCCCGGCCGCGGGCAAGGGCGCGCCGGTGGCGCCCAACGGCAGGCCGCGCCGGGCCTGCCATTGGCGGCCGAACGCCGCCAGCGCCGCGTCCTGCCACGCCAGGCCGATCAGCGTGATGCCGGAGGGCAGGCCGTCTTCGCGCATGCCGGCCGGCATGGCCAGCGCCGACAGGTCCGCCAGGTTGGCGAAATTGGTATAGATGCCCAGCCGCGAATTCAATTCGACCGGGTCGGCCTGCAATTCGGCGATGGTGTAGATCGACGGCGCGGTCGGCACGACCAGCGCGTCGAAGCCGTCCAGCGACCGGTGGATACGCCGCGACAACTCCGCGCGGCGGTACTCCGCCTTGAACGCGTCCAGCGCGCTATAGCGGGCGGCCTGCTCGACGATGCCGCGCACCACCGGGTGCAGGGCGCCGGGCGCCTTGTTCCACAGGGCTTCCACGGCGGCGAAACGCTCGGCCACCCAGGGTCCCGAATAGAGCAAGGCGGCCAGTTCGCCGAACGGCGCGAAGTCGATCGTCTCCACGCGCGCGCCGTCTTCCTTCAAGGCGCGGACCGCGTCGTCGAAGGCGGCCGCCGCTTGCGCATCGCCGAAGAATTCCAGTTGCGCGGGAATCGCCAGCCGGGGGGCCTCGGTCCATGGACGCGCGTTTTCCGCGGGTTGCGCGCGCGAATAGGGATCGCGCTCGTCGTAGCCGCCCGCGATGCCGGCCACGAGTTCGGCGTCGTCCACCGTCAGCGCGAACACCGACACGCAATCCAGCGTGCGGCACGCGGGCACCACGCCGGCCGTGCTGAGCCAGCCCCGGGTCGGCTTCAGGCCGACGATATTGTTGAAGCCCGCCGGCACGCGGCCCGAGCCCGCGGTGTCCGTGCCCAGCGAGAACGCCGCCAGGCCGCGCGCCACCACGGACGCGGAACCGGAACTGGATCCGCCGCTGACGTACTCCGGCCTGAAGGCGTTGGCCACGGCGCCGTGCGGCGAACGCGTGCCCACCAGCCCGGTGGCGAACTGGTCCAGGTTGGTCTTGCCCACCAGGATGGCGCCGGCCTCGCGCAGGCGACGGACGACGGTGGCGTCTTCGTCGGGCACATAGGCGAATTCGGGGCAGGCGGCCGTGGTGGGCCAGCCGGCCGCGTCGATGTTGTCCTTGACGGCGAACGGCACGCCATACAGCGGCAGGCGCGCCAGGTCGCCGTCCGCGGCCGCAAGCAGCCCGCTCAGTTCGTCGAGCTGCCTGGCCAGCATCGCGCCGTCCACTCGCTTGATCCACGCATTGTCCGGCGGGCCGCCGCGCGCGGCCCACGCGGCCAGCAGCACTTCGGGGGTGGCCCCTTCATCGCGGTAGGCGGCCTGCCACTGCGCAATCGTCCAACCTTCGGGACCCTTCTGCGTTGCTACGGCGTTCATGCTGGAATCCTTTCTTGTATACAAGTACGGATTCCCAAGCAATCGGCGTGCCATGTCGGCCGCGCCCCCGCGTCTCCCTCTCATCGTGCCGCGGCGCGCCGCGCAAGCCCGCGCGCCCGCGCCGCCGGCCGCACCGCTAGCGGGCGGAACGCGCACTCATCTTGTGCATCGGGCACCAGCTTGAACCCGCCGCGCCGCGCTCGCCGGGCGGCCGCGGACCCGCTGCCTATCCCCCTTTCCATATGGCGGACCGTCACCGAACCGCGGTTGGCACGCGTTTTGCTTTGGAGTCCCGGGTTGTCGGGTGTTGTTCAGATCGTTCCCGCCGGTTTCCGGCGCATTCCATTCAGGAGTCATCATGAAACGCAGACTAGCCCTCAAGCAACTGACCGCCGTGAGCCTGCTGGCCATGTCCGGCTGGATGCCGCAGGTGTATGCCGCCGGCGACACCATCAAGGTCGGCATCCTGCATTCCCTGTCGGGCACGATGGCCATTTCGGAAACGTCGCTGAAGGACGTTGCCCTGATGGCCATCGACGAAATCAACGCCAACGGCGGCGTGCTGGGCAAGAAGCTCGAAGCCGTGGTGGTGGACCCCGCGTCGAACTGGCCGCTGTTCGCCGAGAAGTCGCGCCAACTGCTGTCCCAGGACAAAGTGGCCGTTGTCTTCGGCTGCTGGACCTCGGTATCGCGCAAGTCCGTGCTGCCCGTGTTCAAGGAATTGAACGGCCTGCTCTTCTATCCCGTGCAGTACGAAGGCGAGGAGCTGGAGAAGAATGTGTTCTACACGGGCGCCGCGCCCAACCAGCAGGCCATCCCCGCCGTGGAATACCTGATGAGCGAAGACGGCGGCGGCGCGAAGCGCTTCGTGCTGCTGGGCACCGACTACGTCTACCCGCGCACCACCAATAAGATCCTGCGCGCCTTCCTGCACTCCAAGGGCGTGAAGGACAGCGACATCGACGAGGTCTACACGCCTTTCGGCCATTCCGACTACCAGACCATCGTGGCCAACATCAAGAAGTTCGCCACGGGCGGCAAGACGGCCGTCGTCTCCACCATCAACGGCGACTCCAACGTGCCCTTCTACAAGGAGCTGGGCAATGCCGGCCTGAAGGCCACCGACGTTCCGGTGGTCGCGTTCTCGGTGGGCGAAGAGGAACTGCGCGGCGTGGACACCAAGCCGCTGGTGGGGCACCTGGCCGCATGGAACTACTTCGAATCGATCAAGAACCCGGTCAACGAGGAGTTCATCAAGAAGTGGAAAGCCTACGCCAAGGCCAAGAACCTGCCCAACGCCGGCACGGTCGTGACCAATGACCCGATGGAAGCCACCTACATCGGCATCCAGATGTGGAAGCAGGCGGTCGAGCAGGCCAAGACCACGGACGTGGACAAAGTGATCGCCAGCATGGGCGGCCAGCAATTCAACGCGCCCGACGGCTACACCATCGAAATGGACAAGACCAACCACCACCTGCACAAGCCGGTCTACATCGGCGAGATCAAGGCGGACGGCCAGTTCAACGTGGTGTGGAAGAGCAAGGGCCCGATCCGCGCCCAGCCCTGGAGCCCGTACATCGCGGGCAATGAAAGCAAGCAAGGCCTCTAGTCGGAAACCGCCATGCGCATCGCGGCAATCGCACACTTCCTGCGTCGTATCCTTCTCGCGTGGCTGCTGTCCATGCCGCTGCTGGCCGCCCAGGCGCCAGCGGCCGGCGTGGATCCGGCGCTGCTTGCGCCGCTGGCCGGCGACGATACGGACGCCAAGCTGCGGGCGATTGCCGCGCTGGGCCAACTGCCCGATCCCGGCGCGGCGGCGGTGCTGCAGGCGCTGGGCGACGACCGGCTCTACGCGGCGGCCGACGGCCGCGTGCTGATCGGCGAAGGCGGCGCGCGCGCCACCGATCCCGCGACCGGCGCCGCCGCCGAGCTGCCCGCGGGCGCGGGCACCATCGGCATCAACAACCGCCTGCGCCGCGCCATCGAGGCCGCGCTGGCCGGTTCGCGCCTGTTCTCCGAGCGCCCCAACGAACGCCTGGACGCGGCCCGGCGGCTGCAGCAGACGGGCGACCCCGCCCGCCTGCCGATGCTGGAAAAAGCGCTGGCAGCCGAAAAGAACGAGGCCGTGCGCGACGCGTTGCTCATCGCGCAGGCCAACCTGGAATTGAAAAGCACCGACCCCGCCAAGCGGCGCCACGCGGTCGAACTGCTGGGCGGCACCCGCAACGCCGCCTTCCGACCCACCCTGGCCGCGCTGACGCAGGAACGCGATGGCGTCCACGCCGAGCCGGACGCCGGCGTGCGCGAGGCCGCGGCCCACGCGCTTACGCAGATCGACCGCCACCTGGCGACGATCGAATGGGCCGGCAATCTTTTCTACGGCATCAGCCTGGGCAGCGTCCTGCTGCTGGCGGCCCTGGGCCTGGCCATCACCTTCGGCCTGATGGGCGTCATCAACATGGCGCACGGCGAACTGCTGATGATCGGCGCCTACGTGACCTACGTGACGCAGTCGCTGTTCCGCGCCTGGCTGCCGGGCTGGATGGACTGGTACGTGCTGGCCGCGCTGCCGCTGGCCTTCGTGGTGACGGCGCTGGTGGGCATGGCGCTGGAGCGCACCGTCATCCGCTGGCTCTATGGCCGGCCGCTGGAAACGCTGCTGGCCACCTGGGGCATCAGCCTGATGCTGATGCAGGGCGTGCGCACGCTGTTCGGCGCGCAGAACGTGGAGGTCGGCAACCCCAGTTGGATGTCCGGCGGCATCACCGTGCTGGACGGCCTGGTGCTGACCTACAACCGCCTCGCGATCATCGGCTTCGCCTTCTTCGTCGTCTTCCTCGTCTGGACGCTGCTGAACCACACCCGCCTGGGCCTGTTCGTGCGCGCCATCACGCAGAACCGCCGCATGGCCGATTGCGTGGGCGTGCCCACCGGCCGCGTCGACATGCTGGCGTTCGGGCTGGGGTCCGGCATCGCCGGGCTGGCGGGCGTGGCGCTGTCCCAGTTGGGCAACGTCGGGCCGGACCTGGGCCGCGCCTACATCGTGGATTCGTTCATGGTGGTGGTGCTGGGCGGCGTGGGCCAACTGGCCGGCACCGTCATCGCCGCGCTGGGCCTGGGCGGCGTCAACAAATTCCTCGAACCTTACGCCGGAGCCGTCATGGCCAAGATCACCATCCTGGCGCTCATCGTGCTGTTCGTCCAAAAGCGGCCGCAAGGCCTGTTCGCCCCCCGCGGCCGGAGCGCCGAATGAAACAGACCGCGCTGACCGATCCCTCCCTCCTGGCGCGCCGCCCGCTGTTCTCGGGCCGCGCGTGGGCGGCGCTGGCCGCGGCGGCGGCCGCGCTGGCCCTGCTGCCGCTGCTCAACCTGGCGTTCCCGCCGGGCCACGCGCTGCACGTGTCCGCCTACGCCGTCGCCCTGCTGGGCAAGTTCATGTGCTACGCCATGGCCGCGCTGGCGCTGGACCTGGTCTGGGGCTATGCCGGCATCCTGTCGCTGGGCCACGGCCTGTTCTTCGCGCTGGGCGGCTATGCGCACGGCATGTACCTGATGCGCGCCATCGGCCGCGACGGCGTCTACCAGAGCGACCTGCCCGACTTCATGGTGTTCCTGGACTGGAAGTCCTACCCCTGGTACTGGTCCTTCACCGAACACTTCTGGTACGCCATGCTGCTGGTCGTGCTGGTGCCGGGCGCGCTGGCTTTCGTGTTCGGCTACTTCGCCTTCCGTTCGCGCATCAAGGGCGTCTACTTCTCCATCATCACGCAGGCGCTGACGTTCGCCGCGATGCTGCTGTTCTTCCGCAACGACACCGGCTTCGGCGGCAACAACGGCTTCACCGATTTCAAGCGCATCCTGGGTTTCGACATCACCGCGCCCGGCACGCGCGCGGCGCTGTACTGGATCACGCTGGCCGCGCTGGCGGGCGCGCTGGTGCTGGCGCGCGCGGTCACGCAGAGCAAACTGGGCCGGGTCCTGACCGCCGTGCGCGACGCCGAGAGCCGCGTGCGCTTCATCGGCTACGACCCGCTGGGCTTCAAGCTGTTCGTCTGGACGCTGTCGGCCGTCCTGTGCGGCATCGCGGGCGCGCTCTACGTGCCGCAGGTCGGCATCATCAACCCCAGCGAGATGTCCACCGAAACCTCCATCGAAATGGTGATCTGGGTCGCCACCGGCGGGCGCGGCACGCTGGTCGGCCCCATCATCGGCGCGGGCGCCGTGAACGGCCTGAAGACCTGGTTCACCAGCGTGCTGCCGGAATTCTGGCTGTACGCGCTGGGCCTCATCTTCGTGCTGGTGACGCTGTTCCTGCCCGCCGGCATCGTCGGCCTGGCCCGCCGGCTGGCCGCCCGATACCAGGAGAGCAAGGCATGACGAGCACGCACATCGAATCGGCCGCGCTGGACGGCGGCCCCAGCGGCGAAGCCGGCTACGGCCGCGTCAGCCCCGGCGGGCTGGACACCAGCCACGGCGCCATCCTCTACCTGGAAAGCATCACGGTCAGCTTCGACGGCTTCAAGGCCCTGAACGACCTGACGCTGGACATCGGCGTGGGCGAACTGCGCTGCATCATCGGCCCCAACGGCGCGGGCAAGACCACGATGATGGACGTGATCACGGGCAAGACGCGCCCCACTTCGGGCACCGCCTACTTCGGGCAGAGCATCGACCTGACCTTGCTGAACGAGGCGCAGATCGCGCATGCCGGCATCGGCCGGAAGTTCCAGCGCCCCACGGTGTTCGAGCAGCACACCGTCTTCGAGAACCTGGAGCTTGCGATGAAGACGGACAAGCGCGTTCGCCCCACGCTGTTTGCGCGCCTGACCGGCGAGCAGGCGGACCGGATAGGCGAAACGCTGGACCTGATCCGGCTGCGGCCCGCGGCGGCGCTGCCGGCCGGGCTGCTGTCGCATGGCCAGAAGCAGTGGCTGGAGATCGGCATGCTGCTGATGCAGGAACCGCGGCTATTGCTGCTGGACGAGCCGGTGGCCGGCATGACCGATGCCGAGACCGAACGCACCGGCGAACTGCTGAACGAACTGCGCGGGCGCCATTCGCTGATGGTGGTGGAGCACGACATGGACTTCGTCAACCAGATCGCGGGCGACGGCAAGGTCACCGTGCTGCACGAAGGCTCGGTGCTGGCCGAGGGGCCGATGAGCAAGGTCCAGGCCGATCCGCGCGTCATCGAAGTCTATCTGGGGCGCTGACATGCTGGAAGTGAACGCGATCGACCAATACTACGGCGGCAGCCATACCCTGCGCGGCGTATCGCTGTCGCTGCGCCAGGGCGAATGCCTGGCGCTGCTGGGCCGCAACGGCGTGGGCAAGACCACGCTGCTCAAGTGCCTGATGGGCGTGCTGCCGGTGGCGCGCGGCCGCGTCGCCTTCGACGGCGAGGACATCACGCGGCTGGCGCCGCACCAGCGCGCCGCCCGCGGCATGGCCTACGTGCCGCAGGGCCGCGACATCTTCGCCCGCCTGACGGTGGAAGAGAACATCCTGATGGGCATGGCCTCCAAGCCCGCGGCGCGCGCGCGCCGCATCAAGGCGGAGGTCTTCGAACTATTCCCCGTGCTTGCGGACATGCTGCCGCGCCGCGGCGGCGACCTGTCCGGCGGGCAGCAGCAGCAATTGGCGATCGCCCGCGCGCTGGTGGCCGAACCGCGGCTCATCATCCTGGACGAACCCACCGAAGGCATCCAGCCGTCCATCATCAAGGACATCGCCCGCGTCATCCACATGCTGCGGCAGCGCGGCGACATCGCCATCCTGCTGTGCGAGCAATACTTCGACTTCGCCCGCGAACTCGCGGACCAGTTCGTGGTGCTGTCGCGGGGCGAGGTGGCGGCCAGCGGCGGCCGCGCGGAGATCGACGGGGAAGACGTGCGCCGGCACCTGTCGGTATAGGGGTCCCGGCGGGCCTGCTCCGATATAATCGGCAGCCATGCGCACCGCCTCGTTCCTGACCCGCCCGGCCCTCTGGCTCGCGTTCGCCGCGATCCTGTGGGCGTCGCTCGCGCCCTCGCTGGCGCACGCGCTGGGCATGGGCCAGCAAGACCGGGCCGGCCAGCGCATCAGCGTCGAATATTGCGCCGCGGACGGCGCATCGTCGGTGCCGCTGGACCTGAGCGGCGACGACCGCGGCGCGGACCATGGCGGCGCGCACGGCGACGGCCAGCACTGCCCGTTCTGCCGCAACCCGCAGGCCGACGCCGCCATCCTGCCCGCGCCCGTCCCGGTGCTGCCGGCCCCGGCGGCCCGCGCCGTCGGCTATCCGCCGCTGTTTTTCCTGACGGCGCATCCCCTTCACGCCTGGAGCGCGGCGCAGCCGCGCGCACCGCCGGCGGCCTGAGCCGGCGCGGCCCGCGGCCTGACGGCCGCCCGCCGCTGCCCCGCTGCGTCCCGATCGCCAGGCGGTTCCGCGCCTGGCGCGATCCGACAGCCTGTCGCGCCCCCGGCTCCGCGCCGGACGAACCGGGGCGCGCATGCCGGTCCGCCACCGAGATTTCCATGAGCGCCATCTTTTCCCGATCCTCCCCGCGGCGGCCCGCCGGCCCGCCGCTGTCCGCCCGGGCCAAGCGCTGGCTCTACCTCACGCACCGATGGGCGGGCATCGTGCTGTGCCTGTTCTTCGCCATGTGGTTTCTGTCCGGCATGGTGATGATGTACGTGGGCTATCCCAAGCTTGCGCAGCAGGAACGGCTGGCCCACCTGGCGCCGCTGGACGCCGCCGCCCTTTCCGTGACGCCGGCCCAGGCCCTGGCGGCCGCGGGCGCCGGCGATGCCCCCGGCCTGAG
>NZ_UFQC01000042.1 GCF_900496975.1 Achromobacter veterisilvae
GGCCTCGGGCCGGCCCCGCGGCGCGTCGGCCGGCGGCGCCGGCGGTTGCGCGGCCGCCATGATGTCGACCAGGCGCGCGGCCAGCGCGTCGGGCAGTTGCAGCGTGTTCAGCAAGCGGCGCAGCACCTGTTCCTGCCCGGGCTGCGGCACGCCGTTGGCGGCCAGGTTGTAGAGATTGTATTTGCCCTGTTCGTCCTGGATGCGACCGGAGAACACGGCGACGCGGTCGTCCCCGGGCCGTTCGATGCGCGTTTCCAGGACGGGGGTGGCCCAGACCTGGTCGCCGCGCGTGGTGGGCTCGCGCCGGGCGTGGTCCCGCAAGACCAGGCGGGCCCAGTCGATGCCGCCGGCCAGCATGGCGCGCGCCTGCGCGCGGGCCAGCTCGTT
Source organism: Achromobacter veterisilvae (assembly GCF_900496975.1). Taxonomy (GTDB): domain Bacteria; phylum Pseudomonadota; class Gammaproteobacteria; order Burkholderiales; family Burkholderiaceae_B; genus Achromobacter; species Achromobacter veterisilvae. Next base: position 388 of record NZ_UFQC01000042.1, read on the forward strand.
TTCCACGCGCCGGGTGCTGGCGGTCTGCCGCTGGAACAGGCTGGCGCTCAGCGCCGCCACGATGGCCACGATGATGAGGGCGCTGATGACAGCCGCGCCGCGTTCGCGCATGCCGGCCGCGTTCACGGCAGCTCCAGGATGCGGCTGAAGCGCTGCGGCAGGGCTCCGCCGCGTTCCACTGCGATCTCCAATCCGGTGGGCGAGTCCGCGAGGCCGGCGTCGGCGTCGACCCAGCCGGCGCCCGGCACCCAGGCGCGCAGTGCCAGGGACGTCACGCCGGGCAGGAGCAGCACGCCCCCATCCGGGGCGGGCAGGGGGCTGCGCGCCGCCGACGGCCCGCCGGCGCGCCAGAGGCCGTCCTTGCGCACCTGCCAGTGCACGCGCTGCCACAGTCCGTTGCCGTCCGGGTCCGTGCGCAGCACCTCGAGCGTCTGGCCGCCCGCGGCGCGGCGCAGCAGGCGCAGGCCGCCGGTGTAGGCCAGGACGTCCTGGCCGGCCGGCTCGAAGGCCGGCCCGGTGTAGGAAAGCTCCACGTCACGGGCGACCTGGCCCAGCGCGCGGACGATGGCGTCGGTGTCCTCGGCCTGTTCCTCGATCCGGTCGCGGGCATTGGACACGCTGGCCAGGCCGCGCCAGGCCATGAGGCTGACGAGCGCCATCAGCGCCAGGGCCACCAGCACCTCTATCAGCGTGAAGCCGGCTTGCGAGCGGACGGGGCGGCGCATGGCTATCGCACGCCCGACAGAAGGCCGTCGAGCTGCAGCAGGACGGCATCGGGACGCGGCGCGGACGCGTCGCGCACCCGCACCGAGACTTGGCGGAAGCTGCGGTTCATCGAATTCGTGAATTCCAGGTCGCATTGCAGCGCCCGGCCGCCTTGTCCGCAGGGCAGGGTCCGCGCGCCCGCGCGCGGCAGGACCTGTTCCAGGCGAAGCTGGGCCAGCGCGTTCTGCGCGGCCAGCAGCGCCAGCGTCTTGTCCTGGAGGCCGCGGCTGTTCGCCGCCATGAGGCCGGTCGCGCGCAGCGCCGCGCCCATCGCGACGGCGATGATGGCCAGGGCCACCAGCACTTCGATGAGCGTGAAGCCGCGCTCGCGGCCGGCGCGGCGGAGCGGTTCAGCGGATGCCATAGCGTCCCGCGGCGTCGCGTTGCAGGATCACGCGGGCGTCCCCGGCAAGCAGCGTGAGCGTGATGGGCGCGGCGACCCATTCCGTGTTGAAGACCAGCGGACGGTCGGGGTCGAGCCGCAGTGCCACCGGGCCCGCCGACCAGGCTTGCGGGCGCAGCACGCCGTCCCGTTCCATCGTGTCCACGGGCAGTGCCTCGTCCTCCTCGGCGCCGAGGTCCGGCAGGCGGCCCCGGCGTTCGAACGACCAGCCCTGTCCGCTGGGCAGCCAGCGGATCGGACGGCCGTCGCTGCGGGCCTCGCTCTGGGCCACGGTAAAGGCGTCGGCCAGGCGCTGGGCGTCTGCGCGCAGGCGGTTTTCGCCCCTGCCCACGGACAGGCTCACCATGCTGGCCGCGATGCCCACGATGACCAGAACGACCAGGACTTCGACCAGCGTGAAGCCGCGCTCAGAGTTCCCAGGAGCCGATGTCGGCATCGCCGTTCTCCCCGCCGGGCTTGTTGTCGGCGCCGAACGAGAACACATCGGTATCGCCTTTGACGCCGGGGCTGAGATATTGGTAGGGATGGCCCCAGGGATCGTTGGGCAGCTTGTCCAGATAGCCGCGCCAGTTGGAAGCGCCCTCGGGTTTTTCCACCAGCGCGCGCAGGCCCTGGGCGGTGGCGGGATAGCGGCCGTTGTCCAGGCGGTAGAGCTTGAGCGCCTGCATGATGCCGGCGATGTCCTGCCGCGCGGCGACCTGGCGCGCCTGGTCGGGACGATCCAGCACGCGGGGGACGATCAGCGCCGCAAGAATCCCCATGATCACGATCACCACCATGATCTCGATGAGGGTGAAACCTTGCTGGCGGGCAAGCCCGCGCGGTAACTGACGCACTTTGCGACTCCGGTCTTCAGTAGAAGCGGAGGATTGTGGTCATGAAATATGACAGCAATAGGGGCGCGGGGCGTTCATTGCGCTTCAGCCCGCGCGCGCGATGCCGGCGGGCGCGGGCGGCGGCGCGGGAGCGGGCAGGCGGCTGCCGCGGCCCGCCTGTTCGACGGTCACCGCGTCCGCGGCGATCTCGCGCAATACGATGCCCGGCGCCACCTCGTCGCCGACGCGCCAGGCCAGGGACGGGCCGCCGTCGACGCTGAGGACGGCCGCGCCGCCCGGGCCGGCGGCGATCACGCCCTGAACGGCGATCTGCGTGCGCATGGCTTCGTCCTTGCCGAACCAGACGGCCACGGGTCCGTTGTCGGCGGCGCGCGGCGCCGCCGCGCCGGACACCGCCGGAGGCAGGGGGCCGGGGCGCGGCGCAAGCAGAATGGACCCCCAGGCGCCCACGCCGGCGGCCAGGGCCAGGATGGCAAGAACACGCAGCGCGGCGGGCAGGGCGGAGGGTAATGAGAGCGGCATGGAGTGTGGTGCGGGGGGGGAAGCGGTGGACTATAGCGGGGGTTCATGACAGCACTGTGGTGTCTGACACCCTGGGAAGACCGTCGAGCAGGGACGGCCATCGCACAAGGGTGTCAGACACCTGCCCGGGAACGTGCCCATGCAGGTTATGCAGGTGCCTGACACCCCTACGAGCCGGCCGCGGGTTTGCTTCGGCGTTCCCGGGTGTCTGGCACCGGACCCACCCGCCCCACGCAAAAAAAATCCTGATCCGTCGATCAGCCTTTCTCTTTCTCGCTTCACGGGCCGTTCACTTTCGGCGGCCACCATGTGCTCCAACGCAAAACCTGTTCATGAAGCGAGAAGACAAGCATGCAAGTATCGGATTGGAGAAGATGGTGCGCCGCGCTGCTGGCGACCGGCGCGCTGGCGGGCTGTGGCGGGGATGACGGCGACAGCGCGCCGCCGGCCGCCGCGCCGGACCAGGCGCGCGCCGACAAGGTGCTGTTCATCGGCGTGGACGGCCTGACCTACGATGCGATGCGCCGCGGGGTGGCCGACAATTCCCTTCCCAACATCGGACAACTGACCGTCACGCGCGCCTGGACGGGCGGCGTGACGGGCGCCGCGACCCAGCAGCCCACGCTGCCCGCGCCCGGCTGGGCGACGCTGTTGACGGGCCAATGGGCCGACCGGCACGGCGTGCGCTTCACGGTACAAGGCGAGGCGCTGAAAACGCCCACGCTGTTCCAGCGCGTCAAGTCGGCGCGGCCCGAGGCGCGGACCGCGGCGGCCTTCAATTCGTCCGTGCTGGCCGGGCTGGTCGGCGGCGACCGCGACGCGGGCTATCTTCAGGCGCTGACCGATTGCGCGGGCGGCGACGATTGCGTGGCCGGGCAGGCGCGCGACCGCATCACGGAAGGCTATGACGTGGTGGTGGCGCAGTTCGGCGCGCCCGAGCGCATCGCGTCGGAGCAAGGCTTCGGCGGCGCCTACGACGAATCCATCCGCCGCGCGGACGCGGCCGTCGGCGCGCTGGCCCGGCAGATCGCCGACCGCAAGGCGGACCACCCGGGCGAGGACTGGCTGGTGGTCGTGGCGTCCAGTCATGGCCTGGGCCAGACCGGCGCCAGCGACGGCCGGCCGTTTTCGTCCAATAAGACGATCCTGCTGGCGGCGAACCAGCCGGCGCTCCTGGGCGGCAGCGCCGACGACGCGTCGTTCGACGGGCTGTGGGACAACAATTGGTACGCGCTGCCCAGCGCGGCCGACGTGACGCCGACCCTGCTGGCGCATCTGGGCGCGCTGCCGGCCGCGGCCGGCTACGACATGGCGGGCGCGTCGCTGGACGGATCGCTGGCCCTGCGCAATGTCTCGGCGCGCACGTCCACGGACAACAAGAGCGTGACGCTGCGCTGGGTGCGCGTGGGCGAACCCGCCGGCGATATCGCGATCAGCCGGGACGGCGCGGAGATCGCGCGCGTGCCGGGCACGGCCGCCGAGTACGTCGACGAAAACCTGTCGTTCGATACGGAAGGCGTGCATGCGCTGAACTACAGCATGTCCATGGGCAGTGCCGTCAGCGCCGTGCGCGCCACGGTGGCCTACACCAAGCCCCTGCCGCTGCTGGCCTCGCTGCGCACCGGCCTGACGATGCTGTTCCCGTTCGAAGGCAACGTCACGGACGTGGCCGCGGGCGGCGGCGCCATCGCGCCGTACGACGGGGTCCAGGCGCCGGCCTACGCCGACGCGGGCGTGTTCGGAAAGATGTTCAAGAACGACCGCGGGGCGGACCCGATGGGCGCCTTCAAGCTGGACTACCCGGCGGGCATGCTGGATGCGGCGCAGGCCTTCACCATCGCCTTCTGGTACCAGTCCGACGGCACGGCCAGCGACCGTTCCATCGTGGGCAACAAGGACTACAACTCCGGCGGCAACCCCGGCATCACCATCGCGCAGTGGGCGGGCCCGGTGCTGTATTTCAACCTGGCGGGCGGCGGAACGCGGGTCGACATCAATAACGTCAAGTTCACGCCGAACAAGCCGGTCTACATCGCGATGACGGTCGACAAGACGGCCAAGACCCTGACCGCCTCGGTCTACGACAGCGAGCTGGGCTATTCGAGCAGCACGATAGGCACGGGCGCGGTCGATCTCGGCAAGGTGGCCGGCAACTTCGGGCCGCACCTGGGCCTGAACGAAGACGGCCTGGGCACCTACGGCATCTGCTGCGCCGGCACCAAGGGCCCGTACACGATGTATTTCGACGACCTGGCCTTCTGGTCGCGCGCCCTGACGGACGATGAAGTGAAGTCGCTGGCCCTGTCCGGCAAGTCCGTTTCCGAATTGTTCCCCTGATGTCCCAAGGATAGAAAACGATGAGCATGTCCATGATCCTGCGCGGATTCCTGCGCCTGGGCGCGGTGCTGATGCTGAGCGCCACGCTGGCCGCCTGCGGCGGCGACGACGGCGACGGCGACGGCGGCCAGTCCGGCACGCCGCCGCCCGCGCCCGCCAAACCCGAACTGCGTTGCGCGCCGTGAGCCGCGCTTTCCCCGAATCCATAGGAATAGCATCCGTGAAGTCCGATAAAGACCAGGTCCACGCCGGCAAGCGCCGGTTCCTGCGCAACGCCGCCGCCTCGACCGCGGGGCTGACCGCGCTGTCGATGTTCCCGCCGGCCATCCGCCGCGCGCTGGCCATTCCCGCCAACAACCGCAGCGGCACCATCAACGACGTCGAGCACGTGGTCATCCTGATGCAGGAGAACCGCTCGTTCGATATGTACTTCGGCACGTTCAAGGGCGTGCGCGGCTTCGGCGACCGCATCACCATCCCGCTGCCCGACGGCCGCTCGGTCTGGGAGCAGAGCAACGGCACGCGCGTGGTGATGCCCTACCATCTGGACAGCACCCAGGGCAACGCGCAGCGCGTGGCCGGCACGCCGCACGACTACGTGGACGCGCAGATGGCGTGGGACGGCGGCCGCATGGAGCAATGGCCGCGCTACAAGCAGAACCAGTCCATGGGCTACTACCGCCAGAACGAGGTGGAATTCCAGTTCGCCCTGGCCGAAGCCTTCACGCTGTGCGACGCCTACCACTGTTCCACGCACGGCGGCACCAACACCAACCGCCTGTTCCACTGGACCGGCACCAACGATCCGCTGGCGCTGGGCAACGGCCCGTCCACCCGCAACCAGTGGGACAGCCTGGGCGCGTCGTCCACCGGCTGGACCTGGAAGACCTATCCCGAGCGCCTGCAGGAAGCGGGCGTCGCCTGGAAGGTCTACCAGAACCTGCCCGAGAACTTCGGCGACAATCCGCTGGCCGGATTCCGGCAGTACCGCCGCGCCAACGAACTGGCCGGCAACGGCGCCAACGGCTCGCCGTATCCGGCCTGGACGCCGGCCACGGACGCCGCCAACCCGCTCTACAAGGGCACGGCCAACACCATGCCCGACGGCGGCTTCCTGCAGGCGCTGCGCGACGACGTCGTCAACGGCGCCTTGCCGCAGGTGTCGTGGATCGTGGCGCCCGCCACCTATTCCGAGCACCCCGGCCCGTCCAGCCCCATCCAGGGCGCCTGGTACATTCAGGAAACGCTGGACGCCCTGACCGCCAACCCGGAGGTCTGGAGCAAGACCGTGCTGCTCATCAACTTCGACGAGAACGACGGCTATTTCGACCACGTTCCGCCGCCGGCCGCGCCGTCGCTGAATCCGGACGGGTCGATGGCCGGCGCGTCCACGGTGAACACCGACCTGGATCGCCACACGCGCGCCTCCGCCCAGGATGCCGCGGACAACCGCGTCTACGGCCCGGGCCCGCGCGTGCCCATGTATGTCGTGTCGCCGTGGAGCCGCGGCGGCTGGGTCAACTCCCAGGCTTTCGACCACACCTCGGTGCTGCGTTTCCTGGAAGCGCGCTTCGGCGTGGCCGAGGACAACATCAGTCCGTGGCGCCGCGCGGTGCTGGGCGACCTGACCTCGGCCTTCAACTTCGCCACGCCCAACGATGAACAGTTGCCGGACCTGAACCTGCTGACCCGCGCGGGCGCGGACCAGGTGCGCGCCGACCAGCAGGCGCTGACCGCCGTGCCGCTGCCGGACCCGTCCACCCAGGCCCGGCCGGTGCAGGAGAAGGGCGTGCGCTACTCCCGCGCCTTGCCCTACGAACTGCACACCAGCGGCCGCGCCCAGCCCGGCACGGGCGCCATGCGCCTGGTGTTCGCCAACACGGGCAAGCAGGCGGCGGTGTTCCACGTCTATGACCGCCTGCACCTGGACCGCCTGCCGCGCCGCTATACGGTGGAACCCGACAAGCAGCTCGAAGGCAGTTGGGACGCCGCGGCCGACGGCGGCAAGTACGACCTGTGGGTGCTGGGCCCCAACGGCTACCACCGGCACTTCGCGGGCGACCTGGCGCTGGCGCGCACGGCGGGGCTGGATGCGGAGATCCGCGTCTGCTACGACATCGCCAACGGCGACCTCTACGTCAGCTTCATCAATGGCGGCGACGCGCCTTGCACCTTCGCGGCCGCGCCCAACGCCTACTACGCCAACCATGAACGCTGGACGTTCACCGTGCCCGCGGGCGGGCAGGTCGAGCAGCACTGGGCCTTGTCGGGCAGCGGCGGCTGGTACGACTTCACGGTGAGCCTGCAGGAAGATCCCGCCTACGCGCGCCGCTACGCCGGCCGGGTGGAGACCGGCAAGGCCTCGGTGACGGATCCGGCGATGGCGCTGTAGCGCGCTTCAGGGGGCGGTCTGCGCGCCGCGCTCGCGGAACGCCGCGGCGCAGGCCGCGCAGATTGCCGCCGTAATGGCCTGGCGGGCGTGCTCGCGCCGCTCCAGCATGCCGATGGAGCGCGAGAGCGGCCCCAGGTCGCGCGGCAGGCAGAGGATCCGCAGTTCGGGGCTCTGCTGCCAGTTGGAGCCGTGGATCAGCGGCAGCAGGGTCACGCCCACCTCCTGGCGCACCAGTTCCACCAGCGTCTCGATGGCGTTGAGTTCCAGGAATTCGTTCAGCGGCACCGCCAGGCGCCGCAGCAGCCGGTCGATCTGCAGGCCGGTGCGCTGGGTGCGGTCGAAGCGCAGGAAGGGGTTGGATGCCAGCACCTGGCGCGCATTCTCGCCGGGCGCCGAGCGCGGCGCGATGACCGCCATCTCTTCTTCATATAGCGCGGTCCAGCGGGTGCTGGCCATTTTCCGGCCGGCCTCCACCAGAAAGGCCGCGTCCAGCTCGCCGTCCTCCACCTTGCCGGCCAACTCGCTGGCCTTGCCCGACAGGATGCGCACGTCCAGCTTGGGGTGCAGCTTCTTCATGCCCGACACGACCTTGGACAGGGTGCCCATGCACGACACGATGCCGCCCACCGACACCGAACCGGCCAGTTCGCCGGGGACGGTGCGCGGCAGCCGCATGCGGTCGTATAAATCCAGCAAATGCTTGATTTCCGGTAGCAATTCCCGGCCGGCTGCGTTAAGAATGGCAAGACGGCCGCTGCGGTCGAACAGTTCCCGGCCCAGCTCCGCCTCCAGCGCGCGCATCTGGAAGCTGACGGCCGCCTGGGTCAGGGCCACTTGCTCGGCGGCTTCGGAAAAGGAGCCGTGGTGCGCGACCGCCAGGAAAGTTCGCAGGAAGCGGATCGTACTCATAAAAAAATCTTTTATGACGGAACAAAAAATCAAATTGATTTAATTAGATCACAAGAGTACTTTCGCCTGGGTCTATGAACACCAACCCGTTATGAGACTAGCCACATGAAATCCTTCGACTGGGGCAACCCGTATCCTTCCGTCCGCATTCCGCTGTTCGCCCGCAACGTGGTCTCCACGTCGCACCCGCTCGCGGCCCAGGCGGGATTGCGCATGCTGCTCAAGGGCGGCAACGCCGTGGACGCCGCCATCGCCGCGGCCGCCACGATCGTCCTGGTCGAACCCGTGTCCTGCGGCCTGGGCGGCGACTGCTTCGCCATCGTCTGGGACGGCAAGGAACTGCACGGACTGAACTCTTCCGGCGTGGCGCCGGCCGCCTGGAACGTCGAATATTTCAAGCGCAAGTACGGCGTGGGCGACAACGGCCTGGCCGTCCAGCCCAAGCGCGGCTGGGACGCCGTGACGGTGCCGGGCGTGGTGGCCGGCTGGGCCGCGCTGCACGAAAAGCTGGGCAAGCTGCCCTTCGAACAGTTGTTCGAACCCGCCATCGAGATCGCCGAGCGCGGCTATGCCGTGCCGCCGGTGGTGGCGCACAAGTGGGCCGCCGCGGCCGAGGAACTGAAGTCGCAGCCGGGCTACGCCCAGGCCTTCCTGCCCGAGGGCCGCGCGCCCAAGGTCGGCGAACACTTCCGCTTCCCCGACGCCGCCAACACGCTGCGCCGCATCGCCGAATCCAAGGGCCGCGACTTCTATGAAGGCGAGCTGGCCGAGCGCATCGCCGCCTTCAGCAAGGAATGCGGCGGCGCGATGACGCTGGAAGACCTGCGCAACTACCGTCCGGACTGGGTCAAGCCCATTTCCAAGTCGTACCGCGGCTACGAGCTGCACGAGATCCCGCCGAACGGGCAGGGCATCGCCGCGCTGATCGCGCTGGGCATCGTCGAGCGCTTCGACATGGCCGACATCCCGGTGGATTCGGTGCAATCGCAGCATATCCAGATCGAAGCCATGAAGCTGGCCTTCGCCGACCTGTACAAGTACGTGGCCGACCCGCGCTCCATGCAGGTCACGCCCGAGCAGATGCTGTCGGACGCCTACCTGGACAGCCGCGCCAAGCTGATCCGCCTGGACCAGGCCACCCATTTCGAGGCCGGCCGCCCGCACGCCGGCGGCACCATCTACCTGACCGCCGCCGATGAAAACGGCATGATGATCTCGTTCATCCAGTCCAACTACATGGGCTTCGGCTCGGGCGTGGTCGTGCCGGGCACCGGCATCAGCATGCAGAACCGCGGCGTGGGCTTCTCGATGGACCCGAAGTCGGCCAACGTGGTCGAAGGCGGCAAGCGCCCGTTCCACACCATCATCCCCGGCTTCCTGACCCGGGGCGGCAAGCCGGTCATGAGCTTCGGCGTGATGGGCGGCGACATGCAGCCCCAGGGCCACATGCAGACCGTGATCCGCATGCTCGACTACCACCAGAACCCCCAGGCCGCCTGCTGCGCCCCGCGCTGGAAGGTCAATCGCGACTTTACGCTCGATATCGAGACCAATATGAAGGCTTCCACCGTTGCGGGCCTGAAAGACCTCGGGCATGCTTTGAAGTCCGTCGACGATCCCTACATGGATTTCGGGGCGGGCCAGTTCATCTGGCGCATGTCCGAGAGCGACAACGAACTTGGCTACGTCGCCGCCAGCGACAGCCGGCGCGACGGCCAGGCGGTCGGTTTCTAAACGCAAGCTCGCAAGCAACAAGGGGAACAACACAATGAAACGCTTGACCTTGACCTTCGGCGCCAGCCTGCTGGCGCTGACCGCAGGCGTCGCCAGCGCCCAGAACATCCGGATCGGCCTGCAGGAAGATCCGGACGTGCTGGATCCGCACCGGGCGCGCACCTACGTGGGCCGCATCGTGTTCACGTCGCTGTGCGACAAGCTGGTGGACATCGATCCCAAGCTGCACTTCGTGCCGCAGCTCGCCACCTCGTGGTCATTCAGCCCCGACAACAAGGTGCTGACCTTCAAGCTGCGCGAAGACGCGCTGTTCCATGACGGCGCCAAGTTCGACGCCGCGGCCGCCAAGGCCAACCTGGAACGCGCCATGACCCTGCCGGACAGCCTGCGCAAGGGCGAGCTGGCCTCGGTGGAGAAGGTTGATGCCCCGGACGCCGCGACGCTGGTGCTGACGCTGAAGAAACCGGACGCGACCCTGCTGGCGCAACTGTCCGACCGCGCGGGCATGATGCTGTCGCCCAAGACCTTCACCGACGACGTGGCCGCCGTGGGCCGCAAGCCCGTCTGCTCGGGCCCGTACAAGTTCGTCGAACGCATCCAGAACGACCGCATCGTGCTGGAAAAATTCGACCAATACTACGACGCCAAGGATTTCGCCTTCAAGCGCGTGACCTTCCTGCCGATCCCGGACACCACCGTGCGCCTGTCCAACCTGCGCGCGGGCGACCTGGACATGCTGGAACGCCTGAATCCCTCCGACGTGCCGCAGGTCAAGGGCGACGCCGGCCTGGCCTTCGCGCCGGTGGCGGGGCTGGGTTTCCAGCAGTTCATGTTCAACGTGGCCAACGGCAAGCGCGCCGAAGACAATCCGTTCAAGAACAAGCTGGTGCGCCAGGCGTTCCAGTACGCCATCGACCGCAACGCCATCAGCGACGTGGCGGGCGGCGGCATCTTCGAGCCGGCCCAGCAGCCGTTCCCGCCCGCCAGCCCCTACCACAGCGACAAGTTCCCGCCGACCAAGCGCGACGTCGCCAAGGCGAAGGCGCTGCTCAAGCAGGCGGGCTTCGACCGGGTGAAGGCCGAGGTCATGTTCGGCAACAACACCACGACCTCGTCGATCGCGGAAATCGTCCAGGCCATGGCCTCCGAGGCGGGCTTCGACTTGTCGCTGCGCCCTACGGAATACGCGGCGCTGCAGAAGGAATCGGCCGGCGGCAACTTCCAGGTCGTGATGCTGGGGTGGTCGGGCCGGGTCGATCCGGACGGCAACATCCACGCCTTCGTCACCTGCAAGGGCGCGCTGAACGACGGCCACTACTGCAACCCGGAAGTGGACAAGCTGCTGAACGAGGCGCGCACCGTGCCGGACGAAGCCAAGCGCAAGGCCATCTACGACCAGGCGCAGGCCATCATCCAGGACGAACTGCCCGGGGTGTATAACTATTACCAGCCCTGGCCCTTCGCGCTGGCCAAGAAGGTCAAGGGCTTCACGCCCTACCCGGACGGCATGATCCGCCTGAAGGGCGTGACGTACGCGCAGAAGTGACCACGGGGCGGCTGCTTCCGGCCGCCCCCGCCGGACGCGCTTTGCGCGTCCGGTTATTCTTTGCGGCGGCCGCGACGCGGCTAGTCCGGCCGATGCCTTCCGCCGCTCCTGTTTCACGGTTTCCATATGCTTAAACTCATCTTGCGCCGCGTGATCGTCGCGATACCGACATTGATACTGGTGTCGATGATCGTCTTCATGCTGCAAAAAATCCTGCCCGGCGATCCGGTGCTGACGCTGGCCGGCGAAGAGCGCGATCCGGCCGTCCTGGACTACCTGCGCGACAAATACCGGCTGAACGATCCGCTGCCCGTGCAGTACGCCGCGTGGGCCGGCCAGGTCCTGCAAGGCGACCTGGGCAAGTCGCTGCGCACCGACGTCCCCGTCACCACGCTGATCGGCCAGAAGCTGCCGGTCACGCTGCAACTGGCCGCCATGGCCATGTTCTTCGCGCTGCTGGTCGGCATCCCCATGGGCATATTGGCCGCCGTGCGCAAGGGCAAGCCGGTCGAGATGGGCGCGAACATCGCCGCGCTGTCCGGCATGTCCATACCGAACTTCTGGCTCGGCATCATCCTGATCATGGTGGTGTCGGTGCAGTGGAAGCTGCTGCCGGCGTCGGGCTATGTGTCGCCGTCCGAGGATTTCTGGCTGTCGATCAAGACCATGCTGATGCCCTCCCTGGTGCTGTCCACGGCGATCGCGGCCTACCTGATGCGCCACACCCGTTCGGCCATGCTGGAGGCCCTGTCGGCCGACTACGTGCGCACCGCGCGCGCCAAGGGCGTATCGCCGCGCCAGGTGGTGCTGCGCCACGCCTTGCGCAATGCGCTGATGCCCATCGTCACGCTGGTGACCCTGTTGTTCGGCGAACTCCTGGCGGGCGCCGTGCTGACCGAGCAGGTCTTCACAATCCCCGGGTTCGGCAAGCTGGTGGTGGACGCTGTCTTCACGCGCGACTACGCGGTGGTGCAGGGCGTGGTGCTGTGCGTCGCGGTGGGCTTCATCCTGATGAACCTGCTGGCCGACATCCTGTACATCCTGGTCAATCCCCGCCTGAGGCACTCATGAGCGCACTTCCTGCAACGGCCGCTGCCGTCACGCCGCCCCGCAGCCGCAATCGCGCCTGGGCCAAATTCAAACGCAACCGCATCGCCATGCTGGGCCTGGGGATCGTGCTGCTGTTCGTCCTGCTGGCCATCCTGGCGCCGCTGATCGCCAGCCACGATCCCTTCCAGACCAGCTTCACCACGATCCGCAAGGCGCCGTCGGCGTCCTACTGGCTGGGCACGGACGAACTGGGCCGCGACATCTTCAGCCGCATGGTCTACGGCGCCCGGGCTTCCCTGATGGCCGGCCTGGTGTCCGTCCTGATCGCCCTGGTGGTGGGCGTGCCCTTCGGACTGGCCGCCGGCTATTTCGGCGGCTGGACCGACAGCATCATTTCGCGCGCCACCGAGGCGCTGCTGGCCATTCCCTTCCTGATCCTGGCCATCGCGCTGGCCGCGTTCCTCGGCCCCAGCCTGACCAACGCCATGATCGCCATCGGCGTGTCCGCCGCGCCCAAGTTCATCCGCCTGACGCGGGGCCAGGTGCTGGCGGTCAAGAACGAGGACTACGTGCAGAGCGCAAGGGCGCTGGGCGCCTCCGACCTGCGCATCATCGGCCGGCACGTGTTTCCCAACGTCATGCCGCCGCTGATCGTGCAGGCCACCATCACCATCGCGACGGCCATCATCGCCGAGGCCAGCCTGTCCTTCCTGGGCCTGGGGCTGCAGCCGCCCAATCCGTCGTGGGGCTCGATGCTGAACACCGCCAAGAACTTCATGACCCAGGCGCCCTGGATGTCCATCTTCCCCGGATCGGCCATTTTCCTCGTGGTGCTGGGCTTCAATCTGCTGGGCGACGGGCTGCGCGACGCGCTCGATCCGCGTCAGGACAAATAATCGATATGGCAACAATGGATCCCAAACGCGTCGTCCAGGTCAACGACCTGACCGTGCGCTTCAAGACTCCCGAGCGCACGGTGGAAGCGGTGCGCAACGTCTCCTTCCACGTCGACCGCGGCGAAACCCTGGCCATCGTGGGCGAGTCCGGATCGGGCAAGTCCGTGACCTCGCTGGCGCTGATGCGCCTGGTGGAATACGGCGGCGGCAGGATCGTCAACGGCGGCATGCTGCTGCGCCGGCGCAACGGCGATGTCCTGGACCTGGGGAACGCCCCGGATTCCCTGCTGCAACGCGTGCGCGGCGCGGACGTGGCGATGATCTTCCAGGAGCCGATGACCTCGCTGAACCCCAGCTTCACGGCCGGCAACCAGATCGCCGAGGCCCTGCAACTGCACCAGGGGCTGGACGCCGCCGCCGCGCGCGCCGAGACGCTGCGCATGCTGGAACGCGTGCGCATCCCCGAGGCCCGGGCCATCCTGGACCGCTACCCGCACCAACTGTCGGGCGGCATGCGCCAGCGCGTCATGATCGCCATGGCGCTTTCCTGCAAACCGCAGTTGCTGATCGCCGACGAACCGACCACGGCCCTGGACGTCACCATCCAGGCCCAGATCCTGCAACTGATCCGCCAGTTGCAGGAAGAAATGGACATGGGCGTGATCTTCATCACGCACGACATGGGCGTGGTGGCTGAGGTCGCCGACCGCGTGCTGGTCATGTACCGGGGCGACAAGGTGGAAGAGGGCGGCTCGGACGAGATTTTCGCGCGTCCGCAGCATGCCTATACGCGCGCCCTGCTGTCGGCCGTGCCGCGGCTGGGCGCCATGCACGGCACCGACGAGCCCGCGCCGTTCCCGCTGCTGCGTGTCGACGAGGCCGCGGCGCAGCCGGCCGCTCCCCCGCCGGCCGCCTCCACCGTGCGCCGCGAGAACGGCCCGGTGCTGAAAGTGCGCGACCTGACCACCAGCTTCGACATCACCGGCGGCATCCTGGGCCGGGTGCAGAAGCGCGTGCACGCGGTCGAAAAGGTCAGCTTCGACCTCTATCCGGGCGAAACCCTGTCGCTGGTGGGCGAGTCGGGCTGCGGCAAGACCACCACCGGCCGTTCGCTGCTGCAACTGGTCAAGAGCCAGGGTGGCACGATCGAGTTCGACGGCAAGAACATCGGCGCCCTGCGCGGCAGCGCCATGCAGACGCTGCGCCGGCACATCCAGTTCATCTTCCAGGATCCGTTCGCCTCGCTGGATCCGCGCATGACGGTGGGCTATTCCATCATGGAACCCCTGCTGATCCACGGCGTGGCGCGCGGCAAGGCGGCGCAGGAGCGCGTGCGCTGGCTGATGGACAAGTGCGGGCTGCTGCCCGAAATGATCGACCGCTATCCGCACGAATTCTCCGGCGGCCAGCGCCAGCGCATCTGCATCGCGCGCGCCCTGGCGCTGAACCCCAAGGTGGTGATCGCCGACGAATCCGTGTCGGCCCTGGACGTGTCGATCCAGGCGCAGATCGTGAACCTGCTGCTGGACTTGCAGCGCGAGCTGGGCGTGTCGTTCCTGTTCATCTCGCACGACATGGCGGTGGTCGAGCGCGTGAGCCACCGGGTGGCGGTGATGTACCTGGGCCAGATCGTCGAGATCGGGCCGCGCCGGGCGATCTTCGAGAACCCGCAGCATCCCTACACGAAGAAGCTCATGGCGGCGGTGCCCATCGCCGATCCGCAGCGCCGCCATCGCGAGCGTTCGCTGCTGATCGACGAAATTCCCAGCCCGGTGCGCAAGGTCGGCGACGATCCCCTGGTCCAGCCCCTGGTCGCCGTGGGCGACGGCCACTTCGTGGCGCGGCATTCCATCGGCGTGTATTGAGCGGCGGTGTCGGATATCCAGCCTGGCCAGGCTAGGCCAGGCCAGGCCAGGCAGGTGTCTGACACCCGTACGAGATGGCGGTACGAATGGAAGAGGCCTTCCCGGGTGTCTGACACCCGAATCCCGACCCCGGCCGCGGCAAGAGGGACTCACCGGCACGGTCCCTCACCACCAGGAGCTGAATCGTGTTTTCCCACGTTTTCGTCAGCGTCACCGACTTCGAACGCGCGCTGGATTTCTACAGCGCGGTCATGGATTGCCTCAAGGTCGAACTGCGGTTCTGCGACCGGCAGCGGCCTTGGGCCGGCTGGCACAGCGGCGGCGGGCGGCGCCCTTACTTCGTGATCTGCCGGCCTTACGATGGCTTGCCGCAACATCCCGGCAACGGCCAGATGGTCGCCTTCATGGCCGAATCGAGAGAGGCCGTTCGCCGGACGTACCAGGCTGCGTTGGCCCGCGGCGGCCGCTGCGAGGGCCCCCCGGGGCTCAGGCCCGAGTACCACGCGAACTACTACGGCGCGTATTTCCGCGATCCCGACGGCAACAAGCTCTGCGTTGCCTGCCATGAGGCGCCTGGCGAGCAAGCCTGACCGGGGCGGTCTGTCTGTCCAGTGTCTGACCGCTGGGCGCCAGTCTCAGGCATCCGTCGCGAGTGCGCGGCCTGGTGCTGATTTCGCCGACAGTCGCTGGCGCGCCCGAAGCGGCGTACTCCCCGGATCTGATCGGACGTTGCGTGTAAGGCTCTGGCGGCCTTGCAAGGGCCGGCCGCAGCCGGTTCCCGGCCTCAGCGCCTCTCCAGCGCCAGCTTCAACCCGAACGCAATGAAGACGGCGCCCGTCATGCGGTCCAGGCCGCGCATGACGGCGGGCCGCGACAGCCAGCGCGCCAGCGGGCGCGTCGCGGCCACCAGCAGCGCGAACCACAGCACGCCCAGCAGGGCGTGGATCGCGGCCAGCAGCAGGCTGAAGCGCAGCACGTCCGCGCCAGCGGGAATGAACTGGGGCAGGAAGGTGATGTAGAAAATCCCGACCTTGGGATTGAGGACGTTGGTCAGGCAGCCGCGGACGAACCAGCCCGCGGCGTTGGCCGTGGCGGCGGGCGGCAGCGCCTGGACTGCACCGGCGGAAGACTTGCCGCGGCGCCTGCCGCCCCACAACAGTTTCACGCCCAGATAGAACAGGTAGAACGCCGCGCAGATGCGCAGGGCGTCGTAGGCGACCGTCGACACCAGCAGCAGCGACCCCAGCCCGAACGCGGCGACGGCGCCCCAGACCAGGCAGCCGGCGCAGATGCCCAGTCCCGCCATGAGGGCCCGGCGGCCGCCCTCGACGGCGGCGGTGCGCAGCACCAGGGCGCTGTCCATGCCTGGGGTGACGGTCAGGATGGCGGCGGCCAGGGTGAAGGCGAGCAGGGCGGCGGTGGGAGTCATGGGCGGGGCAGGATCCGGGCTGCCGGCCAGTGTAGCGCCGGCGCGCCCGGGCGCAAACCGGCCGGATCCGGGCCTGGCAGGCGGTATCATGGCGGCCTTCAGTCATTCGCTTTATTCAACGGATTCTCGCCATGGCCCTGCGCGCCACCATCTACAAGGCCGAACTCAACGTCGCCGACACCGACCGCCACTACTACGGCAGCCATTCGCTGACGGTGGCCCGCCACCCCTCGGAAACCGATGAACGCATGATGGTGCGGCTGGTGGCCTTCGCCCTGCATGCGCAGGAAGACCTGAGCTTCACCAAGGGGCTGAGCGACACCGACGAGCCGGACCTGTGGGCCAAGGACCTGACCGGCGCGGTCAAGCTGTGGATCGAAGTCGGCCAGCCGGAAGAACGCCGCATCCTGCGCGCCTGCGGCCGCGCCGACGAAGTCATCGTCTACTGTTACGGCGGCTCCGCCAGCAAGATCTGGTGGGACGGCGTGAAGAACAAGCTCGAGCGCACCCGCAACCTGAAGGTGGTCAACCTGCCGTCGGACCAGGCCAGAGCCCTGGCCGGCCTGGCCGAGCGAACCATGCAGCTCAACGCCAATATTTCGGACGGCGTGGTGTATTTCTCGGCGGACAAGGGCGAAGTCAGCATCGAGCCGGAAACCTGGCGCTAGGGCCTGCCCGCGCGGACGGATCCAGGCCGGCCGACACAAAAAAACGGTTGCGCAAAAAGATCCCAGGCCTTTAATATGACGATCATCATATTAAAGGTCCCGCGGCCATGAACCGTCCCGCCACCCGCAAGGAGCTTTCCCACGAACGCATCGTCGACGCGGCCTCGCGCGCGATCCGGCGCGAGGGGTACGCCGGCGTGGGAGTGGCGGAGGTCATGAAAGAGGCCGGGCTGACCCACGGCGGCTTCTATGCGCATTTTCCGTCTCGCGACGCGCTGCTCGCCGCCGCGATGGAGCGCGCCGGCCGCGATGGCGCGGCCCGGCTGGCGCAGGGCATGGCGCAGCGGCGCGCCGAAGGCGCGAGCCCGCTGCGCGCCTGGGTCGACACCTATCTCAGCGAGGCGCACCTGGGCGGCTGCGAACGGGGCTGCCCAGTATCGGCGCTCGCCTCCGAAATCCCGCGCCAGTCGTCCGACGTGCGCGAGGCCGCGGCCGTCCGGGTGCAGCGGCTGCTGGAGGGCATCCAGCAGGTGCTGCCGGCCGCGGCCGGCGAGCATGCGGCGGTGGCGGTGACCAGCACGCTGGTGGGCGCCTTGCAACTGGCCCGCGCACTGGGCGACAACGCCCAGGGGCGCGCGGTGCTGGCGGCGGCGCGCAAGGCCATCCTGGACCAGTACGACCACGAGGGCCCGCCCGCCCGCTGACTGTTTTTCCGGGCCGCATTGCGCGGCCTTTTTGTCCGCCTTGAATATGATGGCCATCATATTTAGGGCCTGAACCGATCCGCATCCGCCGCGGCATTGCCGCACTGAGGAAAACGCACCATGGAACTGAAGAACGCCGTCGTATTCATCACCGGGGCCAATCGCGGCCTGGGCCTCGCCTTCGCTCGCGAGGCGCTCGCGCGGGGCGCGCGCAAGGTCTACGCCGCCGCCCGCGACCCGTCGGCCGTGCGGCTTGCGGGCGTGGAAGCCGTCAAGCTCGACGTCACCCGTCCGGAGGAGGTGGCCGCCGCCGCGGCCCGCGCCCGGGACGCGACGCTGCTGATCAACAACGCGGGCATTGCCGCGACCGGCGGCTTCCTGGCGCCGGACAGCGCCGACTCCGCCCGCCTCCACCTGGAAACCAACCTGATCGGTCCGCTGCTGATGGCGCAGGCCTTCGCGCCGGCGTTGGCGGCCAATGGCGGGGGCGCGCTGCTGAACGTGCTGTCGATCGCCAGTTGGATCAACCGCCCGCTCCTGGGGGTCTACGGCATGAGCAAGTCGGCCGCCTGGGCGCTGACCAACGGGCTGCGCCATGAATTGCGGGGCCAGGGCACCCAGGTGCTGGGCCTGCACATGGGATTCGTGGATACGGACCTGACCCGGGGCATCGAGGCGCCCAAGACCGCCCCGGAAGCCATCGTGCGCCAGGCGCTGGACGCGCTGGAGGCCGGCGAAGAAGAAGTGCTGGCCGACGAGGCGACCCGCCAGGTTAAGCAAGGGCTGTCCGTCCATCCTTCCGTTTACCTGCAAGCCTGATGGGGGCCGACGCCATGCATGCCGCCGCCACCCCCGCCGCGCCGTCCGCCGCGCCCGCGGCTTCCCCCTGGCCCGTGTTCTGGGTCGCCAGCATCGCCGTGTTCCTGGTGTCGCTGGACAGCACCATGCTGTACGCCGCCTTCGGCGCCCTGCGCGAAGGCTTTCCCGAAGCCTCGGCCGCGGTATGTCCTGGGTGCTCAACGCCTATACGGTCGTGTTCGCCGCCATGCTGATTCCGTCGGGCGGACTGGCCGACACGCACGGCCGCAAGCGCATGTTCATGGGCGGGGTGGTGCTGTTCCTGGCGGCGTCGGCGGCCTGCGGCCTGGCCGGCACCGAAAGCTGGCTGATCGCCGCCCGCGTGCTGCAGGCCGTGGGCGCGGCGCTGCTGACGCCGGCCTCGCTGTCCATCGTCCTGGCCGCCTTCCCGGCGTCGCAGCGCGCGGTGGCCGTCAGCCTGTGGGGCGCCGTGGGCGGACTGGCCGCGGCCGTGGGGCCCAGCCTGGGCGCCTTCGTGGTGGACGTCGCGGGCTGGCCGTGGGCCTTCTACCTCAACCTGCCGCTGGGCGCGCTGTCGCTGTGGTTCGGCGCCGGCCTGCTCAAGGAGTCCGTGAAGCCGGACGCCCGGCGCCGGGTGGACGGCGTGGGCATGGCGCTGCTGATCGTCGGGGTGGGCGCGCTGGCGCTGGCCATCGTGCAGTCCGAATCGCCGGCATGGCGGCGCGGCGAGCTGATCGTGGCGGCCGCCGTCGGCGCGGCGTCGCTGGCCGCGTTCGTCCTCTGGGCGCGGGCGACGCCGCATCCGCTGGTGGACCTGGCGCTGTTCCGGCACCGGACCTACCGCTACGTGAACCTGGCTACGCTCAGCTTCGGCATCGCGTTCGCGATGATGTTCTTCGCGTTTTTCTTCTACATGACGGGCGTGTGGCACTACAGTCTGCCGCAGGCCGGGCTGGCGGTGACGCCCGGACCGCTGCTGGTCATGCCCACCGCCATCCTGACCGGGAGGCTGGCGGCGCGGATGGGCCACCGGCCTTTCCTGGTGGGCGGGTCGCTGGTGTACGCGGCCAGCGGGTTGTGGTTCATGCTGGTGCCCGGCGCGGAGCCGGCCTACCTGAGCCAGTGGCTGCCCGGACTGTTGCTCAGCGGCATCGGGGTGGGCATGGTGCTGCCGTCCTTGTCGGGCGCCGCCGTGAACCGCCTGCCGGCCCAGCACTACGCCGTGGGCAGCGCCGTCAACCAGGCCACGCGGCAGATCGGCGGCGTGCTGGGCGTGGCCGTCACCGTGCTGCTGCTGGGGCAGGGCGCGGCAAGCCACGACGCCTTTTCGCCGATCTACGCCGGGCACGTGGGCCTGGCCCTGTTGACGGCCGTGCTGTGCCTGGCCGTGGACACGCGGCCCCGGACCGCCTGAGCGGCCCGGCCGCGGGCGTCCGCGGCCGGGATGAGAGCGCGCAGATCGGGAGGTTCGCGGGCCGGCGGCCCTATCGTCAAAACGATGCCATTTTGGTGCGGGACGTGACAGAATGTCATCCGCGGCCGGTAGCCTGGGCCGCATCGATGAACCCCGTGCCGATCAGGTCCGAAATGCCCGCTACAGGTGATTTTCCTCCCGCACCTGCACCTGCGCCCGCCGAGGGCGCGGGCGAGGCTCAGGCCGAGCCGGACGGCCCCCTGGACAAGCTGGCGCGCCTGGCCAGGCGGCAGTTCGGCGTGGACATGGTGCTGGTGGCCTGCAGCGACGCCGACGGCGTGTGGCAGGCGCGCGCCGGAGCGCCGCCGGCCGCGGGCGCCGCGCCGGGATCGCTGCCTTTTTCCGCCGAATGCCCGCTGCGCGCCGGCGACGGCCGGCAACTGGGCACGTTCCGGCTGCTGCACGGGCAAGCGCGCGGCTTCAGCGACGACGACCGGCGCGCCCTGCAGGACTTCGCCGGACTGGCCGCCGCCGCGGTGGAAAAGCGGCGGGCGCTGGCGGCCGAACGGGCGGACGAAGATAGCTGGCGCGACGAGGCCCGCAACCTGTCGATGGCCATCGCCGGCTCCGGCACCGGCGTCTGGGACCGCAACATCGTCACCGGGGAAATCAGGTATTCGGCGGGCTGGAAGGCGCTGCTGGGCTACGGCGAATCCGATATCTCCAACCGCATCGAAGACGCGTACAGGCGCCTGCATCCCGACGACGTGGACTACGTGCGCGCGGCCATGCAGGCGCATTTCGACGGCAGGACCGACAGCTACGAGGTCGAGCACCGGATCCTCTGCAAGGACGGCAGCTACAAATGGATATGCAGCCGCGGCAAGGTCGTCGGCCGCGACGAGGCGGGCAGGGCGCTGCGCATGATGGGCACCACCACCGACATCAGCGCCATGCGCGCGATGGCGGAGCGGCTGCAGCGCACGGCGGACCTGCTGGTCAATCTCACGGACGCGGTTCCGGGCATGGTCTTCCAGTGCGGGCAGCGGCGCGAGGGCGGATCGCGGTTCCTCTACGTCAGCGCCGGCATCTGGGACATGTTCGAGCTGACGCCCCACGATGTCCGGGACAGCGCCGCGGCGATCGAACAGCGCGTCCATCCCGACGACCTGGCCAGCTACAACGCCTCGCTGCAGTCCGCCGCCGCCGCCCAGACGTCCTGGCACCTGGAGTTCAGGGTCCGCCTGCCGCGGCAAGGCCTGCGCTGGCGCCAGGGCGAGGCCAGCCCGCGCCTGGAGCCCGACGGTTCGGTCGTCTGGCACGGCTTCGTGACCGACATCACGGACCGCAAGCGCGCCGATTTCGAACTGCACGAACTGGCCGCCACCGACGCCCTGACCACGCTGCCCAACCGCCGCCATTTCATGTCGCGCATCGCGGCGGAGCTGGCCCGGATCAAGCGCCACGGCAGCGACTGCGCCGCGGTGCTGATGTGCGACCTGGACCATTTCAAGCACATCAACGACACCTGGGGGCATGCCATCGGCGACGGCGTGCTCCAGCATTTCGCCAACACGCTGCGCGCCCAGTTGCGCGCGGTCGACCTGGCGGGACGCATCGGCGGCGAAGAGTTCGCCGTCGTATTGCCGGATACCGACCTGGAACGCGCGCACGCCTTCGCGACGCGGGTGCAGCAGCGCATCGCCGATGCGCCGTTCTCCGCGGGCGGACGGCGCATCCCGCTGACGGTCAGCATCGGGATTTCCACCATGCACACCCTGGACGCGGACGCCGAACTGGCGCTCATCCGCAGCGACCGCGCCCTCTACAACGCCAAGCAACTGGGGCGCAACCGCATCGAATCCACGCCCTCAGTGTTTTCCCGATAGAACAACCTGCAAGGCCATTTGTTCCATTGACGGTACATTAGGACACCCCTAGAGTTCCCTGCATGGGAACCTCACTACCGCTTCCGAAGTACCACCAGATCTACCTCGTCCTGCGCGAGCAATTGCAGGAAGGGCGCTTCGATCAGGAGGGCGTCCCGGGAGAGCACGCGCTGGCCGGACAGTTCGACGTGGCCCGCATCACCATCCGCAAGGCGATGGAGATGCTCGTGGCCGACGGGCTGGTGTCGCGCCGGCCCGGCCTGGGCACCTGGCCCCTGCGCGCGCCCGCCGCGCCCGCCGGCCAGCCCGGCGCCAATCCGCAGCAGAATGCGCATCTGACCGGCCTGCTGGAGAACATCGTCAACATGGGCCTGCGCACCTCGGTGCGCGTGCTGGACAGCGCCCTGGTGTCGGCGCCGCCCGCCGTGGCCGAGCCGCTCGCCATCCCGCCGGGCGCGCCGGTGCACAAGAGCCTGCGCGTGCGCAGCACCGAGGCCGGGCCGCTGTCGCACATCACCACCTACGTGCCGCGGTCCGTCGCCGACTTCACGCGCGAGGACCTCGAACGCGAGCCCCTGCTGATGCTGCTGGAGGCGGCCGGGGTGGAATTCGGCGGCGCCACGCAGACCATCTCGGCGCGCCTGGCCGACGCGCAGGTGGCGCGCCACCTGGACGTGGCCGTGGGGTCGGCGCTGCTGGCCGTGACGCGGATCGTGCGCGACGTGAACGACCGGCCCGTGCAACTGCTGCAGGGCCTGTACCGGCCCGACCGCTATCAATACCAGTTGCAGTTGTCGCGCGTCGGCAGCATCGACGCCAAGGTCTGGGTCAGCGAAGAGCTCTCGGCCCAATTCCATTGACCCCTTCGGGAACCCTTCGGAGATCGCCCATGAATTCGCGCCGCACCTTCCTCTGTCAATCCGCCGCCGCGGCCGCCCTGGTGTCGGCCCCCTGGGTGGCCCGGGCCCAGGGCGCCAAGCCCGTGAAGATCGGGATCCTGCATCCGGTGACGGGCGCGCTGGCCTATTCGGGGCAGCAATGCCGCCTGGGCGCCTTGCTGGCGGTCGAGGACATCAACAAGGCCGGCGGCATCAAGTCGCTGGGTGGAGCGCCCTTGGAGGCCGTGCTGGGCGATGCGCAGTCGCGGCCCGAGGCGGGTTCGGCGGAAGTCGAGAAAATGAACGAGGCGGGCGTCTCGGCCATCGTCGGCGCCTATGCCTCGGCGATCTGCCTGGCCACGACGCAGACCGCGGCCAAGTACAACCTGCCGCACGTGGTGGACGTGGGCGTGGCAGACCAGATCGTCGAGCGCGGCCTGAAGAACACCTTCCGTTTCGGGCCGGGCTACCGCGCCTGTAGCGAACGGGCCATCGCCGACCTCGCGGCGCTGAACGACGCGGCCGGCAAGCCCGCCAAGACGGTGATGGTCGTGCACGAGGATTCGCTGTTCGGCACGGGCACCGCCGCGCTGCTGTCCAAATCGCTGCCGCAGCACGGCTTCGAAGTGAAGGACGTGGCCAAGCATCCGAACCCCACCCGCGATTTCAACAACATCGTGCTGCGCATGAAGTCCATCAACCCGGACATCGTGATCCCGGCCAACTACTACAACGAATACGCCTTGCTGCTGCGGGCCATGAAGCAGCAGAAGGTGCAGCCCAAGGCGATCTACTCGGTGCTGGGGGGCGCGGCCTCCAGCTACAAGTTCCTGAAGGAATTCCCCGACATCGCCAACGGCATCATCGACTGCAACCACTGGTTCAACCCCAAGGACGCGCGCGTGGCCCCGCTGAAGGCTCGCGTCGAAGAGAAGGGCGCCTATTTCAGCTACGAGGTGTTCATGACGTACACCTCGGTGCTGCTGCTGGCCGACGCGCTGGAACGCGCCCAGTCCGCCGAGCGCGCCGCCATCGTCGACGCGCTGGCGTCCAGCACGTTCTCGGACAACATCATGCCCTATGGGCCGACCCGGTTCGTGGACGGCCAGAACACCGGCGCGCGGCCCTTGCTGACGCAGGTGATCGGCGGCGACATCAAGGTGGTCATCCCCGCCGAGTACCGCCAGGCCGATCCCATCTTCCCGCTGAAGGCCTGAGTCCGGGCATGCTCGATCCCGCCATCCTCTTTTCCTCGGTGCTCAACGGCCTGACCACGGGCGCGGTGTACGCGTTGATCGCGCTGGGACTGACGCTGATCTACGGCGTGCTGCACATCATCAACTTCGCCCACGGGGCCGCGCTGATGGTGGCGCTGTACGCCGTGTACCTGCTGAAGGAGCGCCTGGGCATCGACCCCTACGCGGCCCTGCCGCTGGTGGTGGCCGGCATGTTCCTGCTGGGCTACGCCCTGCAGCGCTTCGTGATCAACCGCGCCAGCCACGGCAAGGACGAGAACATCCTGCTGGTGACGCTGGGGCTGGCCATCGTGCTGGAGAACCTGGCGCTGGTGTGGTTCAAGTCGGACACGCGCACCATCGACACCGCCTACACGCTGTCCACGGTGGAGATCGGGCCGGCCATGATCGCCTTGCCCAAGATCATCGCCTTCTGCGGCGCGCTGGCGGTGGCGGCGGTGCTGTTCTGGATCATCCGCTCGACCGACCTGGGGCGCGCCATCCGCGCGGTGGCCAAGGAAAAGCAGGGCGCCAGGCTGATGGGCATCGACGTCGAAAAGATCTATGCGCTGTCGTTCGGCATCGGCATGGCCTGCCTGGGCGCGGCGGCGTGTTTCCTGCTGCCGGCCTATTACGTCAATCCGCAGGTCGGCGGGGGCTTCGTGCTGGTGGCGTTCACCATCGTGGTGCTGGGCGGCATGGGCAGCTTCGCGGGGGCGCTGGCCGGCGGCCTGCTGATCGGCGTGGTGGAATCCATCGGGGGCCTGTTCCTGGGCGACTCGCTGGGCCAGATGGGGATTTTCGCGATCTTCATCGCGGTGCTGCTGTTTCGCCCGCAGGGGCTGTTCGGGGCGAGGAGCTGAGCATGGGCCGGGACCTTTTCGCAATCGCGCTGTTCGGCGCGGCGCTGGCGGCCGCGGCCGCGCTGATGCAGTCGGGCGTGGCGCTGACCTTCGTGATGATGTCGCTGTACGCCGCCTTGCTGTCGCAGGCGTGGAACATCCTGGGCGGCTACGGCGGGCAATTGTCGTTCGGCCACGCGCTGTTCTTCGGCGTCGGCGCCTATGCCCAGGCGCTGGGGCAGATGAACCTGGGCCTGAACCCGTGGCTGGTCCTGCCCCTGGCCATCGCGCTGGGCGCGCTGGTCGGCCTGGCTGTCGGCGGGCTGACGTTCCGCTACGGCCTGAAGGGCTCGTACTTCGCCCTGGTGACGCTGGCGTTCGCCGAGGTGTTCCGCATCCTGGCGCTGTCGGCGTCGTTCACCGGCGGCGGGGTCGGACTGATGGTGCCGCTGCAGGAAGGCGCGGCCAATATGCAGTTCGGCTCGCGCCGCGGCTACATCTACCTGCTGCTGGCTTTCGTGCTGCTGGCGCTGGCGGTCACGGCCTGGCTGCGCCATTCGCGGTTCGGCGCCTACCTGCAGGCGGTGCGCGACAACGAGGACGCGGCGCGCGCCATCGGCGTGGATCCGCTGCGCGTCAAGCTGGGCGGCATCGCGCTGTCGGCGGCGTTCATGAGCGCGGCGGGCGCCTTCTACGTGCAGGTGTTCCAGTACATCGATCCGGGCATCGCGTTCGGCCCGGCCGTGTCGGTGGAGGCCCTGGTGGGCGCCATCGTGGGCGGCCTGGGCACCTTGTGGGGGCCGGTGCTGGGCGCCGTGGTCCTGCATGGGCTCGGCGACGTCACGCGCAACCTGTTCGGCGAACTGCCGGGCATCAGCATGGTCATCTACGGCACGGTCCTCATCGTGATCGTCATGTTCATGCCCCGCGGCATCGCCGGCTGCGGCCAATCGCTGCGCCGCCTGGCCGGTTTCAAGGAGCGCGCCCGTGCCTGAGATCCTGCTGCAAGCGCGCAATCTTTCCATCACCTTCGGCGGCCTGAAGGCGGTCCAGGACGTCAGCCTGGACGTGCCCCAGGGCTCGCTTACCGCGCTGGTCGGCCCCAACGGCGCGGGCAAGACCACGCTGTTCGGGCTGTTGTCGGGCTTCCTGAAACCCGGGGCCGGCTCGGTGCATTTCGCCGGCCGCGACATCACCGGGCGTCCGCCGCACGAATCGGCCCGGCAGGGGCTGACCCGCACTTTCCAGATCGTGCAGCCCTTCGGCGCGCAGACGGTGCGGCAGAATATCGCCGTGGGCGCGCACCTGCGCCTGGGCAGCCGGCGCGAGGCGCTGGCCGCGGCCGAAGAGGTCGCGGCGCGGGTCAACCTGCAAGCTTCGCTGGACAGGCCGGCGGCCGACCTGACGGTGGCGGGGCGCAAGCGGCTGGAACTGGCGCGCGCGCTGGCCACGCAGCCGCGCCTTTTGCTGCTGGACGAGGTATTGGCGGGGCTGAACCCCAGCGAGATCGACGAGATGATCCCGGTGGTGAAGCGACTGGCGGACGACGGCGTCACGGTGCTGATGATCGAACACGTGATGCGCGCGGTGATGAGCCTGGCCGAGCATGTGTGGGTGCTGGCGCAGGGCCGGCTCATCGCGTCGGGCACGCCGGGCGAAGTCACGCGCGACCCGGCGGTGGTCGAGGCCTACCTGGGCCAGGGCGCGGCGGCCAGGCTGGCCGCGCAGGGAGGGCGAGCATGAGCGCATTGCTGGAGATCGAGGGCCTGCGGGCCGGCTACGGGCGCATGGAAGTGCTGCGCGGCGTGGACCTGCGGGTGGACGAAGGCGAGATCGTGGTGCTGCTGGGCAGCAACGGCGCCGGCAAGTCCACCTTGAACAATACGGTGTGCGGGCTGTGCCGGCCCTGGGGCGGCACGGTGCGCTTCGACGGGCGCGACCTGACCGGCCGCCATTACCGCGAGGTGGTCAAGGCCGGCCTGATCCAGGTGCCGGAGGGCCGCCGCGTGTTCCCCAACCTGAGCGTGCGCGAAAACCTGGAGCTGGGCTCCTTCACCCGGGCGCGCGAACACCGGGCCGCCAACCTGGAGAAGGTGCTGGCCATCTTCCCGCGCCTGCGGGAACGCCTGGCGCAATTGGCGGGCACCATGTCGGGCGGCGAGCAGCAGATGCTGGCCATCGGCCGCGGCCTGATGGCCGAGCCGCGCCTGCTGATCCTGGACGAGCCCTCGCTGGGCCTGTCGCCGCTGATGGTCGAAGAACTGTTCGGCCTGATCCAGCGGCTGCACGGCGACGGGCTGGCGATCCTGCTGGTCGAACAGAACGTGGGCCAGTCCCTGGAAACGGGGCAGCGGGCCTACGTGCTGGAAAACGGGGCGGTGCGCTACAGCGGCGCCTGCCCGGAACTGATGGCCAGCGACGACGTCCGCCGGGCCTATCTCGGGATGTAGCCATGGCCGAGCCTCAAACGCTGGCCCAGAAACTGATCGCGGCCGCCTGCGGCCGCGATGCGGTGGCCGAGGGCGAAATTGTCACCTGTGCGGTGGACCTGGCGATGTTCCACGATTCCAGCGGCCCGCGCCGCTTGCAGCCCATGTTGCAGGAACTGGGCGCCGCGCTGTGGGACCCGTCCAAGGTGGTGCTGGTCATCGACCACTACGTGCCCGAATCCGACGACGAGTCGCGCCGCATCGTGCGCATCGCGCGCGATTGGGCGGCTGAACAGCAACTGCCCAACGTCTACGACTCCCTGGGCATCTGCCACGTGGTCGTGCCGCAGCACGGGCACATCCGCCCGGGCATGTTCTGCGTGGGCGGGGACTCGCATTCGCCCACCGGCGGCGCGTTCGGCGCGTACATGTTCGGCATCGGCAGCACCGAGATGCTGGGCGTGGCCGTCACCGGGCGGATCTGGGTGAAAGTGCCGCAGTCGCTGATGATGCGCTGGAACGGCCGGCTGGCCGAAGGCGTGACCGCCAAGGACATGATGCTGCACATGATCGGCCGGTACGGCATGAACGGCGGCCGCTACCAGGCCGTGGAATTCTGCGGCGAAGCCGTGCGCGCGCTGTCCATGCAGGAGCGCATGACGCTATCGAACATGAGCGCCGAGCTGGGTTCGCAGGTGGGCCTGATCGCCCCGGACGAGACCACGGCGGCCTACCTGCGGGAGGCGGGCGTGGAGGCCGGGCTCGATCTGGCGCGCTGGCGCGGCGACGAAGGCGCCAAGGCGGAATGGCACGATTTCGACGCGGCCGCGCTGGCGCCCCAGGTGGCCGCGCCGCACAGCCCGGCCAATGCGCGCGACGTGGGCGAATACCGCGGCGTGCCGGTGCAGGTCGCGTACATCGGCGCATGCACCGGCGCCAAGCTGGAAGACCTGCGCGCCGCTGCCGGCGTGCTGCGCGGACGGCGGCTGGCCGCCGGCATGCGCCTGATGGTGGCGCCGGCCAGCCGGCAGGACCAGCAGCAGGCCGAGCGCGAAGGCGTCATGCAGGCGCTGCGCGAGGCGGGCGCCGAAGTGCTGCCCACGACTTGCGGCGCCTGTGCCGGCTACGGCGGGTCGATCCCGGACGGGGCCAGCGTCATTTCCACCACGGCGCGGAATTTCAAGGGGCGCATGGGGTCGGAGACCGCCCAGGTCTACCTGGCCTCGCCCTATACGGTGGCGGCGTCGGCCGCCGCCGGCCGCATCGCCGACCCCCGGGAGTTCATGGCATGACCGACCAGCCGACGGCGCATCGCGTCTGGCGAGTGGGCGCGGACATCGACACCGACGCGCTGGCGCCCGGCGCCTACATGAAGTTCGGCATCGACGAGATCGCGCGCCATTGCCTGCAGCGGGTGCGGCCCGAGTTCGCCGCCCAGGCGCGGCCGGGCGACGTGCTGGTGGCGGGGCCGAACTTCGGCATCGGTTCGTCCCGCGAGCAGGCCGCCGCCGCACTCGTGCGCCTGGGCATCGCCGCGGTGGTCGCGCCGTCCTTCAATGGCCTGTATTTCCGCAACGCCTTCAACGTGGGCCTGCTGCTGCTGACCTGCGCCCAGGCCGAGACCCTGGAGGAGGGCGAGCGCATCGCCCTCGACCCGGCGGCCGGACGCATCGTCCGCGCCGACGGCCATACCGCGCTGCATTGCGAGGCCGTGCCCGACTTTTTGCTGGACATGGTGCGGGCCGGCGGACTGCTGAATCTGCTGAAACAGCGCCAAACCTCTTAGGAAGAACATCATGCTGGATCCGGTCACACTCGCCGTCCTGAAGGGCCGCCTGGAACAGATTGCCGACGAAATGGACGCCACGCTGTACCGCAGCGCGTTCAATCCCATCATCGCCGAGGCCCACGACGCCTGCCACGGCATGTACGACGCGGCCACCGGCGCCACGCTGGTGCAGGGCAAGTCCGGCCTGCCGGTGTTCGTGGGCGCGATGGCCTTCGCGGTCAAGGCCGCGGCCAAGGCGGCGGCCGAGCGCGGCGGCATGGTCGACGGCGACGTCTGGCTCTTCAACGACCCCTACGAAGGCGGCACGCACGCCAACGACTTCAAGCTGGTCCGCCCGGTGTTCCGGGGCGGCGCGCTGTTCTGCTTCCTGGCGTCGGCCGCGCACTGGCACGACGTAGGCGGCGCGGTGCCCGGCAACTACAACCCCGCGGCCACCGAATGCTGGCAGGAGGCCGTGCAGATTCCGCCGGTGCGCATCGTGCGCGCCGGCGTGCTGGACCTGGACGTGCTGGCGATCCTGAAGGCCAACACCCGGCTGCCGGACAGCCTGTGGGGAGACCTAAACGGGCAACTGGCGGCGCTGGAACTGGGCGCGGGCCGGCTGGACGGCCTGCTGGACGAATACGGCGACGCCACGGTGCTGGAGTCGCTGGACACGCTGCGCGAACGGGCGCGCCGCCTGATGCGCGACCACATCGCGCGCCTGCCCGACGGCGATTACGCCTTCGAGGACATGCTGGACAACGACGGCGTGCGCGACGAACCGCTGCGCATCGCGCTCAAGCTCAGCATCGACGGCGAGCGGCTGGTGCTGGACTTCAACGGCACCTCGCCGGCCTGCGCCGGCCCGGTGAACATCTCCCGCGCGACGGCCATCGCCGCCTGCTACGTGGCGCTCAAGCACCTGTTCCCGGACGTGCCGGCCAACGCCGGCGTGCTGGACGCGGTGGAAGTGGTGCTGCCCGACGGCCTGGTGATCTCGGCGGACCGGCCGCGTCCGGTGGGCGGCTACACCGAGACCATCCTGCGCATGATCGACGTGATTTTCTGCGCCATGGCCCAGGCCGAGCCGGCGCGCGCGATGGCGCAGGCCTACGGCACCATCAACGCGCTGTCGATCGCCGGCTACCGCAGCGACGCCGCCCGGCGCGGCCAGCGCTGGGTCATGTTCAGCTTCTTCGGCGGCGGCCACGGCGGCCATTCGGACGGCGACGGCCTGAGCCACGGCAACGCGCCGATCTCCACCGCCACGATTCCGCCGCTGGAGATCCTGGAAGCGGCGTATCCGGTGCGCTTCACGCAATGGGCGCTGCGTCCGGACTCGGCCGGCGACGGCGAACACCGCGGCGGCCTGGGCGCCATCTATGAAATCGAATTGCTGGAAGACAGCGCCGAAGCGTTCATCTTCGGCGAACGCGGCCGCAGCGCGCCCAAGGGTATCGCGGGCGGCGGCGAAGCGGCGCTGAACGTGTTCCGCTACCGGCGGGACGGCGAATGGCTCGCTCCGCCGATGCGCTCGAAGATGCTGGGCATCCAGTTGCGGCGCGGCGACCGGGTGCGGCTGGAGACGCCGGGCGGAGGCGGCTACGGCGCGCCGGCCGCGCGGCCGGCGGCGGCGCGCGAGCACGACCGCAAGATGGGGTATGTCAGCGGAATTCTGAAGGAGCAGGCGGCATGAGCGCGGCACAAGGGTTGGTGGTAGGCGTGGACGTGGGCGGCACGTTCACGGACATTTTCGTGCTCGACGAGGCGGCGGGCACCGCCCGCGTGGTGAAAGTGCCTTCCACGCGCGGCGAGGAAGCGCGCGGCTTCATGAACGGCATCGCCCGCGTGGCCGACGGCGCCGGCGCCATCGCCACCATCGTGCACGGCACCACGGTCGGCACCAACGCGCTGCTGGAGCGCAAGGTGGCGCGCACCGGCATCATCACGACGGAAGGCTTTCGCGACGTGCT
The DNA here is from genome assembly GCF_900496975.1 of Achromobacter veterisilvae. Classification (GTDB taxonomy): domain Bacteria; phylum Pseudomonadota; class Gammaproteobacteria; order Burkholderiales; family Burkholderiaceae_B; genus Achromobacter; species Achromobacter veterisilvae. The sequence goes on from NZ_UFQC01000042.1 coordinate 31,694, forward strand.
GGAAATGCGGCGGCGCGACCGGCCCCGGACCTGGGGCCTGCGCGGCAACTACGAGCCGGTGGTGCCGCGCGACCTGCGCCTGGAAATCAGCGAGCGGGTGCTGGCGGACGGCACGGTGCACACGCCGGTGGACCTGGACCAGGTCGAGGCGGCCGCGCGCGAACTCCTGGCGCGGGGCTGCGACGCCGTCTGCCTGTTCTTCGTCAACGCCTACGCCAATCCGGACAACGAGGCGCGGGCCGCGGCGCGCGTGCGCGCGGTCTGGCCCAACGGCAACGTCACGGCCGCGACCGAGGTGCTGCCGGAGATCCGCGAGTTCGAGCGCTGCTCCACGGCGGCGCTCAACGCGGCGCTCCAGCCCGTGGTCGGCAGTTACCTGACGCGGCTGGAATCGGACCTGAAATCGAACGGTTTCGACGGCGAACTGCTGGTGGTGCAGAGCAACGGCGGCGTGATGTCGCGCCAGACGGCCTGCGACGTGCCGGTGCGCACGGCGCTGTCGGGCCCCGCGGCCGGCGTGATCGCCTGCGCGGCCATCGCGCGCGCGGCGGGCTTTCCGGACGTGGTCAGCGGCGACATGGGCGGCACCTCGTTCGACGTGTCGCTGGTGGCGGGCGGCGAAGCCTCGCTGTCGGCGCAGACCTCCATCGATTTCGGCATGGTGGTGCGCGCGCCCATGATCCAGATCGAGACGATAGGCGCGGGCGGCGGCTCGATCGCCAGCGTGGACGCGGGCGGCCTGCTGCAAGTGGGGCCCGAGTCCGCCGGCAGCGTGCCGGGGCCGGCCTGCTACGGGCGGGGCAATACCCGGCCCACCGTCACCGACGCCAACGTGCTGCTGGGCCGCATCGCGGCCGAGCGCCCGCTGGGCGGCGGCCTGCTGGCCACGATGGACGTGGAACGGGCGCGCGCCGCGATCGAGGAACACGTCGCCAGGCCCCTGGGCCTGGACGTCCACGCCGCGGCGGAGGCGATACTGACCGTGGCCAACGCCAAGATGGCGGGGGCGATCCGCGTGGTGTCGATCGAGCGCGGCCACGATCCGCGCAAGTTCGCCTACATGCCGTTCGGCGGCGGCGGCGCGCTGCACGTCTGCGCCATGATGAACGAGGTGGACGCCGCCCGCGGCATCGTGCCGCGCTATCCGGGCGTGACCTCGGCGCTGGGCTGCGTCATGGCCGACATGCGCCACGACGGGGTGCAGACCTTGAACGTGGCGCTGAACGCCCTGGATTCCGCGGACCTGCTGGCCCGCATCGACGGGCTCGCCATGGCCTGCCAGGAACGGCTGGATTCCGCGGGGGTGGCCTTCGAGGGCATCCGCGAGAGCATCGAACTGGACATGCTGTACGTGGGCCAGAGCCACACGGTGCGGGTCGAGATCAGCCGCGCCGAACTGGACCGCGCCGGCATCGCCGCGGCGTTCGACCGGGCCTATCTCTCCGCCTTCGGCCGCAGCCTGGCCGGCATTCCCGTGCGGATCCTGAACCTGCGCTATGCGCGCATCGGCCAGCGGCCCAAGTTCGACCTGGCGCTGCTGGCGCCGACCGGCCAGGACATGCCGGCGGCGCTGGGCACGCAGCCGGTGTTCCACGCCGGCCAATGGCGCGACGCCGCGCGCTACGCGCGCCTGGACCTGCCGGTGGGCGCCGAGGTGGCCGGCCCGGCCATCCTGGAGCAGCCGGACACCACCATCTGGATCGAACCCGGCTTCACCGGCCGCGTCGATTTCCTGGGCAATCTGCTGATCGCCCGCGAAGCTTCCTAGGAGCGGACGATGTCTACCCTCGATCCCCGCAGCACCGCGCTGATCATCGTCGATCTGCAGAACGATTTCCTGTCGCCCGGCGGCGCCTATGACCGCGGCGGCGCGGTCAGCCCGCAGGCGCGCGCCCTGCCGGCGCGCGTGGCGCCCGTGGCGCGCGCGCTCAAGGCGCGCGGCGGCTTCGTCGCGGCCAGCCTGTTCACGCTGTGGCCGGACGCGCACGGCGAACCCATGGTTTCGCCGCACTTGAGGCAGTTGCGCCCGTTCCTGCGCAAGGGCGATTTCGCCGCGGGTTCGGCGGGGCAGGCCAACGTGGCCGAACTGGACGGGCTGGTGGACGTGTCCGTCTGGAAGGTCGCCTACTCGGCCTTCTTCAATACGCAGCTCGACTGGGTGCTGCGCCGCGCGGGCATCGCCAACGTGGCGATCGCGGGCATCGTTACCAATGGCGGCGTGGCCAGCACGGCGCGCGACGCGCATATGCGCGACTACCACGTATCGGTGCTGGCCGACGGCTGCGCCGCGCCCACGCCCGCCATGCACGAGGCCGCCCTGGCGGACCTGCGCACCGTGGCCGACGTGCTGACCTGCCAGGATTTCGCGGGCAGGCTGGGATCGTGAAAGCGAACGCGCCCGAGGTCCTGCGCGGCGCCGCGCCCGGCGCGGACGCCATGCGCGTGCCGGTGGCCATCATCGGCGCCGGGGCCTGCGGCCTGACCGCGGCGCTGCGCCTGGCCGACGCCGGCATCGAGACCGTGCTGATCGAGCGCGACGCCGCGCCCAGCGGCTCCACCGCCTTGTCGTCCGGCTTCATCCCGGCGGCGGGGTCGGCGGCGCAGCTTGCGGCGGGCATCGAGGACGACGCGCAGCGCTTCGCCGCCGACATCCAGGCCAAGGCCCATGGCGCGGCCGCGCCGCACCTGGTCGCCGCCTATACGGGCGCGGCGGCGGCGGCCGTGGACAATCTGGCGCGCCATGGCCTGGCCTTCGAAGTGCTGGACGGCTTCCTCTATCCCGGCCACGGCGCCCGCCGCATGCACACTTTGCCCGAGCGCACCGGCGCGGCGCTGGTCGCCGCGCTGGAGCGCGCCGCCACGGGCGCCGGCGCCTATCTGCTGACCCGCGCCCTGGCGCGGCGGCTCTGGGCGGACGAGGACGGCCGGGTCTCGGCCGTGGGCTGCGAGCGGCCGGACGGCTCGATGGACGTGATCGGCTGCGACGTGCTGATCCTGGCCTGCAACGGCTTCGGCGGCAATGCGGCGATGGTGGCCGAGCATCTCCCCGCCATGCGCGAGGCGGTCTATGGCGGCCACGCCGGCAACGACGGCAGCGCCATCGAATGGGGCGCGCAGTTGGGCGCGGGCCTGGCCGACCTGGGCGGCTACCAGGGCCATGGCTCGTGGGCCACGCCGCAGGGCGCGCTGATCTCCTGGGCCGTCATGATGGACGGCGGCATGCAGATCAACCGCGAAGGGCGCCGCTTCCACGACGAGACCTGCGGCTATTCCGAAGCCGCCGTCCACGTGCTGGCGCAGCCCGGCGGCGTGGCCTGGAACGTGTTCGACGGCCGCACGCTGGCGCTGGCGCGGGGGTTCCCCGACTTCGTCGCGGCCGAGGCCGGCCAGGCGCTGAAGACCTGCGCGGACGTGGCGGCGCTGGCCGCGCTGATCGGCTGCGACGCGGACACGCTGGGCCGGACCCTGGCGCACGCGCGTCCCGGCGCCGCGGACGCGCACGGCCGGCGCTTCGAGCGCGCGCTGGGGGCGCCCTACCACGCGGTCAAGGTGACGGGGGCGCTGTTCCACACCCAGGGCGGCCTGGACATCGACGCGCAATGCCGCGTGCTGGACCGGACCGGCCGGCCCCTGCCCAACCTGCTGGCGGCGGGCGGGGCGGCCCGCGGCGTTTCGGGCAATGATGTGTCGGGCTACCTGTCCGGCAACGGCCTGCTCAGCGCGGTGGCGGGCGGCCATATTGCCGCGGCGACCGCGGCGGCGCTGCTGAAGCGCGAACTTGCCTAGGGAATCGACGATGCGCAAGCAGAACCTGAAAACGCAACTGGAAGCCGGCGCCGTGCTGGCTCCCGGGGTGTACGACGCCTTGTCGGCCTTGCTCGCCGAGCAGGCCGGCTTTGGCGCGCTGTACCTGTCCGGGGCGTCGATCGCCTACACGCGGCTGGGCCGCTCCGACATCGGCCTGACCACCTATACCGAGGTCGAGGATGCGCTGGCCCGTATTACGGAGCGGGTGGCGGCGCCCGTCATCGTGGACGCCGACACCGGCTTCGGCAACGCGCTGAACACGCAGCGCACGGTGCGAGGCTTCGAGCGGGCGGGCGCGGCCATGATCCAGTTGGAGGACCAGACCTTTCCCAAGCGCTGCGGCCATCTGGACGGCAAGACAGTGATCCCGGCCGCCGAGATGTGCGGCAAGCTGCGCGCGGCGGTGGATGCGCGCCTCAGCGAATCGACGCTGATCCTGGCGCGCACGGACGCGCTCGCGGCCGAAGGGCTGGAAGCGGCGCTGGACCGCGCCGATGCCTATCTGGAGGCCGGCGCGGACGCGCTCTTCATCGAGGCGCTGCGCACGCCCGGGCAGATGGAGGCGGCCTGCAAGCGCTACGCGGGGCGCGTGCCGCTCCTGGCCAATATGGTGGAAGGGGGCAAGACGCCGGTGCAAGGCGCCGAGGCGCTGACCGCGCTGGGATTCCGCATCGTCATCTTCCCCGGCGGCACGGCGCGCGCCGTGGCGCACACCTTGCAGGGCTACTACGCCAGCCTGCGCCGCCACGGCACCACCGCGCCCTGGCGCGACGGGATGCTGGACTTCGACGGCCTGAACGCCGTCATCGGCACGCCGGAACTGCTGGAGCGGGGCAAGGCCTACGGCGGATGAGGTGGCGGGCGCCCGAGAGAGGGCGCCTTTGCCCGCGCCGCCGCCGTCAATGCAATTCGGCCACGCCCGCCCGGGCCAGCTCGGCCAGCCGGTCCAGGCCGGCTTCCGTGCCGATCCGCCGGCCTTGCGCGCCGCTGCCGTCGAGCAGGGCCGCCTGTTCGGTGAAGCGCATCAGTGTGCCCGCGCCGGCGGCCACGAACTCCACCGTGACCAGCGAAGCCGATATCCGCTGTCCCCCGAAGCCCATCTCGTAGGCGTAGATGATGCGCCGGCCCGGCACGACGTCCAGGTAGGCTGCGCGGTAGGTCTGTTCCGCGCCGTCGGGAGTGCGCCAGCGCTTGGACTCCGTTCCGTCGGCCCGGAAGTCGAAATGCTCTTCCAGCACGGTCCAGTCCGGGTGGCAGCCGGTCCAGCGCTGCTTCAGCCTGGGTTCGGACCAGAAGCGGAAGGCGTCTTGCGGACTGGCGGGCAGTTCGCGTTCGATGACGAAGGTGGCGTGTTCGATGGCAGGGGCGGTCATGGCGTGTCGTCCTCGGGGGGAATGTCGTGCATGGCCTGCACGAGGCGGTCGAAGGCCGCTTCCATCGCGGCCTCCCGTTGGCGCACCCATTCGTCGATCTGGCGGAAAGCGCCGGGCCGCATGCGGTAGGTCCGGCTGCGTCCGGCCTTTTCCGACATGACGATGCCTCCGTTTTCCAGCACCTGCAGGTGCTTGACCGCCGAAGGCAGTCTCAGCCTGGCCGGTTCGGCCAGTTGCTTGACGGTGGCGGGGCCGCGGCTGAGCTGTTCCACCATGGCGCGCCGGTTGGGGTCGGCCAGGGCGGTGAACAGCAGATCGAGCGGGCGGTGCGTGGGATCCATTGCCTTTCCAATAGTTTCCGTTAGAGGAAACTATACGCGCGCCGGCACACGCGGGCAAGCGCGCGGCAAAAAAAATTAACGCGCGCCCGGCGTCCGCTGGTGCGGCTGCAAGGGAGGCACCGCCCGGCCGGCGGTCAGGGTCCAGAACCCGGGCAGGAAGCATTCGGCCACGAGCAGCGGCTGGCCCATGCGCCAGAACACCGAACGGCGCGCCCAGACGCGGGCCGCCTCGGGATCCGGGCGCGCCGCGCCCAGCGCCCGCAGCGCCGTTGCGTGGAAAGGCACCGGCGACGCCAGCCGGCGGCAGGCGAAGGGCGAACGGATGACGGTGCGGTCGTGGTAGAGCATGTCCGCGAGCGGCCGCGTCGACAGGCGCCGCATGCCCTGCCACGCGCCGTGCGAGGCCGTCAGCGGCGTGAGGCTGCGGGCGGGCACGCTGTCCACGCCATCGACCGACATCAGGACCTCGCGCACCCAGACCGGGCTGCCGGGGGCGATGCGCATGGCTTGCGCCTCGTCCGGCGGGGCGCCGTCGGCGTATTCGGCCAGCACGCGCAGGCGGACGCCGCCCACCTGCCGCAGGCCGGCGGTCAGGGCGCCGGGGCGGAACAGCCAGTGCCGCATGGCGGGCAGCAGCAGGGGCGGGGCGGCCGGCAGCCAGCCCGGAGCGAGGGGAGGGGAAAGTACTGCTAGGCTAGTCATGGCTGCGTATTATGCCAAGAGCGGCGCGCGGCGAGCGGCGAGCGGCGCGCTGCGCCCGGCCTGCGGCGCGTTGCCGCAGCCGAGCCCGCCACGCGCTCCTGTTGCACGCGTCCGTTACACGCGTCCGTTACACGCGTCCGAATACAATACCGCCCATGGAAAAAGTACGTATCTCCAAGCTCATGTCCGAGCGCGGACTGTGTTCGCGCCGCGAGGCCGACACCTATATCGAACGCGGCTGGGTCCGGGTGGACGGCGTCGTGGTGTCCGAATTGGGCGCCCGGGCCTTTCCCGACCAGGCCATTACCCTGGAACGCGCCGCGCAGGCCCGCCAGACCTCGCGCGTCACCATCCTGATCAACAAGCCGGTGGGCTACGTGTCGGGCCAGGCCGAGAAAGGCTATACGCCCGCCGTCGCCCTGATCGACGCCCGGTCGCGCTACGCGGGCGACCGGGAACCGCGGCGTTTCGAGCGCGGGCACCTGGACGGGCTGGCGGTGGCCGGCCGGCTGGACATCGATTCGCAGGGCCTGCTGGTGCTGACGCAGGACGGCCGCGTCGCCAAGCACCTCATCGGCGAGGATTCCAGCGTGGACAAGGAGTACCTGGTGCGGGTGCAGGGCAGCCTGTCCGAGAGCGGGCTGGGCCTGCTGAACCACGGCCTGTCGCTGGACGGCAAGGCGCTCCGGCCGGCGCAGGTGCGCTGGCAGAACAGCGACCAGTTGCGCTTCGTGCTGCGCGAGGGCAAGAAGCGCCAGATCCGCCGCATGTGCGAACTGGTCGGCCTGAAAGTGGTGGGCCTGAAGCGGGTGCGCATCGGGCGCGTGTCCCTGGGCGACCTGCCGCTGGGGCAATGGCGCTATCTGCGCGAAGACGAGCGTTTCTGAAAAACCGCCGGGTGCCCGATTGATCGTCCCTGCCGACATCTGTTGTCGGCGTGCGCCAGATTTTTCAATCTGTTTCCGATTCGGGCCTATGTCATAAAAGCGGGAGTATCCTTCGCCTGCCCGCTGCTGCCCAGGCGCTCCATCAGGAATTCGATGAAAATCCGGGTCTTGGCGGGCAGAAGCCGCGTCTCCGTGACCGCGTAGACTGGGAAAGGACCGAGCTGCCAGTCCGGCAGCACCCGCTGCAACTGGCCCGATTGCTGTTCGGCCAGTTGGCCGCCCACGAGCACCGCGATGCCCGCGCCCAGCATGGCCAGGCGCCGGGCCATGGCGACGCCGTTGACGGAAAAGCGGTTCCCTGGCGTGAATTCGATGTGCTGGCTGCCGTTGGTCAACGGCCAGCGGGTCACGCGTCCCGCGCCTTCCGCGCGGAACTCTATGCATTCGTGCCGGGTCAGGTCGCTGGGGTGCTTCGGTTCGCCGTGCTTCGCCAGGTAATCGCGCGAGGCGTACATATGGGCGGGCAGCATGCCCAGCAGCCTTGCAATCTGTGTCGAGTCGGGCAGTTCGCCGATTTCGATGGAAATATCGCAGGTCTGGAACACGCGCGACGCGTGGTCCGGATTGGCCAGATCCAGGAAAAACGTGACGTCGGGGTAGCGGCGGGAAAACTCCATGAACGATTCAGCCAGGAAATCCGTGCCGAAGTCCGCGGGCATGTTCACCCGCAGCGGCCCGGCGGGCGTGTCCACCAGCTTCTGTAGTTCTTCATGGGCGATCTGCGCCTCGGCCACGATGTGCTGGCAGCGTTCGAAGTACAGGCGGCCCGCGTCCGTCAATTCGACCTTGCGCGTGGTGCGGCTGAGCAGCCGCAGGCCGATCGACCGCTCCAGTTCGGCCACCTGGCGGGACAGGGTCGACTTCGGGACGCCGAGCGCCGCCGCGGCGCGGCTGAAGCTGCGCGTTTTCGCGACTTCGACGAAAAGTTCCATGCCTTGCAAGCGTTTCATGACGGAATTCTGTCATATCAAAGGTTTGGAAATTGTCCCATAAATGGAATGATGTTTTCTCGGCGTGCCTCTTTGTTTCTGGGGCGGGATAACTCAGAATGCGAGTTCTGCAATGCAGCAATGCCACGACGCCCAGCCTGCGTGTTCAAGGCAAATCCACCCCGGCCGATCCACACGGACCGCATACGCGCCACGGTCCGGGGAGTTTTTTTTCGCGCACCCCGCGCAACGGGTGCGGCATGGGTACTTTTTTGGAAATCGGGAATGCAATCTATGAATAAGAAAAGCGCTATGTGGCGCGGCGCGGCGGTTGCCACGCTGACGGCATCGGCACTCACACTGGCCGCCTGCGGCAAGAAGCAAGAGGCGCCCCAGGCAGGCAAACCGCAGGTAACGGTGGTGACGCTGGCCGCGCAACCGGTTTCCCTGACCACCGAATTGCCGGGCCGCACCTCGCCCTTCCGCGTGGCCGAAGTGCGTCCCCAGGTCAACGGCATCGTCCAGAAGCGGCTCTTCACCGAAGGCGGCGAGGTCAAGGCGGGGCAGCAGCTCTACCAGATCGACCCCGCGCTCTACCAGGCCAGCTTCGACAGCCAGAAGGCCGCCCTGGCGCGCGCGCAGGCCCAGCAGAAAACGGCCGCGCTGCTGGCCGAGCGCTACAAGCCGCTCGTGGCCACCCGCGCCGTCAGCCAGCAGACCTACGACAACGCCGTCGCCTCGCGCGACCAGGCCGCAGCCGACGTGCTCTCGGCCAAGGCCGCGCTCGACACGGCGCGCATCAACCTCGTTTATACCAAGGTGCTCTCGCCCATCGACGGCATCATCGGCCGTTCCTCGGTGACCGAGGGCGCGCTGGTCACGGCCAACCAGACCTCGGCGCTGGCCTCGGTGCAGCAGATCGACCCGATCTACGTCGACGTCACCCAGTCCAGCGTCCAGTTGCTGCGCCTGCAGAACGCGCTGGCCAGCGGCCAGTTGAAGAAGGCCGACGGCGAACAGGCCGCGCTCGTGACGCTGACGCTGGAAGACGGCTCGCAGTACGCGCAGCAGGGCAAGCTCCAGTTTTCGGAAGTCACGGTCGACCAGGGCACGGGCTCGGTCACCCTGCGCGCGGTGTTCCCCAACCCGGAGCGCCGCCTGCTGCCGGGCATGTTCGTGCGCGCCCGCCTGGCCGACGGCGTGGCCGCCGACGGCCTGCTGGTGCCGCAGCGCGGCGTGACGCGCAACCAGCGCGGCATGCCGACGGCGCTGGTGGTCAACGCCAAGAACCAGGTCGAATTGCGCGAACTGAAGGCCGACCGCGCCGTCGGCGACAAGTGGCTGGTCACCGACGGCCTGTCCGCGGGCGACAAGGTCATCGTGGAAGGCGTGCAGATGGTGCGCCCCGGGGTTGAAGTGATCGCCACCGAAGCCAAGGCCAACGCGCCGCAAGCGCCGCAACCGCAAGCGGCCGCGGCGGCGAAGCAGCAGTAGTCAGGGAGCCACGCATGGCAAAGTTTTTCATCGATAGGCCGGTTTTCGCCTGGGTGATCGCAATCGTGCTGATGATGGCCGGTGCGCTGTCCATCCTGAAGCTGCCGGTCTCCCAATATCCCAACATCGCGCCGCCGGCCATCGGCATCGCGGTGACCTACCCGGGCGCGTCCGCGCAGACCGTGCAGGACACCGTGGTGCAGGTGATCGAGCAGCAGATGAACGGGCTGGACGGCCTGCAATACATCTCGTCGGAAAGCAACTCCGACGGCAGCATGTCCATCACCCTGACCTTCAAGCAGGGCACCAATCCCGACACCGCGCAGGTGCAGGTGCAGAACAAGCTGTCGCTGGCGCAGCCGCTCCTGCCGCAGGAAGTCCAGCAGCAGGGCATCCGGGTCACCAAGGCCACCAAGAACTTCCTGATCGTGGCGGGCTTCGTGTCCACCGACGGCACGATGACCAAGGACGACCTGGCCGACTACGTCGCGTCCTACGTCCAGGATCCCATCAGCCGCACGCAGGGCGTGGGCGACTTCCAGTTGTTCGGCTCGCAGTACGCGATGCGCATCTGGCTGGACCCGGCCAAGCTCGTCAACTACGGCCTGACCACGGTCGACGTGGTGGCGGCGATCAAAGAGCAGAACGTGCAGGTGTCGTCCGGGCAACTGGGCGGCCTGCCGTCCGTGCGCGGCCAGCAGTTGAACGCCACCATCATCGGGCCGTCGCGCCTGGAAAAGGCGGAAGACTTCGGCCGCATCCTGCTCAAGGTCAACACCGACGGTTCGCAGGTGCGGCTGGCCGACGTGGCGCGCATCGAGCTGGGCGGGCAGACCTACGCCATCGACAGCTTCTACAACGGCAAGCCCGCCTCGGGCCTGGCCATCAAGCTGGCGCCCGGCGCAAACGCCCTGGATACGGCGCAGGCGGTGCGCGACACCATCAACAACCTGAAGCCGTACTTCCCGCAGGGCATGGACGTCGTCTATCCGTACGACACGACGCCGTTCGTCAGCCTGTCGATCCACGAAGTGTTCAAGACGCTGGTGGAGGCCATCGTCCTGGTCTTCCTGGTGATGTACCTGTTCCTGCAGAACTTCCGCGCCACCATCATCCCGACGCTGGCCGTGCCGGTCGTGCTGCTGGGCACCTTCGGCGTGCTGGCGGCGTTCGGCTATTCCATCAACACCCTGACCATGTTCGGCATGGTGCTGGCCATCGGCCTGCTGGTGGACGACGCCATCGTGGTGGTGGAAAACGTGGAGCGGGTGATGGCCGAGGAGGGCCTGACGCCCAAGCAGGCCACGCGCAAGTCCATGTCGCAGATCACGGGCGCGCTGATCGGCATCGCCATGGTGCTGGCCGCCGTGTTCATCCCCATGGCGTTCTTCGGCGGCTCCACGGGCGTGATCTATCGCCAGTTCTCCATCACCATCGTGTCTTCCATGGTGCTGTCGGTGCTCGTGGCCATCGTGTTCACGCCGGCCCTGTGCGCGACCCTGCTCCAGCCCATCCCCAAGGGCCACCACGGGTCGAAGAAGGGCTTCTTCGGCTGGTTCAACCGCATGTTCGACCGCAGCAGCCATGGCTACGCCAACAGCGTCGCGCGCGGGCTGAACCGCACCAAGCGCCTGATGGTGATCTACCTGGCCCTGGTCATCGCCATGGGCTGGATGTTCACCCGCATCCCCACCGCGTTCCTGCCGGACGAGGACCAGGGCATCCTGTTCGCCCAGATCCAGACGCCGGCCGGCGCCACGGCGGAAAGCACCAAGGCCGTCATCGACGACGCCACGCAGTACCTGCTCACCGAAGAGAAGGACGCCGTCACCTCCGTGTTCGCGGTCAACGGCTTCAACTTCGGCGGCCGCGGCCAGAACGCGTCCATCCTGTTCATCAAGCTGCGCGACTGGGAAGAACGCGGCGACGCCCGCCTCAAGGCCGGCGCCGTGGCGGGGCGCGCCAACGCGCACTTCGCCAAGACCGAGCGCCGCGCCCAGTTGTTCGTGGTGCCGCCGCCCTCCGTGATGGAACTGGGCAACGTCACCGGCTTCGACTTCCAGTTGATGGACCGCGCCGGCGTGGGCCACGAGAAGCTGCTCGCCGCGCGCAACCAGTTGCTGGGCGAAGCGGCCCAGAGCCCGATCCTGCGGGGCGTGCGCCCCAACGGCATCGAGGACGCGCCGCAGTACCAGCTCGACATCGACCGCGAAAAGGCGCGCGCGCTGGGCGTGGCGGTGTCGGACATCAACAGCACGCTGGCCACCGCCTGGGGATCGTCGTACGTCAACGACTTCATCGACCGCGGCCGCGTGAAGAAGGTGTTCGCGCAGGGCGAGGCGTCCTCGCGCATGCTGCCCGAAGACCTGAACAAATGGTACGTGCGCAACAACGCGGGCGACATGGTGCCGTTCTCGGCCTTCGCCAAAGCCACCTGGAGCTTCGGTCCGCAAAAGCTGAATCGCTATAACGGCGTGCCGTCCTACAACATCCAGGGCCAGGAGGCGCCGGGCTACAGCTCGGGCGCGGCAATGGCGGAAATGGAACGGCTGGCTTCCAAGCTGCCGGTGGGCGTGGGCTTCGAATGGACGGGCCTGTCGTTCGAAGAACGCCTGTCGGGCGCCCAGGCGCCGGCCCTCTACGCCATTTCGCTGATCGTGGTGTTCCTGTGCCTGGCGGCGCTGTATGAAAGCTGGACCATCCCGTCCGCGGTGATGCTGGTGGTGCCCCTGGGCATCATCGGGGCGCTGCTCGCCACCTTGATGCGCGGCCTGTCCAACGACGTGTACTTCCAGGTGGGCCTGCTCACTACCATCGGGCTGGCGGCCAAGAACGCCATCCTGATCGTGGAATTCGCCAAGGAGCACTACGAGGCGGGCGCCAGCCTGACGGAATCGGCCATCCATGCCGCCCGCCAGCGCCTGCGTCCCATCCTGATGACGTCCCTGGCGTTCATCCTGGGCGTGACGCCGCTCGCGATCTCGTCCGGCGCCGGCTCGGGCAGCCAGAACGCCATCGGCACGGGCGTGATCGGCGGCATGCTGACCGGCACCTTCCTGGCCATCTTCTTCGTCCCGGCCTTCTTCGTGATCATGCTGCGCGTGTTCAAGGTCAAGCGCATGAGCGAAAACGTGGACAAGCACGACACCAGCGCCAACGGCTCGCAGGACGTGTCCGCGGAAGGACAATCGCAATGAAATTCCCGATGAGAACCTTGCTGTCTGTTTCCCTGGCGGCGGCCCTGGCGGGCTGCTCGCTGGCCCCCACGTACGAACGGCCGGACGCGCCGATCGATGCGGCTTATCCCACGGGTCCGTCCTATAAAGCGGCCCAGCCTGCCGACGCGGGCGGCCTGGCCACGGCCGATATCGGCTGGCGCGATTTCTTCGGCGATCCGCTGCTGCAACAACTGATCGAGCAGTCGCTGGCGAACAACCGCGACCTGCGCGTGGCGGCCCTGAACGTCGAGGCGGCGCGCGCGCAGTACCGTATTCAGCGCGCCGACCTGATGCCCAGCGTGGGCATCGCGGGCCAGGAGACGGCCCAGCGCTCGCCGGCGGACCTGTCGGCCAGCGGGCGCGCCACCACCAGCCACACCTACCAGGTCGGCGCCGCGATGTCCGCCTGGGAACTGGACCTGTTCGGCCGCATCCGCAGCCTGAGCGACCAGGCGCTGGAGACCTATCTGGCGCTGGACGAAACGCGCACGGCCACCCAGCTCACGCTGATCGCCGAGGTCGCCAACGCCTACCTGACGATGCGCGCCGACCAGGAACTCCTGGCGCTCACCCGCGACACCCTCAGGAGCCAGGAGGATTCCTTCAAGCTCACGCAGCAAAGCTACGACCAGGGCCTGTCCACGGCGCTGGACCTGAGCCAGGCGGAAGTGTCGCTGCGCACCGCGCAGCGCAACCTGTCGCAGTACACGCGGCAGGCCGCGCAGGACCGCAACGCCCTGGTGCTGCTGGTGGGCCAACCCTTGCCGCCCGAGATGACGGCGGCGCTGGACAGCGCGGTCAAGCTGGACGACGGCATGCTGCCGACCACGCTGCCGGCCGGGCTGCCCTCGGACCTGCTGGCGCGGCGCCCGGACATCCGCGCGGCCGAGCACCAGTTGAAGGGCGCCAACGCCAATATCGGCGCGGCGCGCGCCGCCTTCTTCCCGACCATCAGCCTGACCGGCTCGGCCGGCACCGCCAGCGCCAGCCTGGGCGGCCTGTTCGAAGGCGGCTCGGGCGCCTGGAGCTTCGTGCCCCAGATCACGGTGCCGATCTTCGCCGGCGGCTCGCTGCTGGCCGGCCTGGACCTCGCGAAGGTGCAGAAGAACATCCAGGTGGCGCAATACGAGAAATCCATCCAGACCGGCTTCCGCGAGGTGGCGGACGCCCTGGCCGGGCGCGGCACGCTGGACGAGCAGATCCAGGCGCAGCAGCTCCTGGTGGCGGCCAACCAGCGCGCCTACGACGCGTCGGAGCAGCGCTTCCGCCAGGGAATCGACGACTACCTGAGCGTGCTGGATTCGCAGCGTTCGCTCTATAGCGCGCAGCAGGCCCTGGTGGATACCCGCCTGGCCCGCCTGGCCAACCTGGTCACCCTGTACAAGGTGCTGGGCGGCGGCTGGACCGAACGCACCGCGACCGCCCAGGCCGGTTCGTGATGGGCGCCGCGCACCCCGCGCGGCGCCTGGAATGAAAACGGGCCGATCGGAAGATCGGCCCGTTTTCATTGCCTATGCAGCAAGGCGTCAGGCGCGCTTCTTGGCGATCAGGCCCACCACGAACAGCACGACGATCGCGCCGACGACCGAACCGATCCAGCCCGCGGGCTCGCCCGGCGCGTACCAGCCCAGGGACTGGCCCAGGAAACCGGCGACGACCGAACCGATGATACCCAGGATGGTGGTCATGATGATCCCCATGTTCTGGTCTCCGGGCATGATGGCGCGGGCGATCAGGCCCACGATGAACCCGACGATGATCATGATGATGATGCTCATGCGCGTACTCCTTGACTAGAGTAAAAGGGGGCAGTGTGCACAGATGATACCCAAGCCGCGCCCGCGCCGGCTGTAACAACTGGTATGCGAAGGGCGCGGGCTCAGGAGGTCAGGTCGATAAGCTGGCGCACGTCCTTGGTCAGCGCCTCGATGCTGTCCGTATCCGAGGCCAGCAGGCGCGCCTTGCCGTCCTTGTCGAAAATGTACACGCCGCGGCTGTGCGTGACCTCGTACATGTCCGCGTCGTCGCCGGGGCGGGGCTTCTCGATCTGGTAGGCCACGCGGTAGCGCCGCGCCAGGTCGGCGATCTGCTTTTCGTCGCCCGTCACGCCGATGGCGTTGTTGTTGAAGGCGTTGACGTAGGCCTGCAGGATATCGGGCGTGTCGCGGTGCGGGTCCACGCTGACGAACAGGATGCGCACGTCGCGGGCCTTGTCGCCCAGGTTCTGCAGCACGGCCGTCAACTGCGCCATGGTGGTGGGGCAGATGTCCGGGCAACTGGCGTAGCCGAAGAACAGCAGCACGGTCTTGCCCTTCAGGTCGTCGCTGCTGACCGTCTTGCCGCCCGCCCCGGGCAGCGAGAATTTGAGGTCGGGCAGGTGCCCCTTCACGTTGTAGAGCGTCCAATCGACGTTCCTGTCGCCGCAGGCGGCAAGGAACACGCACAGGGCCAGCAGCAGGCCGCGCCAGGCGCGGCCGGAAATGAGGTGTCGCATGAGTCCAGGGGCGGGTAAAGGGGTAAACCTTTCGATTCTACCCGCAAGCCGGGGACGTGGCCTCGGGGCGGCCGCCGGCGCGCGTGGCGATGTGGCGGCGGCTTGTCCTGGCGCAAGCGCGGCGCGGAAAGCGCGACGGCCCGCGCGAGGCGGGCCGTCGGAGAACGCGGGGGCGCCGGGCGATCAGGCGGGCGTCATGCCGCTGTGGCGCAGCAGGGCGTCGATGCGCGGGGCGCGGCCGCGGAAAGCGGCGAAGGAGTCGGCCGCCGGGCGCGAACCGCCCACCGCCAGCACCTCGCGGCGGAAGCGGGCGCCCGTCGCCGGGTCCAGCGTGCCCAGCGCATTGCCGGCCTGCAGGGCGGCGGCTTCCTCGAAGGCTTCATAGGCGTCGGCGGAGAGCACCTCCGCCCACTTGTAGCTGTAGTAGCCCGCGCCGTAGCCGCCCGCGAACAGGTGCGAGAACGCATGCGGCAGGCGGTGCCAGGCCGGTGGGAACAGCACGGCCACTTCCTTGCGCACTTCCTGCAGCAGGTCCAGCACTTCGCCGATGGAAGCGCCCTTGGCGCGGTCGTGCATCAGCATGTCGAACAGCGCGAACTCGATCTGGCGCACCGTCTGCATGCCGCTCTGGTAGTTGCGCGCGGCGAGCAGGCGGTCGTAGAGCGCGCGCGGCAGCGGTTCGCCCGTATCGACGTGGGCCGACAGCTTCTGCACCACCGCCCACTCCCAGCAGAAGTTCTCCATGAACTGCGAGGGCAGTTCGATGGCGTCCCATTCCACGCTGGCGAAGGCCGCCGCGCCCGGCTCGTCCACCTCGGACAGCAGGGCGTGCAGGGCATGGCCGGTTTCATGGAACAGCGTGATCACGTCGTCGTGGGTCAGGACGGCGGCGCGGTCGCCGTTGGGGCGCGAGAAATTGCAGGTGAGATAGGCGATGGGCGTCTGCACCTGGCCGCCTACGACGCGGCGCGTGCGTTCGCTGTCGACCCAGGCGCCGCTTTGCTTGCCGGAGCGGGCGTACAGGTCCAGGTAGAGGTGGCCGATGAGCTTGCCGTCGGGGCTTTCCACGCGCACGCCGCGCACGTCGCCGTGCCAGGACGAGACCGGCGTTTCCGCCAGGCGCACGTCGAACAGGGTTTCGATCACTTCGAACAGCCCGGCCAGCACGCGCGGCTCGGTGAAATACTGCTTCACCTCGTCCTCGGAATAGGCGTAGCGCGATTCGCGCAGGCGTTCCGAGGCATAGGGCACGTCCCAGGGCTGCAGCTCGTCCAGCCCGAGTTCGGCGGCGGCGTAGGCCTTCAGTTCGGCCAGGTCTCGCTGGGCGAACGGCTTGGCGCGCGCCGCCAGGTCGCGCAGGAAAACGGTGACTTCGCGGGCGTCGCGGGCCATGCGGGTCTGCAGGCGCAGCGCCGCGAAAGTACCCAGGCCCAGCAGGCCGGATTCTTCGGCGCGCAGGGCCAGCAGTTCTTCGATCAGGGGGGAATTGTCGAACTGGGCGTCGCCCTGTTCGGAGGCCACCGTGCCGTAGCCACGGTACAGCGCCTCGCGCAGCGCGCGGTCCTGAGCGTACTGCATGACGGGCAGGTAGCAGGGCATTTTCAGCGTGAGCTTCCAGCCCGGCTTGCCGTCTTCCTCGGCCGCGGCGCGGGCGGCGGCCCGCACGTCGGCGGGAATGCCGGCCAGGCGGGATTCGTCCTCGATCGCCAGCGACCAGGCGTCGATGGAATCCAGCACGTTTTCGGAGAATTTCTGCGAAGCCTGGGCCTCGCGGTCGGAAATGGCGGCGTAGCGTTCGCGGTCGGCGCCTTGCAGCTCGACGCCGCTCAGCCGGAAATCGCGCAGGGCCATTTCCACGATGCGCCGGCGCACCGGCGGCCAGGAGGCGAAATCGGGGGCGGCGGCCAGGCGCTGGTACTGCTTGTACAGGCCTTCGTGCAGGCCGACCCAGGTGGAGAATTCGGTCACCAGGGGCAGGGCGGCGTTGTACGCCTCGCGCAGCTCCGGCGTATTGACCACGGCGTTCAGGTGGCCCGCCACCGACCAGGCGCGCCACAGGCGTTCCGAGGCGGTATCCAGCGGCTCGACCACGGCTTCCCAGGTGGGCGCGAGCTTGGGGTCGGCCGCCGCGTCGACGGCCTGGCGGGCGATGCCCAGCAGCTCCTCGACGGCCGGCACGATATGCCCGGGCTTGACGGCCGCGTAATCGACCAGATCGGAAACAGGAGCGAGCAGGGGGTTTTGGGACATGGCGGTAGCGGCGTGAATGAAGGCGGGCGATGGATAAAGATCAGGTAGGGACGAAATACCCGAATGCAAGGTGCGCCGGCGAAGGCGGTGGGGCAGGCGGTGGAGCAGGCGGTGGAGCAGGTGTCTGACACCCCTACGGGATGACCGTCAAGCTGCCAGGATCGTTCCCGGGTGTCAGACACCCACGGAGAGGCAGGCTCGATACAAGTGTCTGACACCCCTACGAGATGACCGTCAGGCTGCCAGGATGGTTCCCGGGTGTCAGACACCCACGGAATACCCAGACAAAGCAACGATCGTCTCCTCGGGTGTCAGACACAAACGGACCTCTCTCCCCGAGGCGTCAGACACAGAGAGACAATCTCAGGAAGCCGCCGCCCGTTCGGCCGCTTCGACGGTATTGACCAGCAGCATGGCGATGGTCATGGGACCCACGCCGCCCGGAACGGGCGTGATGGCGCCGGCCACTTCCTTGGCCGAGGCGAAGTCCACGTCGCCGCAGAGCTTGCCGTCCGCGCCGCGGTTGATGCCCACGTCGATGACGACGGCGCCGGGCTTGATCATCGAGCCGTCGATCATGCCGGGCTTGCCGGTGGCGACCACCAGCACGTCGGCGCGGCGGGTCTGCGCGCCCAGGTCGCGCGTCTTGGAATTGCACAGGGTGATGGTGGCGCCCGCCTGCAACAGCAGCATCGCCATGGGCTTGCCGACGATATTGCTGGCGCCCACGATCACGGCCTCGGCGCCGCGCAGCGCCACGCCCTCGGATTCCAGCATCTTCATCACGCCGTAGGGCGTGCAGGGGCGGAACAGCGGCTGGCCGGTCATGAGCAGGCCGGCGTTGCTGATGTGGAAGCCGTCCACGTCCTTCTCGGCCGCGATGGCCTCGATGACCTTGTGGGAGTCCATGTGCTTGGGCAGGGGCAATTGCACCAGGATGCCGTGGATGGACTGATCCCGGTTCAGCTCGCCGATGCGGGCCAGCAATTCGGCCTCGGTCATGTCGGCGGGGTATTGCTCTTTCACGGAGTGCAGGCCGGCCTTTTCGCAGGCGGCGACCTTGTTGCGCACGTAAACCTGGGAGGCGGGGTCTTCGCCCACCAGCACCACGGCCAGGCCGGGGCGGGTTCCCTTGGCGGCCAGGGCGGAAACGCGCTGGGCCACTTCTTCGCGGATGCGCTGCGACAGGGCGGCGCCGTCAATAATCCTTGCGGTCATGCGTAAACCTCCGCGCTGCGCGCTTCGGTATTCGCCTTGGGGGCGGCCCGGCGGCTCATGCATGCGCCTCCGGTTTGGCCAAGGCGACCTTCATCAAGTCGGCTACGGTAGTCACTTCCAATTTCTCCATGATGTTGGCGCGGTGCGCCTCGACGGTCTTGATGCTGATGCCCAGGTCGTCGGCGATCTGCTTGTTCAAGCGGCCGGCGACGATGCGCTCCAGCACCTGCTGCTCGCGCGCGGTCAGGCGCGCCAGCATGGCTTCGTGGTCCTTCTGGGCCTGGTGCTTGCTGACGCGCTGCGTCGCCTGCTCCAGCATGCGCGCCACGATTTCCCGCAGGTCCGATTCATTGAACGGCTTTTCCAGGAAGTCGACCGCGCCCTTTTTCATCGTCGATACGGCCATCGGCACGTCGCCGTGGCCGGTGATGAACACGATGGGCAGCGGGGCATTGCGGGCGATCAGTTGTTCCTGCAGTTCCAGGCCGCTCATGCCGGGCATGCGCACGTCGGCGATCAGGACGCCGACCTGGCTGGCGTCGTAGTCTTCCAGGAAGGATTCGCCGCTGGCATAGGCGCGGACGCGATAGCCATTGGCCTCCAATAGCCAGCGCAGCGAATCGCGTACCGCTTCGTCGTCGTCAACAATGAATACCGTGGTCGACAGGTGGGGCGTGTTCATGCGTGCAACTCCTCGGACTGATCGTTCTGGGCCTGCGTCTGGGTCGCAGCGCAGGGCAGGGTAAAGCGGAAGATAGTACCGCCGGCGGGGTTGGGGTCTGCCCACAGGCGGCCGTGATGCGATTCAATAATGGTACGGCAGATATTCAGTCCCATGCCCAGGCCCTGGGTCTTGGTGCTGAAGAAAGGTTCGAACAGGCGCTCGGGCTCGGCCAGGCCGTGGCCGCGGTCGACCACCGCCACTTCGATGTGCTGTTCGTGCAGGATCACGGCGACCTTGAGCTCGTCGGATTCGCTTTTTTCCATGGCCTCCAGCCCGTTTTTCAGCAGGTTCAGCAGCACCTGCTCGATCAGGATGGGGTCGGCCAGCACGTCCGGCGCGTTCGACGGCACGAACCTGTCGATGCGGATGCGGCGCTTGCGCGCGTCGATGTCGGCGAAGCCGATGGCATTGTCGACAATGCGGCCGATGGCCACGCGCTGGCGGCGGGGTTCGCTGCGCTTCACGAATTCACGGATGCGGCTGATGATCTTGCCGGCGCGCTCGGCCTGGGAGGCGGCCTTTTCCAGGGCGGGCAGCAGCATGTTGGGGCTGGTGTGGCCAGCCTTGACCAGCGCCACCGCGCCCATGCTGTAGTTGGCGATGGCGGTCAGCGGCTGGTTCAGTTCGTGCGCCAGCGACGAGGCCATTTCGCCCATGGTGGTCAGGCGGCTGGTGAGCTGGATCTTTTCCTGCTGCACGCGGGACGCCTCTTCGTGGACGCGGCGCTCGGTGATGTCGCGCGCCACCTGCATGCGCACGCGGCGGCCGTCGGTCCAGGCCAGCATGCGGTGGTGCACTTCGAACCAGCGCTGCACGGAGGGCGCGAAGACCTCGACGGATTCATCGGTGAAGCGGCCGCGGCGGCCGGCCAGGAGTTCGTCGTGGCCGCCGGTCTGCGCGCCGAAGACGCGCCGGTAAGTGCGGTTGGCAAACAGCAGTTCCAGGCCGTCGTGGGTGTCGGCGGTGACCGAAATGGCGTCGTCCAGGCCTTCCAGCACCGTCATGAAGCGCTCGTGCGCGGCGGTCAGGGCCTCGCGGATGCGCTTGGGTTCGGTGATGTCGGTCATGGAGGTCATCCAGCCGATCTGGTTGCCGTTGGGATCCAGCAGGGGGGACACGTACATGCGCGCCGTGAAGCGGGAACCGTCGCGGCGCTGCGCCTCGACCTCCAGGCCGCTGCTGGGCGTCTTGCCGGACATCAGCACGTCCAGCGTGTGCTGGTGCTGTTCGTGGCGGCCCGGCACCCAATAGGGGAAGGGGGGGCTGCGGCCGATCAGGTCGGCCTCGTTCCAGCCGATCATGCGGCAGAACGCGGGGTTCACGTAGGCGATGCGGCCTTCCATGTCCAGCACGCGCATGCCGGTGGACATGGAATTCTCCATGGCGCGGCGAAAACCGGTCTCGGCGATCAGGGCGGCTTCGGCGGACGAGCGGAAGCGCGTGTACCGCCACAGCATCAGCAGGCTGATGACGATCACGCAGGACAGGGCCAGCACCACCCATATCAGGCGCTGCTGGCGCATTTCCTGGTCGATCGTGACAAACATGACGCTGTCGTCATGGATGCGCTGCAACCAGAAGAACACCGCCATCACACAGATATAGAGGATCAGCACCATCGCGGGCGTGACCCAGTACACCCCCCGCCGGCGGGTGCGGGCGTGATCGTGGAACGGCGTAGGAATATTGGACTTGGGCGCGCTGGACATGGAATTCGGGCCGGATAGACCGCGCATTTTAGTGCGTGTTGGCGGTGAATTGCCGGGAATCGACGCCTCCATTTGGAGGACATACTAAAAAGGATGAGGCGAAGTCGTTCAGCTTGGGGTCAATTTTCCGTATTATGAAATGCCGTACCGCAACATGAAATTTTCCTTGCGACCGGTTACTCTTCTTTCT
Organism: Achromobacter veterisilvae; assembly: GCF_900496975.1. Classification (GTDB taxonomy): domain Bacteria; phylum Pseudomonadota; class Gammaproteobacteria; order Burkholderiales; family Burkholderiaceae_B; genus Achromobacter; species Achromobacter veterisilvae. The sequence continues at coordinate 53,090 of NZ_UFQC01000042.1, forward strand.
TAGAATGCCGGCTGATAGGGAACCGACCCAAGCAGGTCTCTAGAACACCCCGACCCATGCATGGCATGGTAGCCCGGATGATCCCGGCTACCATGCAATGTCCGCGAGTAGATAAATAAGCGGGTGTGGTCACGAACGAACCCAAACAGGAGACACACGATGTCCTCTTTCGCCCAGGCTGGCGCCGTGCAGGCTGCCAACGACGAAGACACCCTTGAAACCCAGGAGTGGCTCGAAGCCCTGGCGGCAGTCCTTGATCGCGAAGGACCGCAGCGCGCCCACTATCTGCTCGAACGCCTGATCGACGAAGCCCGTCGTTCCGGCGCTCACATCCCATTTTCGCCGAATACCGCGTACGTCAACACGATCCCCCCCGGCCTGGAGCCGGCGCATCCGGGCAACCTGGAACTGGAAGCCCGCATCCGTTCGTACGTGCGCTGGAACGCCATGGCCATGGTGGTCAAGGCCAACAAGCACAACCCGCCGGACGGTGGCGACCTGGGCGGCCACATCGCGTCGTTCGCGTCGCTGGCCACCATGATCGGCTGCGGCCAGAACCACTTCTGGCACGCGGAAGACGAAAGCCACGGCGGCGACCTGGTCTATTTCCAGGGCCACACCTCGCCCGGCATGTACGGCCGCGCCTACCTCGAAGGCCGCCTGACCGAAGACCAGTTGAACCACTTCCGCCAGGAAGTGGACGGCAAGGGCCTGTCCTCGTACCCGCACCCGAAGCTGATGCCGGACTTCTGGCAGTTCCCGACGGTGTCGATGGGCCTGGGCCCGCTGATGGCGATCTACCAGGCGCGCTTCCTGAAGTACCTGCACGCGCGCGGCATCGCCGACACGAGCAAGCGCAAGGTCTGGGTATTCTGCGGCGACGGCGAGATGGACGAACCCGAATCGCTGGGCGCCATCGCGCTGGCTGCGCGCGAAAAGCTGGACAACCTGATTTTCGTGATCAACTGCAACCTGCAGCGCCTGGACGGTCCGGTGCGCGGCAACGGCAAGATCATCCAGGAACTGGAAGGCGACTTCCGCGGTTCGGGCTGGAACGTGATCAAGCTGATCTGGGGCGGCTACTGGGATCCGCTGCTGGCGCACGACAAGGAAGGCATCCTGCGCCAGATCATGGAAGAGACCGTGGACGGCGAGTACCAGGCGTACAAGGCCAACGACGGCAAGTTCGTGCGCGAGCATTTCTTCGGCAAGCATCCGAAGCTGCTGGAAGCGGTGTCGCGCATGAGCGACGAGGACATCTGGCGCCTGAACCGCGGCGGCCATGACCCGCACAAGGTGTTCGCCGCGTTCGACTCGGCCGCCAAGCACGAAGGCCAGCCCACCGTGATCCTGGCCAAGACGATCAAGGGCTACGGCATGGGCCACGTCGGCCAGGCCAAGAACCCGACCCACCAGCAGAAGAAGCTGGAGCTGGATTCCATCCGCGAATTCCGCGACCGCTTCGCGATCCCCATCCCGGACGACCAACTGGCCGATCTGCCGTACTTCAAGCCGGCCGACGACTCGCCCGAAATGAAGTACCTGCACGAGCGCCGCGCCGCGCTGGGCGGCTACCTGCCGCACCGCCGCCAGAAGGCCGACGAGCACCTCAAGGCCCCGGCGCTGGACGCCTTCAAGGCCGTGCTGGAGCCCACCGCGGAAGGCCGCGAGATCTCCACCACCCAGGCTTTCGTGCGCATCCTGAACCAGGTCCTGCGCGACAAGGAACTCGGTCCGCGCGTCGTGCCGATCCTGGCCGACGAATCGCGCACCTTCGGCATGGAAGGCCTGTTCCGCCAGATCGGCATCTATGCGCCGGAAGGCCAGAAGTACACCCCGGTCGACAAGGACCAGGTCATGTACTACAAGGAATCGGCCGACGGCCAGCTCCTGCAGGAAGGCATCAACGAAGCGGGCGCGATGAGCTCCTGGATTGCGGCGGCCACGTCGTACTCCTCGAACAACCGCATCATGATCCCGTTCTTCATCTATTACTCGATGTTCGGGTTCCAGCGCATCGGCGACCTGGCCTGGGCGGCCGGCGACATGCAGGCGCGCGGCTTCCTCCTGGGCGGCACCGCCGGGCGCACCACGCTCAACGGCGAAGGCCTGCAGCACGAAGACGGCCACAGCCACATCCTGGCGTCCACGATCCCGAACTGCGTCTCGTACGACCCGACGTTCGGCCACGAACTGGCCGTGATCGTCCAGCATGGCTTGAAGCGCATGGTGGAAGACCAGGAAAACGTCTACTACTACCTGACGGTGATGAACGAGAACTACCCGCAGCCCGGCCTGACCGCGGGCGACGAGGAAGGCATCATCAAGGGGATGTACAAGCTGCAGTCGCGCGGCAAGGGCAAGAACCGCGTCCAACTGATGGGTTCGGGCACGATCCTGCGCGAAGTCATGGCCGCGCAAGAGCTGCTGGAAGCCGATTGGGGCGTGGCCTCGGATCTGTGGAGCGTCACCAGCTTCACCGAACTGCGCCGCAACGGCCTGGACGCCGAACGCCACAACATGCTGCACCCCGAAGAAAAGAAGCCGCAGGTGGCTTACGTCACGGAGCAACTGGCCAAGACGGAAGGTCCGATCATCGCGTCGACCGACTACATGAAACTCTTTGCCGACCAGATCCGTCCGTTCGTGCCCAAGGGCCGCGAATACAAGGTGCTGGGCACCGATGGTTTCGGCCGCTCGGATTTCCGCTCGAAGCTGCGCGAGCACTTCGAAGTGGACCGCCACTTCGTCGTGGTCGCCGCGCTGCGCGCGCTGGCCGACGAGGGCAAGGTGCCGGTGGCCAAGGTGGCCGAAGCCATCAAGAAGTACGGCATCAATCCGAACAAAGCCAACCCGCAATACGCCTGAGGGTAAAGAGACATGAGCAACATCGTGCAAATCAAGGTTCCCGACATCGGCGACTTCAAGGAAGTGGAAGTCATCGAGGTTCTGGTGGCGGTGGGCGACACGATCAAGGCCGAACAAAGCCTGATCACCGTCGAATCCGACAAGGCCTCGATGGAAATCCCCGCGTCGCAGGGCGGTGTGGTGAAGTCCATCAACGTGAAGGTGGGCGACAAGGTCGCCGAAGGCACGGTCGTGCTGGAAGTGGAAGCCGCAGAAGCCCAGGTGTCAGACACCCAAGCGAAGACGGCGCCCCAAGCTGCCGGCAGCCAGGTGTCTGACACCCAAAAGAATGCCTCGGCCGCCCCGGTGTCTGACACCCCCAAGAACGCGCCGGCGCCCGCCGCCAGCACCGGCCCCATCGAGATCCAGGTCCCCGACATCGGCGACTTCAAGGAAGTCGAAGTCATCGAAATCATGGTCAACGTCGGCGACACCATCAAGGCCGAACAAAGCCTGATCACCGTCGAGTCCGACAAGGCCTCGATGGAAATCCCCGCTTCGCAGGGCGGCGTGGTCAAGGAAGTGAAGGTCAAGGTGGGCGACAAGGTCGCCAAGGGCTCGGTCGTGGTCGTAGTGGAGGGCGCCGCGCCCGCCGCCGGCGCCGCTGCCGCCCCGGCCGCCAAGGCCGAGGCCGCTCCCGCGCCCGCGGCCAGGACCG
>NZ_UFQC01000073.1 GCF_900496975.1 Achromobacter veterisilvae
CTCTTCCGATCTCGCCGGCTCCGGCCGTCGCGGAATCGGCCGCCGCGGCCGAGGCCATCACCCAGGCCGCGCGCGCCGCCCGGCCCGCGGCCCCCGCGCACGCGGACAAGGAATCCACCTCGATCCGCGTGGGCGTCGAAAAGGTCGACCAGGTGATCAATCTGGTGGGCGAACTGGTCATCACGCAGGCCATGCTGGCGCAGACCGCGTCCACGCTGGATCCCGTGCTGCACGACCGCCTGCTCAACGGCATGGAGCAGTTGGAGCGCAATGCCCGCGACCTGCAGGAAGCGGTCATGTCGATCCGCATGATGCCGATGGACTACGTGTTCAGCCGCTTCCCCCGCCTGGTGCGCGACATCGCCAGCAAGATGGGCAAGCAGATCGAACTTCAGACGTACGGCCGCGCGACCGAACTGGACAAGAGCCTGATCGAGCGCATCATCGACCCGCTGACCCACCTGGTGCGCAACAGCCTGGACCACGGCATCGAGACCCCGGAAAAGCGCGTCGCGTCCGGCAAGGACCCGGTCGGGCAACTGGTGCTGTCGGCCCAGCACAATGGCGGCAACATCGTGATCGAGGTCAGCGACGACGGCGCCGGCCTGAACCGCGAGAAAATCCTCAAGAAGGCGATCGCGCAGGGCCTGCCGGTCAACGAAAATTCGCCGGACGACGAAATCTGGCAACTGATCTTCGCGCCGGGCTTCTCCACCGCGGAGAAAGTCACGGACATCTCCGGCCGGGGCGTCGGCATGGACGTGGTGCGCCGGAACATCCAGGACATGGGCGGCCACGTGCAGTTGTCGTGCGAGCCGGGCAACGGCACCACCACGCGCATCGTCCTGCCGCTGACCCTGGCCATCCTGGACGGCATGTCGGTGCGGGTGGGCGAGGAAACCTTCATCCTGCCGCTGAACCACGTGACCGAGTCGCTGCAGCCGACGAACGACCAGATCTACTCGGTCGCGGGCAACGAACGCGTCATGCACGTGCGCGGCGAATACCTGCCGCTGGTCGAGATGCACCGGGTGTTTTCGGTGGGCGAGGCCCAGACCGACCCCACCCAGGCCATCGCCGTTATCATGCAGGCCGAGGACCGGCGCTTCGCGCTGCTGGTGGACCACCTGATCGGGCAGCACCAGGTCGTGGTGAAGAACCTCGAATCGAATTACCGCAAGGTTCCAGGCATCTCCGCCGCCACCATCCTGGGCGACGGCAGCGTGGCCCTGATCGTCGACGTATTTGCGCTTGCGCGCGCCAACCGCGAGCGTTGGTCGCAGCCCGAAGCCATTCTGAATTGATGGAGAAATAAACCTCATGGCAGCCAAACCGCAAGCGCAAGCCGCGCGCAATGAAGATGTCGGCAGCGAATTCCTGGTGTTTACGCTGGGCGACGAAGAATACGGCATCGACATCCTGAAGGTGCAGGAGATCCGCGGCTACGACGCCGACACGGTCACCCGCATCGCCAATGTTCCGCCGTTCATCAAGGGCGTGACGAACCTGCGCGGCATCATCGTGCCGATCGTCGACCTGCGCATCAAGTTCAATCTGGGCCGCGTCGACTACAACGAGCAGACCGTGGTCATCATCCTGAACCTCGACCGCCGCGTGGTCGGCATCGTGGTGGACGGCGTGTCGGACGTGCTCATGCTCAATTCGGGCCAGGTCCGCCCGGCGCCGGAGTTCGGCGCGACGCTGTCCACGGAATACCTGACCGGCCTGGGCACGGTGGATGAGCGCATGCTGATCCTGGTGGATATCGAAAAACTCATGACCAGCGATGAAATGGCGCTGGTGGAGAAGGTCGCCTCCTGATCGGAGCCTGGCCGTATGCGGGGTAGAGGCGCCATATTCGATCCGATGTGGCGCTTTCCTTTAACGATTGCAGTCAAGGAGTGGTGCTTGTGATGCGCAAGTTTTTCGCGAACATGACGATACGCAGCAGCCTGTTGTGGGTGCTGGCGTTTTTCTCATTCATGTTGGTGATCGGGGCGGCGCTTGGCGTCCTGTCCCTGCGCATCAGCAATGGGACCCTGGCGGAGATCAAGCAGTCGCAGGAACTGGACGACGCGGTCGGACGCGTGGTGTCCAGCTATAAGGACACCCTGAATGGCCTGGGCCGAGCGGCCTCGTCCAACTACGCCGATATCGTGCGCAATGTGGGCCAGGCGACCCTGCTGACGCAGGGCCTGTCCGCGGAAGCCACCGGCCTGCTGGAACGCGCGAAGGCGTCCATGAACAAGGGCCAGGCGGAGTTCGAGTACTACAAGACCCTGCCGCGGCCGCAGGAAGCGGCCGAGGCGCTCAAGGAAATCGACGATTCCTACGGCGCGCTGGCGCAGCAGGGCCTGGGGCCGCTGGTCGCCGCCCTGGAAAAGGCCGACATGCCGGCTTTCCAGAAACAGGTCCAGACGGTGCAGGACGCCCTGGAGGGGCGCTTTGCCCGGGCGATCGAAGGCTTCGATTTCTGGCGCGCCAGCAAGATGCTGGACGCCTACGAGGTGGCGCAGGTGCGCTACCAGTTCGTGCTGATTGCTGTCGGAGCGGGCGGCGTGCTCGCCGCGCTGCTGGTGTTCGCCACCTACGTCTTCCTGCGCCGCCGCGTGCTGCTGCCGCTGAAGGAAGCGGGGCATCACTTCGACCGCATCGCCGGCGGCGATCTGACCACCCGCGTGGACGTGCGCAATACCAACGAGATCGGCCAGTTGTTCGCCGCGCTCAAGCGCATGCAGGAAAGCCTGACCCGCACGGTGGCAACGGTGCGCCGCGGCGTGGATGAAATCAACGTGGGCTCCCACGAGATCGCCGCGGGCAACACCGACCTGTCCAGCCGCACGGAACAGCAGGCGGCGTCGCTGGAGGAAACGGCGGCGTCGATGGAAGAGCTGGCCTCGACGGTGAAGCAGAACGCGGACAACGCGCGCCAGGCCAATCAACTGGCGGCCAGCGCGTCGGACGTGGCGGAACGCGGCGGCTCGGCGGTGTCGGAAGTGGTCAACACCATGCAGGAGATCTCGGCCAGCTCGCGCAAGATTTCCGAGATCGTGTCGGTGATCGACGGCATTGCGTTCCAGACGAACATCCTGGCGTTGAACGCGGCGGTGGAAGCGGCGCGGGCGGGCGAGCAGGGCAAGGGCTTCGCGGTGGTGGCGGGCGAAGTGCGTTCGCTGGCGCAGCGCAGCGCACAGGCGGCCAAGGAAATCAAGGGCCTGATCGAGGATTCGGTCACGAAGGTCGGCGCGGGCTCGCAGCAAGTGGAGCGCGCCGGCGCGACGATGCAGGAGATCGTGGCGTCGGTGAAGCGGGTGACGGACATCATGGGCGAGATCTCGGCGGCGTCCGAGGAGCAGTCCAGCGGCATCGACCAGGTCAACCGCGCGGTGTCGCAGATGGACGAAGTGACGCAGCAGAACGCGGCGCTGGTGGAAGAGGCGGCCGCGGCGGCGGGTTCGCTGCAGGAGCAGGCGCAGCGCCTGGCCGAGGCGGTTGCCGTGTTCAAGGTCAACACCGGCGAGGTCATCGAGGTGCCGGCGCATCGCCTGTCTTCCGTGCGTTCCTCCGATGACGACTCACGCTTGCAGGCGCCCGATGCGCTTGCGCTCGGGCACTGAGGGCCGCCGTGGCAACTTCGGCCCATCCGGCGCCGTCCATGTCGGTGGACCGCCAATTCGATTTTCGCGACGCCGATTTTTCGCGCGTGCGCAAGATGATCCATGCGCACGCCGGCATTTCGCTGGGCACGCACAAGCGGGAAATGGTCTACAGCCGGCTCGCGCGGCGCCTGCGCGCCCTGGGCCTGCAGGATTTCGGCAGCTACCTGGACCAGCTCGAGGACGAGCCCGGCGCCGCCGAGTGGGAAGATTTCGTCAATGCGTTGACGACCAACCTGACGGCCTTCTTCCGGGAATCGCATCATTTCCCGATCCTGGCGGATTTCGCCAAGCGGCGCGGCGGCCCGGTGTCGGTGTGGTGCTGCGCGGCGTCCACCGGTGAAGAGCCGTATTCCATCGCCATGACGCTGGTGGAGGCGCTGGGGCCGCGGGCCGGGTCGAGCAGCGTGCTGGCGACGGACATCGACACCAATGTGCTGGCCCGGGCGCGGACCGGGGTCTATCCCGCGGAGCGCGTGGCGAAGATGGAAGACGAGCGCCTGCGGCGCTTCTTCCTGAAGGGGCGGGGCGCCAACGCCGGACAGGTGAGGGTGCGCCCCGAGATCGTGGACATGGTGCGCTACGAGACCCTGAACCTGTTGGCGCCGGCCTGGCCGATCGACGAGAAGTTCGACGTGATCTTCTGTCGCAACGTGATGATTTATTTCGACAAACCCACCCAGGCGAGGATCTTGGAGCGGTTTGTTCCGCTGCTCAAACCCGGCGGACTGCTGTTCGCGGGCCACTCCGAGAACTTCACCTACATCAGCCGCGACTTCCGGCTGCGGGGGCAGACGGTCTACGAATGTGCGGGCAAGGCCTGAACGGGGCAGCAAAGATGAAAAAAATAAGCGTTTTGTGTGTGGACGACTCCGCTCTGGTGCGCGGACTGATGACCGAGATCATCAATAGCCAGCCTGACATGGAAGTGGTCGCGACGGCGCCGGACCCCCTGGTGGCGCGCGAACTGATCAAGCGCCACAATCCGGACGTCCTGACGCTGGATGTGGAAATGCCCCGCATGGACGGGCTCGATTTCCTGGAAAAGCTGATGCGCCTGCGGCCGATGCCGGTCGTGATGGTGTCGTCGCTGACCGAGCGCGGCGGCGAAATCACGCTGCGCGCGCTGGAGCTGGGCGCGATCGACTTCGTGACCAAGCCCAAGCTGGGCATACGCGACGGCCTGCTGGAATACACGGAAATCATCGCGGACAAGATCCGCGCGGCATCGCGCGCCCGGCTGCGCGCGCCCGCGCCGCACGGCACGCCGGCCGCGCCCGCGCCCATGCTGCGCCGGCCGCTGTCCAGTTCGGAAAAACTGGTGATCGTCGGGGCGTCCACGGGCGGCACCGAGGCCATCCGCGAAGTGCTGCAGCCGCTGCCGCCCGACAGCCCGGCCATCCTGATCACGCAGCACATGCCCGCTGGCTTCACCCGCTCCTTCGCGCAACGGCTGGATGCGCTGTGCGCGGTGACCGTCCGCGAGGCCGTGCATGGCGACCGCGTGCTGCCGGGCCACGTGTACCTGGCGCCGGGCGGCGACACGCACATGCGGCTGGGCCGCAGCGGCGCCAACTACGTGATCGAGCTGGAGGCCAGCGAGCCCGTGAACCGCCACCGCCCGTCGGTGGACGTCCTGTTCAATTCCGCGGCGGTCGCCGCCGGCAAGAACGCCATCGGCGTCATCCTGACCGGCATGGGCAAGGACGGCGCCGCGGGTATGCTGGCCATGCATCGCGCCGGGGCGCACACGATCGCGCAGGACGAGGCCAGTTGCGTGGTGTTCGGCATGCCCCGCGAGGCGATCGCCATCGGCGCCGCGGATGAAGTGGTTTCGTTGTCCGCGATGAGCGAACGCATTCTGACTCGCCTGGGCGACCGTGGCCACCGCGTTTGACGCGGGCGCACGATCGTTCCCAAGCACATTTTTTCTGGAGTAGAAATGGTAGACAAGGGCATAAAGATTCTGGTGGTGGATGATTTCCCCACCATGCGGCGGATCATCCGCAACCTGCTAAAGGAGCTGGGTTTCGAGAACGTGGATGAAGCCGAAGACGGCGCGATCGGGCTGGAAAAACTGCGCAACGGCGGTTTCCAGTTCGTCGTGTCCGACTGGAACATGCCTAATCTCGACGGCCTTGAAATGCTCAAGCAGATCCGTGCCGATGCCTCGCTGGCGTCGCTGCCGGTCCTGATGGTGACGGCCGAGGCCAAGAAGGAAAACATCGTCGCGGCGGCCCAGGCCGGCGCCAACGGTTACGTGGTCAAGCCTTTCACCGCGGCGACGCTGGAAGAGAAGCTCACCAAGATCTTCGAGAAAATTGCCGGCTGAGGTGTGCAATGAGCACGACGGAAAATGTTGACCCGGCTGAGTCCCCCGACCTGATCCACCGCATTGCGTCGCTGACGCGCATGTTGCGCGACAGCATGCGCGAACTTGGCCTGGACCAGGCGATCAAGGACGCGGCCACCGCCATCCCCGACGCCCGCGACCGTCTGCGCTACGTGGCGCAGATGACCGAGCAGGCCGCCAACCGCGTGCTGAACGCGACCGAGCAGGCCGGCCCGATCCAGGACCAGTTGTCGCGTTCGGCGCAGTCGCTGGATACGCGCTGGCAGCAATGGTACGACCAGCCGCTGGAACTGCCCGAGGCGCGCGAACTGGTGAAGGATACCCGCGCGTACCTGCAGGAAGTGCCGAAGCAGGCGCAACAGACGCAGTCGCACTTGATGGAAATCATCATGGCGCAGGATTTCCAGGACCTGACGGGCCAGGTCATCATGCGCATGATGGACGTGGTCGGCGCGATCGAGCGCGAGCTGCTGCAGGTGCTGCTGGACAACGTGCCGCAGGAGCGCCGCGAGGAGGCCAACAGCCTGCTCAACGGGCCGCAGATCAGCCCTCAGGGCAAGGCCGACGTGGTCACCAGCCAGGACCAGGTCGACGACCTGCTGGCCAGCCTGGGGTTCTAGGCCGCGCGGGCGGCGCCGGCGGACCTGCCCTCCGGCGGTGCGCGCCGCCGCGCTTCATGACGTATTCCCTAAGGGCGCGATCCGCGCCCGGCCGATAGACTTCCCGCCATAAGAATCGGGGCCTCGCAGCATGAAACAGGCGCCACGCGCGCCAGGCAACGGATGCCCATAGAAGGCGATCCGGGCCAGCACAAGGAGGTTCATCTTGGCCAGATCCGTATTCCGCCTGGGCGGCATGTGGGCATTGTTGCGCCGGCTAAACCGGGGCGACGCCATGCTGTCGGAACGCACCCTGTCGATCAGTCCGGCCGTTTGGCCGCTATACCGGTTCCTGGGGCAGATCCGCCGCCGGATCGTGACCGTGCGGCAGTCCAGCATCGAAATCGCGCTGAACGCGGCGCGCACCCAGTACCAGGCGGGACGCTGCGCGCAACTGGCGCAGGAGCAGGCGCGCGCGGCGCAGGCCCTGGCCGCGAGCGGCACGCAGATCGCGGCGCTGTCGGCGTCCACGTCCACCCACGCGCGCGAAATCTCCGAGGTATCCGGACACAACCTGCAGGCGGCGGAGCAGGCGCTGGCGGAGCTGTCCGAGGTCAAGCAGCGCGTCGACCGCATGACCCGCGAGATGAGCGCCTTCACCGACGTGGTGGGCCAATTGACCGCGCGCGCCCGTTCGGTCGGCGACATCAGCAAGCTGATCAAGGAGATCGCCTTGCAGACGCAGTTGCTGGCGCTGAACGCGGGCGTGGAGGCCGCCAGGGCAGGGGATGCCGGGCGGGGTTTCGCGGTGGTGGCGAGCGAGGTCGGAAGGCTGGCCGAGCGCGTCAATTCGGCCACCAGCGACATCGCCAGGCACAGCGGGGAAATGCTGGAGCTGGTCGATAGCACCCAGCGGCAGACCGGCAGCCTGCGCGACGACGTCGATGCCTCGGGCCAGGTCCTGGACCGGACGTGTTCCGATTTCCAGCGTTTCGTGGACGATTTCGGCAGCATGAACCGCCAGGTGTCCGAAGTGGTGCAGGCGATCGGCGAGGTCGACGCCACCAACCACGGCATGAGCGAGGAAGTGGGCCGGATCGCCGCGCTGAGCGCGGACGTGTTGCAGCGCATGGGCAGCATGTCCGGCGAAATCGACCGCATCCGCCGCCAGACCGAAAGCGTGCAGGAAGTGCTGGCGGACATGCGCACCGGCAATACCGCCTTCGACGGCCTGTCCGACGCGCTCGAGGCTTTCCGGGACGCGGCCGCCGGCCTGCTGGAAGCGGCCAGGAAGGGCGGGACGGACGTGTTCGACCGCCATTACCGGCGCATCCCGGGCAGCGAGCCGCCGCGCTACCACACCGCCTACGACCGCCAGATCGAGGAACCCTTGACCCGGTTGCTGGACCGGGTGCTGGAGTCCGTGCCCGGCGGCATCTACACGATCCTGGTGGACAACCGGGGCTACGCGCCGGCGCACAACAGCCGCTACTCGCACGCGCCCACCGGAGACCCCGAGCAGGACATCGTCCGGGTGCGGCACAAGCGCATCTTCGACGACCCGGTGGGCTCCCGGCTGGCCGCCAACACCGGCGCGATGCTGTTCCAGACGTACTCGCGCGACACGGGTGAAATCGTCAATGACATATCTATCCCGGTTTATTTAGGGCCGGAGCACTGGGGCGCCGTGCGGATCGGCCTGGATTACGGACGCTTCCAGGCGGCGCTGGAGGGGCGGGAGGCCGGCCACCGGGCGGTTCCGGCGGCCGGCTGACGCGGCCGGCGGGGCCGGGTCCCGGGGCGTTCCCGGCCGGGCGGCGCGGGCGGGTCCGGGACGCAGCCCGGAATAGCGCCGCTTTCCCCCCGCTTCTTGGCTTATCGCCAAGGCCCCAGGCCTCCTAGAATCTCGGCGGGCAGCTCGTAATCCCAGAATCCGCGAGCCGCAACGACACCGCAGAGCATGGCCGAAGAAAGCGACCTCGAAAAGACCGAAGCCGCCTCTCCCAGGCGCCTGGAAAAGGCGCGCGAGGAGGGGCAGATTGCGCGTTCCCGGGAACTGGGCACGTTCATGATGCTGGCCGCGGGCGTCGGGGCGGTCTGGGTGGGCGGCAGCTCGCTCTACCGGTCCCTGAGCGGCGTGCTGCGCAACAGCCTGGGGTTCGACCAGCGCATCGTCGCCGATCCCGGCGTGATGGTCGAACGGGCGGTCGACGGCTTCGGCCAGATCCTGCTGACGCTGCTGCCGATTTTCGGGTTGCTCGCGGTGGTCGCGATCCTGTCCAGCGTGCTGCTGGGTGGCATCGTCATCTCGGGCAAGCCCTTGCAGTTCAATTTTTCCAAGCTCAGCCCGCTGTCCGGGCTGAAGCGGATGTTCTCGTCGCAGACCGTGGTGGAGCTGATCAAGGCGCTGGCCAAGGCCGCGCTGGTGGGCGGCGTGGCCGTCTGGGTGATCTGGAGCTACCACGACGACATGCTGGGCCTGATGCACGTGGCGCCGTCGGCCGCGCTCATCAAGGCGCTGACGCTGGTGGCGATGTGCTGCGCCTTCATTGTGGCGTCCCTGCTGATCATCGTGATGCTGGACGTGCCGTGGCAGATCTGGAGCCACCTGAAGAAACTGCGCATGTCCAAGGAAGACGTCCGCCAGGAGCACAAGGAAAGCGAAGGGGACCCCCACGTGAAGGCGCGCATCCGGCAGCAGCAGCGCCAGGCGGCGCGGCGGCGCATGATGTCGGAAGTGCCCAGGGCGGACGTCGTGGTGACCAACCCGACCCATTACGCCGTGGCGTTGAAGTACGACGAGGACAAGCACGGGGCGCCGCGGGTGCTGGCCAAGGGCACCGGCCTGATCGCGGCCAAGATCCGCGAACTCGCGGCCGAGCACCGCATCCCCACATTGGAGGCGCCGCCGCTGGCTCGCGCCTTGCATCAACACGTCGAGCTGGGGCAGGAAATCCCGGCCGAGCTATACACCGCGGTGGCAGAAGTGCTGGCGTGGGTCTTCCAGTTGCGTTCCTGGCGATCGGGATGGGGGGCCGAGCCGGTGGCCCCGACCCGCCTGGCCGTGCCCGCCGAACTGGACCCGCAGGCCAACACCGCAGCACAAGGAGTTTGAGGAATGAGCGCTTTGCTCACCATGTTGAAGAGTGGCGGCGCCACGCACGCGCGGCTGCTGGCGGGCCCGATCCTGATCGTGATGGTGCTGGGCATGATGGTGCTGCCCCTGCCCACGTTCCTGCTGGACCTGCTGTTCACCTTCAACATCGCGTTGTCCGTGATGATCCTGCTGGTGGCCATGTTCACGCGCAAGCCGCTGGACTTCGCCGCCTTCCCGGCCGTCCTGCTGTTCGCCACGCTGCTGCGCCTGTCGCTGAACGTCGCGTCCACCCGCGTGGTGCTGCTCCATGGCCACACCGGCCCGGACGCGGCGGGCAAGGTGATCGAGGCCTTCGGCCACTTCCTGGTGGGCGGCAACTTCGCCGTGGGGATCATCGTGTTCGTGATCCTGACCATCATCAACTTCATCGTCATCACCAAGGGCGCGGGCCGTATCGCGGAAGTGGGCGCGCGGTTCACGCTGGACGCCATGCCCGGCAAGCAGATGGCGATCGACGCGGACCTGAACGCGGGCCTGATCGGCGAAGACGAGGCGCGCAAGCGCCGCGCGGAAGTGGCGCAGGAATCCGACTTCTTCGGGTCCATGGACGGCGCCAGCAAGTTCGTGCGCGGCGACGCCATCGCCGGCCTGCTGATCATGGCGATCAACATCATCGGCGGTCTGATCGTGGGCGTGGCCCAGCACGATATGTCGATGAGCGATTCGGCGCGCGTCTATACGCTGCTGACCATCGGCGACGGCCTGGTCGCCCAGATTCCCGCCCTGGTGATCTCCACCGCCGCCGGCGTGGTCGTGTCGCGCGTGTCGACCGACCAGGACATCGGCCAGCAGATCATCAGCCAGTTGTTCTCCAATCCGAGCGTGCTGTTCCTGACCGCCGCCATCATCGGCATCATGGGGCTGATCCCCAACATGCCGCACGTCGCCTTCCTGACCCTGGCCGGCGCGCTGGCCTGGGGCGGCTGGCTGCTGTACAAGCGGAGGACCGCCGCCGCGGCGGCGGCCGCGGAGGTGCCCCCGCAGGCGATCACCCAGGCGCAGGCCGCCGCGGCCGAGGCCAGTTGGGACGACGTTTCCATGGTGGACCAGTTGGGGCTGGAAGTGGGCTATCGCCTGATTCCGCTGGTGGACCATGCCCAGAACGGCGAGCTGCTGCACCGCATCCGCAGCCTGCGCAAGAAGTTCGCGCAGGACGTGGGCTTTCTGCCGCCGGTGGTGCACATCCGCGACAACCTGGAACTCAAGCCCAACGACTACCGCATCCTGCTGTCCGGCGTGGAAGTGGGCCATGGCGTGGCGATGCCCGGCCAGTGGCTGGCGATCGACCCGGGCGGCGTGACCATGCAGATCAAGGGCACGCCCACCACCGATCCGGCGTTCGGCCTGCCGGCGCTGTGGATCGACGGAAGCCTGCGCGACCAGGCGCAGGTGGCGGGCTACACCGTGGTGGACGCCGGCACGGTCGTGGCGACGCACTTGAACCACCTGATGCACCGCCACGGCTCGAACCTGCTGGGCCGCCAGGAAGTGCAGCAGTTGCTGGACCGCATCGGCCGCGACGCGCCCAAGCTGGTCGAGGACCTGGTGCCCAAGACGCTCTCGCTCACGGCGCTGCAAAAGGTGTTGCAGGGCCTGTTGTCGGAAGAGGTGCCGATACGCGACATGCGCACCATCATCGACACCCTGTCCGAGCATGGTCCGCGCCTGGCGGCGCTGGCCGCCGGTTCGGGCAGCCAGCCCGACATCAACGAGCTGATCGCGCTGACCCGCCGCTCGCTGGGCCGCGCCATCACGCAGCAATGGTTCCCGGGCGAGGGCGAGTTGCGCGTCATCGGCCTGGACGTGAAGCTGGAGCGCGTGCTGTCGCAGGCCATGACGACCAGCGGCGGCCTGGAGCCGGGGCTGGCCGATACGCTGCTGCGCGAAACGCAGGCGGCCGTCGAGCGGCAGGAGTCGCAGGGCAATGCGCCGGTGCTCCTGGTGTCGCCGGTGCTGCGCGCGCCGCTGTCGCGCTTCCTGCGGCACCACTTGCCGCAACTGGGCGTCTTGTCGAATACGGAAATACCCGATGAGCGCATGGTCCGCGTGACCGCGCTGATCGGCGGAGGCAATGGGGCATGAAGATAAGCCGTTTCTTTGGGATCAACAGCCGTGAAGTGATGCGGCAGGTGCGCCAGGTCCTGGGGCCGGACGCGCTGATCGTCTCGAACCGCAGCGTCGACGGCGGCGTGGAGGTGCTGGCCACCGTCGAGGGCGCTTTCGACGACGCGCCCGGGCAGACGCCGCCGCGCGAAGCGCTCGCGCAGCCCCGTCCTTCCGAGGCGCGCCCGTCCCCGGCGCCGGCCATGCCGGCCATGCCCGCGGCGCCCGTCGCGGCCTTGCCCCCGGCGGCGGGCTATATGACGCCCGCGCGCTCCATCGCGGCCTACCAGTCCGCTTACGCCGCGCCTGTGCAGGCCGAGACCGAGATCGAGGCGCCGGCCGCGCCCCTGCGCGCGGAGCCGCCGGCCATCGTTCCCGCGGCGCCGCAGCCGGCGGCG
>NZ_UFQC01000074.1 GCF_900496975.1 Achromobacter veterisilvae
CGGGCGCTTCGGCCGGAGCCGGGGCCTGGACGGCGGCGGGCTCGGGCGCGGCGGCCGGGGCGTCGCCCGACGGCGCGGCCTCGCGGGCGATGCTCAGTTGGTCGCCGTCGACGATGAAGCAGCACACCGCCTCGATATCGTCCGGCGTGCAGGTGCTGTCCATCCACACGGTCAGGGCGCCGCCCGCGCGTTCGCTGGCCTTGACCGTGCCCAGATTGCCCATTTCCTCGAGCAGGGACGCGGCGTCCTTGTCGGACACCTTCGTGATCCGCACGCGCAGCGGCACGCTGCCCGCGTCCGCGACAGCCGCCTGCGGTTCGGGCTGCGCGGGGGCCGCCTGCACGGGCGCCGGGGCCGGCGCCGGGGCCGCAACCACCGGGGCGGGAGCCGGGACTGGGGCCGGCGCGGGGGCTGCCGCCGCGGCGGGGTCCTTATGCTCCAGCGCAAGCTGCCTCAACACGGCGCAAATACGCTCAAACACGGCGTCATCGGGCTCTTCGGAGGCCCTGTAGGCATCCAACTGGCTTTTGAGCACGTCTTTCGTTTCCAAGAAAATATCAATCATGTCCGTGCGCAGCGCCATTTCGCCGCGACGGATCGCATCCAGGAGGTTTTCAAGCAAGTGGGTCGTGCCCGCGAGCTGCGTGAAGCAGCCGAAGGTCGCCGCGCCGCCCTTGATCGAGTGGGCCGCGCGGAAGATTGCGTTGAGCTGTTCGATGTCGGGCGAACCCACATCCAGCTCGAGCAGCAATTGTTCCATTTGCGCGAGCAGCTCGTCCGCCTCGTCGAAAAAGGTCTCGTAAAACTGACTGAGGTCCAAACCAGAACTCATGACCCGTACGCCTTCATAAATGAACCTGCTTACGCGCCGGCCTGCTCATCGAGCAGTTCGGACGCCAATTCGACCAGCACATCGGGATCGACCGGCTTGGAAAGCCAGCCGCAAACGCCCAGATCCCGGGCTGCCATCTTGCTGTCCACGTCGTCTTCGGTGGTCAGCACCAGCACCGGCACGTCCAGATACTGATCGTCCTCGCGCAAACCCTGAATCAGCTCCAGGCCACCCATGACCGGCATGTTCCAGTCGCTCACCACCAGGTCCACCGGGTGGCGCCTGGCCATCTCCAGCGCCTCCTGGCCGTTGCCGGCCGTCAGAACCGTCCATCCCGCGCCTGCCAACGTCGCCTGGACGATCATGCGCATCGTCGCCGAGTCGTCCGCCACCAGAATCGTTGCCGCCATTGCTATCGAACCCCTTCGGCGGACGGGTTGCTCTCCGTTTCGCCTGGTTTGGTTGCCGTCGTGGCCTGGACCGCCGTTCGGGCCGCGTCCACTGCCGTCCCCACCTCGCGGGCATCCTTGGCCGAGACGTCCGCGGCGGCGGCGTTCTCGTTTTCGATGCGCCGCTGGGTGCTCTGATTGAGCACCACGAGGCTGATACGCCTATTAACGGCCGCATATGGATCATCTTTAACGAGGCTCATGCTCGAAGACAGACCCTGGATGCGCATGACCTTGCTTTCGTTCATCCCGCCGGCCACCAATTCCTGCCGCGACGCGTTCGCGCGGTCGGCCGAAAGCTCCCAGTTGCTGTAGGCGCGCTCGCCGCGCGCATACTGCGACGCGTCGGTATGGCCCGAGATGCTGACCTTGTTGGGCAGCTCGTTCAGGACCGGCCCCAGTTCCCGGAGGATGTCGCGCATGTAGGGCTGCACTTCCGCGCGGCCGGTGGCGAACATCGGGCGGTTCTGGTTGTCGATGATCTGGATGCGCAGGCCCTCGGTCGTCAGGTCGATCAGCAACTGCGGCCGGAAGCTCTTCAGCACCGGGCTGGTCTCGATGACGTTCTCGAGCCGCTTTTTCAGGTTTTCCAGGCGGTGCTGCTCGCGGCGCTCGGCGTCGCCCATGGGCTGGGCCTCGACCCGGTTGCCCTGCGCGCGGCGCACGTCGCCGTCGCTGCGCAGCGGATCCTGCCCGCCGCCGGGCACCGCGCTGGTCTCGGCCGAATTGCTGGGCCCGCCCGTGATGGCGACGCGCAGCGGCATGCGGAAGTACTCCGCGATCCCCTTGAGCTCTTCGCGCGGGACGACGCTGATCAGCCACATCACCAGGAAGAACGCCATCATCGCCGTGATGAAGTCGGCGTAGGCGATCTTCCAACTGCCCCCGTGGTGCGCGCCGCCCTTGCCCTTCTTGCGGCGGATGACCACACGGTGGTTGTTTACCGTGCTCATGGACAGCTCCGTCAGGCCCTGCCGGTCGTGGCCGACTTGGCTTGCCGGACGTGCTCTTCCAGCTCACCGAAGGTCGGGCGCACGGCCGAGAACAGCACCTTGCGGCCGAATTCCACCGCCAACTGGGGCGGGTAGCCGTTCATGCTGGCGAGCAGCGTGGTCTTGATGCACTCCAGGACCTTCATGGCTTCGTCGCTGCGGCGCTCGATGCGCGAGGCCATCGGCCCCACGAAACCGTAGGCCAGCAGAATGCCCAGGAAAGTGCCCACCATGGCCTTGGAAATCAGGTCGCCCAGGATCGCGGGAGGCTGGTCCACGGCGGCAAGCGCCTTGATCACGCCCAGCACCGCGGCCACGATGCCGAACGCCGGCAGCCCGTCGGCCATCTGGTGCAAGGCGCGCGCGGGGACTTCGCGCTCGTGGCGGTAGGTTTCGATCTCCTCGTCCATGAGCGTCTCGATTTCGAACGAACTCATGTTGCCGCTGATCATGATGCGCAGGTAGTCCGTGATGAACTCCATGAGCTTCGCGTCTTTGGCGATGCGGGGATATTCGCTGAAGATCGGGCTGGACTCCGGGTCCTCGATGTGCGATTCGATCGCCATCAGGCCTTCGCGCCGCGCCTTGTTCAGCAGCACGTACAGGAGCGCCATCAGCTCCATGTACACGTCCTTGCCGTAACGCGAGCTTTTCAGCGCGTCGGGCAGCGCCGCCTTCACCAGCATCAGCGACTTTTTGCTGTTGCTGGCAAGGAAGGCCCCGAAGGCCGCGCCGAAGATCAGCGTGAGCTCGAAGGGCTGGTAAAGCGCGCCCAGATGGCCGCCCAGCGCGATGAAGCTGCCGACGACCGACACGGACACCACGAGAAAACCGATAACAATCAACACATCAGGCCCCTGCCAACGAAGTCTAAGAATGCCCCCACGCCGCGCCTTCGGCTTGCTGCCCCCCAAGGGGGCTTTTTTGCCTTGGGGCGGCCCGGCGGCAAAAATGCCCCCACGCCGCGCCTTCGGCTTACTGCCCCCCCAAGGGGGCTTTTTTGCCTTGGGGCGGCCCGGCGGCAAAAATGCCCCCGCGCCGCGCCTTCGGCTTGCTGCCCCCAAGGGGGCGTTTTTGCCTTGGGGCGGCCCGGCGGCAAAACACCGGCGTCAATGATCCCCTGTTCCCCCCGGCCCAAAAAGGCGGGTTACGGGGAGTTTTCCAGGGCTTTTGATGTATTTGGAAACGCGCCGGTCAGGACCGGACGATGTTCGCGGCGGGCGCGGGGGGAGTGCCGGCGCGCGCCTTGGCCGCGGCGCGCGTCTTGCCCGCGCGGGGTGGCGGCCGGCAGATCGCGCACACGAAATCCGACTGGGGGTCGTGGGCGTGGGCGATGAAATGGCCGCCGCACTGGCGGCAGGCGGACAGTTGCAGCATGCCGCTGTCGAAGAAACGCACCAGCATCCAGGCCCGGGTGAAGCTCAGGACCGGCTCGGTCGATTCGGACGAATCCATGCCGGCGTTTTCGAGATAGAGGCGATAGGCGTCGATGGTGGCCCGTATTCCCTTGCTGCTGGTACGCGTGTTCAGGAACGAATAGACGTTGTAGAACAGCGACGAATGGATATTCGGCAACCAGGTCATGAACCAGTCGACCGAAAAAGGCAGCATGCCCTTGGGAGGCGAGCAACCGCGGATTTCGCGGTACAGGCGGGCCAGGCGGTCGTGGCTGAGGCTGGTTTCAGCCTCCAGCACCTGCAGCCGGGCTCCCAGCGTGATCATGGAACTGGCTAGCAGGATGTCGTCCGCTTCCTGGGATACGCTCTTGGAGGCCATTACACGGGTTTCCGAGTGGAATTCATCAGGCCGTCAGGCCAATTCTTCGACAGGTTGCTTGGCCAGCAGGATCGTTGCGTGCGCTTGTTGCAGCGCACCACCCAGGACGTCGTGGGTCAGCGCGGACAACAGGCTGTAGTCATCGAAGCGGAAACGGCACAGCAGCGAGCTGGAGCTGGCCAGCTTGACCAACTGGGCCGGAGAAAGGCGCATCAAAATGTCGGCGACCTCGTTACTGAACCCCAGGCGGAACATCGACGCGGCGTAATCATCGCGAAGCATGCGCTGGGCTAGTAACAGATATGACAAATTGACTTCGCGAATGTCTGCCAACAACGAATTTTCGACTTGTTGCACGCCCAACTCCCTAGTTCCGTTCCCGCCCACGGGGCTTCGATAAGCAAAATGTTCGGCAATCACCGTTGCCGTAGATCCAGACACGCCCTGCTTTAATGCGAAATGTATCATTTGTTCGCAATTTAAGTAAAATTTACCACAGGTGATGTCATTTTCTATGACTTATATGACAAATCTTTGTTGATGTTGCGCAACTTGCCTTTTTCGATACACCTTGACATAGAACTTTCTCACAAAATTTACGCCAATTAAGAAAACAAGCATTCAAAACATTGCGTACTTCGAGGAATGAAATAGGCGCCAATGTTCACAATGGCAACTTGCCGATCACTCAATTCTGTTTGCTTTAGCCTCCCCCGCGCGTTTGTCGACAATGTCGTAAATTGACAACATTCGGCGACGCGTCATGATGGATACCGCCCGACATTCCGCAATGCCCCACGCAGATGACAGCTTGGTCGAATATGCCCCGCTAGTGCGGAAGCTGGCCCTGCAATTGCTCGCCCGGCTGCCGGCCAGCGTCGAACTGGACGACCTGATACAGGCCGGCATGATCGGCCTGCTCGACGCCGTGCGGCGTTACCAGGAAACCGCCGACGCCCAATTCGAGACCTACGCCACGACCCGCATCCGTGGCGCGATGCTGGACGAACTCCGTGGCCAGGACTGGCTGCCGCGCAGCGTCCGCGCCAAGGCGCGCAAGATCGAACAGGCCATCCAGCAACTGGAGCAGCGCCTGATGCGTCCGCCCACCGAGGCCGAGATCGCGCGACAACTGGACATTCCCCTGGGCGACTACCAAACACTGCTGCACGACGCCCAAGGCGTGCAGATCGTTCACTACGAAGACTTCACCATCGAGCCCGACTCCGGCTCGGGCCAGGCCGACTGGTCGGCCACGCTCAGCCACGGCTCGGCCGACGGCAACCCGCTGGATTCCTTGTTGGCGGGCGACTTCCGCCAGGCGCTGATCCACGCCATCGACGCCCTGCCCGACCGCGAAAAACTGCTGCTGTCGCTTTGCTACGAGCAAGGCCTCAACCTGAAGGAAATCGGCGCCATCATGAACGTGACCGAAGCCCGGGTGTGCCAACTGCGCTCCCAGGCCACGGCGCGGATCCGCGCAAAACTGCGGGAGCAATCTTGGCAGGAACTGCCCCGGGAGGGGCAGATCGCGCAGGTAATTTAGTCCTATAGATGATGGCCCGCCCGTGTCAGACACCCCACGGGCCGACCTTCAGGCTGCACCGGCGCCCCCGGGTGTCTGACACCCACTCGCACCACTGCCTCTCTCTATAAGAAGAGACGTCAACGCCCCCTCTCCGAGACCGGCGTCGACCCGCGAAAGCGCCGGGCATCGGATGCCGGCAAGACCCAACAAGAATTTCGACTTTCGCGAAATCGCCCTAAAGATTGATTTGGGACTGCCGTAATCCTGGCAACGGAGGGATTCGTAGACGCAAGTAAACGAACTTTCCCGTTAACACCAGTGGGCGGCCTTGCTGCCCAGTTTGAAGAAGCTTTTCTCTCTTGGGAGCCTGAACATGGCTGCAGTTATCAACACCAACTATCTGTCGCTGGTTGCTCAAAACAACCTGAACAAGTCGCAATCGGCACTGGGCAACGCCATCGAGCGCCTGTCCTCGGGCCTGCGCATCAACAGCGCCAAGGACGACGCCGCTGGCCAAGCCATCGCCAACCGCTTCACGGCCAACGTGAACGGCCTGACCCAAGCCGCCCGCAACGCCAACGACGGCATCTCGATCGCCCAGACGACCGAAGGCGCGCTGAACGAAATCAACAACAACCTGCAGCGTATTCGTCAACTGACCACGCAAGCCGCCAACGGCACGAACTCCGATTCCGACCTGAAGTCGATCCAGGACGAAATCAAGCAGCGCCTGGACGAAATCGACCGCGTGTCGGGCCAGACGCAATTCAACGGCGTGAAGGTGCTGGCCGCCGACAATAAGTTGACCATTCAGGTCGGCGCGAACGACAACGAAACGATCACCATCGATCTGAAGGAAATCACTGCCGACAAGCTCGGTCTGGGTGATTTCAACGTGGCTAGCGGCTCCATCAAGTTCAGCGACAGCATCGCTACCAAGAGCGGTGCGGCTGCAGCTTCGACCAACATTAATGTTGGTACGGGTCAGAGTGGCGTGGGCTTGCAAGATGCCTTCGGCGCTACCTTCGCAGCTGGCTTTGCTGACGATGATGAAGCGGAGACATATCTCAATACCGTGGCGACAGCGGTCGACACCGGTGATACCACCAACGTCGGACATAAGGTCTTTAGCGTCAAGATCGATGGCGGCGATTACTTTGTTTCGCTGGATACAGATGCTACCAACCAGATTAACCTGCTGAAGCAAGATGGTGTGGGTGGCTACACGCAGGTGATGGTGGAAGGCAAGGGCGTCCAGGTTGCCGCGTTTGGCGGTAAGCTGACTGCTTTCACCAGCAGCGATGGAACCGCCGCCGGCGACGCCATCAAGGTCGATCTTACTGGCGGCGTTGACGGCGCCAAGCTGGGCAAGGCGCTTGCCTTCAACGATTCGAACCTGGTCGTGAACATCGGCGGCAAGAACGTCAATGTGTTTGAAATTGTGAAGGACGGTGTGGCTCAGGGCCAATACGGTGCCAAGACGGAAGATGGAACGGTCTATGCGGTCACTGTAAACGCCACGAACGGTGATGTCGACGTCGCCACTGACGCCGACGGCAACAAGGTCGAATATGTCCTGAAGAAAGACGGTAGTGCGGAAGCCATCCTGCGTGACGGCGATAAGGTCTTTTCGTTGACTGCGCTTCCGACCTACGGTGTCGACGCCGTCAAGGGCAATGAACTGTCCAAGGACGATCTGGGTTCGATGGCGACCGTAAATCCTCTGAAGAAACTGGACGATGCTCTGTCGCAAGTTGACCAACTGCGTAGCTCGCTCGGCGCGATCCAGAACCGTTTCGAATCGACCATCGCCAATCTGAACAACACGGTGAACAACCTGTCCGCCGCCCGTTCGCGTATCGAAGACGCCGACTACGCCACGGAAGTGTCGAACATGACCCGTGCGCAGATCCTGCAACAGGCTGGCACCTCGGTTCTGGCGCAAGCCAACCAAGTGCCGCAAACCGTTCTGTCGCTGCTGCGTTAATCACGTCGCAACGCCTGACGGTTGGGCGGGGCAGGCCGCAAGGCCTGCTCTACCCGCCTCGCGCACCAGGTGCTCGACACCTGGTCGAAGAACAAGCCGGCGCAAGCCGGCTTGTTTGCATTTGCGCCTTCCCGTTCCTCTCCGTCAAGTGTCAGAAATATGTCAGAACCCACATCTCTGCGTAATAACCGATGGTGGGAGAACTATGCGGTCCGCTATCTGGTTCCCACCTTGACCGGCATGATGTTCCTGCGTTGGTTGCAGATGACCACCAGAGGATTCTTCTTACCCATGTTGCCGGCTGCGGGAGACCTGACCGTGCCACACATATTCCAGAAGCTCGGTACGCCCGAATTGCTGGTGTGGGCAGGAGGAGGTTTTGCTTTTGCCTACCTGGCATCACTCCCTATCCTGGTGTTCCACGCCACGCGTTCGTTGGAAGCGACCGGACTGAGCAAGCCTCTCGGATCCTCACCATCGGCAATAATCAAATGGCTGGTGGTCGCGACCATAGGATTGGTGTTGGCCAAGCATTTCTACAACGGCTGGCCAGGGCTGGCGTTTATTGCCCTGTTCATCGTCGGCATATTCAGCCTCATGCAGTGCCGCCGGCTCCGGGCTTCGACACTGGGCCGGCTCCGGGCAGTCGACTATGCTCGGGCTATTGCACGCAACCGAGCATCATCCAACGATACCAGCCCCCGTCTCTGGATCGAGGAGTACGTCACGTCTTATCGCCATCTGCGGGAGCATGGCAATGCCGCGTTCATCCTTCTGCTGCAGGCCGTCCTGTGTACGCTAGTGTATATCTGCCTGACCACCTTTCCTGGCTACGAGAACTGGACATGGGATACCTCGCGCGAAGGCCAATGGGTCGCCTATGCCGTCTGCTTTCTGTTGCTTGTCCTGTGGGTCGCCCCGTCGGTAAAGGTCCATCAGCTTAGCCCACAACTGGAGGCACATCTTGCCACCGGGTCCAGGCTGACTCACCCTGAAGCGCCCGTCGCGCCATCTCCCCCGCCGCGGATTACCGATCAATTGGTGAAACAACCCGCCACCGAGCCTTCCGCCCCCAAGGCATCCAACACCCGATTGCTGCTGCGCACACTGAAGACCGTGTCGCAATACTCGCCCTGGCTGCTACCGTTGGCATTCTGCCCCCCCATCCTGCTGCTGTGGTTCCACCTCCAGAATTTGCACTATCCCGTGCTGCTAATGTCCGCTATAAGCAGCTCAGCAGGTTTGGGCGCCTTATTGCTGTTGGGGGGGCTGGTGTGGCTGCTATGGGTTCTGAGCCTGGCGTGCCCGTCGCTGCTGGTTGCCATGAGCGCATCGCTGTACCAGCCGGGCAAGGTCCCCGCCCGACTCGTGTATGCCTGGATATTGGTATGTGTGTGCGCAGCAGGCTGGAGCTTCACTGCGATACAGTTGACCGAGACACTGCCCTAGTGGATGTTCTTTCTTGTATACGCCATTCTGGCACTTCCGATCGGACTTGCCGCCTGGAGCAGCCCCCCCCGCCCCGCTCAGCCCGCCGCGCAACAACGTTGTCGAACGATTTCGGGCCTTGGGGTCTGGCGTTGCCTTTTTTCTCATCGCATTCCTGGCACTTTGCTTGCTCCTGCTGCCGCTGTACCTGATGAGCCGCGCCTACGGCAAAGAACCTGACAGCATCATCCTCGTCACAGGCGTAATCGGCTTCGCCTTTTTGGGCGCCTTGGTACCAGGAATTATCTTCGCCTGGAGCAACAAAGAAAATGTGCAAAGAAGCCGCGCCCCGATGTCCGCCACCGGATTCGCTGCCCTCCTGCTTGTCCCACCGCTGCTGTCAACCATGCACCTTACCGCGATCCAAAAGCAGCTCAGCTATCTGACCCTGGCTGCCGCCGGGATCGTGGACAAGGGCGGGCCGTCCGCAAGCCCCAAGCTCTTTCGCCTTCCGGACAAATGGAGTGATCATGATCGGCTACTTACCGCAGGCTTCCCTCCGTTGAACGAATGCGCCGCAACGGACGCCTCTTCGCCGAAGGCATCCGCATGGCTATGCGGATACACGAACTTTGCGTTCGGCAGCACGCAATTGATCTGCGACAAGCCCTATGCGGACGAAAGCGGTGGATATGTGGATGCGCCATTGACTTGCCTCGTATTTGCCGGCAACCAGATCATCAATCTGGTGAATTTGCCCAAGCCTGGACCTACCCACTAGCCGGGCAGAGTTCGGACGGATGGGCAGGCCCTCTCTCTCAGATCAAGCGAGCGTGGAAGGTGGCTTTTTGCCACCTTCTCTCTTTTTTGAAACACCGCCCCCCCATTCATAATTGCCTCCGCACGATTTTGTATCTATAGTTTTCTTAATATGACCGCGACGCCTCCCGATCCACTCGCTACGCAGCACGGCAGCACCCCGGATCCAGACCCTCAGGCGCCGCTGGACGAGCAGACTTTACGTCTGCAGGAAGAAAACCGCGCCTTGCGCGAACTGCTGGCCGCCCAGGCGCAGGCCGCGCTTCCCTCTCATCGGCCCGGCCCGCTCCGGCAGATGTGCTGGTGGCTGATTTCCGCGCCCGGCGCGGCGCTGGTCGGCTGGCGGACCCTGCTGGGCCGCGACGGAGGGCGGCCGATAACCGGCAAGCGCGTGGGCTATGCGACCTTGACCGTGCTGTATACCTTGGCGATCTACGGTGCGCTGGTGCTGCTGGTCGTGTCCTGGAATTCGCCGAATACGGCGCGTTCCGGCGCCGCGGCGGCGGGGCCCGTGCGGGTGCCGTTGCTGCCATGGGTGCCGTCGCCGCCCACGGGAGACGATGCCCACCAGCCACCCGAGGCGGATCCTTCGCCCGCAGCGGCCCCCGGCCCTGGGCCCGGCGCGGTTACGCAGCCGGAGCCCGTTCCGGCCGAGGCGCCGCCCGTTCCTGCCTCGCCACCGGGGCACGCGGCCATGCCGGGTTCGCCCGCGCCGCAGTCCACCTTGCGCGTCACCGAGATTGCCGCGCAGGATCCCTTGGGCTGGGTGGATGCGCTCAAAAGCGAGTTGGCGCGTTGCGCGCAACTGGGCTTTTTCGAGCGGCCGGATTGCGCCTGGACCGCCCGCGAGCAGTTCTGTGAACCGCATCGTGCCTGGGGCACGGTCAGGGAATGTCCGAGCCGGCCTTGACGGGGCAAGTGCTTGGGCGCGCCGTTATGCGGGTCGGACTGGCGGTTTCTCGCTGGTGTCTGACACCCGGGAAGACCGCTACGGTTCGTGGCGATCGCCCGTAAGGGTGTCAGACACTGGACATCGCCGCCATTTCCGTCTGCGTAACTGCGGACGCGAGCATGCGTTCAGTGTCTGACACCCTTACGGGGAGACGCATCAATCCGCGATGGCGTTACCGGGTGTCAGACACCCGCCCGCCCACGCCTCAGAGTGCCAAAAACACCCCGACCAGCCTCTACGTACGGTATCGAGCGCCTATCCTGGACAGCATTCTGTCCATTCGCGCTGCCATGGCAAGACCTCCCCGGATTCTGATCGCTCATTCGTCCTACTGCATTGCAGGCCGCCTGCGTTGCGCGATACTTGCCTCCATACCTGAACAGGTATAATCTTGACACGCAAGCTGCTGTACTGGGAAGGGTCCTCAAAAAAGGACTTCAAAAAATTCCCCATCGACGTCCAAAAGGACATGGGAGTGGCTCTGTTCGTCGTCCAGTTGGGCGGCACACCGGACTCGGCGAAACCCTGGAAAGGGCTCGGCCCTGGCGTGTATGAAATGGTCGGAGATCACCGGGGCGACACCTTCAGGGCAGCGTATACCGTGCGAATCGGCGATGCAGTGCATGTGCTGCATGCATTCCAGAAGAAATCCAAGGCGGGAATCTCCACACCCCAGCCGGACGTCGAGCTGATCGCGAAGCGGCTGAGGCTTGTGTTGGCCCGGTACGCGGCAAATGGGAGAAATCCATGACACGCAATACCGCCCCTCGCGGCACTCGCAATGTTCTGCTGGATCTGGGCTTCGACGATGCAAAGGAACTGTCCGCCAAGGCAGCGCTCGCGCTAAAGCTCAATGAACTCATAGACAAGCGTGCCCTTAGCCAGACTGAAGCCGCTGCGGTCATCGGAATGACGCAGCCCAAGGTATCCCAGGTTCGCCGTTACCAGCTTCAGAACATTTCACTGGAACGCCTGATGCGGGCCTTGGTGTCACTGGATCAGCACGTCGAGATTGTGGTCGAACCGGCACGGCGCCCCCAAGCGCGCGGCATATCCGTCGCTGCCTGACGGTACACGCCCCAGCCCGGTGTCGGACACCCGTACGAGTGCCGTTGTGCGGGTCGGGCTGGCGGTTTCTCGCTGGTGTCTGACACCCGGGAAGACCGCTACGGTTCGTGGCGATCGCCCGTAAGGGTGTCAGACAC
>NZ_UFQC01000076.1 GCF_900496975.1 Achromobacter veterisilvae
CGCCGCGCCGGCCCGCGGCACGGCCGGCGGCCGCGTCCGAGGCGAAGCCCGCGCCGGCGGCCAGCCGCCGATCGCCGCCTTCGGACGACGATTGGGAATCTTTCTGACACCGGCCAGTCCGGTAAGTGGGTAGGTATGCGAGGCTATATACATCTTCTGGCGACGGCCGCTCTTGCGGTCTTTCTCGCCGGCTGCGCGGCGACGGGACACAATTTCGACCCGGGCAGGCTGTCGACCCTGACGCCCGGCCAGACGACGCTGGAAGAGGCCTCGCGGGAGCTGACGGCTCCGCCCGACAAAGTCTACCGACAGACCGACGGCTCGTTGCTGGCGCTCTGGTCCTTCAAGATCACGTTTGTCACGGACGGCTTGTACAGCCGCAAGGAAGCGCTGCTCCAGTTCGGGCCGGACGGCCGGCTGATGCGCCTCGTCGACAGTACCAATATTCTGCTGGAACCCTGGGAACGCCAGAAACTGATGGGACCCGCGCCCGCTCCCGACTTCGGTCCGGACTGGGCGCTGCCCGCTGTGGAACCCGAGGGGCAAATCATCTATATACCCGGCCCGGGTGAACCGGCCGGATCGAGGCCGCGGGGCGGGTAAGCCCTGTGTCCGGCAGAGAGCATTGCGGCGCAGATCGCAATGTACGTCGCCCTGAGTGGATTCGCTGTGTAACAGAGCGTGTCCGCAGGGTGGTTTTTCATTTGGTCAGGCAGTTCCTGAGGGATGGGGAAATTTATGGAAGCGAGTCTCGAATCCGGTGCGAAGTCCGGCAAAGTCGGAAAGAGGAAGGCGCGCGCGCCCAAGGTGAAGAAGAAGCTGCGCCTGCGCGATGCCCGCGTCGGCACGATGCTGCTATGGGTCATGGCGTTCTTCGCGGTGTTGATCGCCGCGGTCGGCGGCCTGGCCGCCTATTTCCTGCAGAGCAACTATGAGTCCATCCGCGAGGTCAACTCCCTGACCGAGCGTTCCAAGCAAGTCGAGGTGATCAACAGCGACATGCTTCGCGCCCGCGTCGCGCTGATGGTCGCCGCGCGCCACCTGCAGGAATCCGGCTGGGGCAGCGGCGAGAACTCGGCCCGCGACGCCGCGGCGGCCGTGAAGAGCGCCACGGACCTGCTGACCGGGGTGCGCAGCCGTTTTGCGGATTTCCAGAAGAACATGCTGCAGGACGACACCGGCCGCCAGTTGTCCATGAACCTGGTCCGCCGCTACCGCTCGTACATCGACGATGGCGTGGACACCATGGTCGAAGCCCTGCGCAGCGAAGATTATTCGACCTTCTACATGGTGAACAACGAGTACGGCACGCCGCGCAGCGCCGCGTTCATCGATGCGATCGGCGAGTTCGGCAAGTACATCGGCGCGCAGCAGCAAGCCACGATCGACCAGGCGGACGCCAATTTCAACCGCGCCATGGTGGCGGTGGGCGTCGCGGTCGGCCTGGCGCTGCTGCTGATGATCCTGGCCCGCATGCTGTTCGGCCGCCTGGTGGTCCGCCCCTTGGTGGAAGCCGGCCAGCATTTCGACAAGATCGCCGCCGGCGACCTGACCAGCCGGGTCGAAGTGCGTTCGCACAATGAAATCGGCCAGTTGTTCGCCGCGCTCAAGCGCATGCAGGAAAGCCTGACCCGCACGGTGTCGGCGGTGCGCCGCGGCGTGGACGAGATCACCGTGGGTTCGAGCGAGATCTCGGCCGGCAACACGGACCTGTCCAGCCGCACGGAAGAGCAGGCGGCGTCGCTGGAGGAAACGGCGGCGTCGATGGAAGAGCTGGCCTCGACGGTGAAGCAGAACGCGGACAACGCGCGCCAGGCCAATCAACTGGCGGCCAGCGCGTCGGACGTGGCCGAACGCGGCGGCTCGGCGGTGTCGGAAGTGGTCAGCACGATGCAGGGCATTTCGGCCAGCTCGCGCAAGATTTCCGAGATTGTGTCGGTGATCGACGGCATTGCCTTCCAGACCAACATCCTGGCGCTGAACGCGGCCGTGGAAGCGGCACGCGCGGGCGAGCAGGGCAAGGGCTTCGCGGTGGTGGCGGGTGAAGTGCGCTCGCTGGCGCAGCGCAGCGCGCAGGCGGCCAAGGAAATCAAGGGCCTGATCGAGGATTCGGTCACGAAGGTCGGCGCGGGCTCGCAGCAGGTGGAGCGCGCGGGCGCGACGATGCAGGAGATCGTGGCGTCGGTGAAGCGGGTGACGGACATCATGGGCGAGATCTCGGCGGCATCCGAAGAGCAGTCCAGCGGCATCGACCAGGTCAACCGCGCGGTGTCGCAGATGGACGAAGTGACGCAGCAGAACGCGGCGCTGGTGGAAGAGGCGGCCGCGGCGGCGGGTTCGCTGCAGGAGCAGGCGCAGCGCCTGGCCGAGGCGGTTGCCGTGTTCAAGATCAACGCGGGCGAGGTCATCGAAGTGCCCGCCCACCAACTGGGCGGCTATTCCACGCCGACGCTGACCCAGGCCTGACGCCTGGCGCCTTGAGACAGGACCGCGGCCGCGCCGATGCGCGGCCGCGGTCCTGTGTCTTTTCGGGCCATGGAAATGCGCGAATCATGCGCACGTTAAGTTTTCCGGAATATTACCGTTAATAGTAATAACGCCCGATCAGGGCAATGAACAGTGTTTGACGGCCATCGCACCTGCCGGCGCAGGGCCTGACAAACCGGGCGGGGAAGTGTAGATGCGGGGCATCGGGTCCAGTTTGCTCGCCGTTATTCATTTGCTGCTTTTGATATAACCGGAGACAAGCTGTGCGCGTCAACCTACCCGTTCATAACGTGGAAACCAAGCTGCGCGAGGATCAATACCTGATCTCGCGCACCGATACCAAAGGCAGGATCGTTTACGCGAACCCCGCCTTCGTCGAAGTCAGCGGGTTTTCCCGCGAGGAATTGATCGGCAAGGCCCACAATATCGTGCGCCATCCCGATATGCCCTCCGAAGCCTACGAAGACCTCTGGGAGACGCTGCAGGCCGGCGAATCGTGGCTCGGTCTGGTCAAGAACCGCCGCAAGGACGGCGGGTTCTATTGGGTGCTGGCCAACGCCACGCCCATCTTCGAAAACGGCGAGGTCGTGGCGTATTCCTCGGTGCGGGTGCGTCCGTCCGATGAACAGGTCGAAATGGCCGAAGCGCTGTATGCGCGCATGCGCGAAGGCCAGGCCAGGGGAGTCCGCATCCTGCGGGGACGGCCGGTGCCCGCCGGTTGGCGGCGCGGGCTGGAGGTGCTGGCGTTTCCCTTCAGGCGCGGCGTGCGCAGCCGCATGCTGCGCCATGCGCTGCTGTCCGCGGGCATCGTGGGCGGCGCGGGCGCCTACGGGCTGCACGCCAATTGGGACCAGCTCGGCACGTTCGGAGCCGGCCTGGGCTGCGCGGCGATCGGGCTGGGCATCATCGCCATCTTCGGCATGGGCTGGCGCCTGTCGCGGTTCCTGCTGGACCCCATGGTCGACGCCGCCAACATGGCGCGCCAGGTGGCGGCGGGCAATCTCACCACGCAGATCGTGGCGGAGTCGGACGACGAAGTCGGCAGCCTGAAGTTCTCGCTCGAAGTCATGCGCAAGAGCCTGGTCGGCATCGCCCAGGACGTTTACCGCGGCATCGAAGGCACGACCCACGCCGCGGCGCATATCGCCCGCGGCAACCAGGAACTGGCCGGCCGCACCGAGGGCCAGGCTTCCTCCCTGCAGCAGACCGCCGCCAGCATGGAGCAACTGACGTCCACTGTGCGCCAGAACGCCGATAACGCGCGCCAGGCCAACCAGTTGGCGGCCAGCAGCATGGACGTGGCGCGGCGCGGCGGTGTCGCCGTCGGGCAGGTGGTGGACACGATGCACGGCATTTCGGACAGTTCCCGCAAGATCGCCGATATCGTCAGCATCATCGAGGGCATCGCGTTCCAGACGAACATCCTGGCGCTCAACGCGGCCGTGGAAGCCGCCCGCGCGGGCGAGTCCGGCAAGGGCTTCGCGGTGGTGGCGGGCGAGGTCCGCAGCCTGGCGCAGAAAAGCGCGCAGGCCGCCAAGGAGGTCAAAGGCTTGATCGAGGACTCGGTGGAGCGCGTCACGGAAGGGTCGCAGCAGGCCGAACAGGCGGGCGCGACGATGCAGGAGATCGTGGCCGCGGTGCATCGCGTGACCGCCATCATCGGCGAAATCTCGCGCGCTTCGCAGGAGCAATCCAGCGGCATCGAGCAGGTGGATACGGCGGTGTCGCAGATGGACGTGATGACGGTGCAGAACACCGCGCTGGTCCAGGACCTGGGCGGCGCGGTCATGCAGTTGGGCGGCCAGTCGGGCGCGCTGCGCGAAACGATCCGGGTATTCCGGCTCACGGGGCAGCAGTAATCGCGGGCAGGAGGGCAAGGTGTCAGACACCCTTGTATCCTGGTTCCCGTAGCGCGCAGGTGTCAGACACCCGAGGAAGCGCCCGCCGTATGGCCGCGTCATCCCGCGGGTGTCTGACACCGATTGGAGGATAAGCCGGGGGGTGTCTGACACCCTGCGGATGCCAATGAAGATTGACGAGCGTCTCCCCAAGGTGTCAGACACCTGACCCACTAGGGGTTCGGCCCGGTCTTAATTCCCCGCCAGCGCATTGGAGCGCGCAGGTGTCAGACACCTGACCCACTAGGGGCTCGGCCCGGTCTTACTTCCCCGCCAGCGCATCGGAGCGCGCAGGTGTCTGACACCCGAGGAAGCGCCCGCCGTATGGCCGCGTCATCCCGCGGGTGTCTGACACCGATTAGAGGATTAGCCGGGGGTGTCTGACACCCTGCGGGCGCCAATGAAGATTGACGAGCGTCTCCCCAGGGTGTCAGACACCTGACCCACTACGGGCTCGGCCCGGTCTTACTTCCCCGCCAGCGCGTCGGCGACGCGGCTCATGGCGGCCAGGCCGGATCCGAACAGGGATTCCAGGAACGGTCCGGCGTGGGGCAGGACGACGGCCAGCACCGTGACGCCGACGATCAGCGTGACCGGGAAGCCGATGGAGAAGACGGATAGCTGTTGGGCGGTGCGGTTCAGGATGCCCATGGCCAGGTTGATGGTCAGCAGGGCGCAGATGAGCGGCAGCGCCAGCAGCAGGCCGGAGATGAACACCGTCTTGCCCCATTCCACCACGACGCCCCAGCCGTTCTGGTGCAGTTGGATCGCGGCGACGGGCAAGGTGTCGAAGGAACGCACCAGCGCGGCCAGGACCAGCAGGTGGCCGTCCAGCGCCAGGAAGGTCAGCATCGCAATGATGTTGAAGAGCCGCGACAGCACCGCGGTGTTGGCGCCGGAACTGGGATCGAAGAACGAAGCGAACGACAGGCCCATCTGCAGGCCCACGAATTCGCCGGCCGTCTGGACGGCGGCGAATACCAGGCGCATCGTGAAACCCAGCGAGATGCCGATCAGCACCTGCTGCATTACCATCCAGAGTCCGGCGAAGGAACCCGGCGCGATCGCCGGCATGGGGTCCAGCGCGGGGCTGATGGCGACGGCCAGGATGAACGACAGTCCGATCTTGACCTTGATGGGGATGAGCGATTCCGAGAAGAGCGGCGCGGTGCCCACCAGCGCCAGGATGCGCACGAACGGCCAGAGGAACTGGCCGATCCAGCCGTTGAGCTGTTCGAGCGTGAAGGCGATCATGGCGGGAGGTCCGGAGTCCGGCGGCGGCCGCCGCTCAGGACACCAGCATGGGGATCTGGCCGATCAGTTGCCGGATGTAGTCGACCATGACGCCGATGAGCCACGGGCCCAGCAGCACCAGCACGCCGCACATGGCCAGCAGCTTCGGAATGAACGACAGCGTCATTTCGTTGATCTGCGTGGCGGCCTGGAAGATGCTGATGACCAGGCCCACGAACAGCGTCACGAGCAGGAGCGGACCGGCCATCGCCAGCACGATCTTCATTGCCTGGTAGGTCATGGTCATGACGGTTTCGGCGGTCATGGCGATTCTCCCCCCGGCGTCACTGGTAGAAACTCTGGGCCAGCGAGCCCATGAGCAGGTTCCAGCCGTCGGCCAGCACGAAAAGCATCAGCTTGAACGGCAGCGCCACGGTGACCGGCGGCACCATCATCATGCCCAGCGCCATCAGGACGCTGGCGATCACCAGGTCGATGATCAGGAACGGGATGAAGATGGTGAAGCCGATCTGGAAGGCGGTCTTCAATTCGCTGGTGATGAACGCCGGCACCAGGATGCGCATGGGCACCTGCGCCGGATCTTCCAGGGCCGGCTGCTTGGCCAGGTTGGCGAAGAGCGACAGGTCGCTCTCGCGGGTCTGGTGCAGCATGAAGGTGCGCAAGGGCGAGGCCGCGCGTTCGACCGCGGTCTCGAACGGGATCGAGCCCTCGGACAGCGGCTTGTAGGCGTCCGCGTAGATCTTGTCGAACACCGGCGACATCGTATAGAAGGTCAGGAACAGCGCCAGGCCGATCAGCACGTGGTTGGGCGGCGACATGGCCGTGCCCATGGCGCTGCGCAGCAGGCCCAGGACGATGATGATGCGGGTGAAGCCCGTCATCATCAGCAGCGCCGCCGGCAGGAACGACAGCGAGGTCATCAGCAGCAGGGTCTGCATGCTGAGCGAATAGGTTTCGGAGCCGTTCGGCCCCGGGGTGGCCGTCAAGGCCGGCAACGTGGCCTGGGCGACGACACCGGCCGGAAAGAAGGCCAGGCCGAGCACGGCGGCCGCTGCGAACAGGGGCAGCGCGGCGGTGCGGGCGCGGGCAGGTGTCGTGCGAGAGAGCAAACTCATGGATATGGCGTGAAGCGCGGCGTGGCGCTAGCGGCGCTTGAGCGCCTGGCCCAGCTTGGCCGCGAAAGCGGCGGCGGGCAATGGGGAACCTTCCGGCAACTGGCCGGCGGGCAAGGTGTGCAGGGTATTGAGCTGGTTGGGGCCGACGCCCACCACCAGCCAGGTGTCTTCGATTTCGATCACCACGATGCTTTGGCGCGGGCCGACCGGCAGGCTGGCGACCTGCCGCAGGAGATTGCCGCCGCCGCGCTGCGTCAGCCCGGCGCGGCGGGCCAGCCAGGCCGCGGCCAGGATGGCGGCCACCACCAGCACCAGGCCGACGATGACGCGCGTGAGGGCGGATTCGGTCATGGCGGAGGCGGGGTCAGCGACGGTTGTTCAAGCGGTTGATCCGCTCGGACGGGGTGATGATGTCGGTGAGGCGGATGCCGTACTTGTCCTCGACGACCACCACTTCGCCCTGGGCGATCAGGTAGCCGTTGACGAAGATGTCCATCGGTTCGCCGGCCAGGCCGTCGAGTTCGACCACCGAGCCCTGGCCCAACTGGAGCAGGTTCTTGATGGTCAGGCGGGTGCGGCCCAGCTCGACCGTGAGCTGGACGGGGACGTCCATGATCAGGTCGATGTCCGTGCCCGCGCCGCCGGTGGCGCCGGCCAGCGGCTTGAATACCGACTGCGCCGCCGATTGCGCGGCGGGGGCGGCGGCGGGAGCAGCCGCGGGCGCGGGCGCTGCTGCCGGCGCCGGCGTGGCGGCCTGTTCGGCCATCGCGGCGGCCCAGTCGTCCTGGGGCTTCAGGCCGTCGGCCTGGGTGGGCGGGTTGGCGCGGGATTGTTCGGCGAGCGCGTCGGCCCAGTCGTCGGCCGGGGACGAGCCAGTGCCGGGCTCGTTCTTGTCAGTCATGGTCAGAGGCCTCGTTGGGTTCTGTATCGTGGGTAAACATGTTCTGTACGCGCAGGGCGTACTGGCCGTTGAAGACGCCGTAGCCGCATTCCATCAACGGCACGCCGTCGACGCTGGCGATTATGGATTCCGGAACGGTCACCGGCAGGACGTCGCCCGCCTTCAGGTGCATCAGTTCGCGGATCGAGGACGGGATGCGGGCGAATTCCGCGATGACGTCGATATCGGCGCTGCGCACCTGGCGGGAAAGCTGCTGCGACCAGCGCTGGTCCACTTCTTCGAGCGTGGTTTCCTGCAGCGGCCGCGTCAGCAGGTCGCGCACCGGCTCGATCATGGAGTAGGGCAGGCAGATGTTCAGGTCGCCGCCGGTGGCGCCGAATTCGATGTGGAAGGACGTGACGACCACCACTTCGTTGTTGCCGGTGATGCTGGCGAACTTGGTGTGCATCTCCGAGCGCACGTACTCGAATTCGATCGGATAGACCGGATCCCAGGACTTGCCGTAGCTTTCCAGGGTCAGGTTGAGCAGGCGCCGGATGATGCGCTGTTCGGTCGTGGTGAAGTCCCGGCCTTCGACGCGGGTGTGGTAGCGGCCATCGCCGCCGAACAGGCTGTCGATGACCAGGAACACCAGGTTCGGGTCGTACGTGAAGAGCGCGGTGCCGCGCAGGGGCTTCATCTGAATCATGTTCAGATTGCTCGGCACCGGCAGGTTGCGCTCGAAGTCCGCGTACTTCTGGATCTTGATGGAACCGACGGTGATGTCGGCGCTGCGGCGCATGAAGTTCAGGAGCACGTTGCGCATGTGGCGCGCAAAACGCTCGTTGATCAGCTCCAGCGTCTGCATGCGGCGGCGGACGACGCGCTCCGGCGAGCTCAGGTCATAGGCGCGCGCGCCGGTATTCTGGCCTGCCGCTTCGGTTTTGCTGTCGCTCTCGCCGGTGACGCCAGCGAGCAGCGCGTCGACCTCGTCCTGCGAAAGGAATGCCTCGTAGGCCATGCTTATTGCACCACGAACGCCGTGAAGAGCACGTCGGTGACGTACTGGCCGTCAGGCAGGGGCGAGAACGGAAGATTGACGGCCTGCTTGATCGCATTGACCATGTCGGTCTTGCCCTGCTGCGTCTGCACGCCGATGGGCGATTGCGACGACAGCACCATCAGGATGCGGCTGCGCACTTCGGGCATGTACTTTTCGAGGCGCGTGCGGGTCTGGTCGTCGCTGACGCGCAGGGTCAGGCCGACGTGCATGATGCGTTCCGTATCCGCATTCTGCAGCGTCACGGTGAAGGGTTCGAGCGGAACGAAGATCGGGGCGGGCACGGCGATCGGGCCGGCGGGCGGCGCGACGAAGGTGGTGGGCGTGGCCTGGGGGCCGTGGCCCGGCTGGCCCGCGCCGGGCTGGCCGCCCGGCACCTGGCCTACGCCGAGCTGCACGGGCGCTCCGCCTTGCGGCTGCATGCGCTGGGCGATGAACCAGGTGGCGCCGGCGCTGGCCGCGGCGACGATGAGCAGGACGATGAGCGCCAGCAGCGGGCGAAGAATGCGGCCCAGGCCGCCCGAGCGGGGGATGGGTGCGCCGCGCGCAGGCAGGGGTGTGGATTTGGAAGTCGCCATCTCGGTGTCGATGCGTGTTTTGCCGCTGATGAAAACGGGTTCTTAGTGGATGAAAGCATTCTGCCCCAAATCCCGCCTCGGCTTGGAGGCGAAAAACAGGGCGAAAGCCGCGTATCTCAAGCTATTGCTGCACCGCCCGCAAGCCATGCCGGACGCGGGGCGCGGACCGGTCAGGCAAACGTGTCCACCAGTGCGTTGGCGTTGCGCGCCACCGTCACGGCGACAGGCGCTTCGGCCACGCCGTCGGCTCCCGCCAGGGTGCCGCCGGACTGCCGTTGCGAGCCGTTGCCGCCCTGTTGCGCGAACTCCTGCTGGGCGGTCTGTTCGCCCACGCTGGTCTGGCCCAGCGAGATGCCGGCCTGCGCCAGCGCCTGCTGCAACTGCGGAATGGCGGTTTCGATCGCCTGGCGCACGGAGGCGTGGGCCGAGACGAAGGACGCGCTGGCGACGCCGTCGGCCAGGTTCAGGCTGACGCGCAGCGGACCCAGGTCCGGCGGATCCAGGCGCAGTTCGGCGGTCTGCATGCCCTGGCGCGCGTTGTGGCTCATCATGACCACTTGCTGGCCGAGTTCGGTGCCCCAATGCGTGCCGCCCACCGGGGTGGCGACTTGCAGCACCAGGGGAACGGCGGGCGCCGCGATGGCGGCCGGGTTGGCGATCGGCGCGGGCTGGCGTTGCGCGGCGGAGGCAGCCAGCGCCGACGCCAGGACGTCGTGGGCCGGCGCGTTGTGCTGCGGCGCCTGGAATTGCTGTTCGGCGCCCGGCAGCGCGGCCGGGGACTCCGGTTCGTCGCGGGCCGCCAGGGTGGGCGCGGCGTCGGCGCGCGGGT
>NZ_UFQC01000078.1 GCF_900496975.1 Achromobacter veterisilvae
TTTTGCCGTGGTCAACGTGACCAATCGTACCCACGTTCACGTGCGGCTTGGTACGTTCAAACTTGCCTTTTGCCATGATCTCTATCCTTTGACTTTCAAGGAAACTTTGATATCTGCCGGGACCGCCCGAAGGACGGGCCCGGCAAGGGTTATTTACTTGGCCCGAGCGGCGATGACTTCGTCAGCGACGTTCTTGGGGGCCTCGGAGTA
The DNA here is from genome assembly GCF_900496975.1 of Achromobacter veterisilvae. GTDB lineage: Bacteria > Pseudomonadota > Gammaproteobacteria > Burkholderiales > Burkholderiaceae_B > Achromobacter > Achromobacter veterisilvae. The sequence goes on from NZ_UFQC01000078.1 coordinate 211, forward strand.
ATGCTTGAATTCCATCGTGTACGTGGCGCGGCCTTGCGTCAGCGAACGCAGGTTCGTGGCGTAGCCGAACATCTCGGCCAGCGGAACTTCGGCCTTGATGGTCTTGCCGCCGCCAACCATGTCGTCCATGCCCTGGACCATACCGCGACGCGAGGACAGATCGCCCATCACCGTACCGGCGTAGTCTTCAGGCGTTTCGACTTCAACGGCCATCATCGGTTCCAGCAGCACGGGGCTAGCCTTGCGCATGCCTTCCTTGAACGCCATCGAGCCAGCCATCTTGAACGCGTTTTCGTTCGAGTCCACGTCGTGGTACGAACCGAAGAACAGCGTCACCTTGACGTCCACGACCGGGTAGCCGGCCAGGATGCCCGACGGCAGCGTTTCGGTGATGCCCTTGTCCACCGCGGGGATGAACTCGCGCGGCACCACGCCGCCCTTGATGGCGTCCACGAACTCGTAGCCACCGCCCGGAGGCAGCGGTTCGACCTTCAGGACCACGTGACCGTACTGGCCGCGACCGCCCGACTGCTTGACGAACTTGCCTTCGACTTCTTCGCACGTCTTGCGGATGGTTTCGCGGTAGGCCACCTGGGGCTTGCCGACGTTGGCTTCCACGCCGAATTCGCGCTTCATGCGGTCGACCAGAATTTCCAGGTGCAGCTCGCCCATGCCGGAAATGATGGTCTGGCCGGATTCTTCGTCGCTGCGCACGCGGAACGACGGATCTTCCTGCGCCAGGCGCGACAGCGCCAGGCCCATCTTTTCCTGGTCGGCCTTGGACTTGGGTTCGACGGCCTGCGAAATCACGGGCTCGGGGAACTCCATGCGCTCCAGCGTCACGTGCGAATCGACATCGCACAGCGTTTCGCCGGTGGTCACGTCCTTCAGGCCCACGACGGCGGCGATGTCGCCAGCCAGAACTTCCTTGATTTCCTCGCGGTTGTTCGCGTGCATCTGCAGGATGCGGCCGATACGTTCCTTCTTGCCCTTGATCGGGTTGTACACGGTGTCGCCCGACTTCAGGACGCCCGAGTACACGCGGACGAAGGTCAACTGGCCGACGAACGGGTCCGTCATCAGCTTGAAAGCCAGGGCCGAGAACTTCTCGCTGTCGTCGGCTTCGCGCTTGACTTCGTTGCCGGCGTCATCGGTGCCTTCGACCGGCGGAATATCCACGGGCGAGGGCAGGTAGTCGATGACGGCGTCGAGCATGCGCTGCACGCCCTTGTTCTTGAAGGCGGTGCCGCACAGCATCGGCTGGATTTCGCCGGCGATCGTGCGCTGGCGGATGGCCAGGTTGATCTCGGCTTCGTCCAGCGCGCCGGTCTCGAGGTACTTGTTCATCAGTTCCTCGGACGACTCGGCAGCGGCCTCGACCAGCTTTTCGCGCCATTCTTCAGCGGTGCCCAGCAGTTCGGCCGGAATGTCTTCGTAGTCGAACTTGATGCCCTGGCTGGCTTCGTCCCAGATGATCGCTTTCATCTTGACGAGGTCGATGACGCCCTTGAAGGTGTCTTCGGCGCCGATGGGGATCACCACGGGCACGGGATTGGCGCGCAGGCGCGTCTTCAACTGGTCGTAGACCTTGAAGAAGTTGGCGCCGGTGCGGTCCATCTTGTTGACGAAGGCCAGACGCGGCACACCGTACTTGTTGGCTTGGCGCCACACGGTTTCGGACTGGGGCTGAACACCGCCCACCGCGCAGTAGACCATGCAGGCACCGTCCAGGACGCGCATGGAACGTTCCACCTCGATGGTGAAGTCCACGTGTCCCGGGGTGTCGATGATGTTGATGCGGTGTTCGGGGTAGTTCTTAGCCATGCCACGCCAAAACGCCGTCGTAGCAGCCGACGTAATGGTGATGCCACGCTCTTGCTCTTGCTCCATCCAGTCCATGGTGGCTGCGCCATCATGCACTTCGCCAATCTTGTGGTTGACGCCGGTGTAGAACAGGATACGTTCGGTCGTGGTGGTTTTCCCTGCATCGATGTGCGCAGAGATGCCAATGTTGCGATAGCGCTCGATCGGGGTTTTGCGGGCCATGGTGGGTTAGTCCTTAAATTACCAGCGGAAATGGCTGAAGGCCTTGTTGGCCTCTGCCATCTTGTGCGTGTCTTCGCGCTTCTTCATCGCGGCGCCACGACCTTCGGAGGCGTCGATCAGTTCGCCAGCAAGACGCAGATCCATCGACTTCTCGCCACGCTTCTTGGCGGCTTCACGGAGCCAACGCATAGCCAGGGCCAGGCGGCGCACGGGGCGCACTTCAACCGGCACTTGGTAGTTGGCACCGCCAACGCGGCGGCTCTTCACTTCGACGATCGGCTTGATGTTGTTGATCGCCAGGCTGAAAACTTCGATCGGCTCCTTGCCGGTCTTGGTTTGCACTTGCTCGAGGGCACCATAGACGATGCGCTCGGCGACGGCCTTCTTGCCGTCCAGCATGACGACGTTCATGAACTTGGCGAGTTCGACGCTGCCGAACTTGGGATCGGGCAGAATCTCGCGCTTGGGTACTTCGCGACGACGGGGCATTGTTGCTTCCTTGTGTCTGTTCAGTTGAACCGTGTTTCATTACACGGCCATGGCCGCCCAATGGGACGACCCCTTACGTGCCGCGCACCTACCTGCATTCCGGTCGGCGCGGTTGCACTTCCCTGATGACGGATTTCCGCCACTTCGGGGTACTGCGGACTCGTTATCAGGCCTTCTTCGGGCGCTTGGCGCCGTACTTCGAGCGGGCTTGCTTGCGGTCCTTGACGCCTTGCAGGTCGAGGGAACCGCGCACGATGTGGTAACGCACACCGGGCAAGTCCTTCACACGACCGCCGCGCACCAGAACCACCGAGTGCTCTTGCAGGTTGTGGCCTTCACCGCCGATGTACGAAATGACTTCGTAACCGTTGGTCAGACGCACTTTGGCAACCTTACGCAGAGCGGAGTTCGGCTTCTTGGGGGTGGTGGTGTACACGCGAGTGCACACGCCGCGGCGTTGCGGGCAGTTTTCGAGCGCGGGGCTCTTGCTTTTGATGATGCTGACTTCGCGCGGCTTGCGCACGAGTTGGCTAATGGTAGGCATGACCTTTGAAATCCCTTTTACGTACCACTGGTAAGTACTTGCGTACTAGTCTCCTCAGGCTGTGAGCTTCGGAGCAGGCAGTTCGCGCAAAACCGCCTCAAACGTTCGTATACGTAAAAGAGCGGATTTGCCAACAAACTGTGACAAAACGCACAAAACCGGGTGCCGTAGGGGTAGAAGCCGCGGGGCAAAGCCCCACTCGTGGCCATGAAACGAAAGGCTCGTGACGCACCTCGTTTCCTGGCCCAAAACATCCAGACCCTACTGCGGCCAAATTTTGCGCGCGAAATAAAGCAGTTAGCCCTTTAGCATAACTGAGATTTGGGCGCACTGTCAAAGAAATTTGTAAACCCCGCCCAGGCGGCGCGTTGCCGGCAGAAGACGGCCTGTTAGGCGCCAGTCATGAAAATTGGGGTCGTATAAACCGGACATCCAGGATCCGGATCGGGGCGGAAATCGGGGCAAAAGCGCGAGGCCAGGCTGGATTCGCGTCCGGGCCGCGAATAGCGGCGGCGTGGGCCCAGTGTACTCGCCCGCGCCCCGTCTTTCTATTGGTCGGCGAACAGGTAGCCGCTGCCGTAGACCGTGCGGATCGGCAATATCAGGCCGGCCAGTTCGGCCTTGCGGCGCAGCCGGCTGACGATCACGTCGATGCTGCGGGAGCCGCTGGCCCGCGCGCTGCCGCCCTCGACCTGCAGCTCTTCGCCCAGCTCGGACCGTCCGACCGCCCTGCCCGCCACTTCCAGCAGCGAACGCACGATCAGGCGCTCATTGGCCGACAGCGAGAGGGTCGTTCCCGAAGGCGCGGCCAGCGTCCAGCCCTGGTCGCGCAGTTCCCATTGGCCGTTCGCGGCCGTCTCGGCCGGGGCGGCGTCCTGTTGCCCCGACGGCAGGCGGCGCGCCAGGGACAGCAGGATACACGCCAGTTCGCGCGGATCCTGCGGATCGGGCAGGCAGGCGTCCGCGCCGCTCTGCAGGCAGCGCAGACGGCTGTCCACGGACATGTTGCGTCCCGTCACCACGATACCCAGGGATGAAGAACCATGCAGCCGCGCCACGAGCGCGTAGCCGATTTCCCCCAGGGTCCCCACGTCGAGGACCACCCCGTCATAGGCGCCGCCGTTCAGCAGCCCGAACAATTCAAGAGAAGTCGAGCAGCCGCGCGCGGAAATGCCGGCCTGCAGCAAAGCGGACACGGCAGCGCCGCGAGCCGTCTCGTCCGGTGACATCATTAGTATGCGCAATTGATTCATAGTGGTTCCCAGCAATTCGACCCGCTTCCTCCTGTACCTTCGGCAATGGGACGATTGAGACAGTGTGGCGCGTTGTTACGCAACAACTCCAGTCAAGATTCGTCAACTTTGCAATGTTTGACAGTTCTTGCCATAACGTAGCCAGCGGGGACACTGCCCGAGTTATCATTCGTTTACTAGAATTCCCTCACCCTCTTGCAGTAGGGCGCCAATAGCGCGCGCTTGCGTAGCAAACCTTCGCGAGAACACGTCTGATGAAAATCGCGTCGCTGGAAGATGACCTGGACCAAGCACGCCGCATCCAGCAAGTTTTGACCTCCGCGGGATACTCCTGCACCAGTTATCAGCAGAGCCGGGATCTCCTGGCCGCGCTGCGCGTCGAGCATTTCGACCTGGTGCTGCTGGACTGGCACCTGCCCGATATCGACGGCGACGACGTCGTGCGCTGGCTGCGCATCAATATCGGTCCACGCATCCCGGTCATTTTCCTGACCAACCGCTCCAGCGAGGAAGACCTTGTGGAAGGCCTGCGCGCGGGCGCCGACGATTACATCGTCAAGCCCTGGCGCCCCCAGGAGCTGCTGGCCCGCGTGGCGGCGTTGCTGCGCCGCAGCCAGATCGCCGAGCCCGCCAACGACGCCTTCGACGTCGCGCGCTACCGCATCGAACCCGCCGGCCGCGCGATCTCGCTGAATTCCACGCCGATCGCCCTGGCGCCGAAGGAATTCGACCTGGCCTTGCTGTTTTTCCGCAATATCGGCCGCCTCATGTCGCGCGACGTGCTGGCCGAATGCGTCTGGAATCGGGAGATTCCCGCCACCTCCCGCACGCTGGACACCCATTTGTCGAACATCCGGCAAAAACTCCAGTTGCGTCCCGAGCATGGCGTGCGTCTCTCTTCCTCTTATGCCCTGGGCTACCGGCTCGAACTGACCGCCCCGGCCGAAGACGTTCAACCCAGTCAGCAGTAAGCGCGGTCCCGCGCATTCCCGGAGATTCGATTGTCATGAGCCGCTGCCGCGCGCTTTCCCTGCTTGCCCTGATGTCCTGCCTGATGCTCGTGGCGCCCGCGCGCAGCCAGCCGGCCGGCGCGCTCGGAGACGATTTCATCTACCGCGTCCGCCAGGGCGACACCTTGATCGACCTCGCCACCCGGTATACGCGCAACCAGGCCAACTGGAGCCACCTGCAAACCTTGAACCAGGTCGTCACGCCGGAGCTGCTGCCGATCGGACAGGAACTCCGCATCCCGCTTTCCATGATCCCCGAGCGCGCCGCCAGCGCGCGCGTGCTGCACGTCAGCGGCCAGGCGAGCATCGACGGCAAGTCCTTGCGGGCCGGCGACACGGTGGCCGAAGGCAGCACCGTCGCCACGGAATCCAACGGCTTCGTCACGCTGGAACTGGCCGACGGCTCCAAGCTGACGCTGCCGGCCGGCGGAGCCGTCGAATTGATGCGCTTGCGCCAGTTCGAAGGCACCGCGCTGACGGACTCGGTCGTCCAGGTACAGCGCGGCAGCGTCGAATCTTCGGTGGCTCCCGCCGGGGAAGGCGTGGGCCGGTTCGAAGTCCGCACGCCCGTCGCGGTGACCGGCGTGCGCGGCACGCGCTTCCGGGTGCAAAGCGGCGCCCAGGGCGCGCGCAGCGAAGTGCTGGAGGGCAGCGTGCGCCTGCAACCCCATGCGCCGGGCGAGCGGCCCGCCAAGCCGGTCGCCGTGGCCAAGGGCTATGGCGCGGCCGTCGGCGCGGACGGCGTCGTCTCCGGCATGCGCGCGCTGCTTGCCGCTCCGCGGTTGGGCGAACCCGTGCGCGCGGGCGGCGGCGCCTGGACCGCCGACGTTTCCCCGGTGGCCGGCGCGCAGAGCTACCTGGTGCGCGTCTCGCGCGATGCCGACGGCACGCTGCCGGTATCGTCCGCGAGCTTTCCCAGCAACGACATCCGGTTCTCGGCGCCCGGCCCCGGCACCTATTACGTGTCCGTGCGCGCCGTGGACGACCTGGGTCTGGGCGGCCAGGACGCGATCGCCACCTTCGAAGGCGTCAACCAGCTCATGACTTCCTTCGGTCTCGGGGTCGAGAGCGGCACGGGCGGCTTCGTCACGCTCACCGAGTACTAGGGCCGGCTGGCCGCTGAAAGGAGCCCCGCATGGCCGCCGCCGATCCCCCGGACCGGACCTCGCGCTCAGGGCTGTGGCTGACATTGGCGCTGGCGGTGCTGGCCGGCCTGCTGGGCTCGCTCAACGGCCTTGGCCGGTTCGACCAGATCCTCTACGACCGCACCGTATCGATAACGGGACGCAGCGCCGACCCGGACATCCTGATCGTGGCGATCGATGACGCCAGCATCGACGCCCTGGGACGCTGGCCCTGGCGGCGCGCGGTCCACGCGGCGCTGCTGGAGCGGTTGCGGGAGGCCCGCGCCGTCGGGCTCGACCTGATTTTCGGAGAGGCGGACACAGCCAACCCCCACGACGATCGCATTCTCGCCGACAGCATCCGGCGCAACGGACGCACCGTCCTGCCCATCGTGCTGGACCGGCTCAACCGTCCATCCAGCATCAGCGCCCCCATCCCCGGCCTGGCGCAAGCCGCGGCCGCGAAAGGCTTCATCAACGCGCGCGTCGACTCCGACGGCGCCGTCCGGGCGGCCACGTTGACCGCGGACGTGGCGGGAGAACGCTGGAACCACCTGGCCTTGTCGATGCTGGAAGTCGGCGGCGAGGCGGAACAGGCGCAAGAATTCCTGAAACGCGCCGCGCCGGACGGCGGCATGCTGATCCCTTACTCCGGCCCCACCGCGCACGTGCGCACCGTTTCGTATCTTTCGGTGTTGCGCGGCGACGTGCCGCCCGAGGCGCTGCGCGGCAAGTACGTGCTGGTCGGCGCGTGGGCCACGGGCCTGGGCGACGCTTACCCGACGCCGGTTTCCCACGACGTGAGCGGCATGTCTGGCGTGGAGATCATCGCGAACCTGCTGCAGGCCGCGCGCGACGACGTCGCCTTCCAGCGGCCGCCCGCCTGGTGGAACGGGCTGTTCTCGGCGCTGCCCGTGCTGCTGGCCTGCCTTGCCTTGTGGCGTTTGTCGCCGAAACGCGCCCTGCTGGTATGCGTCGCGCTGCTGGCCGGCATCCTGCTGGCCGCACTGTTGCTGCTGGCCTCCGGCCATTTCTGGTTCGCCCCGACCGCGGCGCTGCTGGGCGTGGCGCTGTGCTACCCGCTATGGAGCTGGCGCAGCCAGGAGGCGGCGCTGCGGTACATGGACAACGAACTGCGCCGCCTGCAGCGCGAATATCCGCCGGTGCTGAACGAGGCCCGCGCCCAGGCCGCCGGGCCCAGCGCGTCGCTCGAAAGCCGGGTCGGGGAATTGCGCCGGGCACTTGCGCGCGTGCGCAACCTGCGGCGCTTCCTGGCCGACGGCCTGGACGGCATGCCCGACGCCACGCTCGTCTTCGATCAGGACGGCCGCATGCGATTCCGCAACCAGGCCGCCGTCATGTACTTCCAGCGCCTGGGCATGCGCCCGCCCCGCGTCGGCCGCCCCGCCATCCACCTGCTTGAAAAGACCATCTCCGATCCCGCCACGCGGCAACGCGTCGCCGAAGCGCTCAGCGGCCAGGGTCCGGCCGCGGGGTCGTCTCCATGGAGCGCGGACCTGGAGCTGCGCGACCATGCGGGACGCGACCTCATCCTGAAATGCTCCCCCATCCATACCGCCGAAGGGAACTTCGCGGGCACCGTCGCCACGCTGACCGATATCTCGCGCATCCGCCAGGCGGAACGCCAGCGCGAAGAGACGCTGCGCTTCATCTCGCACGACATGCGCGCGCCGCAAAGCTCCATCCTGGCGCTGGTGGAAATGAAGCAGGAAGGCGGATCCCGCGAAGGACCGAACGAAACGCTCGACCGCATCGCCGCGCTGGCCCGGCGCACGCTGCACCTGGTCGATGATTTCGTGCATCTGACGCGCGCCGAATCCATGACCATCAGCGCGGTGGAGCTGGACCTGGGCAGCCTGCTGCAGGACGCCGTGGACGAGTTCTGGGCCTCGGCGCAGAAACGCGGCATCGCGCTGGACCTGCGGCTGCCGCTGCCCGCCGCCTACATCCGCGGCGACCAGACCCTGCTCATGCGCGCGTTGTGCAACCTGATAGACAACGCGATCAAGTACAGCCCCCCGCAGACGCGCATCGAGTGCGGCATCGACGAGGCATCCGGTTTCTGGCGGGTCGGCATACGCGACCAGGGCCACGGCATCGCGGCCAAGGACCTGGGCCGCCTGTTCGAGCCGTTTTCACGCGTGGGAATCGAAACCCGCGGCGACGCGGGCGGCGCGGGCCTGGGGCTGGCATTCGTGCGCACCGTGGCCGAGCGCCATGGCGGATCCGTGGAGGTAAGCAGCGAACCGGGGGCCGGCTCGGTCTTCACGCTGCGCCTGCCGATGGCGCCGGAAGCTTCCGCCGAAAAGCATCGCCCCCACGGCTTGCCGGCGGCATAGCGAGGCGCGGCCGCCTACTGGAAGGTGTGCGAAATCACGCCCGGCCGGCCGGCCTTTACCTCGAGCGTCGCGCGGTACGGCGGCAGGCCGGCATTGCGCAGCACCACCTGGTACTTGCCGGGAATCAGCCTGAGCTCCTTGACCGGCGGGCTGATTCCCCGGGCCACGCCATTGATCCACACTTCTCCCCAGGGGCGGATGTCCAGCCGCACCAGTACAGGCACGGGCTTGGGCTTGGCGGCGTCCTCGGCCGTGGCCGCGGGCGTTTCCGGGAACGCGGACTCCCGCGGCGCCGGCATCGCGGCTGGCGCGTCGGCGGGCGGCGCGGAAGGCGCCGGGTTTTCCGGGGATGCGGCGCCCGCGGGAGCCTGGCCCGCCGGCTCGGGCGGCGGCCGGGACGCGGGAGCGGCCTGCGGGGCCGCTTGCGGCAGGGGATGGACCACGGGCGGATTGGGCTGGACGACTTCCGACCGGGTAATCAGGGCGTTCTGGACGCCCAGGCCCGAGGCCAGCCAGGCGTAGACGCCCGCGCCGCCCAACGCCACGATGAACAGCAGCCACAACAGGGCGCGGCGCCCGCGCGCGTGCCGGCGCGCCGTGGCG
>NZ_UFQC01000079.1 GCF_900496975.1 Achromobacter veterisilvae
GGCCGCGGCGGCGGGCGCGGCCGGCGCTTGCGCGGGAGCCTGGTTGTTGCCGGGCTTGACGGCCTCGGTGACGACCGGCAGCGCGGCTTCGGCGTCGCGGACGGCGAGCGCGGCGGCGGCTTCCGCCTGCTGCGCGGTGGCCGCGACGGGCGTGCCCACGGTAACGGCCGCGTCGGCGGCGCCCAGCGCCGCGGTGAGCACGGCGGCGCCGGTGCTCATGGCAGTGGCCGTGGCCGCGGCATTGCTGCGCGCAAGCTGTACCTGTTCCGCCGCCTGGGCGGCGATTTCCAGCGCCTGCTGCGGCAGCACGACGGCCGGCTGGGCCGCCGCGACGGCCAGCGCGCCGGCTTCGGCCTGCGCGGCCGCCTGGGCGGCCTCGTCGATGGCGCCGGCGGCGGCGCCTTCCGCGCGGGCGGCGGGATCGTCCGAGCCCTGCTGGCCCTTGGCGGGCGCCTTCGCCGCGGCGTCCGCGGGGCGGGTGCCTGCGGCCTGATCCGGACGCTGCTGAGCGGGGCGTTGCTGGGCCAGCACATCGGAGAAGCTGGGACCCTTCTTGTTCGCGGGCGCCGGCTTGGCGCCGAGCGCGTCGGCGATCGAGGCCGGGGCGGCGGGCGCGATGGTGGGCAAGGGCAGGGGAGCGGTCATCTGGGGCTTCCTGTTAGGTATCGCTTAATGCATGCCGGCCTGGCGCTGGACCAGGCGGGCGGAGTATTCGTCGTTGGCGCGCTGTTCGCGGCGGGATTCCACCACGGCCTGGGCGCGCAGTTCGCGCTGCGCCAGGGCGTCGTAGGAATTGAGCTTGCGTTTTTCCTGCTGCCAGTACTGGCGTCCCTTGGCGAGGTTTTCGTCGGCCTGGCGCAGCACGGTCTGCTGCTGGCCGATCGCGTCGTCCAGGGTGCCGATGAAGCGCTGGTAGTTGTGGCAGTCGCTGGCCGACATGCCGTTCGTCATCGCCTGCTGCAGACGTTCCAGATAGTCCTGGCGGTAGTCGTGCAGCATGCCGAGCTGGCGCTCGGCGTTGCCGCGTTCGGCGTTGAGCCGGCCCAGCAGGCGCGCGGCTTCGTCCGTGCTTTCCTTGGCCAGGTCGATCAGCATGTCCAGGGGCAATTGGCTAGGCATAGGTGTCTCTCAATTCGAAACTGGCGCGCAACTGGCCGACGGCATCCGCGTAGCCGATGTTTTCGCCGATGTCCTGCTGCAGGAAGGCTTCCAGGCGCGGATAGCGCGCGATGGCGTCGTCGAGCTGCGGGTCGTTGCCGGCGGCGTAGGCGCCCACCGCGATCAGGTCGCGGTTGCGCTGGTAGCGCGACAGGCATTGCTTGAAGCGCCGCACCACGGCGAATTGCTCCGGCGGGATCAGCGAGGTCATGGCGCGCGAGATCGACGCTTCGATGTCGATGGCCGGGTAATGGCCCGCTTCGGCCAGGTGCCGCGACAGCACGACGTGGCCGTCCAGGATGGCGCGCGCCGAGTCGGCGATCGGGTCCTGCTGGTCGTCGCCTTCGGCCAGCACGGTGTAGAACGCCGTGATGGAGCCGGCCTTGCCCGACGGGCCGGGCGCGCCCATCCCGGCGCGCTCGACCAGCATGGGCAGCTTGGCGAATACCGAGGGCGGGTAGCCCTTCGTGGCGGGCGGCTCGCCGATGGCCAGCGCGATCTCGCGCTGCGCCATGGCGTAGCGGGTCAGCGAGTCCATGATCAGCAGCACGTCCAGGCCCTGGTCGCGGAAGTGTTCCGCCAGGCGGGTGGCGTAGGCGGCGCCTTGCAGGCGCAGCAGGGCGGATACGTCGGCGGGCGCGGCCACCACGACCGAACGGGCCAGGCCGTCGGGGCCCAGGTTGTGTTCGATGAATTCCTTGACTTCGCGGCCGCGTTCGCCGATCAGGCCCACGACGATCACGTCGGCCTTGGTGTAGCGGGCCATCATGCCCAGCAGCACGCTCTTGCCGACGCCGGAGCCGGCGAACAGGCCCATGCGCTGGCCGCGGCCCACGGTGAGCAGGCCGTTGATCGCGCGCACGCCCGTGTCGAGCACGGTATCGATGGGCGCGCGCGACAAGGGGTTGATCGGCTGGGCGGACAGGGGCGCGAGTTCGGCGCCCGTCAGCGGGCCCAGGCCGTCGAGCGGCCGCCCGGCGCCGTCCAGCACCCGGCCCAGCAGGGCATTGCCCACCGGCAGGTGGCGGCCGAGCTGCGGCTTGGCGTTGCCGTTGAGTTCGGCCTTGCGCGGCAGGGGGATCTGGCGCTGGACAGGGGGTTCGCCAGGCACGACGCGCGCGCCGGGCGGCAGGCCGGAGATGTCCGCCTGCGGCATCAGGTACAGCGTGTGGCCGTCGAAGCCGACGACTTCGGCGTCCGCCCAATGGTCGTGGCCGCGGGCGATTTCGATGCGGGCGGCCGCGCCCACCGGCAGGCGCAGGCCGGTGGCATGCAGCACCAGGCCCGTGGCGCGCGTGATCTTGCCGCTGACCAGCCAGGGGTCGGTCGACGCGGCCCGGATCGAACCGATCTGCAACTGGGTCTGCCAGCGGTCGATGATGGGCACGGCCGGTATAGGCGCGGCCGGCGTAGGCACGGCCGGTATGGGCACGGCCGGTGTAGGCACGGCCGTCGAGGGCGCCGGTTTGCCGGTCACGCGGGGTCCTCCCAGGACACGTTGCGGCCCAGCGAGGCCGCGACGCGGCGCCAGCGCGTCTGGAGGGTGGCGTCGATATCGCCGAACGGCGTCTCGGCGCGGCAGCCGCCGCGCGCGATGGATTCATCGGCGAGCACGCGCCAATGGCCTTCCTTGAGTTCGTCGGCCAGGTGCAGGCGGATCAGTTCGATGTCCGCCGGATTCGCCCACAGGCGCATCTGGCCGCCGGCGGACGGATTGATGTGCAGCACTTCGCGGACCGCGCCGGCCACGGTTTCGGGCTGTTCGGCGAGGGTGGTGCGCACGACCTGCTGGGCGATGTCCAGGGCCAGCGTGAGCAGGCCCTGGCCCATTTTTTCTTCCAGCGAGCCCAGCGATACGGCGCAGGCCTGCATCAGCGCATGCAGATGCTGCGCTTCGGCCGCGCCCTGTTCGCGCGCCTGGGCCAGGCCCTCGGCGTAGCCTTGTTCGCGTCCGGCGGCCAGGCCGGCCTCGTGGCCCGCCTGGCGGCCGGCTTCGAAGCCGGCGGCGTGGCCTTCGGCGTGCCCCTTCGCGCGGCCTTCCGCCCGCGCCTGGGCGCGCAACTGGGCCATGACGACCTCGGGGTCCGGCCCGGGATCGGGTTCCGGTTCGGGCTCGACCTCGACGGGCGCCGGCTCGTCGAACGACAGCATCTGCCAGCGCCGCCAGGCGGCGCTGCGCGAGCTGAGCGTCGTCGCGCCGCTGTCCGCTTCAGACATACGTGTCGTCTCCCTGGTTGCCCAGGACGATCTGGCCGCTTTCGGCCAGGCGGCGCGCGATCTGCAGGATCTTCTTCTGTTCGGTCTCGACCTTGGACATGCGGATGGGGCCCTGGGCTTCCAGGTCCTCGCGCAGCATTTCCGCCGCGCGGCTGGACATGTTGCGCAGGAACTTGGCGCGCAGCTCCTCCGGGGCGCCCTTGAGCGCGACCATGAGGGTGTCGTTGTCGATTTCCTTGAGGATGAGCTGGATGGCGCGGTCCTCGACGTCGAGCAGGTTGTCGAAGACGAACATTTCGTCGATGATCTTCTGCGCCAGGTCGTTGTCGCGTTCGCGCAGGCTGGCGACGACGGTTTCCTCTTCGGCGGAATTCATCATGTTCAGGATCTCGGCCGCGGTGCGCACGCCGCCCATCTTGCTGCGCTTGGCGCCCTGGCCGGCCAGCACGGAATTCAGCACTTCGGTCAGTTCGGACAGCGCGGCGGGCTGCACGCCGCCGAACGTGGCGATCCGCAGCATCACGTCGTTGCGCAGGCGGTCGGTCAGCAGCGCCAGCACGCCCGCGGCGCGGTCGCGCTCCAGGTGCACCAGGATGGTCGCGATGATCTGCGGGTGTTCGTCGCCGATCAGCTCGGCCACCGTGTTCGGATCCAGCCAGTTCAGCGCGTCGATGCCGCTGCCGCCTTCGCCGGCCTCCAGGATGTCCTCGATCAGGCCGGCCGCGCGGTCGCTGCCCAGCGCCTTGGTCAGCACGGTGCGGATGTAGTCGTCCGACCCCAGGGTGACGGCCATGAACTGGTCGGCCTCCTGGCGGAACTCTTCCAGCACCACCGCCACGTCGTTGCGGGTGACCTGCTTCAGGCTGGCCATGGCGCCGCCGACCTGCTGGACTTCACGGGCGCTGAGATACTTGAAGACCTCGGCCGCCGCGTCTTCGCCCAGCGACATCATCAGGACGGCGCTGCGCGTCATGCCGTCCAGCGGAAGGGAATCATTTTTCATCTTTGCTCATCCAAGTGCGCAGAACCATCGCGACCGCGCGCGGATCCTTGCTGGCCATCGTGCGGGCGCGCTCCAGGTTGTCCTGATAGCGGTCCACTTCCTTGGCGCGGGCCGTTTCCTGGGCTTCGCGCGCCGCCTCGATGCGATCGGCCTCGGCCTGCTCGGGATCGACCGGCGGGTACAGGTATTCGCCCACCGTGCGGCGCAGCAGGCGATACAGCCACAGCGCCAGCACGCCACCGACCAGCCACGCCAGGATCGTCTTGAACAGCGTGATCATTTCCGGATCGCGCCAGAGCGGCACCGGCGGCGGGCCATCGTTGAACTGGCTGTTGACCAGGTTCAGCGAGTCGCCGCGCGTTTCCGAGTAGCCCATGGCTTCGCGGACCAGATTGGTGAGCTTGCTCAGTTCTTCGGGCGGCAGGGCCTGCGGCTCGCCGTCCTTGTCGCGGATGTAGTTGACGACCACGGCGACCGACAGGCGCTTGAGCGCGCCCACCGGCTGCTTGATGTGGCTGATGGTGCGGTCCACTTCATAGTTCGTGGTCGCGTCGCGGCGTTCGTTCAGGTTGGAGGCCGGCGTCTGGGTGCCGGTCTGCTGCTGTTGTTGCTGCTGGGCATTGGCCGGCTGCTGCGGCTGGCCCGGGCGGGGCGGCTGCGGCTGGGGCGGGTTGGCGATCGGCGCCTGCGCGTTGGTCGGCGCCTGGTTCGACAGCGCGCCGGGGACACCTTGCGCGGGGTTGACGCCGCGCTGGGTGGAATCGCTGGTCTGCTGGCTGCGCACCGCGGCCTGCCCGGGTTCCTGGTTCGGACGATAGATTTCCGACGTTTCCTCGCGGCGGGAGAAGTCGACGTCCGCGCTCGCCTGGGCATGGACGTTGCCCGGACCCACCAGCGGGTTCAGGATGGTGAGGATGCGCTCGACCGTGCGTTGTTCCATCTCGCGCACGAAGCGCATCTGGTCGGCGTCCATGCCGCGGCCTTCGCCCAGCGGCGCGGACAGCAGGCGGCCGTTCTGGTCCACGATGGACACGTTTTCCGCGGTCAGCTCGGGGACGCTCGACGCCACCAGCCAGGAGATCGCGGAGACCTGGGCGTCGCTCAGGCTGCGGCCCGGGTAGACGTTCAGCAATACCGAGGCGGTGGGGGCCTGGCGTTCGCGCACGAACAGCGATTGGCGCGGCATGGCCAGGTGCACGCGGGCATGCTGCACGGTGTGCATGGCTTCGATCGAACGGGCCAGCTCGCCTTCCAGGCCGCGCTGGTAGTTGATCTGCTCGGCGAACTGGCTTGCGCCGAAGCGGGCGTTGTCCATCAGTTCGAAGCCGACGGAGCCGCCGCGCGGCAGGCCCTGGGACGCCAACTGCAGCCGGGCGTCGTACACGCGGTCGGCCGGAACCAGCAGGGCGGTGCCGGTATCGTTGTAGCGATAGGGCACGTTCATCGTTCCCAGCGCCGTCACGATGGCGCCGCCGTCGCGGTCGTCCAGGTTCGAGAACAGGACCTTGTAGTTGGGTTCGCTGCTCCACATCGCGACGGCGACGATCGCCGCGACGACGGCTGCCGCCGCGCCGAGCAGGACGGGCTTGGGCAGCGCGCGCACCTTCTCCAGCACGGGGAACTTCGCCAGCAGCGACGAGCTCAGGGTGGCCTGCTGATTCATCGACGGCTCCCGCAGGCTGCGCGGAGCTGGGAATGGAGCTTCATGTCTTGGTAGGGCAGATTACACATGCAACGTGCTTCTGGTCTGGGGAGAGCGTGGATTATTGCCCTTGAGACGACAATCCCAATCGTTGAAAACAGCCGGTTTTTGGCGTTACTTATCCCCTATGTCGCCAGGAAGGCGCGCGGGTCCGCCGCGGCCCTGGCCGAAGGCGGCCGCATTCGAGGAAATGTCGGGGTTTTTGGCGGTTCTTGTCGGCTATGGCCGGGCGCGACAGGCGTTACGCTTTATGCAACTTTGGCGTAATCCCCACCAGCAAGGAATCAGTAATGGCCGTATCAGGCTTGTCCGGTATCGAAAGCATGCTCCAGCAGATGCGCGCGGTCGTCAGCAAGGCGGAGACGGGCAACCTCGCCGCGGGCGAAGTGGCCGTCCAGCCGGACGGCTTCGCCGCCGAACTGCAGCGTTCCATCCGCCGCGTCACGGCCGCCCAGAACGCGGCCACGGCCCAGGCCAAGGCCTTCGAGCTGGGCGCGCCGGACATCTCGCTCAATGACGTCATGATCGACATGCAGAAAGCCAGCATCGGCTTCCAGACGGCGGTGCAGGTGCGCAACAGGCTGGTCGCGGCCTACAAGGAAATCTCCTCGATGGCCGTCTGATCGCGGCGCGGGGACCTGGCCCCCGGTCAGTTGCGCTGCGCGCCTCGCTCGAGGCGCCACACCACCTGCTGCAGCCAGTTTTCCTGGCGCGCGTCCAGGTTCAGGAATACCGCTCCCAGATGGCTTACCGGCGGCTCGCCGGTGAGCGAGACGTGCCGCGGCGCGGCCTCGCTTGGGCTGGCGCCCTGCATCATCGGCTGGCCCGAAACGGGATAGACGTTGCGCACTTCCAGGTTGGCGCTGATCCTGCCCAGTTCGCCGAAGTCCAGTTGTACGTTCTCCATGACGGCGCCGCGCTGGGGCAGGGCGCCCACCTCCACTGCGGCGCGCAGGCCCACGCCATCCACGGAAATGTCGCGCACGGTGAAGCTGCACGGCTTTTCCTGGGGCGAGGCCTGCCAGGTCGCGTGGCAGCGGCTGGCGCTGGCGATCAGCGATGCGCGGAACATCTTGCGGCGCTGGATCCGGGCCAGGCGTTCCGGGAAGGGAGACATCAGGGCGGCGCTGCCGTCGTCGAAATGGATCACCTCGGGCCGCTGCACGCGGAAGCGGATCTGCACGCCGCCGTAGGCCGTGGCGTTGAAATAGAAGGTGGTGCCGCTCAGCAGGCCCATGCTGTCGGAGTGTTCGAAGTCCGCGCCGGCATAGTCGCGGGGCCGCCAGAAGAACTGGCGAGTCTCCTTGTCCGCGCCGAGGATGAGCACGGCCATCTCGCGGTCCGCGGCGTCGCGCACCAGGATGTGGCTGTCGGGGTGCGTCAGCTCGAACAGGGCTGCGCGCATGTCTTCCGGCCGAGTCAGCAGGAATTCCGGGTCGCTGGCGTCCAACACGATGGTCGTCCTCAATCAGTAGGGTCAGGCGGGGGGCGTGGTTTCGGGCAGCTCGCGCGATTCCAGGCGGTATAGCCAAGCCAGCAATTCTGCCACTGCTACGTAGAGTTGGGGCGGGATATGCGCATCCAGGTCCACCTGCATGAGCAATCCGACCAATTCACGGGATTCGTGGACATAGAGGCCGTTCTCTTCGGCGGCCCGGACGATGGTGTCCGCCAGTTGGCCGTAGCCCTTGGCCACCACGCGCGGCGCGCCGTCTTTTTCCTCATAGGAGATGGCGACCGCCGCGTTGCGGTTGGAGTTCGGGCCGGTGTCGGGGGAATGGGAGGGCGTGCTCATCAGATGTCGGCCGGGATGACGGGACGCGGTTCCACCACGTTGACCGACAGATTGCTCAGGGTCAGTCCCGCGGCCAGCAGGCGAGAGCGCAGCGTGTCCGAGGCTTCATGGATCTCGGCCGCGCTGTGGGGGGCGATGACCTGCAGCACGAGCTGGTCGCCCGCCAGGTTCAGCCGGGCGTCGACCAGGCCCAGGCGCGGAAGGTCCAGTTTCAGCCGGGTGGCCCAGGTGGGCACCGCGGAATCGGGGTCGCCGCCGTAGGGGTCGCGCTCCACTTCCCATTCCATGGGCGTTCCGGGCCAGGCTTCGCCCTGCCAGGTCAGGGCCTGGTTGGCCAGCACGTCGAGCTGCTGGCGGACGAGCACGGTCAGGTCCTGGTGGATGCCGGCGATGGGCGTGCCGGGCGCGGGCGCGGCGGACGAGCCCGAGGAGCCCGGGGCGGACGGCGCGTCGGCGCTGGAACGGGCGGCGGCGCTGGGTTCGGACCGCGCCCGGGCGGGCGCCGCGTTCTGGGGTTCGGCGTTCTTGTCCAGCCGGGCCTGGGGTTCGTCCCGCAATTGGGAGGGATTGGTCCGGCCGAAGACCATGTCGGTCAGGTGGGACTCATAGAACAGGCCGCTGGTTTGCAGCGCCTGGCGCAGGGCCTGCCCCAGCGCGCGCGCCGGAGGGCCGCCGGCGGCAAGCGCCGCGTGGGCCGCGGCGTTGGCCCCCTTGGCCGCGGTGGGGGTATCGGCTTGCGTTGCGGGGCTTCCCGGCTTGCCGGCCGTGGCCGCCGCGCCCTCCTGGGCGAGGGCGGCCGCGGGATTGGGGGGCAGGGCCGCCGCCTGGGGCGCGGGCGCTTGCG
>NZ_UFQC01000022.1 GCF_900496975.1 Achromobacter veterisilvae
CTCGGCGGCGGCGCGCGCCCTGCGGGCCGCGATTTCCGGCCAGGCCAGCCTGGCGCTCGCCTGGACCGAAAGCGACCGCGGCTTCGCGCCGCTCCCGGCCGATACCCGCGCCGAGCGCCGGGGCGAAACCTGGCTGCTGTCCGGCCGCAAGGTGCTGGTCGACAACGGCGCGGAAGCCGACTGGCTCGTGGTCGCGGCGCGCGGCGAGGACGGCGTGGCGCTGCTCCTGGTGGACGGCGCCGCCGACGGCCTGACCCGCGGCGGCGCCCCATTGGCCGACGGCACGCGCAGCGCCGACCTGGTCTTCCAGGACACGCCCGCCACGGCCTGCCTGGCCAGCGGCCCGGCGGCCGAAACCCTGCTGCTGCGGGCCGTCTACCGCGGCCTGGCGGCCACCTGCGCCCTCGCCCTGGGCGCCATGGAGCGTTCGCTGGAAATCTGCCGCGACTATCTGCACGAACGCAGTCAGTTCGGCAAGCCGCTGGCGGCGCTGCAAGTGCTGCAGCACCGCTACGTGGACATGCTGATCGCCGCCGAACGCGCCCGCTCCATGACCTTGCTGGCGGCCCTGCGAGCCGATGCCGCCGCCGCGGGCGACGCCGAGGCGCGCCGCGACCTCGGCCTGGCCAAGCTCACGGTGGGCCGAAGCGCGCGCCACGTCGGCGGCCAGGCCATCCAGTTGCACGGCGGCATGGGCATGGCCTACGAATATCCCATCGGGCACTACTACCGCAAGCTGCTGTGCTGCGACGCGGCCTTCGGTTCGCAGGACGACCATCTCGCCCTGCTGGCCGACGGCCTTGCCGCGCCCGCCAGCGCCTGAAATCCGCTTTTTTCCCATTCCCGCATCGCCATGCCCACGCCTGAACAAACCCGCATCCACGCCACGCGCCAGGACGGCGTCCTGCTGCTCGGCCTGAACCATCCGCCCCTCAACACGCTGGACCACGCGCTGCGCCAACAGTTGCACGACGCCCTGCACGCCGCCGCCCTGGACGCCTCGGTGCAGGCCATCGTGCTGCACGGCGCCGGCGGCAACTTCAGCGCCGGCGCCGACATCCGGGAGTTCGACCAGCCCCGGCAGCCGCCCTGGGCCGGCGACGTCGCCCTGCTCATCTCGGCCAGCGCCAAGCCGGTGGTCGCCGCCCTGCAAGGCGTGGCGCTGGGCGGCGGCCTGGAACTGGCGCTGGCCGCGCATGCCCGCGTCGGCACCGCCGACGCCAGGCTGGGCCTGCCCGAGGTCAAGCTCGGGCTGGTGCCCGGCGGCGGCGGCACGCAACGCCTGCCGCGCCTGATCGGCGCCGAGGCGGCCCTGCCGCTGATGCTGGAGGGCCGCAACGTCGACGGCAATGCCGCGCTGGCGCTGGGCCTGCTGGACGAAGTCTGCGACGGGCCCGTCCTGCTGGACGCGGCCGTGCGCAAGGCGCGGGCCCTGCGCGAAGGCGCGATGGCGCGCCCGGACAGGATCGATGACGCGGGCAGGCAGGCGGGGCTGGCGGCCGTGGCGGCGCAACGCCAACGCCTGGCCGCGAAACCCCATGCGCTGCCCGCCCAGCGCCTGTTGCTGGACTGCGTAGCGGCCGCGCTGGAACAGCCCCTGGAAGCGGGCCTGCGGTTCGAGCGCGAGGCCTTTCTGCAATGCGTGGCCAGCCCCGAGCACCGCGGCCTGGCCCACGCGTTCTTCGCCGAGAGGCTGGCCGGGAAGTCGCCGGCCGGCGCCGCGCGGCCGCGCCCCGTCCAGAAGGTCGGCGTCGTGGGCGGCGGCACCATGGGCGCCGGCATCGCCGTGGCCATGCTCGACGCCGGCCTGGACGTGGTGCTGATCGAACGCGACGCGGCCTCGCTGCAGGCGGGCCAGGACCGGATCGGCGGCGTCTACCAGCGGCAGTTGGATGCCGGCAGGCTCGATGCGGCGGCGCGCGCGCGGCGCCTGGCCCGGCTGAGCGCGGCGACCGACTACGCCGCGCTGGCCGAGGCCGACCTGGTCGTCGAGGCGGTGTTCGAGGAGATGGAAGTCAAGGCCCGGGTCTACGCCGAACTGGACCGGGTCTGCCGGCCCGGCGCCATCCTGGCCACCAATACCTCCTACCTGGACATCGACCAGCTCGCGCGGCGGATCTCGCGCCCCCAGGACGTCATCGGGCTGCATTTCTTCTCGCCCGCCAACGTCATGAAACTGCTGGAAATCGTGGTGCCCGGGCAGGTCGCCGACGACGTCGTGGCGACCGGCTTCGCGCTCGCGCGGCGGCTGGGCAAGGTGCCGGTGCGCGCCGGAGTGTGCGACGGTTTCATCGGCAACCGCATTCTCTACGTCTACCGCGAAGCGGCCAACTTCATGATGGAGGACGGCGCTTCGCCCTATCAGATCGACCAGGCGCTGGAGCGCTTCGGCTACGCCATGGGCCCCTTCCGCACGGCCGACCTCACCGGCGGCGACATCGGCTGGGCGACCCGCAAGCGCAAGGCCGCGACGCGCCCGCCCGAAGCCCGCTACGTGCGCGTGGCCGACCGGCTGTGCGAACGGGGCTGGTTCGGCCAGAAGACCGGACGGGGCTACTACCGCTATCCCGAACGCGGCCAGCGCGGCCAGCACGATCCCGAGGTGCTGGCCCTGATCGACGACGAGCGCGCCGCCCGCGGCATCGCGGCCCGCCCGTTCAGCGACGAGGAGATCGTGCGGCGCTATATGGCCGCCCTCGTCAACGAGGCCGCCAAGGTCCTGGAAGACGGCATCGCGCTGCGGCCGGCGGACATCGACGCCGCCCTGGTCAATGGCTACGGCTTTCCGCGCTGGCGCGGCGGCCCCATGAAATACGCCGACGATGCCGGCCTGCCGGCCATCCTGGCCGATCTGGAATCCTATGCCAAGGAAGACCCCGGGTTCTGGGCCCCCTCGGAACTGCTGCGGCGCCTGGCCCGCGAAGGCTCGACCTTCGGCAAGCTGAATCGACAACCCTGAGGAATCGCCCCATCATGCGAGAAGCCGTCATCGTCTCCACCGCGCGCACCCCGCTCACCAAGGCCGGGCGCGGCGAATTCAACATCACCCAGGGCCCCACCCTGGCCGCCCACGCCGTCCGGGCCGCCGTCGAGCGCGCCGGCGTGGATCCGGACAGCATCGAGGACGTGGTCCTGGGCTGCGGCTATCCGGAAGGCACCACCGGCCGCAACGTGGCCCGCCAGGCGGCGCTGCGCGCCGGACTGCCCCAAAGCGTCGCGGGCGCCACCGTCAACCGCTTCTGCGCCTCCGGCCTGCAGGCCGTGGCCGACGCCGCCGCCCGCGTGGTCATGGGCCATTCAGGCCCCGTCATCGCCGGCGGCGTGGAAAGCTGCTCGCTGCTGCGCACGCGCGACGACGGCGTGAGCGGCATCGACGGCTGGCTCCAGTCGCAGTTGCCCGAACTCTACCTGCCCATGATCGCCACCGCCGACATCGTCGCGCAGCGCTACGGCATCAGCCGCGAAGACCAGGACGCGTTCGCCCTACGCAGCCAGCAGTTGACGGCGGCGGCCCAGCGCGAAGGCCGCTTCGACGCCGAAATCATCGCCGTTCGGGCCGCCATGCAGATCACGGACAAGGCAACCGGCGCCACGCGCCAGGAAGAAGTCACCGTCAGCGCCGACAACTGCAACCGCCCCTCGACCACCGCCGACGGCCTGGCGGGCCTGGCGCCCATCATGGGTCCGGACAAGTTCGTCACCGCGGGCAACGCCTCGCAACTGGCCGACGGCGCCGCCGCCTGCGTGCTGATGGAAGCCCGCGACGCCGAGCGCGCCAATCTCGAACCGCTGGGCGCGTTCCGCGGCATGGCCGTGGCGGGCTGCGCCCCCGACGAAATGGGAATAGGCCCGGTCTACGCCGTGCCCCGCCTGCTGGAGCGCCATGGCCTCAAGGTCGAGGACATCGACCTCTGGGAACTCAACGAGGCCTTCGCTTCCCAGGCCCTCTATTGCCAGCGCCGTCTTGGCATCCCGATGGACCGGCTCAACGTGAACGGCGGCTCGATTTCTGTGGGCCATCCCTTCGGCGTGACCGGCGCCCGCCTTACGGGGCACGTGCTCCTGGAAGGCAAGCGGCGCGGCGCCCGGTTCGCCGTGGTCACCATGTGCGTGGGCGGCGGCATGGGCGCGGCAGGATTGTTCGAGATATTCTGAACGCCCAAGCAAAACGGAGCGGCCGGGGCCGCTCCGTTTTTTTTCCGCGTGCGGTTCTTTATTGCGGCTCGATCTTCGCGTCGATCGCGCGCTGCGTCCAGACCTTGCGCTGCGACTGCGCGAAAGCCTGGTGTTCGGCGACGGTATTGGGCGACACCTGCATGCCCAGCGATTCGAAGCGCTGAAGAACGTCGGGTTCGCGCAGGATGGCGGCGACTTCCTGGTTCAACTTCTGCACGATCGCGTCGGACGTTTTGGCCGGCGCGGCGACCCCGACCCAGACGACCAGGTCGAAGTTCTTGTAGCCCAGTTCGGCCAGCGTCGGAACGTCCGGGAACGCCTTGGCGCGTTCGTGGCCGGTGTAGGCCAGCCCGCGCAGCTTTCCGGCCTGCATGAACGACGTGACGACGGACAGGTCGGCGAACAGGTAATCCACGTGGCCGCCCAGCAGGTCGGTCACGGCGGGCGGCTGGCTCTTGTACGGCACGCCATTGGCGGCCGCGCCGGCCACGGTATTGAACGTGGCGCCGGCGATCTGGCTGGTGGGCGAGCCGTAGGCGTAGTTCAGGGGCTTGGCCTGCGTGGCCTTGACCAGTTCCTGCAGCGACTTGTACGGCGCGTCCTCGCGCACCACCAGCATCATCGGGATGGTGGCGATGCGGATGACGTGGATGAAGTCGCCGGTGGGGTCGAACGGCAGCTTGCGGAACAGCGCCGGGGTCGCCGAATGCGTCGAGCTGCTGGTCAGGATCAGCGTGTAGCCGTCGGGCTGGGCGCGCGCGGTGAACGACGAGCCGATGGTGCCGGACGCGCCGGGCTTGTTCTCGATCACGACCGGGACGTTCAGGCGCGGGCCGAGCTTTTCGGCGATGATGCGCGCGCTGGTGTCGGTGGCGCTGCCCGGCGAGAACGGCACGACGATGGTGATGGGCTTGTCCGGATAGGCCGGCTGGGCCTGCGCCGCGCCGGCGGGCAATGCGCCAGCGAACGCGGTCAGGACGGTGAGGCTGCCGGCGGCCAGCAGGCGGCGGCGCGCGCCGAACGGTTGAGTCATGCTTGTCTCCTGTCAGGGGCCGCGGGTCGGCCTCTTCAATTCAACCCGTATGATGCTTGCGCCCCGCTTATCCCAACAAGGGACTAATTTTCATAGACTTATTCCAAACCGGGATCAATCGCCCTCAGCCTGCCGCAGGCGCAGGTAGTCCTCGGTGGCCTGCAGGAAAGCCGACGCCGCCAGCGACAGGCGCGCGTTGCGGCGCTGGATCAGCCAGAGCTCGTGCCCGTGCCTGCGGGCGC
The DNA here is from genome assembly GCF_900496975.1 of Achromobacter veterisilvae. Lineage (GTDB taxonomy): Bacteria > Pseudomonadota > Gammaproteobacteria > Burkholderiales > Burkholderiaceae_B > Achromobacter > Achromobacter veterisilvae. The sequence goes on from NZ_UFQC01000022.1 coordinate 5,452, forward strand.
CGTCGATGGGCAGGATGCGCAGGCCGAGCTGGCGCGCCAGATCGCAGGCATAGCCGGGCACGACGGTAATGCCCAGGCCGGCGCCCACGAGTTTCAGCGCGGATATCAGCATGCCCGCCTCGATGCGGTAACGGAATTCCAGGTTCAGGTCGGCCGCGACCCGGTCCAGGCTGCGGCGCACGCTGTACACGTTGCGCAGCATGATGTGGTCGTGGGCGGCGACGTCGGCCCACGACACCGAACGCTTGCGCGTCAGCGCGTGGCGCGGCGCGCACACGGCAAACATGGTGTCGCGGTAGATGACGCGCGTGGCCAGTTCGTCCGACGGCGTCTCGACCGAGACGATGCCGAAATCGGCGCGCCCGTTGCGCACGTGTTCGAAGGTGTCGTCGGTCGACAATTCGAAGAGGTCCAGCTTCACGCTCGGATGCGCGCGGTGATAATCCGCCACCACGTCCCCCAGCAGGCCGACCATCATGAGGGGGGACGTGGCCACCCCCACCGTGCCTCGCTCCAGCGTCCGCAGGCCCGACATGCTGCGCTCGGCGGCGCGCACGGTGCCGAGGATTTCCTGCGCGTAGGCGTAGAAATCCGCCGCGCCGTCGCACGGCGTGACGCTGCGCGTGGAACGCTCGAACAGCGGCTGGCCGACCTCGGCCTCCAGTTCGGCGCAGAGCTTGCTGACGGCCGACTGGGTCACGAAGGCCGCCCGGGCGGCCGCCGTGAAACTGCGCAGTTCGTAGAGCGCGCAGAAAACGCGCAATTGCTTGAGAGTGATGTTCATGGTCGAAGTCGCCGCCTGGCGCTCTCCGGCCATGCCTGCCTCAGCGCCCAACCGGGAGCATATCGCGATCGGCGTCCTGGCGCGGCGCCGGACGGCCGATTTCCCCCGGCGTGCGCGAAAAGCGCACCGGGATGCCCGCGGCCATCAGGGGCCCCTCGGTCGGATGTTCCACTTGCTGGAAGAAGCCGGTCGCCTTCAGGTGGGGGTCGTCGAACAGGGCTTCCGGCGTATTCACCGGCGAATGCGGAATGTCCGCCTCCGCCAGCAGCGCCAGCCACTCCTGCGTGCCGCGCAGCGCGACGATGTCGGCCAGGTCCTGGTACAGCTCGTCGAAATGCCGGGCGCGCGCCGCGGCATCGACGTAGCGCGCGTCCGCCGCCAAGTCGGGGCGCTCGGCCAGGGCGAAGAAACGCCGCCATTGCGCGTCGGTGTAGGGCAGCAGGGCCAGGTAGCCGTCGCGCGTGCGGTAGGGGCGCCGCTGCGGCGACAGCACGCGGCTGTAGCCCATGGGCCCCAGCGGCGGGATGAAGCTGTGGCCGCTCATGTGCTCGACCAGCGTGAACGAAACCAGCGTTTCGAACATGGGGACCTCGATGGCCTGCCCCTGCCCCGAGCGCTCGCGCTCGTACAGCGCCATGGGGATGGCGTAGGCCAGCGTCAGGCCCGCCACCTTGTCGGCGAGGATGGTGTTCACGTAGGCGGGCGCCCCGCTGTTGCGGCCTTGCAGATCGGCCAGCCCGCTCATCGCCTGGATGATGTCGTCGAATGCCGGGCGCGCCGCGTAGGGGCCGTCCTGGCCGAAGCCCACCGCCGAGCAGTAAATGAGGCGCGGGTTGCGCGCGCACAGCGAGGCCGCGTCCAGCCCTAGCCGCGCCAGGGCCGCCGGACGGACGTTCGAGACGAAAACGTCGGCGCCGTCGATCAGCGCCAACAGGCTTTCGCGGTCGGCCGGCGCCTTGGCGTCCAGCGTCACGCTGTACTTGTTGCGGTTGAGGTTGAGATAGGCCGGCCCCATGCCCGCATGCGCGGCCGGCGCCGACGTGCGGAACACATCGCCTTCGGGCGCCTCCACCTTGACGACCTCCGCCCCCATGTCGGCCAGGATCTGCGTGGCGTAGGGGCCCATGGCCACCGAGGTCATGTCGATGACGCGCACGCCCGCGAGCGGGCCGGCCATTACTTGGCCTCCTGGTGCTTTTTGCGGTTGACGAAGGGCGCCATGTAGCGGCGCGGCTCGTCGGTGGTGAACGCCTCGCCGAAGGCCGCCACGCTGCGGTCCAGCCCGGCCTCCACCGTGGACTCGCTCCAGTAGCGCAGCAGGGCCTTCTGCGAGCGCACGGCGAGCGGGCCGCTTTCCGCGATGGGCGCCACCGTGCGTTCGACCAGCGCGTCCAGTTCACCCGTGGCGCTCACGAACTCCAGGAATCCCCATTGCGAGGCCTGCGCCGCGTTCACCGTCTCTCCGGTCAGGAGCAGCCAGTTGGTCGGGCCGGGGCCGATGATCGCCGGAAGCAGCACCGCGTGGATCACCGACGGAATGCCCACGCGCACCTCCGGCATGCCGAAGACCGCGTCCGCCGATCCCAGGCGGATGTCGCAGGCCGCGGCCAGTTCCATGCCGGCGCCCAGGCAGAAGCCCGGAATGCGGGCGACGGTGGGAACCGGGATCGCGGCCACCGCGTCGCAGAGGTCGCGCAGGCGCGTGATGAACTCGCGCGCGCCCTGCGGGTCCAGTTCGGCCATTTCATAGATGTTGGCGCCGCCCACGAAGGCCCTGTCGCCGGTGCCGCGGATGACGACCGCGCGGGCGTCGTCCTGGGCCGCGATCCAGCGCGCGGCTTCGATCACGCTGAGCGTCACCGGCGAGGCCAGGATGTTCAGGCTCTTGGCGTCATGAATCTGCAGTGTGTAGACGCCCCGGTCGTCGCGGGTCACGAGGGCGTGGGCAAAGGAAGGAATAGGCGCGGTCATGGAAGCTCCAGCTAGGGTGATGCCACCGATGCTACGGGCGTCGTTTGATCACAACAAACGAGTAATTTTCATAGAATAAGTCCATAACGGAATAAGTAATAAAACCGTGGACGACTTGGGTACGATAGCCGCCTCTTGCGGGAGTCGTACCATGGGCATCACGCTGCGCCAGCTCCGGGCCTTCTGCGCCGTCTGCGAACTGAAGAATTTCACCCGCGCCGCCGAGGCGCTGAACCTGACGCAGTCCACCGTCAGCAAACTGTGCTCCGAACTGGAAAGGGCCGTCGGGCTGGCGCTGTTCGAACGCTCCGCCCGCGGCGTGGAGCTGTTGGAGGGCACCGCGGAGCTGTACGCCTATGCGCAGGAAGCCTTCGGATCGCTGCGCGCGGCCGAACGCAGCCTGAGCAGCCTGGCGGGGCTGGAGCGCGGCGAGGTGTCCATCGCCGCCTCGCCCATCATGATGCATACGCTGGTGGCGCCGGTGGTGGCGCGGTTCCACGGAAGGCATCCCAACATCGTCTTCGACCTGCACGAGCTTACCGGCGACGAAGCCACCGAACACGTGCTGCACGGCAAGGCCGACCTGGGCCTGGTGGCGGTCGAAAGCCAGGACCCCCGGCTGGATTGCCGCGTCGCCTACCGCGGCCCCATGTACGCCGTGGTGCCGTCCGGCCACCCCCTGGCCGCCGCCGGGCAGGCGCGCTGGCGCGATCTGGCCCGCTATCCCCACATCCTGCTGCGCGGCACCTACGCCGTGCGCCGCAAGATGGACCAGATCCTGCTGGACCGGGGCCTGGCGGTGCGCAGCGTGGCGCAGACCGGCAGCCTGACCACCGCCTTCGCCATGATCCGCGGCGGCATGGGCATCACGGTCATGCCCGGCTATGTGCGCAGCGTCTGCGAGGAAATGGGCCTGCGCGCCCTGTGCATCGCCGACGAGCCCCAGGCCCTGCACGAACTGTCCATCCTGCGCCGCGCCGGCCACCTTCTGCCGCGCGCCGCCGCGGCATTCCTGGCCGAGTTCGAAGCGCATCTGGACGGACTGGGCCAGCCCGCGTCCGCCGGCGATTCATCGCTTTTATGAATGCCTTCATGACAATTAATCAATTGTTGGAATGATGAGCCGATTCCATCATTGACGCGTCGAGGCCCGCCAGGCAGGCGGCCCGCCACGCGCCCCGAGACGGTCCCTCGACACCATAACCAAGCCGGGCAGACATGCCCGCAGGACGAGGAGACCCCGCATGAAAATGAAGTCCCGCCTGAAGCAGCTATTGACGCTGCTCGCAGCCGTTCCCGCCATCGCCGCCGCCGAAGGCTATCCCGCCAAGCCCGTGACACTGGTCGTAGCCTATGCCCCCGGCGGCATGACCGACATCCTGACCCGCCGCATCGCCGCCGATCTACAGACCCGCCTGGGCAAGCCCTTCGTGGTGGAAAACAAGCCGGGGGCCACGGGCCAGATCGCCACCGAATACGTCTCGCGGCAAAAGCCGGACGGCTACACCGTGCTGGTGGGCGCGACCAGCCATGTGATCAACCCCGTCATCAAGAAGCTGCCCTACGACGCGCGCAAGGACTTCGAGCCCATCGCCCTGCTGGCGGTCAGCCCCAACTTCCTGCTGGTCAACGCCAACCAGGGCATCAAGACCTTCGCCGACTTCAAGAGCTATGCGCAGAAGCAGCCCTCGGTACCCTACGGCACGGCCGGCGCCGGCGGCGCGCCCCATATCGTCGGCGAACTGCTGCGCGCCCAGAGCGGCCTGCCGCTGATGCACGTGTCCTACCGCGGCGCGGGCCCGGCCATGACGGACCTGGTCTCCGGCCAGGTTCCCTTCGGCATGGCGGAGTCGGTGACCGCCAACGCCTATCTGCAATCGGGCAAGATCATCCCGCTGGCCATCGCGTCGGCCCAGCGCCAGTCCCGCTATCCCGACGTGCCCACGCTCAACGAACTGGGCTACAAGGGCTTCGACCTGAACACCTGGGTGGGCGTCTACGCCCCGGCCGGCACGCCCGCCGACATCGTCCAGGCCCTGAACACCGAAATCCGCAAGGCGGTGATGCAGCAGGCGACCCAGGACTACATCCGCTCGACCGGCTCCGAGCCCGGCGACATGGACCTGACCCAATACCGGAAGTTCGTCAGCGACGAGATGGACAAGTGGCAAGCCGTCATCACGCAGGCCGGGGTCAAGGATGAGTGAAGCCCGCAACGGCTCCCCGTCGCCGGAAGCCTACTTCGCCGAAACGCTGCGCGCGGGGCGGCTGGAAGTGCAGGTCTGCCGCAGTTGCGGACGCGCCTTCTTTTTCCCGCGCACGCACTGCGCGCATTGCCGTTCCCAGGAATATGCCTGGCGCCCCATGCGCGCCGGCGCCACGCTCTATTCCTATTCGGAGATCCCCGCCACGCCGCAGGCGCCCGCGCGCAACGTCATCCTGGCCGACATGGACGAAGGATTTCGCATGATGTCCACGCTGCTCGGGCCCGAAGCGCCGCGCATCGGCATGCGGCTGACGGCCCGGCCCGACCCGCAGCGCGCCCGCGTCGTGTTCGAACCGGAGGCCTCATGACGGACTGGAACAAAAGCCTGCGCGGCGCGATCGCCATCACCGGCTGCGCCACGGCCGGCATCGGCGACGCCGGCGGCCTGAACGACCTGGAGATCTCCTCGCTGGCGGTGCACGCGGCGGTGCGGGACGCGGGGCTGCGCATGGAGGATATCGACGGCCTGATGAGCGCCAGCCTGTCCTCTTCGATGTGGCTGAACAAGCTGGCCGAATACCTGGGCGTGTTTCCGCGCTTCATGGACAGCACCCAGATCGGCGGCGCTTCTTTCGTCGGCCACCTGTTGATGGCCGCGGCGGCCATCCAGGCCGGCCTGTGCCGCAATATCGTGATCGCCTACGGCGCCGCGCCGCGCGGTGGCAACGGCGTCTCGGCGACCTCCGGCGCCCGCGCGCGGCTGGATCCGTTTCCGTACGAAGAGCCGTTCCAGCCCTTCAATCCGCCGACCAGCTACGCGCTGGCGACGCGCCGCCACATGCATGAATACGGCACCACCCGCGAACAACTGGCCGAAGTGGCCGTGGCCGCGCGCGCCTGGGCGCGGCTGAATCCGGAAGCCTACAAGCGCGACCCGCTCTCCATCGACGAAGTGCTGTCGGCGCGCATGATTTCCTCGCCGCTGACCGCGCGCGACTGCTGCCTGGTGACCGATGGCGCGGGCGCCATCGTCGTGACCGCGGCCGAGCGCGCCGAGACGGCCCGCCCCGTCTACGTGCTGGGAACGGCCATGGCGCATTCGCACCGGCAGATCGCCTGCATGGCCGACCTGACGCGCACCGTCGCCGGAGAAAGCGCCGGCCAGGCGCGCGAGAGGGCCGGGGTGTCGCTGGCCGACATCGACCTGGTGCAGCTCTATGACGCCTTCACCATCAACCCCATCCTGTTCCTGGAAGACATGGGGTTCTGCCGCAAGGGCGAAGGCGGCGCCTTCGTGTCCGGCGGCCGCATCGCCCCCGGCGGCGAGTTGCCGGTGAACACCAACGGCGGCGGGCTGTCCTGCGTGCACCCCGGCATGTACAGCATGTTCGGCCTGGTGGAAGCCGTGCGGCAACTGCGCGGCGAATGCGGCGAACGGCAGGTGAAGCGGGCCCGCACGGCGCTCGTGCACGGCAACGGCGGGGTGCTGAGCGCCCAGGCCACGACCGTGCTGACCAATTGGATGGACTGAAGGAGACTCGAAATGCTGGAAGGAAAAGTGGTCGTCGTCACCGGCGCGGCCAATGGCATCGGCCGCGCCGCCGCGCTGGCCCTGGCCGCGCAGGGCGCCCGCGTGGTCGTCAACGACCTGAACGTGTCGCTGGACGGCACGAGCGCGTCGCAGAGCACCGCTACGCAGGTGGTGGAGGAAATCCGCGCCGCCGGCGGCGAGGCCATCGCCAACGGCGATTCGGTGGCCGAGTACGCCAGCGCGCAGCGCATTATCGAGGCCGCGGCCGACACCTACGGCCGGGTCGACGCCGTGGTGAACAACGCCGGCATCGTGCGCGACAAGATGTTCCACCGCCTCACCCCCGAGGACTTCGACGCCGTGGTCAAGGTGCACCTGTACGGCTGCTTCAACCTCAGTCACGCGGCCGCCCGCCACTTCCGCGAACAGGGCGGCGGCAGCCTGATCAACATGACGTCCAATTCGGCCGTCATCGGCAACCGCGGCCAGGCCAACTACTGCGCCGCCAAGCTCGGCATCGTGGGCCTGTCCAAGGCCATGGCGCTGGACATGGCCGCGTTCGGCGTGCGTTCGAACTGCATCGCCCCGCTGGCCTGGAGCCGCATGACGGAGACCATTCCGGCCAAGACCGAAGAACAGGCGCGCCACGTGGAGAAGATCCGGCGGATGGGGCCGGAAACCATCGCGCCGCTCATCTGCTATCTGGCCTCCGACGCCTCGGCCGAGGTATCGGGGCAGGTCTTCGCCATCCGCCTGAACGAGATCTTCCTCATGAGCCAGTCGCGTCCGGTGCGCTCGGTGCACCGCTCCGACGGCTGGACCGCCGAGAGCATCGCCGAGCACGGCATGGCGGCGCTGCGCGCCTCGTTCATGCCGCTGGACACCTCGGCCCAGGTGTTCGCCTGGGATCCCGTCTGAGGCGGCCATGGCGCTGGACTATCACCGCTTGAAGTCCCACGTCTTCGAGGCCGAACGCCAAGCCTATGGCGAGGATGACTGCATCCTCTATGCCCTGGGCGTGGGCGCGGGCCTGGCGGAAGACGGACCCGTGGGCGAGGAAACGCAGTTCATCTACGAGCAGGGCCTGCGCGCCCTGCCCGCCATGGCCGCCGTGCTGGCCTACCCCGGCTTCTGGATGCGCGATGCGCGCCATGGCGTGGACTGGCGCCGGGTCGTGCACGGCGAACAGCGCATGCGATTCGTCAGGCCCCTGCCCGCGCGCGGCGAGGCCGTCTGCCGGATGGAAGTCAGCCACGTCGCCGACAAGCGCCCCGGCGCCTTCGTCGTGACCCGGCGCACGCTGAGCGACGCCGCCACGGGCCTGGACCTCGCCGTCATTGAACAGTTGAACATCTGCCGCGGCGACGGCGGCTACTCGGGCGGCGACGCCGCCTTGAACGACGCCCTGCCCGCGGCCATCCCGGCGCCGCCCGACACGCCCGCCGACAGCGTCGTCGTCCTGCCCACCAGCCGCAACCAGGCCGCGCTGTATCGCCTGAACGCCGACCGCAATCCCTTGCACGTGGATCCGGCCAGCGCGCGCCAGGCCGGCTACACGCGGCCCATCCTGCACGGCGCGGCCCTGCTGGGCATGGTGAACCGCGCGCTCGAACCGGGCTTGCGGCAGCAGCCCGGGCTGCGGCTGGGCGAACTGGACCTGCGCTTCCTGGCGCCGGTCTATCCCGGCCGGCCCGTGGCGGTCTCGCTGTGGCGCCGCCCGCAAGCGCTGGCGCTGGCCTGCCACCAGGACGGCATCCTGTGCGCCCAGGGCCGCGCGGCGTGGGCAGCGGAGGACGGACAATGAAAGACAAGACCTGCATCGACGCGCAGGACGCCCTGCGCGACGTGGAATCCGGCGCCGCCATTTTCGTGGGCGGCTTCGGCGGTTCGGGCATTCCCGCGCGCCTGCTGGCCGGCCTGCTGGCCAAGCCGGGCGTGCGCGACCTGACCCTCATCAACAACAACGCCGGCGCCGGCGAAACGAGCTTCCTGGCCCTGGTCGCCGCCGGCCGGGTCAGCCGCATTATCTGTTCCTACCCGCGCATGCCCGGCAATGACGTGATCCGGGAACGGGCGCAGGCGGGCAGCCTGGCCGTGGAGGTAATGCCCCAGGGCACGCTGGTCGAGCGCATCCGCGCCGGCGGCGCGGGCATGGGCCCGTTCTTCTCGCCCACGGGCTACGGCACGCCACTGGCCGAGGGCAAGGAAACCCGCATCGTCGGCGGGCGCGGCTATGTGCTGGAAGAGCCGCTGCGCGCGGACTTCGCCTTCGTGCGCGCCCACCGCGCCGACCGGCTGGGCAACCTGGTGTACCGGCGCGCGCAGCGCAACTTCGGGCCGGTGATGTGCACGGCCGCAAGGACCACGATCGTGGAGGTCGACGAGATCCTGCCTTGCGGCGCGCTGGACCCGGACGCCATCGTCACGCCTAGCCTGTTCGTCCACCGGCTATTGGGGAACCCGCAATGAAACGACTGACACGCGGCCACCTGGCCGCCCTGGTGGCCGCCGACCTGCCGGCCGGCGCCGTGGTCAACCTGGGCATCGGCATGCCCACCCTGGTCACCGACCGCCTGGACCCGGCGCGCGGCGTCCAACTGCACAGCGAAAACGGCATCCTGGGCATGCGCCTGCTGCAAGCCCACGAGACCGCCGACGGCGACCTCATCAACGCCAGCAAGCAGTCCATCGCGCTCACCGAAGGCGCGGCCATTTTCGACCATGTGTATTCCTTTTCCATCATGCGCGGCGGCCACATCGACATCACCGTGCTGGGCGCCTTCGAGGTGTCCTGCCGCGGCGACCTGGCGAACTGGTCGCTGGGCGCGGACGATCCCATGCCCTCGGTAGGCGGCGCCATGGACCTGGCGGTGGGCGCGCGCAACGTCTGGGTCATGATGGAAGCGCTGACCCGCGAGGGCCGCCCGCGCCTGCGCGGCCGCTGCACGCTGCCGCTGACCGGCGCCGGCGTGGTCGGCCGCGTCTATGCCGACATCGGCATCTTCGAAGTGCGCGAATCGGCCTTCGTGCCGACCGCCCTGGTCGAGGGCCTGCCGCCGTCGGAACTGGGCCGCTGGATCGACGCGCCCCTGCGCTTCGAAGGCGAGCCCCGCGTCCTGCACGTTCCCACTCCCTGAGCCCGCCATCGCCATGATACGCACCGAACATTTTCTCGAAGACGCCGAAGCCTGGCTGCGGACCGCGCTCGCGCAACTGCGCGCCGAACACCCGGACACCGCGTCGCACACGCCGGAATGCCGCCAGACCTGGAACCGCATGCTGTGCGAGGCCGGCCTCGTCGCCCTTACCTGGCCGCGCGAATACGGCGGGCGCGAACTGCCCACGGCCACGCTGATCGCCTTCCATGAACTCTGCGCCCGCCTGCGCGCGCCGCAGCCCATCAACAGCATCGCGCACGCCATCCTCGCGCCCACCCTGCTGCGCTTCGGCACCGCCGAACAGAAGGCGCTGTTCCTGCCCGGCATCCGGGACGGCAGCGAAATCTGGTGCCAGGGCTATTCCGAACCCCAGACCGGTTCCGACCTGTCTTCCGTGCGCACCCGGGCCCGGCCCGAGGCCGCCGGCTGGCGGGTCGACGGCCGCAAGATCTGGACCACCCAGGCCCATCTGGCCACATGGTGCTTCGCGCTGGTGCGCACCGATCCCGCCAGCCGCGCCCACCGCGGCCTGAGCTTCATGCTCATCGACATGCGCGCCGAAGGCGTGCGCGTCGAACCGATACGCCAGATGACGGGCGAAGCGGACTACAACGAAGTGCTGTTCGAAGCGGTGGCGGTGCCCGAAGGCCGCATCCTCGGCGAACCCGGCGAAGGCTGGCGCATCGCGATGGCGGCTGCCGAATACGAGCGGGGCATCTACTTCATGCCCCGCGTCGTCCAACTGGAAGACGAACTCGACGAGCTTGAGGCGGCGCTCGCGCGGGCGCCGCTGGCGCCGGCCGAGCGCGCCGTGCACGCCCGCCGCGTCCAGGATCTGGCGGACGCCTGCCAGGTCATCCGCTGGCGCGTGGACCGCGTGCTGCGCCAGGTCGCCGCCGGAGACACCCCCGGCATCGACGGTGCCATGCTCAAGCTGATGTGGAGCGAAACCCGCCAGCAGGTCTGGGAACAGCGCGTGGAACTCCTGGGCGAAGCGGCCGTCCTGGGCCCCCAGGCCGGCGCCCCGTACGCCGGAGCCGCCAGCGTGCAGCGCGAATTCCTGTGGTCGCGGGCCGAAACCATCGTGGCCGGCACCTCGGAAATCCAACGCAATATCGTGGGCGAGCGGCTGCTCGGCCTGCCCAAGGACAGGGGACAACATGCATAGCGAAATCCGGACCTTGCTGTCCTCGACCTTCGGCCGCCTGCTGGAAGACCGGCATCCCGCCGCGTACGCGCGCCGCGCGCTTCCCGCGCACGACGACGCCCAGCGCGCCCTGTGGAAGGAACTGGCCGAAGGCGGCTGGCTGGAAGCGGGATCGGAAGCCTTCCAGGCCGAATACGGCCCCGGCACGCTGCCCATGGGCGAATGGGCCGGGCGCGCCCTGCTCACCCTGCCCTACGGCGCCTCGGCCTTCCTGGCCCGCGTGCTGCTGGAACAGGCCCCCGCCCTGTCCGAAGTCCTGCTCGACCTGGCCGCGCATCCGGCCAGCATCCGCTGCGACCGGGCCGAAGACGAAGCAGGATGGATCGACGATTACGGCCCGTCGGCCCAATACCTGCGCCTGAGCCGGCGGGACGGCGGCTGGATCCTGGCCCGCCACGACCCGGCGATGCTCGATCCCGCGCAGGGCCTGGACCCGACCGTGGCGCCGGCCCGCCTGCGCGGACCGGCCCTGGCCCAGGCGGCGCTGCCCGGCGAACAGGTCCTGCCCGCGCTGCAGACCCACCTGGCCTTCCTGCTGGCGCAATTGGCCGGCGCGGCCGGGGCCTCCCTGGACCTGGCGATCGCCTATGCCAAGGAACGCGAACAGTTCGGACGGGCCATCGGCCAGTTCCAGGCGATCAAGCATCCGCTGGTCGACGCCTGGATCGGCCTGGACAACGGCCGCTACGCTGTGGAGGCGCTGCTACGCTCGCGCGCCGCGCTCGATCCCGCGCTGGCGGCCCTGGCCACCCGCGTGACCGCGGCCGCGGCGCGGCGCGCCGTCAAGCTGTCCATCCAGGTCCACGGGGGCATCGGCTTTTCCTGGGAGCACGACGCCCAGCTCTACCTGAAGCGCGCCTACCGGCTGGCCGTCGAGGCCGAGCGCACGGCGGCGCTGCTGCAACCGTAGCGGTACCATGTCGGTTTCCGCGGCCAGGCCACGGCCCCCTCTTCGAACCGCGCATGAACCGCAATCCCGAAGCGCCCCGCGCGACCGACCGCCTGACCGCCTACTACTGGAGCGGCGACGCCCTGCGCAGCCGCGGCGTGAGCGGCGCGGTGCTGACGGAGACCCTGGACGTGCCCGCGCCGCCGGCCCGCGTGCTCGCGGACTGGGAGCGGGAAATCTCGGCGCGCCTGTGCCTGGAACCGGGTGACGTCGAACAGATGCCCCTGGCCCGGACGCAGGCGCGCTGGCCCGGCTACGGCCAGTGCCTGCGGGCGATGCGCGACTGGACGCGCGCGCTCGGGCTGGAGGACGCGGTGCTGGCTGGCGCCGACATCGCCCTCATGGCGTGCCGCGGCGCCCGCTACCACCACGACGCCGCGCAATACGGCGGCGCCGCGTTCTGCAACCTGTTCCTGAGCGAAGACAAAGGGCTGGACGTGCTCTTCCCCGGCACGGGCCGGAGGATACCGCTGACCCGAGGCACCGCCATGATCTTCGACACGGGCCAGCCCCACGGTGTCGTGCTCCGCGGCCGCGACCGCTTCCGCGAAGCCGACTTCGCGTCCGGCCAGGACCTCTCGCAGTTGTTCCTGACCTGGGAACTGCCGATCGAAGCGGCCAGCGTCGCACGCGTGCTGGGCATCGCTTTCGACGTCGATGACCCGGCCTCGCTGCGGCTGGACGAAGAGCAGATCCGCTTGAACGGCGCCCGCGTTGCCATCGACCCGGAATCGGGGCGGTGGCTGGCGGCTGCCTGAGGGTAAGCAAGCCGCCGGCGGACCGGCGGGTCACGAACCCGGCAGGGCCGCTCCCATGGCGGCGAACAGGCCGCCGCACACCTTGTTGAAGCGCCGGCCGGCGCGTTCGAGCCAGGGGCGCACGCGGTGCGCCAGGCGCGCCAGGACGTATTCGACCAGGAATTCGACGGCCACGAACGTGGCGGCCATGATCGCGAATTGCGTCGTCAGGCTGCGGGCCGGATCGATGAACTGCGGCAGGAAGGCGCCGTAGAACAGCAGCGCCTTGGGATTGGAGATGGCCGACAGGAAGCCCTGGCTGAACATCCGCATGCCGCGCATCCGCGGCATGTCCGGCGCCGGGCGCAGTTGCACGCCGGGTGAACGCCACAACTGGATGCCGAGCCAGATCAGATAAGCGCCGCCCGCCCACTTGAGCACGGTCAGCGCGGGCCCCCAGGCCTTGAGCAGGGCGCTGATGCCGAGCATCGACAACGCAATCAACGCCACGAAGCCGACGGCCCCGCCGGCGATGGTGCACAGCGCCTTGCGATGGCCATGCAGCGCGCCATGCGTGAGCGCCAGCAGCGTATTGGGCCCGGGAGTCACCGACAGGCCGATGACCGCAACCAGGTAGATGAGCCAGCTATGCAGCGCCATGGCGAAATGCCGGAGAAGAGAGGAAGCGCCAGTCTAGCGTCCGGCGCGGGAGCGGCGCAAATCCGCCGGCGGGGAACGCCGGAATGCGCAACAGAACGTTAATGTCGCGGGGAAGCCATTGCCGGGTCCGGGCAGAGCCTCTATAACACCCTCAACAGGGCGGCTTCTCTCGCCCGCGCCCGCGGCAACCGGCACGTCATCGAAGCGGTGCAAGGAGCAGCCCATGCCTCCCATCCCGTCCTATCCCGGCGTCTACGTCCAGGAAGTTCCGAGCGGCGCGCGCCCCATCGCCGGCGCGCCCACGTCGGTCGCGGCCTTCTTGGGGACCGCGCTCCAGGGCCCCATCGACAAGGCGGTGCGGATCTCCCGTTTTTCCGACTACGAGCACGTGTTCGGCGGCCTGTCCGGGGATTCGGAACTCGGCTACGCCGTGCGCCAGTTCTTCCTGAACGGCGGCGCCGACGCCTGGGTGCTGCGGACGGAAGACGCGGCGCCGACCGCGCAGCGCAAGGGCCTGCGCGCGTTGCGGGAAGCGGACTTCAACCTGCTGTGCCTGCCGGCCGTCGCGCACGGTGGCGTGCTCGCCGAAGCCGCGTCCTGCTGCGAAGAGCGGCGCGCCTTCCTGATCGTGGACGCGCCCGGCGCGGCCACGGATCCGGCCTCGATGGCGCGGGCGGCCGCGGGCGCGGCGCTGCCCGGATCCGACCATGCCGCGGTCTACTACCCATGGGTCCATGTCTCCGATCCGCTCAAGAACGGCGCGCCCCGCTTGGCGCCGCCCTGCGGCACGATCGCCGGCCTGTATGCCCGCACCGATGGCGCCCGCGGCGTCTGGGCCGCGCCCTCGGGCACCGAAGCGCGCCTGGCCGGCGTCGTTTCCCTGGCCGCCTCCCTTACCGACAATGAGATCGGGAGCTTGAGTCCGTTGGGCGTGAATTGCCTGCGCACGCTTCCCGGGCATGGCCCGGTGTGCTGGGGCGCCCGGACGCTCCAGGGCGCATCGGAATACAAATACGTGCCGGTGCGCCGCCTGGCGCTGTTCGTGGAGCAATCGCTGCGCGGCGGCACGCAGTGGGCGGCCTTCGAACCCAACGACGAACCGCTCTGGGCGCAGATACGCCTGAACGCCGGCGCCTTCATGCACGCGCTGTTCCGCCAGGGCGCCTTCCAGGGCGGAACGCCGCGCGACGCCTACTTCGTCAAATGCGACGGGGAAACCACCACCCAGAACGACGTCGATCAGGGCATACTCAATATCGTGGCCGGGTTCGCGCCGCTGAAGCCGGCCGAGTTCGTCGTCATCCGCATCGCGCAACCGGCCGGCCGGATACAGGCTTGAGCCCGGCCGGGCACCAGGAGGCCGCCATGGCGCAATCCACCGTCAATCCGCAGCGTTTGGACTCCTACAAACACGACAGACTCCGCGCGAAACGGGATGGCCGCCGGGCGTCCCCGCCCAGACAGCGCGGCGGCGCCGGCCGGGCCCAGGCTGCCGATGCCCCCGCGCTCAAGGCGGAACCGCGGCCGTACCGCATCGACCTGTCGGGCGTCTTCAGCAAGTACATCGACGAAACCGAGGCGAATCTGCGCCGCCTGCTCGAATCCGCCGAGCGCGGCGGCTCGCCCCTCTTGTTCGACGAAGCGGACGGACTCTTCGGCAAGCGCTCGGGAACCAAGGACGGCCGCAAGCCCTGAGCGTCCGGCGCGCGAAAGTAAGGCCCGACGAATGTCGACATTCCAGCATAAAATGCTGAGAATCCGCGCCCTGGCCTACAATGCGCGGGCGCATGAATTCCCGGATGCCCACTCCCCACAAGATGCCCCAGCCGCTGCAAAACCCCAATCTCCTCAAGACCCTGCCCCTGCAGATCGCCGACCTGCTCGCCGAACAGATAGCCGGCGGCCGATGGGCGCCGGGCGACCGGCTGCGAGAGACGGAACTCGCCTCGACCTACGGCGTCAGCCGCGCCACCGTGCGCGAGGCCCTGCGCCTGCTGGAGATCCGCGGCCTGGCCACCATCCGCCCGCAGCGCGGCGCCTGCGTCACGCTGCTGTCCGCGAAGGAAATCCTCGACCTGTACGCGGTGCGCGCCGCCATGGTGTCCACCGCGTCGCGGCTGGCCGCCGAACGCTGCACCCCCGCCGAGGCCGACATCCTGAAAGGCCGTCTGCGGCTGCTGGCGGACAACATCGGCGACCCCGCCGAATACACGCGGCACAGCCGCGAACTGGTCGAATACATCGCCAGCCTGGCCGACAACGCCATTCTGGCCAGTTACGCGGACGACATCGCCAAGCAGATCGGCCGCTACGTGCGCATCAGCCTGGCCACGCTGGAGCGGCGGGAACGGTCGCTGCTCGCCTGGAAGGAAACGATCCAGGCGATCACCGCGCACGAGCCCGAACGCGCCGCCGCCTGCCACTACCGGCTGGCGGTGCAGAACCGCGACGCCGTGCTCGAAGAACTTTCCCGCACCGGCCAGGCCTGACCCCCTTGTACCCGGCTCACTTATCCATTAAAGTAAAAATGTCGACATTTAGAATGATGACAATCAAGCAAAGGGGACAACCATGCTTTCATTCCATCGCCGCCTGACAACCGGCATCGCCGCCGCACTCTTCCTCGCAGGTTCATTCCAGGCCCAGGCCGCGCCGGCCCCGGTCAAGTTCGATGCGCCCCTGCGCATCATCGTGCCGTTCAGTCCCGGCGCGCTCATCGACATCATTGCCCGGATCTATGCCGAGAAACTCGGTCCGCTGCTCGGCCAGCCCGTCGTCGTCGAGAACAAGCCCGGCGCGGGCGGCCTGGTCGGCGCCCAGCGCACGCTGAACGAGCCGGTCGACAAGAACACCATGCTGTTCGTGTCCTCGTCGTACGTGGTCATCCCCGCGGTCAACGACAAGATGCCGTACGACACGCTCAAGGATTTCTCCGGCATCGCCGCGATCGCCTCGTCGCCCACGCTGGTGGTGCTCAACCGCAAGAGCCCCTACGACAAGCTTGGGGATTTCGTCGACGCGGCGCGGCGCCCGGATGCCCGGTTCACCTATGGCTCGGCCGGCGTGAATTCCGCGACCGACCTGGTCGGCCGCTACTTCAACCAGGAGGCGCGCGTCCATCTGGAACACATTCCCTACAAGGGCGTGCAGGAAGGCGTGGCGGAAGTGGCGGCGGGACGCGTCGACGTGTCCTTTCCGCCCATCGCGCTGGCCCTGCCGTTCATCCAGTCGGGCCAGTTGAAGGCGCTTGCCGTCACCAGCCCCAAGCGCTCCGCCCTCCTGCCCGACACGCCGACGGTCGCGGAAATCGGCCTGGGCGATTTCGACTACAGCATCTGGTACGGGGTGGTGATGAACGCCAAGACCGCTCCCGCCGTGAAACAGGCGCTGGCCGACGCCATCGCGCAGGTCAGCCGGGATCCCGCCGTCCAGGAACAACTGACGCGCCAGGGCCTGGTGCCGGATAACCGCCAGCTCCAGGCCTTCGACGAGTACATCGCGCGCGAGATGGACAAGTTCAACAAGATCCTGAAGGCCAACCAGTAACCGCATCGGAAAGGAGAATCACATGAAGAACATGACGGGCGGCCAGGCGGTCGTCGCGGCGCTCGGCGCCCAAGGCACCGACCACGTATTCGGCCTGATCGGCTCCGCCGGCATGGAGATATTCGACGCTTTGTACGATGCGCGGGACATCCGCTTCATCGGCGTGCGCGACGAACGCACCGGGGTGCACATGGCCGACGGCTACGCCCGCGCGTCGGGCCAGGCGGGCGTATTCCTCGCCGGGCAGAACGGACCGGGCGCGACCAACCTGGTGACCGGGCTGGCGCAGGCCCACGCCGCGTACTCGCCGGTGGTGGCGCTGGGCGGGTCGCTATCCTCCGCCCACATCTACCGGGACGCCTTCCAGGAGGTCGACCAGCAGTCGCTATTCAAGCCCATCACGAAGAAGACGTACACGCTCACGCAGACGGCGCGCATCCCCGAAATGGTGGGCGAGGCCTTCAGGACCGCCCTGTCGCCGCGGCGCGGGCCCGTCATGCTCAACCTGCCCCGCGACCTGCTGGCGGATTCGCTGGACGCCTCGGCCTACGGCGCGTTCGAGCGCGCCCAGGTGTTCGACACGCTGACGGCGCCGCGGGCGGTGCTGGAACAGGCGGCCCAAATGCTGGCGCAGGCGGAGCGGCCGCTGATCATCGCCGGCGGCGGCGTCAAGAACGCCCGCAGCCAGCGCGCCGTGCTGGAACTGGCCGAACGCCTGAACGCGCCCATCGCCATGTCGCCCGGCCACGGCGACGCGATCTCGTGCCAGCACCCGCTGTACGCCGGCCAGGTCGGGCCGCGCGGCAACGCAGTGGCCTCCGACCTCGCCAAGCAGGCCGACGTCATCCTGGCGCTGGGCACGCGGCTCGGCTTCAACACCACGTTCTACCAGCGCGACAGTCTCAACCCCGCCGCCAAGCTGATCCAGGTGGAAATCGAGCCCACCGCCCTGGGCCGCTTCTTTCCCGTGCACGTCGGCATCCTGGGCGACGCGGACACCGTCGCCCAGGATCTCGTCGCCGCGCTGCAAGGCCTGCCCGCCCATCCCGGGACCGCGGCCTGGGCCGCCCGATTCGCCGAACAGCGCCGCGCTCTGCTGCAACAACGCGACGAAGCCGCCGGCGCCGCCGCCGATCCGCTACAGCCTGCCTATCTGTTCAAGACGCTGCGCGAGGTGGCGCCCGACGACGCCATCTACACCATGGACGCGGGCACGCTCTGCCTCCAGGCCACCGACCAGATGCGCTACGCGCAGACGCCCGCGCTGTTCACCCCGCTGGACTTCGGCCTGGTCGGCTTCTCGTACGCCTGCGGGCTGGGCGCGAAGCTGGCGCAACCGGGGCGCACCGTCATCAGCCTCATGGGCGACGGCGGCTTCGGCATGGCATGCAGCGAGATCGGCACGGCGGTCGCCAACGGCATCAATACCGTCTGCCTCGTCATGAACAACGGCTGCTGGGGCGCGGAAAAAGCCTATCAGCGCGACTTCTTCGACCAGCGCTACCTGGGCGCCGACGTGCCCAATCCGCCCTACGACAAGCTGGCGGAACTGTGGGGCGCGCAAGGATTCCGCGTGGACCGCGCGGCCGATCTGGCGCGCACGGTGGACGCCGCCATACGCTGCGGCCGCCCCGCGGTGGTCGACATCCAGGTCGATCCCAACGCCCTCTACAGCTTCCGTAGGGACTCCTTCAAGAACCGCGCAAAGTAAACATGACAGCAGAACAGTTCGACTACATCGTGGTCGGGGCCGGCTCGGCGGGCTGCGTGGTGGCCAATCGCCTGAGCGCTTCGGGCAAGCACCGCGTGCTGCTGCTCGAAGGCGGCGGCGAAGACCGCAACCTGTGGATCCATATCCCCTTGGGCGTGGGCAGGCTGCTGACCAACGAAAAGGTGGTCTGGCCCTTCAAGACCGAGCCGCAGGCCAACCTGGCGGGCCAGCAGATCTACTGGCCGCGCGGCAAGGTGCTGGGCGGCTCCAGTTCCGTCAACGGCATGGCCTACGTCTGGGGCGATCCGCTGGAATACGATGGATGGGAGAAGAAATTCGGCATCAAGGGCTGGGACTTCCAGACCCTGCTGCCGTACTTCGGCAAGATCGAGAACAACCCCTATTCCCGCCATCCGCTGCGCGGCCGGTCGGGCCCGATCCGGATCACGGACCGGGCCGTCCGGGACCCCGACAGAATCTCCGACGCCTACATCGCCGCCTGCCGCCAGGCCGGCATCGCGCCGACCGAGGACTACAACGCGGTCAGCTATGAGGGCGTGCGCTATCTGGAGCAGAGCGCGCACGCGGGCCGGCGCTGCAGCGCGGCCGTCGGGTATTTGCGGCCGGCGCGGCAACGGGCCAACCTGGTGGTGCGCACGCAGGCCTTCGTGCGCCGCCTGCGCTTCGACGGCACGCGCTGCACGGGCGTGGAGTACGACTGGAACGGCTCCGCGCGGTCGGCCTCCGCCCACCGCGAAACGGTCCTGTGCGCGGGCGCCGTGCAATCGCCGCAACTGCTGGAGCTGTCCGGCGTCGGCGACGCGGCGCGGCTGCGGTCGCTGGGCATCGGCGTGGTGCGCGACCTGCCCGACGTGGGCGAGCACATGAGCGACCACCTGCAGGTGCGATGCACGTACCGCTCGTCCATCCCCGAGACCATCAACGACATCATGCGCAGCCCCTACCACAAGGTGAAGGCCGCGCTGCGCTAT
Organism: Achromobacter veterisilvae; assembly: GCF_900496975.1. Taxonomy (GTDB): domain Bacteria; phylum Pseudomonadota; class Gammaproteobacteria; order Burkholderiales; family Burkholderiaceae_B; genus Achromobacter; species Achromobacter veterisilvae. Next base: position 24,904 of record NZ_UFQC01000022.1, read on the forward strand.
CTCGTCGGCCGCAAGGGGCTGCTGGCGGGCACCTCGTCGACCGCCCATGCGATCACGCGCACGTCCGCCGCCCTGCCGCACCCCGACGTCATGATCCGCATCTACCACATCAGCGGCAAGGACCGGTATTCGCGCGACGGCGTGGGCGGCATCGACAAATTCCCGGGGTTTTCGATCGGCGGCTTCATGCTGTATCCGCGCTCGCGCGGCAGCATCCATGCCGTTTCGGCCGATCCGCGGGCCGCGCCGGCCATCAACCCGAACTACCTGCAGGACGCCCATGACCGGACGACGGCCGTCGCCATGCTGCGCCTGATACGCGGAATCGCCGAACAGGCGGCCTTGCAGCCCGTCATCGTGCAGGAAGAACGGCCCGGCGCCGCCGCCGTCTCCGACGCGGATCTGCTCGCCTACGCGCGCCAGACCGGCCAGACGGCCTGGCACACCGTGGGCACCTGCCGCATGGGACGGCCCGGAGAATCCGTGGTGGACGAACGGCTCAAGGTGCACGGCCTGCAAGGGCTGCGCGTGGCGGACATCTCCATCATGCCCACCATCGCCTCTTCCAACACGAACGCGCCCGCCATGATGATCGGCGAGCGCGCGGCGGAATTCATGCTTGCCGACGCCGCCGGCTGACCCGTCCCAGGAGCCTTCACCATGCCAGACAAGACCCGCCCGACTCCGCTGTGCGAAGCCCATATCGCCAAGGGCGACTGGAACCCGCTGTGGGACCAGTTGCGCGAGCTGGACCCCGAATTCATGGAAGCCTATCTCGCCTTTCGCAGCGTGCCGCAGCGCAACGGCCCGCTGCCGCAGAAGTACAAAGAGCTGATCCTCGTGGCCATCAACGCCGCCACGACGCACCTGTACGGCCCGGGCGTGCGGCGCCACATGCGCAATGCCCTGAAGGCCGGCGCGACCCGGGAGGAACTGCTCGAGGCGATCCAGCTCACCACCGTCATGGGCATCCATTCCTGCAACCTGGCCATTCCCATCCTCATGGAAGAAACGGGCGGCCAGCAGCCCGCCTGACGGCGCGGGCGAACACCGGCGTATCGGCGCTCAGCCCTTGCGCCCGCCCGGCCGCGCCGGCGGCTGGGCATGCAGGTCCCGCGCGGCGCCGCCGCCGAAAGGCGCCAGCGCGCGCGGCGTGGGCGGCGAGGTGGAGATCTGCCGGGCCGTTTCCAGCATCATCGGGATGAAGCGCGACAGCGCGCGCTTGACCGTCCATTTGGCGGCCGACACCGACAACTGCAGGCCGGCCACCACGCGCTGGTTCAGGTCGTAGACCGGCACCGCCAGCGCCAGGTCGCCCCGGTAGTACTCCTCTTTGCAATAGGCGTAGCCCTGCTCGCGCGACTCGCGCACCTGCGCCATCAATTCGTCCAGATCGGTCAGCGTGTTGGACGTGTATTTCACGCGATCGCAGGCCGCCAGCGCCTCATAGGCTTCCTCATCGCTCAGCCCCGCGAGGTACACGCGCCCCGTCGAGGAACAGTACATCGGGATGCGGCGGCCCACCGGCATGTGCACCAGCAGGCGCAAGGGGCTGGGAAAGCGGCCGATGTAGATCATGTCCTGCCCCGCGGGCTCGGCCAGATTGACCGTTTCGCCGGCGTTGCGGTTGAGCTCGAGCAGGAAGGGATTGGCGCGGTCCAGCAGCGGATGGGATTCGAGGTAGCGGCAGCCGCTGTCCAGCGTGCGCGACGACAGCGAATAGCGCTTCGTGACCGGGTCCTTGTTGAGCAGGCCCAGCGCCTCCAGCGTGAAGGCGAAGCGCTGCGCCGCGCTGCGCGTGATGCCGGCGGCCGCGGCGATTTCCGGCAGGCTCATGGAGGCGCGCTCGGCGGTGAAAGCGTCTAGCACGGCGATGCCGGTCGCCAGCGATTGGACGTACAGCGTGGAAGATTCCGGGTTCATGGATCGGGTCGGGCGGACGGAGCCGCGAATCAATTTTTCTTCGATACGCACAGATTGCATTCCAATGCGGATGAATGCAAGAAAAAGCGCGAAATTCTCTGGGGAATTCTTGCTCTGGCGCAAGAATCCATTTCGGGAAAACCCTTAATTAAAAAGCGCTTAGCGGTGAATCCCGCATGTTGACAGGCTTTCCTTGGCCGGATTATAAAATCTACCTGCGATACATGCATATCGCTATTCGATACAACAATGCGCGCCAAAACGGGACGAAATCGAACGTCCAAGACACCGTCAAGGCGCGCGATTCTGGCCTCCCAGGGGATTCCGATGCTGCACAAAACGTTGAAATCGTTGTTGGCGACGGCGCTGTGCGCCGCCGCGCTGTCGGGCGCGCACGCCCAGACCGTGAAGGTGGGCGCCACGCCCACCGCGGTGCCCTTCAACTTCCTTGACCCGAAGACCAACACCCTGCAGGGCGTGATGATCGACATCGCCAACGCGGTCGGCAAGCAGGCCGGCTTCACGGCGGAAGTCATGCCCATCCCGTTCGCCTCGCTGGTGCCCGCCTTGCAGACCAGCAAGATCGACATCATCGCGTCGGCCTTCGCCAAGACGCCGCAACGCGCCGAGGTCGTCGACTTCACGCAATTGGTGGTCGAGTACGGCGAGGCGCTGATCGTGCCCGAGAAGGACAAGACCGACTACAAGAGCATCGCCGACCTGAAGGGCAAGACCGTGGGCGTGCAGATCGGCACGCTCTATGTCGAGCCGCTGAAATCGGCGCCCGGCCTGAAGGAGGTCAAGATGTACGAGACCATGGCCGACCTGGTGCGCGACGTGGCGCTAGGCCGCCTGGACGCGGCCTTCGGCGACGGCCCCGTGATCTCGTACCAGGTGCGCACCCAGGGCGTGCGCAACGTGCGCTACGTCGAGAGCTACCAGCCGGCCATGCCGACCAACATCGCCCTGGCCGTGCGCAAGGGCGACGCCGAACGCGTCAAGCAGCTCAATACCGCCATCGACGCGCTCAAGCAGGACGGCACCATCGCCGCCATCATGAAGAAGTGGGGCGTCTCGCGCTGATCGCGCCGATCCCGCGCGCCGCGCGGCCGGGTCCGCCGCGGCGCGCCATAACAGGTACTCAAGATGTTCCAGTCTTTTTTCAGTGACGCCACGGAGTTCTTCCCGGTGCTGATGCAGGGGGTGCTGACGACCATCGCCATCACCGCCGCGGCCCTGGTGATCGCCACGGCGCTCGGGCTGTTCTGGGCCCTGCTGCGGGTCAGCGGCATCGCCTCGCTCGCGCACGCCAGCCGCATCCTGACCAACATCATCCGCGGCGTTCCGATCATCGTCGTGCTGTTCTACATGTATTTCGTGCTGCCGGAGATCGGCATCAGCCTGACGGCCTTCCAGGCCGGCGCGCTGGGCCTGGGCGTGGCGTACTCCTCGTACATGTCGGAAGTGTTCCGTTCCGGCATCGACGCGGTCGACCCCGGGCAATTCGAGGCCGCCCAGTCGCTGGGCATGTCGCGCGCCAAGCTCATGCGGCGCGTCGTGCTGCCGCAGGCCTTCAAGGTCGCCCTGCCCCCCTACGGCAACAACGTCGTCATGATGCTCAAGGACTCGTCGCAGACCGCGGTGATCACCGTGGTCGAACTGTCCATGCAGAGCAAGCTGATCGCCTCGGCCACGTTCAAGAGCGCCACCATCTTCACGCTGGTCGCCCTCATGTACCTGGCCATGAGCCTGCCCATGATGTATTGCATCGGCAAACTTGAACGCCGCCTGGGGCGCCGCCAATGATCAAGATCGAAAACCTCAGCAAATCGTTCGGCGCCCATCGCGTGCTGGAAGGCATCGACGCCGAAATCCGGCAGGGCGAGGTCGTGTGCCTGATCGGCCCTTCCGGCTCCGGGAAGTCCACGCTCCTGCGCTGCATCAACGGCCTGGAACGCTACGACGGCGGACGCATCACGGTCGACGGCGTGACCGTGGACGCGCGCCGCAAGGATGTCCAGAACATCCGCCAGCGCGTCGCCATGGTGTTCCAGCGCTTCAATCTGTTCCCGCACCGCACCGCGCTCGAGAACGTCATCGAAGGGCCCGTGCACGTCAAGGGCGAAAGCCTGGCGGCAGCCACCGCGCGCGGCCGCGAGATCCTTGCCTCGGTGGGGCTGGCGGAAAAGATGAACCACTATCCGCAGCAGCTCTCCGGCGGCCAGCAGCAGCGCGTGGCCATCGCCCGCGCGCTGGCCATGGAGCCCGAGGCCATCCTGTTCGACGAACCCACCTCCGCGCTGGACCCCGAACTCGTGGGCGAGGTGCTGTCCGTCATGCGCACGCTCGCCGAAAAAGGCATGACGATGGTCATCGTCACGCACGAAATGGACTTCGCGCGCAACGTCTCCGACCGCGTGCTGTTCCTGGAAGGCGGCCGCATCGCCGAACAGGGACCGTCCCGCGAAGTGCTGACCACGCCCCGCAACGAACGCATGCGCGACTTCCTCAAACGCGTCACTCACGCCCAGTAGCTCCGGCACCATGAACAACGATCTGTTTTCGCCCGCGGCCTCGCTGTGGGCCGCGACCACGCCCGCGCGCGCCGCGTCGCCGGCGCTGGCCGCCCCGCTCGAGGTGGACGCCGCCGTCGTCGGCGGCGGCTTCACCGGCCTGTCAGCCGCCCTGCACCTGGCCCAGGCCGGATTCCGGGTCGCCCTGTTCGAGGCCCATGAGATCGCCCACCGGGCCTCCGGCCGCAACGGCGGCCAGGTGGTGCCCGGCTTCAAGCCGGGACCGAAGGCCTTGATCCGCCGCTTCGGCGCCGACGCCGCCGCCCGGATGACGCGTTTCGCCTACGGCAACGCGGACTATCTGTTCGAACTGGTGGACCGGCTGCGCATCGACTGCGCCGCCACGCGCAACGGCTGGATCCAGGGCGCGTTCTCGGCGGCGTCCGGCGAGTATCTGAAGCGCCGCGCCCAGGAACTGAACGCGCACGGCGGCGACGTCGAATACCTCGACGCCGACGCCATGCGGGCCGCCACGGGCTCCACTTTCTGGCCGGCCGGGCTGCGCGAAAAGCGCGCCGGCGCGGTGCACCCGCTGGCGTTCGCTCGCGGACTGGCGCGCGCGGCCGCCGAGGCCGGCGCCGCGATCCACGACCGCTCCCCGGTGTCCGCCATCGTGCCCGGGCCCGATGGCGGCGCCACGCTGACCGTCAACGGCCATGCCGTCAAGGCGCGCCACGTGGTGCTGGCGACCGACGCCTATACCGACCGGCTGTGGCCGGCGGTGGCGCAGTCCTACGTCAACGTGTCCAGCGCGCAGATCGCCACCGACCCGCTGCCGCCGGCCCTGCGGGAACGACTGATGCCGCTGCGCGCCGGCATCTCCGAAACCCGCAAGATCACGTATTACTGCCGCATCGATCCCGAAGGCCGCTTCGTCATCGGCGGGCGCGGGCATTCCTCCGAACAGCTCGACGCGTCGACGAGCGAGCAGTTGCGCCGCGCGGCGGTCGCGCGCTTTCCCGAGCTGGCCGACGCGTCCTGGCGCCACGGCTGGGCCTGCCGCGTGGGCATGACCATGGACGACCTGCCGCGCGTGCACCGGCTGGCGCCCGGCGTCTGGACCGCCTACGGCTATTGCGGGCGCGGCGTGGCCATGGGCACGGCCCTGGGCCGCGTGCTGACCGACGCCATCCGCGGCGTGCCGGCGGGCGAACTCGACTTCCCCGTCACGCCGATCGAACGCATGCCCTTCTACCCGGCCCGCCAGTTCGGCGCCACGCTGGCCATCAACTGGTACCGCCTGCGCGACGCGCTGGGCTTCCCCGCATGAACGCCACCGCCCCCGCGGCGGACACCTCCCTATCGTCATGACGACTCAAACGCAGTTTCCCGCCACCGTGGACGTGGCGATCATCGGCGGCGGCATCATCGGCGCAAGCACCGCGCTCGCCCTGGCGCGCGCCGGCGTGCGCACCGCGCTGTTCGAAAAGGGCACGCTGGCCTGCGAGCAATCCTCGCGCAACTGGGGCTGGGTGCGCACGCTGGGCCGCGACCAGCCCGAAGTGCCGCTGGCCTTGCTCGCCAACCGGCTCTGGAGCGACATCCAGGCCCGGGTCGACGTCGGCTACCGCCGCAACGGGCTGGTCTATCTGCAAGAGACCGAGGCCGACGCCGCCGGGCACGAAACCTGGCTGCGCGAGGCCCGGGCCCATGGCGTGCAGGCCGAAATGCTGGGGCGCGACGCGGCGCTGCGCCTGCTGCCGCGCTCCGGGCGCGCCTGGACGGGCGCCTTGTACAGCGCGTCCGACGGCGTCGCCGAACCGCAGATCGCGACCGAGGGCGTGGCCGCGCTCGCGCGCCAGGCCGGCGCGCTGATATTCGAACGCTGCGCCGTGCGCGGCGTGGAAAAAAGCGCCGGCCGCGTGGACACCGTCATCACCGAGCGCGGCACGCTGCGCGCCCAGGCCGTGCTGGTGGCGGCCGGCGGCTGGTCGCGCCTGTTCTGCGGCAACCTGGGCGTGGACTTCCCCCAGCTCAAGGTGCGCGGTTCCGTGCTGCGCACCGAGCCGTTCGACGCCGGCGTGTCGCTCGCCATCAACGGCAAGGACTTCACCTGCCGCAAGCGGGCCGACGGCGGCTACACCGTATCGCAATTCTCGGCCTCGCTGGCCGAGATCGTGCCGGACAGTTTCCGGCTCATGGGCAAATTCCTGCGCACCTGGATCGCCAACAACGCGCTGGTGCGCGTGCGCTTCAGCAAGCGCTTCTTCGAAGAACTGGCCACTCCCCGCCGCTTTCCGGCCGACCGCGAAACGCCCTACGAGCGCTGCCGCGTGCTCGACCCGGCGCCTTACGCGAACGGCGTCAACCAGGCCTGGGACCGCCTGCTGCACGCGTTCCCGGTATTCCGCCAGGCGCGCGTCGCGCAGTCCTGGGGCGGCTACATCGACGTGACGCCCGATGCCATGCCGGTCATGGCGCCGGTCGAGCAGGCGCCCGGGCTCTACCTGGCCTCGGGATTTTCCGGCCACGGCTTCGGCATCGGCCCGGCGGTGGGCGAGACCATGGCCGCGCTCATCCAGCGACGGGAAACGCCGGTGGACGTCCGCCCGTTCCGGTTCGAACGCTACGCCTAGGGCCGCAAGGCGGCCGCCAGCTCGCGCACCGCGTCGAGGGCGCCGTCGACGCCCCGCTCGGCCAGCGTCTGCGCAAGCCAGGAGCCGACGGCGACCAGGTCGGCGTGGCGGCCGACGAGCCGCGCCTCGTCCGGCGATCTCACGCCGAATCCCGCGGCCACGGGCAGCCGGGTGCGCGCGCGCACGCGGCCCAGGTCGCGGGCGATGCGGCGCTCGTCGGGAAGCTCGGCGCCGGTCGTGCCCGCCAGCATGATGTGATAGACGAATCCGCTCGCGTCCCGCAGCACTTCCGCCAACCGCTCGTCCGTGGAAGTCGGCGCGGACATGCGGATGAGATGGATGCCGCAAGCGCGCGCTTCCCGCCCGATCTCGCCGGCATGCTCGATCGGCAGGTCGATGACGATCAGCCCGTCCACCCCCGCCGCGGCCGCGTCCGCAAGAAACGCCGCCACGCCGTGCCGCAGGATGGGATTCAGATACCCCATCAGCACCACGGGCGTCTTGGCGTCCGCCGCCCGGAATTCGCGCATCAGGGCCAGCGTGCGCTTCAGGGTCTGGCCGCCGGCCAGCGCCCGGACGTTGGCCTGCTGCAGGACGGGGCCGTCGGCGACGGGGTCGCTGAACGGCATGCCCAGTTCGATCACGTCGGCGCCGGCTTCGGCCAGGCCGCGCAGCAGCGCCAGGCATGCGCCGGGGTCGGGATCGCCCGCCGCGAAATAGGTCACCAGCCCGCTGCGTCCGGATTGGCGCAGCGCCGATAGGGTGCGGTCCAGCCGTGTCATGACGTTGCCTCGCCAAATTGCGCCACCGTGTCCAGGTCCTTGTCGCCGCGGCCGCTCAGGCACACGACAAGGATTTCGTCGCGCCGCATCCGCGGCGCCAGTTCACGCACATAGGCAAGCGCGTGCGCGCTTTCCAGCGCCGGCAGGATGCCTTCCCTGCGCGTCAGCCAATGGAAGGCGGACACGGCCTGCGCGTCCGTCACGGATACGTAGGCCACGCGCCCGCGGTCATGCAGCAACGCGTGTTCCGGGCCGATGCCCGGATAATCGAGTCCGGCGGACACCGAATGCGCGTTCACGATCTGCCCGTCCTCGTCCTGCAGGTAGTAGCTGCGGCAGCCATGCAGCACGCCCGCGCGGCCGGCGCCGATACTTGCCGCGTGCGCCCCGCTGGCCAGACCCAGTCCCCCGGCTTCGACGCCGTACAGGCGCACGTCGTCGAGTTCCAGAAAGGGGTAGAAGAATCCCATGGCGTTCGAGCCTCCGCCCACGCAGGCGACCATCGCATCGGGCATGCGCCCCGTCCTGGCGGCGATCTGCTGGCGCGTCTCTTCGCCGATCACTTTCTGGAACTCCCGCACCAGCCAGGGATAGGGATGCGGCCCGGCGCCGGTGCCCAGCAGGTAGTACGTGTCGGCGGGATGGGCGATCCAGTCCCGCAGGGCCTCGTTCATGGCGTCCTTCAGCGTGGCGGTTCCGGCGTGCACGGCGCGTACCTCGGCCCCCAGCATGCGCATCCGGCGCACGTTGACGGATTGGCGGGCCATGTCTTCCGCCCCCATGTAGACCACGCATTCCAGGCCGTACAGGGCGCAGACCGTGGCAGTCGCCACGCCGTGCTGCCCGGCCCCGGTCTCGGCGACGATGCGCCGCTTGCCCATGCGCCGGGCAAGCAGGATCTGCCCCAGGCAGTTATTGATCTTGTGGGCGCCGGTGTGGTTCAGGTCTTCGCGCTTGAGGTACACCTGCGCGCCGCCCAGTTCCTGCGAAATGCCCCGGGCCAGGAACAGCGGGCTCGGGCGGCCGACATAATCGGCCAGCATGCCGCGGAACGTCCGCCAGAAGTCTTCGTCCGCCAGCAGCGCCTTGAAACTGCGTTCGAGTTCGTCCAGCGCCGGGATGAGCGTTTCGGGCATGTAGCGGCCGCCGTAGGGGCCGAATTGGCCTTGGCTGTCGGGGATGGCCGGATGGATGGCGGATGGCATGTGGCGCGGGTTCCGTGGCAAGGTGAGGCAAGGATTTTTCCTTATGCTATCTTCATAAAAACATTATTGGAATCAACGATTTGTTTATCAGTTATGTAAGTTCAGCTAACATCAATCCATGAGACGACTGCCCTCCCTGAATGCGCTGCGGTTCTTCGACAGCGCGGCCCGCCAAGCCAGCTTCACCCTCGCGGCCAAGGAGCTTTGCGTCACGCACAGCGCGGTCAGCCAGCAGGTCCGGCAACTGGAGGAATGGCTGGGATGCCCGCTCTTCGAGCGCCGGGCGGGCGGCGTCCATCTGACGGCGGCGGGCCTGGGCCTGCAACGCGCCGCCCAGGAAGCGTTCGACCTGCTCGAGCGCCGTTGCGACGAACTCAAGCGCAGCTCGCAGCCGGCGGAGCTGGCCGTGGGCGCGCCGGCCAGCTTTCTTTCGAACTGGCTCATTCCCCGGCTCGAACATTTCGAAGCCCGGCATCCGGACATCCGGGTCAGGCTGCAAACCGCGGCCGATCCCGCCTTGCTGAATACGCAGCGCGTGGATGCGCTGATCCTGGCCGGCCGCGCCTGGCCCCGCGAATGGGCCGTCACCCCGCTCTTCCCGGAAACCATCGGCCCGGTCTGCGCCCCGGCGCGGGGCGCGCGCATCCGGCGTCCGGCCGACGTGCTGGACGCGCCGCTGCTGCACACCACGTCACGGCCCGACGCCTGGAAGGATTGGGCGGCGCAGCAAGGAATTCCGCTGGCCCCGCAACGGCCCGGCCGCGAATTCGATCATCTGGGCCACATGCTCGAAGCCGCCGCGGCCGGCCTGGGCATCGCCATCGCCCCCGCGGTGCTGGTCGAGGCCGACCTGCACCGGGGCCGGCTGGCCGCGCCGCTGGGCTTCGTCGAAAGCGGCGCGGCCTTCAGCCTCTGCACGCGCAAGGATGCCGCCCGCGCCGATGCCGCGCTGGAGCGTTTGCGCGGCTGGCTGCTGGCGGGCGCGGGCACCGCCTAGCAGCCAAGAGCATCCGGCCCCATATCCCGGCCACAGCCGCCCGTCCGCCGCCGCTATACTTTTCGGACTTATTAACCCCCTTTCGCGCCGCGCCTTTTCTGCCGCGCCCTGTTATGTCCGTCCTGATGGCCTTGCTGCGCCCCTTTGGCCAGGCGCTATTTCTCGCTCTTGCCGCTCTGCTCTCCAATCAGGCGCTCGCATCTCCTCCCACGCTGGCGCAATGCCATGGCATCAAGGACCTGGCTTTCGTCGCCCACCTGGATGACGACCTGCTGTTCATGAATCCGGACATCGCCTCCAACATCGAGGCGGGCGGCTGCGTGCGCGTGGTCTACCTGACCGCCAGCGACGCCGGCGAGGGCGAAGGCTATATGCTGGGCCGCGAGCGCGGCGTGCGCGCCGCCTATGCCTACATGGCGCGCGAGCCCGACGTCTGGAAAGAAGACGCCGGAACCGCCGGCGGACACCACTTCGCGCGCTTCACCCTGCAGGGCAATCCGCGCGTCCAGCTCTGGCACATGCGGCTGAAAGACCCCTGGCTGGGCAAGGGCTGGGGCAGCCTGACGCCGCTCAGCCGCACCGAATCCGAACCCGGGCAAAGCGTCGAAACGCTGGGGCCTTATGCCGAGGTCTACACGCGCGAACAACTGATCGACACCCTGGCCGACGTGATCCGGCAATACGCCCCCACCACGGTGCGCCACCTGGATGACACGATCGCCGTGCCCTATACCCAGTTGTGCTGGCGCTGCGCCGGCCATGGGCACCCGGACCACATCGCCAGCGCGCGGCTGGTGCGCGAAGCCATGGTGCGCGTGCCCGGCAACTATGCCGAAACGGGCTACATCGACTATCCGAGCCAGGAACGCGCCACCAACCTGACCGCAACCGAGATCGCCACCAAGTCGGTGATCTTCCAGCACTACGCCTGGAACGACTACCACTATTGCGCCGGGCCGACGGGCTGCAAAGAACCCGCCGGGCCGGCCGCCGCCTGGGTGCAGCGCGCCTATTACGTGTCGCGCCAGGATATGGCGCCGCAGTTGTACCCCGACGGACGCGGCGGCCTCGTGGTGTTCGCGGCGGGCGAAACCAATGCGGCCGTCAACCGCTGGGACTCCGGCCAGCGGCGCTGGCAAAGCCTGGGCGGGCGCACCAGCGGCCCGCTGGTCTCGTTCACGCACGCCGACGGCACGGCCGGCCTGATGGCGCGCGATCCGCTGGGCGGCGTGTGGGCGAACAAGCAGCGCCATGACGGCACCTGGCAAGGCTGGCAGGCGCTGGGCGGCGTGCGCGTGACGCAGATCCCGGCCGTGGCACCGCGCGGCGAGGCCGCCGCCGTGGCCCTGGGCTATGACGGGCGGCTTCACTGGATCGCGCCGTCCGGCATCGACGGCGGCTGGAGCACCTGGCAAGACCTGCCCCTGCTGGAAGGCGCCACCGGCGGCCCCGCCGCGGCGCGCGGCGCCGACGGGCGCTACGTCGTCTTCGCCGTCACGGCCGCGGGCGAACTCTTCTACACGCGCCAGTTGCCGGCCGCCAAGGGCCATCGCCCCGAATGGCAAGGCTGGCGCCACGTGCCCGCGCCCACCGTCGCCGGCGGCCTGGCGGCGATCCGCAACCACGAGAACCGCGTCGAACTCTATTTCCGCCAGCGCAGCGACAACCATCTGACCCGGCTGCTGGAAACCGGCGACACCACCGACCTCGACATGGACTGGAGCGCGCCGGCCGACCTGGGCGTCCCCTACATCGGACGCCCGGCCATCAACGCCGACGCGCAGGGCAACGTAGTGCTTGCGATCCTGGAGCGCGCGGGCGGACACCTCTGGCTCGTCGAGCACGGCAAGCCGGCGCAACTGGACGCCCAGGCCGCATCGCCGCCCGCGATCAACATCGTCGATGGCACGCTGTACGTCGTCGCGCGCACCGCCGGCGGACCGCAGCGCTACCAGGTGCTGTCGCGCCGCGACGGCGCCTGGGCGGGAAGCCTGACGCTGGACGGCGTGCCGTCCAGCGGCGGCGGCGCGTTCGCGGCCGTGGCCGCGCGCCCCTCGGACCTGCCCAATCTCGGCGCCAACAATGCCAGCAAGGCCGTGGTGGTGCGCCCCGCCACCGACGACCCCGGCACGCTGACCGTGGAGCGCATGCCGAACCAGGCTTCGCGCACGGCCACGCCGACCGCGGTGCAGTGACGGGGAACGCCGGGCCGGCGCGAACCCGCCATCTACGGCGGCTTGGACATCCTGCGCCGCCCGGGCCGCCCCATCACCGGACGCGTCGCCACGAGGCGGTGGCCATGCGCGTCGCGCCCCGTGCCGTTGCGGGTGCGCGGCGTCTTCATGGCCTGGCGCTTGGCCCCGTCAGGCGCCGGCCGCTTCCGCTCGCCCGCCGGGCGCCTGCGCTTGTCGCGCGCGATCCGCTTCGCATGCGCGGTCAACGCAGCGGCCAGCGCGACCAGCCTTTCCTCATCCAGGGTTTCGGCATCGACCAGGTCCTCGTCCGCGCCTTTCAGCGCGATCAGCAGATCGTCGATCTTCAGGTGCACCGCCCGGTCGTTCTTGTTCTGGCTTTGCTGGATCAGGAACACCATGAGGAAGGTCACGATGGTCGTGCCGGTATTGATGAGCAATTGCCAGTCCTCGGAATAACCGGAGATCGGGCCGGTCACCGCCCACAGCAGCACCACGCCAACCGCCAGGCCAAAGGCGATGGACGACCCCGCCCATGCCGTGACCGCCGCGGCGAAATGGTCGAAATAAGTCGCGACGGACCTGCGGGACGATTTCGACCGCCCATTGCGCCCCGCGCTGGAAGCGTCCATGTTCCCTCCCGGGCGTAACCGCACGGAGGGCCTCCAGCAAGCGCCATGCCTGGCCTGCCGCTTTTTCGTTGCCTCGCCACCGACGAGAATGATTCCTGTTAGAATTTGCGCGTCCCATTGCCGCGCTCAGACAAGGCGCGGCTCCGCGATCGGACCGTAGGCGTTAACGTCAGCCAACGCGCACTGCCAACCTCGGCGGGGCGCGTCCTATTCCATTCGCCGCCCTGCGCAACTTCCAGGGTTCCGAATGCCATCTCCCTCCTCTCCGCGTTTCGGTCTTGCGCGCATCCAGTGCGCCGTCGTCATCTGCTTCTTCATCGTCGGTCTCTCGCTGGGCGGCCTGCCGCTGTTCGTCACCGGGACTCTCGGCGCGGGCGATACGGCCGTGGGCATCGTCATCGGCAGCCAGTTCCTGGCCTCGCTGGCCAGCCGCATGTTCGTCGGCAGGCTGCTGGGCGCCGCCGGCGCGCGCCGCTGCACCCTGCTTGGCCTGTATGGCCTGTCCGCTTACGGCCTGCTGCTGCTGGCGGCCAGCGCAATGCCGGGCGCCGCGCTTCCCGTCCTGGTCGCCGCCCGCATCGCGCAAGGCCTGGCGGTCGGCATCCTGACCACCGCCGCCATCATCTGGGCCATCGATCGGCTGGGAGAGGCCAGCACCGCGAGAGTGCTGTCGATGACCGGCATTTCGATATACGGGGCGATCGCCTGCGGCGCACCCGCGGGCATCCTGTTGTTCCGGCACTTCGGACTGCCCGGCGTGGCCGGCCCGGTACTCGCGCTTCCAGCCGTCGCCCTCTTCCTGCTCCTGGCCGTCGGCGACGCGAACCGGCACGATCCGAAGCGCTCTTCCGCCGGCTCCGTGTTCGGCAAGGTCCTGCTGCCGGGCGCCGTGCTGTTTCTGCATGCGGTGGGCTTCGTGTCGGTGGAAGCGTTCGTGTCGCTCTATTTTTCGGCATCCGGCTGGCCGCTCGTCACGCTGGCGCTCTTCTTCTTCGGCACGGCGTTCGTCGCCGTGCGCCTGGTCTTCGGCCATTTGCTCCAAGGGCAGCGCCTGGCAGCCCTGGCGGGCGCGTCCCTGCTGGCGCAGACGGCCGGCCTGTGCCTGCTCGCGGCCGCCCCGAATGCGTACTGGGCGTTGTTCTCGGTGGCCCTGGTCGGCGGCAGTTGCTCGCTGACCTTCCCTGCGCTGGGCGCCCTGGCCGTGGCCCGCTGCGCATCGCACGAACGCGGCACCGCCATGGGCTACTACTCCGCCTTTCAGGACGCCTCCTACGCGCTGACCGGTCCGGTGGCCGGCGCGCTGATCGGCTGGAAAGGCTATGGCGCGGGCTTTCTCGCCGCGGGCGGGTGCTCCTTGCTGGCGCTTCTGCTGCTGCTCCGCGCGCGGCGCTGAAGCCCCCGGGCGAAGCGGCGGCAGCCGAGGTTCAGGTTAACGTAACCAAGCGAGTCCGAGAATGGAGTCCATAAGGTCCATTAAGGAGACATCATCATGTCTCGGAGACTATTGCATGCGCTGCCCGCCCTGGCCCTGATCCTTTCCGCAGGCGCGGCGGCAGCCGCCGAACCGCCCGACGTCGTGCTGGGCGCCTCCATCCAGTTGACCGGCCCCGTCGCCAACACCGGACGCTACTACCGCGACGCCTACCAGATCGCGGTCGACCGGATAAACGCCGCCGGCGGCGTGAAGATCGGCGGGGTGGCCCACAAGCTGGCGCTCAAGATCTACGACAACCAGTCGGACGTGAACCTGAGCGTTCGCCAGTACACGCAGCTCGTCACCCAGGACAAGGTCAACCTGCTGCTGGGGCCCTTCGCCAGCAACTTCGCGCTGGCCGATTCCGCCGTCTCGGAAAAGTACAAGGTGCCCATGGTCCAGGGCGGCGGCGCGTCGGACCAGATCTTCTCGCGCAAGTTCAAGTACATATTCGGCACCCTGGCGCCCGCCAGCAATTACTTCGGCAGCACGGTCGAGATGCTCAAGGCGCTCAAGCCCGCGCCGGCCAGCGTGGCGCTGCTGTACGCGGACGATTCGTTCGACGTGTCGGTCGCCCAGGGCACCCGCCCGCTGCTGAAATCGGCCGGGCTGCGGGTCGCGATGGACGAGCGCTACAGCACCAACGCCACCGACTTCAACTCGCTCCTGTCGCAGATCAAGAGCAAGCAGGTGGACGCGGTGCTGGTGGCCGGTCATGAAACGGAGATCCTGAATTTCGTGCGCCAGGCCAAGAGTCTCGCCGTCGCGCCCAAGATGTATTCGTTCACGGTCGGCGTGCCGTCGGAGGATTTCCGCAAGGCGCTCGGGCCGGACGCGGACTACGCCTTCGGCATGACCGCATGGCTGCCGTCCGCGGTGCTGAAAGACCGCTGGTTCGGCGACGCCGAACAGTTCGCCCAGGCCTACAAGACAAAGTACGGCTATGACCCGGACTACCACGCGGCCTCGGGCGTGGCCGACGTCGAAGCCCTGGCGCAGGCCATGGAAAGCGCCAACAGCCTGGACCCGCAGAAAGTGCGCGACGCCTTGGCCAAGACCCGCTTCGACAGCCTGTACGGCCCCGTCGCCTTCAATGCCCAGGGGCAGATCGATCTACCGCAAGTGGTGATCCAGGTGCAGGGCGACGAGCTGGCCGAGATCTATGGCGCCAAGGGCTTCATCGCGCAGCCCAAGTACCCGATGCCGGCCTGGAACGCGCGCTAGCGCCGGCCCAGGCCGACCCCGGGGCATGCGATGGACCTGCTCGCGCAAATCCTCGTCAACGGCATCCTGCTCGGCGGGCTGTATGCCGTGATGGCGCAGGGCCTGGCGCTGGTGTGGGGCGTGCTGAACATCGTCAACCTGGCGCACGGCGCGTTCATCATGCTGGGCGCCTACGCCTCCTGGTATCTGTACACGGACCTGGGGGTGGACCCTTTCCTGGGCCTGCCGTTGACGGCCGCCGCCCTGTTCGCGCTGGGCTACGTCCTGCAGCGCGGGCTGCTGAACCTGGTGGTGCGGGCGCCCATGTTCAATACGCTGCTCATCACCTTCGGCCTGGAGGTCGTGCTGACCTACCTGGCGCAACTGGCCTTCTCGGCGGACTTCCGCACGATCAATCCTCCGTACGCGGGCGACAGCTACGCCGCCGGGCCCGTGACGCTGCCCGTGGCGCGGCTGGCCGCCTTCGGCGTGGCGCTGGCGCTGACGCTGGGCATGTGGCTGTTCCTGCTGCACAGCCGGCTGGGCCGCGCCATCCGCGCCACCGCGCAGAACCTGGTGGCGGCGCGGCTCTACGGGGTGGAGCCGCGCCATCTCTATGCCGTCACGTTCGGACTGGGCCTGGCGCTGGCGGGCGCGGCCGGCGGCCTGTATGGAACGGTCTCGCAGATCAACCCCTATATCGGCGCCACGCTGACCGCGAAGTGCTTCGCCATTTCCATCATCGGCGGACTGGACAACCCGCTGGGCGTCATGGTGGGCGGGCTGTTCCTGGGCATCGTCGAATCGCTCACCACGCTGTACGTGGGGCCGACGTTCGCCGACGTCGCCAGCTTCGGCATCCTGGTGCTGGTGCTGTTCCTGCGCCCCAGCGGCCTCCTGGGCAGAGCGGCATGAAGTCCTGGCGCGCCATCCTCGCGCTGGCGGCGGTGGCCGCGCTGGCCGGCGTGCCCTGGTACGGCTCGGACGTGCTGGTGCAGTTCGGCATCAACACCCTGCTGCTGGCCGTGCTGGCCCAGGGCTGGAACATCATCGGCGGATACACCGGCTACGCGTCCTTCGGCAATTCGGTCTTCTATGGCCTGGGCAGCTATGGCGTGGCCATCGCCATGGTGCAGTGGGAACTGCCCTTCGCCGCGGGGCTGGCGCTCGGCGTCGCGCTGGCCGTCGCCTTCGCCCTGCTGCTGGGCATGCCGGTGCTGCGGCTGCGCGGCCATTACTTCGCCATCGCCACCCTCGCGCTGGCGCAGGTCATGACGGCCATCGTTTCCAACATCGAACTGGCCGGCCAGAACATCGGCCTGGTCCTGCCGCCGCTCAACAACGATCCGCTGTTCTACGAATTGTCGCTGGGCCTGCTGGTGCTGGCGACGCTGACCGTGGCGTGGCTGACGCGCAGCAAATTCGGTTTCGGCCTGATCGCCATCCGCGAGAACGAGGAAGGCGCGGCCGTCATGGGCGTGAACACCACGCTCTACAAAGTGGCGGCGTTCGCGCTGTCGGGCGTGTTCAGCGCGCTGGCCGGCGGCATCCACGCCTACTGGATCACGTTCCTGGACCCCGAAAGCGCCTTCGATATCGGCCTGAACGTCAAGATGATCATCATGGCCGTATTCGGCGGCGCGGGCACCGTGCTCGGCCCCGTCGTGGGCGCGTTTTCCCTGTCGGCCATTTCCGAGCTGCTGTCCAGCGAGATCACCAGCGCCGCGGGCCTATTCTTCGGCGCCGTCATCGTCGCGGCGGTGGTGCTGATGCCGCGCGGACTGACCGACCTGCTGCGCCGCTACCGGAAATCGGGATGGCGCTACTTCGTCGAGAACATCCGGGCCCACAAGCTATGAGCGCCATCCTGGAAATCCGCAACGTCACGCGGCGCTTCGCCGGACTGGTGGCCGTGAACCAGGTCAGCTTCACGCTCGCCGAAGGCGAGATCCTGGGCCTGATCGGACCCAATGGCGCCGGCAAGACCACGCTGGTCAGCCTGATCAGCGGCACGCTCGCGCCCACGCAGGGCGAAATCCTCTACCAGGGCAGACAGATAGACGGCCTTCCCGCCTACCGCCGGGCCCGCCTGGGCATCGGCCGGACCTTCCAGATCATGCGGCCCTTTCCCGGCCTGTCGGTCCTGGACAACGTCGCGGTCGGCGCGCTGTTCGGCCGCGGCGGCGGCCAGCCCGACCTGGCGAAGGCCCGCGAACAGGCGCGCGCCTGCCTGGATTTCGTCGGCCTGGGCCGCGCGGCCGGCCAGCGCGCGGAAGAACTGGGCGGCCCGGGACGCAAGCGGCTGGAACTGGCCAAGGCGCTGGCCATGCAGCCCCGGGTGCTGCTGTGCGACGAGGTCATGGCCGGGCTGAACCTGGTCGAGATCGACGAAGTCATCGACGTGATCCGCGAGGTGCGCGCCACCGGCATCAGCGTGCTGGTCATCGAACACGTCATCAAGGCCATCAAGAGCCTGTCGGACCGGCTGCTGGTATTGCATCACGGGGAAAAGATCGCCGACGGCGCGCCCGCCGACGTGCTGGCCGACGCGGAGGTGGTGCAGGCCTACCTGGGGAAGCAGCGCGCATGAACGAGCCCGCCGCCCCGCTATTGAAGGTCGAAGGCCTGAGCGCCGGCTACGGCGAACTGCCCGTGCTGCACGACGTATCGCTCGAAGTGCGGCGCGCCGAGATCGTGGCGCTGGTCGGCAGCAACGGCGCGGGCAAGACCACGCTGCTGAGGGCCCTGTCGCGCGTGCTGCCCAGCACCGGCAGCATCGTCATGGACGGCCGGCAGCTATCCCGGGCCGCGCCCGACCAGGCTTTCGCCTGCGGCATGGTGCAAGTGCCGGAGGGCCGCCAGCTCTTCGACCGCATGACGGTGCAGGACAATCTGCTGATGGGCGCCTATCGGCGCAGCGCCAAGGCCGGCATCGCGCGCGACCTGGACAAAGTCTACGGCTTCTTTCCGCGGCTGTCGGAACGGCGCAGGCAGCTTGCCGGCAGCATGTCCGGCGGCGAACAGCAGATGTGCGCCATGGCGCGCGCGCTGATGGCCGCCCCCGTGCTCATGATGATCGACGAGATGAGCCTGGGCCTCGCGCCGGTCGTGGTCGAACAGCTCATGGGCGTGCTGGCCGACATCCGGCGCGAAGGCGTGACGGTCCTGCTGGTCGAACAGGACATCCACCTGGCGCTGTCGGGCGCCGACCGCGGCTACGTCATGGAGACCGGCCGCGTCGTGCTCGCCGGCCCCGCCGCGACGCTGTTGAGCGATCCGAAGGTGCGCCAGGCGTATCTGGGGGTGTGAGGGCGAAGGCGAGCCAACATGGCCCCATGCGCCCGAGCCGGGGCATTAACATGCAAGTCGCCCTGCACCGGAGACCGCCTTGATCGCAAGAAGAACCTTCACCGCCGCCGCCCTGCTGGCCGGAGCGATTCCCGCCGTGGCGCTCGCCCGGACGGATCAGAAACATCGATGGACGCCCGGCCGCCTGGCCTCGCTGAACCAGGCCCTCGCCAAGCTGGAAGCCGCCAGCAAGGGCCGGCTGGGCGTCTCCCTGCTGGACACGGCCAGCGGGCA
Organism: Achromobacter veterisilvae; assembly: GCF_900496975.1. Taxonomy (GTDB): domain Bacteria; phylum Pseudomonadota; class Gammaproteobacteria; order Burkholderiales; family Burkholderiaceae_B; genus Achromobacter; species Achromobacter veterisilvae. The sequence goes on from NZ_UFQC01000022.1 coordinate 44,043, forward strand.
GGCCGCGGACTATCGCGGCGACGAACGCTTTTTGATGCTCAGCTCGTTCAAGACGCTGGCGGCGGCCTACATCCTGGCGCGCGCGGACCGCGGCGAGGACCAACTGGACCGGCGCATCCCGATCGCCGAGGCGGATCTCCTGGAATACGCACCCGTCACGCGGCTGCACGTCGGTCCGCAAGGCATGACGCTGGCCGGACTCTGCGAGGCCACCATCACCACCAGCGACAACACCGCGGCCAACCTCATGCACCGCAGCTATGGCGGGCCGCGGGCCCTGACCCGCTTTATCCGCGGGCTGGGCGACACCGTCACGCGGCACGACCGCTACGAACCCGAATTGAACCGCCCCCACGCGGGCGAGCCGCTGGACACCACCAGCCCGCACGCCATGAGCCGCACGCTCGGCATCCTGCTGTTCGGCCCGGCCCTCCAGCCCGGATCGCGGCGGCTGCTGCAATCCTGGCTATTGGCTAGCACCACGGGCGGCAAGCGCCTGCGCGCGGGCTTTCCGGCGGACTGGAAGGTCGGGGAGAAAACCGGCACCGACTCGCAAGTGGGCGCCAACGACGCGGGTTTCGCGCAGCCGCCCGGCGGCGCCCCCATCGTCGTATCCGCCTATCTGGAAACCACCGCCATTCCCATGGCCGAGCGCGACCGGATCATCGCCGAAGTGGGCAGGCAGGCCGCGGCGCTGGGGTAGCGCCGCCGCGGGCAGGACTGATGGACAAGAAGTACTACTCGCCCATCAGCGATGACCACAACTATTACGGCGCGCGGCCGGTTCAGCCGAGTTGCTTCAGCGCGACCAGGGCATCCACGATCGCGCCGCCTCGGCTGGCGTGCCAGGCCGGCTGGCTCGCCGGCGCCGCGTCCGCCGGCAGCCAGGCCCAGCGCGAGCCGTGGAAACTGCTTTCGGCCGCCACGATGCGCTGGCCCGAGGGCGACTTGCCGGACGTTGCCCGCGCGTCGGCGGCGGCCTGCAGTTTCTGCGCGAACGACAGGGCGGCATCGTGGCGCTGGCGGTCCTGCTCGGGCCGGTTCATCGGCGTGCCCCAGCGCATCTGGAATAGCACGGCGCAACGGTCGGTGACGGCGTAGTAATGCGCCGCCTGCAAGGCCAGGCCGTGGCCGGACAGGCCGAAAGCCACGTAGGGCTCGACCGCCTTGCCGGACTGCAGTTCATCCAGGAAATGGTCGAAGTCGTATAGCGTCCAGTCGAGATCGCGGCTCGCGTAGGCGGTCGCGCCGACCTGGCGCAGATGCGGCGCCAGCGCGGCCGGCACGGGCGGCAGGGCCAGGCCCTCGCCTTGGTAGAGCGATCGGGCCGCGTCGAGGGCGGCGGCGCCGAATGGCGTGTTGGAAGTGTCCATGATGTGTCCTTGGCGTCTGGCAGGTCAAAGCGAAGCCTGGCGTTCCGGGATCTCCCGTTCCAGGTCTTCTTCCTCGCGCAACTGATTGATGTATTGGCGGTCGCGCGCCACGTAGCTGCTGTTTGTATCCTGCAGCGTGGCCGTGACCAGGTCGCTGCCCCATTCGTCGGCGTCGATGACCATGCCGTTGCGCTCGAGCTGTTCCAGGTGGCTCTTGATGACGTTGAGCCGCTGGACAGCCACCTCGATCTCCGGGTCCGGCAACAGGCCCGCCAGCTCGGCGCGCAACCCCTCCGGGGTGAGGGCGTCGAAGGCGGCCTTCATGTCGCGGTCGACCACGCCAGGCAGCATCACGCCGTTCAGGCCTTGCAGCCCGGTGCGCTTCACGCCGTCCGGCCCTGTGACCACACCCCCGGAAACCCTGCGCAGCAGATCGTTGGGGTTGCCGATCCTGGTGCCGAAGGCCTGGTCGTTGTCGATGGCGACGACGCCGGTGTAGTGGCCTTGCGCATCCTGCGTAACGATGTAGTTGGCCTGGTGCCGGTCGCCCTGCGCGGTGAGCGCGTCCAGCAGTTGCAGCTTCACCAGGCCGCGCCGCACGACCGGGTCGTCGAAGTTCAGGTCGCGGTCCCCCCGCTGCAGCATCGCGGTAATGCGCAGTTCCTGGATGACGCGGCCGTCCTCGACCCTGCCGGGCAGGCCTCTAAGCAACGCCTGGGCCTCTTCCTGCTCCTGCGGCGAGCCCTTGGCGAGCTGCAGGATGCGCTGGCCCTGTTCGCTGTCGCTGACGTCGAAATTGCCCAGTTCGTAGCGGCTCTCGTTGACCGACAGCAGGTCCTTGAGGAGACTGATGGTTTCCGGGTCGCCGTCCTTGACGGACTGCAGCACATCGGGATTTTCGTAGCCCAGGACCGCGTTGATCTGCCCCCACTGCCGCGCCGTATCGTCCACGTCGACGGTGTAGCGGGGCGCGATCCCCTCGGCGTAGCCCATGACCAGCCCCAGCTTGCCGTCGAGGACGCCGATCCGGGTGTCGGGCACGAGGTTGAAGCCCAGCAGTTCGTCGACGACCCGGGTGGCGACGTTGCGCACCGTCATCTGCGGCTGCTTGGGATCGATGCCCAATACCCTGGACGAGGGGCCGTAGCCGCTTTCCTCGCCGGTTTCGGGGTTGATCTGCGGCTCTTTGTAGACCATGCGGTCGCGTCCGTAGGTCACGTCGTAAGGCTTGCTGACCTGGCCGCCGCCCAGGGGCCGCGGTTCGCCGACGATCAACTCATCGCGGTAATCGTCCACCAGCGTGCGCTCGTGGATGGGCACGCCCTTGTCCAGGTATTGCAGGCCCAGTTCGATGCCCAGGCCCTGGGTCTTGAGCAGCCGGATCTGTTCCGGCGAGAAGCGCATGACGGTATCGCCCACGTTCATGCCCTGGGCATGCATCCACGCGATGTCCGGACCGTCGAAGCCGTCTTCGCCCAGCCTGGCCAGGATGTCCTGCGCGTCGTGGTCCGAGGCCACCAGGTCGCCGCCGCTCAGGCCCTTCAGCATTGCGCCGGGAAGGTCGCTCGCCAACGAGTGGGCGCGTTCGCCGCGGCCGATGATGGACTGCAGCGCCATCCCGGCCCCCTCGTTGCCGGGCTGGACTCCGCGCAGGATTTCCAGTGAATCGCCGAGCTGCCGTTCCAGGTCCTGCCATTCCTGCCCGATCCGCTGCAGCTTGTTCTCGCCGAGGGCCTCTTCGAGCATGCCGGATTCGCGGTTGACGTCGGTCAGGGCGCGCATCTGATCGGGCGTGAAGCCTTGCAGGCCCAGGCGGTCCTTGATCAGCGCCTGCATGTGGACGGCGTCGTCGCGCATGGCGGCGACATAGGCTTTCTCGGTGTCGTCCATGGCGCTCGTGTCGAGCCCTTGCAGATGTTCGACGCTGCTTTCCAGATATTCGTGCATGCCGACGTAGCTGCCGACTTTCGAGGGCGACATATCCCCGCCCATGCGCAGCGACTCTTTGATGATGCCGCCGAAGTACGCTTCGATCTCCTTGAGCTTGCCTCGCTCGGCGTCGGGCAGGTTGTCGAAACAGTGGTCGACCGTGCTGTCGCCGCTGGCGTCGCGCAGTTCGGTGCTGCGCGGCATCACGCGCGCCGAAACCTCGTGCTCCAGCGCCTGCCTGGCGGTGTCCTTGAAATGACCGAGGAACTCCTGCGTGGCCTGGCCCTCGCCGTCCTCGCCGAACATGTCCATCACGTGATGCAACGCGTTCAGGAACGAATGCTGCTGGAAGGCGTCGGATCCTTCGATCGCCTCGCGCAGCACCTGCACGGTTTCCGCGCGGCTCAACACGCCGGGATGGGCATCGCCGCCCGTCTCGCGCACCACCCAGTCGGTCAGCTCGGGCAGACAGTTGTCGAGCAGTTGGCGGTTCTGCGCCTGGATGTTGTTGCTCATCCGCTCGGCCTTGGCCACCACCTGCTCGATGCGGTAGCCGGTCAGCGGCCGCCCCTTGGACAGTTGCGCGTGCAGGTCGCGCGACATGACGTTGGCGATCTCGTCGCCGTACTGTTCGCGCAGGGCGCTGACGAAGCTGCTGGTGGCCGCCTTGTTGGCCGCGACCTGCGCGTCGCTGCGCGTTATGCAATCCCAGGCGCGGGTGAAAATGTTGCCGATGTTGCGCTTGCCGGAAGCTTGCAGATCGCCTTGGTCGCCGAGCGAGAAACGCGTGTCGGTGCCGGTCTGGGCCTGATGGACGAAAGTGCCGAGTTGGATGCCGGGCATGGTGCGCTCCTCAGGCCCAGTTGGCGAGCATGCCGCCAGCGGCCGGGGTGTCGGACGCCGGCGCGGGCGAGGATGCCGGCGCGGGATCGGCCAGGCGGGCGGCCCAGCGCTCGGCGTTCATGACCAGCGCCTGCAACAGCTTCTCCAGCCGGGCCTGGTCCATCTGCGTGGTCGGCTCGCGGAACTGCAGATACACCATGCCTTCCCGCGAGTTGGTCGACAGGGTGCCGCCGCCCGAACCGACCCAATAGAAATTGGCGTCCGCGATCTGCTGCAGCACGCCGGCGCGGTTGTGGTCGCCGAATGCGCCGCAGCGCGCGGTGAAGACCGCCTGCTCGCCGTCTTCGAGGAATTCGATGGAAATGTCCAATTTGCCGTCCAGGCGAAGCTGGCAGTAGCCGCCGTCGTCCAGCGCCAAATCGGGGATGCCGGCCATCTGGCCGATGCGTTGCAGAAGCGTTTGCAGGTTTTGCTTGGACATCAGGGGGTTCCTCCCGCTTGAAGATTGCGTTTATCGAAGCGAACGCGTGTTTGGATGCACCCTGAGTAACAGGGGCAGGCGGGAAGTTCCCGGACCGGCGCACGACCGCCGGCTCCTCCCATCTACGGGGAAACCCGGGGAATCCAGGGGTAATCGGCGGCCGCCCGGCCAGGCGCCGCCACGCTCAGAAGGTGCCGCGGGGGGCTGGCGCCCACACGCTGTCCAAGGCGCCCTGGCCGATCCGCCGGGACGCCGCCTTCGCCATCCAGGCGAAGCCCAGGGCGGCCGCCAACGCCGTCGCGTCGACCGCCAGCGCCGCGGCCGAAGTGTGCGCCCACAGGCCCGTCCCGGGAAACAGGCCGCCCACCAGCGAAGTGGCTGGAATCGCCAGCGTCAGGGCGGCCGCCAGCCACAGCAGATGCACGCCCGCCTTGGCGCCGCCACGCAGGAACGCCCAGGCCACGCATGCGAAGAAGGCCAGGTAGTAAAGCCCGTGCAGCCAGGCATCCAGGTCTCCGACACGCCCGTTCAGCCATTTGGACGCGATCATCATCAACGAAATCCCGCAGACGCAGCCTAGGCACACGCCGACGGTCGCCGAGGCCATCAGCCGGGTGTCCAGACGCTGCGCCGGCACCTCTCCCGTCTTGCGGTCGGCGCGCTTGCGGCGCGTCTCGATCCACAGCAGGTTGCCGCTGTAGAACAGCCACGCGCCCGCCAGTCCGAGCAGGAAATAAAGCCACTGCACCGCCGCGCCGCCAAAAGACGCCATGTGCAGGGCGAAGAAGCTGCTGATCCAGAGATTCGGCGTATCCTGCCCGCCGGGCAGGTAGTCGCGGTTGAGGATTTTTCCCGTATACGGATCGACCGCCACGAAGCCGCCCCGCGCCCTCGGCGACACCGCGCCGGAGTCCTTGCCCCATACGCGCACCACGGCGCGCGGACCGGTGACCTGCTGGTACTGCAGCGTGCTCGGCTCGAAACCGGGCGCCAGTTCCCGCGTCCGCGCCACGAGTTCCAGCGGCGCCAGCATGGCGGCCGGATCCCGGGCGGCCGCGCCCGGCGCGGCGCCGCCGGGCCGCTGGAAGACCGACTCCAGCTTGCCGCCATACATCAGCCTGTCCTGCAGGCCATAGATGCCGTCGTGGTACGCGAACACGACCGAACTCAGCGCCATGACGATGTGGAACGGCAAGGACACGATGCCCACGACGTTGTGCGCGTCCAGCCACATGCGCTTCAGGTTCTTGCCGGTCCGCAAGGCGAAGAAGTCCTTCACCAGCGAAGGCAGCAGCACGATGACGCCGGACACCAGCGCAAGCGCGTACAGCGCCGCGATGACGCCCATGATCCAGCGGTTGGGATCGTTGTCGACCGGCAGGCCCACGACGCGATGAAGCACGTCTATGAATGACGTCAGCCCGCTGGGAGCCGACTGCCCCATCCGGACCTCGCCGTCCGCGTCCAGGTAGGCGGCATAGTGGCGCACCGACGATTCGTCGTGATCGTCGGCCGCGGGATCCCGGACTTCCCAGCCCATCCGCGCCGGCACGTTTTCCGCGTCCTGCAGATGGATGTTGAATCCCTTGGCCACGTCCGGCCGCGCCGCCAGCACTCGGGCGATAAGATCCGGCGCCGCTTCCAGCGGCACGTGCGCGGCCTCTGTGCGCGGCGATGCCCAGCGGGCCAGCGGTTCCTTGAACACCGTCAAGGCGCCGGCATAGAAAGCGATGAACAGCGCCATGCCGGCCAGGATGCCCGTCCAGGTATGGACGGATTTATAAATGCGTATGTAGTCGGCTCTCATGATCGCGGCCTCCGCTCAGAGCGCGCCGGCAAGGAACAGGCCGCCATAGAGCGCCAGGCACGCCCCGCCCAGCCATCCCCAGGCGCGCAGCCCGCTGGTGAAGAAGTAGACGCCGCCGAGAACGCCCAGCCAGACGGGCGGCACGAGCCACATGGCCAACTGCGAGCGCGTAGCCAACGGTATCTCCGCCGTCAGCGCCGCGAGCAGCGCGCTGGCTCCCAGCGCAAGCGCGAAACCCAGCACCGCGCCGGCCAGGCTCTTGGATATCCAATCGCGCCGGATGGGAGCGGGCTTATCGCGCTTCATGCGTATCGCTCCTGCGCAGCCCGACAAGCGCGCCGAGGTACGGAATGAGGCAGAAGAACAGCATCAGGGCGGTACAGAACACGAACACGGCGGCGACGGCCGAGTACGCGCGCAAGCAGCCCCAGCCGCCGAACGCCAGCAAGACGATGCCGGCGGCGCGGGCGGGCCCTGCCGGCCAGGGAGCGCTAGCCCACCGCTGGTTCGGCGACGCGCGATAGATGCAGAAACAGCCCAGGAATGTGACTGTCAGACTGAGTGCGTGCAGGAATTGCATGGTCACCTGGCGGGAAAAATAGAAGCCGAAGTCCAGCGGGCCGGCCCTTCCCGGAATCGTGGAGATTCCGGGAAGGGCCGGCCCGCGTCCGCAGCGGATCAGAAGCTCACGTTGACGGATGCGGTAACGGTGCGGGCGGGGCCCAGCGTCGCGATCGGCGTCGTATCGCTGAAGATGCCGGCATAGTAGTGCCGGTCGAACACGTTATTGACGTTCAGGCGCAGCACGACGTCACGCCCGCCGACCTTCGTGGCGTAGCGGGCGCCCAGATCCAATTGCCCCCAGCCCGGAATCTCCAGGTTGTTGGCCGCGTCGGCGTATTGCTTCGAAGTCGTCTGCACCCGGCCGCTCAGCGTCAGGCCGGGAACCCATGGGGTGTCCCATTCCAGGCCGAGATTCGCCTGCCAGCGAGGCGCACCGACGGCCGTGTTGCCGTCGTACCGGCCGAAGGACGTCTTGGTCTGCTTGCCTTGCGTATAAGTCACCCCGCCGAGCACGCGGACTTCGCGGGTCAATTCGCCGAACGTGTTCCACTCGACGCCGCGGATGCGCTTTTCGCCGCCGTCCGCGTACGTCGGGCTGGCTGGCGCGCCCTCGGTGACGAGAGTGGGTTTGGTGACTTCGAACAGGGCCAGGGTATTGGCAAAGGTGCCGGCGTTCCATTTCACGCCCAGTTCCTTCTGTTCGGTCTTGTACGGCGCGAAGACCTGCCCGAAGTTGGCCGCCATGGTGTCCGTAACGCTGTCGCCCTTGCTCAGGCCCTGCACGTAGTTCGCGTACAGCGAGACGTCCGGCCCCCACGGTTTGACGACCACGGCCACCGCCGGCGTCACGGCGTCCTCGTCGTAGCGGGAAGTCACATTGCCCGTCTTGTCGAAGTTCTTGGTCTTCACGCGCTGGTTGCGCAGTCCCGCGGTCAGGCGCAGCGCGTCATCGAAGAAGGACATGGTGTCGACCAGCGCCAGGCTGGAAAGCGTGCTCTCGCTCGTCTTGGGCGCATCGCCCGGCACCGACGGCATGACGGGCGCAATCGGGTCGTAGATATTGGACCGGAACATCGACGCCGGGCCCGTGGCCGAGCCGTCTTCCGTGTCCAGGATGGAGGCTTGCAGAACGAGTTCGTGCCCGACGCTGCCCGTCTTGAAGCGGGTGCGCAAGCCTCCCTCGGCCGTCGTGCTGTCGGAATAGGCGCGCTGGCCGACGATCGATCCCGTGAAATTGCCGTCGGCGTCGATCTGCCGCGCGTGGGTGCCGTTGATGAGCCCGGACTGGTGGCTGTCGCGCCTGCCCAGTCCCGCGAACGCCGACACGTTGTCGTTGAAGCGGTATTCGACGCGCCCGACCACGGCATTGCTCTGGATGCTGCCATATCCGGTGCTGAACTGATTGATGCGGGGATCGGGCGCTTCGGGAACGACGGACCCGCCGAACCAGAACATGGCGGGGGTCCCGCCCTTGAACGATTCCTGGCTGTGGTAGGCGTCCAGCGATGCCGTCAGGGCGCTGCCGCGATAATCCAGGCCGGCGGACAGGAACTCGCGCTTCTTGGATTGGCCGTCCAGCGTCGTGGCGCCGTCGCTGAAAGCGCCATTGATCCGGGCCCCCCACTGGTTGCCGGCGCCGAAGCGCCGGCCGGCGTCGATCGTCGTGCCCAGTTGTCCGTCGGCCTGCCAATTCACGCCGAATGTCGCATTGGGCGTGTCGCCCGCGCGCTTGGGCACCAGGTTCACCGTGCCGCCCACCGCGCCGCTGGGGGCCATGCCGCTGAACAAGGCGTTCGGCCCCTTGAGGATCTCGACCCGCTCGACGAACTCCACCGGGACGTGGCCCATGGGCGCCAGGCCGTACATGCCGTTGATCGCCACATCGTTCTGGTTGACGTCGAAACCGCGGATACGGAAATTCTCGTACGCGTGCCCGCTCGACGTCGTGAACCTGACCGACGGATCGTTGGCCATGACGTCGGCCAGCGTCCGGGCCTGCTGGTTCTGGATCAGCTCGGAGGTATAGCTTGTGACGTTGAACGGCGTATCCATGACGTCCTGGTTGCCCATCAGGCCCAGCCGCGCGCCCTGCGAGACCTGTCCGCCGGCATAGGGCTGCGGAAGCTCGCCATCCGCTATCGAACCCGCGGTGACCGTCACGGGCTGCAGCGTCGTCGTCGATTCCGCATTCTGGGCCCATGCGCCGGACACGGGCAGCATCAGCGGCAGCACAAGACCCGGCGCAAGCCGCCAGGCGCGTGAATCCAGTGAAAATCCTCTTTTCTTTGCCAAGATCCCACCCCAAAAGTATATGTAAATGATAATGATTTTTATGTCTATTACATGATTCTGGGGCCAGTACCCAAACCGTGTCAATGCGGCACTAATTCAGGAAATTGTCAGAAATAGCCGGATTTTGGGAGACGATATGCACAAATGGCCTAAGCGCGAACGGACGGCGCAGGGCGGCCAGACTCCACTGCATGGCCTGTTTCCGGGGCGTACACTGCTTTTGCGGGAGATGGCATTCCTCCCCCTGACCGCCAGTCCCGACTGAACGCCATACTCTGCGGGAGTCTTCCATGGACGGATATCAGCTCACCTTCTTCACCCAGCAGGAGCGCCGGCACGGCCATCAGCAACTGTGCCAATGGCTGCTGACCCTGGCGAAATCGATGCAGATCCGCGGCGCCACGCTGATCAGCGCCCAGGAGGGCCTGGGTAGCCATCACCGCCTCCATTCCGCGCATTTTTTCGATCTGGCCGACCAGCCCGTGGAAGTGACCATGGTCGTCTCGGCGGAGGAATGCGATGCGCTGATGGAGCGCCTGCGCAACGAGCCGGACCTGCACCTCTTCTATGCGAAAAGCCACGTGGAATTCGGGACGATAGGCGATCCCGCCTCCAACTAGGCGCGGTCCGCTGTCAAGCCGATCCGTTGGCCGAGGCCCGGGCATCTGCTTGCGCGGCGTCCGCCACGGCGGCCGCCGTTGGCTCCTTTTCCCGCGGACCGAATATTTCGGCGTAGAGGTCGGCGCCATAGCTCGTCTGCTCCGGTTCTCCCGGCATCATCTTGAAAGTGCGCGTGCCGTCGGACAGCCGCTGGGCGCGCAGAAACAGGTCGCGCGGGTCCCGGCGCGCATAGAGATGATGCGCAAGGGCGTACTGGTGCGTCACGAACGCAATCTTCACGCCGCCCTCCAGCAGCGCGTCGGCAATCATGCGCGCGACCTCCGAGCCTTCCCGCTCGTTCGTCGAGGCGAACGATTCGTTGAACAGCACCATCGCGTCCGGCGAGATTTCGTCGACGATGGCGCGCATTCTTTTCAATTCCTCGTCGAGCTTTCCGCTCTCCATCGTGGTGTCTTCTTCCCGCTTGTAGTGCGTGTACAGTCCCTCGCACAGATTGGCGGAGAAGGACTCCGCGCCCACGAACATGCCGCACTGCATCATCAACTGGGCGAGGCCGATGCTGCGCAGGAACGACGACTTGCCTCCCTGGTTGGCGCCGGTCACGACCATCAGGCGGCTTTCCCCGGCATCCAGCGTGTTGGACACCACTTTCTTCCGCATCTTCAGCGCCAGGCACACGTCGTACAGTTCATTGAAGCGGTGCTCGCGCGCCCCCGATCCGGCGGCCTTGGGAAAGCAGACCGGCCCGCCCAGCGAAGACAGCCTGTCGCGCAGATCGATGCAGCACACGTAGAACGCCAACTCGGCGCGCAGCAAGGTGAAGAAGCTGGCGATGTGCTCCGCCGATTGCGCCAGCGCGTTGGCCACCAGGTTCAAGCCCCTGTCGGCCAGTTCCGACAAGGCCCTCGCGCCGTTCTCGTCGCGCGGAGGCAGCGTGTACTGGTACATCTCGGGCTTCTTTCCGAACAGGCGCGCCAACCAATTGCGCTCGTCCCGCAAGGGCGTGCGCAGCACATAGCCGGCGCCGCGGTTGCCCTGGCCCAGATGCGCGCTCATCAGGATGCCGCCGCGGAACTTCAGCGTCTTCAGGTGGCCCTGGACCTCCTCGATATAGCCTTCGTCCAGTTCGTCGCGCAGCATCGCGAACAGCCGTTTCCACCCTTCGGACGAGAATCCGGATTCCACCCGCTGTGCCGTGTCGCGCAATTGGCGCAGCATGGGGATGAGGAGTTCTATCACCTCCATCGAGCCGTGCAGGATGGCCAGGGGGTAATGCAGCCCGATGCCCCAGTAGCTCTTCTTCTTCGATTCGAGGGCATCGATGGAAAGCTGGTACAACTGCTTGACGACGTCGGCATGGGCCAGCGCGTCGCGCAGCACTGCCTGCCGGTGCTCGATCGTCTCCTTGTTGGACCGCACGGCGCCCAGGAGCGCCGCGCGCGCGACGGTCGTCAGGAATTCGTCATCGCCCGCCATGGCCTGCACCAAGGTGTGCAGTTCGAGGTCATCCATCAAATCGCGGCCATTGAGCGGCGGCGCCGCGTTCATGTCGAAATCCCGATCCGGGTACATAAGAAAGACTTTCATGATTGCAGCCGCTCCCTGATCCTGTCGGCGGTAAGGCCGTACTTTTCCGCCAAGGACATGGCGTACGAACGCCCGCTGGCGGGCGCCCTGACGACCTTGAAGGTGCGCGTGCCGGCCCGCAGCGGATCCACGGAACTGACCATGCTCACGACCTTGCCGCTGTACGACGCAAGTTCGTCGATGAACGTGACCCACACGCCGACCACATCCAGGCGGTCGGCTTCCTTCATGATCTTTTCGCTGAGGAAAAGCGCGTCCGCCAGCGAGGTGGACGTGAATATCTCGTTCATGACCAGCACGCTGCGCGAACTGGCCTTCCTCAGGATCTGGTGGATCCTGACCAGGTCGTCCTTGAGCTTGCCGCGCAGGTTGTCGATGTCTTCCTGGCGTTCGAAATGCGTGAAGATCCGGTCGCTCAAGAGCAGCCGCGCGCCGGTCCCCGGAACCGGGCACCCCAATGCCGCCAGGTGGAACAACTGGCCGAACATCCTGGCGAATGTCGTCTTGCCGCCCTGGTTGGGGCCGGAGACGACGATCATCCTCTGGCCGGCTTCCAGTTCGAAATCGTTGCAGACCACCCGCCGCCCCGCCGCCATCAGCTTCTGGCCCAGCGCGATGTCGAAACTCTCGCGCGCGTGGATGCGCTTGTCGGCATCGCTCACCTCCGGAAAGCAGAAATGGCGGTCGATCCGGGCGAACTGCTCGACGTGCTCCAGGTAGGCCAGGTAGAACTGGATCTCCCGGTCGAACGTCGCGACGGTCGCGTCCAGATAGCGCTGATGGGCCGCGTAGAGCTCGTCCATGCGCTGGAAAGGGCCGGGGTTCAGCAGCGCAACGAATTCCAGCACCTTGGCTTCGATGTGGTTCATGTCGGCGGACTCGCGGAACTCGACGCGATGGTCCCGCGCCTCGCCCTGGCGGAACTTCTCGAAGGTTGCCTCGATGACCCGGCTGTAGTCGTCCTCCTGCGCGTAGCGGAGCACGCGCAGCGTCCCGCCGTCCACGATCACGCTGTAGCCGATCGAATCGAGTTCCGCCAGCAGCGCGGTTACGCCGGCGTCCATCGCGCCGAAGGCCGGAGACTCCACATAGCCATTGAGGAACTTGCCGAATGCGCCCAGCGCGCGCGACTGGACGGCGGAAACCAGCAAGGACCGGGACAGTGCCGATACCGCCGCGCAGTAGGTCTGCATCGCTTCCAGGTGCCAGCGCTTCTGCTGCAACGCGTAATGCAGCGCCCTCGCCTGGCCGAGCTGCTTGCGCATGGCGCGCATGCCATCGGCGAACAGTCTCACCGCCGCCTGGACCTTGTGGTCCGCCAGATCGCGAAACACCTCGTGGCGGTAGGCGACGGCATCGAGCGACGCCAGCGGCTCGCGGAACAGGCCGACGAGTCCGTATTCGGCGCGGCCCGCCAGGATCGCCTCGACCGCCTGGTCGAGATTGAGGTCGACAAAATAATCGGGTTGAGGCGGTGCCGCTTCCGTCAACGCCATGCTTGGCGGCGTCTCGGTGAACAACACGCTCAGTTCCGGGACGGTCCCCGGCAACGGGCCGGCCGGCACGGCATCCTTCGGATCTTTGCCGTTAAAACCGGAAATGGTGGTTGGGCTCGCCATCCCTTCCCTCCGCAAGGTCGATTGGCGGCGGTAAAGGACGCAAAAAAGCCTACGCGCCTCGACTGCCGAGATTCACGTAGGCATCATCAGCCCGGAGCGCCGGGCGGTTAGCGGAGGAATGCCATCTCCGCGTCCAGTGTATCGGCCAAATCGCCCCGTGGCTACCCCAATGCGCCGCGCGCGCCTGCTTGCGCCCTCCGATCCCGGCTGCTAAGATTTGCGCGTTCGTCGGAGATGGCATTCCTCCGCTAACCGCCGCAATCTTCTCACCGCGGCTGATGATGCCTACAGATCCCTGGTTCCCGCCGGGGCTGTAGGCATTTTTTGCGTCCTATGGCTGCGCGGATCAGGGGATTTTTCCCTCAGACCCTGAACTCCATGCCGCGCAACACACGCCTAGAACAACTGGACCTCCTGCCCTACATCGGCAAATGGCTGGTCCTTTCCTTCATCGTCGCATGCCTGGCCGGCGCCGCGTCCGCGCTGTTCCTGCATGCGCTCGATTGGGCCACGTCCACCCGCGAAGCGAACCCCGCCCTGATCTGGCTGCTGCCCATCGCCGGTTTTATCGTCGGCTGGTGCTACCTGCGCATGGGCCGGCCGGTCGAAGCGGGCAATAACCTGATCATCGACGAAATCCACGACCCGAAGAAAGTCATACCGCTGCGCATGGTTCCCATGGTCCTGGGCGGCACGGTGATCTCGCACCTGTTCGGCGCCTCCGTCGGGCGCGAAGGAACCGCGGTGCAAATGGGCGGCGCGCTGGCCGACCAGTTGACCCATATCCTGAGAATGCGTCCGGAAGACCGCCGGATCGTTCTCATGGCGGGGATCGCCGCCGGCTTCTCCTCGGTATTCGGCACGCCGCTAGCCGGCGCCCTCTTCGGGCTGGAGGTCCTGGCCATCGGCCGCATGCGCTACGACGCCCTCTTTCCCTGCGTCGTCGCCGCCATCGCCGCGGACCGGATCGGCGTCCTTCTGGGCATACACCACACCCACTACGCGGTGCTGGAAGTCGCGCCGCTGGGCCTGGTAAGCGTGCTGAGCGTGGTCGCCGCCGGCATTCTTTTCGGCTTGATCGGCATGGTCTTCGCCAACAGCGCGCATGCCGTCGGCGCATTCATGAAGCGGCGCGTCCCGTATGCGCCGCTGCGGCCGTTCATCGGCGGCGCCGTCATCGCCACGGCCGTCTGGGCCCTGGATGGCTACCGCTACATCGGCCTGGGCATTCCCTCGATCGTGCAGGCCTTCCAGCAGCCGGTCGCGCCGTGGGATTTCGCGGGCAAGCTGTTGTTCACGGTGGCATCGCTCGGAACCGGGTTCAAGGGCGGCGAAGTGACCCCGCTCTTCTACATCGGCGCGACGTTCGGCAATGCGCTGGCCCCGCTATTGCACCTGCCGTTCTCGATGCTCGCGGGCCTGGGATTCGTCGCCGTCTTCGCGGGTGCCGCCAACACGCCCATCGCCACCATCGTCATGGCGATCGAACTGTTCGGCCCGGAGATCGCGCCGTTCGCCGCCATCGCCTGCATCGCGGCCTATCTGTTCTCCGGCCATAGCGGGATCTATCACGCTCAGCGCGTCGGCCACTCCAAGCATCGCGTCGTGCCGGAAGGCATGCGGATATCGGAACTGGGCGCCTATCGCAAGCAGCTACGCCAGGAATCGATGGCCGCCAACCCCGGGAAACAAGCCTAGGACCCCACACAGAATGACCACCGACACGACCGCATTGCGCCTGTACTTTCCGATTTCGGCCCGCGCCTCGGCGACACGCTTCTGGCATCGCCTGAGCGCGCCCGCGCTGGCCCATCACCTGATCAACGCCGCCCGGCGCTCCGGCATCCAGCAAGCCGTGCTCCACCCCATCCAATCGGGATACCTGAAGGGAGAAAAGCTCACCCACCATCACCCCGAAGTCACCAGCATGAGACACCCGCAATGCGTCGAGCTGATCGACAGCGAGTCCGCCCTGCGCAAGTTTCTCCACGACCACGCGGCCGAACTGCATAAAGTCCGCGCGGTGCTGCTCAAGTGCGAGATCCCGCTGATTCCCAACCGCCAGGCCGGCTGAGAGGAACCCGATGGTTGCCACATTCATCGCGATTTCGACAGGAGCGGCCCTGGGCGCCCTGCTGCGGTGGTGGCTGGGAAACGCGTTCAATGCGCTGCTCCCATCCATTCCTCCCGGCACCCTGATCGCCAATCTCCTGGGCGGCTACATCATCGGCCTGGCGATCAGCTACTTCGGCGGCCACCCGGGGCTCTCGCCGCAATGGCGGCTGTTCATCGTCACGGGCTTCTGCGGCGGATTGACGACCTTTTCCACCTTTTCCGGAGAACTGGCCTCCTTGCTGCAGCAAGGGCGCCTCGGGTGGCTGGCGGCGGCGATCGCCACGCACGTGGGCGGCTCGCTCGCCATGACCCTGCTTGGCATCGCCACGATTTCCGCGATGCGATCCACGAACTGACCTTCATCCCAGGAATACGCGCCATGAAAGGATACCAACTGACGTTCTACACCCAGCAGGATCGGCGCCACGGCAAGGAATCCCTGGCCGAATGGCTGCTCAAACTCGCGAAGGAGCATGGCGCCCTGGGCGGCACGCTGTTCGGCGCCGGCGAGAGCTTCGGCCATGACGGCCGCTTCCACTCCGCGCATTTCTTCGAACTCGCCGACCAGCCTGTCGGCGTCATGGCGGCCGTGGACGAAGCCACCTGCGCAAGGGTGCTCGACGCCATCCGCAGCGAGGGCATCGACGTCTTTTTCGTGAAGACGCCGGTCGAATACGGACGCACAGGCTCAGCGGACTGAGACGGGACAGCCAATGAACATGCCAAAAACACGACGCCCCCTCGCGCTGCGGGCGCGCAACGCGCAAACCGAGCCGGAACGCCAGGCGGTCCGCGTCGAGGCGCTGAAGCGCCTGCTTCGTTGGACAGCCGCCAACCTGTTGCTGATGCCCATTTGGGGAATGCTGTCGGCGCTTCCGTATGAAGGCAACGAATGGCTCATCGGCGCGTGGGGCCTGCTGACGGGCGCCGTCTGGGCATGCATCCTGGCCAACCTCCTGCTCTGGATAAAACTCCGGCCGCGCGGCGCGCCTCGTTGACGGGCGCCTTGCGACACGCGCCGAAAGCCGCTTTTTGAACCCCTTTCTCCTATGGAGCACGCGAGCCATGACTCATATCATCCTGACACGCCACGGCCACGTCGATTGGATCGCCCCGGAGCGATTCCGCGGCCGGGCCGAACTGCCTTTGTCCGATCTGGGGCAGCGGCAGGCCGCGGCCCTGGGCGCGCGGGTCGCGCGTAGCTGGACGCCGTCGGCGATCTACGCCAGTCCCCTGTCGCGTTGCCAGCACACGGCGCAGGCCATCGCGAAAGCGGCCGGCGGCGCCGTGCAGACGCTTCCCGATCTGATCGACACCGACTACGGGCAATGGCAACGGCTTACCCACCAGGAGGTGGAAAAGCGTTGGCCCCAGGCATTCAAGCGCTGGTTCGAGCATCCGGACATGACGGCGATTCCCTCGGGCGAAACCCTCGCCATGGTGCTGGTGCGCTCCACGGCCATCCTGCGGAAAATGCTCGACGAGCACCCCGACGGCCAGGTCGTCCTGGTCGGACACGACAGCATCAATCGCGTGATCCTGCTGCATGCGCTGGGCCTGCCGCTGTCGCAGTACTGGCGCATCCGGCAGGACCCGTGCTGCGTCAACGAACTCCACCTCGACGCGAACGGATGCTCGCTGTGGCGCATCAACGAAACCCATCACCTGATCGACATCGGCCCCTAGCCCGCGGCGGAGCGCGAAAGCCCTATGTTTCCCTCATCGAAGACGCGCCCGCCCGCCGCGACGCAGCGTGGCAGGGCCGTGCGCTTCGTGCTGCTCATCGGGCTGCTGAGTTTCTTTTCGGACATGACGCACGAAGGATCCCGCAGCATTCTGGGGCCGTTCCTGGGTTCGATGCAGGCAAGCGCTTTCGCGATCGGCGCCATTTCCGGGCTCGGAGAATGCGCCGGTTACGGCCTGCGGTTCTTCTCCGGCAGGTTTGCGGACTTCTCGGGGAAGTTCTGGCCGATCGCGATCGCGGGCTACGTCATCCAGATGGCTTCAGTCCCGGCGCTGGCGCTGGCCGGCAGTTGGCAGGAAGCCGCCGTCCTCATCGTCCTGGAGCGCACCGGCAGGGCAATCCGCAGTCCCCCGCGCGATGCGATGCTCTCGCGCGCGGCGCGCCACATGGGCGGCTATGGCTGGACCTTTGGCGTCCACGAAGCCTGCGACCAGTTGGGCGCGATGCTGGGTCCGCTGGCGATGGCGGGGGTACTGGCGCACCAGGCGGATTACCGGCATGCGTTCGCCGTGCTGGCGATTCCCGCGGCGCTCAACCTGGCCTTCCTGGGCTTGGCTCGCCGCCTGTATCCCCGCCCGGAAGAACTGGAAGACCCCGACGGCCTCCCCTCCCATGCCGGCCGCTATGCCCCCGGGTACTGGCCCTACCTGGCGGGGGCCTGCCTGATCGCGTCGGGGTTTGTGGACTATCCGCTACTGGCCTATCACTTCACTCGCAGCGGCACCGTTCCCCTCTCCTGGATTCCGGTCTTCTACGCCGTCGCCATGGCCGTGAGCGGCGCCTCTTCGCTTTTGTTCGGCCGGCTCTTCGACCGCTACGGATTCGCCGTCCTGATCGCGTTGACGATATTGAGTTCCCTTTTCGCTCCCCTCGTCTTCCTGGGCAACTTTGAAGCGGCGCTGGCCGGGGCGGCAATCTGGGGAATGGGCATGGGCGTGCATGAATCCATCATTCCCGCCGCCCTGAGCCCGATGGTTCCTCCGAACCGGCGCGCGGGGGCCTTTGGCCTTTTTACGGGCGCCTATGGCATCTTCTGGTTCCTGGGCAGCGCCGCGGTCGGGTTGATCTACGAACAGTCAGTGAACGCCGTTATCGCTTTCTGCGTAATGACCCAGCTCCTGGCAGTTCCGTTCTTCGTCTTCGTAACGGCGGCCGGCGGCCGCTCCCGCGGCGGTACGGGCTAGGCGCTCGACGAGGCGCGGCAATTGCCGTCCGGACAGGAGGCCCTCGCCCCCAAGGCGTGGATCGCGCCTGAACGCAAAACGTTTGCGTTACTTCAAGGTTTGATCCGAGCGAAATCCAGCCAAGCCCGGTCCCTTGCGCCATAATCGGAATGCCGCGGCCCCTCAGTGCCGCGCGGGGCCGCCAGCGGCCTCTTCGGCCTCCCACTCCCGAACAGGACGGACCCGGCATTCATGCAAAGACTGATCCTCCCGCTGCCCGGCAATGAAGGATTCGCGACGCGGCTTGCCGCCTTGTGCAAGGGCGAACCCGGTTCGGTGGAGACCCGCCGCTTCCCGGACGGCGAAAGCTATGTCCGCCAGCATGGCGACCCGCAAGGACGCGCCGTGGACATCGTTTGCACCCTGGCCCGGCCCGACCCCGGTTTTCTCGGCCTGGTCTTCGCGGCCGACGCGGCGCGCGACCTCGGCGCCACCGAAGTCAACCTGGTGGCGCCGTATCTTGCCTACATGCGCCAGGACCGGCGCTTCCAGGCGGGCGAAAGCGTGAGTTCGCTGTCGTTTGCCCGCCTGGTTTCCTCGACCTTCGACCGTCTGCTGACCGTCGATCCGCATTTGCACCGCCATCCGGCGCTATCGGCGCTCTACTCGATTCCCACGGCCACGCTGCATGCCGCGCCGCTTCTGGCCGGCTGGATAGCCGCCAATGTGCCGGCGCCGCTGATCATCGGCCCGGACGAAGAAAGCGAGCAATGGGCCGGATCCATCGCCGCGCGCATCGGGGCGCCGCATGCCGTGCTGCGCAAGATCCGCCGCGGCGACCGCCAGGTCGACATCGACGTGCCCGACCTGGCCCGGTGGCAAGACCGCACGCCGGTGCTGGTCGACGACATCGCCTCTTCCGGCCGCACGCTGGTGGCCGCGGCCGAAAAGCTCGCCGGCATGGGCATGAAGCCGCCGCAATGCGTGGTCGTGCATGCCCTGTTCGCCGACGATGCCTGGGCCCAGGTATCCGCCTGCTTTGAACGCGTCGTGTCCACGGACACGGTGCCCCATCCCAGCAATCGCATCGAACTCGCGCCGCTGCTGGCCGATGCGCTCTTGCGCGGCCTGCGCGATTGCTCCTCCGACCTCAAAGGAACCCCGCGATGACGCTCCGCGAGCATTGGCAATCCGGCCACGGCCCCATCCAGCACCGTGCCGACACGGTTACCCGCGTGGACGCGCTGGTGCACCGCCTGGCGGCCGGCGGCCGCATTTCCAGCGCCGACACCGCCTACGCCATGCTGGCGGCGGCCGACCGCCTGAGTTGCGCGGCCATGAACGTGGTGGCGCACATGACCTACGCCCGCCGCATCGACCTGACCGGCGCGCCGCTGTCGGCCGAGGACTTCAAGCCCAATCCGGAGGGCCATACGGGCGGGTCGCTGAACATGGTTCCCGCCTTCGTCGCCTACCTGCTGGCCAATGCGCTGACGGGCAAGACCCGCGGCTGGCTGATGGGCCAGGGCCACTGCGTGGCCGCCATCGAAGCCGTCAACGCCCTGACCGGGGACGTCTCCGCGGCCCAGCTCGGCCGCTACGACCGCAGCGAGGCCGGGCTGGGACGCCTGATCTCGGACTTCTACTCTTACGCCATCGACGCCCGGGGGCAGCCCGCCGTTCCGCTGGGCAGCCACGCGGGCCCCAACACGGCGGGCGCCGTCTCCGAAGGCGGCTATCTGGGCTTCGCCGGCCTGCAGTACGTGCACATGCCCCTGCCCGGCGAAGGCCTGGTGGCGTTCCTGAGCGACGGCGCCTTCGAAGAACAGCGCGGGTCCGACTGGGCCACGCGCTGGTGGCGGGCCGAGGATTGCGGCCAGGCCGTTCCCGTCATGATTCTCAATGGCCGGCGCATCGAACAGCGCACCCAGATCGTCCAGGAAGGCGGCGCGCACTGGCTGGCCGAGGACCTGCGGCACAATGGCTTCGACCCGCTCGTCGTCGACGGCCGCGACCCCTCGGCCATCGCCTGGGCCATCCTCGAGGCCGAAGAAAGGCTGGCCGCGAGCCTGGCGGCGGCGGACTTCCAGTATCCCGCCCGGCTGCCCTACGTCATCGCCGAGACCGAAAAAGGCTTCGGCTTTCCCGGCGCCGGCACCAATGCCGCGCACAACCTGCCTTTGGGCGGCAATCCGGGCACCGACCGCGAAGCCCGCGATGCCTTCAACGGCAGCGCGCGCAGGCTCTTCGTGCCCGCGCCGGAACTGGACGCGGCCATCGCCACGCTCGCCAACCACGGCGCCCAGGGGCGGCCCCGCGAAAGCGGACATCCCATGGCGCACCGGCATCCGGACGCGCCCGCGCTGCCCACGCCCGCCTGGGAAGCCCCCGGCAGCCAGGGCAGCGCCATGGCCGCGCTGGACCGCTGGTTCGTGGAACTGGTGCGGGCCAATCCCCGGCTGCGCGTGCGCATCGGCAATCCGGACGAACTGGCCAGCAACAAAATGGGCGGCACGCTGGCCCTGCTCGAGCATCGCGTCAACCATCCGGAAGCCGGCGTTCCCGAGGCGCTGCACGGCTCCGTCATCACGGCCCTGAACGAAGAGGCCGTGGCCGCCGCCGCGCTTGCGAACAAGGCCGGCCTGAATCTCATCGTCAGCTATGAGGCCTTCGCGGTGAAGATGCTGGGCCTGTTGCGCCAGGAGATCATCTTCGCGCGCCGCCAGAAGGAACTCGGGCAATCGCCGGGCTGGCTGTCGGTGCCCCTGGTGGTCACCTCCCACACCTGGGAGAACGCCAAGAACGAACAATCGCACCAGGATCCCACCATCGGCGAGGCCTTGCTGGGCGAGATGTCCGATACGTCCCGCGTGCTCTTCCCGGTGGACGGCAATAGCGCCGCGGCCGCGCTGCGCGCCGTCTATGCGCAGCGCGCGCAGGTGGCCTGCGTGGTCGTTTCCAAGCGCGACGGCGCGCAACGCTTCGACGCGGACGCCGCCCAGGCGCTCGTCGAACGCGGCGCGGCGCACATCGCGGGAGCCCCGTCGGCCAGCGCGCTGCAATTCGTCGCCATCGGCGCCTATCAACTCGAAGAGGCCCTGAAGGCGCGCGCGCATCTGGCCCGCCTCGGCCACGAATGCTGCGTGACCGCGGTGCTGGAACCCGGGCGCCTGCGCATCCCGCGCGACGAACTCGAATCCGCGTTCGTCCTGCCCGACGACGCCGTGCACGCGCTCTTCCCGCCGGGCCTGCCGCGCGTGCTGCTTTGCCACACGCGCCCCGAACCCATGCTGGGCGTCCTGCGCCGGCTGGACGACGGCCCGGCCCGTACCCGGGCGCTGGGCTATATCAGCCGGGGCGGCACCCTGGACGTGCCCGGCATGCTGTTTGCCAACCGCTGCACCTGGGCGCACGCGGTCGCTGCCGCCACCGCCGTGGCGGGCTGGCGCCGCGAGGAGGTGCTGGACCCGGCCCGGCTTCGCGCCGTCGACGGCCAGGGCGACCCCGCCGACCTGCTCGTTTCTCAATCTTGACGCTCCACAAGGAAACCATGCTCTCACTGACCTGCCTTGGCGGCGCCAGCACCGTTACCGGATCCAAACACCTCCTGACCCACGGAGACACGCGCCTGCTGATCGACTGCGGCCTGTTCCAGGGCCTGAAGAACCTGCGTGAACTCAATTGGCAGCGCCTCCCCCTGTCGCCGGCCGACATCGACGCGGTGGTGCTCACCCACGCCCATCTCGATCATTGCGGCTATCTGCCGCGGCTGGTCATCGACGGATTCAAGGGCAAGATCCACGCCACGCCCGCCACCCGCGATGTCGCCGAGCTGATCCTGCTGGACAGCGCCAGCCTTCAGGAAAAAGACGCGGACTTCGCCAACCGCAAGGGCTACTCCAAACACAAGCCGGCGCTGCCGCTCTATCGCGTCGTCGACGCCGAACGCGCGATGGCGCGCTTTTCCGACGTCGCGCTGCACCAGGAAACCGCCTTGCCCGGCGGCGCGAAGCTGACGCTGCGCCGCGCCGGCCACATCCTGGGCGCGACCACCGCGCAGATCGATATCGCGGGCATGCGCGTGGTCTTCTCCGGCGATCTGGGCCGCTACAACGACCCGGTGCTGCACGACCCCGAAGCCGTCCGGCAAGCCGATTACATCGTCATCGAATCCACCTACGGCAACCGGCGCCACGACCCCGCCGATCCCGTCGAAGCCCTGGGCGCGGTCATCGACCGCACCGTGCAGCGCGGCGGCACCGTCGTCATTCCCGCCTTTGCCGTGGGCCGGGCGCAGACCTTGATCTACGCGCTCTGGAAGCTGCGCCAGGCGGGCCGGCTGCAGAACGTCCCCGTCTATCTCGACAGCCCCATGGCGACCAGCGCCACCGAACTGCTGCATCGGCACGCCGACGAACACAAGCTCTCTTCGCGCGATTGCGAGGCCGCCTGCTCCGCCGTGATCTACGTGCGCGACGTCGAGGAATCCAAGGCGCTGTCGGCCAACCGCTACCCCAAGGTCATCATCTCGGCCAGCGGCATGGCGACCGGCGGCCGGGTGCTGCACCACATCGCCGCCTTCGGCACCGACCACCGCAATACACTGCTGTTCTCGGGCTTCCAGGCCGCCGGCACGCGCGGGCGCAAGCTGCTCGACGGCGCCACCGAAACCAAGATCTACGGACAGTGGACGCCGATCAACGCCGAAGTCACCGAACTGCCCATGCTGTCGGCTCACGCCGACAGCGACGAACTCATGCGCTGGCTTTCGGGCTTTCAGGACGCGCCCCGGCGGGTCTTCATCGTCCATGGCGAGCCGGAGGCATCCGAGGCCCTGCGCGAACGCATCGGGCGCGAACTCAACTGGCATGCCACCGTGCCGCTGCAAGGCCAGGAGCACGAGCTTTGAGCAGCATTCCGGAACTCAAGCCGCCCGCCCTGCGCGCCACGCGCATGCGCCTGCACGCGCAGCATCAGCCCATCGCGCTGATGCGCGCCGACTGCCACGTCTGCCGTTCCGAAGGCCTGTCCTCCCGTTCTCAGGTCCTTATCGTTTCGGACGGCCACGAAGTCCAGGCCCAGCTCTACCAGATCGACAGCGATCTGCTCGCGCCCGACGAAGTGGCGCTATCGGAAGAAGCCTGGGACGCGCTGGGCATACACGACGGCGACAGCGTGAACGTCAGGCACCCGCCGGTGCTCGAATCCCTGGCCGGGGTGCGCCAGCGCATCTACGGCCGCCGCCTGGGCGAGGAGGATCTTGCGGCGATCGTGCGGGACGTGGTGCACGGCCGCTATACGGACGTGCACCTGTCGGCCTTCCTGACCGCCACGGCCACGCTGCCGCTGAGCCTCGACGAAACCATCTTCCTGACGCGCGCCATGGTCGACGTCGGCGACCGCCTGCGCTGGAACGCCCCCGTCGTCGTGGACAAGCACTGCGTGGGCGGGCTTCCCGGCAACCGCACCACCCCGCTCGCGGTCGCCATCGCCGCGGCCAACGGCCTGGTCATGCCCAAGACCTCGTCGCGCGCGATCACCTCGCCGGCCGGCACCGCCGACACCATGGAGATGCTGGCCCCGGTGGAACTGGGCATGGAACAACTGCAGAAAGTCGTCGAGACCGAAGGCGGCTGCGTCGCCTGGGGCGGCGCCATGCGCCTGAGCCCGGCCGACGACATTTTCGTGCGCGTGGAGCGCGAACTCGACATCGACACCGAAGGCCAGTTGATCGCCTCGGTGCTGTCCAAGAAGATCGCCGCGGGCGCCACGCACGTGGTGATCGACATCCCGGTGGGCCCCACCGCCAAGATCCGCAGCCACGAGGCCGCCGAGCGCCTCGCCGGCCATCTCACCGAGACCGCCTCCCGCTTCGGCCTGACCTTGCGCTGCCTGTTCACCGACGGCAGCCAGCCGGTCGGCCGGGGCATCGGCCCGGCGCTGGAAGCCCTCGACGTGCTGGCCGTCCTGCGCAACGACGCCGACCAGCCGCAAGACCTGCGCGAACGCGCCGCGCTGGTGGCCGGCGCCGTGCTGGAAGTGGGCGGCGCGGCAGCGCCGGGGCTGGGCGTCGAACTGGCTCTGAAAACGCTGGAAAGCGGCCGGGCCTGGGAGAAATTCCAGCGCATCTGCGCGGCCCAGGGCGGGCTGCGCGAGCCGCCGAAGGCCGCGCACGTCGAACCCCTCTACACGCGGCATGCCGGCCGCGTGACCCACATCGACAACCGCAAGCTATCGCGGCTCGCCAAGCTGGCCGGCGCGCCGGAACGGCCCGCCGCCGGCGTGTCGCTGCATGCGCGGCTGGGCGATGAAGTCGCGCGCGGACAGCCCTGGCTCTTCCTGCATGCCCAGACCCGCAGCGAAATGGCCTATGCGCTGGAATATGCGCGCCACGCGGGCGACATCATGACCATCGAAGCCTGAGGGCGCGCGGTTTTTAGGGGCCACATCGACCGCGGTAGCATGTATTGTCGACAGGAGGCACCATGGAACAGGCAAAGTGGGATTTCCAGATCGAGCATCCGGTCCATGAGAACGGCGCTTGGCGCATCGGCTACACGCTCGTTCCCCCGGCCGGCGCGGCCGAAGAGCGGATCGCCGTGGATGAGCGTTTCCCTTCGGCGCAGATCGCGATCGAAGAGGCGACGCGCCTCGCGCAGATCCACGTCGCCGACCTGAACGGCGATACCGCCGCGTTCGAAAAGCCGACGGAGGACGAAGTGCCCTTCGGCAAGAATCCGCGCTTCTAGCGCGGCTCGCGCCCTCCCGCGACGCGCCGCGCGGACTTGCCCGCGCCGCGCGCGTCGCGCAGAATGGCGGCTGGCCTGTCGTTCCGTCTTCGGATCCCTGCATGGCACCGTCCACCGCCCCCGCCCCATCCGCGCGCCACGCGCGCGATCTGCCGCTGAGCAATTACAAGATGTCCGAGCGTTCGCTGCACGGCGACTTCGGCATCCGCGACGAACGCACCGCCCTGCCCAACCCCGCGGCGCACCGCCACGAATACCTGCAGATCCACGTGCAACTGGCCGGCGAAACGCAGCACGCCATCGGCGACGCGCGGCGCGCGGTGACCCCAGGCACCGTGTGCTTCATCCTGCCCTACAAGACGCACTTCATCCCGACCGTGCCGGGCAGCCGCTACTACATTCTCAACGCCAGCCTCGGCTATCTGCTGCCGTCCCTGGACGTGGATGCGCTCGATCTCCAGGATCTGCCCATCGAGCGCGCGCCGGAGCTAGCGCCCTTCCGCTTCCAGGAGCAACTGGACTTCCGGCTCGACGGAGCGACGCTGGCGCAGGTCGAAAGCCTGTGCCGCGAAATCGCCGCCGAGGACGCGCGCCGGGCCAGCGGCTCGGCCATCCTGATCCGCGCCTACCTGCTGCAACTGATCGGCCTGGTGTGGCGCGAGTACGGCGAGGCGCTGGCGGCGCTGGCGGCGATGCCCGCCTCGGGCCAGGCCCGCAACCCGGCTCTGGCGCGGCTGCGCGCCTTTCTGAAAGACCGCCTGGACCAGCCCGTGTCGCTGACCGACGCGGCGGCCGCCATCCACCTCTCGCCCACCTACCTGGCCCACCTGCTGAAGCGCGAGACGGGCCAGACCTTCGTGGAATACCTCACGGCCCGGCGCATGTCGCTGGCGCGCGAACTGCTGCTGCACACCAGCCTGTCGGTCAAGGAGATCGCATTTCGCTGCGGGTTTTCCGACGAGGCGTATTTCGGGCGCCGGTTCCGGCTGCTCGAGCAGGCCAGCCCCACCGCCTTCCGCCGCCAGTTGCGCCAGCACGGGCCGTGCTGAGCATGCGGCGGCGACTGCGCAAGTTTGTCCGGTTTTAGGACAGTCCGCCGTCTAACGGCCCCGCCCTCCTTTCGCGCAACATTCGTGCATCGCCCGCGCCGCCATGGCGCGGGGCAAGCCGAAAGGAGCTTCATGAACCACCCCGCCACAGCCAGGGACGCCGTTGCGCTGCCCCTGCCCGTCGTCTCGCCCGTTACCGTGCCCGTGGCCGGACGCGGCCAGCCCTTCACGGTGCGGCGCATATACTGCGTCGGCCGCAACTACATCGAGCACATCCGCGAAATGAAGGAAGGCGACGAGCGCGACCCACCCTTCTTTTTCCAGAAGCCCGCCGACGCGATCGTCACGGACGGCAAGGTTCCCTATCCCGTCCTGACCGAGGACTTCCAGTTCGAACTCGAACTGGTCATCGCCATCGGGCGCACGCCCGATCCCGATCCCGCCCAGGCGCTGTCCGCCGTGCTCGGCTACGCCGTGGGCCTGGACATGACGCGGCGCGACCGCCAGCGCGAGGCCTTCCGCGAAGGGCGTCCGTGGGAAGTCGGCAAATCCTTCGACGCCTCCGCGCCCTGCGGCACGATCCTGCCGGTGGAAACCGGCGGACACGTGCTGAGCGGGCCGTTGACGCTGGAGCTAAACGGCCGGATCGCGCAGCAGTCCGAACTGGAAAAGATGATCTGGAACGTGCCGGAGATCATCGTGCAGCTCTCGCGCCAATACCGCCTGATGCCGGGCGACCTGATCTACACCGGCACGCCGGCGGGCGTGGGCGCGGTGCGGGTCGGCGACCGCCTGCTCGGGCGCGTCGCCGGGCTGCCGGAGCTGGATGTGTCCATCGTGGCGGCGCGCTAGCCGCGAACCGCGGGCCAGGGGCAATTCCCCGCGCCGGACCGCCGCCGGAAGGGCCGTCCCGGCCCCCGGCCGATCCGGCGGCAACAATAATGGAGAGAGACAAATGAAGACGACTCGAGTATTGCACCACCTGGCCGCGTCCGTGGCGCTGGCTGCCGGCATGGCCGGCGGCGCGCAGGCGCAGGACTATCCGTCGCGGGCGGTCACCACCATCGTGCCTTTTGCCGCGGGCGGGGCGAGCGACCTGCTGGCCCGCCAGCTCGGCAAGCAGTTGTCGGGCAAGCTGGGACAGGCCTTCGTCATCGAGAACCGCGCGGGCGCGGGAGGCACCGTGGGCGCGAGGCTGGCGGCGCGCGCCGCGCCCGACGGCTACACGCTGGTCATGGGCACGAACGCCTCGCACGCCATCGCCGCGACCACGCACCGCAACCTGAACTACGACCCGCTGAAGGACTTCGAGGCCATATCGCTGGTGGCGCGGGTGCCGCAGGTCGTGATGGTGCATCCCTCGGTGCCGGTCAAGGACATCCCCGAGCTGATCGCATACGCCAAGCGCAATCCCGGGAAGCTGAATTTCAGCTCGGCCGGCAACGGCACGCCCGGCCACCTGGGCATGGAGCTGTTCAAGATGAGGACGGGCGTGGACATGATGCACGTGCCTTTCCAGGGCGGCAATCCGGCGCTGGTGGCGCTGACGGGCGGACAGGTCCAACTGCTGGCCGACAACATCAGTTCGGCGCTGCCGCAGATCAAGGCGGGCAAGGCCAGGGCGATCGCGGTGACGTCCGCGCACCGCTCCCAGGCCCTGCCCGACGTGCCCACCATCGCCGAGCAGGGCGTGCCCGGCTTCGAGTCGGGATCGTGGTTCGCGCTGTTCGCGCCGGCCGGCACGCCTTCGGCCGTCATCGAGAAGCTGAATCTGGAAGTCGGCCTGGCGCTCAAGGATCCGGCGGCGCATGAAACGCTGTCGGCCCAGGGCGCCGAGCCGGATCCCGGCACCCCCGAGGCCTTGCGCCAGTTGATCCGCGAGGACGTGGCCAAGTGGGGCGACGTCGTCAAGCGCATCGGCCTGCAGGTCGATTGAGGAGGACGGCGCGGGAACGGCATGATGGAAACCCTGTTGCTGTGCGCCGCCGCCTTCGTCGGCGGCGGGCTCAATACGATCGCGGGCGGGGGCAGTTTCCTGACCCTGCCCGCGCTGATGTTCGCCGGCGTGCCGGCCGTCTCGGCCAATGCCACGGGAGCGGTCGCGCTGCTGCCGGGCTATCTGGCGGGCGCCTTGTCGCTGGGCCGCGGCCGCGCCGGCGGGCAGGGACTGATGCCGCTGGGCGAACTGGCTATTCTGTCCTGCGCGGGGGGAGCGCTGGGCGCTTATCTGCTGACACGTACCGGCGACGCGGCCCTGCGCGGCATCGTGCCCTGGATGATGCTGCTGGCGACCCTGCTGTTCATGGGCGGGCCTGCCTGGATCGCGCGCCGGGCCCGCGGGGCTGCGCCCGAAGCCACGGCGTCGGCCGCCGGATTGCGGGCCGGGCTGTTCGCCGCCAGCGTGTACGGCGGCTATTTCAACGGCGGCATGGGCATCCTGCTGCTGGCGCTGTTCGCGCTGGCCGGGCACCGCGATCTGCATGCCATGAACCAGGCCAAGAACTGGGCCTCGGCCGTGCTCACGCTGATGGCCGCCTGCGTGTACGCGGCCGGCGGCGCCATAGACTGGCCTCGCGCCATGCCCATGATGATCGCCGGCGCGCTGGGCGGCTGGGCGGGCGGCCGCCTGGCCCATCGCCTGCCGGTGGCGGCGGTACGGCGCGGCGTGATCGCGGTCGGCCTGGCCATGACGGCGGCGCTGTTCTGGTAGGCCCCCGCCCCTTACGCCAGCATCAGCCTGCCCCGCCCTTGCAGCGTGGCGTCGCCCGGATCCCGGCGCTGAACGTCTTCCGCCAGCCGGAAAACGCCCACTGCGAGGACCAGCTCGCGCGCCTGGTCCTGCAGGGAGCCCGCCGCGGCGGCGGCTTCCTCGACCAGGGCGGCGTTCTGCTGCGTCACCTCGTCCATCTGCGATACGGCGCGGTTCACTTGGTCGATGCCGCCGGCCTGTTCCTGCGAAGCCGCCGCGATCTCGCCCATGATGTCGGTCACGCGCTTCACGGCACCCACCACCTCCCGCATCGTGGCGCCGGCCTCTTCCACTTGGCGCGATCCATCGGCGACCTTGCCGGCGGAGTCCTCGATCAAGGCCTTGACCTCCCTGGCGGCCTGCGCGCTGCGCTGCGCCAACGACCGCACTTCGCCCGCGACGACCGCGAAACCCTTGCCCTGTTCGCCCGCGCGCGCCGCCTCGACCGCCGCGTTGAGCGCCAGGATGTTGGTCTGGAACGCGATGGCGTCGATGACCGACACGATCTCGGATATCTTGCGCGAACTGGCGGAGATGTCTTCCATGGTGCCGACCACGGCGGATACGGCGGCACCGCCGCGTTGGGCAATGGTGGAAGCGCTGGCCGCGAGCTGATCGGCCCGGGCGGCGTTGTCGGCGTTCTGCTTCACGGTCGATGCAAGTTCCTCCATCGACGCGGCGGTCTCTTCCAATGACGCCGCCTGCTCTTCGGTGCGGCTGGACAGGTCGGCGTTGCCCGCGGCGATCTGGCCCGAGGCGCTGGAGATCGTCTCCGATCCATGCCGGATGGCGCGCACGGCGCTGGCCAGCTTTTCCTGCATATCGTGCAGGGCATGCAGCAGGCGCCCGGTTTCATCCTTGGAGTCCGCTGCGATGCGCTGGCCCAGGTCGCCGGCCGCCACGCTTTCAGCCGCCTTGACGGCCCGCGCGAGCGGCACGGTAATGGACCGGGTGACCCGCCAGGCGAAGAGCGCGCCCAGGATCAGGGCGATACTCGACAGGGCCAGATTCAGCCGCTCGGCCTTGCGCGCGACCTCCTCGCTGGCGATGCCGGCTTCGTTCATTTCGGCGGACAGCAGCCTGGAAAACTCGACGATGCGGCCCTGCAGGCTGTCGAGAAAAGGCAGCGTCTCCTTCAGCAGACGCTGGCGCGCCGCCTCCCGGTCGCCGCTTTTCACCAGCGCGCCCACGGACTGGAAGGATTTGACGTAGCGGCCGCGCATCTCTTCCAGCGTCCGCAGCCTCGCGCTCTCATCTGCCGCCGTGAACAGCGGCCGCAGCGTCGCCAGCGCCTGGTCGATCACCTTGCGGTTCGCGTCGATCTGAAGAAAGAGCTTATCGGCGGCAGCCGGGTCGGCATTGACGATCAATTCCAGATTGGCGCGCGCATTGGCGCGCGTCGTGACGTCGATGATCGATATGGCGCTGGCCTTGGTCCAGGTTTGCTGGGTGATCGCCTGGTTGATGCCGCCGATGTGCGCAAGCTCGTACTGCGCCAGGCCGGCCAGGACCAGCAACAGGACGAGCACGGCGCCAAAGCCCGACGCCAGCCGGGCGCCAATGGAAAAATTGCGGAAATTGATGCGGAGGATTGTCATGGGTTTCCAGGGTCAGAGGTGTCGATCTCCAGCCGTCGCCATGCAATCGGGCTACTACCACACGCGCACTTCACAGAACATCACACCACGGGAAAACCCTAGTTTAGATTCAATGTAATATTTGGCAAGATTTTTGTGACTATTCTTTGCGAATCCGCAAAGAAGCCGCGCCGCCGATGGTCCGGCATGCCCGGATCCGGCACCGGCCCGGGTCCGCGGTCCGGCAGTATTGGCGGGCGATCAGGCGGCCGCGCTAACGGCCGCCGCCCGTCAGCCAGCGTTCCGCTTCCCGCTGGCCACGTCCCAGAGCGCCTGGGAAATCGGCTGCTCGCGTTCCTCGATGACGTGGGCGATCAGCCCCGCCACCCGGCCGATCAGCGTCATGCCCTTGCCGAATTCGGGGGTGAGATGCATGTCGAGCAACACGGCCGCCTTGGCGCCCGTGGCGTTCAGCGGCACCGGTTTGCCGAACACGCGGCTGGCGGCGCCGGCCAGGGCCAGCACATAGCGGCAGTGCCTGCCGTAGTAGCCGCAGTCCGTGGCCACCGCCAGTATTTTGTTGGAGCGGGGGTCGGCATCTACATGGATGGGATGCCCTATGCCGGGGATGCGCCTGCGCGCCTCGCGCTCGCGCGCCACCACGCGCTCGGCGTGCGCGGCCATCGCCTCGGCGTCCTCGTCCGAACCGTCGAAATCCGCGGCGGCCTGCTGCAGGAACCGCGCCGCGTATTCCACCACGCCCAGGTAGCGGCTGCCCGCGCCCAGCAGCCCGGCCGCCACCGCCCCCTGCATGGATTCGGGAGCGCCATGCAGGGTCAGGCGCGTCGCCAGGGCGCTGGGCGTCAGGCCGTGGTCCGCCGCGGTCACCAGGAACATATTGATCATGCGGCGTTGGTTGGCGTCCGGAAAACTGCCCAGCACGGTCAGGCACAGAACGTCGATGAAGTCGCGCTTGTCGATCAGGTCCTCGACAAGGTCATAGCCTCTGATGCTGATGTGGTCGGCATCGCCGCCGCCGATATCGCTCTTGAACATATTCCTTCCTTTTTCGAATGTGGATCGGCCGGTCATTCCAGGCGCGCGCCCGATTGGCGCACGACGGCTTTCCAACGCGGCACCTCATCTTCCGCGAAGCGCTGGAATTCGCGGTCGGAAAGGCCCATGGGGAAGCTGCTGATGGCCGCCATCGCGGCCACGACGTCCTGCGCCCGGGTGACTTGTCCGATCGCGTCCGCCAGCCTGGCCACCACGGCATCCGGCGTGCCCGCCGGCACGAATACCCCCGACCAACCTTCCAGCGCGGCGTCCGGATAGCCGGCCTCGGCCATGGTGGGCACCGTCGGCATGGCGTCCAGGCGGCTCGTGCCCGCCACCGCCAGCGCGCGCAGCTTGCCCGCGGCGACGTGCTGGCTTACCGACTCGGGATAACTGAACATGATCTCCACATTGCCCGCCAACACGTCGGACAGCGCCGGCCCCGCGCCCTTGTAGGGCACGTGCGTCATGGAAATGCCGGCCGCCGATTGCAGCTTGGCCGCCGCCAGATGGGTCTGCGTGCCGGAGCCGGCCGATGCATAGTTCACCGAACCCGGCCGTTGCCTGGCCGCCTGGACCAGGTCATCCAGGCTGCGGTACGGCGTGGCGGCATTGGCCACCAGCACGGTCGACTGGCGAAACAGCGAATGCACCGCGCGCAGGTCCTTGGGCGGGTCGATGCGCACATTGTCGAACAGCGCCAGGTTGGCCGCCTGGGTGCCGTGGGTTCCGTACAGCATCGTGTAGCCGTCCGGCTTGGCGTGCGCCACCGCCTCGGCGCCGATCATGCCGCTGGCGCCCGGCCGGTTCTCCACCACCACCGGCTGGCCCAGGATATCGGCCAGCTTGCGCGCCAACAGGCGCGACTGGTTGTCGGAGATGCCGGCGGCCGCGAACGGCACGACCAGCGTGAGGCTGCGGCTGGGGTAGTCTTGCGCGCGGGCCTGCGGCGCGATCAGAAAGGCGGCCGCGGCCACGGCCAGAAGTGTTTTGCTCCAGTGTTTCATTTTTTTCTCCTGCGCGATTCCGCGCGGACTTATTGATAGGAATGGCGTCCCGCGGTGGTGCCCGCGTCCACCGGCAGGATCGCGCCCGTCACCCAGCGCGCTTCGTCGCTGGCGAGATAGCGGATGGCGTGCCCGACGTCCCAGCCGTTTCCCTCGGTGCACAGCAGCGAGCGCTTGCGGCGGATTTCGCGCTTTTCGTCCGACATGCCCCGCGCGTACACCATGGGCGTGTGCACCATGCCGGGCGCCACGCAGTTGACGCGGATTCCCTCTTCCCCATGATGCGCCGCCATGGCGCGGGTCATGTTGACCACCGCTCCCTTCGAAGTCGGATACAGCAGGCTGGGATGCCCGCCCATCAGGCCCGCCACCGACGCCACGTTCACGATGGCGCCGCGCCCCTGCTCGCGCATTGCCGGAATGCAATGGCGCGCCATCAGCATCATCGACGTGATATTCGTGCGCAGGGCCCGGTCCCACTCCTGCAGATCCAGATCGACCGCATTGCCGGCCGGACCGCCCACGCCCACGTTGTTGACCAGGATGTCCACGCGCCCCCAGCGCTGCCGGACCTGCTGCGCGGCCTGGGCGCACTGCGCGTCGATGCTCACGTCGCAGGGCAGGACCAGCGCCTCCCCGCCCTCGTCCTCGATCATGCGCCGCGTGACGTCAGCCCATTCCTCGACCGCGTCGATCAACGCCACTCGGGCGCCGTCGCGCGCCAGCAGGACCGCGGCGGCCCTGCCATTGCCTATGCCGTCGGCGCGCGAACCGGCGCCCGTCACGATGGCCACGCGGCCTTCAAGCGACCGCTCGGCGGCCTGGATGTCCCTGCTCATTGTCTTCCCCTGGTGTGCATTTGCATTAGTTGATCCTGCGCGCGCGATCGCCCCAATAGCGGGCGCGCAATTGATTCTTGTCGTGCTTGCCCAGCGTAGTCAGCGGCAGCGCCTGCACGAAGTCGATCGACTTGGGCGTGTTGACGGGCCCCTTTGCGCTGCGCACGGCCGCCTTCAGTTCCTCTTCGGTGGCGGAGCCCTCGGCGCGCAGCACCACCACCGCCTTGACCGCTTCGCCCCATTTCTCGTCGGGCACGCCGATCACGGCCGCCGCGGCCACGGCGGGGTGCGCCGCCAACACGTTTTCGATTTCCTTCGGATAGACATTGAAGCCGCCCGAGATGATCATGTCCTTCTTGCGATCGACGAGGAAGTAGTAGCCATGCGGATCGCGATAAGCCATGTCGCCCGTGTGCAGCCAGCCATTGCGCAGGACCTCGGCCGTCAGTTCCGGCTGCTTCCAGTAGCCCTCCATGACCAGCGGACTGCGCACGCACAGTTCGCCTATCGCGCCCGCCTCCACGGGCTGGTCCTGGTCGTCCAGCAATTCCACCGTCACGCCCGGATAGGGCATGCCCGCGGAGCCCAGCGTGTCGACGTCGGTGCGGACATGGTCTTCCTGGGACAGGAACAGGATGTTGCTGGGGCTTTCGGTCTGGCCGTAGCTCTGCACCAGCACCGGACCGAACACGCGCAGGGCTTCCTCGATGCGCGCGGGGGCCATGGGCGACGCGCCGTACGACAGGAGGCGCAGCGACGAAAAGTCGGCCGTCCTGCTGCGCGGATGATCCAGGATGGCGTAGACCATGGTGGGCACCAGGAAGCTGAATGAAGCCCGGTGCTCCTGCAGCGCCGCGATGTATTTCTCGGGGTCGAAGCCCCGCTGCAGGATGACGGTTCCCCCGCGCCAGAGCGTGGGAACCAGCATCGCGCCGGCGCCATGCGAAATCGGCGTGGGGCACAGCAGGCGCAGTTCCGCCGGCAACTGGCGAGCCGCCAGCAGAAGCACGGCCTGCATCCACATCGAGCGGTTGGTCAGCATGACGCCTTTCGGCTTGCCCGTGGTGCCGCCGGTATAGGCAAGGCGGATCACGTCATCGGCCTCGGCCGTCACGCGCAGCGGCGCGGGCTCCAGTTCCTGCGCGTACTCCCAGAAGGAGGCCTGGCCCGCCATGCCGCCGTCGTGCGAATACCAATGGCGCACGGCGGGGCAGTGCTCGCGCAGCGCGTCCAGCCGCTCCCGGTAGCCGCTGTCGGCGATGAAGAAACATGCCTCGGCGTCCCGGACGATGTACGCGTGGTCGTCCAGTCCGCCCATGCCATGCAGCGTGACCGAGCGCAGCCCCATCAGATAGGCGGCCGCCATCACCACGAACACGTCGCTGCGGTTTCCCGACAGTTGGGCGACGCCGTCGCCGCGCTTGAGCCCCAGCGCCGAGAACGCCGCCATGGCCTGGCCGATGCGCCGGCCAAGCTGGCGATAGCTGAGCTGCGACTGCTCATCGATGAACGCCACGCGGTCCGGATAGCGCGCGATCGCCTGGATGATCAGGTCGCCGATGGTGCCGCCGATGTGGGCACGATGTGTAGTCATTGCTGTCCTTGTCTGAGGGCGGTGAGGTGACCCGACGCAAGTCGTTGGCATCGTTTCACCACATTCTTTATTTGATCAACGAACCCGGAGTATATTCTCAAATGAATCGTTTCATCAACAGCATCAAAAAGGCGCCGGGAGCGGGTCCCGGCGAGGCGTCCCCGTAAACGGGCCTGGGTTATACTTCGGCGCTGCAAAAGGGATCTACATGCCGCCAAAAAAAATCAGCATCCGGGACGTCGCGGCCCTGGCTGGCACCTCGGTAGGCAGCGCCTCGCGCGTCATCAACGGCGCCGCCAACGTCACGCCCGAAGTCCGCGCCAAAGTCGAACGCGCCATCGCCGCGCTGCGTTATCGCCCCAACCACGCGGCGCAGGCATTGCGTTCGCGCAGCAGCAAGACCATCGGCTGCATGTTCTCCGACGTCACCAATCCGCTCTATGCGCGCGCGTTCCGGGCGCTTGAAGCCCGTTTCTTCAACGCGGGCTACATGCTGCTGCTGGCGAACGGGCTCAACGATCCGAAGCGCGAAGTCAGCATCCTGAACACGTTTCAATTGCGCGGCATGGACGGCGTGATCATCGCGCCGGGCAACGAACGCGATGCCGACGTGCTGAACGCGGTGCGGAACCTGACCATGCCCATCGTGATCTACGACCGGGATATGGACGTCAAGGCGGACGCGGTCCTGTATGACCACGCCAAAGGCATCGCCGACACGGTCGATCATCTGGTTTCCCTTGGGCATACCCGAATCGCGCTCGTGCTGTGGCAGGCCCGAAGCCGCCCGGTGCGCAGGCGCATCGAAGGCTACAAGGCCGCCTTCAAGGCCGCGCGACTGCCCGTTCCCGATCTGCTGATCCAGGGCCCCTCTCCCACCAGTTCGGCCTACGACGCCATCACCGAAATGCTGGGCCGGCCCGATGCCCCCACCGCCATCATCGCGCAGGGCACCCAAACCCTCAGCAGCACGTTGCGCGCCATCGCGACGATGGGCAAGCGCGTGCCCGAGGACATCTCCGTGGTCGGCGTCGGGGACTCCGACTTCGCCGAGGATTACGCCCCGCCGCTGACCGTGCTGCGCACCCCGGTGGAATCCGTGGCCGACTGCGCATCCGCGATGCTGCTGGAACGCATCCAGGCCCGCAGCGGCGAAGAGCAGCCCGAGCCCCGCACCAACGTCTTTCCCTATTCGCTGATCGAACGCCAGTCCTGCGGCCCCGTCAAACGACGCGCAGGATGATCTTGCCGAAATGGCCGTTGGCCCGCATGTAGGCCAGGGCCTGCGCGCATTGCTCCAGCGCAAAGCCGCGGTCCACCGGCAAGCGCAACTTCCCCTCGTTCAGCGGCTCGCGCAGGTCGTGCAGCATGCGCGCGGTGATCCACCTGACTTCCTCGGGGGTACGGGTGCGGAACGTTACGCCGCTGTAGCGCACGCGTCGCAGGGCATGCAGGTCGAAGTCGAAGCTGCCCGTGCGCCCCGCCAGCCGGCCCACGTTCACGATATGCCCTTCGATGGCGGTGGCCGCCAGGGTTTCGTTGATCATCGGCCCCGACAGCATGTCCACGACCACGTCCGCCCCCTTGCCGGCCGTCGCGGCCAGCACCTGCCGCGACCAGCCGGCGGCGGAAGGATCCACCGCCAGGTCCATGCCCAGTTCTAGCAGGCGCTGGCGCTTGGCCGCGCTGGTCGAACTGCCGCCCACCCAGCCGGCGTTCAGGCAGCGCGCGATCTGCAGGCCCATCAAGCCCACGGCTGTCGATGCGCCATGGATCAGCAAGGACATGCCCGCCCGCAGCCCGCCATGGGTCGCCAGCGCGTCATGCATGGTCTGCAAGGCGATGGGCAGGGCCGCGGCCTGCGCGGTCTCGATGCCGTCCGGCATGGGCAGCACGCGCCCCCAATCCGCCACGGCATAGTCGGCAAACGCCCCGCGCCCAGACCCCATGACGCGCTGTCCGGCACGGACGTGGCCCGGCACCTCGGATCCCACTGCGTCCACCACCCCCGCCCATTCCAGGCCCAGCACCGTGCCGGGCCCGCCGGCCTCGCCGTGGCGGCGGCCTTCGGCCATGTACAGGTCGGCGCGGTTGAGGGCGCAGGCATGCACCCGAACCCGGACCTCGGCCGGCCCTGGCCGGGGCACCGGCGCTTCGGCCAGGACAGGCCCGTCCGCGCCCAGGACGATCGCTCGCATCATGGAAGCCATTTATTGCGCCTTCGCACCCGATTTCTTGACGATGTCGCCCCAACGGTCGATCTCGCTGTCGACGAAGGCCTTGAACTGGTCGACGCCCATCAGATCGATCTGGATGCCCGCTTCGTCAAAGCGCGCGCGCACCGATTCGCTGCCCAGCGCCTGATTGATCACGGCATTGAGCTTTTCCACGACCGGCCGGGGCGTGCCGGCCGGCGCGAAGATGCCGCTCCAACTGGTGACCTCATAGCCTGGCACGCCGGCCTCCATCAGCGTGGGCACGTCCGGCAGGACCGCGGCGCGGTTGCGGCTGGTCACGCCCAGCGCGCGCAGCTTGCCCGCCTGGATGTGCGGCAAAGAGACATTCAGGTTGTCGAACATGAGCTGGATATGGCCTGCCAGCAGGTCGTTCATGGCCGGACCGCCGCCGCGGTACGGCACGTGCGTGAACCGGGTGCCCGTCAGGACCTGGAAGAGTTCGCCGGACATATGAATGCTGCTGCCCGCGCCGGAGGATCCCATCATCAGCTTGCCCGGATTCGCCTTCGCCCAATCGATCAGTTCCTGCACCGTCTTCGCGGGCACGGCGGGGTTGACCACCAGCACGTTGGTGCCCGCCGTCATGCGCGCGATCGGCTCGAAATCCTTCCGCGCATCGAAGGCCGGATTCTCATAGAGCGTCGGATTGATTCCATGCGTGCCGATCGTTCCCTGCAGCAGGGTGTAGCCGTCTGGCGCTGAACTCGCCACGTGCGCCGCGCCGATGTTGCCCCCCGCGCCGCCACGGTTCTCCACGACCACGGGCTGCCCGAGGATCTTCGACATCGCTTCCGCCAGGATCCGGCCCGTCGTATCCGTGGAGCCTCCCGGCGGAAACGGAATCACGTAGCGGATGGGCCGGTCCGGATAGGCGGCCGCCGCCAGGCCAGGCACGGCGGCCACGACGGTTGCGGCCATGGCCAATGCCAGCGCGCGCTTCATGCCCTGGAATGCCAGGCGCGCGGAAATGCGAGGGTTCATCGTTGTCTCCTTGTGTTGTTATATGCGGGCGCGGCGCGCGCCGCCCCTACCTGCGCAAGACAATGCCCGCGGACATGCCGCCATCCACCGGCAGTTCAACGGCATTGATGTAGCTGGCTTCGTCGGACAGCAGGAACCGGATCGCGGCCGCCACTTCCTCGGCGGTCCCCTGCCGCCCGAACGGCATGGGCTGCGTCAGCCGGTCGGGCCTGGCCTGCGTCGCGGCCCGGCCCATCGGGGTGTCGATCAGGCCCAGCATCACGATGTTGGCCCGGATGCCAGCGGGCTGGCCTTCCAGCGCCACGGCCCGGCATACGGCCGACAGCGCCGCCTTCGACGTTTCGTAGGCGGGGTTGCGCCCGCCGGGGCGGCGCGACGCGGTGGACGACACGAATACGATGGAGCCCCCCCGCGCCATCCTGGGCAAGGCGTACTTGGCGCAGAACACATGCGCGCGGGTGTTGACGTTCATGACCGCATCCCAGTTTTCCGGGGTCAGCCCGGCCAGCGGCGTGCGGTGGCTGACGCCCACGTTCAAGACCAGGCCGTCCAGCCCGCCGAGCCCGGCGACAGCCTGCTCGACCATGCCCTCGATCTGCGCGACGTCCGCGGCATCGGCTTGCAAGGCCAGGGCCTGGCCGCCCGCCTCCGCGATATCGTCCACGGTGCGCTGCGCGGCGTCGGGATCGCGATCGGCGCAGGCCACGCGGGCGCCGGCGCGCGCCAGCGCCAGGCACGCGGCATTGCCGTTGGCCGCGGGCTGGCGCGGGCCGGATGCGCGTCCCGCGCCCACCACCAGGATGCGGCGTCCCGCCAGGCTGGCCGCGGCGGCTTCGGAGTTCTGCAGGGGATTCATGATGGGTTCTCGATAGATAAATCGCCGCGGCTCAAAGCGTGGCCACGGGCGTGACGGGGGACCCCACCGCGCCAGGCAGGCGCAGGGGCGGCGCGGTCAAGAGGAATTTCGAGCGCCCCTGCGCGTCCAGCGCGCGCGCCAGCTCGGCCAGATACCACAGTTCGCCCAGCGGAATCCCGTACTGGAACAGGCACAACTGGTGCAGGGGCAGGCGCGCGCAGGGCTCGGCGGCGGGCCGGCCCGGTATGCCTTCGACCGCGTAGTTGTCGGCGCAAAGGGCGGCGATGCCGCTGTCGACGATCCAGCGCCGCAGGCGCTCGTCGCGGCCGTCCAGCACGGCGCAGCTTCGATCCAGCACCGCCATGTCGGGCTGGCCGCCCATCGCCAGGACCTTGTCGGCGAACCCCGTGTACAGGCACAGCATGTCGCCGGCCTGGATGTCGCCGCCGGCGGCATCCACGGCGCGCATCAGCAGGTCATAGCCCACGTACTGGCGCGCATCGCCGCACAGCGCATGCAGGTTCAGCAGCACGCCGCGCGACTGGATGGCCTTTTCGGCCATGGTCTGGATGCCCAGCCGGCGCGCGCCTGTCGGCGCCCCGCCTTCCGGGCCGACCACGTCGACGCCGGCGCGAAAGCCGTTGTAATACACGGCCACCGGCGAGCCGTTGCCCTCCACGTCGAACAGATGCCCCACGTGCGCGAAGCTGTCCCATTGCGTGGAGTACTGCGTGTGCAGGGTCACGGCGTCGTCGCAGACGACGTCGGTATGCGCATGGCCGTCAGGGTCCACCGGCAGGTTGTAGACCGGCCGGCCATCCCGCCGCGTCGGCGCCAGCACCGGCGGATGGCGCCGCGGGTTCAGCACATTGCCGCCGGGCAGGTCCAGCGGCAGGCTCAGGCAAATGCTGCGCCCTTCCCGCACCTCGCGCACTCCCCGAAGCACCGCCGCGGGCGTGATCAGGTTCAAGCTGCCCAGTTCATCGTCCGGGCCGAAGTCTCCCCAGTTCGATTCCGGGGGCCGTACTTTCCAGCGTGGATTCATTTTCTGTCGTCCCTAGGCGCCACGTCACAATTGGACGTGCGCGGATTGCACAATGCCCTGCCAGCGTCCGGCCTCGGCCACGACGAAGGCGGGAAACGCCCGCGCGTCCAGGTCCCGCAGCAGTTCGGTGCCGTTCTGGCTGGCGCGCGCCTGCAAGGCCGGGTCCGCCAGCACGCGGCCGCAGGCTTCGGACAACACCGTCACCGCCTCGGCCGGCGTGCCGCGCGGCGCGAACAACCCCGACCACACCGACGACTGCGCCCCCGGGTATCCGGCCGCCGCGATGGTGGGCACGCCCGGCAGGCTGGACAATGGCTGCGGCCCGGTCGTAACGAGCGGGCGCAGCTTCCCGGCGCCGATCAGGGGCAAGCTGGTGATGGGGTAATCGAACATCACATCCACCGTGCCGGCCATCAGATCGTTCATCGCCAGGCCCGCGCCCTTGTACGGCACGTGCAGCAGCCGTATGCCCGCGACCTGTTGCAGCAACTCCGCCACCAGGTGCTGCGCGGTGCCCACGCCCGCCGAGGCATACGTCAACTGGCCCGGCCGCTTGCGGGCCTGGGCCAGGAATTCGTCGAACGTGGCGAAGGGAGCCGCCGTGCCGGTCACCAGCACGTTGAAATCGGCGAACAGGCCGTGCACGGGCACGAAATCCCGCACCGGGTCATAGGGAAAATCCTTGTACAGATAGCGATTGGCCGCGTGGGTGCCGTTGGTGCCGAACATCAGGCTGTAGCCGTCGGGCGCCGCGCGCGTCGCGATGCCGAGCGCGATATTGCCGCCCGCGCCGGGACGGTTGTCCACGACGAAGGGCTGCCCGAGCCGGCCGGCGAGCTTTTCGGCTACCAGGCGGGCATTGCTGTCGGCAATGCCGCCGGCGGCGAAAGGCACATACAGCGTCAGCGGCCGCGAGGGATAGCCCGCCGCGTGGCCGGGCCGGG
Organism: Achromobacter veterisilvae; assembly: GCF_900496975.1. Taxonomy (GTDB): domain Bacteria; phylum Pseudomonadota; class Gammaproteobacteria; order Burkholderiales; family Burkholderiaceae_B; genus Achromobacter; species Achromobacter veterisilvae. Next base: position 84,864 of record NZ_UFQC01000022.1, read on the forward strand.
ACAGGCCCATGGCAGCCATGCCCGCCATGGCCATGAAAAATCTTCGTCGGCTTGGACCGGCCCGTTCCTGCCAGCCACCGCCCAATTGAACCGATTCATCTTTTATGCGTTTCTGCACTATGTCTCCCCATACTTCCGCTTGATTCCCGCTTGATTAGCGATCGCATCCAGAATTTTGGGCAACTCTAGCACATAATGAAACGGTTCATCAACAATCGAAAAGACTGATCTTGTCGATGCGGCGAGGCAGCGGCCGACGGCGATGGACCTGTTGGAGAAGGAAGGAAATAGGAGCGTCGCGCCGGCGGCCGCGCCGGAATCGGCAAGCCGGGCGGCGCCAGCTAGCGCGCAGGCTGGGGCGCGGCGGCACGGGCCGGCGCACCGCCGGGCATTCAGAAGGATCCGGCGATCACTTCGTGCTTATAGCCATAGGCAAGCAGGATCGAACCGGCTTTTGAGCCCTTCAGATAGAACTGGAACGAGCGCGCCGTTGGGTTGTTCCGCCCGTCGTCGAGGATGACGGCCTGCTGCCGGATCGGATCGTAGAGCGACTGCGGAATCAGCCACGCCGATCCGCGGGCGAGCTTTCCGTTGGCGTATACCTGCGACAGCGTCACGATACCCAGGTCCGGCCCCCCGGCGGCCACGAACTGCCGGGACTGGGCGATGTCATGGCGCTCGACGAGCTTGGCGGCGACCTCGCTGGCGATGCCCAGGTTGTCCAGCACCTGCTTTGCCGGCCGGCCATACACGAGCGCCGGGCTCACGATTGAAAGCCGGTCGAATTTCTTGCGGGTCAGGACCTGGCCCTGGGGATCGACGTACCCCTCCTGCGGAGACCACAGCACCAGCGAATTCGTGGCATAGGTATAGCGCGTGCCCGCCACGACCAGATTGCGGTCTTCCAGTTCTTTCAATACAACAGTGTTGTTGGGCAGCAAGAGATCGTACTTGGCGCCGCCGATGATCTGCCGCAGCAGTTCGCTCGTATTGCCGACCGTAAGGACCACCTTGTTGCCCGTGTCTTTTTCGAAGCTCTCGGCGATGGCGCGCAGCGGCTCGGCAAGCAGAGTGGCGACGGCGACACGCACCTCTCCGGCCATGGCGCTGGGACTGAGAGCCGTCCCGATCAGGGGCAAGGCGGTAAGTAAGACGTGCAGAAATTTCATGGAAACGCTTGGGGAAACCGCGGGCGCGGTCTGACGTCGGGCATAAATACTACACCGTGAAACACGCCGTGCGTACCCGGCAAGACACTATGATTCCATATGTTTCAAGATTCAATAAAACGTTGAATCATGCGGCCGGGGCGGGCTCGCAGGCATGAGCCGGCGCAGTTCGTGAACCTCGCCCTCGCGGGCGGAACAGGCGGTGTTCCGCGGCCCGCGGAACACCGGCGAACCGGCGCATCCGCGCCACACGGCGCAAGTTCGCGTTGCGCGTCCCCACGCTTTTGTATTAAATTTGCAAACCATTCTCATTTAGATTGAATGCCGCGGGAGGGCGTGGTGGGCACTGATTCGGGCGTACAGCAGCAATTTCACTTGCTGTACCGCGACCATCATTCCTGGCTTTTTGGCTGGCTGCGCAGGCGCATGGGCTGCACCCATCATGCCGCCGACCTCGCGCACGACACGTTCGAGCGCCTGCTGGCCTCGCGCGACGCGCTGCTGGGGCAGCCGCTGGCGCTGCAAGAGCCGCGCGCCTACCTGACCACCACCGCCAAGCGCCTGCTCATCGACCGCGCCCGCCGCGAGGTGCTCGAACGGACGTACCTGGCGGAACTCGAGCGGCTGTCCCTGGATCTGCCGCAGCACCCCTCGCCTGAACAGTTGCTCATCGCGGTGCAGGCGCTGGAGCAGATCTGCCAGGCGCTGGAAGGGGTGTCGGCCAAGGCCCGGACGGCCTTCCTGCTGCATTACCTCGAAGGCCGCACCCACGCCGACGTCGCCGGGCAATTGGGCGTATCGACCAAAATGGTGCAGAAGTACCTGGTCCAGGTGCTGCTGCACTGCCACCAGCGGCTGGCCTGAGCCATGGCCGCGCCCTCCCCGTCTCCGATTGCCGCGCAAGCGGCGCAATGGATCGTCCAGCTTTCCTGTGACGACGCCGCCGAACGGCAGGCCGCGCGGCGCGCCTTCGACGCCTGGAAGGCCGCCGATCCGCGGCACGCGGCCGCCGCCGCCGGCATGGAGCGGCTGCTGGGCCAGGCCGAAGCGGTCCGCGCCAACGGAACGGGCGAGCCGGGCCGCGCCGCGCTGGCCGCCGCGCTCAATGCGCGAAGCACGCGCGGCCGCGTCAAGAAGTACGCGGCCGCCGCGCTGCTGGGCTTCGTCCTGGCGGCGCCCGCGTGGGTGGCGCTACAGGCGTATCCGCCCGCCTGGCTGATGGCCGACCTGCGGACCGGCGCGGGCCAATGGAAGACGCAGGTGCTGGACGACGGCACGCGCATCAGCATCAACAGCGGCACCGCCGTCAATCTGCGCTACGACGCCCGGCTCCGCGCCCTGGAACTCGTCCGGGGCGAAATCCTGGTCGAGGTCGCCAAGGACGCCGCGCGGCCCTTCCTGGTCGAAACCCGCGACGGCAGCATGCGCGCCCTGGGCACGAAGTTCCTCGTCAGCCGCGAAGAAGGCGCGACGCGCCTGAGCGTGCTGGAGTCGCGCGTGTCGGTCCAGACCGACGCGCAGCGCCGCAGCGGATCGCGGGAAGCCATCGTGGTAGAGGCGGGCCAGGCGGTGCGGATCCGTCCGAATGGCACCGATCCCATCGCGGCGGTCGACGCCAGCCAGATCGAGGACGGCTGGAAGCAGCACCGGCTGTTCGTCCACGACCGCCCGCTGGCCGACGTGCTCGACACGCTGGCGCGCCATCGCAGCGGCCTGGTCCAGTACGACGCCCAGGCGATCGCCGGGATCCGCATCTCGGCGGTGCTGCCGCTCGATGACACCGACCGCGCCCTGCAACTGCTGGCCGCCAATCTGCCCAGCCTGCGAGTGCGCCGTTTCACGCCGTATTTCCTGCGGGTGGACGTCGCCCCCGGCCGCTGACGCCGGCGCCGGGCTTTCTCCTTGGGAGCGCGTTTTTTTCCGGCGCAGGTTCCAGTTCGGGATTCTCGTTCGTCAAACAAGAAGACACTACGAACAGGAACTCCTGACATGGCCTTGCCACGCACCGCCGCGCAGCCGGCTCCCGCCCGCCTGCCCTTCCTCGTCCGCCACCTGCCGCTGGCCGTCGCCATCGCGCTCGCGGCCCTGCATCCGCACGCCGTCCGCGCCCAGGCCGGGGCCGGCCAAACCCTGGCCCAGTACGACATTCCCGCCGGTCCGCTGGCCCCCGCGCTGAGCCGTTACGCGCAGTTGTCCGGCGCCGACATCGTGGTGGACACGCGCAGCCTGCAAGGCCTGACGACGCAGGGCCTGCAAGGCAGCCACTCCGTGGCCGAGGGCTTCGGCATCCTGCTGCGCGGCACCGGATACCGCGCCAGCCGGACCGCCGCCGGTTACGTCATCGAGCCCGAACCGCGCGCCAGCGCGGTCACGCTGGAACCGGTGCGCGTGGACGGCGATGCCTGGCGCAATGCCTCGACCGAAGGGACGGGCTCCTACGCCGCGCGCGCGGTCACGATCACCAAGGATGCGCAGAGCCTGCGCGAAATCCCGCAGTCGGTATCGGTCATGACGCGCCAGCAGATGGACGACCAGGGCCTGACCACGGTCGCCGACGCCCTGGGCTACGTGACGGGCCTGACGCCTTCCGACTACGAAAACACCGAGAAATTCAACGCCCGCGGCTTCTCCACCAGCGCGCAGTACGATGGCCTGCCCCAACAGGACACCCTGGCCCACATGGATCTTGCGATCTACGACCGCATCGAAGTCCTGCGCGGCCCCACCGGCCTGCTGACCGGAACCGGCGAGCCGGGCGGCGCGATCAACTATGTGCGCAAACGCCCGCGCGCGGAAGGACACTTTTCCGCGTCAGCCTCGGGCGGATCCTGGGATCATTACCGGCTGGAAGCCGACGGCGGCGGCCCGCTCAATGAATCGGGCACGCTGCGCGGCCGCCTGGTCGGCGCCTATGAAGACGAGAACAAGTTCTATGACTGGGGCCGGTCCGAGCCGCGCACCTTCTATGGCGTGCTCGAATACGACCTCGCGCCGCGCACCACGATCGGCCTGACCGCCACCTACAACGACCGGCGCTTCCGCAACTTCAACGGCCTTCCCCTGTACTCCGACGGCAGCGTGCCGGACCGCGACGCCTACGTCGGGCCGTCCAAGATGTCGCAGATGAGCACCTACGACGTCGGCGCCGACCTGACGCATCGCTGGGACAACGGCTGGGAGTTCAAGGCCGCCTATCTGCATCGCGACACGCGCTATCGCGGCTACTCCGCGTTTACCGGCAGCCGCATCGATATCGACACCGGCCTGGCCTCCGGCATGTCGGTGGGGCGCATCGCCAATGACTTCGAATGGGACCAGGGCGACGTCCACGTGTCGGGACCCGTCCGCTTCCTTGGACAGGACCACACGCTCACGCTCGGCTACAACTATGCGCGCTCGGACCAGACGACGGGCAGCCGCTTCAGCTATATCGAGAGTGTCGCGCCGCTGACCGAACACGATTTCAACGACGCGTACGCGCTGCCGGTACTCAATCGGAACAACTCCATCACCACGCAATCGGGCATCTACGCCTCGGGCCGCTTCAAGCTGGCCGATCCGCTGAGCCTGATCCTGGGCGGCCGCTGGACCGACTACCGGCAGAAAAGCCGCGCGGTGTCTCCGGAAGTCGGCGCCTGGAAGCGCAGCGCAGCCAATACCAATGATGAATTCACGCCATTCGGCGGCATCGTTCTGGATGTGAGCCGGCAGGTATCCGTCTATGCCAGCTATACGGATATCTTCGTTCCGCAAAGCGACCAGGACTACACGGGCCAGACGCTCAAGCCGCGCAAGGGCTGGCAGACCGAGGCCGGCGTCAAGGGCGAGTTTTTCGACGGCCGCCTCAATGCGTCGCTGGCGGTGTTCCGCATCCGCGACCAGAACCGCGCCATCGTCGACCCGGACCACATCGGTTGCGGCGGCACGCCGACCGGCTCGTGCTCGCGCGCGGCCGGCCTGGTGCAGAGCCAGGGCTGGGAAACGGAAATCAGCGGCAGTCCGCTGCCGGGCTGGGACATCACGGCCGGGTACACGTACACCCACTCGAAATTCCTGCGCGACTCCGACCCGGCCAACGTGGGCCAGCGCTTCGCCGCCGACATCCTGCCCAGGCATCTCTTCAAGCTCTGGACGCAATACCGGTTCCAGCAGGACGATTTCGACGGCGCGCTGAACGGCTGGCGCGTCGGGATGGGCGTGCAGGCGCAAAGCGATGTCTACACCTCGTCCATGCGCCAAGGGGGCTATGCGGTCGTCTCCGCCCGCCTGGGGTATCAGATCAACAAGCAGTGGGACGCCGCGCTGTCGATCAACAACCTCTTCGACCGGGAATACCTGCGCACCCCTGGCTACGACATCTTCTACAACATCTATGGCGCGCCGCGCAGCGCCATCCTGACCTTGCGCTACACGATGTAGGGCGGACGCATATCGGGCGGCCTCTTGCCGTTCAGCCGGGCAGGAAAACCTCGACTTCGAGTCCTGCGCCGGCATTGGAGCGGGCGGTCAAGGTGCCGCCGTGGGCTTCCACGATGCGCCGGGTGAAGTGATAGCCCAGCCCGCTGCCTTTCTTTCCCAAGGCGGTCGTGCCCCGGAAGTACAGCGTGCCCAGTCGATCCAGCTCGTCCGCGTCCAGGCCCGGGCCATGATCGGCGACGCGGATGCGCAATCCCGCGGCATCCCGCGTGGCCTCGACCTCCACCGCGCTTTCGGGCGGAGAATAGCGCAAGGCGTTGGTCAGCAGATTGCCTATCGCCACGCCGGCCAAGGTGCCGTCCATCGCGAACGTGCCGTCGGGACATTTCCCCAACTGGATGCGCGCGCGGGCCGCGGGGTCCTGCTGGCCGACGGTGTCTTCCAGCATCCGCCGAATGCCGCAAGGCGCGCGCGCCAGCGTCAACGCCCCGTTATCCAGCGCCTCCGACATCAGGAAGCGGTCGACGAACCCGGACAGGGTCGCGGCATTGCCGCGAATCAGCGTCAGCCGCCGCGCGTCTTTCGGCGGCATGTCCGGCGCGCTCAACTGGATCATTTGCGCGGCGCGGTCGATCGCCGCCAGAGGATTGCCGAATTCGTGCGAGAGCATGGCGACGAAATGCCGCTGCTGCTCGGCGCGCCGGGTCACGATGGCGGTCTCCTGTTCCGCCGCCGCCTTGTCGTGCTGCAACTGGCGCAAGCGCAGCGCCAGGCCATAGCTCATCACCAGCACATGCACCAGCGCGGCGACCTGGTAGAAGTTCGCCGTCACCGCGTTCCAGGGCAGGAGGCCCTGATTGGCTGTCGTATTGACCAGCGCGCCTAGCGTGGGGATGACGAAGGCGATCAGGTAGATCATCCATTCCACGCGCCGGCTGCGGCGCCAGGCCCGGACCAGCAGGAACATGGCGATGACGAAGTTCAGCACGTTGAGATAGTTGGCCAGCTTCACGACCAGCAGCGTCGCGCCCGTCACCAGGGACGGCAGCAGCGCGAAGACCAGCAAGGCCAAATTCAAAACGACCGTGAAGAGGTACAGGCGGTGGATGTTCGGGTGGGTGAGCCTGAGGCCCAGCAGCCGGTCCCACATCAGTACGATGGACACCGCGCCTCCCAGCCAGCCGATGCGAGGCAAGGCGTCCATGAGCCAGGCGGAGTGGCCGGCCAGCACCGGCAGGTAGCCTGTGGCGCCCAGATGGAACAGGAGCTGCGACGCCACGTAACCCGCGTAGGCCGCCATCACCGCGTCGCGCAGGCGCGCGCCGAGAATGGCATATAGCGCGATCGCAATCAGCAATATGCCAAAGTACAGGCCGTGGAGAAAATTGCCGCGCGTCTCGTCGCTGGTAAAAGCGTCGGCTTGAAAAAGCTCGGCATACACATTGATGGCATTGTTCGTGCGCACGCGGAAATAGACGTGCATACCGGGAAAGGTTTCGAGTGGCAGCACGAACAGGCGCGCCAGCGGACGCTGGTCGCGGGAACGATGGTAGCCCATCACATGAGCCTCGAAACTGCCGTCCTTGCGCTCCAGCCAGACATCCAGTTCTTCCAGCTCGGGCGAGCCGATGGTCAGGACGCGATGCGACGGTCCGCCGTCGGCCTGAGTCAACTGGGTATGGAACCAATGCGTGTATGTGTCGTAGCTCAGGCTGCGGAACTCCGGCAGGCGGACGAAATTCGAACGGACGAAATCGGATTGGGCGATCGTCTCGAACGGCAGCGCATTGCTCTTATCGACGAAATGCTCCAGCCGGCCTTCCAGCGAAATTCGGGGGGCACCCGATGGCGCCGGCGCCGATGCGCCTGCCGGCATCGCCAGCAGGCAAAGCGCGGACACCAGGAAGAGCCACAGCGCGGCGGTGGAAGCGAACCGGTTGCGCCCGCGGCTCACGGTTCCATCTCGCAACGCGCGGTAAAGGTGTAGCCCTTGCCGTAGCTGGGCCGCAGCGGGAGTTCCAGGCCGCAGGCGGCCTGTACTTTGCGTCTCAGGCGGCTCGCCGTATTGTCCAGGTTGCGCAGGTTGAATAGCGTTTCCTGTTTATCCAGATGCAGGAGCAAAGCCTCGCGCGCGACCGCCTGCCCCGGCGTTTCGCACAGCGCGCACAGCAGCCGCACTTCGGCATGCGTCAGGTCCAGCGCGATGCCATTGGGCGCGTGCAGCCGCCAGTCCCTGGCACACAGGCGCCAGGATTCCGGGGCCTGGGAGACGGGACTGCCGGCAGGCTGCCGCCCCAGGCGGCGCAGCACCCCATGACAGGCTGCCTCGATGACTTCCAGCGAACAGCGCTTGGACAGATACACGTCGGCCCCGGCATTGAAACCCAGCACCTGATCGTCGTTGGCCTCCAGCGCAGTCAGCATCACGATGCCGGGCGCGCTGCGCGCGTCGCGCGCCCGCACCCGTTGCGCGGCCTCCAATCCGCTGGCGCCCGGCAAGGCCACGTCCAGCAGCAGCAGATCGAAATGCGTGGACGGCCAGACCGAGAAAAATGCCTCGGCGTTATCGAAACCGCTTACGGCGAAGCCGCGCAGTTCAAGGAATTCCACCAGGTCGGCCAGCAATCCGGAATCGTCTTCAACGACCGCGACGCGAGGAAAGGGGCGATTTTGCAAAGTGGAACCGACACTGGGAGGGATTGGGCCTGCGGAATTATGCCGCGCAATTTCCGGATGTTGGTAGATTTTGACAGCATTTGGTAGAAATGAATCGGCCCCTTCATCCACGGCGATTTCTATACTTGCGCGGCCATTCTCCCGTGTCAAAAAATTCCAATCAACCATACCCATCTTTGACCGTGCCGCGCCGGGCCTGACGGGGGCTTCCCCGCAGGCCTCAAGCGCCAGTCGCAGTTCCGGGGTGGGGGCGAGCGACGACGCATGAATCACATTTACCGACTTGTCTGGAACCACGCCTTGCGGGCCTGGGCAGTGGCTTCGGAAATCGCCCGCGGCCATGGCAGACGCGGTTCCAGCGCGGCGCTCGTCGTCAGCCTGATCTCGGCGCCGGCGTTCGCCCTCGACGGCAACGCCCTGCCCAGCGGCGGCGCGGTCAGCAGCGGCAAAGCCAGCATCGGCCGGAACGGATCGACGCTGACGGTCAATCAGCAATCGCAGAACGTGGCGATCAACTGGCAGGATTTCAACGTCGGCGCCAAGGCCACGGTCAACTTCGCCCAGCCCAACGGCAGCTCCATCGCGCTCAATCGCGTGCTCGGCAGCAATGGCACGGAAATTCTCGGGCGGCTCAACGCCAACGGCCAGGTCTGGGTGCTCAATCCCAACGGCGTCCTCTTCGGGCGCGGCGCCCAGGTCGACGTGGGCGGGCTGGTCGCCTCCACGCTTGGCATCTCCGACGCCGATTTCATGGCCGGCAAGCGCCGGTTCGCGGGTAATGGCGGCAGCGTCGTCAACCAGGGCGCGATCAGCGCCGACTATGTGGCGCTGCTGGGCGAGCAAGTGCGCAACGAAGGCGCCATCGTCGCCCGGCTCGGCACCGTGGCCATGGGCGCGGGCAGTCAGGTCACCCTGGACTTCGCCGGCGACAGGCTGCTCGGCATGCAGATCGACCAGGGCGCGCTCAAGGCGCTGGCCGACAACAAGGGGCTGATCCAGGCCGACGGCGGCGCGGTGCTCATGAGCGCCAAGGCCAGGGACGCCCTGATCGACACGGTGGTCAACAATACCGGCGTCATCCAGGCGCGCACACTGGAGAACCGCGACGGCAGGATCCTCCTGATCGGCGACATGGCCAGCGGCACCGTCAATGTGAGCGGCACGCTGGACGCCAGCGCGCCCGATGGCGGCAACGGCGGCTTCATCGAAACCAGCGCCGCGCACGTCAAGGTGGCCGACAGCGCCAAGGTCACCACCAAGGCTAGCAGCGGCGGCAATGGCACCTGGCTGATCGATCCGGTGGACTTCACCATCGCCGCCAGCGGCGGGGACATGACGGGCGCGGCGGTCGGCAATGCGCTGGCCAACGGCAACTTCACCATCCAGAGCGGCACCGGCGCCAGCGGCACGAATGGCGATATCAATGTCAGGGACACGGTGAGCTGGACCGAGAACCTGCTCACGCTCAACGCGCAGCGGAACATCAACATCAATGCGCAGATGAACGCCAGCGGCAGCGCCGGCCTGGCGCTGGAATATGGGCAAGGCGCGGTGGCCGCGGGCAACATCGCGCTCTATAACATCAGCGCGCCGGTGAACCTGGCCAGCACCGGCAGCTTCAGCACCAAACTGGGGAGCGACGGCGGCACCGTCCACTACACCATCATCACCAGCCTGGGCGCCGAAGGCAGCATGACAGGCACCGATTTGCAGGGCATGTGGGGCGATCTGGGCGGCAACTACGTGCTGGGCGCGGATATCGACGCCAGCGCCACGGCGGGCTGGAACGGCGGCGCGGGCTTCAACCCCATCGCCCAGCGGGATTTGCAGTATGACGGCTTCACCGGCCGCTTCGACGGCTTGGGCCATGTCATCGACAGGCTCACCATCGACCGTCCTTCGCAACACAAGATCGGTCTGTTCGGCAACGCCAGCGGCCCCATCGCCAACCTCGGCCTGACCCGCGTATCCATCAACGGCGGCACCTCGGTGGGCGCCCTGGTCGGCCACGGCGACGGAGGGCTGAGCATTCGCAACGTCTGGGTGGATGGCAGCGTGACGGGCACCAACGCCGTCGGCGGCCTGGTCGGCGATACCTATTATTCCGGCCTCATCAGCCATGTGTATTCCAGCGCCGACGTCACCGCTACGGCGGCCGCATCGGGAGGCTTTGCCGGCGGACTGGTGGGCGCCCTGCGCTACGGCACGCTCGAATACGGCTACGCCACCGGCGCCGTGCGCGGCCGCATCGTCGGGGGACTGGTGGGGACAGCCGATTACCAGTCCGGGTCCCCCGCCAAGGTGCTCAACAGCTACTTCTCCGGCACCGTGGGCGGCTCCGATGCCAGCCCCACGCCCGCGGAAATGGGCGCGCTGATCGGCTCGGGCGTCCTGGGCCAGTTCGAAAACCTGGTCTGGAACGTCGACACCGTGGGCGCCTCCGTGCCCGCCGTCAGCGTGTCCACCGGCGCAACCCTAACCAATGTCAACGGGCTGACCACCGCGCAGATGCGCGACGCCGCCAACTGGGCGGGCTTCGACTTCGCCACCGCGCCGGGCAGTTCAGGCTGGGCGATGGTGGACGGCGTGTTGCCGATGCTGGCCTCGGAATGGTCGACCGCTATCCGCAATGCCCACCAGTTGCAGCTCATGGCGCTGGACAAGCGCGCCAGCTACACCCTGCTCAACGATATCGATGCCAGCGCCACCAACGGCAAGGATGTATGGCTGGGCGGCAGTTTCGCGTCGGTCGGCACGTGGGGAACCGGCACGGAGTTCAGGGGCAGCCTCGATGGGCTGGGCCATACTATCGACGACCTGCGCATCGACGCCGGGTATAGCAATAACGCCGGCCTGTTCGGCGTGATTTCCGACAGCACGATCCGCAATGTCGGCCTGCAGAATGCCAGCGTGAGCGGCTACGACTATGTCGGCGGCGTGGCGGGCTACGCCAGCGATTCTTCAATCAGCAATGCCTATGTCACCGGCAGCGTGGCGGGGAACGATCAGACGGGCGGTCTGATCGGATACGGCGCGCGCATTACCGTCGACAACGCCTATTCCGCCGCCAGCGTAACCGGCAACGACGGGGTCGGCGGACTGGCCGGCGTCGCCGACATGTCTTCGATCAGCAACACCTATGCCACAGGCAGCGTGACGGGGAACAGCAATGCAGGCGGCCTGCTTGGATCCGGCGTGGCGACCGCGGTCGCCAACAGCTACTACGCCAGCACCGCCGCCGGCGGCGGCGCGATCAACAACGGCGGCATGGCGGGCGGCGCCTTCGGCGGCAATGCCTACGGCTCCGCCCGCACCTACGCGGCGCTGACCGACGCCGATACCTTCGCGGGCTGGAACCTGGATACCGCGGGCGGCGGCGCCAATGTCTGGCGCATTTACGATGGCGCGACGACGCCGCTGCTGAAGGCCTTTCTCAAGCGGCTGGATGCCACCGTCAACAATGATTCCACCGTCTATAACGGCTCGGCGCAAGGCAGCGCGGCCGGCTATACCGTCGGCGCGCATGACGGCAGCCTGCTGCTGGGCACGGGGAGCGTGGCGGGCGGCGGCACCAACGCGGGCGGCTATGCCCTGACCCTGTCCGGCCTCTATTCGACTCAGCGGGGCTACGACATCGTCGCCGCCAATGGTGTGCTCACCATCGACAAGGCCCCCTTGTCGGTGACTGTCGGCGACATTACCAAGACCTACGACGGCACTACCAGCGCCAACGGCACGGCGGCGATAAGCAGCGGCACACTCTACGGCGGCGACACGCTGTCGGGCGGCAGCTTTGCCTACGCCGACAAAAATGCCGGCATGGGAAAAGTGGTCACCGTGAGCGGCGTCGTGGTGAGCGACGGCAACGGCGGCGGCAACTACGACATCAGCTACGTCGACAACACCAACAGCACCATCGACAAGGCGAACGCCACGGTCACGGCCAGCAGCGGCACGGTGACCTATAACGGCCAGACCCAGAGGGTGGCGGGCTTCACCGTCACGGGCCTGATGAACAACGAAACCGCCAGCGTGCTGGCGGGCCTGACCGAGAGCGGCGGCGTCGGCATTGACGCTGGCCGCTATGTCCATGCCGTCAGCGGCACGGATGGCAACTATGCGCTGACCTTTGTCGACGGCGCGCTGACCATCGATCCCGCCGAAAGCGGCGGCGGCACCGGTGGCGCCCCCATCCCCCGCATGCCCTCGCTGCCCCGTTACGTCGCCGCCAACGTCTCCGCCACCGCCGCTGACGACAAGCCCAGGATCGCATCGACCGCGACCGCCGCGCTGCGCGTCGACCGCCCGGAGTGCCAGATGAATCTGCCCGTCTACCTGTTGACGGATAACTGCAAATAAATGCGCATCGATCGGAAATTTCCAAGCCGCCTGTCAATGCGTATGCGTAAAGAAGCCTCTTTCCTGCTTGCGGTCCTCTGCCTGGCCACAACGGCCTCCCTGGCCCAGCGGGCGCCCACGGCGGGCCAACTATTGCAGCAGGCCGAGCCGCCGAAACGCCTGCCTTCCGCCGAAGCGCCGCCCACCTCCATCGAAGAGCGCATGGGCATGCCGGCAGGCAATGGCTCGCGCTTCCAACTCAAGCGCGTCCGCTTGACGGGCAACCAGGCGTTCACCGAGCAGCAGTTGCTTCCCCTCATCCAGGATGGGATCGGGAAGACCTTGAGCCTGGGCGAACTCGATGCGCTGACCCGGCGCATCACCGACTACTACCGCAGCCATGGCTATCTCGTTGCGCGCGCCTATCTGCCCCCGCAGGAGATCCAGGACGGCACAGTCACCATCGCCGTGCTGGAAGGCCGGATCGGCGAGGTCGTCCTGAACAATCCGGCGGGCGTCGCCAGCAGCGCGCTTGCTCCCGCGCAGCGCATCCAGGCGGGGGACCCGATACACAACGAGGAACTGGAAGGCGCGCTCTTGCGCCTGGCTGACCTTCCCGGCGTCGCGGTGACGTCCACCTTGCGCCCTGGCGCGACCGTGGGGACGTCCGACTTTCTGGTGGACGTGGCGCCGGGACGGGTATTGACCGGCTCTGTCGACCTCAGCAACTTCGGCAACCGCTACACCGCGGCCACCCTGCTGGGCAGCAGCCTCTACTGGAACAACCCGGCCGGTATCGGCGACCAGTTGAGCCTGCGCGCGCAGACCGGCGGCAGCAAGTTCAACTATGGCCGCATCGGCTACCAGCTTCCGGTGGGCCAGTCCGCCACGCGCATCGGCGTTGCCTTGTCGCGGATGCATTACAAGCTGGGCAAGGAATTCGCGCCCCTGGACGCGGGCGGCGATGCGACCGTCGCCAGCCTGTACCTGTTGCATCCCCTGCTCCGCAGCCGCGACAGCAACTGGTACGCCACGCTGCAATACGACGACAAGCGCCTGGAGGACCGGATGGACGCGGCCTCGATCGAATCCGACAAGCGCGTACACGAGTTGAGTGTCGGCATCGCCGGCAATTTCATCGATGGCCTGGGCGGCGGCGGGGCCAATAACGCCAGCCTGACCTATACCGCCGGCAGACTGGACCTGGATTCCGTCAGCGCCGGGATCGACGCACTGAGCGCGCGCAGCGAAGGATCGTTCGGCAAATGGGCGGGCGCCTTCCAGCGCCTGCAACGCTTGCCGGCCAACCTGACGCTGTTCCTGAACGCCAACGGCCAATGGTCCGACCGGAATCTGGATTCATCCGAAAAGATGTTCCTGGGCGGCGCGGCCGGCGTGCGCGCTTATCCGCAGGGCGAGGCCAGCGGCGACAGCGGGTATCTGCTCAACGTGGAATTGCGTTACCCCTTGGGGTACGGCTGGGAAGCAGTGGGCTTTTACGACCGGGGCCAGGTGCGCATCAATCATTCGCCGTGGATCGGCGCGGCCGATAACCAGCGCACGCTGGCCGGCTACGGCATCGGCGCGAGCTATGTCTCCGCGTCGTTCAGCTTGAGCGTCTATGCGGCCTGGAAGGCCGGCACCGGGCAGCCGACGTCGGACGTAGACCGCAAGCCGCGCGTTTGGGCGCAGGCGGGCTATCAATTCTGAGGATGGGCAATGGGAGTCCGCGCGGCCCGCCGCCATGGCGAACTTGATCAAACCGAAGCGCTCATCCACCCAGCATCCCGAGGAAGGCCAGACTGGCGGGCGACAGCGACCGGCCGATACGCGTGACGAGCCCCACGGACCGGAACACCGACGGCGCGACGAGGGGAATACAAACCAGCCCCTCCATGTCGGTCAGGCCCAGCCCCATCCGCGGCAGGGCCGAAACACCCAGGCCCGACCTGACCAGCGCGCAGCAGGTAGTTCGCTGGGCGCCTCGAACGCATGCCATACCGACAAGGCGGCGCTGGAACTGCTGGCGCGCGAGATCGCGTCGGCAGGCACTTCCTTTGCCCCCGGAACCACCGGGGCAGGCGGACGGGCCGGCGCTTCGCCACTGATCCGCCAGTACTCCTTCCTGCTCGGCAAGTCTCAAGTCAGGCCAAAGGTCTATCTGGATGGCCGCGCCTTGGACCTGGTGGACGCGGATTCGCCCCCGCCGCCGCCCCGCCCGGCCCCGGACGCCACGATGGCCGAAGCTGCGCCCAGCACCTGGCGGGAACCCGCGAACGCCGTTACCGTGCCGCTGATTCGGCTGGCCTGGGCGCGCTCGGGCGACAAGGGAAACACCTCCAACATCGGCGTCATCGCGCGCAAGCCCGAATGGCTGGAACTGCTGCGCTCTCAATTGACGCCGGATCGAGTGGCGCAGTACCTCGCCCACCTGGTGCGGGGGCCGGTTGCGCGCTACGAACTACCGGGCATCCATGCCTTCAACTTCGTGTGCGAAAACGCCCTGGACGGGGGCGGCATGGCCTCGCTGCGCAACGATGCGCTGGGCAAGGGGATGGCCCAGATCCTCCTGTCCATGCCGGTCAGTGTGCCCGCCGGAACGACCGGCATGTCCCTGGCCCTCGGGGCGAGTTTCCCGGAGAGAACGGGAGGTCGGCCATGACACGCGGCGCGGCGCGCGGGCGGCCTTGATGCAGTCAACTTTGAAATGAGAGTTGTTATCATTTATGATGCAGCCTCTTTCGACAGTCCGACAGCTCTTGCCGCCAGTGCCGATCCCTCCTCAACCCAGTAGCTGGCTCGCCAAGTACGCGATGATGTTCCGCGACTGGACGCGCCGCAGCGAGCATCCGCAGGAAGCGGAAGATGCGCTGCAGGATGCCGCGCTGGGCATGCTGAAGCGGCAAGGCGCCACGCTGGCCGATCCCTGCGCCTACCTCTACCAATCCAGCCGCAACAACCTGGCGAGCGGCCTGCGCAAGCTCGGCCAACGCGCCGGCGTGCCGCTGCACGACCTGCCCGAATACGAACACCCGCGCTCGGCCGACGCCATCCTGGAACTCGATGGGATCCAACTGGCGCATTCGATCGACGCCGCATTGCGGCAACTGCCCGAGAAATGCCGCCAGGCCTACATCTGGCACCGGCTCGACGGCCTGACCCAAGTCGAGGTTGCCGCCCGGCTGGGGCTGTCTCTCAATACCGTCGAACGCTATATCATGCGTGCCATGCGCCACCTGCGCGATGCACTGCAAAACGACGCCGCAGGCTGAACCCGGCCCTCGCCCCCATGAACCATCCTCTGGATCCCCGCCAATATTCCGACCCGCGCGACGCCGCGGCGGCGTGGTTTGCCCGCGCGCGGTCGGGACGCATGAACGGCGCGGATCGCCAGGCCTTCGACGCCTGGCTGGAGGCGGACCCGGCGCACCGCAAGGAATACGCGCTGCTGGAACGCGTCTGGGAAAGCACCGGCCAGGCGGGACACGAACGCCTGCGCGCATTGGCCGGCGAGCCCCCCGCCGTGCCCGCGAGCCGCGGCCGCCGGGCGGCGCTGGGCTGGGCGCTGGCCGGCGCGGG
>NZ_UFQC01000081.1 GCF_900496975.1 Achromobacter veterisilvae
CGCGGGCGCGGCGGCGGCGGCGGGCGCGGCGGCGGCGGCAGCCGGCGCTGCCGGGCTGGTAGTCGCCTGCGCCACCAGGGTGGCGCTATGCAGTGCGTTGGACATCTCAGTTCCTCATGACGAAATCGAACGGAATTTTGGCTTTGGCGGGATAGGCCACGCCATTACGGGTATAAGGCTTGAAACGGCCCTTGCGGGCGGCCGCCAGCGCCGATTCATCCAGGCGCGGGAAGCCCGAGGACGCATCGATGGTTGCGCGCTCGACCAGCCCCTGGGTATTGATCTCCACTAGCACCACCACCCGGCCCTCTTCACGCATGCGGCGCGAAGCCATAGGGTAATTCGGCATCGGACGCGCGCCCTGGAATTCGATGCTGGAAACCAGCACCGGCTGATCGGGCGGCGGCCCTTGCTGCGGCCCCTGGGGCGCCTGGGTGCCTTCCGGCGCGCCGCTGGGCGGCGTCTGCTGGGGCGGCGTTTCCGGCTTGAGTTCGGGCTTGACCTCTTGCTTGGGCTGGGGCTTGGGTTTCGGCTTGGGTTTGGGCGGAGGAGGCTTGGGCGCCGGCATGGGCGGTTTTTCAACCACCGGCTCGGGTTCGGGTTCGGGCTCCGGCTCGGGCTTGAGTTCGGGTTCCGGCTCAGGCTCGGGCTCGATCTCGGGTTGCGGTTCGGGCGGCGGTTCCGTGACCGGCTGCGGTACTTCCGGTGTGGGTTCGGCCTTGGCGATCTGGGGGATGGGCGCGTCCACCACGCTCACCATGATTGCCTCGGGCTCTTCCAGTTCGGGACGGTTCTCGGGCGCCATGAAGATGGCGCCGATCACCGCTGCATGAAGGGCGAGGACCGCGAGGCCAGCGCCTGCGCGTATACCGAATGAAGACCGCGAAGAAGAATTCCAACCGCGTTGAAGACTAGGCATGAATCAGCCAGGGTGCATTGACTTATCCGGCCAGAAGAAGAAAGACGCGCACGCAAAGGCGGCGCCGGCTGGCCGGTACAAGCCAATAATAATATCTTAAATGCGAATGATTCGCACGTCCTATTTCGCCCGAGGCGGCGTAACACCGCTGATCGAAGTCAAACCAGACGCGACGAACCCCAGGAAAAAAGGGACGCGCAAACCAGGAAAATACTCCCGTGCCGCCGCCGTCGGACTTGCCGCCCCCGCGCCGCGCGCCTTCGGGCCAGGCTGCCCCCCAAGAGGCCGTTTTTTTGCCCGGGGCGGCCCAAGAACAAAAAAACCCGCCACGTTGAGGTGTGCGGGTTTTCTGCGGAATGCGGTGCCGGAGCATGATGCTGCATGGTGCTTTTGGTGGGTGCTACAGGGGTCGAACCTGTGACCTACGCCTTGTAAGGGCGCCGCTCTACCAACTGAGCTAAGCACCCATTCTGATGCAGCCTCAAGACGAAATTCGCGAAAATCCGTACAAGCAACTGCCAACCGGGGGCACTCAAAAGCAATACGCGGGCCGGAGTATACCGGACCGCGCACTTGTCGGCAAATCGCCGGGCGGCACGCCCCGCGACCTGCCTGCCGCCCTTTAGTTGACGGCGTCCTTCAGGGCCTTGCCCGGACGGAACTTCGGCACTTTGGCCTTCTTGATCTTGATGGTTTCGCCCGTGCGCGGGTTGCGGCCGGTGCGAGCGGCGCGGGCCGACACGGCAAACGTACCAAAGCCAACCAGCGTAACCGTACCGCCCTTCTTCAGGGTGGTCTTGACGGCACCGATCAGGGCGTCGAGCGAACGGCCCGCAGCAGCCTTGGAGATGTCGGCCTTGCTGGCGATGTGATCGATGAGTTCGGTTTTGTTCATGCAGGTGTACCCCTCACAAGGTGTGGAGTCTGCCGGAGCTGCAGTCCATGGCCGTCATGATTGGACGCCACGGAAGACGCAAGACCCGACAAACGACGAACAGACAGTGGATAAACTTTTTCTTGCGCTGCAAAGCACAACTTTTAAACTGCTGCGCCGCTTAGGATCCAAGGGCAAAAGCCTTCGAACCGTCAGCGACGCAGACGTGTATTAGGCCTTGGCGTAGCGCGGCTGTCAAGCGAAAACCTCACCATAACCCGCGCCAATACTAGCTTTTAGCCATTTTCGCAATAAACAGAAACGCGCAATTCGAGGTTTGCGCGGCCCGGCGCCACGGCGCATCGATATTGCATCAAACGTCGGCCCACCGGCGCAGCAGATTATGGTAAATCCCGGTTAGCTGCACGATGGAGGGGTGCCCCGCGGCGTCCTGGTTCAGGCGCTGTATGGCCACGTCCATGTCCAGGAGCAGGGCGCGCTGGCTGTCCTCGCGCACCAGGCTCTGCATCCAGAAGAAGGACGACACCCTGGCGCCGCGCGTCACCGGATTGACCTTGTGCAGGCTGGTGCCGGGATACAGCACCATGTGCCCCGCCGGCAGCTTGACCGCGCGCGGACCGTAGGTGTCGTCGATGACGAGTTCGCCGCCGTCGTAGGAATCGGGCTCGGAGAAGAACAGCGTGGCGGACAGGTCCGTGCGCACGCGCTCGGCAGTGCCGGCGATGCCGCGCACGGCGTTGTCCACGTGGTAGCCGAAAGCCTCTCCGCCTTCGTAGCGGTTGAACAACGGCGGAAAGATCTTGCGCGGCAGGGCCGCCGACATGAACAGGTTGTTGCCCGCCAGGCGCTGCAGGATCAGGTTGCCCAGTTCCTGCGCCAGGGGATGCTGTTCGGGCAACTGGCGGTTGCGCTTCACCTCGGCGGACTGGTAGCCGGCCGTCACCTTGCCGTCCACCCAATCGGCGGCATCCAGCCGGAGCCGGATGTCCGCGGCCTCTTCAGGCGTGAAAACTTCTGCTATCTGTATGAGCATGGGCCCTACCCCGTTGCATTCTCGGGCGCGCGCAGCCGCGAGGCCCGCGCATGCCGCATTATCCCTTCAGGCAGCCGTTGAGCGCCTGATCGAAATCAAACAGCAGATCGGCCTCGTCCTCGATGCCCACCGACACGCGGATGAGGCTGTCCGCGATCCCCATCTGCTTGCGGCGTTCGGCGCCCATCTCGTAATAGATGGTGTGGGCGGCGGGCAGCGCCAGGCTGCGGGTGTCGCCCAGATGGGTCGCCATGAGGACCACGCGCAGGCGGTTCAGGAAGTCGAAGCAGTCCACGCCGTCGGCCAGCTCCACGCCCAGCAGGCCGCCGAAACGCGAGCCGAACAGGGCCGCGGCGCGCGCATGCTGCGGATGGCCGGCCAAGCCGGGGTAATGCACCCGGGCCACGCCGGGGTGCTCTTCCAGGAAGCGCGCCAGCGCCAGCGCGTTGGCGCAGTGCTTGGCCATGCGCAGGGCCAGCGTCTCGGCGCCCACCGCGATGCGGTGCGCCGGTTCGGCCGCCAGCGTGCCGCCCATGTCGCGCAGGCCCTTCTTCTTGATCTGCGTCAGGCCCCAGCCGGTGGCCGGCCCCTTGCGGTAGGCCTCGTAGATGTTCGAATAGCCCGACCAGTCGTACAGGCCGGTGTCCGTCACCGAGCCGCCCAGCGCATTGCCGTGGCCGCCGATGTACTTGGACAGCGAATTCATCACCAGCGACGCGCCCACCGACGCGGGACGGAACATCCAGGGCGAGGTCAGCGTGTTGTCCACGACGTAGACCAGCCCCTTTTCGCGGCAGATCTCGCCGATCACGGCCAGGTCGGCGACCTGCGTGCCCGGATTGGCGATGGTCTCGGTGAAGACCATGCGCGTGTTGGGCTGGATCGCGGCGCGCACCTGCGACGAGTCGGTCGCGTCCACGAAGGTGATCTCGACGCCCAGCTCCTGCAGCGTGCCGAAGAGGCTGTTGGTGTTGCCGAACACGAACTGGCTGGAAACCAGATGATCGCCGCGGCGCAGCAGCGTGGTGAAGATGGCGGCCAGCGCGGCCATGCCGGTCGCGAAGGTGACCGTGCCCTTGCCGGCTTCCATCTGGCTGATCTTGGCTTCGAGCGCGGTGGTGGTGGGCGTGCCCTGGCGCGCGTAGGTGAAGCCCGCCTTGCCCTGGAACACCGCGGCGAGTTCGCGCGCGTCGTCGTACGCGAACTCCGACGACGGATGCATCGGCTTGTGCACCGCTCCGTGCTCGACGGATTGCTTGCGGTCGGAATGGAGGATCGTGGTGGTAAAGCCGTTCTCGTGCATGATGGGGTGACGCGATAGGAAGGTGATCTACTGGACTGGCGGTGCGGACAAATCAGGACCGGCGCTGGCGCACGGTTTCATACAGGCAGACGGCGCTGGCCACGCTGACGTTCAGGCTTTCGACCGAACCCAGCATCGGGATGTTCACCAGTTGGTCGCAGGTTTCGCGGGTCAGGCGGCGCATGCCCTCGCCTTCGGCGCCCATGACCCAGGCCATCGGCTGGCGCGCATCGATCTGGTGCATGCTGTCGGTTGCCTGGTCGTCGGTGCCCACCAGCCATACGCCGCGGTCTTTCAGGCCGCGCATCGTGCGCGCCAGGTTGGTCACCATCAGGTAGGGGACCGTGTCGGCCGCGCCGCAAGCCACGCGCTGCACGGTGGCGTTCAGGCCGACGGCCCGGTCGCGCGGCGCGATGACCGCGTGCACGCCGGCGGCATCCGCCGTGCGCAGGCAGGCCCCGAGGTTGTGCGGATCGGTCACGCCGTCGAGGATCAGCAGGAGCGGCGGGCCCTCGATCACGTCGAGCACCTCGTCCACGTCCACCGCCAGTTGGCGCTCGTCGGCCAGCGCCACCACGCCCTGGTGGCGGGTGCCGCGGGACAGGCCGTCAAGGCGTTCCATCGGCACCGGATGCAGGCGGCGGCCGGCTTTCTCGGCCTGTTCGATGAACGTCTGCATGCGCTTGTCGCGGCGCGACGCCTCTACATAGATTTCCCTGATCGATTCGGGGGCGTGGCGCAGCCGCGCGACAACCGCGTGAAACCCGGCCAGGACTTGGGTCGACGCCATAAATGCAAATACCTTTAGATAAACGAATACCCGCCCCAGAGCGGGGCGGGCCGCCGGACCAAGCCGGCCATGGATGCAATGTTACTCCGTATGGCCTCGCCGCCAAACGACGGCTTGGCCATAAGGCGGATCAGTGGCGCTTGTGCACCGCCTTCTTGGCGGGCGCGGCGCGCTTCGATGCCCTGGGGGCCTTGGGCGGCTTGCTGGCCTTCTTGGCTTCGGCTCGCCGCTCCTTCGCGGTCTGGCCTTTAAGGGCGGCCGGCTTGGGAGCGGCCGCCTTCTTTACGCGGCGCGCCGGCTCGTCCGACCCGCGGGCCGCCGCCTTGCGCAGCGCGTCGAAGCTGGTGCCCTGCACCAGGCGGAACTCGATGCGGCGCGCCTCCAGGTCCACGCGCGACACCTGCACCTGCACCTTGTCGGTCAGGCGGTAGCGCATGCCGGTGCGTTCGCCTCGCAGCTCGTGCAGGGCATCGTTGAACTGGAAGTACTCGCCGCCCAGTTCCGACACGTGCACCAGCCCCTCGACGTGCAGGGTGTCCAGCGTGACGAAGATGCCGAAGCTGGCCACGCCCGTGACGGTGCCGCTGAAGTCCTCGCCCACGCGCTCCTTGACGAACCAGCACTTGAGCCAGGCCTCGACGTCGCGCGAGGCCTCGTCGGCGCGGCGCTCGCTGGCCGACAGCACCAGGCCCATCTTTTCCCAGATGGCGTGCTCGTGCTCGCGCTGCGTGCGGCCGATGACCACCGGCTGGTCGTCCAGGCTGGGCACATAGCGCTGCCCGGCCAGCAGGGCCTTGATCACCCGGTGCGTCAGCAGGTCGGGATAGCGGCGGATCGGCGACGTAAAGTGGCTATAGCCCGGATACGCCAGGCCGAAGTGGCCCATGTTGTCGGGGCTGTAGACGGCCTGCTGCATGGAGCGCAGGCACATGGTCTGCAACAACTGGTAGTCGGGGCGTCCGCGCACGGACTCCAGGAATTCCCCGTAGTCCTTGGCCGTGGGCATGTCGCCGCCGCCCAGCGACAGGCCCATCGTGCGCAGGAATTCGCGCAGCGACTGCAGGCGTTCCGGCGTGGGCCCCTCGTGGATGCGGTACAGGCCGGGGTGCTTGCTGCGGGTCGTGAAGTCGGCCGCGCAGGTGTTGGCGGCCAGCATGCACTCTTCGATCAGCTTGTGGGCGTCGTTGCGCACGGACGGCACGATCTGCTCGATGCGGCCGAGTTCGTTGCAGACGATCTTGGTCTCGACGGTGTCGAAGTCGATGGCGCCGCGCTTCTTGCGCCCCTGCGAGAGCAGTTGGAAGAGTTCATACAGGTGCTGGACCTGCGGCATGACGCTGCGCATGGCGTGCGCGGCCGGGCCGCCGGGCTGTTGCAGGGCGGCCCAGATATTCGTATAGGTGGTGCGCGCATGCGAGTGCATGACGGCGTTGTAGAACTGGTAGGCCGTGACCGTGCCGGCCTTCGCGCCGCTGGCGGGGATGACCATGTCGCAGACCAGCACCAGGCGGTCGACGTCCGGGTTCAGCGAACACAGGCCGTTGGACAGCGATTCGGGCAGCATCGGAATGACCCGGCGCGGGAAGTAAACGCTGGTGCCGCGCTCGATCGCGTCGTCGTCCAGCGCGTCGCCCGGGCGCACGTAGTGGCTCACGTCCGCGATGGCCACCAGCAGGCGCCAGCCGGGGCGCTTGCGCTGGCCCGTGCCCAGTTCGACCGGTTCGCAATACACGGCGTCGTCGAAGTCGCGCGCGTCCTCGCCGTCGATGGTGATGAGCGGCACGTCGCGCAGGTCGATGCGGTCCTTGAGGTCGGCCTTCCTGACCACGTCCGGCAGGCGCGCGGCCTGCTTGCGGGCGGCTTCCGAGAATTCGACGGGCACGTCGAACTTGCGCACCGCGATCTCGATTTCCATGCCGGGGTCGTCGATTTCGCCCAGCACCTCGGCCACGCGGCCCAGCGGCTGCGTGTGGCGCGTCGGCTGCTCCATGATTTCCACCGCGACCACCTGCCCGTGCTGGGCGCCGTTGGTATCGCTGGGAGGAATCAGGATGTCGTGCTTGATGCGCTGGTCTTCGGGGACGACGATGGACAGCCCGTGCTCATGCAGGAAGCGCCCCACCAGTTTGTTGGTGCGGCGTTCGATGACCTCGACGATGGTGCCTTCCGGCTTGCCGCGGTATTCGCCCGTCGGCTTGACCAGCACGCGGTCGCCGTGCAGCACCTTGAGCATTTCGCGCGGCGACAGGAACAGGTCGGGCCCGCCGTCGTCGCGCAGCAGGAAGCCGAAGCCGTCGCGGTGCCCCAGCACCTTGCCGGGAATGAAATCCAATTTGGTGGCCAGCAGCAACACGCCCTTGCGGTTGGGCATCAATTGCCCGTCGCGCTCCATGGCGCCCAGCCGGCGTTCGAATCCCACCATCGTTGCGGCGCGCTCGACGCCCATGCGCTCGGCCAGCTCCACCGGGGACAGCGGCGAGCCCGCGGCACGCAGCGCTTTCAGGATGGCTTCACGAGACGGTACATCAGGGTCGAAGTCCGGCGGCGCTTCGGGCAAGGGTGTTGATCTGTTGTTATTCGATTCGTTATTCGATCGTTTTGCCAAAGCTAAAATTTCCGTATATAATGCGCAGCTTCTGTGGTTCGCCCAAGGCTGAACACTGAAGCAGAAAATGGTCAGAGGGTTGCAAGCTGGATGATAAACCCAGGACCTGGATGTTAAAACCCAGGATCTTGAAACCCGATTGTAAAACCAACTGCGCTTTTAACGCATATTATTTAGTTAATGTGTTTTAACTAAACCGATGCAACCAGAGCCGCAGCGTAGCACATCATTCTGACAGTATCTCTCAGTGCCCAGGTGGCGGAATTGGTAGACGCGCATGGTTCAGGTCCATGTGCCGCAAGGTGTGGAGGTTCGAGTCCTCTCCT
>NZ_UFQC01000092.1 GCF_900496975.1 Achromobacter veterisilvae
GGCAATGTCCCACAGACAGTTGAAGGTTGGGACGGCGGGTGCGGCATAGATTATGCGACCTTGCGATCATGGTCAATGTTGGATTTCGAGGGCGAACGCTTCAGGGCGGCGGCGAGCACCCAGAGCTCGCTCACGCCGAGGATTTTCCGGAAGTGCTTTTCGGCTTCCAGGAACCCCGCTGCTGCCCAGCGCACCGCCATGTCGGCATCGCGATAGCGCTTCACACGCCCCGCGACGCGACGTACCGCGCCGTTGGGGTTCTCGATGAGGTTGGTCGTCGACAGCCCGCGCATGAGCGCCGGCGTCAGGCCCAGCTCGTTGACCGTGAACGTTTCCTCCAGCCCTTCGAGCAGCGCCGCCGAGGCATCCGGGTGCTCGGCCTTGAGCCACGCTGCGTGCGTCTCGAGCTTGGCCATGCCGTCCTTGGCCGGCAGCTTGTAGGCCGCTTTCATGATCGCTGCGGTTTGCGAGATGCATTCTTTGGGCAGGCGATCGAGGACATTGCGCAGCTTGTGCGTTCGACAGCGCTGCACGTGGGCACGCTCGCCGAAGAGTTCGTCGATCGCCGAACGCAGCGCCTTGGAACCGTCGATCACGAACAGATATTCCAGCTCCGTGGACAAGCCGCGATCGATCAACCCGCGCAACAGATCCTTGACGACCTGGGCGTTCTCGCTCGAACCGCTCACGAGCCCCATCAGATGTTTCTTGCCGGCGCTGTCCACGCCGATGGCCGCGATAACGTGCCGCGTGCCGACGATGATGCCGTCCAGGTAGATCGCCAGGAAGTCGTGATCGTCGAAGCGCCGGCCCATCAGCTCGGTGAGCGCCCTCTGGCTGGCCTGGATGAACTCGCGCGAGACGCTGCTCTTGGAGATGCCCACCGTGCCGGCCATCTCGGGCAGCACCTTGGCATATTTGCGCGTGGACACGCCCGTGACCATGATGTCGTGCACGCGCTCGGCGAGCCGCGGATTCTGGTTCAACTGCTCGTAGGCGGGGATCGGCACTTCGCCGCCGCCTCGCCGCCGCAGGCGTGGCCGCTCGACGTTCAATTTGCGCTCGTCCATCACGATCTGGCCGCGTTGCGAGCCGTGCCAACGGACTTCGCCGCCTTTGCGGCCAGGGTGCTTCTCGCCGGCGACTTCCGTCGCCGAGATCACCAGCAACTGCTCGACCAGGCCGCGGCCAGCGTCGTACATCAGCTCGTCAATGCTCGCGCGGGTGTTCTGGATCAGATCGAGTATTGGCAGCAGGAGCTGACTGTTCTCGGCGAAACAGGCCCGCAGCCGGTCTTCGTTCTGCTTGGCGACGATGTTCAACGGCGCGCTGGCCTTCGGGGCCTTCTTCTTGCCAGGCTTCATGTGGCGGTTCTCCTTGGTTCCCTGTTCGGGAGGTTGGTCCTGGAAACCCGATTCTCTCGGATTCCACTGGCGAACCGCCGCCTTCAACCTTCAACTACGCCTGGGACATTGCC
>NZ_UFQC01000053.1 GCF_900496975.1 Achromobacter veterisilvae
CGGCGGCGCCCCTGGCCGGCCGTCCCGCCGCGCGGCGCGTGCCGCACACCGGCATGCGCCGCGCCATCGCCCGCCGCCTGACCGAAAGCAAGCAGAACGTGCCGCACTTCTACCTGACGGTGGATTGCAGGATGGACGCGCTGCTCGCGCTGCGCGCGCAGGCCAACCAGGGCGGCGCGGTGAAGCTCTCGGTCAACGACTTCATCGTGCGCGCCGCCGCGCTGGCCCTGCGCGAAGTGCCCGAGGTCAACGCGAGCTGGCACGAGGACGCCGTCGAATACCATGCCGGCGCCGACATTTCCGTGGCGGTCGCGACCGACGGCGGACTGGTCACGCCCATCGTGCGAGACGCCGATGTGACGCCGCTGTCCGCCATCGCCGGCGAGATCGCCGAGCTGGCCGGACGCGCCAGGATCAACCGCCTCAAGCCCGAGGAATTCACCGGTGGCTCGCTGACGGTCAGCAACCTGGGCATGTACGGCATCGGCCAGTTCGCGGCCATCATCAACCCGCCGCAGGCCGCCATCCTGGCGGTGGGCGCGGCCGAGCGCCGCCCCGTCGTGGACGAGAACGGCGCGCTGGCCGTGGCTTCCGTCATGACCGTGACCCTGTCGGCCGATCACCGCGTGGTGGACGGGGCCGTGGGCGCGCGCTGGCTGGCGGCATTCCGCAAGCTGATCGAAAACCCCGTGCGCATCCTGCTGTGAGCCCCGCCATGACCAAGACTGCGTTTGACCTCATCGTGGTGGGCGGCGGCCCCGGCGGCTACGTGGCCGCCATCCGCGGCGCCCAGTTGGGCCTGTCGGTGGCGCTGGTGGAGCGTTCGGAGCTGGGCGGCATCTGCCTGAACTGGGGCTGCATCCCGACCAAGGCCCTGCTGCACAGCGCGACAGTGCTGCGCGCCTGCCGCGAAGCCGCGCACTACGGCGTCGCGGGCGCGGGCGAGGCCCGGCCCGACCTGGCCGCCATGGTGGCGCGCTCGCGCAAGGTGGCCGGCCGCCTGGGCCAGGGCGTGGTGCACCTGATGAAGAAGAACGGCGTGACGGTGTACGCCGCCAGCGCCAGGCTGGCGGGCGCGGGCAAACTGGCGCTGGACAACGGCACCACGCTGTCGGCCCCGCACATCGTCCTGGCCACCGGCGCGCGCGCCCGCGAACTGCCGGCGCTGCCCGTGGGCGAACGCATCTGGGCCTACCGCCAGGCCCTGGTGCCCGCCGAAATCCCGAAATCGCTGCTGGTGGTGGGCGCGGGCGCCATCGGCGCGGAATTCGCCAGCTTCTACCGCGCAGTGGACTCGGAAGTCACGCTGATCGACATGGCCGCCGAGATCCTTCCGCAAGAGGATGCCGAGATCTCGCAACTGGCCCGCAAGGCCTTCGAGAAGCAGGGCATCCGCGTGCTGACGCAATGCGCGGTGAAAGCCTCGTCGCCGACCGCCACGGGCGTGAAGGTCGTGCTGGACCAGCAAGGAAAACAAAGCGAACTGGAAGTCGAGCGCGTCATCGTCGCCGCCGGCATCGTGGGCAACGTGGAAAACCTCGGCCTGGAGCGGACCCGCGTCAAGGTGGAAAAGACCCACATCGTCACCGACGGCCTGTGCCGGACGGACGAGCCCGGCGTCTACGCCATCGGCGACGTCGCCGGCGCGCCCTGGCTGGCGCACAAGGCCAGCCACGAAGCTGTGCTGTGCGTGGAGGCGATCGCCGGCAAGCCCGCGCATCCCATCGACCCGCTGCGCATCCCCGCCTGCACCTATTCCTATCCGCAGGTGGCCAGCATCGGCATGACCGAGGCGCGCGCCCGCGAGCACGCCAGGCAGACGGGCGGCGAAATCCGCGTCGGCAGATTCACCTTCGCCGGCAACGGCAAGGCGATTGCGATGGGCGAAGACCAGGGCCTGGTCAAGACCGTGTTCGACGCCAAGTCCGGCGAACTGCTGGGCGCGCACATCATCCATCCGGAAGCGTCCGAGCTGATCACGGGATATGGCGTGGCCGCCTCGCTGGAAGCGACCGAGGAAGACCTGATGCACACCGTGTTCGCCCATCCGACCTTGTCGGAGACCCTGCACGAATCGGTGCTGTCGGCGTTCGGGCGGGCGCTGCACGCTTAGGGTGCGATATCCGGGTGTCCGGCCAAGGTGTCTGACACCCGTGCGTGGCCAAGGTGTCTGACACCCCAGGGAGTCCGGCTTCAAGCGGAGCCGGCGTCTCAGGGGTGTCAGACACCCAGGTATCGTTGCGCCCCCCATGGGTGTCAGACACCCAAATATCGTTGACCCGGCTACCGTTGCGCCTCAGATCCTTCCGGCGTAGAAGTCCAGAAAACACGCAATGCGCCGCGATAGCTGCGTATTGCGGTGGTACACGGCATGCATGGGTTGCAGGTAGTCGCTGTATACCCCCTCCATCACCTTCACCAGCCGCCCGGCCGCGATGTCTTCGCGCACCACGAAGTCCGACAGGCAGGCAATGCCCACCCCGCGCAGCGCCAGTTGCCGCTGCGTTTCCCCGCTGGAGGTCGCCAGCGTCGGCGTGGCCACGTAGCTCGATCCGCCCGCATGCCGCAATGGCCACACATTCAGGCTTTCGGGATGCGTGAACCCCAGCACCTCATGCCCCGCCAGGTCCTCCACCGTCTCCGGCGCCCCGCGCCGCGCGATGTAATCCGGGCTGGCCATCATCCAGCGCGGCGACGGGCGCAAGGGCCGCGCATGCAAGGTGGAATCCGTCAGCGGCCCCATGCGCAATGCGACGTCGGTGCGGTGTTCCATCAGATCCACGATGCGGTCGTTGCTGGTCAGTTCCAGCGTGATCTCGGGATACTGCGCCCGGAAATCCCCCACGTGCGGCACCACGCAATGCAGCATCACCGGCACCGACGCGTCCACGCGCAATCGCCCCGCCGGCCGCTGGTGCACCAGGCGCATGCATTCTTCCGCCTCTTCCAGCGACGCCACGATCTGCCGCGCCTTGGGCAGAAAGTGCTTGCCTTCTTCGGTCAGATCCATGCGCCGGGTGGTCCGGTTCAGCAGCGTAACGCCCAGGTCCTCTTCCAGCCGCGACAGCCCCCGGCTGACGCCCGAGGCGGTATGCCCCAGCACTTCCGCGGCCGCGCTCAGCGACCCGGCGTCCACGACCCCGAGGAATAGCCGCAAGGCGTCAGAGTTCAAGGACATAAGGATCGGCTCCTGTTGCTTTTTGGGTGTCTGACACCCGGGAGGCATGGGCGGCCACTTGCGCAGCATCTCGTACGGGTGTCAGACACCTGACCAAAGCACTCCGCCGCCGCGCACTGCGACAAAAAATACCAATCGCCACTTTAACCCCGCTGCTGGATGGATGGGGCGCACCATCCATCACCGTCCCCCAAAAGCATGGCGAAGCCCTGATTCTGCAAAGGGCGGGCCTCGCAAACCCGGCTACCAACCATGGGTACGGGCATCCCGCCGTCCGCCCCGACGGGTGGCCTACGAAGCCTCCTTCGCAAAAAAAACGGCGCCCCAAGAAGGCGCCGTTTCTTCACACGCGAATCAGTAAATCAACGCTTCTGCTTCAACTGCGCCAAATCCCGCACCGCTCCGCGATCCGCCGACGTGGCCAGGGCCGCATAAGCCTGCAAGGCCTGCGACACCACGCGCTCGCGGCCCACGGGCTCCCAGCCGTCGGCGCGCGCGTCCATCGCAGCGCGGCGGCGCGCCAGTTCCTCGTCGGAAACGGCCAGGTGCATCTTGCGGTTCGGAATGTCGATCTCGATCACGTCGCCCTCTTCCACCAGGCCGATCGTGCCGCCTTCGGCCGCTTCCGGCGAAGCGTGACCGATCACCAGGCCCGAAGAGCCGCCCGAGAAGCGGCCGTCGGTGAACAGGGCGCAGGTCTTGCCCAGGCCCTTGGACTTCAGGTAGGACGTGGGATACAGCATTTCCTGCATGCCCGGGCCGCCCTTGGGGCCTTCGTAGCGGATCACCACCACGTCGCCGGCCACGATCTTGTCGCCCAGGATGCCTTCCACGGCGTCGTCCTGGCTTTCGAAGACGCGCGCGCGGCCGGTGAAGACCCATTGCGATTCGTCCACGCCGGCCGTCTTCACGATGCAGCCCTTTTCAGCCAGGTTGCCGTACAGCACGGCCAGGCCGCCGTCCTTGGAGTAGGCGTTTTCCTTGCTGCGGATGCAGCCCGTCTTGCGGTCGGTGTCCAGGGTCAGGAAGGTCGCGTCCTGGCTGAAGGCCACCGTGGTCGGGATGCCGCCGGGGGCCGCGCGGTAGAACTTCTGCGCGTCCTCGCCCGCGCCGCCGGCCACGTCCCATTTCTGGATGGCGTTGCCCAGCGTGCCGCTGTGCACGTTGCCGCAGGACAGGTCCAGCAGGTCCGCGCGCGCCAGTTCGCCCAGGATGCCCAGGATGCCGCCGGCGCGGTGCACGTCTTCGATGTGGTACTTGTCGGTGGCGGGCGCCGCCTTGCACAGGCATGGCACCTTGCGCGAAATGCGGTCGATGTCGGCCATGGTGAAGTCCACGCCGGCTTCCTGCGCCGCGGCCAGCAGGTGCAGCACGGTGTTGGTGGAGCCGCCCATGGCCACGTCCAGCGCCATGGCGTTCTGGAACGCGCTCTTGGTGGCGATGTTGCGGGGCAGGACCGATTCGTCCTCTTCCTGGTAATAGCGGCGGCACAGGTCGACGACTAGGCGGCCGGCCTGCTCGAACAGGCCGCGGCGCCAGGCGTGCGTGGCCACGATGGTGCCGTTGCCCGGCAGCGCCAGGCCGATGGCTTCGGTCAGACAGTTCATCGAATTGGCGGTGAACATGCCGGAACAGGAGCCGCAGGTCGGGCAGGCGCTGCGTTCGACCTCGGCGACGTCGGCGTCCGACACGTTGGGGTCGGCGGCCTTGATCATGGCGTCGATCAGGTCGATCTTGGCGATGACCTGGCCGTCGGTGGGCGACTTGACCTTGCCCGCTTCCATCGGGCCGCCGGACACGAACACGACCGGGATGTTCAGGCGCATCGCGGCCATCAGCATCCCCGGGGTGATCTTGTCGCAGTTCGAGATGCAGACCATGGCGTCGGCGCAATGCGCGTTGACCATGTATTCGACCGAATCGGCGATCAGTTCGCGCGACGGCAGCGAATACAGCATGCCGCCATGGCCCATGGCGATGCCGTCGTCCACGGCGATGGTGTTGAATTCCTTGGCGACGCCGCCGGCGGCTTCGATTTCGCGGGCGACCAGCGCGCCCAGGTCGCGCAGGTGCACGTGTCCCGGCACGAACTGTGTGAACGAGTTCACCACCGCGATAATCGGTTTGCCAAAATCGCCGTCCTTCATGCCGGTGGCGCGCCACAAGGCGCGGGCGCCGGCCATGTTGCGGCCGTGGGTCGAGGTGCGGGAACGGTAGTGCGGCATGATTTGTCTCGGGCTGGTTCTGTTAGCGTGGGCGGCAAAACGGTAAATAATACGCTGGTTCCAGGCCCCGCCGCTTGCCGGCCGCGCCCGGGAGGCCTCCGCGGCCGTCAGGCGGACGCCATGCCGCGGGCCGCGAACGCGCTGGGCGGCTCGCCCACCGCCTTGCGGAACATGGCCGCGAACGCGCTCGGGCTTTCATAGCCCAGGTCCAGCGCCACTTCCAGCACGCGCTCGCCGC
Organism: Achromobacter veterisilvae; assembly: GCF_900496975.1. Lineage (GTDB taxonomy): Bacteria > Pseudomonadota > Gammaproteobacteria > Burkholderiales > Burkholderiaceae_B > Achromobacter > Achromobacter veterisilvae. The sequence continues at coordinate 5,642 of NZ_UFQC01000053.1, forward strand.
GAGCCAGGCGCTCCATGGCCGCCAGCAGGCGCGCCTGCTGGCGCCAGCGGCCGAACGTCATGCCGGTATGGCGCAGGAACAGGCGATGCACCGTTTTCGGGTCCACGCCCAGCTCGCGCGCCCAATCGGCCGCGCCGTCCTGGCGTTCCGGATGGCGCACGATGGCGCGGCAGATGCGCGCCAGGCGCGGCTCGGCGGGCTGCGGCAGATGCAGGGGCAGCACGGGTTCCTGGCGCAGTTCGTCCAGCAACAGCATCATCAGGCGCCCGTCGCGCGTATCCGGCGCCCAGTCCAGCGGCACCTCGGCGGCCGCGGCCATCAGTTCGCGCAGCAGCGGGGAAATGGACAGCACGCAGCATTCCGCGGGCAAGTGCGCGGCCGCGCCCGGCTCGACGAACACGGTGCGCATGCGCGGTTCGCCGCTCATGCGGATGCCGTGCGGCATCCAGGCCGGCACCCAGACCCCGCGCGTGGGCGGCACCACCCAGATCCCCGCGGGCGTATCCACCACCATGACGCCCGATATGGCGTAGACCAACTGGGCGCGGCGGTGGCGATGGCGGCGGATGCGGTGGCCGTCTTCGTAATCGACGGCCAGCCCGGCGACGGGACGCCGCGAGGACTCGTACGGGAACAGATCCAGGTCTGCGGGTTTATGAGGCCCGCGGGTGGGCGCGGCGGAAGCGGGGATGCCCATTTTGCGACGATTCGGTCCGAGATGGCGTTGAACGGTCGCTCCAGTGTACCGATCCTGCCCGGCAACCCGGGCCGGGCAGGCGCCGCCCGCGGCCGCTTACCCACGCAACGCCAGCAGCGCCTCCTGCAGATGCCGCAGGCCCCGGCTCAGCGGCTTATCCCTGCGCAGGACGATGGCCAGGCTGCGCGACAGGCGCGGCGCCAGCGGCCGGACCGCGAGCGCCGGGCGCGCGCCCGCGCCCGATACCGACAGCCTGGGCAGCACGGCGCAGCCCAGGCCGGCTCCGACGATTTCCTTCATGGCTTCGGTGCTGCCCAGTTCCATGACGGGCTTGGCGGCCACGCCCGCCGCCTCGAACCAGTCGTCCACCAGCCGCCGCGTGCGCGCGCCGGGTTCGAACAGCACCAGCGGCAGCCGCGCCAGCGCCTGCGGGGTGGCGGCGGCCGGAATGGCGGCCGGATCGCGCGCCGGAAAGATCGCCACGAACTCGTCTTCCAGCACCGGCGTCACCTGGAACATGCGCCCCGGCGCCGGCAGGGTGACCAGCCCGATGTCCAGCGCGTTGTTCTCCAGCCCGCGCAGCATGTCGGCCGTGTTGCCGGTGCTGGCCACGATGTCCAGGGCCGGGAAGCGGCGCTTCAGGTCGGCCAGCAGCGGCGGCAGCAGGTAGGTGCAGGCGGTGGCCCCGGTGCCCAGCCTGATGCGGCCGGACACCTGGGATGCGTGCGCGGTCATGGCAAGCTCGGCCTGCGCCAGCGCGGCATCGATGACGCGGACGTGCGCCAGCAGTTCCGCGCCGGCCGCGGTGGGGCCGGCGCGGCGGCCCACGCGCTCCACCAGCTTGAGGCCGAAGCGCCGCTCCAGTTGGCGGATCTGCAGGCTGACGGCGGGCTGCGTCACCCCGCCCCGTTCCGCGGCGGCGGAAAAACTGCCCAGTTCGATCACCTGCGCGAAGGTGCGCAACTGATCCAGGTTGAGACCGCGCATCGCATCTACCCAAAGTTTTTCTTATGAAAATCATAATAGACCAAAGCTTTATTAATACATAAGCTTGCGCGACACTGGGGGCTCTTCGTTTCCCCGTTTCTTCCATGCCTTCCACCGCCCCCACCGTCCTCATCCGCGACAGCGCCCCGGCCGATCTTCCCGCCATCAAGGCCATCTACGCCCACCACGTGCAGCACGGCACGGCTTCCTTCGAACTGGAACCGCCGTCCATCGAGGAAATGCGCCAGCGCCGCGCCGCGGTGCTGGAAAAGGAAATGCCCCACCTGGTGGCCGAGATTGCCGGCGAAATCGTGGGATACGCCTACGTCACGCCTTACCGCCCGCGCCCGGCCTACCGCCACACGGTCGAGGATTCGGTGTACGTGAAGGCGGGCCGCGCCGGGCTGGGCATCGGCGGCAGGCTGCTGGCCGAGCTGATCGCCCGCTGCACCGCGGCGGGCTGGCGGCAGATGCTGGCCGTGGTGGGCGACAGCCGCAACGCCGCCTCGCTGGCGCTGCACGCCAGCCAGGGTTTCCACCCCGCCGGCACGCTGCGGTCGGTGGGGCACAAACACGGCGAATGGCGCGACACCGTACTGATGCAGCGCGCGCTGGGCGAGGGCGACGCCACGCCGCCGCAGCGGCCGTGATCGCGCCCCGCGCCATCGTCTGCCTGGGCCTGACGCAACTGATCGGCTGGGGCGTCACGTTCTACCTGATCGGCGCCCTGGGCCCGGCCATGGCGGCCGACCTGGGCTGGAACGCCGCCGCCGTCTACGGCGGTTTCTCGGCCGCCATCGTGGTGATGGCCATGGTGTCGCCGCTGGCCGGCATGGCGGTGGACCGCTGGGGCGGGCACCGCGTCATGCCCGCCGGCACGGTGATCGCCGCGCTGGGTTGCGCGGTCCTGGCGGCCGCGCGCGGCCTTCCCCTGTATTACCTGGCGTGGATCCTGCTGGGCATCGGCATGCGGCTCTGCCTGTACGACGCGGCGTTCGCGTCCCTGGCGCGCGCCGCCGGCCCCACGGCGCGCAGGCCCATGTCGCAGATCACGCTGCTCGGCGGCCTGGCGTCCACGGTGATGTGGCCGGTGGGCCATGCGCTGGCCGGCTGGCTGGGCTGGCGCGGCGCGGTGCTGGCCTACGGCGGCCTGGCGCTGGCCACGCTGCCGCTGTACCTGGCGCTGCCGCGCGAGCGCTACGCCGCCCCCGCCGGCGGCAAGGACAGGGCCTCCACGGGCCTGGCCCGCGGCCCCGCCGAGCGCCGCCTGGCGGGCGTGCTGTACGCGGCGATCGCCATGCTGACCAACTTCCTGGCGGCCGGCAATGCGGCGCACCTGATCTCGCTGCTGTCCGGCCTGGGACTGGCCGCGGCCGCCGCCGTCGGCGTCGCGGCGCTGTGGGGCGTGGGCCAGTTCGCCGCCCGGCTGGCCGACGTGGCGCTGGGTTCGCGCCTGCATCCGCTGACCCTGACGCTGGCGGTCGGGACGACGCTGCCCCTGTGCTTCCTTTTGGCGCTGCTGTCCGGCGGCAACCTGTACGCCACCGCGGCCTACGCGCTGCTGTATGGCGCGTGCAACGGCCTCTTGACCATCACCCGCGGCACCTTGCCGCTGGCGCTCTTCGACTTCCGCAGCTACGGCACGCTCGTCGGCGCCCTGCTGATCCCCAGCTTCCTGCTGACGGCCGCCGCGCCGGTGGCCTATGCCTACCTGGTGGAAAGCCATGGCGCGCGCGGCGCGATGGCGGTGTCGGTGGGCCTGGCGGCGGCCATCTGCGCGGCCGCGCTGGCGCTGCGGTGGAAATTCATCGGGCGGGTGCGCGCGGCCTCCGCCTGACCGTCCGCCGCGCCGCGGTTCAACCTTCCGCGGCGGAAGCGACCACCCATTTTTCCCAGCCGATCTTGCGCAGTTTGCAGGCCGGGCATTCGCCGCAGCCGTACCCCCAGTCGTGCCGCGCGCCGCGTTCGCCCAGGTAGCAGGTGTGGCTTTCTTCGACGATGGTCTCGACCAGGGCGTCGCCGCCCAACTGGTGCGCCAGCGCCCAGGTTTCCGACTTGTCGATCCACATCAGCGGCGTCTCGATCGTGACCCGGGACCCCAGGCCCAGGCCCAGCGCCACCTGCTGCGCCTTGATGGTGTCGTCGCGGCAGTCGGGGTAGCCGGAGAAATCCGTTTCGCACATGCCGCCCACCAGCACGTCCAACTGGCGGCGGTAGCCCAGCGCGGCGGCCAGGGTCAGGAACAGCAGGTTGCGGCCGGGCACGAAGGTGTTGGGCAGGCCGTTGGCCTGCATCTCGATGGCGCGGTCGCTGGTCATGGCCGTGTGGCCCACCTGGCCCAGCACCTTCAGGTCCAGCAGGTGGTCTTCGCCCAGGCGCGGCGCCCAGTCCGGGAAATTGCCGCGGATGTCGCGCAAGACGTTCAGGCGCGCGGACAATTCGATACGATGGCGCTGCCCGTAATCGAACGCCACGGTTTCCACATGGGCATAGCGGTCCAGCGCCCAGGCCAGGCAGGTGGTGGAATCCTGGCCGCCCGAAAACAGCACGAGCGCGCGACGTTGATGGTTTTGCATAAAGGGGCTTAAGGAGAAATGAAGAGGCCGGGACTTGTTTTGGCGTAAACAGGCCCTTAGCGAACTTTAACGCAGCCCCGGCGCTTTCCCGTAAGGAAGGCTGCGTAAAATCGACGAGGTTTCATTTCCGGTTTACCAGCAACGCCCCTTCTTCAACCCTTTGCCTCCAGCAGCCCGACGGATCCCCGCCCGATGAATGCCATGCGCCAGCAGTCCGATTCAGCAGAACCCTTGCGTCACGACATCCGGCTGTTAGGCCGGTTACTGGGAACCGTCATCGAAGAATGCGAAGGCAAGCGCGTCTTCGACACCATCGAGACCCTGCGCCGCACCGCCGTGAAGTTCCGCCGCGAAGGCAACGACGCCGACGGCAAACTGCTGGAGCAGCGCGTCAAGCGTCTGCAGGACAGCGACCCCAACTCGGTCGCCCGCGCCTTCAGCTACTTCCTGCACCTGGCCAACATCGCCGACGACCGCGACCAGAACCGCCGCCAGCGCGCCCGCGCGATCGCCGACGACGCCCCGGCGCGCGGCAGCCTGCGCGAAGCGGTGCAGACGCTGGGCCGCCACGGCGTGGGCGTGGCGCGCATCCGCCGCCTGCTGGCCGACGCCTGCGTGATGCCGGTGCTGACCGCGCATCCCACCGAAGTGCAGCGCAAGAGCACGCTGGACGTGCACCGCGAAATCGCCGCAGGGCTGACGCAGCGCGAAGGCCCGCTCACGCCGGAAGAACGGGCCGACCTGGACGCGTCGCTGCTGGGCCGCGTGGCCACGCTGTGGCAGACCCGCATGCTGCGCTATACGCGGCTCACGGTGGCCGACGAAATCGAGAACGCGCTGTCGTATTACCGCAGCACCTTCCTCCAGGTCATTCCACGCCTGTACGGTGACCTGTCCAGGCTGCTGAACCGCGAGTCCGCCAAGCCCTTCGCCGCCCCGCCCCCGCCGCTGGAACCCTTCCTGCGCATGGGTAGCTGGATCGGCGGCGACCGCGACGGCAATCCGAACGTGGACGCCGGCACCCTGGAACGCGCGCTGCTGCGCCAGGCCACCGTGCTGTTCGAACACTATCTGCAGGAAGTGCACGCGCTGGGCGCGGAGCTGTCCATCACCACTTTGCTGATCGCGGTGGACGCCGAGCTGCTGGCGCTGGCCGAGGCCAGCGGCGACGACTCGCCGCACCGGCGCGACGAACCCTACCGCCGCGCGCTGGTCGGCGTGTACGCCCGCCTGGCCGCCACGGCGCAGCGCCTCACCGGCCAGGACCTGGCGCGGCGCAGCACCGTCGCCGCGCCCCCTTACGACACGCCGCGGGAACTGTCGGCCGACCTCGCCACCATCGCCGCGTCGCTCGCCGCCCACCATGGCTCGCCGATAGGCAAGCTGCGGCTGGCCGGCCTGCAGCAGGCGGTGGAAGTGTTCGGCTTCCACCTGGCCACGGTAGACCTGCGCCAGAGCTCCGACGTGCACGAGCGCGCCCTGGCCGAACTGTTCTCGCGCGCCGGCGTGCAGCACGCGGGCAAGCCGCTGGACTACCTGGCGCTGAACGAAGACGAACGCGTGGCGCTGCTGCGCGCCGAACTGTCGCAGGCCCGCCCGCTGGCCTCGCCCTGGATCGCCTACAGCGAAGAGACCACGCGGGAACTGGCCGTGCTGCGGGCCGCCGCCGCCGGCCGGGCCCGCTACGGCAAGCAGGCGGTGCGCCAGACCATCGTGTCGCACACCGAGACGCTGAGCGACCTGCTGGAAGTCATGGTGCTGCAAAAAGAAGCGGGCCTCATCGCCCCGGCCGGCCAGGACATTCCCCCCGAGGACGGCCTGATGGTGGTGCCGCTCTTCGAAACCATCCCCGACCTCCAGCGCGGCGCCGACATCATGGCCGCCTGGCTCGACCTGCCCGAAATCCGCCAGCGCGTGAAGCAGGCGCAGAACGGCGCGCAGGAAGTCATGCTGGGCTATTCCGACAGCAACAAGGACGGCGGCTTCCTGACGTCCAACTGGTCGCTCTACCAGGCCGAACGCGCGCTGGTCGACGTGTTCTCGGCCCGCCACGTGCGGCTGCGCCTGTTCCACGGCCGCGGCGGCTCGGTGGGGCGCGGCGGCGGCTCCAGCTTCGACGCCATCCTGGCGCAGCCTCCGGGCACGGTCGCCGGCCAGATCCGGCTGACCGAACAGGGCGAAGTCATCCAGAGCAAGTACAAGGACGCCGAGGTCGGCCGCTGGCACCTGGAACTGCTGGTCGCCGCCACGCTGGAATCCAGCCTGGCGGCGCGCGCCGAGGCCACCAGCGCCGAAGACGCGCACATGGCCCACCACGGCCCGGCCATGTCCTTCATGTCGGATACCGCGCAACTCACCTACCGCGGCCTGGTCTACGACACGCCGGGCTTCGCCGACTACTTCTTCGCCGCCACGCCCATCAGCGAAATCGCGGGGCTGAACATCGGTTCCCGCCCCGCGTCGCGCAAGAAGGGCCAGCGCATCGAAGACCTGCGCGCCATTCCCTGGGGCTTTTCCTGGGCGCAATGCCGGCTGATGCTGACCGGCTGGTACGGCATGGGATCGGCCATCGAGGCCTATCTGGAAACCGGCGCGCCCGACGCGCCGCGCTCGCGCCGCGGCCGCCTGGCGCAACTGCGCGAAATGGCGCGCGACTGGCCCGCCTTCCGCACCCTGCTCTCCAACATGGAAATGGTGCTGGCCAAGTCCGACCTGGCGATCGCGGCGCGCTATGCGCAACTGGTGCCGCAGCGCGGCCTGCGCGAACGCATCTTCGGCGCCATCAGCGCCGAGCACGGCCGCACGCTCGCCATGCTCAAGCTGCTGACCCAGCGCGAGCTGCTGGCCGATAACCCCACGCTGCAAGCCTCGCTGCGTGAACGCTTCGCCTACATCGACCCGCTGAACTACCTGCAGATCGAACTGATCCGCCGCCACCGCGCCGCGCAGAAGAACCCGCGGGCCGAGATCGACAAGCGCGTGCAGCGCGCCATCCACCTCACGATCAACGGCATCGCGGCCGGGCTGCGCAACTCGGGCTGAGGCGGCCGGATCGGGGGTCTCAGGTTCAAAGGTAAGTGTCTGACACCTGCCCCTAGGTAAGTGTCTGACACCCGTACGAGACGCACTTCATGCTGCTCCGATGCCTCCCGGGTGTCTGACACCCCAAAGAGCAATAGCGGCTTCCTACCTGGGTGTCAGACACCCAGATAGGTCCCATTGGGCCGCCGCGTCGTCTCGTATGCAGGTTCAAAGGTAAGTGTCTGACACCTGCCCCTAGGTAAGTGTCAGACACCCGTACGAGACGCACTTCATGCTGCTCCGATGCCTCCCGGGTGTCTGACACCCCCAAGAGCAATAGTGGCTTCCCACCTGGGTGTCAGACACCCGGGCAGATCCCATTGGGCCGCCGCGCCGTCTCGTATGGGTGTCTGACACCTGCCCCTAGGTAAGTGTCTGACACCCGTACGAGACGCACTTCATGCTGCTTCGATGCCTCCCGGGTGTCTGACACCCCAAAGAGCAATAGCGGCTTCCTATCTGGGTGTCAGACACCCGGGCAGATCCCATTGGGCCGTCGCGTCGTCTCGTATGGGTGTCTGACACCCCAAAGAGCAATAGCGGCTTCCTACCTGGGTGTCAGACACCCGGGTAGATCCCATTGGGCCGTCGCGCCGTCTCGTATGGGTGTCTGACACTTACTTCTGCGGACACCTGCCCTCTAGGTAAGTGTCTGACACCCGTACGAGACGCACTTCATGCTGCTCCGATGCCTCCCGGGTGTCTGACACCCCCAAGAGCAATAGCGGCTTCCTACCTGGGTGTCAGACACCCAGGCAGATCCCATTGGGCCGCCGCGTCGTCTCGTACGGGTGTCTGACACCTGCCCCTGCGGACACCTGCCCCCGCGTCCACCAGACGAACACCCAAAATCTTCGATTTGTCCGCCCCCCGCGACTTTTAGTACTATCTCTTTCAGAAATTCTATATACGCACAAATGTTCGCATATAGAACAAAACGATTTTTCTGGCCTGGCGCACAGGAAGGCACACCGGAAGAGACAGAAAGCATCCTGGTTCCGCACGTGCCCGCCCGCAAGCCCGGCATGTCAGCACCGAGCGAACCATCATGGATACTCCCCTCAAGAATCTCGCCATCGTCGGCGCAGGCGCCATGGGCAGCGGCATCGCCGCGCTGTTCGCCTCGAAGGGATTGAACGTCGTCCTGATCGACCCGATGGAAGGCGCCCTGGAACGCGCGCTCCAGACGATAGACCGCCAGTTGAACGTCTACGCCCCCGGCCGGGTCCAGGAAGCGATGCAGCGCATTCAGGTCGCGCCCGGGCTGGAAACGGCCTGCAACAGCGACCTGGTCATCGAGGCCGTGCCGGAAAACCTGGAGCTCAAGCGCGGCATTTTCGCCAAGCTCGACTCCCTCTGCCCCGCGCCCACCCTCTTCGCCACCAATACCTCGGGCCTGTCCATCAACGCCATCGCCAGCGCCGTCGTGCGGCGCGACCGCTTCGTGGGCACCCACTTCTTCACCCCCGCCGACGTCATCCCACTGGTGGAAGTCGTGCGCAACGACGCCACCTCCGAAGACACCGTGGCCCGCGTGATGGCCACGCTGCGGTTCGCCGGCAAGCGGCCGGTGCTGGTGCGCCAGGACATCCCCGGCTTCATCGCCAACCGCATCCAGCACGCCCTGGCCCGCGAAGCCATTTCGCTGCTTGAAAAAGGCGTCGCCAGCGCCGAGGACATCGACGAAGTGGTCAAGTGGAGCCTCGGCATCCGCCTGGCCCTGTCGGGCCCGCTGGAACAGCGCGACATGAACGGCATCGACGTGCACTACGCGATCGCCAGCTATCTCTACAAAGATCTCGAAAACCGCACCGAGCCCTCGGACCTCCTGAAAAGCAAGGTCGAAAGCGGGCAGATCGGCGCCAAGAGCGGCCAGGGCTTCTACACCTGGAGCCCCGAGCGCCGCGAGCGCGTGCTGCGCGAAAAGAGCGCCGCGCTCGGCGAACTGGCGGCCTGGCTCAACGGCAAGGCCGGCGGCTCCTGACGGCCGCGCCGGCAAGTATTCACTACATAAGGCGCGGGGCTTTCCGCCACCGCCGCCATCGGGCCACGAGCCCAACCACACAAAGAAAACCTATCGTCCCACCCGCCCCCGCCGACACCCGGCGCCGGGCGGCGCAAGACACGAGAAAACCTGGCCTTACCGGAGTTTGTTGGAGGCACCATGAATAAACTGGCTTCATTCTTCACGGAGCTGATGCGCAAGTATCTGCCCGATCCCTTCGTCTTCGCGATCGCGCTGACCTTGCTTACCGTGCTTCTGGCCATGGGCGTCGAGGGCAAAGGCATCGGCGACATCACCCGCGCCTGGGGCAACGGCTTCTGGAGCCTGCTGGCCTTCACCACCCAGATGGCCGTGATCCTGGCGATGGGCTACGTGCTGGCCACCGCCCCGCTCACCGACCGCATGCTCAATCGCATCGTCAGCCACGTGCACAAGCCGCACACCGCCATCATCGTGGCAACGCTGGTCGGCGGCATCGGCAGCTACCTGAACTGGGGCTTCGGCCTGGTCATCGGCGGCATCGTCGCCAAGAAGCTGGCGTTGAAGGTCAAGGGCGTGCACTACCCGCTGATCATCGCCGCCGCGTACAGCGGCTTCACGATGTACGGCCTGGGCCTGTCGGCCAGCATCCCCGTGCTGGTGGCCACGCCCAACCACCCCACCGCCAAGCAGATGGGCACCATCCCGCTGTCGGAAACCATCTTCTCGGTACCCATGCTGATCACCAGCCTGGTCATCATCGTCACGCTGCCGTTGCTCAACGCCTGGTTGCACCCGAAGAAAGGCGAGAAGGTCGTCGAAGTGGACCCGGCCATCGACCGCGACACGGCCCCGGCCGGCGGCGCCGAAGACCTGCTGGAAAAGAACACCATCGCCTCGAAGCTGAACAACAGCCGCATCCTGAGCCTGCTGATCGGCGCGCTGGGCGTGGCCTACGTGGTCTTCCACTTCATCGACGGCGGCTCGCTGGACCTGAACCTGATCAACTTCATCATCCTGTTCCTGGGCATCATCCTGCTGGGCACGCCGGCCGCCTACGTGGCCAAGCTGACCGAGGGCATCAAGACGATCTCCGGGATCATCCTGCAATACCCCTTCTACGCCGGCATCATGGCCATCATGGCCGCGTCGGGACTGGTCGCCACCATTTCCAAGGTCTTCGTGGACGTCGCCACGCCCGAGACCCTGCCGTTCTGGGGCCTGATCAGCTCGTTCGTCATCAACTTCTTCGCGCCGTCGGCGGGCGGCCACTGGGTCATCCAGGGCCCGTTCATGATCGACGCCGCCAAGGAAATCGGCAGCGCGCTGAACCAGACCACCATGGCCGTCATGCTGGGCAACGCCTGGAACGACCTGGTGCAGCCTTTCTGGATCCTGCCCGCGCTGGCGCTGTCCAAGCTGAAGCTGCGCGACGTGATGGGCTATACCGTCATCATGATGCTGTGGGTCGGCGTGATCCACATCACCGCTGTGCTGGCTTGGGGCTATATGACGCATTGATGGGGCCCACCCCCTACGCGCTGCGCGCGCCCCCCCAGGGGGCGACACCTGCAGACCGGCGGAGCCGGATCTGGCGGTGTCCCCGCTTGGGGGAGGTGTAGGCGAATATGGGATGGTGGTGTTCTAGTGAGCGGTTGACAGCCTGGAATTGGAATAGGGAATCGATATGAGCAAACCTACTGCATATCTCGTGACCGGCGGCAGCGCCGGGATTGGGGCGGCGATCGTCCGCATGCTGCTGGAGGCGGGGCACAAGGTCGTCAACATCGACTACAGGCTGCCCGAGAATCCGCCGGCCGGGCTGGTGTCGTATCAGGCCGATCTGACCGATGAGGCGCGCACCAAGGAAGTCGCCGCCGAAGTGACCGCGGCCTACAACATCGTGGGCCTCGTGAACAATGCCGGGGCCACGCGCCCGGGCACGGCGGACACGGCCACGCTGGCGGACCTGGACTACGTCGTGAACCTGCACCTGCGCACCGCGCTGATCCTGGTGCAGGCGGCGTTGCCGGCCATGCGCGAAGCCGGCTTCGGCCGCATCGTGAATATGTCCTCGCGCGCGGCGCTGGGCAAGCCCGACCGCGTGGTCTATTCGGCCACCAAGGCCGGCCTCGTGGGCCTGACGCGCACGCTGGCCATGGAACTGGGCGGCGACGGCATCACCGTCAACGCCATCGGCCCCGGCCCCATCGCCACCGACCTGTTCACCAAGAGCAATCCCGCCGGCGCGCCGCAGACCGAGCGCATCATCAACAGCATCGTGGTCAAGCGCCTGGGCACGCCGGAAGACGTGGCGCGCGCCGCGATGTTCTTCCTGTCCCCGGACAACGGCTTCGTCACCGGCCAGATGCTGTACGTCTGCGGCGGCACGACGCTGGGCGTCGCGCCCATCTGAGGCCCGCCATGCACACGCCGTCCTCCGCCCTCCTCTGCCTGCCCCGCCTAGCGGCGCAGCAGGGCGTGGTTGATCTGGTCGGCGGCGCGGCGCAAGGGCGGCAGGAACGCGGCCAGCATCTCTTCGCGCGAAAAACGGTTGGCATGGCCGCTGACGTTCATCGCGGCGATCACGCGGCCGCTGCGGTCCATGATCGGCACCGCCACGGACTGCAGCCCCGGCTCCAGTTCCTGCGCAACGCAGGCATAGCCGTCCGCGCGCACGCCGGCCAGCACGCGCTTGAGTTCGGCGATTTCAGTGACGGTATGCGGTGTGTAGGCCCGGATCTGGCTCATCGCCAGCACGCGGTCCAGCTCGCCGTCGGGCAGGCCGGCCAGCAGCACGCGGCCCATCGACGTCACCCAGGCCGGCAGGCGGCTGCCCACGGCCAGGTTGATCGTCATGACCTTGTGGGTGGACAGGCGCAGGATGTAGACGATGTCCGCGCCCTCCAGCACCGACACGGAGCAGGATTCCCGCGTTTGCTCGGCCACCTCTTCCATGTACGGCAGCGCCAGGTTCCACAGCGGCGTGCCGGACAGGTAGGCATAGCCCAGTTCCAGGATGCGCGGGGTCAGGGCGAATTTGCGGTCGTCGACGGTCACGTAGCCCAGGTGTTCCAGCGTCAGCAGGATGCGGCGGGCACCGGCCCGCGTGAGCCCGGTCACCGCGGCGACCTCGGACAGCGTCATCTGCGAACGGTCGGGGCCGAAGGCCCGGATCACGGACAGGCCGCGAGCGAAGGACTGCACGTAGCTGTCGCTGGGTTGCTGGGTTTCTTGCTCAGCCATCCGTATGCACCAAGAGAAAAAAGCTCGCCGCCGGCGAGCCATCCGTTGCCGTCGCGGCAACGCCAGACGATGGGAATCGGCCTGCGCCGGGCAGCCTTGACGCTGTCCGATCCCCATGAAACGATGTTCTTCAGCAGAACGGAAGTTCTAGTGAAGAACAAATTATGACACGCCACCTATGAGCAAACATCATGATCTCTAAGCTTGTTGCAAGCGCCGCGGCCGCGCTGGCGGATGTACCCGACGGCGCCACCGTCATGATCGGCGGCTTCGGCACGGCCGGCCAGCCCATGGAACTGATCGACGCCCTGCTGGAGCAGGGCGCGAAGGACCTGGTCATCATCAACAACAACGCCGGCAACGGCACCACCGGCCTGGCCGCCCTGCTGGGCGCCAACCGCGTGCGCAAGATCATCTGCTCGTTCCCGCGCCAGGTGGACTCGCAGATCTTCGACGGCCTGTACCGCAGCGGCAAGATCGAGCTGGAACTGGTGCCCCAGGGCAACCTGGCCGAGCGCATCCGCGCCGCCGGCGCCGGCATCGGCGCGTTCTTCTCGCCCACCGGCTACGGCACGCCGCTGGCCGACGGCAAGGAAACCCGCGAAATCAACGGCCGCCAGTACGTGCTGGAATATCCGCTGCACGCCGACTACGCGCTCATCAAGGCCGAGCGCGGCGACCGCTGGGGCAACCTGGTCTACCGCAAGACGGCCCGCAACTTCGGTCCCATCATGGCCAGCGCCGCGCGCGTGGCCGTGGCCCAGGTGCGCGAAGTGGTCGAACTGGGCGAGCTGGACCCCGAAACCGTCGTCACCCCCGGCATCTTCGTCAAGCGCGTCGTGCAGATCGATGCCCAACCGGCCGCCAAGGAGCAGCAATGAGCACCAAACTGACCCGCGACCAGATCGCCGCCCGCGTCGCGCAGGACATCCCCGAAGGCGCCTACGTGAACCTCGGCATCGGGCTGCCCACGCTCGTCGCCAACCACCTGCCGGCCGACCGCGAAGTCATCCTGCATACCGAAAACGGCATGCTGGGCATGGGCCCCGCGCCCGCCAAGGGCCAGGAAGACTACGACCTGATCAACGCCGGCAAGCAGCCCGTGACCGAACTGCCCGGATGCTCGTTCTTCCATCACGCGGACTCGTTCGCGATGATGCGCGGCGGCCACCTGGACATCTGCGTGCTGGGCGCCTTCCAGGTGTCGCAGCACGGCGACCTGGCCAACTGGCACACCGGCGCGCCCGACGCCATCCCCGCGGTGGGCGGCGCGATGGATCTGGCCATCGGCGCGAAAGACGTGTTCGTGATGATGGAACTGCAAACCCGCGAAGGCCAGAGCAAGCTGGTCGAGGCCTGCACCTACCCGCTGACCGGCGTGCGCTGCGTGTCGCGCGTGTACACGGACGTGGCGGTGTTCGACATCCGCGCCGACGGCGTGACCGTCATCGACATGTTCGGCGACACCACCGCCGACGAGCTTCTGAAGCTGACCGGCCTGCCCCTGAAATTCTCGAACTGACCCCCGCGCCCCGCCGCCAGGCGGGGCGGCCTTACTGGAGACACCTCATGCTGTTCATGGTTCAAATGCAAGTCAATCTGCCCGTCGATATGCCCGCCGAGCGCGCCGACAAGCTGAAGGCCGACGAAAAGGCCCTGGCGCAGCAGCTTCAGCGCGACGGCAAGTGGAAAAACCTGTGGCGCGTGGCCGGCCGCTACGCCAACGTCAGCATCTTCGACGTCGACAGCAACGACGAGCTGCACACGCTGCTGTCGTCGCTGCCGCTGTTCCCGTATATGGATATCAACGTCACGGCGCTGGCGCGCCACCCCTCCGCCATCTGACAGGAGCCGTCCATGCCGTACATCATCGAAACCTTCGACAAGCCCGACCACCAGGAAGTGCGCCAGCGGCACCGCGCCGCCCACCTGGAGTTCCTGGACGCCAACAAGGGCCTGCTGCTGGCCTGCGGCGCCAAGCTGCAGGATGACGGCAAGGACGCCGGCGGCGGCCTGTACATCGTCGACCTGGACACGCGCGAAGCCGCGCAGCAGTTCATCGATGCCGATCCGTTTTCCCAGGCCGACCTGTTCGACCGCGTGACCATCACGCGCTGGCGCAAAGCCTACGTCGACGGCACCTGCTATCTGTAAACGCGTTCGCGGCCGCCTCCGGGCGGCCGTTGCCTTATCCCCGAGGAATTCCCCCATGTCTTACGCCGATCTCAGCCAGGCACGGCTGTACTACGTCATCGACGGCCCCGCCGACGCGCCGGTGCTGGTGCTCTCCAATTCGCTGGGCACCTGCGCCGACATGTGGGCCCGCCAGATCCCCGAACTGAGCAAACACTTCCGCGTGCTGCGCTACGACACCCGCGGCCACGGCAAATCGTCGATCCCCGAGGGCGAGTACAGTTTCGAGCAACTGGGCAACGACGTCGCGGAACTGCTCGCGCACCTGGGCATCGCGCGCGCGCACTTCTGCGGCCTGTCGATGGGCGGCCCCACCGGCCTGTGGCTGGCGCTGGCGCGCCCCGAGCTGATCGGCAAGCTGATCCTGTGCAACACCGCCGCGCGCATCGGCTCGGCCGAAGGCTGGAGCGCCCGCATCGCCGCGGTGGCCGAGCAGACGCTGGAAAACATGGCGCCCGCGCTGGTCGAGCGCTGGCTCACCGACGGCTACCGCGCCGCGGAGCCGGGCCTGACCCGGGTGCTGATCGACATGCTGCGCCGCACCCCGGACGCCGGCTATTCCAGCAACTGCGCCGCGCTGCGCGACGCCGATTTCCGCGAACAAGTGGCCTCGATCTCGGCGCCCACCCTGGTCATCAGCAGCACGCACGACCTGGCCGCCACGCCCGCGCAAGGCCGCGAACTGGCCGGCGCCATTCCCGGCGCGCGCTATCTTGAATTGAACACCTCCCACATCTCGAACTGGGAGCAACCGGAAGCCTTCACCCGCGCGGTCGTCGACTTCCTGACGGAGTAGCCCGCATGCAGCGCTGGAAACACCGGCCCGAAGGCTCCAACTGGGGCGACTTCGGGCCCGACGACCAACTCGGCCGCCTGAACCTCATCACCGAAGAACAGGTCCTGAAAGGCGCGCGCGAAATCCGCGCCGGCAAGACCTTCTGCCTGTCGCTGCCGCTGGACCTGCCCGGCGGCAACGTGCTCAACCCGCGCCGCCATCCGCCGCAACTGAGCCCCACCCGTCTCGCGGACACGCCCTATCTGAACTTCCCGCTGCGCAACGTCAACCCGGACGCGGTGGACGTGCTGAGCGACGACCAGGTGCTGCTGTCCATGCAGTACTCCACCCAGTGGGATGCTCTGGCGCACGTGGGCGCGCTGTTCGACGCCGACGGCGACGGCAAGGCCGAACTTCGCTACTACAACGGCTTCCAGGCCGGCGTGGACGTCGTGGGCCCGGCCGACGGCGACCACACCGGCTGCGGCTGCAACAGCGGCGGCCCGTCCGCGGCGCTCAAGCTGGGCGTGGAGAACCTGGCCCAGAAAGGCATGCAGGGACGCGGCGTGCTGGTGGACCTGTTCCGCCACTACGGCCCCGGCCGCACGCTGGTCGGCCACGCGGAACTGACGCGCGCCCTGGAGGCGGACGGCATCCGCGTCGAAGCGGGCGACATGCTGGTGCTGCGCACCGGCTATGCGGAAGCGGTCGTCGCCATGGACGGCAAGCCCGACGCCGAAGTGCTGCACAGCTACGGCGCGGCGCTGGACGGCACCGACGCCGCGCTGCTGCAATGGATCACCGACAGCGGCATCGCCGCCATCTGTGCCGACAACTACGCGGTGGAAGCCTACCCGGCGCGCGAAAAGAGCGGCCCGCGCGCCATGCTGCCCCTGCATCACCATTGCCTGTTCAAGCTGGGCCTGCCCCTGGCGGAGCTGTGGTACCTGAAGGACCTGGCCGACTGGCTGCACGCCAACGGCCGCCACCATTTCATGCTGACGGCGCCCCCGCTGCGCCTGCCGCATGCCATCGGCTCGCCGGTGACGCCGATCGCGACGGTGTAGATGGGTGTCTGACACTCACGGGATTGCACCTCGTTGGTAGGTGGGTGTCTGACACCCCTGAAACGCCCGTGCAATACGACGTGCAATCCCATTGGGTGTCAGACACCGGCCATGAAGTGTCGGTGCAGATAGTGTCTGACACCCCTGAAATGCCCGTGCAATACGACGTGCATTCCCATGGGTGTCAGACACTCGCCGAGTGTTAATAGGCCCTAGCCCTTCAGGCAGGTACTCATGAAGGTCTTGCGCTTGTCGCCGGTCAGTTGCTGCTCGCCGGCCTTCGCGTTGCAGTCCTTCATTTTCTGCTGCTGCGGCGTCAACTGCTTGGCGGGCGCGGCGGTCTCGCCCTTCAGGCAACTGCTCATGTAGGCCTTGCGCTCGTCGCCCTTCTTGCCTTCCGCGGACTTGTTGCAGTCCGCCATGCGCTGCTGCTGCGGCGTGGGCGTCTTGGCGGGGGCTGGCGCGGCGGGGGTCTGGGCAAGAGCCGCCCCGGCGAAGCAGGCGGACAACAGGATGGCGGAAGCCAACTGGCTGGTACGGGAAAGCATGGTTCCTCCCTTGGGCGCCCGCGCGCCTGGCGTCTGGTCTGGCGCAAAGACGGGCCGCACGATCCGCCGGCCCAATCGCCGGCCCGGTCATCATCGAACAAACCGGACGCCTCCGCAAGAGCCCGGACAGTCAAGAATCGCCAAGGCCTTACGGCGCGCTGAAGGGACGCCGCGCGGCCCCTGGCGCCGCGCGTAGAATCCGCAATTCCGCGATATTCCGGCGCACCCGCCGCATTCACCGCCGAATTTGCGGCCATGGTTCGCAAGCTGTTACCCATTCATCCATTCGACCCGTTGTGCCCGGGCCCGGAAAGGTGTGAGATAAGCATGCCGGCCTACCCAGGAGACCGCCATGAAACCCGTTCTTGCCGCTTTCGCCTTGCTCGCCGGGCTGTCCTGCGCCGCCAGCGCGCAGGGGCTGGTCTATGGCGTCACGCTGGGCAACGTCCAGGCCGTGCGCGACGTCAACCAGAACCTCTCGGCCATCACCGGGCTGCTGGCCAACCAGTCCGCGCGCCCCATCAACGGCGTCCTGCTGACTTTCGTGCTGTACGACGAGCAGGGCCGGGAAGTGGGCCGAGTGCGCGACGACGTGTCCGGCCCCCTGGCGCCGGGGCAGATCAAGCAGATCAGGGCGGTCACGCCCCTGCAGTTCACCCGGGTCACGGCGCTGGACGTCAACGCCTGGTAGCGGCGCCCAGCGGGGCCATGCCCGCCTTGGCGCGGGCCGGCCACAACGCCGCCAGCGCCAGCAGCGCCGCGATCAGCGCGTAGGGCGCGCCAGGGTCGATGTCGTACACCAGCGTGCCGACCAGCGGCCCGAGGATGATCCCCAGGCCGTGGGCGGCGGCGACCGTGCCCGCGGTGGCGCCTTGTTCGTTCGCGTTCACGGCATTGGCGGCCAGGGCCGTCACCGAGGGGAACACCCAGCCCATCCCCGCGGCCGCGACGAAATAGCCGATCCACAGGAACGGCTGCGTCGCGGCGAACAGGATCGAGCCGAAACCGACGGCGGAAACCGCGCAGCCGATGCGGATCAGCCGCTCGGGCGGCCAACCCAGCCCGCGGACCAGTAATTGGGCGAGGATCAGCGCCACGCCGACCACCGTCAGGGCGATGCCGGCGGCGCGCGCGGCGGCGGGCGCATCCAGATGCAGGCGGTCCAGCGCGAAGAAGCCCACCACGACCTGCGCCACGATGACGCTGAACATGGCCGTGAAAGCCACCGCCAGGGGACGGCGCAGGCGCGCATCGCCGATTTTCAGCGCGGCCGCATCCGGCGCTGCGTGATGCTCGGCGCGCGGCAGCCAGCGCCACAGGACCGCCAGCGAGGCCAAGGGCAGCACCGCCGTGATGAAGAGCGGCAATTCCAGGCTGTGCGCAGCGAGCATTCCCGCCACGCCCGGCCCGGCGACCATGCCGAGGCCGCTGGCGGCCCCCAGCATCGCCAGGGCGCCCGCGCGTTTTTCCGGCGGCACGTGGTCGGCGATCAGCGCCGCCCCGGTGGCCGGCACGGCCGCATAGAAGCCGCCGGCCATGCCGCGCAAGACCACCACGCCCGCGAAGGCCAGCCAGACCGGCAGCGGATTGCGCAGGGCGACGATCACGAACGCGCACAGGCCGGCATAAGTCAGCACGAAACCGCCCAGCCCCTGCAGAATGATGCGCCGGCGGCCCAGCCTGTCGCTGGCCGCGCCCCAGCGGCGAGCGAACAGCACCCAGGCGATGCCGCCCACCGTCACCGCCAGGCCCGCCTGCCAGGGCGCCAGTCCGAGCACCCGCGCGATGGGCCCGATCAACGCGACGAAAGACATCATCGCGAGCGTGCACGCGAAGGTTTCGAACATCAGCGGCTTGAGGCTGAAAGCAACTGCCGGCGGTACATCGGTGTCGGGATTGGAATTCATGGAAGGACCTGGTTGGACAGCGTGGACTCAACGCGGCGGCAGGGAATGGCACCCCTGTCACAGCGCGTTATTTCAAATGATAACCCTTCTCGTATATACCGTATCGCCGGTCCCGGCCGCCGCAAAAACCCTCATTCCCTCAGGGTCTAGCCCGGGGTCCGCCGGGCCAAGTGTGGGAAAATTCCGTGTGTCGACTCGATGAAAAGGGGCTTCCAAACGAAGCCCCTTGTTGCGTGTGTCGGCGCGCCAGCAAGCCTGGCTCCGCTACGAGGAAGAAAAGATCATGTTTCCAAAAAGACTCACCGAAGGCTACCAATCATTCCTGCAAGGCCGCTTCCATGCGGAAAGCAGCCGATACCAGAAGCTGGCCGAAACTGGGCAAAGCCCGGAAATCCTGATCATCGGATGCTGTGACTCCCGCGTATCGCCCGAAGTCATTTTCGATGCGGGCCCCGGCGAAATGTTCGTGATCCGCAACGTCGCGAACCTGGTGCCGCCCTGTGACCCCGATTCCGAATCCTCTTACCACGGCACCAGCGCCGCCATCGAGTTCGCCGTCAACGGCCTGAACGTCAAGCACATCGTCGTGCTGGGCCACGCCTCCTGCGGCGGCATCCGCTCCTTCTTCGACGACGCCAAGCCCCTCTCCAAGGGCGATTTCATCGGCAAGTGGATGTCGCAGATCGAGCCCGTGGCCGAACGCCTGGGCCCCGTCACCGGGGACCGCCAGACCAATCTGAAGCGCCTTGAACTGGCGACGGTGGAACACAGCCTGAACAACCTGATGACGTTCCCGTCCATCCGCCGCCGCGTGCAAAAGGGCGAACTGGAACTGCACGGCACGTACTTCGGCGTGGCGACCGGCGTCCTGTTCCTGCGCGACCCGAAAACCGGCGAATTCAACCCCTGCCTGGAAACCGGCATCGTCGCCTAGGACTTCACACCCGGTAGGCCTGCGCCAGCCGCTCGTAGTTGTTCTTCAGGATGATGCCCGCGTAATAGACGTGCTCGCGCATCAGGTCTTCGGCGCGCGCGCCGTCGCGGGCGATGATCGCGCTGACGATCCGGTGGTGGTCGTCATGCGAGCGCAGGATGATCCCGTGGTCCTCCCACAGGATGATCCGGTCCGACGCATACGGAATGGCCTGCGCCTGGGTGGCGAAGCGCTTCACCCATGGATTGCCCGCCGCCTCCAGGATGCCGTTGTGCAGCGTGATGTTCACCTTCTGGTACGGAAGGTGGTCTTCGGGCAGCAGTTCCCCCTTCGCCAGGATGCGGTCGCCGTCGTCCAGGCAATTCTTCAGCACCGCCACCGCGTCATGCGATAGCCCGCGCAAGGCTGCCTGCCGGCAGGCCAGCCCTTCCAGCGCGGCGCGCACCTCATAGGCGGCCACGATCTCTGCGATGTCATAGGCGCGGACGGTGTATCCCCGCTTGGGCAGGTGCTCCAGCAAACCTTCGTTGCCCAGCGTCGCCAGCGCGGCGCGCACTGGCGTGCGCGACACCCCCAGCTT
This sequence comes from Achromobacter veterisilvae, assembly GCF_900496975.1. Lineage (GTDB taxonomy): Bacteria > Pseudomonadota > Gammaproteobacteria > Burkholderiales > Burkholderiaceae_B > Achromobacter > Achromobacter veterisilvae. Next base: position 26,217 of record NZ_UFQC01000053.1, read on the forward strand.
CTCGGCCAGCGGGATTTCCTCAAGGCGCGCGCCGGGGCTGAACTTGCCATGCAGCACCCAGTCCCGCAGCGTATCGGTAACGTGTTGAGATAGCGTATCCATACCCGCATTGTATACATGAAGGATACTTGCGCCATCCTGTCAAGGGGTTGCACTCTCGCTTTCCCTAGGATGATTGCTGTAGATCAAACGATGTTCAGGGTAAGCCCCTATACCTGCCTATCCGTCATGTATACATAATCGCAAAAAATAACGACAGCGGCCATGCCATCCCCGGGCTTGCGGCACGCCACCAAGGAGACAGCATGTCCAATGTATCCACGCCCGCCGCATCCGGCGCCGCCCCCCGTCTCGCGCTCGTGACCGGCGGCGGCGGCGGCATCGGCGCCACCGTCTGCCGGGAACTGGCGCTTGCGGGTTTTCGCGTCGTGGTCTCGGACGTGGACGCCCGGCGCGCCGGGCGCGTGGCCGACGAACTCGGCCCGCCGCACGCCGCGCATGCCTTCGACGTCAGCGACGAAGCCGCGGTCGAACGCGCGTTCGACGAGATCGAAACCCGGCACGGCCCGATCGCCGTGCTGGTCAGCGCCGCCGGCCTGCTGCTGTTCCAGGACGACGGCGAACGCCCGCTGATCAAGAACACGACGCTCGATATCTGGGAACGCAGCTTCGCCGTCAACGCGCGCGGCGTCTTCCTGTGCGGGCGCGCCTACCTGCGCCGGCGCGAAGCCGCGCCGCTCGCGCACGGCCGCGTCATCACTTTCACGTCGGTGGCCGCGCAGTTGGGCGGCTACCGTTCCAGCGCCTCGTACATTGCCGCCAAATCCGCCGTGCTGGGCCTGACCAAGGCCATGGCGCGCGAATCCGCGCATCTGGGCGTCACCGTCAACGGCGTCGCGCCCGGCCTGATCGACACGGACATGCTGCGCAGCACGGTCACCAGCAGCGGCGCGCTCGCCGCGGCGGCCCAGGCGATTCCGCTCGGCCGCATCGGCACCGTGGACGACGTGGCCGCGGCCGTGCGCTTCCTGGCCTCCGAAGAGGCCGGATACATCACCGGCAGCGTCATCGACGTGAACGGCGGCTACCGCATGCAGTAGGAAATTCCGGCGGCCCGCCGCCACCGCAGCAAAGCGCCGCGCAAACACAGGCGCGCATCCAGAAACGGGAGACAAAGCATGAATCAACGTAGTCGCTACGCGACGGCTGCCGCGCTGTGCGCGTGGGCCCTATCGACAGGCGCGCAGGCGCAGCAGGAGCCGGGCGTCACGGACAAGACCATCAGGATCGGCATGTTCGCGCCCCTGTCGGGCAGCGGCATGGCCTATGGCTTCGACGTGATGAACGCCGCCAAGATGTGGTACGCCAAGGTCAACAAGGAAGGCGGCGTGAACGGCCGGCAGATCGAACTCGTCATCGAAGACGACCGCTGCAACGCCAACGACCTGGTCGCCGCGGTGAAGAAGCTGAACGAACAGGACAAGGTGTTCCTGCTGAACGGCGGATCGTGCTCGGCCGCGGTGGTGGCCGCGCGCGAATACGTCGAACGCGAGAAAGTGCCGCTCGTGATGCTCAACGCCTCGGGCGACGGCGCCCTCTATCCGCCCTCCAAGTACATCTACGGCGCCTTCTCGATTTCGCAGCACGCGGTGGGCGGATCGATGGTGCAGTTCGCCTCGGAACACCTGAAAGCGAAGAAGATCGGCTACATCAACCACGACGACGCGTACGGCGGCTGGAACCTCGAAGCCGCGCAGTCCCAGGCCAGGCAACTGGGCGACCCGGCCCTGCAAGTGCAGTCGGTGAACCCGAACATCACCGACGTCACCGCGCCGATGCTGAAGATCCGCGCGGCCAACCCCGACGTGCTGCTGCTGACCACCTACGCCCGCCCCGCCGCGCTCATCATCAAGAAGGCGCAGGAATTGGGGTGGAACAAGCCCATCGTGCTGGCGGTGAACGGCACCGCCGACCTGAAGCAACTGGTGGAGAACGTGGGCAACAAGGACGCCTTCAAGAACGTCTACATCCAGGACGTGCTGTCCGACCTGCCCGGCGGCCCCAAGCTGACCTGGGTGTACGACATGTACAAGCAGTCCTACCCCGACCTGGCCGCCAAGCCGGGCTATCCGCAGTCGTACATGCCCTACGGCCTGCCGCCCGCGATGGCGGTGGTGAACGCGCTCAAGGCCGCCGGTCCGCAGCCCACGCGCGAAAAGGTCCTGCAGGCGCTGGAAACGATGAAGTTCGACTCCGAGGTCATGGCCGGCCCCATCGAGTTCGGCCCGGACGACCGCGCCGCGCAGGAATCCGCCATCTACATCAAGTTCGACGGCGCCAATATGTCGCTCGTGCCCGGCGCGTTCAAGAGCACCTGGCAGTACCAGAAGTAGACCCGCGGCCCCGAAACAGGCCGGCCCGCGCAACGGCGCAGCGTTGCGCGGGTGGCCGGAGACCATCATGAGCTTTGCCGATATCTGGTTGTTCCTGCAGCAGGGGGTGCTGTCGGGACTGGTGACGGGCAGCGTGTACGCGCTGCTGGCGGTCGCCGTCGTGATCATTTTCAAGACCACCGACGTGCCCAATTTCGCCCAGGGCGAGGTTTTCATGGTCGGCGGCTACATCGCGCTGTTCCTCACGCTGGTGATGGGCTGGCCCTACCTGGCCGTCATCCCGGTCACGCTGGCCGCGGTCGCCCTCGTATCGGGCCTGTTCCAGCGCGTCGTGATGGAGCGCGTCATCGCCTCCAAGGGCGTGGGCGTGCAGATGGTGATCGCCACGCTGGGCCTGGCCTATGCCTTGAAAGGCATGGTGCGGCAGACGGGCCTGGGCGACACCCCGCGCTCGCTGCCGCCGCTGGCGCCCACCGACGCCGTCATCATCGGCGACGCCGTGCTGACCCAACTGGACCTGGTGATCCTCGCCGTGGCGGTGGGCGTCATGCTGCTGCTGTTCTTCATGTTCACCTATACCCGCGTCGGCCGCGCGATGCGCGCCGTCGGCATGAATCCGAAGGCGGCCCGCCTGGTGGGCGTGAACCTGGCCCGCATCCGCATGATGGTGTGGGCGCTGTCGGGCCTGATCTCGGCGGTGGCCGCGCTGCTCATCACGCCCAAGATCCTCATCACCCCGGACATCGGCCATATCGCCATCCTGGCCTATGCCGCCGCGATCGTGGGCGGCATCACCAGCCTTCCGGGCGCGGTGGTGGGCGGCTTCGTGATCGGCGTGGCCGAGAACCTGGTGGGGCTGTTCATCTCGACCAACGCCATCGTGGTCGCGCCGTTCGTCGCCATCATGGTGGTGCTGCTGCTGCGTCCCCAAGGCCTGTTGGGCGGAAAACTGCAGGTGAAGAAAGTATGAGCAACAAGATCGACCGCATTCTCCTGGCACTGACGGCCGCCGTGCTGGCGGCGCTGCCCTTCGTGGCCAGCGGCTATGTCATCTACGTCGTCAACCTGCTGATGGTGTTCGTCGTGCTGGCGCTGGGCCTGCACGTGGTCATCGGCGAGACCGGCCAGTTCGCACTGTCGCACGCCGCCTTCTATGGCGTGGGCATCTATACCGCGGGCCTCGTCAACAACCTGTGGCACCCGCCGTTCTTCATCTCCATCGTCGCGGGCGGCCTCCTGGCGGCCGCGCTCGGCTACCTGATCGGCGCGCTGGCGCTGCGCATGCGCGACATCTATCTGGCGCTGTCGACCTTCGCGTTCGGCGAGGCCATGCAATGGGTGTTCCTGAACTGGCAATCGGTCACCAACGGTTCGAACGGCTTCCGGATCTCGCCCGCCACGCTGTTCGGCTACGAGCTGTCCTCCGACCTGAAGGCCTACCCCTTCGTCGTGCTGATCGCCGCGCTGCTGCTGGCGGCCACCATCGCCCTGTCGCGCTCGCAGCTCGGCTCGGCGTTCCGGGCGGTGCGTGAAAGCGACGTGGCGGCGCAGGCCATGGGCGTGAACGTCAATGCCGTCAAGCGCGCCGCCTTCACGGTGTCGGCCGCCTATGCCGGCATCGCGGGCGGCATGTACACGACGTTCGCGTCGTTCATCCACCCCGAAAGCCTGGGATTCCAGACCACCATCCTGATCCTCACGATGGTGGTCGTGGGCGGCATCGGCTCCGTGCGCGGCGCCATCGCCGGCGCGATCGTCTTCGGCCTGATCTCCGAACTCCTGCGCCAGGCCCTGTCGTTCCAGGAAATCATCTACGGCTTCATTCTGATGGGCTTCATGATGTTCGCGCCGAAGGGCCTGTTCGCCGGCCGCGGGACGCGCCGCCGCGCCCCCTTTCCCGCCGCGCCGCGCAACGCCGCGGGCGCCGCCAAACCGACGGAAAGGAGCGCGGCATGAGCGCGCATCCCTATCTGGACGTACAGGGGCTGACCGTGAAGTTCGGCGGGCTGACCGCGATCAACGGCCTGTCCATGCAGGTCGAGCGCGGCCGCATCCATGCGCTGATCGGCCCCAACGGCGCCGGCAAGTCCACGACGTTCAACTGCATTTCGCGCTACTACCGCCCGAGCAGCGGCAGCATCCGGTTCGACGGCGCCGACATCACGGCGAAAAAGCCGCATGAAATGGCGGCGCTGGGCGTGGCGCGCACCTTCCAGAACCTGGAACTATTCGGCGCGCTCAGCGTGCGCGAGAACGCATTGCTCGGCACCTACGCGCATGGCGCCGACACCGCGGGCAAGCTGCTGCGCCCGGCCGCGGCCGAAACCCGCGAACGCGTCGAACACCTGCTCGAACGCGTGGGCCTGTCCGACTACCTGGACACGCCGGCGTGCAGCCTGGACTTCGGGCGGCAGAAGATGCTGGAGCTGGCGCGCGCGCTGGCCATCTCGCCCAAGCTGTTGCTGCTGGACGAACCCGCGGCCGGCCTGCGCAACCGCGAGATCGAGACGCTGGACCGCCTGCTGACGGAATTGTGCGAACGCGACGGCATCACGGTGCTGCTGGTGGAGCACGTCATGCAGTTGGTGATGTCGATCTCGGATCGCATCACCGTCATGTCCTTCGGCGAGAAGATCGCCGAGGGCACGCCCGCGGAGGTGCGCAGCAATCCCCGCGTGATCGAGGCCTATCTGGGCAAGGGAGCCGCCGGTGGCTGAAATTCTGCTTGAAGTCGACGCGGTATCGGCCGCCTACGGCAACATACGCGCCTTGCAGGACGTGTCGCTGAAGGTGCCGCAAGGCGCCGTCGTCGCGCTGCTGGGCGCCAACGGCGCGGGCAAGTCCACCACGCTCAACGTCGTCTCCCGGCTGGTCTCCGCCACCGCCGGCAGCGTGCGCTTCGCCGGCGAACCGATACACCGCCTGCCGGCGGACGCGGTCGTGGGCCGCGGCATCGTGCAAGTGCCCGAAGGCCGCGAGATCTTCCGCGAAATGAGCGTGCGCGAAAACCTGGAGATGGGCGCCTACCTGCGCCGCGACCGCGCGGCGGTCAAGCAGGACCTGGACATGGTCTGCGGCATCTTCCCCCGGCTGCGCGAACGCTATGAACAAAGGGCCGCCACGCTGTCCGGCGGCGAACAGCAGATGCTGGCCACGGGCCGCGCCATGATGGCCCGCCCGCGGATGATCCTGCTGGACGAGCCGTCCATGGGATTGTCGCCGCTGGTGGTCGAACAGATCTTCGACATCGTGCTGCGGCTCAACCGCGAACAAGGCATCACCATCCTGCTGGTGGAGCAGAACGTGAAGCTGGCGCTGTCGGTGTCCAGCTACGCCTACATCCTGGAAAACGGCGAGATCGCGCTGGAGGGGGAATCCTCCACGCTCGCCAGCGACGAAGGCGTGCAGCGCGCCTATCTCGGCGCCTAGTTCACAGCAACCTCGCAAGGAAAACCCATGATCCAGATGCAAGACAAGCGGGTCCTCGTCACGGGCGCCGGACGCGGCCTGGGCGCCACCATCGCGCAGGGCTTTGCCCGGCAGGGCGCCCTGGTCATCGTCGCCGACGTGGACGCCGGCCTGGCCGCCGGCTCCGCCCAGGCCATCCGAGCCGAAGGCGGCCAGGCCAGCGACGCCGTGCTGGACGTGACCGACGCGGACGCCGTCCGCGCCTTCGCCGCGCAATGCGCGGCGCGCCACGGCAACCTGGACGTCCTGGTCAACAACGCCGGCATCTCGGCGCGCGCGCCGTTCGACGATCCGCGCACGCCCGAGATCTGGGACCGCGTCATGCAAGTGAACCTGCAGGGCACCTTCAACGTCACCCACGCCTTTGTCGAACAGCTAAAGGCGACGCGCGGCGCCATCGTCAACCTGTGTTCCATCGTGGCCTATGGATGCGGCATCTCCACCGCGGGCTACGTGGTGTCCAAGGGCGGCGTGCGCTCGTTCACGGAAGTGCTGGCGCGCGACCTGGCGCCGCACGGCGTGCGCGTGAACGCCGTGGCGCCGGGCCTGATGGAAACCGAGATGACGGCCGGCCAGCGGGCGCAGGCCCACGGCACCGACTGGTACATGCAGCGCGCGCCCTTGGCGCGCGCGGGCCGGGCCGACGAGATCGTCGGCCCCGTGCTTTTCCTGGCCTCGGACATGGCCAGCTACGTGAATGGCGCGGTGCTGCCGGTGGACGGCGGCTACCTGGCCGTATAAGGAGAGACCATGGATCTGGGTACGGCACTGGTCACCGGCGGCGCGAGCGGCATGGGCCTGGCCATCGTCGAGCGCCTGGCGCGCGACGGCTTTCGCGTCGCGATGGCGGACCGCAACGCGGAACTGGCGGAGCGGGAATCCCGCAAGCTCCGGGAACAGGGGCTGGCGGTCGAGCACCGCGTGGTCGACCTGACGGACGAGGCCGCCACGCGCGCGCTGGCCCGCGAATGCGCCCCGCTGAGCGCGCTGGTCAACAACGCGGGCGTCTTCGACGAACGCAAATTCTTCGACGTGGCCAGCGACGACTACCGCCGCGCCTTCGAGGTCAACCTGCTGGCCGTGGCGACGCTGACGCAGGAAGCCGCGCTCGGCATGGCCCCGGGCGCCAAGATCGTCAACATCGCGTCGCGCGCCTATCTGGGCGCGAGGAATCATCCCCACTACGTGGCCTCGAAGGCGGCGCTGGTGGGCTATACCCGCGCGTCGGCCATGGAACTGGCCCCGCGCGGCATCCTGGTCAACGCCATCGCCCCCGGGCTCATCGACACGCCGCTCCTGCGCAACCTGTCGCCCGACCGCCTGGCCGCGCAACTGGCCCTGCAGCCCACCGGCCGCGCGGGCCAGCCGCAAGACGTCGCCAATGCCGTGTCCTTCCTGGCCGCGCCGCACATGGACTTCATCACCGGCCAGGTCATCTTCGTGGACGGCGGCAAATCGCTGGGCGGATCGGGAGCGTAAGCCGCATGGACAGCAGCATCGAATGGGACAGGGAAGTGGACGCGCTGGTCGTCGGCGCGGGCGCGGGGGGCATGGCCGCAGCGCTGACCGCGCATGAGGAAGGGCTGGACGTCCTGCTGGTCGAGAAGACCGGCCGCATCGGCGGATCGACCGCCATCTCGGGCGGGGCGCTGTGGATCCCGCTGAACGCGCAGACGGAGGCGGCGGGCCATCCCGACAGCTTCGACAAGGTCTGGACCTACCTCGAACAGACCGTGGGCGCGGCGGCGTCCGACGACATGAAGCGCGCCTACCTGGATGCCGGCCCGCGCATGCTGGACTACCTGGGCTCGCGCGGCCTGCTGCAAGTGGCCGCGCGCACCGCGTCGCCCGACTACTACCCCGACCGCCCCGGCGCCGCGATGGGCGGCCGCTCGCTGGACCCGGTGGAATTCGACGGTCGCAAGCTGGGCCGCCGTTTCCGCGAACTGCGCGACCCCTTGAAGGAATTCACCGTGCTGGGCGGCATGATGGTCAACATCACCGACGTGCGCCACCTGCTGCGCGCCACCCGCTCTTTCGCGGCCTGGCGCCACAGCATCAAGCTGGTGCTGCGCTACGCGGCCGACCGCGCGCGCGGCTATCACCGCGGCACCCGGCTGCTGCTGGGCAACGCCCTGGCCGCCCAGCTCTTCCATGGCCTGCTGGCGCGCGGCGTGGAGTACTGGCTCGACACACCCGTGCGCGCCCTGATCCGCGACGCCTCCGGCCGCGTCCTGGGCGCGGCGGTGTCGCGGGGCGGCAAGACGCTGAACGTCCGCGCCCGCCGCGGCGTGGTGGTGGCCACGGGCGGCTTTCCGTGGGATCCGAAGCGCCGCGCCGCCGCCTATCCGCAGCCCACCGGCGACTGGTCCATGTCGCCCCGGGACAACACGGGCGACGGTATCCGGCTGTCGGAGCAGGCGGGCGCCGCCCTGGGCGCGGGCTACGCCAGCCCGGCGTTCTGGGCGCCCGTTTCCATCCTGGAATCCGGGGACGGCCAGCCCCTGCGCTACCCGCACCTGGTGTGGGACCGCGCCAAGCCCGGCCTCATCGCCGTGAACGGCGCCGGCGAGCGCTTCGTCAACGAATCGACGTCCTACCATGAGTTCGTGCAGGCCATGTACCGCAGCCACGAAACGGCGCCCAGCATCCCGGCGTTCCTCATCTGCGACCAGCGCTTCATCGACACCTGGGGCCTGGGCCTCGCGCTGCCCGGCGGCCGGCCGCGCCAGCACCTGATCGACCAGGGCTACCTGATCCAGGCGCCCACGCTGGCGGCGCTGTCCGGCAGGCTCGGCGTGCCGGCCGACGCGCTAGTGGCCACGGTGCGCCGCTACAACGCGCACGCGGCGCGAGGCGAAGACCCTGACTTCGGCAAGGGCGGCACCGCCTACAACCGCTATCTGGGCGATCCGGACCACCAGCCCAATCCCTGCCTGGCGCCGATCGCGGACGATGGCCCCTGCTACGCCGTCAAGGTGTATGCGGGCGACATCGGCACCGCCTGCGGCGTCTCCGCCAACGCGAACGCCCAGGCCGTGGACGCGGACGGCGCCCCCATCCCCGGCCTGTACGTGGCCGGCAACGACATGCAGTCCGTCATGGGCGGCGCCTATCCCGCCCCTGGCATCACGCTGGGCCCTGCCCTGACTTTCGGCTGGGTCGCTGGACAACACCTGGCCCATGCCCAACACTGAGGCTTTCCACCGATAAGGATCCCCATGAAAATCTTCTTCTCGCCCGCTTCGCCGTTCGTCCGCAAGTGCATGGTCATCGCGCACGAACTGGGCCTGGCCGACCGCATCGAAAAACTGCCCAGCGCCGCCGGCCCGGTCGCCCGCGACCAGACCATCATCCCCAGCAACCCGCTGGGCCAGGTGCCCACCTTCATCACCGACGACGGACAGGTCCTGTTCGACAGCCGGGTGGTGTGCGAATACCTGAACGAGCTGGGCGGCGGCGCGCTGTTCCCCGCCGGCAAGGCGCGCTGGCCGGTCCTGACCGAACAGGCCATGGCCGACGGCATGCTGGGCGCGGCGCTGCTGGCCCGCTACGAAACCGCGCTGCGTCCCGAGGAATTGCGCTGGAACGACTGGGTCCAGGGCCAGTTGGGCAAGGTCCGCGACGGTCTGGCCCTGATCGAGAAGAACGCGGCCGCGCTGGCCGGCCGCCTGGACATCGGCACCATCACCATCGGCTGCGCCCTGGGCTACCTGGATTTCCGCTTCCCGGACCTGGACTGGCGCGCGGCGCACCCGGCCACGGCCGCCTGGTACGAGACCTTCAGCCAGCGGCCCTCCATGCAGGCCACCAAGCCCTGAGCGGGCCGGGGCGGCCCCAGGCGAAAGCCGGCGCGCGGGGACATGGGTAACACGTGTGCGAGGACATCGGTAACAGGTGCCGCCCCTTTTTCCTGACGGGGTATTCCTGTTACATTGAAGTCGTCACCCCGCTGGACCGGCCTGCCCGCAGGCCAACCACGACAGGGAGCCCCGCATGAACGTCGCCGCGATCTCCGCCATCCCCCGCGTCGCCGCGCCCTACCCGGCGCGCATCCCGATGCTGGACGAAACCCGCCCCGCCTGGACCACCGAACAAGCCGCGAAAAGCGCCGCCGGGCGCGGCGTGCCCGCCGCCTGGGAAGCCCAGCGCCTGGCCCGCGCCGGCCACGTCCCGCCGGCGCCGTCCGCCGGAGTCGCCGCCCCC
>NZ_UFQC01000010.1 GCF_900496975.1 Achromobacter veterisilvae
CGCCTCGGGCGGCGGGTCTTCGTACGCACCGAACGGGATATTGAAATGTCCTGGCGCGAGCGCGAGTTCGTTCGCGATTGAGGGGTAGGCATACAGCCCGTCGATATCGGTTTGAAAAACAGTTTTTTGCATATAGATCTCCAAGTAAAGGAATTTGCACTGCAAATGCGCGGACCTTCGCGACACTGCAACTCGACGCGCTTCAAGGGCACCGTCACCGTCAACTCACCCGGTCTAGCGGGGCTGGAGCGGCGGGGCTGGTGGCGGGCGCCGGAGACGCCAGTAGCATCGCAGACACCAACTCGCTCATTGCCGATCCGATCACTGACGGAATTTCTGGAGCACCGCGCACTGCCGTCGAAACCCGATCGAAAAACACCGCATACTTTCCGCGGCTGCATGCCTAGCCTGACCATGCCACTGCAAATGCAAGGCCGCTCGGCAGCCGACAGGCCGACGCCATGCAAGTCATCACCGGAGCCCTGCAATCTCGGCCGATTCCTTCGGCTGCTGGCGCGATTGCGGCGGCGTCGGGCGCCTACGTGCTGCAATCGCGAGGCGGCGCTAGTGGCGGCACGATCTTGGCAACAGACCCGGGCACGACAAACCTGGATCTTGTCACGTTCGACACCAGCCGCGTGGCACGCACGTCGACGGAAACCCGCGGGTCGAACGCCGCGTATCACCCTCGGATCCACGCATAGCCTAGGCGTGAATTCGGGGGTGATACGCGACGTTGAGGCCGCGCGTTTCATAAGAAATTCGCGGCGTGCCGTGAATTCCATCATTGACAAGCGACTGTGTACCTTCATTGAACGACGTGTAGCCACTGTATGTCCCGGTGCCACCGATGTATGGGCTACCCGCAGGATCTTGGCCCCAACGAAAGCGCACGCGGAACCCTTGCAGCGCATCCGCTTGCCCGCTACCCATAGCTCTTGCATTTGCAGTGGCAAGGACGCTAAGCATGGATGCGCGGGTGGTAAGCGGTGTTCCGGCCGCGCGTCTCCATAGACGTCCGGGCGCCACCGGAGGAAGCTGACCAGGTCAACTGGTCATCCGCCAAAGTTGCCGCATCCGTCGCAGACTGCAAGCGCGGCGACGGTCCACGTGCGCCGGCGGCGAAAGTGAAGGCCCCAGAAACCCCAGAGTTGCCGACGAGGGAGTTTCCATCGTTTAAACGTCGAAGTCCAAAGGTTCCGCTGATCTGCTGCAGGGCGTCCATCTGCGCAGATCCCAACGCCCGTGCATTTGCAGTGTCAGCGTCAGTCCCGGTGAAACGACGGAACATATCGCGCAGATCCGGTACGCGGAACGTATTGGCGTCGATGTCGACGAAGTAATGACCACCCTTGTTTGCATTCCAGAACGTCTGCGTAACCACCAGACCATTTTCCTGGGCGTATCCCCACAGCCGCGCGTAGGCCGCTTTTGGCAGCACTCCCCCTACCGCATCAACCTCGCTCGCCAGCGGCGTCAAGGTGTGTCCGTCCACGGGCCGACCGCACAGCGGCGATCGGTAGCCGGTGAAGTACGGGGTCTCGGTCCAGATCCAGACCTCCCCGCACTCAATGACGACGACAGGGCCAACATCCTCATCGGGCAACGCTGAAATCGAATAGGCAAGCGGGCGTCCGGCAACGGCTGCGGTGATGAGCTTATTGATAGCCTTGATCAGTTGCGCGTTGTCATTCCGGCTTGGCGAAAGCTGAGCGCCGACGATAACGGAGGTCAACTCTTCCTGGATGGCGTTGAAGGCATACGCAGGCCATTGCGTCGCCGGAGTATTCGTTCCTGGGTTCCCGTCCGTCGCCCAGCCGGGCGTGCCCGTTGCCGGAGCGGTATCGGCCTGCTCCTTGGCGACAGTGTGAGGCGCGATCAAAAGATCCATGTTTTTTTCTACTCCGAATAAGAAAAATTCAGCACGGTGTGGGCCGGCCTGAGCGCAAGCAACTCGCACTGAAGGACGTTGTTGTTCCAATAGGCGAACGGGCCGCCAAAGGAATCGCCAAAACGCAACCGATTTACAGTGAAGGTAGGCGCATTTACCTGCCACGAATGAGCCCAGTCGGCGCCGCCAAATGGCGTCCCAAAGCGCTTACCGAAGCGTGACGGCATGAACTGGGTAATCGTTATTTCGTAGCCCAGATTCTTCGCGAGGGTCGTGAAGTAAGGAATGGACTGGCCGCCGGTGGCAACCAGCCTAGCAACGACCTGGGCTCTTCGCGCCTGAACAGTTGGCGCTGGACCCGCGCAAGGATCTGGCAACCCCAGCGTGGCCTCCCATTCCGGCAATAGCTCATACGTGGAGCCCGGAAACACATCGACAAGAAGCTGGTTTGCCCTCGCGGTATTCGTCTCATACACCTTGTTGAGCCCGAGCAGCGTTCGGTTCTGCACGCTGCTCAAATCCCGAGACCAAACGCGGCCGCGAGGCAAGAGCTTGAGAAAAGCCTGGAGAAAATCTCCGGCTCTCAGGTTCAAAGCCATAGCCCCACCTACAGGTAAATAATCTCGTCAAGAACGGGCAGCTCGCCCATCCCGCTGGTGATGTTCCCCGGGTACGGCGTGGTAACCCCATCCACGGTCCCGGTGATCGACTCCATGAGCCACCCCGACGTTCCGGCGACGCTATTGATTGCCCCCTCAATGTCATTGCGGTTGATGGTCCCCGCGCGCGGATCCGCGTTGCGAAACAGCATGTCCGTGATGGAGGATGCAATCGAGTTGCGCGTAGCCGTACTAGCATTGGAAAGTCCCGAAATCGTGAGGACGAGTCGGTTTTGCTTGGGCGCGCAAGCAAAGACAAGCGCGGTGACTGGCTCTCGGTCGATGATGGCGTCGGCCAACGTGAGCTGATCGCCAGTGGCGACCAGGTCGCGCGGCAGGCCGTCCGGGCCCTGATCGAACTGCGACACGCCATCGCTTCCCTGCGGAAAACCATCGTGCGCCGCCTGAGCCGAATCCATCATGAAGCGCAGCACCACAGTTCCCACACCAAAGCCATTTGGCGAGCACCACGCTCGGGTAACCCCCGGGACACCCAGTGCCCATCGTTTGTAATCGTCTCGGTCGCCCCCCTGCGGGGCTTCCTGGTAGGCATCCATGATGCGCTCCCCGAACGCCTCCGAGTCCTCCACGTCCACCCCGGTTGTGATCGTGTTCACCGCCACGCCGGTGGACTGCACCCCTTCTATCGTCGTCGCCAGCGTAAGCCCCTCACCAGCAGCGCAATTCCCCGCTGTGCCTGGCGTGACGGCCTCCACAATGACAAGCGCCTTGCCATCGCCGCCCACCGTCACGGACTCCATCACGGAGTAGCGCTCGCCATCTCGCCGCGTTGCCTTAACGCCCGAGCTGATAGAGCGGCCAGGCGTCCCCGAAAACTCCACAGCAAGCCTGGTTGCCACGGAGTTCTTCTGATAGATACCCTTCATGGCGCCCCAGGCCGCCAGATTCTCGCCTGTGGCCGTCCAGGGGACGCCTTGCTTGGCGATATAGTCCAGATACCCGAAATGCAGATGCGCAAGCCCCGCCTGCGCGACGGCCATCACCCGAAGCACCGCCTTTCGAAGAAAGGCGTTCGCCCCCGAGGCTGAAGCATTGATATCCGCCATAACCTGTTTGCGCAGGTCAGAGAGCGTAGGACGGGAAAATGGCATGTCAGTTAATTCCATTCCAGGCCCATAGGTACTTCCCCGTATGCAGGGCATCTCCACCGGGCGAAAAAGCGATAATCTGGGCGCCAAGAAACGTCTCGCGCGTCCATTCCACCTTGATGTCAAACCGCGACACCACACCATCATCAATGAGCCATTGCAGGCATTCGGCGAGGTAGTCATAAGCGCGGTTGAGTGTCCGCTGTGTCTGCTTCTCGCGCTCCAGCAGCCATAACTTGCTACCTATCGGCCGGGTCGGATCGAACTGGTCCCCCCACCAGCCGCGAGGATCGCCAGTTCCATCAGGGATCACGTCATCAGGAGCAGCCATACCGTCAGTGAAGACGCTGAGCAGCATGGCAGTGGCTAGGTCGCCGTCGGTAAGCAGATCGCCCCCCTCCAGCACCCAGTCACCATGGACCGTCGCGCCATCCCACACAATCCGAATATCGCTCATTGCTGCTGTTCCGGTTTCTTCGACCTGATCGTTGCGGATCCGGGCTGCACGCCCTCCACATCATGGTCGTGCTCATTGTGGATTTCGCGCATGTCCTTCATCGTGCGTTCATTGGTTTCGTAGTTGTCCAGCATGTCGCCCGTCGCCCTGACCTCCGGCGCCTTCAGATCAATTCCGCCGGGTGCCGCGATGGTTAGCTTCCCGCTCAGGTTCCACGTCACATCCCGTGCGTTGTTGACGACCACGTCCTGGCCCTGCGCATCTACCACGAGGCCGTCCCCGGCCGTCAGGTAGATGTACTTCCCATCCAGGCTGTAGAGCTTAGTTTCTCCCGGCTTCAGTCCTCGCGGGCGACTCCCCTGATGGTTTACGCCCGTTACCATCGTCGCGGACCTATCGCCTGCGACCGACAAGAGCACCGCGTCGGAGTCGAAAGGCGGATTCGATGTGAGCCCAAACTCCTGCGGCCGGACCCGGCGGTCAGCCAGTTCCAGACCGCTCGCCCGGACCTGCATAATCTGCACGGGGCCGCTGTCATCGACATACGCCACCCGCCCCCGACCGACCATCATTCGAAGGCGAAGAAAAAGCCGTTCCAGGATCTGTTCCATGTCATTGCACCGTCTGATCGGGTCCGAACTGCGCCCAGATAAAGGGCTGCTGGTAGAAGGCCTGCGGCGGCATCAGTACCAGCTCGCACGTCGTTCCGTTCCTGCCCCGCTTGTAGGTGGCCTCCGCGATCAACCACATCACCGGCGACTGAGGCGTTCCCAGCTTCAGCGACGGAAGAACAAGGGGCGCGAGCGTGTTGGGCGCGTACAGCGCACCCGCAGCGTCCCTCCACGAATCCGTCGTCAATCTCACGAGGAACGAACGCCCCTGCCTCCGCGACAATTCCCATTTCGCCCTGTCCTCAGCTATCACGCTGCCGCCCATCACGTTTTCGGACAGCACGACGCGTGGCCGATATCGCTGCACACTGGGGTCAACCAGGTGCGCGATCTGGTTCGGCGCCCCGCCAATATCGCTGAACTGATCCAGGCCCTGATAAATCGCGTAGTAGTCGCTGAATTTCTGATTCATCGAGTACATCGCCACTGCCCGTTCAACGTTCACGCCTTCCTGGAAGCCGCTTGCCGCGGTCGCCTTACCAACGCTGGAAATCTCCAAGTCTCCGGACGTGGTGTCGTAGAGAAGAAGGCCGCGGTAGCGACAAACGCGCTCCAGCACGTCATAGGCGGTTTCCCCGGCGAGGATCACTACCTGCTCCACGGGTGCCCCCTGGTCCGTTCCTGGCGCGAGCGCGGCCCGAATGCCGAAAGGCGCGGCCAGCGTCTGGGCGATATAAAGCACGCTAGCGTTGCTAAGCTGGAACCCGTCATAGACCGCAGCGCAGTCCACTAGGTCCTGACACTTGCTTCTCCCGGTCAGGGTGACCGTATGCGACCCATCGTTGAAGCCCGGAATGAACTGGTCGACCCAGCCGGTACTCACCCGGTCCCCCCCTAGGAAGACCTCGCAAAAGTCGCCGGGCTGCACCTGCATATCAGGCGGATCAGCCATTGGGTACACGTCCGTCATGGAAGTCTGGAAGTCCGAGGGGCACCTCTCGACCCCCCGGGTAAATCTGACGTCTTGCCAGCCGCCCAGGTTCCGAGCATTAGAAAGGGTGTACCCATTCCCATTGCGTGTTGGCGTGGACACGCGCAGGGTCAAGTCGTCGCTCGTCATTTTGATAAGGCCTCAAATCTCGGGGGCATAAACGCCGGATGCACCGGATCGACCTGCCGCACCAGCTCATCGGCGCGCCCAGCGTCCCGATAGATTCGATTGGCGAGCGCCAGCGCGGGCATCGTCCCGGCGAATGCGAAGGCCCCAATTTCGGCAAGGTCCGCCCCCCTCGCCTGGAGGTCCGCGACGATGGATTTACGGACCGCGCGCAACGATTCGTAGCTGGCGTCGTCCCCCGAATCGCCCGCAACGAGAATCTCCGCATCCACAACTTCTGTGACTGTCGTCTGGACAGCGGCGGCATCATTCTGCGATGCCGGCTGATACTGCGTGACGGCCTCCGCAAGCTCAGCGATGGCTGACCTGCGCAGGTGTGCCGCAATGGCCTCGCTCATAGACGCCATAGCCTGGCCGACAGGTGAAGTCGACGGCATGGATGCCGGGGCGAACGAAGCCAGTTCACTAAGCATCGAAATCCGATCCGCGGGATCCACCGCTGTCGCGGCAACCGCCGCAACAAAGTCACGGACCGTCACCGCGTAGGCATCCGTATCGGCGATGTTGGCCGCCGCGAGTTGCATTCGCTCGCCAGCCGCGACAACCGCAGCGGAGGCAGCAACGTCAGCAGCCAACGCATCGGCGACTGACGTGGAGCGCGAAGCCCTTCGATTGGACCCCGAAAAACCGGAATTTCCCCCTCCGAACAGCCGGCCGAAGTTTCCCGCAAGGTTGGAGACAGCATTGAAAACCCGCCTCACCCTGTTGACGATGCCGACGGCCATCTGGTAATAACCCACGACCGTCGATACAGCTTGCTGTACCACCGCCGCACCTTGCCGGATGTCTTCCGCCACTTCGCCGGCCAGGTCAAGCAGGCTCTTTTCGCGCACTTCCTCAGCCGCTTCCCCTACCGCGTCTTCCGTGGACTGCTCTGTGCCTGGGTATTGGCGCTCCCCTGTCACCATAGCGGTCATGGTGAACTCAAACACCCGGCCGAGGTCCTTGCGTTCCTCCACCTCGATGCCACCCACGCAAACGACGCTCTGCACGGTTCCGAAGGTGGGATGGACCAAAGTCTTCGGCCCGCTCGTCTCGCACACGGAAATCAGGGCTTCGCGCTGGGCAACCACCCCGCCCCCCCCGTATACAAGGCTGTCCTCGATGAGAAAGCCATGAATACGGAACTGCCTGGGCAACTTCCCCTGGTCTTCCGCCCACACATCATCCCGATAGGGATACACGTGCACGGCCGTCCGACGGCCTGCATGCGTCCGGGCGGTAGTCACGCCAAAGGGCACGCCACCGAAGGATGCCTTTTGTAGCGAGGCCTCCCAACTGCCGGCCCCGGGACCGAACAAATCTCCGATGGCGTTTGCAACACCCCCGATACTTCCGGCGACATTCACCACATCAGTAATGCTCATGGCATCGCTCCAAGCCCCATCGAATAGTTCACCCTCGTCGGCAGCGCCGCACTATTGGCATCCTGCGCCTCCACGCGCGTGCCCGGCGGGGCAGACACGTTGATGTTCAACGCCAGCCGCTGGAACGAAGATTCAAGCGCGCGAGATATCTGATCCATCCCTGGACCGCTCAACGCGGGGGCTGCGTCCGCCCCTCCCGAGGACGCCACCGGGGAGCCACCCATAGCCCTCAGCACTTGGTCTGCCATAGCAGCACGCTTGGCCTTTTCGCCCTCAACATCCTGGGGACGTTCGTGGTACTGAGACACGATTGCAGCCGCAGCACCTGCGCTTCCTGTCTTTTGGAGAAGGTCTCCGGCGTACCTTTGCTGGCCCGGCCCGTTGCGCAGCTCCCAGTCGAAGAATCGAATTTGCTCGTCCAGCGTCGAACTTCGAATGTCCTTCTTGAATACTCGTTCGAAGTCCTTCTGCCTGTCCGGATGCCACTGACCGATGCCATAGGCTCGCCCACCGTCGCCGACGCTATAGGGATTCCCCCCGGACTCCCGAAGGATGTTCGCGGCGATCCCCGCGGCTTGTTCCTGACCCCAACCAAGTTCCGTAAGCCGCCGGGCGATGCCCACGATCTTCGGATCACTGGCGCCGCCCGGAGCGCTCTCCTGCGGCGTGAGGTAACGCTTGCCGTCGGCCTGACGCGCCTGCCGCAACATTTCCTCTTCGCCGCCATTAAGATTGGAGCTGTACAGCAAGGCGCCAGCCCCGACCGCCCACGGGTTGAGCACACGTGCCCACCAGGGTGCCGCAGAAGCTGCGCCGGCCGCCCCAGCCCCGCCCGCAACCGTCTTCAACCCCTCGGCCGCCGTCTTCGCTGCGGTCAACGTCGATGCGAGACCAGCTAGAGCGCCGGTCCATTCCAGCAGCGTGGACGCAAACTTGATGCCAACGATGGCCGTCAGCACATTGCCCCACCCACCGAACACATCGGCAATGGCATTAACACGCTCATACCAAGCGCCCCAGTCCACACTGGTTATCCACCCCGTCAGCTTTCCAACTGCATCGGCAAGGCGGTCCGCGATGTTCACGCGGTTTTCCGTGAGCCATGAGGAGAACTTTTCCACCATCGGCGTCAGGACTGGCACCAGCTTGTCGCCGATGGTGCTTGCAAGTGCGCCTGCGCCACTGGTCAGTTCATTGATGCGGTCGTTGAATTCGGCCGCACGCCTGATTGCCTCCTCCCCCGGGGCATACCCATTCAGAACGGCACGCTGACGGTCCGCGTCAAAGGTTCCTCTTTGGATCATCGGCAGGAGCGCCCCCACACCAAGAGCATCGGCAGCAGTGCGTTGTCCGGCGGGATTCTTGATTTTTCCAAGTGCCGTCAGCACGTCGTGCTGTGTGCGCTGGTAATCTATCTGCCCATCCTTTGTCCGCGAAATCTGCACCCCCAGGCGTGAGAGCAACATCATGGCCTGCGGATTTGCTCCGAATGCTGCCTCGCGGATGGTGTTCTGCGAGGAAATCATGCTCTGGTCGAACTGCTCCGCCGCGACCCCAGCACGCTGGGCGGCGTAGTGCCACGCGCGCAGGCCTTGCGCCGACACCCCCAACTGGCGCGACGTACGTTGTACGTTGGCGCCCAAAGAAGCCCAGCGCTGAGCCAGCGCACCCACCCCAGCCGCACCCGCCAATCCCGTAAGCGCGGCCATGCCCGGAACAATGGACGCGATGCGATCAGCGACGGTGCGGGCACCCTTGGAAATGGAATCCAGCCCGGTAGAGACCTTTCCGAGCGCTGCCGCCCCCCGCTTTCCCACCTCGGAAAAGCGCTGGCTCATCCGGCCTACAGGATCTGAGATACGCCCAAACGAGCCGCGCACCTTATCCGCCACCTTCGACGCATTGTCGATAGCCGAAATTCGGAAAGAAAGTTCATTCGACATTCCTACCTCCCAGGCGGATCGCCGCGTCATGCCACCAGCGCAACTCGCTGAGCTTGAGCCCCTTCACATCGCGCGGCGACCAGCCGTAGAACTTCGCGGTGGCCGCGGCAATCAACCCCCAATCAGGCCGCGGCCGAGTTACTTTCCCTCAGGGGGTTCCTCATCTCCCTGGGCGTCGTCCTCATCGCCCATGAACGCCGTGAGATAAGCCGCGGACTTGGTGAAGTCACGCGCCTTCACCTTGTTGATGACGGCGAGCGGAACGCCAGAGATTTTCGCGATCAGATAACGCATGGCATCGCCCGGATCCTTGGCCGCCCGTCGATTGAATTCCAGGATTGCCTCCACATCCGGCTCGCAGAGATTGAGGGCGGTGTAGGTCTCAGCGTCCGCTCCGGCGCCCAGCGTGATGGGCTTGCGCAGGGTGACGACCAGTTCGTCTTGCAGTTCTTTCTTTGCCATGTCAGCTCGCAGTCTGTTCGGACACCGATGGGCCTTCGAACTTCAAATCGAACGTTGCCTCGGTGGTATCTACTTCCTGCGCATCCACGCAGGCCATGTTGCGGCCAACAACAGTCTTTTCGTTGGCCAATTGCAGAACGACGGTTACGTTCCGCATGCGATTGAAGTCTTCGACCGTCAGGTCGCCCGCATCGCGTGCGCTGAAGGAAATCGAGCCAGGAATGGGCGTCTCTTTCACGCCGTGATACCCGTCCATGCCCGTCAGCGATTCGCGCCGAACCGAAGAGGCGCTGTACTTCGCCGCCCCCTCGATCATGTAGGAATTGCCGTCAACCGTGACCTGCGCGGTGCCGGCCAGAAGTTTTGCCATGTTTCGGCTCCTAGAAATGGAAAAGCCGCCCGAAGGCGACTATTTGTATTGCTCGCAACAGGCTTAGGCTGCGACTGCGGCCGAGGCGGGAACGATGTTGCTGAACTGCATCAGCAGCGCAAAGATGCGGAGCTGGTTGATCAGCACAGCGGGGTAGAGCACATCCACACGGTTCGGATTCGACTGGTTTTGCTCCACGATCAGTCCCTTCGCGAATACGTCTGCGCCCTGCACCCACCCGGAATCGTCCTGCATCGCCTGGTAGTCCGCGATGAGGTCCGCCCGAATGGTATTGGGCGTGACGATGTTCGACCCCGGTGCCGGCCGCGTGCCATTGCTGGCAAGCTTCTTTCGGGCGTACTTGGACGTGACCACGATTTTCAGCCGTCGCAGGACGGCCATCAGCGTGTTCATGGTCTCGACCTCCAAGTAGCTGTTGTCCGGCTGCCCGAACGCATTCACCTGGTAGGTAGTGACCAGATTTTCCAGCGCCACCGTACCATCATCAGCCACCGTGAAAGTGCTGATGCCCGTCCACAGCAACGTGTTGCGGTCGGTCAGCTCGAAGCGCGCTTCGACCGGAGGCGGTAGGAAGCAGGCCAGAGCCACCGTCTGCATCGGCTGCGCCGGATCGGCGCGGCACGAGACGGCGGCCGCAGCGGTGATATCCGCCGCCATCACCCACGCGGGCGTCGGCGAGTCATTGAAGCCCATGATCGACATATGTTCGTCGTTGCGCGTGGCGCCGAACGTCTGACACTCTCCCAGCGTCCCTCGATAGGCTCCGTAAGCATGGCCGTACAACTGCTTCGACCAGCTCCAGCGGCCCGTGACTGTGGACAACAGCGATTTCACCGCGTTCAGCGATGTCGCATCGGTGTAGGGCATGGCGATGAAGTCGAACGTCATGTCGCCCAAGTTCGCCAGCGCGGTGACCAACGACGGATTCAGCAAGCCTCCAGACATGGGCGCGACGGTCGCCGCCAAGCCCGGGGGCAGCGTCTCGCCGTTACTCGCGCCGTAGTAGTTCAGCCGCAGGTCGATATCGTTTCCCGCCAAGCCCTTGTTCTTGGCGGTGATGTTCACCTTGGATGTCACCTCAGCATCGACGGCGGCGGTCACCGGCAGATCGGGCAGCGAGTTGATCTGCGCCACCAGCGCCGTCGCAAGTTGCGCCGTCGTCATCGTGGGGGTGCAAACCAGGGAGACGATAGGCGAGCCAGCGAAGGCCGCGATGTACAGCGACAGCACCCCCGTGGCCGTGGCGGATGCGGTGAAGGTGATGGCGCCCGTCGCAGCAACCCCGTTCTCGTCGTCGGCCAGCGGCAGATACCAGACCTCGCCGAAGCTATCGCGGGCACGGTAGGCCGCAGTCATGATCGCCAGCATGGAGCCCTGGCCGCCCATCGTCTTAGCCTCGATAGCGCCCTGAGAAATCACAGGCTTGTTGACCACCGCCGTACCGCTGTCCGTCACCTGTCCGATGATGAGCGCGCGCTGGTTGAACTGCCCCGTATTGGCGCGGCTCGGATCCAGATCAGCATAAAACAGCGGCACCCGGAGGTTCTGCGGAATATTGGGAAACTGAATGCTCATTTACTTGCCCCCCTTACTGGGCGTGGCGGTGACCTCCGAAGTGGTGGCCAGAGAGGAGACTTTGCTGTCGGAAGCCGACGTGCTGGCGCGTACCACATCGCCATCGCGCAGGCGGCGCGCCCAGTAAAGGTCAAAATCGTCCACTTCCATACCCTCCTCGGGCATGAACTGTTTTCGCACCGGGTCAATCACTTGCAGCCCGGCGCGGGGTTTGATGTACATAGGTCGCTCCTATTGCGGTAGGTCGATATCCAAGCCGGGAACGGCGGTGCCGTCGGGCATTTGAATTCGCGTATCCACCCCTTCCAAGGGATTGGTCGGCACAGGGAAGAAATCCTCCGGCCCCTGCACGAACTCCAGCCCCAGTTCCACCAGCACCGAGCCCAGATGGTGCCCGGAGTCTTCCGGGCCCGGCGCGATGCGGGTGCGGAAATAGGAGAACTGGTTGAGTTCTCGCATGAGCGGCGGGTAGTTGATGACGGCAGCCTTGATTTGGTCCCGCAAGGATTCCAGCTTGACCAGCAAGGCAGCCGCGCCGGCGTCGTCCGGCTCGCCAGGGTGATCTGCCCTCGCCTCGACAACCAGTGCCGAAGTCACCGTGAACGCCGGGGCGCCGCTTCGACCGAACGAAACGCCGGCCTCATCGTTCGTGCGCACGAACAGCACGGGATACTCTCCGTCCCAGGAGGCCTGGTCCCGCGGCGAGTACGCCCGCTCTCCCGCGTCGGTCGTGTTCGTCAGCGCCTGCACTGCCAAGGCGCGAAGTTGGTTTGTCGTGGTCATAGCTTTTTCAGTTTCAGGTGTACCCAGCCCATGCCGTCCGGCTGCTGTTCGAAGACAAGGAACGATTCGCCGGTCTTCTTGCGGGTGATGCGGTCGTCCTTCGCGGGCACCCGCGGCAGATCGGCCAGGCGAAAGCCTGCGCTCGGTGCGGTCGTCACCCACCCGACGCCGCCCTGCCCGTCTTGGAACGCCGTCTTGTAGGCATCGGTGAAGACCCCGGGCACGGGCTCGGGCTTGCCGCCGCCCACAGATTGATAGACCAGTTCCTCACCAAACGCGCCGTTAACGGCCTGGTTGACCTGGTCAAAGTCGACCATGTCAGCCCCGGCGGATCTGGGGACCGGCAGCAGATCCGAACCGCGGGCCATTGTCCCGACGAATCACCGGCGCGTCCGGATCTTCCAGGAAGCCGAGCTGCCGCAGCCGCTGAACCTCGTCTGCCGGCAGGTCCACCTCATCGCCAGCCATCAGCGACTCGCCGTCTTCCGCCAGGAGGACGCGCCCGTGCGCCACGACGGCGGTAACGAGCTTCGCCGTGGTCGGCGCCTTGTCTTTCGGAGTAGTGGCGCCGCTCATCAGGCCACCACCGGATCGCAGACGTTGGCCGACAGGCAGGCATTCACTCGGCTGGGGATGACGATGGGAGCCGACTGCATCATCAGGAAACGCTGCGCTGGGTCTTCCTGGACCCAGGTCTTCGGCGCGAAAGGCAGCGACTGGTAATTGAAAGCAGGATCCTTGATCATGCCGAAGGCACGCGTGCCCTGCAGATTGGGGCCGGACATGATCAGATCGCCGTCGTACAGCATCGGCCGCTCGACGTCGTTCTCGTCCACGAACCAGTCGTTGTAGACCCACAGGTCGAACTGGCCCCACTTTCCCTTGTACACCGCGCCCTGCTTAACTTCGGTGGCGGGGTTGATCGCGTTGCCGAACGAGGCTTGGGCGGGCAGCACGATGGCTCCCTTCAGCTCCGGGTCGAGCTTGAAGCCAGCCCACGAACTCGGGGTGAACACCAGCTCCGAAACCGTAGCTCCCGAACTCTTGAGGATGCGGGTTGTCCAGGCTTCGATATCACGCGTCGGCGATGCCGTGCCTGCGGCAATATTGGCGGCAGTCCACTTGCGGCCGGCGGTCAGGGCAACCGTCAGGGAGGCATCACGCCCGAAATCGACGATCACGGTTTCGAAGCCCTCGCCCTCGATGGTCACCTGGCCCGAACGCAGCGCGCTGGCGGCCATCCATTCCAGGCGACGAGTCAGGATATCCACCTGGTCGGTCATTTCCGCTTCCAGGTTGGCCATTTCGCGTTCGGCGCCCGTCAGATCACCGCCGATGCGTTCACCGATCATGCGGCGTACCGGCTTGAGCAGGTCCGGCGCGCGTTTGTCCTTGACATAGGCCGGCTTGAAGCTGTTGGTCTGGAAGCGGCGCTGCTCGACCAGCTTGCCTTCGACCAGGGGCGATACGAACGGCGCCATACGACGCTTGCCGATGTCAACGTCGATGGCGACCTCCTCGGTATCGGAGGTCACGATGTTGGGGAAAAAGCGGTCCAGCAGGAAGGACTGTGCGGTTTTCAGGTTCGGAACGACCCCGATCAGGTCGATCGTGGTGTAGGACAAAGAGGACATTCGTCATCTCCAGAAATTCTTGGCGTATATACAAAAATGGCCCCGCTGGGCGGGGCCTTTTTCCATGCGTTGCGCTTAGGTTTAGATCGGGTCAGCGGCCGAGACCGACGACTTGACGTGAATGGCGTACTGGCGCAGGGCCGCGGTCAGCGCGGGCAGCGTCCAGCTCGGGTCGTAGTACAGCGCGCGGCCGTTGACCTCGACCTGCACATAGGCGCCGGCGTTGACCGGGCCATCCGTCGCATCGGAATAGTCCGCCAGAATGGCAGAGGGGACCTGGCTGCCATCGGTCGCCCCTTCCACCGAGAGAACGAACTGGCCGACGGCGTCGTTGACGTCGATAACGAACGAGTCGCCCGCAGCAAATGCCGTGGCGCCTGCGGTGATGGTGAACCCCAGCCCGCCTTGCGTGTAGGCCGTTCCCACGGTCGCATTTGCGAGCGTGGTGCCTTCCGGGTCGACCACCTTGAACGTGGTTGCGGCGGTGGCGGTGAGTTGGTAATTCCCCAGCTTGGCGCCGGCACCAACAGTGACGGTGCCGAAGGTGCCGTTGCCCGTGTTGGTTCCGGCGGCGGTAGCGACCGCGGTGCTGCTCGTGATCATGCCCAGCACCGCCCCGCGCGGCAGCTTACCCGCCGCGAGGATGATGGGCTGCGAGACGATCTGCAGACCGCCCGCAATGAGTTGATCGGGAACGAAGACATCTGCCCGGACGCCGGGCTTCTGGGGGCTGTTCCCCACGGGATTGACGGGAAGCGTCATGAGTATTGCTCCTGAATAGCTGAATTGCGGGGATCAAGCCTCGCCGCGGCGCTTTTTGCCCGCCGCGACGATCTTCTGCGCGAGGGTCATCTGGCTGTCGCCGCCCCCCGAACCCGGGTTGGGGATGATCGTGCCTTGCATGCGCTCGGACAGGGTGCGGCGTGCCGGCGGCGCCTGATCCGCTCGGCCAGCGTCCAGAGCCGCGATCGCGGCGTTGGAAGACATGCCCGTGTCGAAGGCGAAAACGCACGCCTGGCGCGCGACGCCCAGCCGCAGGCCGTGGGCCACGATGCGGGCGCAACGCGCCCGCTCGGCAGCCCTGGCCGCCTTCTTCGACTGATCTTTCTCCTTGTCGTCGCCGTCGTCGTCCTTTTCGGCGTCCGGGTCTTCCCCGTTTTCCAGAACATCGTCGCGCTCGTCGTCTTCACGGTCGCGCTCTTCCATGCGCCGGGCATAGTCCTCGTCGGACTCGCCCTCCCGCTGCTTCCGGTCGTCGTCCGGCTTGTCCTTGTCGTCCTCGTCATCTTGTTCAGCGCGGGCGCCACGGACGCGCCCCAGGCCCAGCAACGAGGCGAAGGGGGCAGAAGCGAAGGTTTTCTTCTTCATTGCAGTAGTCTCACAGGTTGTTTACCGGCCCAGCAGGTCCAGCAATTCAAGAAAGGCGGCGTCGGGCGCCATGACTGCGTCCACCAAGCCGCGGCTGACGCCGGCCGCCCCCATGAAGCAGGCGGCCTGTGTGTCGCGCACGGATTCGGGCGCGATGTTTCGATTGCGGGCGACCGTTTCCACGAAAAGCTCGCCCATCGTGTTGATCTCGGCCTGGACACTGTTCAGCGCCTCCTCCGAGAGGGGAAGCTCCGGGCGGAAGTCCGTTTTGTGGCTCCCGTACGTGATGAAGGTCACCGCCACTCCCGACGCCGTCAGCGCCTTGGACAGGTCGACGTGCATCACAATTACGCCGATGGAACCGACTCCACCAGTGCGCGGCACGATGACCCTGTCGGCGGCGCTGGCAATCGCGTATCCCGCCGAATAGGCCGACTCCGTCAGGATCGCCCATATGGGTTTGTCGCCCCGTAGGCCATAGATGGTGTCGACCAGGTCGAAACAGCCCGCGACCTCGCCACCCGGCGAGTCCACGTCGAGCACAATCGCCTCGACGGCCGGATCCGCGTGAGCGCTCAGGATGCTCTGCCGGATACCGTCATAGCCCGTCATGCCCGAATAGGGGCGGAGCGAGCCCAGCTTCTGCACCAGCGTGCCATGCACCTTGATGCAGGCGACCGGCGTATCGCCCACCATGTCATAGCCGGCGTCGCGAATCGTCTCGCCGGGTTTGGTCAGGTCGTCGTCATAGTCATCCCAGGCCATCGGGCGCAGGTTCGCTCCGTCCAAACGCATGATCTGGCTGACGCCCAGCCGCTCGGCGAGTGCGGCCATGATGACTTCAGCCTTGTCCTGGCGAATCGCCAGCGGCGTGTTGAACAGCCGCTGGCCCAAGTGCGCAAAACGCATTTATTTTTCCTCCGGTACTTGGACTGCGTCTTTCGAGTCCGCCCCCTGGAGCACTGCGGGAATGGGAAGCCCCAATCGCTCGTAGCGCTCCATTTCGATAGCACGGCGGTCGGCCACATCGCGCCAGTCAGTGCCGGAGATCTCGGCGCATTCATCCTCCAGCGACGACATGCCTCCATCGATCCCGAGCAGCGCGCCTTGGCGCTCCTTGACGATATCCACCAGGCCGCGGCCGGGCCCCATCCACTTAGCTCGCGCATACGCCGCGCGTGCCTCGATGAATTCAGGCGCGTTTCGCGGCATCGGATAGTCATCCACGTCCATGGATTCCTCCAACCATGCGCAATAGATCGGGTGCGCCTGTCCAGACGCAAAGCCGATCCGTCGGCGGGCGAATGTCTTCCACGCCTCCAGCATCGCGGAACGATAGGCGCTGTAGTTCACCTCGGCCCAGTTCTGGCTGATCTGCTGTGCGGCCAACCCAGTCCCGGCCGAAAAATGCCGCAACATCGCGCTCTCGAACGAGGCGAAATTGCTGCTCGGGCGACTGGAGGCCACCGTGCCGATAGTCTCCCCCGGGTACAGGTGCGTCATGCCGACATCGCCCATGCGGGTTCGGCGCTCTTGGTGGAACTGCGAGCGCTCGCGCTGGTACGCGCTGACCTTGTCCGAACCGGACAGGGCTTCTTCGACCAGATCGGGATCGAACGGGCTTTGGATATAGGCCGCAAAGAATGCGTTGATGATGGCCGCATCCAGTTCGGTGCTGTCGTACTTGATCAGCATCTTGAACCGCTGGATCACCGGCGTCAGAAAGCCAACGCCACGGTGCTGCGACGCCCGATCATGGTCGAAGCTATGCACCACAATCGGACGCCCCCAATCCGTCTCTCGTGGGATACGGTCCCACCGCACGCTTTCGCCCGCACTGAACCAGTCTCCCTGATGAGCGCGCCGAATGTGATACCAGGTCGGAACGCCGTAGCTGTCGACCTCCACGCCTCCGCGTAGCGCCTGCTGATCGAAGTTCTGCTGCGGATTCGAAAGACGGTCCGGGTCCATGATCTGCACGGCCGTTGCATAGCGAGCGCGCCCCACCCCGATGCGCTGCGGCAGCCAATGCAGCATCGAGAGCGAGTCGCCGTCGATGAGGTGATGTCGAAAACCCAGTTGCATCATTTGGGGGAACGACAGCATCCGCTCCGAATCGCAGTAGAAGGCAGGATCGTTCGCCCACGAGCGCCAGTTGGCTTCCACGGCCTGGCCAAACTCATCGGCCCAACGGTGATCGAACGCCTCGATGCCGGTCACAGTCCGCAGCCATCGATAATCGGGCTTCGATATCGGCCGGAAATCAGGTCCGATGACGTTGTCGACGGTCCGCATCACCGCGGCGGTCGCCCAGCCGTCGTTGCGGATCAGGTCACGCGCACGCGCCGCGAGGCGGTCGCGATACATGTTGACTTCACCGTCCGGAGACCAGAGGTATGGTTGCCAATCACGCACGTGGCCGCCGTTCTGGTCGGCGGCGTCATAGGGCGCGTTGCTGCCCGGCGCCAACATAGCCCCGCGACGGCGAACAGCAGGCAATGGCTTGCCGTGCCTGTCGAGGATAGAAATAGAGTTTTCCATCAGCGCATCACGAAGCTGATCTGCCGGCGTGCCCGAGGGGCGATGCCAAGCAGTTGTTGCAGGAGGGCGATCTCGCCCTGGAGCCGGCTCATATCGGCCGCCCTATAGGTGACCGACTTAGACCCGTCCGACTGCGCGTAGCTGGCCGCTGCCACCTGCTTCCCGGTCAGGAGTTCAAAATAGGCGGCCTTCAGAGCGGCCAGCCGCGCCTGCATTTCCGCCCTGCTCATTCCGTCATAGACGCTCATTGCGTACCTCGTTATGCAAGTTTGCTCACACGCGAGCGCCCTGGCGCGGCCGACTTGACCCGCACGGAGGGGCCGCCCTGGGCGGCGCCAGCCTGCGGCGTCGGCGCTACAGAGACTTCGCCCTCAGGCAAAGGCGGCGCACCATGCAGAACCTCGGCCAGGTCCTCGACGGTCCGATTCAGCCTCAGACCGAAGTGGATCAATGCACAGAGCGCGGCATAGGCGTATACCCGGCAGTCCAGCGCCTCGTTGGCGCGGCCCGAGGGCAGTTCCCAGACGCGGTACTTGTGCCCGCTCGCTTCCTTGACCACGATTCGCTCGGACGTGAGCTGCGCGTAGTAATTCAGATCGCGATCCGCGGGAAAGTGCATAAATCCCGGGCCCGGCGCGTCCTTGTTCAACCGATTCCGGATGGTGTCCTTGGCGGTGTTCACGCCGATAATGGTCGGCCGATAGGTGGCCTTGTTTCGGCGGCTCGGGACCTTCGTCGGCCAGACCGGCGAGCGCTGTCCATTCCGCGCGGATTCCCCCTTGATCGCATAGATTCGACGGCCCAAACGGGCCTTCGCGAACTCGTAGACGCGCTGCGTGTTGTGGCCGCCGGAGTCGATACACGCGGACGAGACGTTAAACGGCCGCCCGTCGTGGCGATACCAAGTCTTCATCAAGTACGCATCTACGCGTGCCCACAGTTCCGGTGTCTCTGGATCGCCTTCGAACACCTCGTAGTCGATGGACCAGCTTTCCTCGTCTCGCCCCCAGCCGACCAGTTCACATTCCACACGGTCCGGCTGCACGTCCAGGCCGGCAGTCAACACCCCGACACCGAAGGGCACCTGCGCCGCCCATAGCTCGCCGCGCGAGGCCAGCGTTTCCAGATCCAGATCCTTGCCGCTGTGTGCCCGATAGGGCATGCCCATCTGGGTGTTCCACCATGCCTGCTTCAGATCCTCGTCATCCTTTGCCGCCAACCACTTCGTCGCAATGTCCGATGGCTTGTCCTTGCTCCAGGGGGAATAAAGCTTGCTGGCCTGAAAGCCGGCGTGCTGGTTGTCCACGGCCCAGTTGCCGCAGTCCGGACACTTCACGCGATACACGGCGTGTCGCTCACTCGCCCACCAGTCCCACACGGCGGCCACCGCCGTAATGCCGCCACTGCCAGGATCCTTAGCCTCTGCATCTCGCCAGGCGCGGTCGTACATGTCCAGGGGCACGTGACGGCCGCCGCAGCAGTTGAAGGGGCGCGTCTGGTGCCAACGCACGGTGCGCAGCGTCATCAGACGCTCGCCTTCCGACCAACCTAGACCACACGCCTCGCAGAAGATTCGTGCGGTCCTGGGAAAATGCTCCAACACCACGCCCTTGTCGTCCTTGCGCTTCTTCCAATCGACGTGACGGAAGAAGTCCAGAAACTGGCGATGGCCACACCCAGGACAGCACACGGAGGCGCGCCGCTGGTCCGAAGACAAGTAGCTTTTCTCGATTCGGCTTTCGTCCTGCACGGTCGGTGAGCAAGCCCGGACCGACAACCAGTTGGCGCCGAAGCTCGCCGTACGCTCTTCCGCGAGCGAGATAGGATCGCCCTCCCGGGTGACAGGGTACTTGTCGACTTCGTCGGCAAGAATCACCCGCACCGGCCGGCGCGCCAGGTTGTCAGGACTGCCGGCGCCCGCCAGTGCCAGGAAGCCCCCAGGGAATGACTTGAACAGCAGTGTTTCGTCGGCAGTGCGTGTCTTGCTGGATCCCACCAACTCTCGCAGCACCGGCGTCACCCGCACCATGGGGTTGATGCGCTCCTTGCTGAATTGCTCCGCGGCGTCTTCCTTAGGCTGCAGCAGCAGCATCGGGCAGGGATCCAGGTGGGCGAAATACCCGAATATGTTCTCCAGCAATGCGGTCTTCAGCATTTGCGTGCTGACCATGGCCGTGATGACGTGTACGCCAGGTTCCGTCGGTGCGAGCATCGGGCCGCGCGCGACCTCCACAGTGCTGGTCGACCAGTTCCCCGAGGTGCTGCCGGCTTCCTTCGCCAGCTTCCGATATCGGTCCGCCCATTCCGGCACGCTGATGCGCGGCGGCGGCGTCCACCCCTGGCGCGCAGCCCGCCACAATGCCGCCTGCTTACCCTGGGCTGAAGTCGGCGGCGGGTTCGCCAAGTTCTGAGATTTGTTTGTGGACATGCGCAGTCAAAGCCTCGGTGACCCGGTCGGCCTCTTCCAGCCCAAGCTCGGCGGCCAGCAGCGGACCAATCTTCGCGGGCCAGTTCAGCCATGCGTCGCGCTGCCCCCGAAAGGCTTCGAAAAGTACGGCCTGGGCCACGGCAAACTCCACCAGCGCCCCGGATTTCTGTTCGTATTCCATCTGCCGCAATAGCGCCAGCCAGTTCTCCTTTCGACGCAGGGCCTCGGCATAGTCGACCCCATCGTCCTCGCTCAACAGCCGACTGGCTTCTGCCTCCAGTGAGTCGACGTCACCAGGAGCCGACTTCTCGGAGCCTTGAGAGCCGGCCGACCGGCGAGATGACGCCGGTCGCGCGGGCTTCGCGTCGGGCTTGGAGGCAGTCGCATTAGCTTGGCGCCACGGCGAACCGATCAAGGCCGGGTCAAGCGTTCCATCTTTCTTCGCCTTCAACCGCCCCTGCGTGATCGCACGCCGCACCAGCGTGTCGGAACAGCCTTCCCGGCGGGCGAACTCTCGAATCGAAAGGCCCTTTTCCGCTTTTGCCATAGTGCGAACACCTCCAAGTTTCCTGTTCGCACCTCAATTCCAGACGCGATTGCAGCCGCGCGAACCGCCGCAAGCCCGCGCGCGCATTGCGTTTCCGCTGACAGCGCGAACGTGCCAGCGCGAACAGAATGCGAACACCAGTGCAAACAGGTGTTTGCACCCTAAAAATCCCCGAATGCCACGTGGATACTCGCTTGCGGCGATCTTGGCGCTCCGGTGCGAACAGGTGCGAACACCTTTCACACCTTGGCGCTGGGCCCAAAACGCGGCGCGCAATGCCCGCGTGGCTTGACCCCCTGGAGGGGACCCATCCGAAAACCGGATAGCGGCGAGGCAAGCACGATCAGGAATACAGGCGACCATGGCGGTCATCCACGATGGCAATGGCGCCCCGGATGGCGAGCGTCAAGTCGCCCACCGTCGCAGCCGTCGCCCGCCCACCCCGAAAGGGCTGGGCGGCACGAAGGGCTGCATCCAACTGCTTGGCCGCCAATCTCCGCCAGCGCCGAGCAATACGAACCGATCTGCCACGGGCAAGGCGCGTTACATCATGCAGCACAGCCTTTCTCGTTCTCTTCATATCCATCTCATCTGGCAGTCTTCAGAGCCTGCACCAATGCGGCGTCAAAGTCTCCGGCGAAATGCCGCTCGACAATCTCCCGGGCCGTGGTGCCGAAGTTGAGTTGCTTGTTCACGGGAAGCGCGTCGCCGAAGCGAATCAGCAGCTTGAGCTTCCCCTTTGAGGCGGCGGGTGCCGGCGTCGCCTTCGTGATCACCTGGCCCGGGGGTCTCACCTTCGCCACCCCCTTCGCACGCTTGGGTGCAACGCGCTGCCATACCCCGTTGACGACCTGACCTCCCCGGGTCTGGATCGCACCGACGAACACATCGGGCCGAGCCTTCATGCGCCCCAGTGCGGCGCGCGGCAGGTTTCCATAGCTATTCAGCCTGGCGCCCTTCGGATTGAGTAGCGCCCGCCCGTTGAGCTTGTGCGTGCCACCCGTTTCATAGGGCAACAGGTACGCCGCGGCAATCTGCTTGATATAGATGATGGCCTCGGGCCTCGACTTCCTTGCCTTGCGTAGGCCGACCGACTTCCGCGTGAAGGGCGTGGGGTTATCGAAAGTCGTCTCGATATTCTCTGTTTCTGCCGCCTGCACCCGTGCGGCAGTGGCATTCACCGCCTGGGCCATGGCGAACGGAAGCTGACGCGCCGTGAAGGCGTCGATGCGCCGCATCACGTCGCGCATGTTCGAGTCGATCCTGATTTCAATCATCGCTCCAGCTCCTGCCGCTAAAAGGACAAAGGCCCCAGCGGGATTGCTCCGCCGAGGCCTTTCGTCGCACACAACAATCGTTGCGTTTTCTCAGGGCGCAAGAGCCCGGACGTATTGTGACGGTTTGCGTAACGCTTCGCCAGCACTCGATGTAACGCTTTTCCACCAATACTCAGCGTGCGCCCCGCTACGATCAGCCTCTTCGCAAGAGACTGAACCCGCCGCTCGAAGCGCATTCAGGGCGCGCCATACCCCGATCTTCACCCGATTCCGTTCCGCCCCCGTTGCACGCGGCGCCACATGATTCAAGATATGGGTCATTTTGAATCGGCGCCCCGGATAGGCCGCAAGCAGATCGATCACTTCCTTCGCATATTTCACTTGAACGCCCTCCGGACCTGCTCCTTCATGTTTCCTAACGCAATCCTGTAGTAGATAGAGCTGATGCCGAGGTAATCGCAGGCCTGAGTAATCCTCTGTGAAGCGGTCAGGCCTGCGTACTCATGTCGGCGCGGGTACTCGGCCTGCACCACACGCTGTTCAACCAACACCAACCGTTCATACACGGCCTGAACCCTTCGCGCGTTGTCGTGATGAACCGGAGTCGGGCGCGGCTCGTCATCCTCGTCCACCTCATCCTCTTCGGTCGGAGCTACATAGTTGCGTTCCGCCGATGCGCATCTAACGTTGGGATTGGGATGCGGCCAGTCACCCAGCCAACACCACCTGGACCAGTTCCAAAGCTCATCTTCCACCCAGCGCGGGAATCCCCTTTCCATCAGATAATCTCCGGGGAATAAGGCACTTTCGGGTTCAGGTAGTCGAGCAGCACGGCGCGCGCATCATCAAAGCTTCGACACACCACAACGCGATACCCCGCACCCTTGAGGTATGCAATCCAGTCTTTCTGGTTCGGGCTAACCCGTCCGTTTGCGGTCTTCATTTCGATCCACAACCCAGGGCACCCGAAGCGCGGCACGGGCAAGCAAAGATCCGGCACCCCAGGCTTGACACCCTGCCCTTTCATCTTCGCGGCCTCCACGGCATGCCGGAGCCCGCCGTTAGGAACGTGAAATAGGCGCGCCAGTTCGGGATGAGCCTTCAGTTGCATATTCGCCCACGCGATCACCTGAGCCTGTATCGTCTCCTCATCCACAGCACCTGGATTCCTGGGCGGCTTGGTCGGTGTGCGGGGCGTCGTCGGCGCCATTCTCGGCCAGCGCTTCATGCCTGCGCCCCCTGATCCGTTCCCATGCGCAGCGCATTGCGCGCCATGGCGACAATCCCGGGCGAGTAGCGTTTGCCCTTGGGGTTCTCGGTTTCGGCAATAACTCGCTTCCAACCGCTCAACGGATCACGACCGGATTGGTTCAGGATCGCGCCCGCCCCCATCGCCTCCAACGCCTTCGCGGCCTCTTCCGGCGTGGTATGAATCGCCCCCGGCGCCGGCAACGCCACCGCAGGCGCGGGAATGGCCGCCCATTCTCCTCGGCCCAACTCGTCCGAAAGCGCCCGCTCCCAGCGCGATTGCATGACCGAGTAACCGCAGTTCAGCAGGTCATGGGATCCGACACGCACTGCGGCCCAGTACACGGCCGGATGGCTCCATTGCCCCATTTCGCCACGGCGGCGCGCGGTCATGCCTGCAACGGCATCGTGAAAGGCGTTTTCCGGAATCAGGCCCGGCCGGCAAGCCCGGATGAACTCGCCCATGGCCGGCGGCCAGTCCGGGAACATCCGGCGGCAGGTCCGCAGCCCTTCGGCAACTTCGTGCGGCGTCACCCGCTCTTCGTCCAGCGCCTCGGCCCACGCCGCTTTCCAGTTCTCGATGCTCTGCATGTCCGGGAAGTCCTTGAGCCAGCGCCCCCCGTACGTGCCGGAAAGCCGGTTCCAGAGGTGGTCGATCAGCGAAATGCCTTCCAGCTTCGCCAGCGGCACGGCCCAGACTGACCGCTCAGGCGTCGATTGTGCGACCGTCGTCATGGCCGTTGCCTCCTTGCGTGCGATTGCGATTCACGTATTCCGTGGGGTTGAACTTGCCGGGCTTGCCGCCCCCGTTGACACCCGTGCAGTTCGGCGGCGTGCCAGGCGGCTTGAACAGGCCCTGATAGCTGCCGTTCACGCAGTGCCTGATGACCGTCGCGGGCTTCCAACCCTGGTCCCGGTACTCGGCCAGGCTTTTCAACTGCTGCTTCACCGCCTGTTCCGCCAACGGCTTGCCGATTTCCTTCCGGTGGGCAACCCAGACCTCCCAATCGCTTCGGTCCAGCCATTCCGGCAATTCGATGTCCAGCGCGTCGAATCCCGGCGAGCGCTTGCGCGCGCCTTTGACGGTTCTTGATGGTTCTGACGGTTCTATGACGGTTATATGCGGGTGCAACCCGTTGCACCCTTTGATGTCGTGGTTTGCACCCTTTAGGTCGTCAGTTGCACCCTTTATGTCGTGGTTTGCACCCTTTCCTGCAGATTCGGGGGGTGCAATATCTGCACCGTTTTCCAGTTCCGGCGCGGCCGGTTTGAGGGATGAAAAATTTGCACCCTTTATCCAAGCCTCGGAAATTCGGTACTCGCGGCGCTGATTGCGCCCGCCATTGCCCGAATTCACCAGGATCAACCAGCCGGCCTGCTCCATGCCACGCAACTGGTACTGGACCGCGCGCACCGATTGCCGAGTCTTCTCAGCCAGGGACGCGATAGACGGATAGATGCCCGTGCCCTGATCGCTCGAATGATCCGCCAGCGCAAGGGCCAGAATCATTTCCCCGCCCCCGTTCGGATAGCGGTCAAACACCATCCCCATGACTTTCACGCTCATGGCGACTCTCCATACAAGCTCAAATACCCGATCTCTGCCTCAAGGGGCCAGAGGCCCAGCACGATCAGGGACAAGCGGGTTTCTTGAAATCCAGCCTCCCACAGCGCGACCTTCTCTTCATAGGTCGCGCCAGTGGTGTTCTGGTCGATATAGGCGTGGCACGTCCGGCACCCCCACGCGGTGGCCCAGTCGTGCGCCTTCAGCCAGCCGGCCTTGCCGTGGCGTGATTGATTCGAGTGACAAGCAACAACGGTCGCGGGATCCCCGCAGCAGATTCCCGGCACGCGGATCTTGCAGGGCATGCCCTTTGCCAGGGCCAGCAATGCCGGATTGCGATACATGGTCTTGGTGGCACGCGGCCTAGCGCGGCGGCTGGGCATACGCTTTCCGGCGGCCTTCATGCCGGAGCGCTGGCGCATCGGGGCACCACGCTTCATCGGCGCCTTCTGCCGGAGCGGTGTCTTGCGTTGCAACGTCATGCCGCCCCCGTGGGCTTGCGGACGCGCCACCAGGCCGGAAGCTGCCAGGCGTTCACGCGCCGCTTCACCAGGCCGGCGCGTACTGCATCAAACAGGAAGGCGCTGACCGCGCAACGGGCGGCTTCGCTCCGCGTGGTGCTGGGCCAGGGATTGACCGACACCAGCGCCGGTTCGACCACCTCCCGCAACGCCCGGACATCGACCCGCCGCGGCGTCTCGATAATGGCCTGGCGGACCGCCTCCACCGCCTCCGGCGGCACGCGGTAGCCCCTGAACATATGCAGGCAGTCAGCCATAGATCCCGCTCCACTTGACGAACGGCTTGCGGACGGCCTCATGGAACAAGGTCGCGGCCCTGGCGTTGTGATCCAGTTCCGCGCGGCTGGCGATCCCGCACATGTCGCGCACGTACTGCGCCGCGTGCTGGCTCGCGGACACGCCCTCAGGGGCGGCGCCGATGCGGGAAACAACCCACCGCTGGAATTTCGCGCCGTTGCACATCATTGCAGCCGCGCGAGACAGCGCCGCCCCCTTGCCCGCCCCCGGCGCGCAACGCGCTCTTACGGGGCTTCCAGAATCGTTCCGTGTCAACATATTCAGTGTCTCGTCGCAAATACGTGGTTCAGGCCCACCAGCAGCAGTGCCGTGCGCAGTTGGGGTTCGCGCCCCTCCCGCAGAAGCACGGCCTCGTACGCCTTGGCTTGGTCCCATGAATGCCGGCGCAACTCTTCTTCATAAGCGCGCCTGACAATCGCCTCAGCTTGCTCATTGCTCATGCACGCCCCTGAGTGGCGATCACTTCCTGCATGATCGTCAGGTGACCGAGCCGAATCAGGTACTGACTGACCGCGTAGTTGCCGACTGCGGCCTCGAACACGCTGATCTTGTCGGCGGGTAGGTTCAGCCTGGGCGCGCCGCTGGGCATCAAAGGGTCTTCATGCAGATAGCTGCTGACGTGCTGCGGGTACATACCGCAAAGCTCGGCCAGCGTGCGCATGGTCATCCCGTGCGGCTGCCGCTGCTCCCAGGCCAGCCGCACCGCCTGGCGGTAGGTCGCGCACCGAGCGATTTCGGACTGTTCGAGAAACCGCATGGGCTCCATCGGCGCTTCGCGTGGCGCGGCAAAAAAAATCTCCGAATTGAATTGCATACCTTCAGCCTTTCAATAGGTGTGCCCTATCGACTAACAGCATGAGTAACAGCGTCAAAGGGGGGAAAATTGCGTTCCATAACCTTCGCCATCAGGCGGCCGCAATGTCCATCCAGGCGAGAGGGCCAAGAAAATCCCTTTCTCTTCAGGCGGTTGGCCGTTCCTGCGCGGCCTGGCCCTGGCCGCGCCCCCATGCAACATTTCGCAGAAAAGCGGTAGGAAAATTTCATGAACTAACAGCGTCGATAACAGAGTCAACCTGTGGAAAATCTCGGTCATCACAACCAAGCCGATACGCTCATGACCAAGACCGAAAGACTCCTCCAGGAAGCCCAGCAGATCGCCGGCCGGACGTTCCCGAATCCATCCGAACGTGCCGTCATGGATGTCTTCCATGAGCTTTGTTCCGAACGGGACCTGACAGGCCCCGGCCACGATGAGCGCGACGGCGCGACATTGCATTGATCGCTCATACATCAGCGGGACCAATCTGGATCGCGCCGGGCGCAGGCGGGGATGCCGTGTCACCGGGCACATGCGCGGGCTCAGGGCGCCCTTCCTCGTCCGCACCTGCCGGGCTATTGAAGAACCACGCGGCCTCGCCCGGCGCCAGCCGGTGGTGACCGAAGTGCGCGCCGACGACCAAAGAGGCGGCCAGTTCCCGCCAGATATGATTGAGCTTCCACACAACAACCTTTTTCCAGAAGGAACTGACCATGGACTTCCAACAACAAGGCCGCTCGTCCGCCCAAACAATTGCCATCGCAATCGCCATGGTGTGGGCGGCCCGAGGGGCTACGGGAGATGCATTGAATGCAGCGGACAGATTGGCCAACCTGCGCGATGTCATCGTCGAGGACCTGCTGAAGAACGCTCCGGGCCATTCCGCACTTTCGGACGAACAATGGGCCGTGATGCGCAGCGGCTTCGACGCGGAGTTCGGTCGGATAGTGGAACTAGTGGGGGCCATCACAGAGGCCTCTTAAGCGAACGAAAAGCCTTGGCCGCAGATGCCAACACGGTTGCCTTAATGCGCTCGCCCTCTTCCGCATGGCGGATAAGGGCGGGCCGAATCAACCAAAGCACGAGGCGGGCGTAGAGGTTATGCATGCAAGCTCTCCTGTTGCGCTGTAGGAATGTCGTAGAAGAACCGGAGCAAGTCACCGCGACCGAATGGCGCGCCGAACTCTTGGCTCGCCTCCCACAGCCCTTCCATCGTTCCTTTGCGAGGAACCTTTCGGGCATAGAGCAGATGGGTCTCTATGTAGGCGACCGTCGTGCCCGCACGTTTAGCGAACCTTTCGCGCTCTCTGGTAGATAGCGCCAAGTAGAAGGTCTTGAAGCTTGCTGGGGGATTAGCTCTGTTCATGGGGATTGATCTTATTACCTTTTTGGTAATAGTTCAACCAAAACTAGTTACCGAAACAGTTTATTTACCTAAAAGGTAATCCCGGTTCCAATGACCGATATGAAGTCCATCAAAGAGATTCGACGCGCAAACTTCGCGCGCGCCATCGAAGAAAAGTGCTCCGGTAATCAGACCGACGCCGCCGCACGTCTCGAATACTCCACGCCTTCGCTCGTCAGTCGCTACGCGACGGGCAAAAAGGACATTGGCGACCGCGCGGCCCGGAAGATGGAAGAGGTGTTTGAACTTCCAGCTAATTGGATGGACACGGACCACGAGAACCCAGGTGAGGTAGTGGTGCGCCGTTCCGACGTACCGTCATGGCCGTTCCCCTCGATTTCGGAAAGTGACATTCGCGCCCTGCCGCCCACGAAGCTCACAGCGCTTGAAGGCGCCATGGCGCTCGCCATCGCCCAACTCAACTTGGGAATCTCGGTCACACCGAGCGGTCCGCCTTCCGGGCCGAAGGCTCCTCCTGCGCACAAGCCGGGCCGGCTCATTGACTTTGACGAGGTGCCGGACGAGTTCAGCTTCCGCATTCCCGGCCTGGACGTAGCGCCCTGGGATGGAGGGAAGACGACCAAGCAAATGGAGCGGGAAGCCCACAACCTTCGTTTGAGTCGGATCGCCAATGTGGGCCACGTTCCGCGCGCCGGATATTCGGCCAACGATCAGGAGTTCCTGGCCGTCCCGGAGCTAGACGTGCGGCTGGCGGCCGGCAAACTTGGAATCGAGAACTACCACGAAACTGCAATCGGCCAGATTCTCCTGCGTCGATCCTTCCTTGAGTCGTTCAGGCTACCCATTGAACGGATGAAGATCGTGTACGCCGACGGCGACAGCATGGAACCGGTCATTCGCAATGAGGGACCAATGCTGTTCTATGAGGAAAAAGTAACCGATCCGCGTTTGATCGACGCTCGGACCGTCTATGCCATCAACTACGGCGGCAAGATGATCGTGAAGTGTATTCGGCGCGAGCGCGATGGAACCCTGCTTGCAAAGTCGCTAAATCCTGCATACGAGCCGTTCCCGCTCGAAAAAGACGACGGGCGCGATGTCTGCATTGTGGGCCGCATCCTGTGGTCACCGTATGACCTTCGCAACGGTGTTGACGAACGCCTGTTGTAACCCTCAAGCGCCAACCATGCCGCCAGCCGCCCCTAGGGCGGCTTTTTTTCGTCCATAAATCTATCAAATTTACCCATTAGGTAAAAAATTCCAATTGAAAAGTTACCTAAATGGTTTGACTGGTGTTACCGTTTCGGTAATACTTCTATCCATGCCGCTTCGATGCAGCGCACGAAACGGAACCGCTCCTTAACAACCTGCCGCCGATGTTGCTCGCCCGCCTATGTGGGGCGTTCGTCCGGCTCAATCGCACCCGCGGGCAAGGCCGCGGCTCTGCGCGGTGTCCCTGCCGTATCCAGTCCGCCATAGCGCGGTCCACGGATCAACAGGGTGAGGCGTAGACGGCCAAGAACAGAAACAGTCACGCCGGTTGGAATCCCGGCATCCGAACCGCTCAAAAGCGGGTTTCGGCCAGCGCTGCGAGTCAGCGCTTACCGAAGCCAACACCTCCCCACCCCGGGGAGAACGGGAGAACAGCAATGCCTACTGACTGCCACAACTGCCGCAAGCCGCTGTCCTTCGCTGACATTGCGGAAATCGAAGCCGACCCGCGCGTGGCTGAGGTCGTGCGCTACTTCGGCCAAGCCGCGTGCAATGCCTGTCGCGGTAAGGCCGCCAAGCACAACACGAGACTGCGCGCCGCCTAACCCCCACCCGCCCCGGTAGGGGCTAGGAGAACAGCATGGCAACCATTCGACACGCAGACCAGCCCTGGGCCATCACTGGAACGAACTGCAACGCACACGACCTGCGAAGCGGATTCTGGCTGCACGAAGGCGACGTTGCCAGCCTGGACGCACCACCCTTCGTTCCTGCCGGATCCACGATAAAGAACGAGCGGCCCTATGACGGTTGCCGAGACACCTTTGTCATTGGTGGCCTGGCCGAGCGCACCGGCAGGGACTAGGAGAACAACGTGGAACGGAAGCACATCGTCATTTGGTGGGATGCGCACGGCAATGCGCGCCAGTCCGAAAAGATGGACAAAGCGACTGCTGTGACGTTTGCGGCCCACATGCTGCCCGAACAGGAAGCCCGTTTGGTTCTTGTCTCTGCCTAACCCCACCCGCCCCGGGCGCCGGGGCAAGGAACCTCCATGAAAGCCATTCTCATCATTGCCCTCGCGATGGCCGTCGCCGGCTGCACCGACGCCCAGAACGCGCACCGCCTCCTGACCAATAGCGGTTATTCCGACATCCAGATCACCGGCTACCGCTGGTTCGGGTGCAGCGAGGACGACACAGTCCGCACCGGCTTCACCGCTAAAGGGCCAGGCGGCGCCCATGTCAGCGGCATCGTCTGCCAGGGCTGGGGCTGGTTCACCAAGGCCGCCACGATCCGATTCGAGTAACTCACCATGGAAAACGCCGAAGACCTCTCCTATGCAATCTCCAAGCAACTCGCCGGCGCCTACGCAGTCAGCACCAGCTACGGCGATATCCCCCTCGATGACGAAATGCGCGCCGCAGTGGATGCAGCCCTGCGGCCCATCCTCAAGCGCCGCTTGAATCGGCTCATCGCCAACAACCAACCCAGGGCGATTGAACATGACCACCATCTTCACGACTGACGATGTCAGTTGCAACTACATGACCGACCGCCTGCACGGCTTCTTCGGCGCCCGGTGGAGCGAAGACCGCCGCTACTGGACCGCCTGGGCTGTCGGCACCAAGTTCACGCCCGGCGACTGCTACCCCGGCGTCATGGACGACTTCGGCAACCTGGTGCCGGTCCCGTCCCCTGGCCTTCCACCACAGCATTGAGGAAATGACCATGCCCAAACCTGCACCTACCAAAATCAACTGGAATACCACCGACGAGGACAAGGCGCTGATTGACCAGATCCTTGATCGTGCCGAAACGATGGGCCATTTAAAGAAGCGCAACCGCATCAACAGCGAAATGGATATCAGCGCTTGCCACCTGAACGGCACTCCGTTGCGCCTGGCTGAATGGCTCCACGCCGACGACTTCAACTTCCTGCATGACCTGTACGGCATCGACTCGCATATGGATCGAACTACCGGATGCCTGACGAGGTGTTTCGTGCCGCGCTTCGCCGCCTGACAGCCCCGGCTCATGCCCCGCGTGCGGGGTATCGGCAGGCGCTGTGCCTGATTGCTGGTGGGGCCAGCAATGTGCTCCGACGGGTATGCCAACAGCCCCGGGTAGCCACTGCCCGCGTCAGAAAGCAAGCCCCACCACTTCCTCGCCGCGTCCGCGGCCCCTCACCTGAGATAACCATGACCGACACTATCCAGATCGACCTGGGCGGCGGGGCTTCTGTCGCCCTGCCCGCCGAGAAGGTCACGCAGGCCCTGACCGCCCGTCTGCTGAACCACAGCGCACCGCGACCCAACCGCTACGCCCTCGGCGAGTATGTGCCCGGTCAGGGCGGCCACTTCGTTGGTGATATTCGCGGCGACGATGGCGTGACCTATGGCCTGATCGCCGCCAAGAAGGATGCCGGCAAAGCAACGTGGGGCCCTGACGGCACGCATGACGGCTTCAGCAACTGGGACGGCGTGTCGAACACGAACCGCATCAGGGACGAAAAGCACCCCGCAGCCCTGCTGACTGCCGAACACGAAGAAGGCGGTCACGTCGATTTCTATCTCCCCGCCCGCCGGGAGTTGATCATCGCGCAGGCCAATGCCCCTCACCTGTTCGAGAAGAGCGGCTGGTACTGCACTTCCACGCCCTACGGCAGCTACAGCGTGTGGGTCGTCGATTTCGAGAGCGGCGACGTCTACACCAACTTCCGTAGCAACGAGTGGCGTGTCCGTCCTTTCCGCAGATTTACCTATTAATCCCTTCGCCTTCTTTCACGTAGCAACCCACCTCGCCCACACCCACGGAGACGCGTATGAACGCCATTGCCGAAGCCCCCGCCATCCTGATCACCCCGCCGCAACCCGGCGCACTCTGGCCGGAACAGGGAGGCCGCTACGTCGGGTCCTATGTCAAAGCCGGCCAGTTGCACCACGGCATCATTGCCGACGGCGTGGACACCGATATCAAGGCCTCCTTCAACAAACTGGCCGAAAGCCCGACGAACATCGGAATCAACGGATTCTCCGACTGGCGCGCGCCCGACCAGCGGGAACTGATGTTGGCCTTCATCCACGCGCCCGACAACTTCATGCGGTCGGGCTGGGATTCGATTTACATGACCTCCACGCCCTACGGCAGCGGCCACGTGTGGGTCGTCGATTTCGAGAGCGGCAGCGTCAGCCCCAACTACCGTTACGACGAGTGGCGTGTCCGTCCTTTCCGCAGCATCATCGCTTGATCCCTTTACCCCTTTCGCGGGCATAGCCCGCGCCCGGTATGGCTCTCTTCACTGAACTCAACATCTATAAGACCGCCCACGAACTTTCCGTCCTGTGCAATAGGTATGTGGCAACGATGGATAGGAACTATCGCGGCACCATCGGCGCAGATATGCGCCGGGATTGCCGTGAAATCATCCAGAGAATCCAGATCGCCAACGGCCGTTTCGGCAATGAGCGAATCGCACATATAGAGGAACTGCGCTGGGCTGTTGGTCAAGTAGAAGTAGCGGCCAGGATCTGCGCGGACCGCCGCATCCGCGCGCTGACTCCCCGCCAACAGGCCGATGTCATTCTCCTGACGCAGAGCATTGGAAAGCAGTCAACCGGGTGGAAGCAGCAAACCGAAAAAGCGCTCGCCAATCCAGTCGCCAAGGCGGCTGGGTCAATGCGCAATTGATCTGGTCGTGCCGCTGGGCGCTTCCTCTTTGGCCGCCCACCGCCAAGCGATACAGGGATACTCGCCGGTCGTTCCGGCCGAGTCCCTCGCAGTCTTCTCGCTGATCCGGCAACGCCTTCGGCGAGACGACGTGAATAGCACGATAGGACGCCCTACGGCAGCAACAACGTGTGGGTCGTCGATTTCGAGAACGGCAACGTCAACACCAACAACCGTAACAACGAGTGGCGTGTCCGTCCTTTCCGCATATCAAATCGGGTGTTGCTATGGATTCAAGCTATACGTTCGCTCTGCTTTTGCAGGCCTACTACGATTGCAGGAAGCACAAGCGGAACACCGCGAGCGCCTTGAGGTTCGAACTGAACCTTGAGCGAAACATCATCGCCTTGCACGAAGACCTGCTCAACGGTTCGTACCGACCTGGGAAATCGGTATGTTTCGCCATAACCAGACCAAAACCCCGCGAGGTGTGGGCGGCCGATTTCCCCGATCGGATTGTTCACCACCTGGTCTACAACCACCTCGCGCCCATCTTTCACCCGCGGTTCATCGCGGATTCATGCGCCTGCATTCCTGGGCGTGGAACACTCTACGCAGCGCAGCGCTTGGAAAAACACGTTCGTAGCGTGACCCAGAATTGGCGACGGCCAGCCATGTACTGCAAGATGGACCTCGCCAATTTCTTTGTGAGCATTGACAAGCGCGCCCTGTGGCCGCTCCTTGCCAATCGCATTCCAGCAGCCTGGTGGAGAAACCTCACGCGCACCGTGCTGTTTCACGATCCCAGGGATAGCGTGGATA
This sequence comes from Achromobacter veterisilvae, assembly GCF_900496975.1. Classification (GTDB taxonomy): domain Bacteria; phylum Pseudomonadota; class Gammaproteobacteria; order Burkholderiales; family Burkholderiaceae_B; genus Achromobacter; species Achromobacter veterisilvae. The sequence continues at coordinate 33,737 of NZ_UFQC01000010.1, forward strand.
TACGTGGCCGGCCCTCAGTTCTGACGAAAGTCCCGCAGCATAAGCGGCTTATGACAGCGCCGAAGGACCATGGCCTGCCGATTGGAAACCTGTCCTCTCAGTTCTTCGCCAATGTGCTGCTCAACCAACTAGACCAGCATGTCAAGCACCACATCAGGGCGCGGCACTACGTGCGCTACGTGGACGACTTCGTGCTTGTGCACGAATCGAGGGATTGGATTGATGCGGCACACGATGCAATCAATGCGTTCCTTCCTGGGTTGAACCTGGCCCTCAACCCGACGAAAACCATACGCCAGCCCGTGGCGCGCGGGGTGGATTTTGCTGGTTTTGTGGTCAAGCCCCACAGGCTTGAGGCCCGTAGGCGGACGGTGCGTCACGCGCTGCGCCGTATCGAAGCTGCGCCTGCCGATAGCCTCTACGAAACCGGGAACAGCTATCTCGGGCTTCTCCGCCACGCCGATACCAGACACGACCGCGCCAGGATCGCCAACGCTTTAAGAAAACGCGGTTTAACCATCAGTGTAGACCTGACGCGAGCCTTTCGGCCACGCAATATCCCCCAGGAATAACCATGCTTGCCATCCTCATCCGCCTCATCGAAGAACTGATGGATATCGCCAACTTCGGCAATGACATCAGCAAGTAGCAGCACGCCTGCCCCGCCATAGGGGCGGCTTCGGAGAGCGGGCCGGCGCCGCAACGTCACCGGCGCTGAAAGTGACTTTCAGGAACACACCGGGCTACCGGCCCGCTCTCCGAAGCCAACCACCGCGCACCCCGCGCAGATCCCCCCATGCCCTCAACTATCCCCGCCATCTGGTGGGGCCTGGCGCTGCTCGCCCTGGTGGCGGTGGCCCTGGTTCCCATCGGCGAACACCTCAACCGCCGCTACATCGCGGCCGATCCCTGGAGCGCCACATGAACACTATCCGCGCAAGCGCGCCCCCGGCCCGCATCCACCCCCTGGCCCTGGGCGCCAAGGTCTGCCGCAAGCTGGGCGGCCTGATCGCCCCCCGCGACCACGCGGGCAAGGGCAACTGGGACACGAACGCAGATATCCCCTGGTACGCATGGCCCGGCGCCCTCGCCTTTGCCGCGTTCTTCTTCTTTGGCCCACAGGCGCTTGGCTGGCTGGTTCGCCTCATCGTATGAACGGTATCGACTTCATAGTGCGCGACCGCGCCGGGTGGATGCCACCCGTGCCGCTGCCGCGCCGCCGCCTGCGGTGGGCTGACCCGAAGGCCGAAGCGATCAAGCCCGAAGAAATCGAATTTATCCGCTCCGCACGCGGCCGGCTCAGCACCTACGAATTGGCCCAGTGCTACGGCGTCTCCCCTCAAACCATCAGCAACATTTGGGCCGGTCGCTGTTCCGCTGGCCTCTCCCCGCGCCCTGCGCGCCCCCGAGCCAAAAGGAAGCAGAAATGAGCGCATTTTGCGTTTTCGGCATGACCGAGCCTATCGCCCGCAAAGCAGCCGCGAAGGCCTGGGACAAGCACCTTGCCACGATGACCAAGGAAGTCCGCGGCTGGCTTACGGATAAGGACGAAGCCGACTGGATCGCCGTCAGGACGGAATACCTCCTGGCGAAAGCCAAACCGGTGCAGGTATCCGGTTCGTTCGACGCCCCCCAGTTCGCCAACGACTACATCAGGCTCGCCCGGCAAATGCACCGAACCTCCCGCCTGGCGGTCATGGTGCGCGGCGAGAAACAGGACGCCAAGGGCGCGCCGATCATCAGCAAAACGACCAAGAAGCCCGTCATCGGCTGGATTCCCTATTAATTCAAACAGAAGGCTTTCCCCCATGTGGTTCAAGAACCTGAAAATCTACCGCCTCTCCGCCCCCTGGTCCCTCCTGGGCGATGAATTGGAGGCCGCCCTGGGCCGCCAGGCATTCAAACCCGGCACCAATCTGGAAATGCAAAGCCTGGGCTGGATCCCCCCGCGCGAAGGCGGCGGCCTGGCCCATGTCGTGAACGGCCAGATCCTGCTGGCCCTGCGCGTGGAATCCAAGCATCTACCGGCCCGCGTCATCAACCAGACCGTCAAGGCGCGCGCCCAGGCAATCGAAGAGCAGCAGGGCTACAAGCCCGGCCGCAAGCAGATGAAGGAAATCAAGGAATGCGTGACGGACGAACTTCTGCCGCGCGCCTTCAGCGTGTACCGCGATACTCGGGTGTGGATCGACCCGCGCAACCGCTGGCTGGTGATCGACGCCGCCGCCTCGTCCAAGGCCGATGAAGTCATCGGCCTGCTGGCCAAGTGCATCGGCCCCTTCCCGCTCGAGAACCTGTACGTGGCGCAGTCGCCCGCGTCGGCGATGACCGGCTGGCTGGCCGAAGACGAGGCCCCGGTCAACTTCTCCATCGACCAGGACACCGAACTGCGCTCCTCGGGCGAAAGCGGCGCGGCCATCCGCTACGTCAAGCACTCCATCGACGCCGACGACGTGCGCCGCCACATCCAGTCCGGCAAGCAATGCACCCGCCTGGCCATGACCTGGGCCGACCGCATCTCGTTCGTGCTGACCGAGGGCCTGGACATCAAGCGCGTCGCTCCCCTGGACGTGCTGAAGGAAGGCAACGACACCATCGCCAGCAACGACGACGAGAAATTCGATTCGGACATGGCCCTGATGACCGGCGAACTGGCAAAGCTGCTGGCCGAACTGGTCGACGCCCTGGGCGGTGAAAAGAAGATCTAGCCACCCTTGTGCAGGGGTAAGCCGTCGATGAACGCCTTGCCCCGGACCTCGCCGTCCTCATAGGCCGAATCAGGATCCGGGAATGGCATGCCGTTCCCCACTTCTGCCCAGTCCGTTCCTTGTGGTTGCACCGTTACGTGCGCCCGCCACAGCCCCGACAGGGATCCCGGCGTCTCCCCAGTGATCTCATGTACTCGGACATATACACGGCAACCCCGGTATTCGAATTCTTTATCCATGGCCCCTCCGTAGTAGGTGCCCAAATCGTACCCCAACGAGGTATCCCCGTGACCGACCAACCCACCGCCCCCGTTTCGTTCCGGCAGAAGATCCTGTCCAAGGAAATCAAGCGCGCCCACGCCATGCAGGTCCGCTACGAGGATCTGCACGTCGAACCCGACTTCAACCTGCGTACCCCTATCGAACTCCTGGAAGGCGAGGAACGCGAAGCCGCCGAGGAAGACGACAAAGCGCTGTTTGAACACATCATGGCCGGCGGCAAGGTTCCACCGCTGGAGGTCCGCCCCCGCCCCGGCGTAGGCGTGTGGATCGTGGACGGTCACCGCCGCCATGAACAGATAGGCCGAGCAATCGCAGCCGGCGCGCCGCTCCAGGACGAGGATGGCATCGTCTGGATTGACGTTGTGGCATTCGTGGGCAACGACGCCGAACGAACCGCCCGCGTTATCAGCAGCGCCAAGGGCCGCCACCTCCGCCCGCTTGAAATCGCTTTCGGCTACGCCAAGCTGGCCGGCTTCAGGTGGGACAACGACCGCATCGCACGCCTGGACCAGGTGTCGCCGCAGTGGGTCGCAAAGATGCTCACCCTCGCCCATGCCAACAGCGATGTACACGCCCTGGTGCGCTCCGGCGCGGCCAAAGCCTCCACCGCCATCGAAGCAATCGCCAAGCATGGCGAAGCCGCCGGCACCTTCCTGCAAGCCCAGCTTGAAAAGGCCAAGGCTGCCGGCAAATCCAGGGTGACGCCCAGCAGCATCCACGGTCGTGTCCTGCCCCGCAAAGTCGTCTCCCCGCTCATCATCGGCGTGGACAAGTTCATGGGCGGGCTGACGGCTAAACAGCGCGTCATCCTGCTGGACACGCTAGAGGGGCGCGTAGCGGACGGAACCATCACGGTAAACGCCAACGATCTCCTGGATCTGTTCCAGGCGCACGGCGCCGTGGAAACTGTCCGCGCCAAACGCGCCGAGAAGGCCGCCAAGGAAGCGCAGCAAGCCGCCCTCGATACACAAGCCCCTATCGACCTCGCGCAGGAGGAGGCCACCGCATGAACGCCACACACAACACAGCCCGCCAGATCCTCGGCTGGTACTGCGAAGGGTCCTTCCCCGCCCTCTTCACCGATTCCGTGGCCGTGGCAAAGCGATGGTTGGAACACGGTCACAAGGTGTGCGAAGTCATCCGCAGCACCGATATCGCTCCAACTGCGGGCGATGCACTGACCGATGCCGCGCGCGACGTGCTGGCCGAGCGCCAGCGCCAGATCAGCGCCGAGGGCTGGACGCCGGAGCATGATGACAACAACACCGCCGAGCAGTTGGCACTTGCGGCAGTGTGCTACGCGCTCCCCCAGGGCGACTACACAATCCCCGATCCGCCCGAATTCTGGCCGTGGGACGTCGCATGGTGGAAGCCCGGGGATCGCCGCCGTGAACTCATCAAAGCCGGAGCCCTGGTCCTGGCCGAGATTGAGCGCCTGGACCGCGCCGCCATTGCCGCCCGGCAGGGAGGCAATTAATGCGCCGCTTCCTATTCACTTACTGGACGCTCCCCCTCTCAATCGTCGCATGGACTTCATGCGCCATCGCAGCGGCGATCCTACAACAGCCGATCCACGCCAGCGTGGCCCTTGCCGCCCTCATCTGCGTATGTGCCCTCACCCGGCACACCTGGAGGCAATTCATGCTCAACACTCGACTCCCCGCAGTCTCCAACGCGCCCCCGATCCAGGCCGCCCCCGTCCAACGCGACAGCGACGGCTACTGGACGCACCCGGCACACCCCGCTTTCGGTGAGGACCAGGACGAGCAAGCGAGCGCCTGGTTCGCGGCACAGCAGTTGGAATATCACGTCGCCTATCTGGAAAGTGAACCCGAGGACCACCCCGCAGCCTTGGCGTACTGGAGCGATGCCGGCGATTCCAACATCAGCACCTGGGAACCGCCCCGCCCCGAGGGCGAAGGCTGGTTTGTCCTGTCCATCCACGACACCGAAGACTGGGGGCCGGTCTGCGTCTGGGTCCGCCGCGCCGCCCAGCAGGGCAAAGGCGGTGAGGCATGACAAACGGCCTCGATGTCCTCAACGAGTTCACGAAGGAGGAAATCATCGCCTTCGTGCGTGAAAAGGGGTTCTTCCTGCGCATCAGTCGCCGAGACCTGCTTTTCATCCGCTGGAAGACTGCTAGCGAGAAGCTGATGGCCGACTTCGATGCGGAGCTTGCCCGCTGGGCAACTGACAAACCCGACTTCGCGAAGCGCGACGCCCTGGCCGTCCAATGTAACGCGACCACCGACATCCAAGAAAAGATCCGGCTGCTGCGCGAGATCGAACCCTACGACAAAGCTCTGCACGACCACCTGATGCGAACAAGAAAGCTGGACGCCCGGCAGAAGGCGGTTGACCGCATGTATCGCGACATTGAAAGGGAGGCAGCATGAAGCGCATGACGCTAGAGGAGTTCCAGGCCGCTTGCGTGGCCCAGGCGCCCAGTAGCGAGTTGACTACCGTGAAGTGCCCGATGTGCGGCACGTTGCAGAACGGACTTGACTTCATAGCGGCCGGCGCGGGTAAGGGTTGGGGCGACGTGGCGCGGTATGTCGGCGTTGACTGCGTCGGGCGCTTCACGGGCGCAGGATCGCCCCGAAAGGAACCCGACGGCCGGTCCTGCAACTGGAGCCTGGGCGGGCTGTTCAAGACCCACCGAATGGTGGTGGTGACGCCCGACGGCATCGAGCATCCCCATTTCGAGCTAGCAACCCCCGCGGAAGCGGCGGCGCATCACGCCACCCAGGGCAAAGGAGACGCCTGATGGCTACCGACCGCCAACCGTACAAGCGCCAGGCGCGCGACGAATACGACATGAACCTGCCCGAAGGCAAGACCTGCGGCGACTGCGTGCACTTCCGCCGCTGCAATGGGATCTACGGCCTCATCGCCGCTGATGAGGTCTGCGATTGGACGCCGTCGCGGTTCAGGCTGAGCGCCGCCATTTCTAGCGAGGGCGGGAGGTGAGTATGGGAACGCTGACTCAACTAACGGGAAATGCCTGTCACCTTTGAAGCCCAGCTCATATTCAGGTGATCGCTATCCCGCAGAAGCCTCGCCTTCTCCTGCATCAACGCGGCGAACGCTGGGTTCGTGTGGTCGGATTTCGCCACGGGACTCATCACAATTTTGTCAATGTCGATTTCGATGGCTTCGAGGCGATCATTTATGAGCTTGCTCTGCAAGAAATAATTCGCCTCTTCGACGCTGGTTACGGTCGACGGTATCAAGCCTCTCTCGATCGCATCACGCAGAGATTCCAAAGTTCCCACATCACCCCCATTTTGCACGGCCATTTCCCTCTCCTTGATGAGATTAATAACGCTGATCATATCAGCGCTCCTCAATGGGCATCATCTTCGCTATTAGGAATCAGCATGACCGACCAGAACAACGCCGCCCAGGCGGCGCCCCAGCAAGCTGTCCTGACTCGGGAGCAGATCGGGGAACTCTATAAAGACTGGGTTTGCGTCTTCGGAGTAAACACCGGCAGCGCCGAGCTTTGTATTCGCGAGATTGAGGCCGCTGTGCTGTCCGCGCTACGCGCCCCTGTAGCAGATGAGCGGGATATCTGGCTGGTCTGCCTCTCGCGCGAGTATTACAACGGTGGCGACCGACCGCTGCTGGCCGTACCGACCGAAGCGATGGCCCAACAAATCGCCGCCGATCTGCAACAGTATTGCCGCGACCTCCACGAGCGCTTAGATGCCAACAACTGGTATAACGAAGCGGATCCGGAGATATCGAACAAACTCTATGAAGAGTCCGAAGCGTTGTTCGCTGCCGCGCAATTTCCCCATGGCGTCAAGCTTGACCGCTACGACTTGGATAATGACTTCAGCTTTTGGCCATTGTCCCTGAGTGGCGCTCCCGCGGCCCTGGCAAGCGCCCCTGTAGCCGGGGAGGCGCAGCCCGCCAGCATCACGTCGCGTCGGCTCAGCGGCGTCCTGTCGATGGATGGCGCCAGCCTGCACATGAAACCTGACGGTAGCGGGCAGATCATCGTCGCCGAGGAAGATTTCACCTTGGAGGATGACCGAAGCGAAGGGCCGGACGGCCCCCAGGGAGGCGTTCATTGGGTAGCATGCCTGGCCGCCAGTGAAATGGACGCGCTACTGGTTTACCTGAACGGCCATGCCCGCCCATCTGATGACGCTCTGTGGGATCAGACGCTGACCGAGCGCGACGAATACCACGACATGGCCGACAAGCTGGCGAATGCCATCGCCGACCATCTGCTGGTAGAAATCGGTGAGCACAGCAGCAGCAACTGCCCGTGGATGCGCGCCCTGGAAGCCATCGAGAATGCCGCGCCCCAGGCAATGCCGGACGACGTGCGCCGCCAAGTTATTGCGGAGTGCCGCCGCGTGATCGGGTCGACGGATGGGCGAAAGGAGCCGGCCGCGCAGGCATTGGCTCACTGGGTGTCAGCGAAGCTGCGCGCCGCGCCCCGGGCCAGCGCAACCATAACGCACTATGAATGCGGACCTTACAACGGGGACGGCACATATGAGGCCGTGCCTGTGTACGCCGCCCCCCCCCTGGCCAGCACCGGGGACGCGCGCAGAGCCTTGGGAGGGTATCAGACCGATTCTTTCCGCGTCCTCAAGACCCACCCCGCACCCGCGGCGGCCAAGGACGGCCAGCAGCGCGCCAGGGATGTGTCGCCCCTGCTCGCCCGCGCGCTGGACGAGTGGCACGAGGACGACGGCCCGGTGATGTGGTGGGCCTGGTGCGGGCACGAATGGGCGGGTGAGGCGCCCTGGTGCGGTACGCCGCACTATCAAGACTGGCCCGGCTACCACACGCACTGGACACCGATTGCGGGGTTTCCTGCCACCCCGTCCCCGCAATCGGCAGCTATTCGAAATTCTCTAATAGCTGATCCTTCCGGAGGGCTGCCCACCCAGCATACCGATGGAGGCACGGTCTATGAATGACATACAGCAACTTGCCGCCGCCCTCGGCAATCGGGACTGGAAATGGTGGGATTCCTGCTCGTTCCGCCGGCTGACGTTCGAAGATGGGCCCGACCGACGCGACGGCGGCGCCCTGCACGGCACAGTCCACCCCTTCGATCAGCATCCAGACGTTGCAATGGCCCCTGGAGTGCGCGAGTTCATTGAGGCGGCCAGCCCCCAGGCTATAGGACGCCTCTGCGAGCAACTGGCCCGTGCCGCATCCCACCTTCAGGAATGCGCCCACGTCATCGGCCAGGAACGACCGGACCCGATGCGCACATCGCGGGCATACGCCGACGCCATGGCGTTCCTTGTCGAAATCGGGAAGGTTCCGGAAGCCCACTCGATGGCCCATAAATATTGCGCTAGTCGCATCTATGAATCATTAATTGAGCAAGACAAGGAATGACCGAAGCAATCCAGCGCCTGCTGGACACCACAAAGAAGCACTGGATACAGCCCGCCTAGCGCGGGCTTCGTTTTGGAGGCGATATGGATGATCCCATCCTATCCGATGCCGCGTTGAAACGGTTGACCGGCTACACGAAGGCAGCAGCCCAGCAACGCGTCCTCAATGAGTACGGCATCCCCTACAGGGTCGTACGCAAACACACCATTGTCTTGGTCACGCATGTGACCGCTTGGGTGGAAGGCCGGGAGGTCCCGCGCCATTCCGCCCCCAACCTCTCAGCAGTGACATGACCAATAAGTATCCAAACCTGCGATCCCACACGCGCAAGCGCAAGAGTGGGCGGGTCGTCACGTATTACTTTTACGACCGCCGCCAGAATGGCGAGCCCGATATCCCGCTTGGAACCGACTATGAACAGGCAATCGCAAAATGGGAGGAGATCCGCAAAGGCGGCCCTCGCATCGTCGGAACGATTGAAGAGGCGTTCGCAGCCTGGGAAGGCGACAAGGAAGGCGGCCTGCCGTCCTACCAGAACGCCGAAACGCGGGCTGGATACATCAAATGCCTGAAGAAGCTGCGGCCGGTGTTTGGCGCCGCCACCTGGGAATCCGTTGAGTTGGTGCACCTTACGGGCTATCTGCGCCGGCGTACCGCGAAGACGCGCGGCAACCGGGAAATGGCCCTTCTTCAGATTGTTTGGAACTGGGCGCGCAAGGAGGGATACACAGCGGTCCACTGGCCGGCGGCAGGGCTTGAGAAGTCGCGCTGGAAGAACCCAGAGAATGCGCGCGAATTCGAAGTTACCGATGATCTCTTCGAAGCGGTCTACCAGGCCGGCGATCAGGTGCTGCAAGATGCCATGGATATCTCGACGGCTACGGGCATGCGGATCAAGGACACGATAAACGTACCCCTGCCGGACGGCGATCTGCTCCGCCTACACGCCAACAAAACCGGGAAGAAGGCCGACTTTGACTTGTCACTGTCGGAGATCCTGCCGAGCCTCATCAACCGCCGGCGGGCCGTCCGCGCTCATCACCTGATGTTGCTCAGCACGCCGACAGGCCGGCCGGTGACTTACACGATGCTCCGCAACCGCTGGGAGTTCGCCCGTGAATGGGCCGCTCTCAACGTGGCTGCGGCTGGGGAAACGGAGCTTGCCGAGCGTATCCGGGCAATGATCCTCCGCGACATGCGCAAGCGCGCGGGCGACCTGTCCGAAAGCGACGAAGCCGCAAGTCAGTTGCTGCAACACAGCAGCGTCAACCTTACCCGGAAGCACTACCGCACGAAGGTCACGCGCCTGCGTCCGGTACGCTGAAATCCGTTCCGCGTTTGCCACCGCCCCCTACGATGGTCAGGGCAAAAAAATGCGGAACGGATTGGCTGAAAAGCCGCGTGAATCCTAGCAATCCGTACAGGACTCAAAATCCCCCGCCGCAAGGCGTGCCGGTTCGATTCCGGCCCCGGGCACCAAATATCCCTCTAGATTCATCTAGCGTAGAACTCGAAACCCGCATAAGCACTGGCTATGCGGGTTTTTTTGTTGTCTGAGGTAATCTATCGCCATCTACCGCCAGATACCGTCTGGTGACGGTAGTTTTGACGGTATGTTGCCAGTACCGACAACTACATACCGTCAAATGGGCCGTTCCCCTATGACGGAGCGTCTGCGCGGCTACCGTCACGTCCGCCGATAGACACCGTCAGGACTGCCCGCCATGCCGCTCACAGATACCGCCATTCGTCAGGCCAAAGCCACCGACAAACCCCGCAAGTTGGCCGATGGCGGCGGCCTATATCTGTTGATCAACTTGCAAGGCAAATACTGGCGCTGGGACTACCGTCACGCCGGCAAGCGCAAGACCATGGCCTTGGGCTTATATCCGGACGTATCGCTATCCCAGGCCAGAGATGGACACGCCAACGCTCGGGCCTTACTGGCGGCGGGCACCGACCCCATGCGAGCCAAGCGGGATGATCGCCGTGCTCTATTGCAGGCGTCGGCAAACTCCTTTGAAGCGGTAGCCCGAGCATGGATGGCGGAACGTGCATCCTTGGTGGCTGAGGATCAGAACAAGAAGACGCTGGCCCGAATGGAGAATGATGCCTTTCCATGGCTAGGCAACCGCGCCCTCACTGATATCGATGCACCCGACGTCTTGGCGGCACTTAAGCGCGTTGACGGCCGTGGGGCACGATACACCGCCCACCGCCTGCGCAGTGAAACCAGTCGCGTGTTTCGGTATGGCATCAAGCAAGGGCTGTGCAAAACCGACCCGGCCCGGGATTTGATCGGTGCGATACCCCAACCCGTGGAAAGGCACTTCGCTGCTATCACCAATCCCCCGGAGGTAGGAGAAATGCTCCGGGCGTTTGATGCGTTCTCGGGTACGTTCCCCGTGCTCTGCGCGCTCAAACTCGCCCCGATGCTCTTTGTTCGCCCAGGCAAGCTGCGCACCGCCGAATGGGCGGATATCGACCTGGAAAAGGGAGAGTGACGGTTTCATATCACCAAGACCGACACCGCCCATCTCGTACCGCTATCAAGTCAGGCCGTGGCGGTCCTGCGCGACCTCCACGCATTGACCGGCACGGGGCGGTATGTATTCCCGGGGGCGCGCAGCCGCGAACGCCCAATGAGCGGCGCGGCCATCAACGCGGCCTTGCGGCGGATGGGCTACGACACTCGGACGGTGATCACCGGCCACGGCTTCCGCGCGATGGCTCGCACCATCTTGCATGAAGAACTGGGCCAGAAGCCGGAAGTCATCGAGCACCAGCTCGCCCACGCCGTGCCCGACTTGCTGGAAGGCGCCTACAACCGTACCAAGTTCATCAAGGAGCGCCGCGCGATGATGCAGGCATGGGCGGACTATCTGGACGTGCTGCGTATCGGCGGCAACTTGGTACCGCTGTCACGGACGGTGTGATCTCAAAGGGAAGATTGGCAAGAGCGTCATCGGCCAGGGCAACAGAAGCAGAAATACCCGGCGATTCTTAAACTCGCCAAGCGAAAGCCGGCGAGTTTCCGCTTCTGCGCATTGCGCATGTGACAGGTATGCTGTACAAATAACCAGTAGGACCATTTTGTTCCATATTGTAAGGTCGATGTTCTAAGTTAAACATCCATCGTATGGAACAGATGTCATGTTAGATCTTCAGTACCTGAACATCGACCGTTTGGTCGTCCATCACATACCCAAGGCGATGGATAAGCAAGTTGCAACTCCAGGCGTTTCTACTGAAAGCGTCGCGCTTGAAGGCGACGGACTGGATATGTTTAATCGGCGAATCGCCGAGTCCTTAGGACACCGCTCTCACGGGATAAAGGTAGATTTTACCGAGCATGGGCCAGCGAGCTTTTTTCAAGAGGCTGCGGCGTCACTGGACCTGACGGAACAGGATTTCGTGACGCATTCGGCACGATTTGCTTATCGGCTGTGTCAAGCACAAGGGGTGCGCCCCTACACACCAAGTAAGTTGATCGTGATGGGAGGGAAGACAGGTGCTGCGCAACGTCCATTCTTCGCCGTGGTTAAGGCGGACATGCAGGATGCACTGGCGGAAAACGTTCAAGACGGTCGCACAACAGTCGCCTATTTGAACAAGGTCTTTTTGACCGACAGTCAGCGCCTGTTCAAAATCGGCTTTGTTCAGCAACTTCCCGCCCTGCCAGGACGCGCGGAAGATGGCCAGTTTAAGAAAGAGGACTTTGCGGTTCACCTCTTTGATCATCTCGTGACAGGCACTGAGTCTCGCAATGCAGCTTTTTATTTTTACGGCACCTTTTTAGGGACTGATGTAGCGGCTTCGGACAAGCGGCTAACGCAAGACTTTTTCAATCTTACCCAGGAGTTTTTGAACTCGCGTGGATATTTGCCAGTTAAGAAGATAGAACTCGGGGAGGCGCTGCGCTCAGAACTGCGGAGCAATACCCAAACGGTAAGCGTCAAGGAGTTTGCGGATAAGTATCTCGATAGGGCCGAGTCGACCGAGTATGCGGCGTTTATGGCGCAACGTGCATTTCCCACGCACAGTGTCACAAAAAACACGGAGTACATCACTGCTCGCTTGCGCAGGCGACAAAAACTCGCATTTTCCAGTGGCGTGATGATTACGACACCGGCCGATAAGATCGCACTAGTCACTGTGGGGGATGCCATTGACGGCAAGACCACTGTCACAATCGAAGGTACTGTTGAACGTCAAGAATGAACGCTGAACAATTCGCAAGCTGGTTGACCGAACACCGCCAAGTCTTGGAGACATGGGGGAAATTCGTCACGTCGGCCGTTTGCGAGCAGTTACAGCGTGAGATGAGCCCAGAGCACTACAGCAAGTTTCTCAAGATACGTCCTGAACCTCGAGTAAAGGAAGAAGCATCCGCCCTAAGGAAATTGGAGAAAAAGCGCTACGCGCATCCAGCCGTGCAAATGACAGACTTAGTGGGGGTGCGCTTCGTAACTTTGTTGCGATCGGATCTTGAACTGCTCGACAGGGTAATAATTCGTTCGAACCAATGGTCTTGCACGAGGGACAGACATTTCGAACAGGAGGTATTCGCAGATCCCGAAGTATTTGACTATCAGTCTGTCCACTACGTCGTGAGATGCCCAGAAGATACCGACATTGATGGAGTCTTGGTGCCAGCAGAGACTGCGTGCGAAATTCAAGTCCGCACACTCTTGCAACACGCTTATGCTGAATTGGTGCACGATAGGGTGTACAAGCCTTCTGTGCGTGTACCTGTGAATGCGAAGCGTATGGTGGCGCGTTGCATGGCGCTGATGGAATCCACAGATGATTTTTTTTGCCAGGCGGTGCAGGAGATAGATGCTGTCGTCTCCACGCGCGAACAGCTCCTTCGCGTGGCGCGCGAGTCTTATGAACTCCTGGGTCTTGGGCCCGGCGTCGAGATGCCCCACTTAGCTGCACATTTGATCGACACTTATCTGCATCTGTTGGACACGGCGCAGCAGTCGGAAATAAAGCAGTTCTCCAGCATCACGATTCTGCGAAAGCGTATAGTTGAAAGGGCTGCCACGCGTGAGTTTTTTGCCGAACCCGTCTGTTTGTTGGTGTATTGGTTAGTGAAAAACCATCATCCCGAGGTAATGGACAGGTGGGATCTACCTGGATATCAGGTGGACCTTGAATCCATTTGCAGTGACTTGGGGATGTCCGGCAGATAGTTATGCCCCCCAGTTGCGCAGGCGCTGGCCCTCGTAGGCAAAGCCCCGGGGGCCCCTCCAAAAGGAGGTCAGACAAGGGTAATTCGAACCCGGGACGCTCGCTAGTCAGGGGGCGTTCATAGGGGGTAATAATAATATTTACCCCAGGCCCAGGATTCATGCGGGTTTCCGAGCGATCAACCATCTCTTACCGCTTCACGGCGGCGATGGGGGGGGTTATATCCGACAAGGCACGCGCCGCCCCTGCCCTTGCATCTTTCGACGCCCCCCGTGAACAACGCTCATCTGGTGTCCTGTTTTTTTGTCCAGTATCATGCAGGGGCGTTCAGATTCATCTTTGCCAGCGCCTAGGCTGATCCCCGAAAAGCCGGAACGTCCACCGGCTTGGCGCTGGCTCCTATTCCTTGGACGGCGCATAGGACGGCGCGAGTATGACGGAACAACAAACAACGGAAGAGGTGCAGGCTGACATAAAGATCTGGAACAGCCGCGAGGAACTGTGGGCCGCCGAAAAGGCGGTTCGAGAAAAAGTGGGGGCGCTGGCCCTCCAAAGGACCTTGGAGATGGGGCTGCCGTCCGCTATCGACCTAGTGAAGGCGTTGAATCATCTTGGCCCGGCGACTGCCAGAGTCTACGACGCCGAACTCACTCGGCTAGATGGAGCCTTCCAGGATGAGCTACCGCAATTTGTTGCGTGCGCATACGCCGCGTATTGGTACGCTGCGTGGGATGGCGCTTGCTGGTTCGAACTATCCATCATCAGCGGCACTATATTGGACAACGATTACACGCGAAGCCACACCACCCCAAAGGGCTATCTTGCTCACAACGGTGGCGGGGGTAACGTGATGCTCAACGTGTCTTTAGACGAGCAAAAAGCCCTGTTCTCAGCCATGCTTCGCACCACCCATGCCCCCAGGTTGAAGGCGCTACTTGAGGGCGATGAAGAACGACTGATGGGTAACCTTCTGTCGGCGGCGTCGTGCTATTTTTTTCACGAGGCCAATTCCATGACGGTGCGAGGTACTCCCCTCACCGAAATAATGGATGCGGTTTGCGAGGCACACGATTTGAGAGTGCAAGCCGACAGTTTCGACGCGTGGAATAACGCATATGACTGTGCACGCGAAGACCCTGACCTTCAAAGCGACTTGCGCCGGGCTCAAGCTAGAGCCGGGGCTCTCGCGAAATTGTCAGCCGACCCAAAGCAGCGCGACAAAGCCCTGGTGCGTGAGTGCTGGCAAGCCTGGCAGGCCAAGCCGGAAAGCTACCCCAGCCAAGCGGCGTTTGCCCGCGACATGCTCACGAAGTGCGCCCATCTGGTGAATACGCGAACCGTCGAGGATTGGTGCCGCGAATGGGGCAAGACCGCCGCTTTGTCATAGTCGGCCTGCTAGCTGACAGCGCCCCCAGCTAGCTCGCCCATCAGTCAACCAGCAGACCATCCGATACGCCAGCAAGGCGGCCCGTCTGCTAGCGCAGCCAACTACCCAGCCTTTTTCATCGCGGGCAAGCTGCCTCTGTGTTCAACGACATGGAGCGCAGCAAAGATGCACGCCGCCAAACTCAACTCGGCTCGTACCGCGCCGTCTAGCAAGCCGGTACATACTACCGAAACCTACAGCGCCACCCTGCCCGGCGTGGGTTATGCCCGCGCCCCCGTCGTATCCGGCGTGCTGGGCATAGCGGTTTCGACGTTGTGGGCCTGGACCGCCCAGGGCCGTTTCCCCAAGCCCGTCAAACTGTCGCCTCGCGTCAGCGCCTGGCCGGTGGCCGACGTGCGCACCTGGCTAGCAGATCCTGTCGCATGGCAGGCCGCTAACACTGCGGAGGGCTGACCATGGCCGTTTCCGGAAACAGTGCAGAAGCACAACGGGGGCGCTTGTTGGCAGCGTTGGAACGAGGCCCCGTCGATACCGTCAGGGCTTATCGCGAACTGGACATCCTCCATGTGCCACGTCGTGTCTTCGAGCTCCGCAAGCAAGGGTACGACATCAGCACTCACTGGATGGAGCGCTACACCGAAGCGGGTGTGCCGCATCGCGTCGGTGTCTATGTGCTCGGGGGCGCTAGATCGTGAACGCTGTTCTGGCATATACCGCCTTCGCTGCCGCAACAACGGTAGCCCGGGGTGGAAGCCGGAAATTCGATGGGCGGACAACCGCCGTCAGGCGGTATTTTTGCGTCCGTATGCCTTTGCGCGCCTTTTTCTATGGGCGGGCCTTGGGTGGGGTGCGCTTGCGCACGCCGGTGTCCTATCGAGCCGGTCTTCCAACCCTGCCTTGTGCCCGCCCACTCCATTTGGAAGTGGGGAGCGGGTCTAACGACTTGATAGGGGGCGCCATGCGTCCCAATGCCCTCGCTCGTCCTGAGCAAACATCTTCCCCTGCAATCCATCAATTGGCCGCCGACGCCGGTCGCAGCGGAGTAGCGGCGTGGCTAACTCAAAACAAGCTCACGCTGGCGCAATGCCGAGACCAGCAGCGCGCATCGTTCCTGCTGGCGCTGGGTTGCTCCCAAACGCCTGAATTCCTGACCCTGTGCCAGGGCTTTGACGAGGGCTTTTCGGCAGGGCTGGCCGCTTTCATCGCGGGCGCGCGCCATGACTAAGACATCGTTGCGTTGCAAGCCCGGTGATCTAGTCATGATCGTTCGAGCGAAAACGCAGGCATTTCTGGGACGCGTCGGTAGATGTTGAGAATGCCTGCCGACAAACATGGCGGGCATTTTTCTATCCATCATCACCCGTCTGTGGCCCTCCTCTCAGGAAGAAGGCGTTAAACATGCGCACAAGCGCGCTGTATATTTGCTTACCGCGAAGCTAGGAGATACAACGTCGTGACTTCATCAGACACGCGTATCGGATTCAAATACCGCAGTGGTAGTGCGAACACGCTCGATCGTGATTTGGAGTCGTTGCAAAATTCGACTTTTTTTGCAGCGGTCAGATCCACCTTGAATGACCCTTTCGAGGGTCGCTTCGATCGTAGAGCTTATGACATCCAGTTCTCAGCGCTGAAGTCATTGATTTCAGGCGCTGCGCCGGCTGCTTCAGCAAAACTGGACGCTGTTTCGCAAGCCGCGGAGAAGGTGTTGGAGTTTGTGGATAAAAGCGGCGTATTCTCTCTAAGCTTCAACCCTCTGCAAGAGCTGATGTGGGCACATTATGGCGGCTCCCATCAGGGCTTCTGCATAGGCTATGAGATCGAAACACTTGTCGCGTTTGAGCCGTCAGCACATCAAATCTTAGACGTTCAGTACAGCGACGAAATCCCAGCACTATGCACCACTGATCTGACCTCTAACTCGTCGAGCGGCCTTCTGCGGAAAATGCTTGGGATGAAATCCAAGCCATGGGGGTATGAAGAAGAAGTTCGAATCGTTACGCATCCAAGCCTGCATGAGTATGACTATCGAGCGGTACAAGTAGTGTACTTTGGCCTGCGATGCGCGGAAGACGTGACTGACTCGGTCATGAAGGCTTTAGCTGGCCGCGGAGTTCGGTATTTTCAGGTGGTCAGCCCCCCTGCATCTTATGCGTTGAAATCCAAGGTCATTCCGGATCGATATGCAGATGCGCCGAAGTATCTCGATAACCTCGCACCGATTGGTGAGGGAGCAATCTATCCTGATTACTTAAAGCCCGATCAGAAACAATACACTGACTACCTCTACAAAGCGGCGGAAATTGTTAGACGGGAACCCTATTGCCAGGAGGTAGTGAACGTCGATATCAGTCAGCATAAAAGCGCACCAGGCAACCCTGTCATCTTTGTGCAATATTTGCGCGGACCCGCGAAGTTTGTCAGCTTATACCTAACGCTACCCGAGATCGAAAGGGGGTATGCCGCGCTTGGCATCGGCAACGGCTGATACGTCTTAGACACAGCAGCTCAATTTCGCGGTGCTACGCCTCGTCCACTGGAAACGGCATAGGTTAATCGTTCCAAATTTCTCGTTCGCTACATCAATGCGCTCCCCAAACAGGCTCCACGATCGTAGATCCTTTTTCAAATACATGTCGGCCGATGTGGCGCGACTCGTCCTCACCAACTGCACCCTACGCTGGAGCTCACCGATACTCTTTAACGATCCGTTCGATGTGCCAAGGGAGCTTTCCTTCGGAATCACCGGGGAGGCGCTCCATTTGGCAGTGGGGCGAAAATTGACGCAGCTTATCGAGTCTCCTCCGGACGACACGACGCAGATGGATCCTACGCTGCGCGTCGTGGTCGAAACGGTCAAACGTGGCATCCCAGCAAAATTGAAGGCCGAGATGCTTTCCGGCCTTCAAGATATCGGGCGCGAGGAACGCTCAGAGGGAGGGGGGATGGATGCAATGCGCAACCTCTGGAGGCGCTTGCTTCCGGACCATCGAATTCTCTGCCTCACCGAAAGCGCCGCTCATACTGCGATGTGGTATCACTATGCAGACAAATATCGCGGGATCGTCCTGGAGTTTGATTGCATCGATGAGCTCGAAAGTCCATGGCTCATCGCAAAACCAGTGACATATTCTGAGAAAAAGCCGCAGATATACTCCGCGGAGGGATGGGCAGAAATCATGTGCCTACGCCAAGATCTTGCAGTCAAGGCCCTTCTGGATGTCGCGACTTACACTAAATCGTCCGATTGGAAGTACGAATCCGAGTGGAGAATCGCTTCTTCCAAGCGACCAGCGGATACCGGCAACTTTACTGACTACAAGTTTGATCGCCGGGAGCTCAGCGCCGTGTACTTTGGCCCATTAATTTCTCCCGAAGCCCGCCTATCGGTAAGTCTCGCAGCCAAAGCGTTCCCCCATGCCAAACTCTGGGATGTGTCAATCGGCATGAGTCGCGAACTCGTTTTCCGAGCGCACGCCCACGCTTAGCCCGGTGAACTTTCAACTTCACCAATACCGGTACCCTGGAGTGTATTGGCCCGCTAGTCCTGCGTCGAGGCATGTCTCGACGCAGAGTATGATGACCAGGGCAGGCTCGGACGTAATACCTGCCTCCGACATGGCGAAACCGAGATGGGCTGCTGATGCGAGGTTGCCGGTTTCCTGACACAACAAAACCGGCCTTGCCCTACCCCTTTGTCGGGGGGGTAATTGACTTTGGACCCGAGGTGTTCAGCGCCCGTAGCGGAGTTGGCTAGGCGGTGAAACGCCACTCCATTGCGTTGAGCTGGGCGGAGCCGCAAGGGTGCTGATCTTGACGAGTTCAGGCAAACCGGTCGTCCCCAATCGTCTAGCGTCCTGTCAGGCCGTCCAGGTCCAGTGGCGCATTTCTGACGGTATTTTTGACGGCATGTCGAAAGACAAAAAATCGCACATCAAGTATTCATACGGTTTTCAAGTCGATGATTCGTTCCGGCCCCGGGCACCAGAATTTGAAAGCCGTTGGCATTTTTGCGCCAACGGCTTTTTTCATGGCTGGGCGAGGTTTGGCGTTTGACACCCAACTATGGCGACGACATTTGCCCCTGGGAGAGTCAGACACCCGGGAAACGTCTCTTCAAACCGTACCGACATTTCGTAGGGGTGTCTGACACAGGGCAGCACCGTGCGCACTTTCGCCCCCGCTACACCAAAGCGCCCGACGGCTCCCGGAATCGCTCGACGATCATGGCCACCGCGGGTTTGTCCAGCGATTGCACCGCATAGCAAAGACCTACGCGGCGCGACATTTCCAACCCGTCCATAGGTCGGATCTCGACACCGGCCTGGCTGCGCGCCAGGGATTCGGGTGCCACGCAGATGCCTACTCTGGCTGCCGTCAATTCCAGCGCCAAACGCAGCGACCCCGCGTGCGCGGCTGGCATGTTTGCCGCTGCGCCATAGAAGGGGAGAAGGCGCTGATGTGTTGGATGGTTCGGGCATACGATCCATGGCAATGCGGCATCGGCACCGATGCCTTCGGGGATGGCCAGAACGTAGGGGTCCACGGACAGCGTCAAGAACAGCTCGTCCTCGCAGCGCTCGTCTTCGGTCGCCAGTCGAGCATCGCCGTCGCAGCCTTCGAGCAGGCTCACAAAAAGCGCCGGCACCGCTTGCCGCGCCGCGTGCACGAAAGCGACGATGTCTGGTCCTGCAATATCCGCCCCGACGCCGATAGCGATTCGCGAGGTATGCGAGCCATGGCGGAACTGGTGGGTCATCGAGTCCGTTTGCGACAGGATGCGGCGCGCCTGCGGGTACAGGATACGGGCGTCCTCCGTCACGGCGACACCTCGCGCCTGGCGCATGAACAATTGAGTGCCCAGCAAGTCTTCCAGGCTTTTGATCGTTCCCGACAGGGCGGGCTGGCTCAGATGGAGGCGACGGGCGGCGACCGTTATGTTGCGCTCTTCGAAGACGGCGACAAAAGCCTTGAGTTGGCGGCTATCCATAAGTTTCTCCGATTCCTCTCAAAAGAATAAACCATTTCTCAAGGGTTATTTGCAGCCATAGAATTGAGAACAGCACTAAAGCATATGTAAAACCGATACCTGGAGTCCATCATGTCTTCCTTGAAAAAGCCCCTCGTCATCATCACGGGAGCCAGTTCCGGCATTGGGCTGGCCACCGCCCGCCTGTTCTCGGCACACGGCCATCCCCTGCTGTTGCTGGCTCGCCGGCTGGAAAAAATGCAGGCACTGAACCTGCCCCACACCCTGGCGCTGTCCGTGGATGTGACCGATCGCGCCGCGCTGGCCGCCGCCGTCCAGGAAGGCGAAAACCGTTTTGGCCCGGCCGATGCCCTCATCAACAACGCGGGCGTCATGCTGCTGGGCGACATTACCCGCCAGGATCCGGACCAATGGGACCGCATGTTGGATGTGAACGTCAAAGGCGTGCTGAACGGGGTGCATGCCGTCGCGGCGGGAATGGTCCAGCGCAAGCGCGGCAACATCATCAATATCAGTTCGGTGGCGGGCCGCAAGACTTTTCCCAACCATGTGGCCTATGTGGGCACCAAGTTCGCCGTGCACGGATTGTCGGAGAACCTGCGCGAAGAACTGTCGGCGCACAATGTGCGCGTGACGACGATCGCGCCGGGCGCCGTGGAAACCGAGTTGCTGGGCCATACTACCGATGAAGGCATCAAGACGGGCTATGAAGCCTGGAAGGCCGAGATGGGCGGCAAGGTGCTGGCCGCCGAGGACGTGGCCAACGCCATCCACTACGCCTATTCGCAGCCGGATGGCGTGTGCGTGCGTGAAATCGTCCTGGCCGCCACGCGGCAGCAAGCGTAATTCGCAAGTTGCGATCAGGGAGAACCAGGAGGGTCACGCCATTGAACAAGCTGGAACAGCAACTGGTTTTCTTGAGAGAGATTGATCGACTGAAAGCCGTCACCCGGCAGTCGCCACTGCTTGATGGAAGCCGGAGGGAAAATTCGGCCGAGCATTCATGGCACTTGGCCATGTACGCCTTGGTGCTGAGCGAGTACGCATGCGGATCGATCAATGCACATCGAGTCATGCAAATGCTCTTGCTGCATGACATCGTCGAAATCGATGTCGGCGATTTTCCGATCCACGGCGGGACATCGAGCGAAATCCAGGCCGAGCAGGAGGCCCGGGCTGCGGAGCGGATATTCGGCTTATTGCCGCAGCCGCAAGCCGACGCATTCCTTGGTCTTTGGCAAGAATTTGAGCGCGCTGAGACCGAGGACGCGAAGTTCGCAAAGGCGCTCGATCGATTTCAGCCTCTTCTTACGAATGTGTTCACCGACGGCGGCACTTGGAAGGAAAGCGGCGTTTCGCTTGAGCAGGTGCTTGCCCGGTATGGGCCTGTCATCGCCAGGGGCGCCCCGCAACTATGGGTAGTCTGCGAGCGATGGGTAGCCCGGCATTTTCAGGAGAAATGATGGATAGCGCGATGGAGTGATCGCCTATCCATTGTTTGGGAAACCAAGGCTCAGGCAGGCAATTGCCGGCGCTGGCGGGAGTTTTCGAAGCCTCGGTCCAGGGTCGCGCGTTCGGTGTCGGCCACGGCCAGACGCCATGGCCTGACGGGCGCCGGGGTATTGGCCGTGTCGATGGGCGGATCGCTGCGCACGACGAAATAGGGCTGGAAGCGCTGCAGGCATTCGACTGAGCCCCAAGCCGCGCCGACGCAGGCCGGTAGCGCCCGGCCGGAAGCCTGGAATGCTTGCACCGCGCGATGCACACGATCGTCCGCGCACTGGTCCCGCAGCACGTCCGGATTCTGGGGGGCTAACGCGATGTCCGCCAGTTGGAGCATCGCGGCGCATGAAGGCGGCATCTGGTGGGCGGCTTGGGCTGGGGTCGCAAGATCCGCGTAGGCGGCATGCCGCAGCGGATGCGTGGCATGGATGTGCGGTCTGTCGGATGCGGCTATCGGCAACAGCATACGGATCCTCCAAGGAAAGCAAGGGGCTTGTGCGCTAAACCCGCGTCTTGCGTCGTGACCAGATCCAGCCGGCTTGCAATGCTGTCCCCAGCACGAAGAGGGCAAACCATGAGGCCAGCGTGCCGAGCAGGATCGGCGATTGCAGGTTGGCGGCCAGCGGATGCGCGGGCGGGAGCCGTCTCAGGGTTTCGCCGATCCCGGGCACGCCCAGCAGGAAAAAGCTGAATGAGAACAGGAAGGCGGACAGATAAGGGTGCAGGCGAGCCAGAATCGGCATTCGATGGATGAAGACGCCAGCGCATGCGGCAAGCAGTGCGAGGACGCCCAGCACATGCCCCGCATTGATGCCGCCGGTGCTGGAAAGGCCGAAGGAGGTCAGCACCGACAAGATCAGTCCCGCAAGATAGGTTTTGCCCGAACGCGTGTTGCGGTCGATGCCGCGATGGCGCGCGAAGCTGTAGAGCCCCGCGGCGAGCGGGATCAGGCTGATCAGCGTATGGCCTATGCCTAGTGGCGAAAGAGAGTGGGACATGAAGGTTCGCTCCTGATGGCGCTGATTGGGATCGAGCGCAGGCCTCCGTTGTGGGTGGCTGCTGCTTCGATATTCAATCAACTAGTTGGTTGGTTAGTGCGATAAAAAAAAGCCGACCCATCTGGATGGGCGGCATGTACTTCATGCTTCCGGCGCAAGCCGGCGGATCGCCGCCTGCGTGATGGATTCGAATATCGCGGGGTTGTCGAAGGCCCGGGCGGACAGCATGGCGCCATGCACGGTGGCCATGAAGGCGTTGGCCTCGACGGCCGCGGTGTCCTGGAGGCGGAATTGCCCGGTGGCCGCGCCTTTCTTGAGCACGGATTCGAGCCAGGCGGACAAATCCCGGAAATACCCTTGCACTTCGTCCGCGACTTCGCGGGGGACGGCCGGCAGTTCGGCGGCCAGCATGGCGCAGATGCATATGGGAGAGGTCGCGTCCCGGATGCACGCCGTCCAGTAGCCGGTGTAGGCATCGAGGCGCGCGCGCGGATCCGCGACTTGCTTGTCCAGCGCGGCCAGGCCAGCCCGGGACTGCGCCCGGTGCTGGACGACCACGGTCAAAACCAGTTCGGCTTTGCTGGGGAAATGGTGGTGGATGCTGGCCTTGCCGATGCGCACCCGATCCGAAATGTCGGCATAGCTAAAGCCGTTGTAGCCCCCCGCGGCGAGCAGGATCTTCGCGTGCTCGGCGATCTCGGCGGCCCTGGGCGAAAGTTCTGTGTCCATGTCTATCGTCGGTGTTGGCTGGTTGCAAAGATGCCCGCGGCAGGCCTGGATGGGGCGGCCGATGAGCGTGGCAAGGAAACCAATCTACTAGTTGGTTGGTTATTCGTCAAGTCTGCTGTTTGATATGCCATGCGATCCGGGGCCGGGTGTCTGGCACCCGGGAAACGTCTTTTCAAGCCGTATCGTCATCTCGCAGGGGTGCCAGACACCGGTGCGAGCCGCCTGTCCGCGCTCCGCGTCAGTACTTTCCGCGGCGCCTGCCGGCTTCAATCTCCAGGCGGCGCGCCCCTCATGTAGGTTCAAAAATCATCAACCAACAGGCGCTGGATAGTCGTTAGACTGGCCCCTCCCCTAGACGGCAAGAAAATGCGCGCGCGGATTTTCCCAGGCGCGGCCATGACGGAGACACAGGTGCTTGGATCTCAGTTGATTATCCGTTCGCTGCATCGCCTGGGCGTCAAGACAATCTTCAGCTTGTCTGGCAATCAGATCATGCCGCTCTATGATGCCTGTCTCGACGCTGGTATCCGCATCATCCACGTGCGGCATGAGGCGGCCGCCGTTTTCATGGCCGACGCGTGGGCCCAGATTACCGGAGAGCTTGGAGTCGCGATGCTCACGGCGGCGCCGGGCATTACCAATGGCCTCGCGCCCCTTTATTCGGCGTCGCAGGCGGAAAGCCCGGTGTTGCTCATATCCGGCGATTCCTCCGTGGGGGAAGACGGCTCGGGCGCGTTCCAAGAGCTGGACCAGGTCTCCATCACCAGCCCGCTGACCAAACTCTCGATCCGTCCGCTGACCGTACAGGAACTCTATCCCGCGCTCGACAATGCAGTCGGCCAGGCGCTCGCGCCTCGGCGCGGGCCGGTCCACCTGGCGCTCCCTTTTGACTTGTTGACGGCCGAGACGGGCCTGAAGGAACTGCCCGAACCGGCTGCCAGCCGGGCGGCCGCCCCGATCGACGCGAGCAGCCTGGAAAGGCTCGCGGCGCTTGTGACTGGCGCGGAACGCCCCCTGGTCCTGGCGGGACCGGCTGGCGCGCGATCGCACATGCGCGCAGCCTTCGATAAGCTGGAAGAGGCGCTTGGGGTTCCCGTCGTCCCGATGGAAAGCCCCCGCGGCCTCAAGGACCCTTCCCTGGGCTCC
This sequence comes from Achromobacter veterisilvae, assembly GCF_900496975.1. Taxonomy (GTDB): domain Bacteria; phylum Pseudomonadota; class Gammaproteobacteria; order Burkholderiales; family Burkholderiaceae_B; genus Achromobacter; species Achromobacter veterisilvae. Next base: position 58,049 of record NZ_UFQC01000010.1, read on the forward strand.
CTGTCCGAGATCATTCCCCACGCAGACCTCATCGTGCTGGCAGGAAAGTGCCTGGACTTCACGTTGGGGTTCGGCGGCACGCGCGCGCTTGGCGAGCATGCCCGGGTCGCGGTGATCGATCCCGATGCCAGGATGCTCGAACGCGCGGGCCGCCTCCTCGGCGAGCGCCTCGCGCTCACGCTCCAGGGTGAGCCCGTGGCGGTGCTTTCCGCGCTGCGGGCAGCGCGACCGGCGGCCGAGCGTAGCGCGTGGCGCGCGCGGGTGGACGGGGCGCTCCGGAACCGCGCCAGCCACGGTCTCGCCGCCTCCGCGGGCGCCCCGCTGGGGCCGCGCGCGCTCTGCGAAACGGTGCAGACCTTCCTGGCGTCCGTGCCCGATCCGGTCCTGGTCTGCGACGGTGGCGAGTTCGGCCAGTGGGCGCAGGCATTTTGCACAGCCCCCACCCGCATCATCAACGGGATGTCCGGGGCAATCGGCGCGGGCGTCTGCTACGCGATCGCGGCGAAGATCGCCCGGCCCGACGCGACGGTGGTCGTCCTCATGGGTGACGGCACCGCGGGCTTTCACTTGATGGAGCTCGACACCGCCGTTCGTGAAAACGCCTCGATCATCGCGGTGATCGGCAACGACCTGCGCTGGAATGCGGAGCACTTGATCCAGGTGCGCACGTACGGCCCGCAGCGGCTGATCGGCTGCGAGCTTTCGCCGACGGCGCGGTACCACGATGTGGCGTCGGCGCTTGGAGGCGCCGGCTTCGCCGCCCATGACGCCGAAAGCCTCAAGACTGCGCTCGGGCTGGCGATCAACAGCGGGCTGCCGGCCTGTATCAACGTCTCCATGGCGGGAGAGGCCGCCCCGGCTTTTAGCGCATCGGACCCGTCCGCGACCGGTCATTGACCTCGGCGCGCCGGGCACGGTTGCAGTCCGGTTTCGTCCCTTAGAACGACAGGAGACATCCCATGATCAGCCTTTCCGGCACCCGCCCGGGTGCGTTCGCTCGCGCCGCGATTTGTCTATTCGGCGCATTTTCCAGCCTGGCATCCGCCCAGACCTATCCCGCCAAGCCGATACAGCTCATCGTTCCATTCAGCGCGGGCGGCGACGCCGATATGGCGGCCCGCAATCTGTCCGCCGCCGCGCAAGGCGCCCTGGGGCAGCCTGTCGTCGTGGTCAACAAGGCAGGAGCGAACGGCGCGATCGGCTCTACCGCCGTGAAGAATGCCGCGCCCGACGGCTATACGCTCCTGGTCGGCCGGATCGGATCCCAGGTGTTGCTGCCCGCGCTGCAACCGAAGACGACTCCGTACACTTCCCAAGATTTCACCTTCATCGGGCTGCTGGAACTGAATCCGGTGGTCTGTGTGGTGCATCCGGACAGCCCGTACAAGACTTTCGGCGACCTGACGAATGCGTTGAAGGCGCACCCCGGGATGCTCAACTACAGCCATTCCGGCCCGGCGACGGTGCAGAACCTCGCGCCCCAGTTGCTGCTCAGCAATCTTGGGCTGAAGGCGGACGCCGTGGTAAGCGTTCCGTACAAAGGGGGCAACGAGGTAGCGCTGGCGGTGCTCAGCAAGGACGTCGACTTCGCCTGCAATAACCTGAGCTCGATGACCGGCATTCTTGCAAGCGGAAAGCTGCGTGCCCTGCTGACGACCACGCCGGAACGCATTGCGCAGTTTCCGGACATACCGACCGCGCGCGAGTTGGGGTTCCCTCAGCTAGAGGCGGTCATAGGCTGGAGCGGGCTTTTCGGGCCGCCCGGGATGAACCCGGAAGCCGTCGACAAATGGGCGTCTGCGCTGAAACAGATTGCGCGGGATCCGAAGTGGGTAGCCGGAAATGCCAACTTCGGGGGTATTCCCCACGTGCTGTCGCCTGCCGAGACCGAGCGGTACATCCGCCAGGGGGACGCGATCTATGCCGACCTGGTGGCCAAATCGGGGCTGCAAATCAACTAGCCGCGAGCGCGCTGCGCCGGGGCAGGTCCTTCGGCGCCGCCGAATGCCGGGATGGCATCTCGAAGAAAACTGACGAAGGAGGACACGGTCCGAGGCACCCGCGCCGTGTAGGGCCGGACCGCATAGAGCCGCTCCGCGTAGTCTCCGACCACACGCCAGGCTGGCAGGACCTCGACCAAAACCCCGCTGCGCAAGGCCTCGCCCGCGCTGAAATCCGGCAGCAGCGCGATCCCGAGCGAGCCGGCCGCCGCTTCCCGCAGCACTTCGCTGTTGTTCGCCGTGAAGCTTCCCGACACCGGCACCACCACGCTTTTCCCTCCAGCGCGCGACTCGAATGACCAGGTGGCGCCGCCGCTGCGCCGGAGGTAGTGAAGGCAGTTGTGGCCCGCGAGATCGAGCGGGGTCCTCGGCGTGCCGTGCTTGGACAGGTATGCCGGCGTCGCGACGAGCACCGAGCGTGTCTCGCAGATCACCGACGCCACGTGCGTCTCCGGCACGCCGGCGACGTGCCGGATGGCCAGGTCGAACCCCTCGGTGGCCAATGACGCCAGATGATCGCTGAGTTCCAACTGGATCCGGACATCGGGGAAGCGGCTCAGGAACCCAGGTATCAGCGGCGCGATGATCTGGCGTCCCAGCGCCACGGGAGCGGTCACGGACAGCACGCCACGCGGCGCATCGGACAGGTCCCGCACCGCCGAGAAGCCTTCCTCGATGCGGAGGTAGGCCTCGGCGGTCTGGCCGGCCAGACGCTGCCCGGCTTCGGTCAGGCTGACACTGCGGGTCGTGCGGCGCACGAGGGGAACCCCGGCCGCCTGCTCCAGTTCGGCAATCCGCTGGCTCACCGATGCCTTGCTGATCTGCAAACGGCGGGCGGCGGCCGTGAAGCTGCCGGTATTGGCCAGCACTCCCAGGCAGTGAATGTGTGACCAAAGGTCTTCCAGGCGTCTTGTTCTCGTCATGCCTTCTTCCGTTGTTCGAAATGCCAAACACTGATTCCAGCGCCGCGGTCTCGACGGCCGGCTGGCGATGGGCGACATTGCCAGCTCTCGCATGCCGTTCTTGAGCACAGGAGCAAACCATGAACACAGCAAAGGCCAGCACCGCCTCCCGCGATGCCGGGCACTTCATCGCCGGCAGTTACGTCGAGGGCACGGGCAGCCGCCAGCCGATCTTCAATCCGGCCACTGGCGCGGTCGCGAAGCACGTGGCGCTGGCCACGCCGGACGAAGTCCGTCGCGCGGTGGACAGCGCGCAGGCGGCATTTCCGCAATGGGCGGACACGCCTCCGATCCGCCGCGCGCGCGTGCTGTTCAAGTTCCTCGAGCTGATGAACAGGCACCGCGACGAACTCGCCCACATTATCACCGCCGAGCACGGCAAAGTGTTCACCGATGCCCAGGGCGAAGTCGCGCGCGGCATCGACATCGTGGAGTTCGCCTGCGGCATCCCCCAACTGCTGAAGGGCGACTACACGGAACAGGTTTCCACCGGCCTCGACAACTGGACGCTGCGCCAGCCGCTGGGGGTCGTGGCGGGCATCACGCCTTTCAATTTTCCGGTGATGGTGCCGATGTGGATGTTCCCCGTGGCGATCGCGGCGGGCAACACCTTCGTGCTCAAGCCCAGCCCGACGGACCCCAGCCCGTCGCTGCGCATCGCCGAGCTGCTGCTGGAAGCCGGCCTGCCCGAAGGCGTGTTCAACGTGGTGCAAGGCGACAAGGTGGCGGTGGACGCCCTGCTGGAACATCCCGACGTGAAGGCGGTGAGCTTCGTCGGCTCCACTCCGATCGCCAACTATATTTACGAGACCGGCGCCCGCCATGGCAAGCGCGTGCAGGCCCTGGGCGGCGCCAAGAACCACATGGTGGTGATGCCCGACGCCGACATCGACCAGGCCGTGGACGCGCTGGTCGGCGCGGGCTACGGCTCGGCCGGCGAGCGCTGCATGGCGATCAGCGTGGCGGTGCTGGTGGGCGACGTGGCCGACCGGCTGCTGCCCAGGCTGATCGAGCGCACGAAGGCGCTGAAGGTGCTGGACGGCGAGAACCCGGCTGCCGAAATGGGCCCGATCGTGACCCGCGCCGCCCACGAGCGCATCAGCGGCTACATCGCCTTGGGCGAACAAGAGGGCGCGAAACTGCTGGTGGACGGCCGCGGCTTCCAGGGCGCCCAAGCCGGCGCGAACTGCGGCGGCGGCTTCTGGCTGGGCGGCACCCTGTTCGACCACGTCACGCCCGACATGCGCATCTATAAGGAAGAAATCTTCGGCCCGGTGCTTGGCTGCGTGCGCGTGAAAGACCTGAAGGAAGCGGTGGACCTCATCAACGCCCATGAATTCGGCAACGGCGTGGCCTGCTTCACGCGGGACGGCAACGTGGCGCGCGAGTTCAGCCGGCGCATCCAGGTGGGCATGGTCGGCATCAACGTACCGATCCCGGTGCCGATGGCCTGGCACGGCTTCGGCGGCTGGAAGCGCAGTCTGTTTGGCGATATGCATGCCTACGGCGAGGAAGGCGTGCGCTTCTACACCCGGCAGAAGTCGATCATGCAGCGCTGGCCCGAGAGCATCGGCAAAGGCGCCGAGTTCGCGATGCCGACGGCGAAGTAGACCCGATCGCCTGGCGCGGCCCAACCGCGGCGCGCCGGCGGCGTCTTTCACGACGCCGAGATCCAGCCGCGGTAGAGGGCGCCGGCGCCCGCGATGGCGAGCAGCACCAGAATGGCTCGTTTCAGCAAGCCGGGGGACACGAGAGTCCTGAGGCGCGACCCCGCATAAAGGCCGGCGAGCGACACCGGAAGCAGGACCGCGGCGGCCGACAGGATGTCCGCTTGCCCGTAAAGTCCGGCCGCGCCGAAGGCCGCCGCCCGCAGGACCCCGCTCGACAGGATGACGACCGAGATCGTTGCGCGGAACTGGTCCAGCGCGTCGAGCCGGCGCGAAAGATAGATGGTGTAGATCGGCCCGCCGGTGCCGAACAGCGCGCTGAAAATTCCGCCGAAGACGCCGAATGGAAGCGCCCAGTATGCATGCAGCGGAACGCTCGTCTTGGCCGGCGAGCCTCGCAGCCCTCTGATGCACACGGCCAGCACGAAACCGCCCAGAAGCATCAAGGGCCATCGGGCGCCCGCGTTGTGCAGCAACGTGACCCCCAGCCCGATGCCGAGCAGCAGCCAGGGAAAAAGCCGCTTGAGCTCGTCGAGCGAAACCCGCCGCCAGTTGCTGCCGCCCACCAGCGCGGTGCAGGCCAGGTCGAACAGGACGACGAGCGGCACGGCGAATTGCAAAGGCATGAACTGGACCAGAACCGGCACGGCCACCATGGCCGCGCCGAATCCCGTCATCCCGAAGACAGCGTAGGCGACGAAGATGACGGGAACGACAAAAGCGAGAGTTTCGACGGGCATCATGCGGGCAGGATGGGCTTGAGGGACACGGAATGCAATGGGAGCCCCGGAAATGGCTGGGGCGGGGGGCTCAACTGGCGGTGATCTTCTTCTTTTCCACCAGCGCCTTCCACTTGGCCGACTCCCGGGCGATCTCGTCTTTCAGCTCGGCCGGCGCCGCGATGGTCGCATACATGCCCTGGTCCGCCAGATAGCGCTTCATGTTCGGCTGTTCGACCGCTTCCCTGGCGTCGGCCAGGAGCCGATCGACCGAGGATCCAGGCGTTCCCGCCGGCGCCATCAGCGCGAACCAGCCGGTGAACTCGAACCCCGGCACGCCATCCTCCGCCGTGGTCGTCACGTCGGGAAGCAGCGGGGAGCGCTCCTTGCCCGTGACGGAGAGCGCCCGCAAGCGCCCGCCCTTGAGCAAAGGGGAAATGGCGTTGATGTTGCCCACGGCGACTTCGATGACGCCCGCCATGAGGTCCGTGTAGGCGGGGCCTTCACCCTTGTAGGGAACATGCATGAGTTCGATGCCGGCCGCATCGGTAAAGGCTTCGCCCGCCATATGAGTCTGGCTGCCCACGCCGGCGGACGAAAAACTGAGCTTCCCGGGCCGGGCCTTGGCGTATTCGATCAGTTCCCGGGTGTTTTTCACGGGAAGGCTGGCATTGACGGTGACGACCATGGGGCCGCTGGCAATCTTGCTGATGGGGCTGAAGTCGTCCAGCGAGTACGGCAGCTTGCTGTAGATGAATTGGTTGACGGTGAACATGCTGCCCGATGCGAGCAACAGCGTATAGCCATCCGCCGGAGAACCGGCGACGGCCTGCGCGCCCACGCTGCCGCCGGCGCCCGCGCGGTTCTCGACGATCACGCTCTGCTTCAGGCCCTTGCCCAGTTCAACCGCGAGCGCGCGGCCCAGTAGATCGGTGGCTCCGCCCGCCGAGAACGGAACGATCATCCGTATGGCCTTGTCCGACGGCCATTGCGCCCACGCTGGCCTCGCCAGAAATGGCGAAAGCGCCAGGCCGGCGCCCATGGCCTTGACGATGCGGCGGCGTGTAGTTGCGGATTGCGTTGTGTTTTTCATGACTCTGTCTCCTTCAGTTCGCGGGGCGGCGAGGCCTGCCGGGTTCCGCAGGCAGACGATTCGCCAGGCAACAACCATCCCTCGGGCCGAGAGGCCCGATTCCTTCGGTAAGGACTGCGGGGGTTCTTATTGGCGGACTACTAGCCGGAGCCGGCCTTCTCCGTAGGCTCGCGCTGGCCGGCGCACACCGACTTCAACGCCTCAAGCAGCAACTGCGAGAGGTGGGATCGCGGGTTTTCCTTCGGGGCCAGGATGCCCAGCCGCCGGGTGATGGTCGGCGAGCCGAACGGGATGACACGGATACCCGGCGGGAACTCGTTCCTGCCCCGCCTGGCCGGCACCACCGACGCGCCCAGGCCGTTGGCGACCATGGCGATGACCCCTTCGAGGTTGTCGATCTCCATGGTCGAGCGCACGGTTATCCGCCTGCGCACCATCTCTTCCTGCACGAGATGTCCCACCCGGGCCGAACGATTGAACCGGACATAAGGGGTTTGTTCCAGAATCTCCTGGTCGCTCGCGCCCTTCACCGAACGGTGCGCAATGACGACCAGTTCCTCCTCCACGAACGGCAGAAAATCGAGGCCCGACCTGGGCGCGTCGGGCTCGGTCACGATCGCCACGTCCAGTTGGCGGTGGTAGATGGCCCGTTCCAGGTCATGCGTCAGTCCCGTCGTGACATGGACTTCCAGGCCGTGCCCCTGTTTTTGCAGATGGCGCAGGGCGAGCGGCAGCACGCCCGATACACAGGTATGGACGCTGCCCAGCTTGAGCAATCCCGCCGACGTCCCTTTCTTGAGCGAGGCGCTCATGCTCTCCCAGTGCGCGATCAGGTCGCGGGCCCGGTGCACCAGCGCAAGCCCCGTATCCGTCAGGATCGGCGGACGGCGGCTGCGGTCGAAGATCGTGATGCCGAGTTCGTCCTCAAGCGCGCGAACCTGCATGCTCACCGCCGACAGCGACAGGCCGATCGTGTTGCCGGCCTCGGCGAAACTGCCATGGTCTGCAATCGCTATCAGCGTGTAGAGCGTCCGGATATCCATGCAAGATACGTCCTCGTAGAGACCAGCGTTGAAAGGCGGGGGGACGAAGCGTTAGATGCCAAGCAGCCTTTGCGCGTTGCCGCCCATGACCTTCTTCAGGTTATCTTCCTTGATCGGCAGCTTCTCGAACCATTCCTTGTATCCCAGCACCGGGCAGAACGGGAAGGAGCTGGCGTAGAGCATCCGATCCGAGAGAAAACCGTCGGCCGCCTTCAGGTATTCCTCCCAGCCGGGCATGCGGGAGAAATACATGTCGGGAGCCAGCCACAGGTTGGGCCGCCGGAAGCCCAGGTGCAGGATCTCGTTGACCCACGGCCATCCGCCGTGCGCCACCACGACGTTCAGGTCCGGGAAATCCGCAAGGACCCGGTCGGTCCGGATCGGATCCGAATAGCTCAGGTCCGGGCCCGCCGTGCCTCCGACCATCATGATCACCGGCACGCCGATGTCCTCGCAGTGACCGTAGATCGGGTAGAGGCGCCGGTCGTCGGCATACATGGGTATCGGGTAGGAGCCGGGTTCGATGTTGATCAGCCTGAACCCGTCCTCGACCGCCTGGCTGATCGTCTGGCATGCCTTGCGCCGGTCGGTCGGGTCGATGGAGGCCGCCCCGATGAACCGGCCCGGGTGGCCGGCCACGATATTGCGGACGTCCTCGTTGGACACGCTTCCCAGCACCCCCGCCAATCGGCCCACGACCACGCCGCGATCGATCCTGGCGGCGTCCATCTCCTGGAGGAGCAGGTCCATCGACTGCCGCTGCGCGGCCGCGGAAGGCTCGAAGCCCACCGTCCGGGTAAATCCGTCGCGGCGCTCTCCCGCCGAGTACATCAGCGTATTCAGGAAGCCGCCCACGGGAGGCCTGAGGCGAAAATCGATGATCATTGCAGTGTCTCTATCCGAAAACTCGTTGCGGGGGCCGTGCAGTACCGCGCCTACATCACCTCGTCCTTGCGATTGTCCGTCTCGCCGTAGCGGTGCAGCGCGGGGGGCTTCAGCCCCGCATAGAGCTTCTCGATACCCGCGTTGATCGTTTCGGCGTGCTGCGCGAAGAGCGAGTTGCCGTCCAGGTCGCTTTCAACGATGAAAGGCCCGAAGTTTTCGACGTCGAACAGCCACATCGCCTGAGCGATGCCGAGTTCGTCCAGCCAATGTACCTCGCGCACGCGCTTGATGCCGCGGCCCAGCAACGCGCCCGTGCCATAGCCGACGGTCGTCAGGTAGATCGCGCCGCCCGGCGCCAGCACCTTCTTGTAGTCGTCGGCGGGCATGCCGCCCTTGCCGATCAGGATGCGGCAGTCTGTCCGTTCCAGCCATCGGGGAATCCACTTGGAGAACCGGAACGACGCGGTGGCGGTGACGGCGCCCACGTTGTAGCCTCCGCGGCCGTCCGGCGCCGCGGCCGGCGAACAATGGAAGTTGACATTGCTGATGGACCGCAGATCCACCGGCAGTGGCAGACCTTCGTCCAGGACCTTCTTGTAGATGCCTTCGCGGGCCGTGTACACCACGCCATTGAGATAGACCGCCGAGCCGAGTTCGAGCTTGGCGATGTCCTCCCGCCTGGCCGGCAAGTCGAGGTGAAAGACCTTGATTCCGTCGTCGTTGCTTACCATTCGACCGTCTCCCGGCGCATGTAGGGGGTGAACCACTGGGGATCGGTGCGGTACTGGATTTCCCCGTCGGCATGAATCCTCGCGGTGGCGCGGCGCGAAGACAGGCAGAACGTGTGCAGGCTGATGGGCATTCCGCCGGTGTGGGTGTACCCGCATTCGATGTGGCAGTCGACCACCATGCCGGAGCCCACGAAACCCATCGCGCCCATGCCGATGGAGTTTCCCAGCGCCATCAGTTCCAGCTCCAGTTCCGCCACCTTGGGGTCGGGATTTCGGTCGCCCACCGTCCGCAGGCACGCGGCCTGCTTGCCCAGTTGCATACAGGTGTCCTTCGACCCGCCCAACCCGATGCCGACGATGGCCGGCTGACACGCCAGCCCGCGCTTGCCGAAGGCGATCAGCGTATCCAGCACGAAGCGCTTGATGCCGTCGATGCCGTCGCCGGGGAACAGCATCCGGTAATCGGTGCCGAACAGGCCGCCCTTGTGCACCGTCGTGATTTCTATCCAGTCGGCGTCGGGCTCGAAGGACCACTCGATCTCGGGCGCGTTGATGCCGACGTTGTTGTTGTGGTCGGTGCGCCAGAGCGGATGCACGCGATTGGGCCGCAGCGGAATGGTGGCCGTCCCCTCGGCCGTCGCATGGCGCAGGGCGCGTTCCACCGCGACGAAGCCGGCGTCGACCGAGGCGTTGTTGCCTACCTTGACGTAGTACCGCGGAAGGCCGGTGTCGGCGCACATGGGGCGCCGGTCCTGGTCGGCGGCGTCCCAGTTGTCGACCATGGCATGGATGACAAAGCGCGGCAGCTTGCCGGTTTCCTTTTTCTGCAGCTCCTGGACGCCCTGCCTGTAGTCGGCAGGAATCTCGATCGCCGCGCGGCGCATGATCTCCAGCGCCGCCTCTTCAACTTTCTGGACAGGAATTCTCATGGTTGGGGATGCCTCAGTTCTGGGGGGTTCCGGGCTCGCCTTCGATGAGCGATTCGCCGGGCTTTACGATGTCGAAAGAAACCGGAACCATCTCCAGCCGCACGTCGCCATCCTGCGCGCTCACGCGCGTGTAATGGCTGGCGTGCAGATCCCCCGGTTCGGGGAAGTCCTCGCGGAAATGCGCTCCGCGGCTGTTCTCGCGCGCGAGCGCCGAGACCGTGATGACTTTGGAGATATCGACCAGGCTTTCGAGATTGAGCCAGTCGTGCCAGGTGAGGTTGTAGCGCCGGTCGCCGTCCGCCACGCCGATGCCGCGCAAGGCGCCACGGTGTGCCGCCACGGCTTCCAGGCCGTGCTCCATCGCCTCGCGATGGCGCAGCACCCCGACGTCGTCCCACATCGTCTGGGCGAGCGCATCGCGCAGTTCGTGAATGCGCCCCGCCGGCCTGGAAAATGGAAACTCGGCGCGCTCGACCCCTTGCGCGATGACCCGGTTGTCCGGGTCGCGCCACTGCCCTTCCTTCGCGACATATGCGGCCATCGAGTCGCCGGCGATCCCGCCGAACACCGTGGAGTTGGCCACCCCGTTGCCGCCCAGCCGGTTGGCGCCGTGCACCCCGCCGCAGTCTTCGCCGGCCGCGAAAAGGCCAGGCGAGGCGGTCGAGCCGTCCACGTTGAACTCGACGCCGCCCATCAGGTAGTGGGCAGTCGGAACGACCTCGACCTGGCCGCCGGCCAGATCGAATCCGCAGTCCTTGCAACGGTTGACCATGCCGGGGAAGGTCTTGGCCACCTTGTCGGGGCCCAGATGGCTCATCTGGATGTAGACCCCGCCCATCGGCCCCGTGCGCCCGGCACGCATCTCGGCGTAGATGCCGCGGCTGACCACGTCGCGCGTGGCCCGTTCGCCGCGCTTGTCATAGTTGTTCATGAACCGCTCGCCGTTGCCGTTGAGCAGGTAGCCGCCGGCGCCGCGCAGCCCTTCTTCGAGCACCGTGCCCGTCATCCGGGTGTCCGGTCCGCCGAGCAGGCCGGTCGGATGGAACTGCACCATTTCCATGTCCCGCAGCTTCAGCCCGTAGCGCAGCGCCATGGCCAGGCCGTCGCAGGTCTTGTCGCCGGAAGGCGTGTGGTACCGGTACATCGTAGGGCCGGCGCCCGTGGCCAGAAGCACGGCCTTTGCCTGGATGAGCCGATAGGTGCCCGCCCGCATGTCGATGAACAGGACGCCCGAGATGCCGGAACCGTCGGCCGCGGGAATCAGTTCGATGGCGCGGTGTTCCTCCAGTTCTTCGATGTCCAGCCCCCGCACCTGCTCCATCAGCCGATTGATGATTTCGATGCCCGTCAGATCGGCCTTGTGCACGGTGCGGTCGAAACTCTGGCCGGCGAACGCCTTGGAATGCAGCGAGCCATCGGGATTGCGGTCGAAGAAGCAGCCGATCTCGTTTTCCAGTTCGCGCACCCGTTCGACCGCGCCTTCGACCAGCCGCCATGCCAGATCCTGGCGCGGCAGCCATTTGCCGCCTTCGATGGTGTCCATGAAGTGGCGCTCCACCGAGTCGCCCGCGGCCAGCGCGACGTTGTAGCCGCCCTGGACCATGCGGGTACAGCCGCATTTGCCAAGCAGCCCCTTCACGGTCACGGTCACCTTCAGGGCGGGGTTCGCCTTCTTGGCATGCAGCGCCGCGAACAGGCCCGCGCCGCCGGTGCCCAGCACCAGGATGTCTGTCTTGTGAATATCGATCCGCACGTCAGATCACTCCAGAGATGAACACCAGGCCCGTCGCCATCGAGACCGCAAAGCCCCACCCGATCCAGGCGATGCGCGCGTCCCGCGTCGAATTCCAGGGCAGAAGCTCGAGCGCGAGAAGGCGCAGCCCGAAGAACATGTGGAGGGTGAGCAGCAGCACCAGCCCCCATTCGCCGACCTTCATCGCCGGCATCTCGGCAAGCTTCAAGAACCCGTCAAGCCGCGCTTCGTCCAGCGCCATGGCCAACACGTAGAAGTGGGCGGGCAGGAACAAGGCCAGCGCAAGGCCCGAGAGGCGATGCCCCAGAAAGGCCCAGTAGGCCCGGTGGTTGCGGGCTGACTTCATTGCGCGAGCCCTCCCACGGCCGCGACCGCGCGCAGGCCCAGAACGAGCAGGCCCGCGCCGAACGCCAGCCCAACGGCGGACGCCGGCTTGCGGCCGATCCGGAGCCATTCGATCAGGATGTTGCGGACGCCGATAGGAACGTGGATCGACACGCTCGCCACGAACAGGCCGTAGAAAGCGATCCAGAACCAGTTCCCCTGGGTGCGCGAGAGAATTTCCCCCGCGGTCAGGCCGCCGCGGACCGCATAGATGATGAGTCCGACGTGCACGAAGACGAAGGGCGCCATGACCACCGCCGTGAGGCGCTGGAACGCAAAGAGGCGGGCTTCCATTTCAGCCCCCTTTGAGCAGGCTCAAGAGGGAGCTGCGCTTCAGCCCTGCGATGCTGCCGGTGGGACTCAGGCTCACCGGACAGTGCGTCATACAGCTTCCCTGGGTATGACAGGAATTGCAGCCGCTGCCGGAGGTGGCCTTGTGCAGCACATCCTTCGGATCGGCATGCCGTTCGTCATTGAACAGCGTCCATGCCCTGTTCAGGGCGGCGGGGCCGAGATATTCCTTGTCCCAGGAAACCACATCGCAGGCCGCGTAGCACACACCGCAATTGATGCATTCGATGGCCGCGTCCGCCAGCTTTCGTTTCTTGCTCTGGGGCAAGACCGTCGCCGGCGGATCGTTGCGCGTGGCCGTGCCGACAAAGGTGTTTCCCGCGCGAGCCCACTTCTGGAAGAACTCGCGCATGTCGACGACGAGGTCCTTGATCCGCGGCATGTTGCGCAACGGCTCGATCACGATCACGCCCCCTTCTTCCACGCGGCTCACGTGGGTTCGGCACGTCCAGCGGGGCTTGCCGTTGACCGTCATCGCACAGGACCCGCACACGCCGACGCGGCATGCGTAGCGATAAGACAGGCCGGGCTCCTGCGTCCGTTGGACTTCGGTCACGACGTCCAGGACCGTCTGGTTCTCCCGCCACGGGACCGAGTAGGTCGAAAAGGTTCCGTCTTCGGTTCCCCGAGAGATACGGACCGTGAGTTGCCTCTGATGTGTGGAATGCTTGCTGTCCATTTTCCGCCCTCGGGCGATACGCGACGCCCATGAGCAGAATTCTGAAGCTTGCATATGGTTGAAGCAATATGGATTTAGTTGATATTTTTTGAAGTTATTTTTGCCCTTTTCAGAGGGCGGAATGGCGATCGGGCGCCTTCCACGCCGACGCATGTTCAACGGCACGGGAAATCCCACACGTTCAATTAAATCGAAAAACACTTTCGACTGGGCGGCATTCCCCTGCATAGCCCGGCGCCGCACAATCGCCATGAGTCTCCTCGGCTTTCCTTGCCGAAGAGATCGATAAGAACAAATGACCTCATGCCACACAGACGGGCACAGGAGACACCATGGCGACCTTCTCACGCATGGCCAGCGCGCTGGCCGTCCTTGCATTGGCCGGCGGCATCGCGCATGCGGATGAAACCACCGGACTGACCCAGGACACCATCAAGATCGGCATCTTCGGCCCCATGACGGGCGCCGCGGCGCTGTTCGGCAAGGCCGTTTTCGGCGTCGAATCGGTCTACAAATCGGTCAACGATGCCGGGGGCATCCATGGCCGGAAGATCGTGCTCGTGCGCGAGGACACCGCCTGCGACCCCACGCGCGGCCTGGCGGCCTTCAAGAAGCTGGCCTCGCAGGACCAGGTGTTCGCCCTGGACGCCGGCCTGTGCAGCAATGTGGTCATGGCGGCCAAGGCCGACATCGAGAAATCCGGCATTCCTTTCATGGGCCTGGGCGCGGCCACGCCCGGCATCGCCACGCCGCTGGCGGCCAATATGTTCCAGCCCGTGGCCACCACCGACGAGGTGGGCCGGTCGATGATCGACTTCGCCATGTCCAAGCCGGGCACCGCGAAGATCGCCATCATCAGCCACTCCGACGATTGGGGGAAATCCAACCGCGACCCGGCCGTCGCCTATCTCAAGTCCAAATATGGCCTGGCGCCGGCGCTGGACCTGACCATGGAACGCGGCTCCACCGACGCCACCCCGCAGATACTCAAGCTGCGCGGCGCCGGCGCCGATTTCGTGCTGGTGCTCATGTATCCGGCCGAAGTCGCCATTTTCATGCGCGACGCCTACAAATACGGCGTGAAGGTCCCGGTGCTGGCGCCGCAATCCATCTCGCTCGAGGACACCCGGAACCGTGTGGGCAGCCTGGCGCCGGTGGCCAACATGGCCGTCTACTACCCCTATTCCCATCCCACCGACACCCCCGAGATGCGGAAGTGGAGCGACCTGATCCACAAGTACTACCCCAACGAACGCATCGAGGCCTTCAGCTTTCTGGGCATGAGCGGGGCGCTGGCCATGGTGCAGGCGCTGAAGGACGCGGGCCCCGACCTGACCCGCTCCAAGCTCATCGCCGCCCTCGACAATATCCGGAACTTTGAATCCGGCATCTCGGCCACGCCGATCAGCTTTTCGCCGACCGACCACGCCGGCGTCAAGGGCGGCGCCTTCCTGCTCTACGGCAAGGACGGCAAGCCCGTGGTCGTGAAGCGCTGGCCCGACGCGCAAAAGTAGATCCATGCTGCTGCAATTGACCTTAAGCGGAATCGCCCAGGGCAGCATCTACGCGCTGCTGGCCCTGGGCATGACGGTGGTATTCCGCGCCACGGGCGTCGTCAATTTCGCGCATGGCGAATTCTTCATGCTGGGCGCCTTCGTGGTCTACGTGCTGATCCAGTACGTCGGCGCGCCGTTCGCCCTGGCCGCTCCGGTGGCCGTCGTGGCGATGTTCCTGATCGGGCGCGGCGTGGAACGCCTGGTCATCCGTCCCATCTCCCTGTCGCCGCACATCATCCTGGCGATGATGACGGTGGCGCTGTCCTATCTGTTCCGCGGCATCGCCCGCCTGTTCTGGGGCCGCGAAGTGCTGCCCATGCCGCCGGTCTTCTCGTTTCCGCCCATCGAGGCCGGCGACCTGATCATCACGGTGCAGGACATCCTGATGGCGGGCATGACGCTGGCGCTGGTCCTGGTGTTTTTCCTCTTCTTCAAGCTGACGCGCTTCGGCCGCATCGCCCAGGCCGCCTCGGCCAACCCGCGCGGCGCGGCGCTGGTCGGCATCGACGTGGACGCCTTCAGCGGCAATATGTGGGGCCTGGCGGCCGCGCTGGGCGGCATCACCGGCATCCTGGTCGCCCCGGTGACCCTGCTTTATCCCGACATGGGCGGGCAGACGCTCATCCGCGCGTTTGCCGCCATGACGCTGGGCGGTTTCGGCAATCTGGGCGGCGCCGTCGTCGGCGGCCTGCTGCTGGGCGTCATGGAGCAATGGGCGGGCGGCTACCTGTCCACCGCGCTCATCGACATTTTTTCCTATCTCGTCATCGTCGTCGTCCTGATCGCGCGGCCGCAAGGCCTGTTCGGCCGGCCCGACCTGACACGCGTCTAGCATCGGAGACCCGCGTGCCGAAACGCCTGGCATTCCTCGTCGTCGCAGCCTTGCTGGTGGCCCTGCCCCTGGCCACCAATGACTACGTCCAGTATGTGCTGAATCTCATCCTGGTCTATGGCCTGGCCGCCGTGGGCTTCAACCTCGTGCTCGGCTACCTGGGCCAGCTCGCCTTCGCCAACATGGCCTTCTTCGGCATCGGCGCCTATGCGCTGGGCATTCTCATGGAACAGGCCGGCCTGTCTTTCTGGGCCGCCATCCTGCCGGCCGGCCTGGCTGGCGCCGCCGCGGGCCTCGTGGTGGGCTTGCCCGCGCTGCGGCTCAAGGGCTACTACCTCGCCATCGTGACCCTGGCCTTCGGCGAACTGATGCGCTGGGGCTATATCCACATGGACGCCTATACGCATGGTTCCAGCGGCCTGGCCATCCCCGCGCCGTCGCTGGGCGCCATGGCCCTGGAATCGCAGGCGCAGCGCTACTACCTGATACTGGCCGCCGTGGCGCTGGTGGTGTGGGGCACGTTCAACCTGCTGCGCTCGCGCATCGGGCGCGCCTGGGTCGCCATCCGCGAGAACGAATTCGCCGCCGCGTCGCTGGGCTACTGGCCCGCGCGCTACAAGGTGGCCGCCTTCGTGGCCAGCGGCTTCGTCACCGGCATCGCCGGCGCCCTCTTCGCCGTCCTGATCGGCCGCATCGCGCCCGACAGCTTCGGCCTGAACCAACTGCTGCTGCAATTCGCGGTGGTGATGATCGGCGGCATGGGCAGCGTCTGGGGATCGCTGCTGGGCGCGGCCCTCCTGACCGCCACGCCCGAGTTGCTGCGCAACGTTCCGGGCGCCGAAGAGATCTTCTTCAGCCTGATGCTGATGGCCGTGCTGCGCTTCATGCCGCGCGGACTGATGGGCGTACTCGCCGCGCGTCTGCCCCTGCTGCGCGAACGCCTTTACCGGAGCTGATGCCATGGCCTTGCTGGAACTCGACCGCGTCAGCGTCTCCTTCGCCGGGCTCAACGCCCTGACCGACGTGTCCTTCACGCTGGAAGCCGGACAGATACGCGCCATCATCGGCCCGAACGGCGCCGGCAAATCCACGCTCTTCAACGCCATCACCGGCTATATCCCCGCGCACGCCGGCACGGTACGCTTCGCAGGCCGCGATGTGCGGGGCATGCTGCCGCACCGCATCTCGGCCCTGGGCATGCGGCGGACCTTCCAGAACGGCGGCGCCTTCGCATCGATGACCGTGCTGGAGAACGTGCTGTCCGGCCTGAGCCAGCAGACGGCAAGCTCCGCGATCGGCCTGCTCTTCGGCCTGCCCAAGGCGCGCGCCGCCGAACGCCAGGCCCTGGCGCGCGCCCATGCGCTGCTCGATCTGATGGACATCGCCGCACTGGCCGACCGCAAGACCGCCGACCTCTCTTCGGGGCAGCAGCGCATCGTCGAGATTACGCGCGCCCTGGCCGCCAAAGCCGACTTGCTGCTGCTCGACGAGCCCGCCGTGGGCCTCTCGGCCAGCGAACGCGACCATCTGATGCGCGTGCTGCGCGGCCTGGCCGCCGACGGCATCGCCATCCTGCTGGTCGAACACACGATCGACCTCGTCATGGCGGTGTCGGACTGCATCGCCGTGCTCAACTACGGCCAGTTGATCGCCGACGGCAAGCCCGAGGCCATCCGCTCGCACCCCGCCGTCCTGGAGGCGTATCTTGGCAAGCACTGAAGCCTTGTTGTCGGTCTCCGGCCTGGCCTACCGCTACGGCAAGGCCGCGGCGCTGCGCGGGGTCTCGCTCGAGATACGCCCCGGCGAAGTCGTGGCCTTGCTGGGCGCCAACGGCGCGGGCAAGAGCACCCTCATCAATCTGGTCAGCGGTTTTCTCAAACCCGCGGCCGGAGACATCCGCATGCAGGGCCAGGCGATCGGCGGCATGCCGCCGTATCAGGTCTTCCGCCGCGGCGTGGTGCAGGTCTCGCAGGGCCGCGACCTGTTCCCCGCCATGACCGTGCGCGACAACCTGGAACTGGGCGCCGTGTCCCGCCAGGACGATATCTCCACCGACCTGGCCCGCGTCTACGACTATTTCCCTAGGCTGCGCGAGCGCCTCGACCAGCGGGTGGCCACGCTGTCCGGCGGCGAGCAGCAAATGGTGGCCATCGGCCGCGCGCTGATGGGCCGCCCCCGCGTGCTGCTGCTGGACGAACCCTCGGCCGGCCTCGCCCCGAGGTTCGTCGATGAAATCGGCCGCATCATGGGCGTGCTCAAGGACGGCGGCGCCACCATGATGATCGTTGAACAGAACCTGGCCCTGGCGCTGGGCCATGCCGACCGCTACTACATCCTGCGCGACGGCGCGCTGGCCGGCGCGGGCGTCCCTTCGGACCTCGGCGATGACTATGCCGCCGTGGCGCGCAACTACTACCTATAGGAAACACACGATGGAAATCTTCGATGTCGCCGTGATAGGCGGCGGCAACGCCGCCCTGTGCGCCGCCTTGTCGGCCCAGGAATCGGGCGCCCGGGTCATCGTTATCGAGCGCGCCCCCAAGGACAACCGCGGCGGCAGCTCCGCCTTTACCGGCGGCGCTTTCCGCATCGCGTACAAAGGCAACGACGACCTCAAGACGCTGATCCCCGACCTGAGCGAGGACGAACTCGCCAACAGCGACTTCGGCAGCTACACGGAAGACCAGTTCTACAACGAGGCGGTAGCCATGAGCGGCTATCGCGCCGACGCCGACGTCCTCGACACGGTGGTCACCCAGAGCTTCCCCACCATGATGTGGATGCGTTCCCATGGCGTACGCTTCATGCCCATCTACGGCCGCCAGTCCTTCAAGGTGGACGGCAAGAACAAGTTCTGGGGCGGCCTGACCGTGGAGGTCTCGGGCGGCGGCCTGGGCCTCATGCAGGCGCTCTACGATCGCGCCGAGAAGCTGGGCCTGGATCTGCGCTACGGCGCGCGCGCCTGCGGACTGGAGCGCGAAGGCGATGCCTGGACCGTCGCCCTGGAGGAGAACGGCGCCACCCGCAAGCTGCGGGCGCGCGCCGTGGTGCTCGCCACCGGCGGCTTCCATGCCAACGTGCGCTGGCGCGCCCAGTACCTGGGCCCCAACTGGGACCTCGCCAAGGTGCGCGGCTCGCGCTACAACACCGGCGACGGCATCGACATGGCGGTGGGCGCCGGCGCCATCGCGCATGGCAACTGGACAGGCTGCCACGCCGTGTTCTACGACCTGAATGCCCCCGCCTTCGGCGACATCGACCTGCTCAACCAGCAGAAGAACTATTTCAACCTGGGCATCGTGGTCAACGCCGATGGCCGGCGCTTCGTCGACGAGGGGCTGGACTTCCGCAACTACACCTACTCGGGCATGGGCGCCCGCGTGCTGGCCCAGCCGGGAGCCGTGGCCTGGCAGGTGTTCGATGCCAAGACCGCGGGCCTCCTGCCCGACGAGTATCGCGTCAAGCACGCCACCCGCCTGCAGGCCGACACGCTGGAAGAACTTGCCGCGCAAATGGAAGGCATCAACCCGCGCGGCTTTCTCCAGACGGTGCGCGAGTTCAACGACTCCATCGACCAGAGCGTGCCCTTCAACCCCGCGATCAAGGACGGCCGCGCCACGCGCGGCCTGGCGGTGCCCAAATCCAACTGGGCCCATCCGCTCGACACCGGCCCCTTCGTGGCCTACGCCGTCACCTGCGGCATCACTTGCACCTATGCCGGCGTCAAGGTCAATCCGAACGGCCAGGTGCTCGACGGCGACGACCATCCGCTGCCGGGCCTGTACGCGGCCGGCGAAATGGTCGGCGGCCTGTACTACGTCAAGTACGCGGGCGGCATCGGCCTGACCGCCGGCTCGGTGCTCGGCCGCATTTCCGGCGCGCACGCCGCGTCGCTGGCCCGCGCATGAGCCCGTTCCTGACATCACGACCCTATACGGATACCGCATGACAAATTCCGATCTGAATACCACCCTGGTGGTCGTCGGCGCCGGCATGGCCGGCTTCGCGGCCGCGCTTCAGGCCGCCCAGGACGGCCACGATGTCATCCTGCTGGAAAAGCTCTCCGAAACCGGCGGCTCGTCGGCCATGTCGGGCGGGTGCCTGGCCTTTGCCGGCACCGACCTGCAATTGGCCAACGGCGTCGACGACTCGAATGAGCTGCTGTTCAAGGACCTGCGCGAAGTCGGCAAGTTCGAGAACGACGAAAGCCTGGTGCGCGCCTACGTCGACAACCAGCTCGACACCTACGAATGGATGAAGCGGGCCGGCGTGCAGTTTGGACCGCATATCGAAACCTCCTCGGGCCAGTCGGTGCCCCGCGTGCACAATGTGGATCCGGCCGACGCCGTACGCGCGCTGGCGGCCAGCGCCCAGCGCACCGGCCGCGTCCGGCTCCTGGCCGGCACCCGCGCGCTGCGCCTGGTCCGCGACGCGCAAGGCGGCTGCGTCATCGGCGTGACCGCGGAGCGCGGCGGCGAAACCTTCAAGGTGCTGGGCAGCCGCGGAGTGGTGCTGGCCAGCGGCGGTTTCGTGCAGAACGCCGGGCTTGTCCACCGCTATGCCCCGCAGTACAACGAGGAGACGGCCGTCTTCATCGGCGGCGCGGGCAATATGGGCGACGGCCTGAAGATGGCCCAGCAACTGGGCGCCGACTGCCGCGACATGATCTACATCAAAGGCACCTACGGCAAGCATCCCACCGACGAGACCAACCACCACAGCCTCCTGGCAGTCTACAAGGGCGCCATCGCCGTCAACCAGAACGGCAAGCGCTACGTCGACGAGTCCATCTCGTACAAGCTGCTGGGCGACGCCTGCATCCAGCAACCCTATAGCGCCACCTTCCAGATCTTCGACCAGCCCATCTTCGATAGCGGCGACAACCAGACCCGCATCCTGGACATCGAACGGCGCCACGAGGAAGGCCTGGTCATCCAGGCGGACACGCTGGAGGAACTGGCCGGCATGATCGAGGTGCCCGCCGACGCGCTGGTCGACACGGTCGACGCCTACAACCGCTACGTCGATGCCGGCCACGATCCCGAATTCGGCCGCGAGCACCTGGTGCACCAGCACGGCAAGCTGGTGAAAATCCAGAAGGCTCCGTTCTACGCCTATCCTTCCGCGGCGGCCGTGTACGGGACCTATTGCGGCCTGTGCGTCGATGCCGCCATGCGCGTGCTGGACGTTTATGGCGAGCCGCTGGCGGGCCTGTACGCCGCGGGTGAGGTCGTGGGCGGCCTGCATGGCGCGGCCTACATGACCGGCTCCGCCCTGGGCAAGGCCGCCATCTTCGGCCGCATCGCCGCGCGTACCGCGCTGGCCGACTGAGACGAGGACAGTCATGCATGTCGCCGTACTCCTCGCCGGCGTGGCCGATCCCAGGAAGCCGCTGCCCAAGCCCGCCTCGGGCGACTGGCGCGACCTGCCCGGCTCCGCCGCCGTCTCCTACAAGCTCAGTCCCTTCGACGAGGCGGCGCTGGAAATCGCGCTCAAGTTGCGCGACCAGGGCGCGGCGGCCCGCGTCACGGCCATCGTCACCGACGGCGCCCACGATCCGGCGCTGCTGCGGGCCATCGCGGCGCTCAAGCCCGACCGGGTGCGGGGCCTGTCGCCGCCCGCCGCCCAGCGCGGCAACCCGCCATGGCTGGCGCAGCATGCGCCCGGCCTGCTGCGCGAAGGCGATGCCTGGCCCGGCCTCATCCTGATCGGCCGAGAGCATGGCGATCTGGACGACGGCATGGCGCCGGCCTACCTGGCGGAAACCTGGGGCCTGCCCTATGTGGGCCTGGCCTTGCAGGTGCAGGCCCGCGCGGAAGGCGGCTGGACGCTGTTGCGCAGCGGCGCGCAACAGGACGAATCGCTGGCCCTTCCGGCGCCTGCCATGGCCAGCATCAGCAACGACAAGAGCAATCGCCTGCGCCATCCGCTCATGAAGAACGTGGCGCTGGCCAAGCAATTCACATTCGAGCAGGCCACGCCGGATGCGGCGCAGCCCGCCGCGCGCGCCGCCTTGGTCCACGCCGCGCCGGCCGAAGCCGCCGCGCGCGGCGCGCAGGCCTGCAAGCTGTTCACCGGCCCGGTTCAAGCGCAGGCGGCCGCGCTTGCCGCCTACCTGCGCGCGCCGGCGACCGCCCACTCCTAGATGCCATCCATGTCCGATACTCCCACCCTCTTGGCCCTGGTCCCGGACTGCGGCGATGATCCGGCCGCCGATCGCGCCCTCATGGACCACGCCCGGCGACTCGCCGACGCCTGCGGCGGCGGCGCCCATGCCGTGATGGCCGGACCGCCGGCGGCAAGCGAAGCGGCATGGTCCAGCGCGCGGCTCGCCGGGCTGGACCATGCCTGGTTCATCCCGACGCCGTCGCCCGCCCCGCAGCCGCAGCAATACGCCGACCTGTTCGCCGGCGCGCTGCAAACCGAAGGCCTGGCCGCGCACGTGCCTCATGCCCTGATGCTGGTGGCCGCCCATCCCGATCACGAGGCCTGCGCCGGCGCGCTGGCCGCGCGCCTGGGCGCGGTGCCGCTGGGCCGCTGCGCGACGCTTGAATTCGACCCGCAAGGCGGGCTGCGCGCCACGCGCGGCGCCTACGGCAACCGGCTTACCGTCACCCATGCCTGCACGGGCGCCATGATCGCCGCCGTCCGGCCCCTGGCCGGGCAAGCGTCCGCGCCGCCACGGCAAACCGCAATGCACATGCTCGACGGCCTGCCCGCCCCACGGGCGGCGCTTCCGCTCACGCCTTTGCCGCGCAATGAACCCCACGCCGGTCTCGACGGCGCGCGCATCGTGGTGTCCGGCGGCCGCGGCATGGGCGGCGACACGGCCTTCCCCCTCCTGTACGACATCGCGGCCAGGCTGGGCGGCGCGGTCGGCGCCAGCCTGCCCGCCGTCGATGCGGGCTGGGCGCCCGTGACCCGCCAGGTGGGCATATCCGGCAAGTACGTAAGCCCCGACATCTATCTGGCGATCGGGATTTCGGGTACACCCCAGCATCTGGCGGGCATCGATCCCCACACCCGCATCGTCGCCATCAACAAGGACGCCGAAGCCAATATTTTCAACGTCGCCGAGGCTGGCGCCGTCGCCGAGTGGCAAACTCTGCTGCCGGCCTTGTTGGACGCACTGGATACCATTCCAGCCCCTTGAACACCCCTATCGCGGCGCGCAGGCACAGAACGCGAAGACCATCCATGACAAGACGGAGACAAACCATGCAAGACCATCCCCCCACCCGCCGCGGCGCGCTGCGCAAGCTGGCGGCTTTCCTGGCCCTTCTTCCCCTGGCGGCCGCAGCCCCCGCCCTGGCCGCGGACAATTTCCCCAGCAAGCCCATACGCCTCATCGTGAGCTATCCGCCCGGCGGCTCCAACGACATCGCCGCGCGCATCATCGCGCCGGAACTGGGCCAGGCCCTGGGCGCTTCGGTCGTGGTGGAAAACCGTGCCGGCGCCAGCGGCGTCATCGGCGCGGACCACGTCGCCAAATCGGACCCCGATGGCTATACGCTGCTGCTCTCGAGCATCAGCCCCATCGTGCTGGCGCCCCAGACCATGAAGTCGCCGCCCTTCTACGCGCCCAAGGCGTTCAAGGCCGTCAACATGATGGCGCTTACGCCGGAAGCCATCGCCGTCGGCCCCCGATTGAGCGGCGTCAAGACCTTGAAGGAACTGCTGGATCGCGCCAAGACGCAGCAGATAACCTTGTCCTCCTCCGGCTCGGGCGGCCTGCCCCACCTGACCATCGAACTGCTCCGCAAGGTCCAGGGCAATATCCTCCACGTGCCCTACAAGGGCGCGGGGCCCGCCGTTACCGACACGCTGGGCGGCCACGTGGACGGCATCGTGATGGATCTGCCGCCCCTTTACAGCCTGATCAAGGAAAACCGCCTGACGGCGCTGGCCGTCACCAGCGAGAAGCGCGTGGACTTCCTGGCCGACGTTCCCACCGCCCAGGAATTCCTGCCGGGCTTCAACGTCGAGAACTGGGTGGGCATCTTCGCGCCGGCGGGCACGCCCGACGCCATCGTCGCAAAGGTGGATGCGGCCTTGCGCCACGCAGTGGCCCAACCCAAAGTGAAGACGGCGCTGGCCGATGCCGCCATGGCGCCCGCGGTCATGGACACGCCGCAGGACTTCCAGAAACGGCTGGCCGACGACTACGTGCGCTGGGGCAAGGTCATCCAGGATGCCGGCGTCGAAATGACGAATTGACGAACCGGGCCGCGCCTAGCCGGCGCGGCCCGAGAATGCGCTTTCCGGATAGGCGGCCGCGCCCAGGGCCTGCCTGGCGTGGCGCCTCATGGCCTCGGTGGGCGAAGCGTAGAGCTGCCGCCGGCTGATGTCGAGACAACCGGCGGCGCGGGCGTTCGCGAAGAACGCCGCATGGTGGAACAACACGCCCAGCGCGTCGAGTACGGCCGCGCCCTCCACCGACAGCAGCCGGTGCCGCACCAGGAACTCGTTGAGCACGCCGTCTCCCGGGATGATGACTTCGACGCCTTGCGCCAGGGCGACGCGGCAGGCCTCGATGAACCGGTCCCGGACGGAGGCCGCCGCGGCCTCGTCGCCCTCCAGGTCGAACAGGTCGACCGCGGGGCTCATCGACACCACGCCCGACAGGCGCCCGGACAAACCGTACTGCGCCGCCAGGTCTTCGGTCTGCATTTTCTGGAATGGCGTCAGCGCGATCATGCCGACCCTGCGGCCCAGGGAACAGGCGGTCAACAGGCAGCTCTCGGTCAGGCTGACCACGGGAATGTCCACCAGGGACCGCGCCTCGACCAGGCCCGGGTCGAAGAAGCAGCCCAGCGCGAACGCGTCGTAGCCCGCGGCCTGCGCGGTTTCGGCGGCCTCGCAGACCTGGCGGACATTGAGCAGGCGCATGCCCGCGCTGCTGTTGACGCTCATCGGCGCGACGCCGGGAGGATAGGTGCCCGGGCGCAGGCCGTGCACCACGACTTGCGCCCGCGCTCCCATGACCGCATCGGCATGCGCCTGCAACGTGTCGCGATACTTCGCGAACACGTCCAGGTCGGTAAAGCTCTGATGCCAGATTTTCACGGTCTATCCTCCCATGCCCGCGTCAGGGGTGAGCGAACACCACGGTTTCGCTGCTCTCGGTCTTGCAGAACCGGCCGATGCTGCCGACCGAGTTGGCATGTTCCTGCGCGCTGTGCGCCGCGCACAGGTCTTCGAGCAGGATCATTTCGTAGTCGCGGTCATGGCCGTCGCGCGCGGTGGCCTGCACCACAGCCTGCGTGGAGACGCCCGAGAAATAGATGCGCTGGATGTTCTGGGCGCGCAACTGGGCTTCCAGCGTGGTCGAGTAGAACGGGCTGACGCGATGCTTGACGACCTGGATGTCGCCCACCTTCTGTTCGAGTTCCGGGTGGATCTCGGTGCCCCACGCGCCCAGTTTGAACAGGCCGTGCTGCGGCGCGGCCGAGAACACCTGAGAGCCTTGCGGGCATTCGGGATAGCCTTCCGAGAAGCCGACCCGCACAAAGCCCACGGCGATGCCCGCGGCGCGGGCGCGCGCAATCGCGCTGGCCGTCTTGGCGATCAGTTGGCGTTCGCGCACTTGCTCGCCCAGCGGGCTCTTGCCATTGGGACCGTCGGCGTGCACCAGGTCGTTCTGCATGTCGAGGACCAGGAATAGGGCTCGGGGTTGTTGCATGGTTGAATCTGCCTTAAAAAAAGTTTGCTTGGGTAAAGAACGTTCAATCGCACCAGATGCCGCCATTGACATCCAGTATCTCGCCGGTGACGAAGCCGGATTGCGGCGCGGCCAGGAACAGCACGGCCGCGGCGATTTCGTCCGCCGCCCCCATGCGGCCCATGGGAATCAGGTCGCGCAGGGTCTGCGGAAAATTGGTGGTCATGGCCGACGCGACCGGGCCCGGCGCCACCGCATTGACCGTAATGTTGGCCGACGCCAGCTCCTTGGCCAGGAAGGCCGTCATGATGTGCACGCCGGCCTTGGACGCGCCGTAGGCAACATTGCTGGCGCGGTCCTGTTCGCCTGGCGCCAGCCAGGGGCGCGGATTGCCGCCATTCTTGCCGATCACCGAGCCCATGTTGACGATGCGGCCGCCGCCTGCGCGCTTCATGTGGCCGATGGCGGCCTGGCAGCACAGGAAGGTGCCCTTGAGGTTGATGTCCATGACGCGGTCCCATTCCGCCTCGGCCAGGGTTTCGGCGTTGCCCATGGACACGATGCCGGCCACGTTCACCAGGATATCCAGGCGGCCCAGCCGGGCGACGACATCGTCCATGCAGCGCACGATGTCGTCGCGGCGCGTGACGTCCAGGGACGCGCCCTGGACGCCGGGAACAGGCGGCTCGAACGCCGCGCGATCGGCGGCGACGACTTGCGCGCCGTGCGCGGCCAGAGCAGTGCAGACCGCCCGCCCGATGCCGCCGGCCCCGCCCGTCACCAGGGCGACCCGGCCCGAGAAAAGATCATCGCGATACATGTCATGATTCCTTGAAAGTCATATCGAAGGCCGCCTGCACGCGGCCTTGCATCAGGGTGGTCCACAAAGCCTCGGCCCGGTCCGGCCAGGCCGCGTGCCGCAGGCAGTCATCGAATTTCTTCCTGGCGAGCGTCCCGTCGACCCGGAGATCGTCCGCCTGGAAGGAGGCTTGCCGCAGCACTCGCCCGTTCTCCAGCAAAGCCAGCACCGCCTGCGGATGCCCCGGGTTGTCGGACAGGCCGTCCTCCAGCTCGATTCTTTCGGCCATGCGCAGGACGGCCGCGTCCGCCAGCGCCTGGCTGGACAGCCCTTGCAGCGTGGGCGCCCCATGCACGAGGGTATAGGCCGTCATGAAGGGAATGCTGTACTTGGCGTCCTGCAGCGTGGCGGGCCGCCGGCGCTGGGCCAGCGGCCGGCAGAGGCGGCCCGCCGAGGGGTTGACCGCCACGCGCAGCCGCGCCTCGGGATGCGCCAGACAGGCCTCGCGCGCGGCCAGCGCGACGGCGACGTACGGATGCGACAAACGGCAACTGGGCCAGGGCTTGATGTCCACCTGCCGCGCGTGCCAGATCGAAAAATCCAGCAGCATGGCGCGCTGCCGCGAAGACAGGGCGCCCGCGAGATACAGGCGGAACAACCCGGCCGCGCCGTCCATGGCGCCGGCGGGCCCCGTCACCCCGGCGCGCGCCAGCAGGGCGGCCTGCAGGCCGCCCTGCGCAGCGAACGCCGGATAGATGCCGCGCGCCGTCGCGCCGGTGCCGAAGCCGGCCTCCTTGCCGCCGGCCAGTTGCATATAGGCCAGGCCGAGCGCCGAGACCAGTTGCCGCGGGTTCAGCCCCAGCACGAGCCCGGCCGCCACGCTGGCGCCCAGATAGCCGAACAATTGGGTCAGGAACCATTCCGCGCCCGGGCCTTCGCCCTGCGGCGCGCAAATCGCCCCCAGCCGGCACATCAACTCGCTGCCCAGCGCCACCGCGTCGACCACCGCCGCGTCCGTGGCCCGCGTCAGGCCCGCGGCCGCCATGGCGGCCGGGAGCACACAGGTGCTGGGATGCAGGCGCCCGACATCGTGGATGTCGTCGTAGTCGAGGATGTGGATCAGCGACGAATTGATGAAAGCGGCCGCCAGCGGCGCGGCGCGCCCTCCGCCGACCAGGCCGCTCGTCCCCGCGCCATGGCCGGCGAGCAAGCCCTGGATCACCTGTCCGCCCAGCTCGGTGCCGCGGGCCGCCAGCGCGATGCCGAGAGAATCGGCGATGTGCAGGCGCGTCTTGGCCCGCATATCCTCGGGCACGCCGGCATGGCTCGCCTGCAGCAGGGCCTGCGCCAGTTCGATGCTCAGCGATGTACTGTCCGCTGCCATGTCCGGTCCCGGCCTAACGCGCGTCCGCGATATGGTTGCCCGACCGGCGGCCGAACACCAGCCCCTTGAGCACCGACGTGGCGCCGGTGTAGTTGGTGTAGTACGTGCCCACGATTTCGCCCGCCGCGTAGAGGTTCTCCATGGGATTGCCGTCGGTGTCGAGCACCTGTCCCGAGGGGTTGATCTTCAGGCCGCCGAAGGTGAAGACGTTCGACGAAATGATGGGATAGGCAATGAAGGGGCCTTGCTCGATGCGGCGCGACCAATGGGACTTGCGCGGCGCGAGGCCTTGCGTGGCCAGGCCGTCGAGTTCCAGCGGCTTGAAGCCGTCCTCGGCCGGGCAGGCCGCGTTGTAGCCTTCCACGGTGGCCTCCAGCGCGCCTTCCGGAAGGCCGATCTTGGCGGCCAGCGCGGCCAGCGTGTCGGCCTCGATGGCGGGCTGGTCGGTGCGGATGGCCAAGCGATAGTTGGGCACGTCCTTCACGCGCTGGTCCAGGATGACGTACGCGATGCCCTGTTCCTGCTCGTAGATGCGGCGGGTGACGCGTTCGTAATAGGCGTCGACCGTGCCCGGGGCCTCGTCGGTGAAGCGCTGGCCCGCTTTGTTGACCAGGACGCCGTACGGAAAGATGAAGATCGACGGTTCCGACACGCCCGAGCGCGGGTCGACCGGCTCGGCGTGGTAGCTGCCGAATTCGCCGCTGGGCGCCGCGCCCGCCTCGAACGCCATCTCGATGCCTTCGCCGCGGTTGAAGTACCCGCCCTTGCACACCGGGCGCAGGTAGACCGAACGCGGGCCGATGTACTTGGCCATCAGCGCCGAGTTGCCTTCGAAGCCGCCGCAGGCCAGCACCACTTTGCCCATCAGGCGCAAGCCGCCCTCCTGCGCATGGTGGGCGAGCAAGCCCTGGACCGTGCCGTTGTCATCGACGATCAGGCGCCGCGCGGTGGTGTGGTAGAGGAAAGTCACGCCCAGGCTTTCGGCCTTGGCGGCCAGGGCCTCGACCAGCGCCTCGCCGCCGCCCACCGGCAAGAGGCGGGGCTGGGTCTTGGTCAGGAACTGCGTGGGCAGGAAGTCGAACTTCACGCCCATGCCCTGCAGCCAGGCGATGGTTTCCGGCACATGGTCGGCGAAGCAACTGATCAGTTCGGGGTCCAGCACCGGCAACGCGCGCGCGGCGTGCGACCACGACTCGCGGCCCTGCGCCATCTCGGCCTCGAAATCGGGGTCCATGTAGACCGCGGCGTTTTCCGCCAGATGCGTCTCGAAGTCATCGGACACCTGGTCGATGGCCTTCATGCGCAGGTAGGCCTCGGTGTAGCGGCTCTGGCCGCCCCGGTCGGCGCGGCTGGCGCGCTCGAGCACCGCCACCTGCAAGCCACGCTCGGCCGCCGCCACGGCCGCGGACAGGCCCGCCACGCCGCAACCGGCCACCACGACATCGAATGTACGTTCCATGCTCTCCATCCTTTGGGAAATAGACATCGGCGCCGTATTTATCGGCGCTACACTCGATAGAGTAGGATGCTCGCTGTCCGTGTGTTAGCCCTTGGCGGCTAATGCGCAATTAGAAAAAATCGAAAGGAGACTCATGGACAAACTATGGGCCATGGAGGTGTTCGTACGCGTCATGGAATGCGGCAGCCTCTCGCGCGCCGCCGAATCGCTGGATCTCGCCAACGCCACCGTTACCACCAGCCTGCGCAACCTGGAAGCGCACCTGGGCACAACGCTGATCCAGCGCAACTCCCGTCACCTGCACCTCACCGAAGAGGGACGGATATTCCTGCCGCATTGCCAGGAGATCCTGCGCAGCGTGGCGCGCGCGGAATCGGATGTGAAGATCCAGGGCAGCGAGGTCGTCGGCCCGCTGCGCGTGGAGGCGCCGTTCGCCATCGGCCAGAATCTGCTGTGCCCGGCCCTGGTCGAACTCACCCGCCGCCACCCGGGCCTGTCCGTTTCCGTTTCGTTGACCAACGATCCGCACAACCTCATCGAACGCGCCACCGACGTGGCGATCCGCATGGACCGCGTGGAAGACGCCGACCTGGTGGGCCGGCCCATCTACGAAGCGCAATACATCGTATGCGGCACGCCGGAAGTGGTCGGCGCCATGCGCGCCGCCACGCCGCGCGACCTGGACCCCGGCCGCTGCCTGGGGCTGTTCGCCGAAGGCAACCACGCGCCCAATCCCTGGCGCTTCTCCAAGGACGAGGACGAAGTGGTGGTGAACCCCGGCGGGCCGCTCAGTTTCAACAATACGGCGGCGCTGATCCAGGCCGCCCTGCAGGACGTAGGCCTGATCTACGTGCTGGACGTCTTCGTGAGCGACCTGGTCAAGCAGGGCAAGCTGGTCGAGCTCTTCCCCGACTGGCAGACCAGCAAGCGGACCTTCCACGCCGTGACGGTCAAATCGCGTTTCGCGGCGCCCAAGGTGCGCGCCTTCATCGACTTCCTGCTGGAAATCTTCGATGCGCGGCGCCGCCCCAGCGTCACGACGATGATTGCAGTCGGTCCAGGCCGTAAAAAGAGAAAACCTCTCTGACGCGGTCGGGCTCGGGGGGCTTGTGGTAATAGCCCCTGCGGCAGGTCTTGATGCCGCACAGGGTCCGCAGATCGTGCATGGTCTCGGCCTGCTTCACCCACGCGGCCAGCGAATCCAGGATGGGCACGCCGTCCACGTCGACGACGCCGTTCTGCGCCAGCAGCACATTGAGCGGCGCCTCGCCCGGAATGATGACGTCGGCGCCCTGCGCGATCAGCCTGCGCGCCGTGGCCTGGAAGCGCTCGATCAGCTCGGAGGGGTCGCTGAAGCCCTTGAGCACGTCGCTGAACGTAAAACCCACCGGCATGGCGCCCACGAAGCGCGATTCGAGCCCGTGGTTCTTGACGTTCTCGGCGATGAGTTCGTTCATGTCGTCGATGAAGAGCAGCACGCCGAACTTGCGGCCCAGCATGCAGGCCGTCAGCATGGCGGACTCGCCATAGCCCACCACCGGAATGTCCACCAGGCTGCGGATTTCGCGCAAGGCCGGCTCGGGCAGCGTGCTCAGCGAATAGACGTCGTAGCCCTGCTGCTGGGCCTGCACCGCGGCCGCCATGAACTGCAAGCCATGCACATACTGGAAGGCCGCATGGCGGATATCGTTGCCGGGATAGTTGCTGCGGTAGGTGCCGGCCTGCATGCCGTGCATGTCGATCTGCGTGTCGGGCCGCGCCACCTTGGAAAAGTGGCGCTTGAGCGCCTCGCTGTAGGGCCCGAGGTCGCTGAGTACGGTAAAGCTTTGATGCCAGATTTTCATATAACCACTGTATAGGACGGGTTGTGGATCAATCCACGCGAACGTGGGCCTCGTCGACGACCTTGGCCCACTTCTTCACTTCCGACTTGAAGAAAACGTCGAATTCCTGGGGGCTGGTTCCCATCGGATCGCAGCCGACCGCCTCCAGCGCGGCGCGCACTTCGGGCGCCTGCGTGGCCTGGGCCGCCGTCGCGCTCAGCTTCTGGATGATGTCGGGCGGCGTGCCAGCGGGCGCGAACAGGCCAAACCAGGCCGTGGCGTCATAGCCGGGCACGCCCGACTCGGCCAAGGTGGGAATATCCGGGGCGGCCTGCGAACGCGTCTTGGTCGTGACCGCCAGGGCGCGCAGCTTGCCACTCTTGACCAGGGGAAGGGTGGTGACGATGTTGTCGAAGGCCAGCGGTACCTGCCCGCCCAGCACGTCCGACATGGCCGGCGCCGCGCCGCGGTAGGGCACGTGCTGCATCTTGACGCCGGCCTGGCTGTTGAACAGCTCGGCGAAGAGGTGGGCGCCCGATCCATTGCCCGCGCTGGCGAAGTAGATGGGCTTCTCGGACGGCTTCTTGGCCTCGGCGATCAGATCCGATACCGAACGGTAGGGCGTGCCGGGGTTGACCACCACCAGGAAGGGCGTCGAAGCGACCTGCGCAATCGGGGCCAGGTCCTTCAACGGGTCATAGGTGAGTTTCTGATAAAGACTGGGGTTGACCGCCAGCGAGATGGTGCCGAAAAGCACCGTGTAGCCGTCGGGCGCCGCCTTGGCCACATAGTCCGAACCGATATTGCTGGCAGCCCCGGCCTTGTTCTCGATGACGATGGGCTGGCCCAGCAAGACCGCCATCTTCCCGGCGATGGCGCGCGCGGCCACGTCCGAGGCGCCCCCCGCGGGAAAGCCCACCACCAGCCGGATCGGCCGCTCGGGATAGTCGGCCTGGGCCGCGCCGGCCAGGCCCAGACTGGCCAGCATGCCACTGGCCAACAAAATCTTGAAGCGCTTCACGGTCATCTCCTGTCATTGGTTTTGTATTGGGTTTGCGGGGCATTTTGCCCGTCCCGTGCCGATCGGAGAACCGGAAGAGATCGAAGAGGCGATTCACTTATCTTGAATGCTCGCGCCGGCGTCCGTTTCGGAATTGTTGAACGGAGCATTCGATCCCCGGGCCTTCTTGCCCGGGCCGCGCGCGCGCAAGAATGCGCGGACAACACCGACAATCAGGAGACAGGAATGAAGCAGCGTCTGCGCGGCGTCCTCTACGCCATCGCGGTATCCCTATGCGGTCTAGCCGTTCCCCAAGCCGCCGGGGCCGCCGCGGCCTATCCATCCAAGCCCATCCGGCTGGTCGTTCCGTGGGCGCCGGGCGGCAGCACCGATATCCTGGCGCGCACCACCGCCGAACGGCTGACGAAGGCGCTCAAACAGCCCGTGATCGTCGAAAACCGGGCGGGCGCCAGCGGCAACATCGGCGCCGACATCGTGGCGCGGGCCGCGCCCGACGGCTACACGCTGCTCTTCACCAGCACCAATCTCACGCTGAATCCGGCCGTCATTCCCCAGACGCCCTACGACCCGATCAAGAACTTCACCGGCGTCACCATGGTCGCGTTCGCGCCCATGATGCTGGTGACCAAGGCCGGATTCGCCGACAATAGCCTCAAGAAGCTCATCGACTACGGCCGCGCGCATCCCGGCGAACTCAATTTCTCCAGCAGCGGCGCCGGCGGCGCCCCCCACCTGGCCGGGGAAATGTTCAAACAGGCGGCCAACCTGGACATCGTGCACGTCCCCTATACCGGCGCCGCCCCGGCGCTGACCGACGTCCTCTCCGGTCAGGTGCAAATGACCTTCACCACCTACATTTCGGCGCAGGGCATGCTGTCGGCGGGCCAGATGAAAGCCCTGGGCGTTGCCAGCAAGGACCGGCTGGCCGTGCTGCCCGACGTCGCCACCTTCGCCGAACAAGGCCTGGATATCGAGATCGGCACCATGTTCGGCCTGCTCGCGCCGGCCGGCACGCCCCGCCCCATCGTCGACCAGCTATACGCCGTCATCAAAGAGGCCGCCGCCGACCAGGCCTTCCAGGACAAAATACTGCAACAGGGCGGCACGGTCGTGGCCGACGATCCCGATCACTACAACGCCTACCTGCGCGAAGACGTCGCCAAATGGGCGGCGCTGATCAAGAAGATCGGGGGCGTGTCGGCGCATTGAGGAAAACGGACGCGCGGTCGGCGCATCGCCACGGCGTCAGTTCACCCGCCTGGGCAGCACCGCGCGCATCCACCGCGAAAGAAGAGGCCGGATGCGCTGGTTGTGCAGCAGCACGGCGCCCAGCGCGCCGATGAAGGCGCCGATCACCGTATCCAGGAACCGCGCCTCGATGACGGCCGCGGGATAGCCCTGCCCCAGATGGGGCGCTTCGGCGAGGAAGATCGTCAGCGGCGTGATCAGCACCACGGCGCTGGCGTAGTGGCGCACCACCAGCGTTTCTATCCCGAACGACAGCGCCATCATCACCAGGCTCAAGGTCCACACGTTCAGCGGCAGGCTGAGCAGCGCCCATGCCACGCACAATCCCACGGCGGTTCCCAGGATGCGGTGCATCTGCCGGCTCCAGGCGGCCCGCAAGCTCGCCCCCTGGATGATCGCCAGGCAACTGACCGGCACCCAGTAGGGCCGCGGCAGTTGCAGCAGTTCGGCCACCAGCAGGGAAACGCCCACGAACAGGCCGATGATCACGGAGTCGTAAACCACGAAATCGAAGGTGGGCTTGGGCAGTTCGGCTTCCGGCGGCGGCGGCGCCACCCGCGTCATGTGCAGGGAATACACGAAAGCGACCAGACATGCGACCAGACAGCCCAACGCCACCATGCCCACGCGCAGGGGAACGTCCTCCACGCGCCCGGGCGTGTAGGCCGCGATCGCCGTCGCCATGATGAAGAACAGGCTGCCCGGCGGACCCAGCCGGTAGCATCGGCAGACCATGTTCACCACCATGGCGATCAAGGTAAGCGCGACGATCATCGCGGCGGGCCAGAACTGGGTCAGCGCACCCACGGCATAGCAGGCGACCATGCCGAAGGACGCCGCCAGCAGCATCATCATCCGATGCTGCAGCGAGGAATTGGGCAGGCTCAGGAACACCATGCCGCCCAGGCTGGACATCAATCCGTAGTCCATGCGGCCGAAATAGGCGCCCACCATCAGGGGCAGGCCGGACGAAAGCGCCGCGGCCAAGGGCATTTCCCAGCGCCGGTCGCTGGCATTGACGCGGATCAGGTCGCGCCACACCGCCTGCAGCCGCTCCCTGGCCGAGGCGAACGAAAACCAGGGCCCATGGCCGCCGCCACCGTTTTCCGGATCGTCTTGTCTTTTCATGATTCAACCTTGCCGGCAACCCCGTCCACCGGCGGTGAGGGTCGGTCCAGTATGGGCGATCCCTCCGCGTCGGGCAATCTCGCCCGACGCGCCGGGTAAATTCCGATGGGCGAATTTAACGGGAATTCCCTGATATTCCCACCCCGGGCCGATGGCTACCATTCCGCGCACCCTAGGCCTACCGGCTGACGGACACACCATTGCATTGCGCCGACCGCGCGGAGACATCATGAAGGCACTGAAACTTGTTGCGGCAGGCACCGCGTTATTCATCTCGTCGTGGACCGCCAGCGCGGGCGTGACTTTCGATAGCGTCAAGAGCAAGGGCTTCGTCCAGTGCGGCGTATCCACCGGCGTCGCCGGGTTTTCGGTGAACGACAGCAAGGGCGGCTGGATCGGCCTGGACGTGGACCTGTGCCGCGCGCTGGCCGTCACCCTGTTCGGCGACGCCTCCAAGGCCAAGATCATGGCCGTCAGCGCGCTGCAGCGCTTCACCGCCCTGCAATCCGGCGAGGTCGACGTGCTTCCCCGCAACACGACGCTTTCGCTCACGCGCGACACCACCCTGGGCCTGATCGGCGTGGGCGTGAACTACTACGACAGCCAGGGCATCATGGTGAACAAGTCCCTGAACGTCAAAAGCGCCAAGGAACTGGACGGCGCCACGGTCTGCGTCCAGCCCGGCACCACCACGGAGCTGAACCTGGCGGACTGGTTCCGCTCGCAGAACATCGTGTTCAAGCCCGTGGTCGTCGAGCGCCTGGACGAGATCATCCGCGCCTTCGCCGTCGGCCGCTGCGACGCGTTCACCGGCGACAAGTCGCAACTGGCCGCCGCCCGCAGCAATCTGGAGAATCCGGAGAAGTACGACATTCTTCCGGAGAACTTCTCGAAGGAACCGCTGGGCCCCATGGTGCGCCAGGGAGACGAACAATGGTTCAACGTGGTCCGCTGGACCATGTTCGCCATGCTGGAAGCCGAGGAATACGGCATCACTTCCAAGAACGTCGATGAAATGCTGAAGAGCACCAACCCGAACGTGCAGCGCCTGCTGGGCGTGACGCCGGGCATGGGCAAGAACCTGGGCGTCGATGACAAGTGGGCCTACAACGTCATCAAGACCATCGGCAACTATGGTGAAAGCTTCGAAAAGAACCTGGGCCCGAGCAGCCCGCTGAAGCTGCCCCGCGGCCTGAACGCGTCGTACCGGGATGGCGGGCTGATGTATGGGTGGCCGGTGCGCTGAAGCCGCCCACAAATCCGTAAGGGCAGCGCCGAAAGGCCTGCCCTTTTTTTGCAGCCGGGCCGCCCCAAGACAAAAGCGCCCCCTTGGGGCAACAAGCGCGCGTAGCGTGCGCGGCGCGGGGGGTATTTTTCGTGGCGAATCGCGCCCAGGATGAGATCCGGCCCTCCTCCTCCGGCATGACGCTCTCATCCTTATGCAGAGTCGACGCCGCATTCCCCGCTTCCTATCCTCCTGCTAAGCCTGTCGCCTCCCGCGACGGCCATTCATGATCGCCGGCCATCGGCCGTCGATCCACGGAGGCGTCATGGCAACTCGACCGCAGGTCCATCCCGCCGACACGATGAATGAATACCCGCCGCCGGTCCTGTCCGGAGGGCGCCGGTTCCTCGCCGAAGGCGATTCCTGGTACACGCTCGGCACCCTGAAAGGGTCGAGACTGAGCAACCTTCTGTTCGAGCTGGGCCTTTCCATCCGCACGCAGATCCTCAACTGCGCCTACCCGGGCGACACGCTCAAGCACATGGTCGAAAGCGTGGAGCGAAGCACGTTCAACAGGCTGCTTTATCTGCCGCGGTTCGAGCACAAATGGGACGCCATTCTGCTTTCCGCGGGTGGAAACGACTTCATCGACGCGACGGCCACGCCGCTTACAGACAGTGAAGGAAAGCCGACGCCTGCCGAAAAGCGGATATTGCTGCGCCCGGACGAAACCGCAAGCTCCACCCTGACAGGCCCGGAACGCTATGTCAGCACGGCGGGTTGGGCGACATTGACGCGCTATCTTTTGCAGAATTTCCAGGCCATGGCAGGCCGTCGCGACCAGGGGAAGAACCGGGGACGCCCAATTTTTGTCCATACCTACGCGAAACCCACGGTGCGTCCGTCGGGCGTGCTGCCCAGGGACAAGGGCTGGCTCTATCCCGCGTTCAACAATTACGGCGTTCCGCCCGACTTCTGGCAACCGGTCTGCGACCACTTGTTTGAACAATTGCGCCTGTTCATGCTGTCGCTGGACCAGGGCAGCGGATCGCCAAACGCCATCCCAAAGCTGCACGTCTTCGATTCCGCGTCGATGGGCGGGATTAAGCCCGCGAAACCCGGAGAAAAGGGAGAGTCCGGCGATTGGATCAACGAGATCCACCTCACTCCCAAGGGCTACCGGAAGGTGGGTAAGGAGTTCGGCAAGATGATCGAAAAGGTGCTCGGCACCTATCCCCCCAGGAGCTAGGCAAGGCCATTGCCTACTTCTACGCCCCTTGCTGCCTGCCGGCGTGGAACAGCGGCGACGCCTGGATCCGTTCCAGCATGCCGCGCACGGCGCCCGTCAGGGGCCGGTTGGCCCTGACCAGCAGGCGTGTCTGCGCGGCTTCGAAAATGGGGTTGGTGGTGCGCAGCGCCACCAGTTCGCCGCGGGCGACTTCCTTGACGACGGAGTTCGCCGAAATGAAGGTCAGGCCCAGGCGGGATTCGACGTAGCGTTTCAGCGTGACGACCGAGTTGGCGATGAAGCCGGGGGCCAGGACGATGTTTTCCGACAGCTCCGCCATTTCGATCAATTGGCGCAAGCCGAAGCCGGGTGCCATCAGCGCGACCGGATAGCGCGCCACGTCCTTGAGCGCCGGCCGCTTGCGCTGGCGCGCCAGCGGATGGTCCGGCCAGGCGATCACGCACACGGGATGCGTGCGGGCGTCGACCACGCGGATGGCGAGGTCCGCGGGCGCGCCGAGCACGACGCCGATGTGCGCATCGTCGTGGACCACGGCGCGCACCGCGTCGGAAGCCCCGGCCACGCGCAGCGATACGCGGATGCCCGGATGTTCGCGGCAGAAGGCGTCCACGACACCGCTCATCAGGAGATCGACAAAGCCTTCGCTGGCGACGATCTGGACGTCGCCGCGCTGCAGGCCGTTGGCTTCGTCCAGCCGGGCCCGCAGGGCCTGCTCGCTGGCCTGGCGGTCGCGGCAATGGTCCATCACGATGGCCGCCATGTCGGTGGGCACGATGCCGCGGCCTTTGCGTTCCAGCAGCGCCACGCCCAGTTCTTTCTCCAGCAATTGGATCTGCCGGCTGACGATGGACGGCTCGACTCCCAGGCGTTCGGCGGCGCCGCGCACCGAGCCGGTGGTGACCGCTTCGAAGAAATACTGCAAGCGCCGCGCGCTCAGGCCGCCGACCATGTCTCTTTCCTTTTCGTTTTCTACGATTTCCGGAAATCGTTGCCTTTAAGGCAACAAAATTTCCGTGAGCTTACATTGATTCACAGGCCGACGATTGCGAATAATGCGCTTACTTTCCAATCCGCTCGGTTGCGGTCGAGGCTGGACGCCATCATCGACGGCAATGCGAGGTCACGCCTTTTCGAGCCTACAAGCATGAAACCTATCGCTTCCCTCCTGGCAGCCGCCACCCTGAGCGTGTTCTGTCAACAGGCCGCGTTTGCCTCGCAAGAAGCCGCGTATCCGTCCAAGCCCGTCAAGATCGTGGTCGGCTACGCGCCGGGCGGCTCTTCCGATGCCGTGGCCAGGCTGGTGGCCGGGCGCCTGTCGGAGAAGCTGGGCCAGACCTTCGTGGTGGAGAACCGCCCGGGCGCGGCCAGCAACATCGCGGCCGCCACGGTGGCACGATCGCCCAATGACGGCTACACCATCCTGCTGGGCTCGAACGCCAGCACCATCAACGTGTCGCTGTACAAGGATCTGCCCTTCGACTTCCAGAAGGATTTCGAGCCGGTGGCGCTGCTGACGCGCTTTCCCAACATCATGGTGGTGAACAACACCGTGCCGGCGAAGTCGGTGCAGGAGTTCATCGGCTATGCCAAGGCGAATCCCAAGGGCATTTTCTTCGCGTCGTCGGGCGCGGGTTCGTCGACGCGCCTGTCGGCCGAACTGTTCAAGATGATGGCGGGCGTGGAAATGGAACACGTCCAATACAAAGGCAGCGCGCCGGCCCTCACGGACCTGATGGCCGGCCGGATCCAGGTGATGTTCGACACCGCCCCGTCCGTCATGCCCCTCATCAAGGGCGACAAGCTGCGCGCGCTGGGCGTCACCAGCGCCAGCCCGCAGCCCTTCGCGCCGGAGATCCCGACGATAGACGCGAGCGGCGTCAAGGGCTATGAGATGACGTCCTGGTACGCCCTGTTCGTGCCCGCCGGCACGCCGGCCGGCATCGTGGACAAGCTGAACAAGGAAGTCAACGCGATCCTGGAAGAGAAGGACACCCAGGAGAAACTCGCCGGCATGGTGGCGACGCCGGGCGGCGGCACGCCGGAAGAACTGCGCAAGCACGTGGCCTCGGAAATCGCCAAATATGGCGAAGTGGTCAAGGCCTCCGGCGCCACCGCTGACTAGGCTTTCGTATCATGCGCGTTTTTACCGGTTCGCTGGCGACGGAGACCAACACCTTCGCCCCATTGCCCACGTCGCGGGATGACTTTGCCGATCGGGGCTATTTCCCCGCCGGCACCCATCCGCCGGAGATGACGATTTTCAGCGGACCGCTGTGGGCCGCGCGCCAGCGTGGCGCGCAGCATGGCTGGGAAGTGATCGAAGGCATGGCCGCGGGCGCGCAGCCCAGCGGCATCACGACCCGCCATGCCTATGAATCGCTGCGCGATGAACTGCTGCGCGACCTGCGCCAGGCGCTGCCCGTCGACATGGTGGTGCTGGGCCTGCACGGCGCGATGGTGGCCGACGGCTACGAGGATTGCGAGGGCGACCTGCTGGCCCGCGTGCGCGGGATCGTGGGTCGAGGCGTGGTGGTGGGCGCCGAACTGGACCCGCACTGCCATCTGTCCGACGCCATGGTGGCGAACGCCGACATCCTGGTGGCCTACAAGGAATACCCCCACACCGATATCCGCGAGCGCGCGCTGGAGCTGGTGGACTTCTGCGCGGCCCAGGCCGAAGGGCGCATTTGCCCGGTGGCCGCGGTGGTGGACTGCGAGATGGCCGTGACCATCCGGACTCCACAAGAACCGGCCAGAAGCTATATCGACAGACTGAGCGCACTTGAGGACAAGGACGGGATCCTTTCCATCTCGGTGGTGCACGGCTTCCCCTGGGGCGACGTGCCCGATATGGGCACCAAACTGCTGGTGTACGCGGACGGCGACGCGCGGGCCGCGCAAGCCCTCGCCCGCCGCCTCGCCGACGAACTGATCGGCCTGCGCGAACGCCTCACCCCCGTCTACCCGGATGCGGACCAGGCCATCGACCAGGCGCTTGCCTGCGGCGCGGCGCCGGTGGTGATCGCGGACGCGGCCGACAATCCCGGCGGCGGCGGCGCGGGCGACTCCACCTTCATGCTGCGCCGCCTGCGCGAACGCGGGATCGGCAACGTGGCGGTGGGGCCGCTGTGGGACCCCGTCGCCGTGCGCATCGCCTTCAGCGCCGGGGTGGGCGCGCGCTTGCCGCTGCGCATCGGCGGCAAGATCGGGCCCCTGTCGGGCGCGCCCCTTGATCTGGTTTGCATTGTGAAAAGCCTGGTCCCGGGCATGATCATGACGGGGCTGTCCGGCTCGCCGGCCGCGGTGGGCAATGCCGCGCTGGTGGAGGCCGACGGCATCGAGATCGTGCTGATCACGGTGCGCGCGCAGGCGCTGCATACCGACGTCTTCACCCAGCTAGGCTGCCGGCTGGAGGAAAAGGCGCTGATCGTGGTCAAGTCCGCGCAGCACTTCCACGCGGCGTTTTCACAGGTGGCCCGGCACATCGTCTACGCCGACGCGCCGGGTTCGGTGGCGCTCGATCTGCGCGCCCTGCCTTATCGGCGCGTGCGGCGGCCCAAGTGGCCGATGGACGCCTGAACAGTCAGATGCCGCTCGGCGGCGGCAGGGTTTCGCAAAAAGCGGCGCGGCCGGAAGCCTGGGCGAACCACTGATCCAGGAACGGCCG
Organism: Achromobacter veterisilvae; assembly: GCF_900496975.1. Taxonomy (GTDB): domain Bacteria; phylum Pseudomonadota; class Gammaproteobacteria; order Burkholderiales; family Burkholderiaceae_B; genus Achromobacter; species Achromobacter veterisilvae. The sequence continues at coordinate 98,297 of NZ_UFQC01000010.1, forward strand.
GCCTTCGCGCCACTTCCAGACGGTGTGCCGGCGCTCCGCGTATCCCAGCACCGCGGCCAGCGCGAGGAATCCCGCATCGACCGTCGAGAATGCACCTTGCGCGGCCTGGGATTCCAGCACATCGGCGACCCGGTTCGCCCGGCCAAGCTCCAGCGCAATGACGGAAGGGCTGCGTTCGGATGCCGGCCGACGCAGCTCGCGGTTCCAGACTGCGACGCCGTCGAGCAGGCCCAGCACGCGCCCGTACGCGGCCTGGCCCGAGGCGCTGGCGGGCATCATGCCCGGCCGGCCGCCATGGCCGTCCAGCCAGCCCAGGATCAGCGTGGTCTCGGTAAGAGTCGTGCCGTCCGGCAGCGCGAGCGCGGGCACGCGGCCGACGGGGTTGTAGGGCAACACCGCGGCGGCGGGGTCGCGCAGCGTGGTGACCGCCTCGTCCACGGCCTGCGCCAGCCCTCTTTCGCGCAACGCCATGCGGCAGATGCGGGCATAGGGCGATCCCTCGGAGTAAAAGAGCCGAGGCTTTCCTGCTGAAGATGAATCCGTCATCGGAGGCGGTCCTGACTGTCTGGGTAGGGATGCCTATTTTGCATTGCGGCGGCCAGGCGTGCCTGCGCGCGTCCGCAACCGTGTAACGAAACGTCGCGGCGGTCCTTCGCCGCCCGTTTATGATGGCGGAGTGCGAGTGCGCCCAAATGCGTTACTCTCCCCTCCCCTATCATTTCCCGCAAGGAGCCTCCTCATGGCACAAGCCTCCGCCCGCCACATCCTCGTCTCCACCGAAGACAAGGCCAACGAACTCAAGACCGCCATCGAGAACGGCGCCGACTTCGCCCAACTGGCCAAGGAAAACTCCAGTTGCCCGTCCAGCCGCGACGGCGGCAACCTGGGCTCGTTCGGCCCCGGCCAGATGGTCAAGGAATTCGACACCGTGGTGTTCAGCGCCCCGGTCGGCGTGGTCCAGGGCCCGGTGAAGACCCAATTCGGCTACCACCTGGTCGAAGTGACCAGCCGCAAGGACTGAGTCTCTCGGATTCCAGCAAACAGGCCGCCGCCAGAAGATCTGGCGGCGGCCTTTTCATTTGCTTCCGCCTTCGGATTGCGACTTCAGGCGGGCTGCGCCGCCGCGCGCAGGCAATCCGCGAAGGCGTTCAGGCCCGCGCTGTCGCGACGCCCGCTGCGGGTAACGATGGCGTAATCCAGGGCCACGCGCGGCGTCAGGTCACGGAGGGTCACGCGCCAGCGCGTACCCGTCAGCGCGGCAAACGAGGGCACCACAGCCTGGCCCAGGCCGGCCTCGACCATGGCCAGCAACGTTTCCAGATGGCTATAGACACGACGCGCAGTGGACTGCGCGGCGTCGGGCATGCTCGGGACGTGCCGGTCTATCAGTTGCTGGATGGGGTTGCTCGGCGGCAGCACGATGAGGCTGGCGGGATCCAGCCGCTGCCACGACAACGGAGCCCGGCGCGTTTTGGGGGCCAGCGTCGCCGGCTGGGCTAGTACCAGTTCAGCGGGAAACAGCCCGCGCCTGCGCATGCCGGCGGTCTTCTGGAAGAAGGCGCCAAATCCGGCGTCCAGGGTGCCGTCCTCCACTCCCTGCTGGATCAGGCCACGGTCCATGTCGGCCACTTCGACGCGCCATTCCGGCTGCGCCTCGGCATAGGCCCGAAGCACCTGCGGCAAGATGCTGCTGGCGATGAGCGGCGTGACGCCGACCCGAAGCACGCGCGCCCGCGGCTTGTTGGCCGCGGCCAACTGGCGCATCGTTTCCACCAATTCGTCGACCGTGCGCTGTGCGACGGGCAGCAGCGTGCGGCCCGCGTCGGTAAGCAGCACCGCACGGGTACTGCGCTCGAACAGCCGGCACCCGACCGTCTGCTCGAATTCACGCACCATCGCGCTTAACCCAGCCTGCGTCACGTGCAACTGGGCCGCGGCTTTGGTGAAGCTCGCGTGTTCGGCAACAGCCAGAAATCCGCGCAACTGGCGTAGAGAGAAATTCATGTACGGACCTGCAAGGTATTAACAATCAAAAGTTGTTAATGAACAAAATAGCGTAGTTTTACTTGTTTATCCGTTTAGGTTGCAATAGATCAATGCGTTGCCTTCCGATTGAGATGGCTCAAAACAATAAGCGCAGTTCCCTTCAGGAGACGAACTTGTTCCGACTTTCCCCGCGAATCGCCGCGGCGTTCGCCATTGCATGCGCGGCCGTTGCCCCCATGTCCGCCGCGCTGGCGGCCTTCCCCGAAAAGCCCATCCGGCTGGTGGTGCCCTTCCCGCCGGGCGGTCCGACCGATACGAGCGCGCGCCTGTTCAGCAAGACAATGGCCGAGCAGCTTGGTCAGCCCGTCATCGTGGAAAACCGCGCGGGCGCGGGCGGTTCCGTAGGCACCACTTCGGTCACGCGCGAGCAGCCCGATGGCTACACCTTGCTATGGGGCGGCACCAGCAGCATGGTGGTTGCGCCGGCGCTCTACCCTAAGCTGGACTATGACCCGATTGCTTCCTTTACCCCGATCGGGATGGCGGTGCGAGGCCCCCTCATTCTGGTGAGTCGCCCCGCCCTGCCCAGCCCGGACCTGAAGGCACTGCTCGATCTCTCGCGGCGCCAGCCGCTGACGGTGGCGTCGGCCGGCACCGGTTCAGTCGGCCATCTGACCGCAGAACTGTTCGACCGCAGCGCGGGCGTGGAAATCCTGCACATCCCGTATCGCGGCGGCGCGCCGGCGCTGAGCGATGTTCTGGGCGGCCAGGTGGATCTGCTGTTCGACACGGTGACGCTGCTGTATCCGCAGATCGCGGCGCAAAAGTTGCGCGCCTACGCGGTCACCGGCGCTCAGCGCTACCCGCAATTGCCCGATGTCCCCACGGTTGCCGAAGTGCTGGGCAAGCCCTTTGAAGCGTATTCCTGGTTCGGCCTGATGGCCCCCGCCAATACGCCGCAGCCGGTTATCGAGCGGCTGACCAAAGCGCTGGGCGCCGCGGCTCGCGATCCCGAGGTCAAGCGCCAACTCGCCGACCTCGGCCTCGAACCTGTGGGCGATACGCCCGAGCAGTTCGCGCAGTCGATCCGCACCGACCTGGACAAGTGGTCCCTGGTCGTCAAACAAGCCGGCATCAAGCCGGACTAACCTTCTTCCGACGCAGCAATATGTCTCACACATCGACGTCCGATCCCCTGTTCCTAATCGCCGGCGCAGGCCTCGGCGGGTTGACCGCCGCGCTGGCCCTGCAGCGGCGCGGCCTGCGCGTGCGCGTGCTGGAGCAGGCGCAGGTGCTGCGCGAAGTCGGCGCCGGCATCCAGCTCAGCGCCAACGCGAACCGCGTGCTCTACCAGTTGGGCCTGGAGGACGCGTTGATGGAAGTCGCCCGCCCCACGGCTGGCAAGCGCATCCGGCTGTGGTCCAGCGGACGGACCTGGCCGCTGTTCGATCTGGGCGCGGAATCGGTTGCCCGCTACGGCTATCCGTACCTGACGATTTACCGCGCCGATCTGCATCAGATCCTCGCGCGCGCTGTGATGGCCAATGATCCCGAGGCCATCACGCTGGGCGCGCGCGTTGCGGAATTCACCCAGCACGAAAGCGGCGTCACAGTGACGCTGGAATCGGGCAAGCGCATAGATGGCACGGCGCTGATCGGGGCCGACGGCGTGCATTCCCGGGTACGCGCGGCGCTATTCGGCGCGGACGCCGCAACGTTCTCCGGCACGGTTGCCTGGCGCGGCGTCATCCCGGCCGAGAAGCTGCCGGCGCATCTGCGCGAGCCCTACGCCTGCAACTGGGTCGGGCCTGGCGCGCACGTGATCCACTACCCGTTGCGGCAGGGCAAGCTGGTGAACTTCGTGGGCATTCTGGAGCGCGACGATTGGCAGGTGGAATCCTGGACCGAGCGAGGCAGCGTGGAGGAATGCGCCCGGGACTTCCAGGGCTGGCATGAGGATGTGCAGACGCTGATCCATGCGTTGGACGAACCCTACAAGTGGGCTCTGATGCTGCGCGAGCCACTGCCGGTATGGTCGCAGGGCCGGGTAACGCTGCTGGGCGACGCCTGCCATCCGACGCTGCCCACGCTGGCCTCCGGCGCGGCGATGGCGATCGAGGACGGCTATGTGCTCGCTCGCGCGCTGGAATCGCGGCCCGGCGATATTCCGCAGGCCTTCAGACACTACGAAGCCGCGCGCGTGGAGCGGGCATCGCGAGTGGTGCGCGGTTCGGCCGAAAACGCGCGGCGCTTCCACAATCCGGCGCTGGAGCACGCGGAAGGCGCGGCCGAATATGTAGACCGCGAGTGGAACGAAACCCGTGTGCGTGAACGCTACGAGTGGCTCTTCAGCTACAACGCGGACGAAGCGCCGGTCTGATTCCGCTTGTTTTTAGAATAATGCCGCCGCCGGGCTCTCCCTGGCAGCGGCTTTTTTATTTTTGGGCCCTGCGGCAAGAAGCCGCATCACTCCCTGCCCGTCATCACCATATGCGCCAGCGCATCCGCGTCCAGCCCGGCCACGTCGCGTTCGATGACCTTCATGCCGCTCTTCAGGATCGCCACGCGGTCGGCCAGCGCGACCACGTCCGCCATGTTGTGGCTGATGAGGATGACGGTGCGGCCTTCGTCGCGCAGCTTGCGCACCAGGTTCAGCACCAGCGCGGTTTCCTTGACGCCCAGCGCGGCGGTGGGTTCGTCCATGATGACGACGCGGGCATCCCAGCGCAGCGCGCGGGCGATGGCGACGGCCTGGCGCTGTCCGCCGGACATGCGCTCGACGGGGCGTTCCATGTCGTCGATGGGCACGGACAGGCGCTGCAGGTAGCCGCGCGCATCCTGCGCCATGCGGCGCTTGTCCAGCACGCTGAACGGGCCCACGCGGCGCACCAGTTCGGCGCCCATGAAGATGTTTTCCCAGATGGACAGGCGCGGGGCCAGCGCCAGGTCCTGGTAGATGGTGGCGATGCCCTGCACCAGCGCGTCATGGGGCGAAGCGAACACCACCTTCGTGCCGTCCAGGCTGAGTTCGCCGCCGCTGGGTTCCTGCGCGCCGGAGACGATGCGGATCAGCGTGGACTTGCCCGCGCCGTTGTCGCCGCAGATGGCCATGACCTTGCCTTGCGGCACGTCCAGGTCTATGCCTTTCAAGGCCTCGACGGCGCCGTAGGATTTCCTGATCTGGCGTAGCGACAACGCGGCGGACATGGCGGCTGGACTCTTACTTGGCGGGTTGCAGGAATTTCTGGACGTTGGAGGCGTCGACCAGCACGGAATCCATGAAGAGGTAGGGGCCGGCGGCGACGTTCTCCCTGGGCTCCTTCTTGACGACGATGCGGTCGATGGCGTCGACGGCGGTGGCGCCCAGTTGTTCGAACGGAATCATCATGGTGGCGGTGATGAGGCTGGCCGGATCCGCGATGCGGCGATACGTTTCGGGGCCGCCGTCGACGGACACCAGGGTGATGTCGCCCTTCTTCAGGCCCTGGGCCTGGAGCAGGTCGTCGATGACGTAGGCCTGGCCGTCGAACGAGGCCCAGACGCCCTTGAACTGGCCCTGGTGGCGCAGGAACAGCGCCTGCATGCCGTTGCGCACGTCGTCGCGCCAGCTCTGGGTGCGGGCCATGCTGAACTTGGCCAGGTCCTTAACGGCCGTGTTCTCGGTCAGGACGGCGTCCAGCATCTTGCCGCGGATGCGCGTGCCGGAGTTGCCGTCGAAGCGGGCGGACAGGATGTTGCCCTGGTAGCCCATCTTGCCCAGCAGGTACAGGACCGACTGGGCGCCGGTGGCGTATTCATTGACCTCGACGTCGAACAGCATGTGCGGGCTGGCGCCGGACATGACGCCGACCACGGGGATGCCCTTTTCCTTCGCGGCCTGGAGCTGGGCGTCGGTTTCCACGGGCTTGCCCATGGCGATGACGATGGCGTCGACCTTCTTGTTGACCAGGGTGTCGAGTTGCTCGGCCAGCTTGGGCAAGGACCCTTCGGCGTTCAACTGGGTGACGGTCCAGCCCTTTTCGCGAGCGGCGCCGGCCGCGGCGTTGGCGACGCGGGCGTGGGTTTCCGAAGACATCTGGAACGCGACGATGCCCACGTCGAAGGCGTGGGCGGCGGCGCTGGCGGCCAGCGCCTGCGCGGCGAACGCGGCAAGCGCCAGGGTGCGCGTCAAGGATTTACGCATGGTGGTTTCCCCTTCCGGTCAGAATTTGAAGGCCGCTTTCTTCAGCACGGCCGATGACACCGCGACGGACGCGATGATGATGAAGCCCAGCACGATGTCCTGCACGTAGTACGGCGCGCCCATCAGGACCAGGCCGTTGCCCAGCACCTTCAGGATCAGCGCCGCGACGAGCGTGCCAGGGATGTTGGCGTGGCCGGGATTGAACATGGTCATGCCCAGCAGCACGGCGGCGATCGCGTACAGGAAGTAATCGCCGGCCATGTTGGGCGCGGCGGACGACAGGCTGGCGGTGAGCAGGACGGCCGCCAGGCCCGCGCACAGGCCGGACAGGGCCAGGCCGATGCTCTTCATGGCGCGGATGTCGATGCCGGCCAGGCGGGCGGATTCGCCGGCCTCGCCGGTGGCGGTCATGCGGGCGCCGGTGCGGGTCCACTTGACCAGGAAAAAGGCCAACAGCACGGCGCCCAGCATCCACAGCACCAGGGCGGGGATGCCGAAGGGCTTGCCGCGGGCCAGGTCGGTGAAGGCGGCGGGCCAGCGGCCCACGTAGGACACGCCGTCGGTCAGCATGAAAGCGAAGCCGCGCGCCATGGCGGCCATGCCCAGGGTGGCGATCAGGGAAGGCACCCGCAGCCGCGTCACGGCGACGCCGTTGGCCAGGCCGCAAAGCAGCCCCACGCCCAGGCCCGCTCCGATGGCAAGCAGCACAGGCTGGCCGGTATGGACCAGGGCGCCGGTGACGACGGCGGCCAGGCTGGCCACGTCGGCGACCGACAGGTCCAGTTCGGCGGTCACCAGCGCCAGCGTGAAGCCCAGCGCGATGATGGCCAGGAAACTGGTTTCCTTGGCGATGTTCAAGAGGTTGTTGGGCGCCGCGAAATTCGGCGCGGCCAACGCGAAGAATCCGACCAGGACCAGTCCCGCGATTGCCGTGCCGTATTTTTCCAGGATGCCGCGCATCGACTCAACCCTTGCTGCGTTTTGATTATGGTGCGGATGCCGGGCCCGTGCCCGGCATCGATGGCGTCGTAGTTTATACCCGCGGCTGCATGCTGATGCCCGCCAGGGCCCGCGACACTGGAGCCAGCGCGGCTTCGGCGGCGCGGAACTGCGCGTACATGCGGCGGTAGGCGCGGGCCCGGTCGGGCTGGGGCTCGTAGCGCTGCGCCACGCGCACCAGCCGGTCCTGGGCGGCCGCGAAGCTGTCGTACCGGCCCAGTCCCGTCCATGCCGCCACCGCCGCGCCCAGCACGCCCGGCTGTTCGGCCTGCCCGATGACCAGGGGCCGCTCGCAGATATCGGCCTTGACCTGGCACCACTGCGCGTTGGACGCCGCGCCGCCGCCGAAGCGGATTTCCCCCACGGGGCCGCCCAGGGCGGCCTCGGCCCGTTCCAGCACGATGCGGTTCAGGAAGGCCACGCCTTCCAGCACGGCCCAGGCCAGGTCCCCCGGACCATGGCGCCGGTTCAGGCCCAGGAAGGCCCCGCGCAGGTGCGGATCCCAGTACGGCACGCGCTCGCCCTGCAGGTAGGGCAGGAACAGCGCCGGCTGCGGATCGCGCGGCGCGTCCAGCAGGGCGTCCATGGCCTCGCCGACGCCGGCCATGCCTTCATCGCCCAGGCGGCCCAGCAAGGGCAGCAGCCAGGCGACGGTGTCCGCGCCGTTCTGGCCCGGCCCGCCGATCTGGTGATGGCCGCCGCCCCAGTCCACGGTCATCAGGCCCTGCGCCTGGACCGGCTCGGCGCCCACGGCGCCGAAGACTTCGGTGGTGCCCGAGATGTTGTAGGCATAGCCCGGCCGCAAGGCGCCCAGGCCCGCCACGGCGGCCCAGGTGTCGTTGGCGCAGGCCACCACGGGACGCCCCGCCAGGCGCGCCAGGGAGCCCGGCAAGCCGGCCTGCACCGGCCCGACGACCGCCAGCGGATCGAGCAGGGGCGGCACCCAGGCCGGATCGGCGCCCACGGCGGTGAGCAGGTCGGGCCCTTGCGCCGGGGCCGCCGCGGCCGCGGCCAGCCGGGCCATGGACACCGTGTCGCTGGCCACCCGCCCGGTCAGGCGGAAGTTCAGGTAATCCTTGGGTTCCAGCACCGCGCGCACCCGCGCCGCATGCTGCGGTTCGGCGCGCAGCAGCCAGGCCACGCGGGCCCAGGGATGGAAGGCATTGATCTGGCCGCACTCGGGATGCGAGGCCGGCATGGGCGAGAGCCATGCTCCCACGTCCGCGGCCGCGCGGGTGTCGCGCCAGGTGATGGCGGGCCGGATGGCCGCGCCCTGCGCGTCGATGAATACCTGCGTGCGCGTGACGCCGCAGATCGCGATGGCCTCGACCGCGCCGAATGCGGCGCCGGCCCGCGCGGCCAGGGTGTCGGACAGGGATTGCAGGCCGCGCCACCAGGCATCGGGGTCGATCTCGTCCCAGCCGGGCCGGTCCGCGATACCGGCCGGACTGTCGATGTGGCAGGCATGGACGATCCCGCCTCCGCCGTCCACCAGCGCGGCGCGGAAACGCGTGCCGCCCAGATCCACCGCCAGTACATGGCTCATGACGGCGTCCTGCAATGGGAAGTCTGGCTGCGCGCGGGCGGCATGGCCCGCAGCGGGCGGGAAGTCGGACGATGAAGCATGAGGGGCGCGTTCCGCGTAATCCGGTCAGGTCGTCGAAACCGCGTTTCGACCTATGAAGATTGTATTGCAGCCACGCCGGGCCGGCGGCCGGAATCCCGCGCGGACGGCGGTTTTACGCTGCACCGCAGCACCGGAAACCCTATCAATTGATTATTTCTGTTCAGGTGACAGGGGCCGGAGGCCTGCGACAGAATGGGCCACGCCCGGAGGAGACAGCCGGGGCCACAAGAATCCACTGAACCGCGTGCGCGGCGCGCGCGCCCAAGGCCCATGAAAAAATCCAGGAACAAGGTCATCATCACCTGCGCGATCACCGGCTCGGTCCACACGCCGTCGATGTCGCCCCACCTGCCCGTCACGCCCGACGACATCGCCCGGTCCGCGCTGGACGCCGCCGAGGCCGGCGCCGCCATCGTGCACTTGCATGCGCGCAAGCCGGACACCGGGCAGCCCACCCAGGACCCTGCCCTGTACGCGCAATTCCTGCCGCGCATCAAGCAGGCCTCGGACGTGGTGATCAACATCACGACGGGCGGCTCGCCGGTGCTGCCCCTGGCCGACCGCATGGCGCCGGCGCTGCGGTTCAAGCCGGAAGTGGCATCCCTGAACATGGGGTCCATGAATTTCGGCATGTACGAGCTGCTCGAACGCTTCAAGGAATTCAAGCACGCCTGGGAGCGCCCCTATCTCGAAGGCAGCAGCGACCTGATCTTCAAGAACACGTTCAAGGACATCGAGCACATCCTGACGGCTTGCGGCGACAACGGCACGCGCTTCGAGATCGAGTGCTACGACATCGGGCATCTGTACACGGCGGCGCATTTCGTGGACCGCAAGCTGCTGAAACCGCCCTTCCTGATCCAGTCGGTGTTCGGCATACGCGGCGGGATCGGCACGCATCCCGAAGACGTGGCGATGATGAAGCGGACGGCCGACCGGCTGTTCGGGGACGACTACATCTGGTCGGTGCTGGCCGCCGGGCGCAAGCAGACGCCGCTGGCGACGATGGCCGCGACCATGGGCGGGAACGTCCGCGTGGGGCTGGAGGATTCGCTGTGGGACGGGCCTGGCGAACTGGCGCGGTCGAATGCCGACCAGGTGCGCCGGATCCGGCGGATCCTGGAAGATCTGTCGCTGCGGATCGCCACGCCCGATGAAGCGCGCGAAACGCTGCAACTCAAGGGCCGCGACAACGTCGCGTTCTGACGAACGATTCCATCCAGAGGGGAGACTAGACATGAAAAAGACATTGTGCGCGGCCGCCTTGGCCGCCCTGTTCGGCATGGCCGGCGCGGCGCAGGCCGACGAGGTGATCCGCATCGGTTTCATCACCGACATGTCGGGCCTGTCCGCGGACGCGGACGGCCCGGGCGGCGCGGAGGCGATCAAGATGGCGGTGGCCGACCTGGGCGGTACGGTGGCCGGCAAGAAGGTGGAGGTTCTGGTGGCCGACCACCAGAACCGCGCCGACATCGCCTCGTCGCGCGCCCGGGAATGGCTCGACCAGAAAGGCGTGAACATGCTGATCGCGGGCGCGAACTCCGCGGCGGCGCTGGCGATGGCGAAAGTGGCCGAAGAAAAGAAGACGCCGTTCTTCGTGGTGAGCGCCGGGGCCTCGGAACTGACGAACGCGCAGTGCACGCCCTATACCGTGCATTACGTGTACGACACGGTTTCTCTCGCCCGCGGCACGGCGCGGGCCATGATGAAGGAAGGAAACAAGGACTGGTACTTCCTGACGGTGGACCATGCGTTCGGCCACGCGCTGGAGCGCGATGCGTCGGCGGTGGTGCAGGCCGACGGCGGCAACGTGAAGGGACGGGTCCGCCATCCGCTGAACGCGGCCGATTTCTCGTCGTTCATCCTGCAGGCGCAGGCATCGGGCGCTTCGGTGCTGGGCCTGGCGAATTCGGCCAGCGACACCAGCAACGCGGTGAAGGCCGCCGCCGAATTCGGGCTGACGCCGAAGATGAAGATCGCCGGCCTGCTGGTGCTGATTACGGACGTCCACGCGCTGGGCCTGCAGGCCGCCCAGGGCATGTACCTGACGACGGCCTGGTACTGGGACCAGGACGAACCCTCGCGGCAATGGGCGGCGCGTTTCGAAGAACGCATGAAGAAAAAACCGTCGATGCTGCAGGCGGGGGACTATTCCGCGACGGCGACCTACCTGAAGGCGGTCGCCGCCACCAACAGCACCGATGGCGATACGATCATGAAGTGGCTGAAGGCGAATCCGGTGAACGACTTCTTCGCCAAGGACGGCAAGATCCGCGCCGACGGGCTGATGGTGCACGACATGTTCCTGATGCAGGTGAAGGCGCCGTCGGAATCCAAGGCGCCGTGGGACTATTACAAGCTGGTGGCGCGCGTGCCCGGCGACCAGGTCTATACCTCGCCCCAGGAATCGACCTGCCGCCTGATGAAGCCCTGATCCCGCAACACGAGAAGGAATCCGCATGACCATCAAGAGCCACGTCCCGGGCGATATCTCCGCGCTGCCCGTGGACCTGTCCGGCAAGCGCGTCATCGTGACCGCGGGCGCGGCCGGCATCGGCGCGGCGATCGCCGCCGCGTTCGCCGAACGCGGCGCCCGGGTGCACGTCTGCGACGTGGATGAACAGGCCCTGGCTGCCTGCCCCCATCCGCGGGCGCGGGCCGACGTGAGCCGGCGCGAGGAAGTCGACCGCTATATGCAGGAAGCGCTGGCGCACCTGGGCGGCCTGGACGTGCTGGTGAACAACGCCGGCATCGCCGGCCCGACAGCCGGCATTGCCGACATCGCGCCGCAGGAACTGGACGCCACGCTGGACATCAACCTGGCCTCGCAGTTCCACACGGTGCGGCACGCGCTGCCGGCGCTGCGCGCGGCCGGCGGCGGCAGCATCATCAACATCAGCTCGGTGGCGGGCCGCATGGGCGTGCCGATGCGCACGCCCTACGCCGCGACCAAATGGGGCGTGGTGGGGCTGACGCGGTCGCTCGCGGTGGAGCTGGGCGGCTACGGCATCCGCGTCAATGCGCTGCTGCCGGGGCTGGTGGCGGGGCCGCGGATCGAACGGGTGATCGAGGCGCGGGCGAAGAACATGGGGCTGACGGTCGAAGAAGAAACCCGGCTGGAGCTGTCCGGCGTCAGCCTGCGGCAGTTCGTGCGCGCCGCGGACATCGCCAACATGGCGCTGTTCCTGGCCAGCCCGTTCGGGGCGATGGTCAGCGGGCAGGCGATCAGCATCGACGGCGACCTGCAATCCCTGCCCTGGCAGCCGCCGGCGGACTAGTCAGCCCAGCAGTTCGATGGTCTGCGCGTAGACGCCGTTGCGGCGCTCATCGGCGGTGGCGCGCAGCGCGTCCAGCAGGCGTTCGGCCAGGTCCTGGTTCTGCGCTTCCCGGCGAGCGATGAGCAGGAAGTCGTACCACTGCCGGGAGGCCAGCGGCCGCACCACCAGATCGGGATAGGCGGCCGCGATGTCCCAGGCGGACAGCGCGTTCACCAGGCTGATGCCCTTCACGGCCCGGACGGTTCCTGGCAGCAGGGACATGTGCGCGCGCATGCCGGAGCGCAGGATCAGCGAATCCGCGATGTTTCCCTGCGCGACGACGTAGTCGGACCACAGCGGCTTGACGTAGGTTTCGGGCGGGATGTCGCCGACCGCGATCACGTCCCGGCCCGCGAGGGGATGCTCGCGGTGCGCGATGGCCATGACGTAGGCGCGCAGGAAGGGCATGAAGTTCAGGCGCGGGCTCTCGCGGCTCACGGCGCTGAGGCCGAAGTCCGCGCGCATGGTCTCGACGGCGCTGATCGCCTGCACGGACGATTCGATGTCGATGGAGAACGGCCGCGTGCCGTTCGCATCCAGATAGCGCCGCACGGCGTCAGGCGCGTAGCCCAGCGCCAGCGCCGGCGACGAGGCGATCCGCAGGCCGCGGCCGCCGAACTGTTCGATGCTGTGCAGCGCCTCGTCGATGCGGACCAGTTCGTCCAGCACGAACTTCGCTTCGCTGTAGAGGTACTGACCGGCCTCCGTCGGCCGCAGGGTCTTGTGGGAACGATCGAACAACTGCACGCCGGTGGCGCCTTCCAGGCGCGAAATGGCGTGGCTGATCGCCGGCTGCGTCAGGTGCATGACTTGCGCGGCCTGCCGGGTGGAGCCGGTCATGACCACCGTGTAGAAAATACGGAGGTCGTGGATGTTGAAGTTGCGCTTCATGCCGCTATCTTGCCACCCGCCCGATCTCCGGCGACACCCATTTGCCGTCCAGCAGCGCGGGCTTCGGCCAGTAGTACCGCAACGCCACCATGAACGGGCCTTGCGGCGCGGGCAGCCAATTGGATTCCCTGGACTTGCCCGGCGACTCCGCCTGGATGTGGATCGTCACCCCGCCGTCCGCGTCCCGCTTCAGGGACGGCAGCATGGACGAGTTGATCAGGTAACGCTTGATGGGGTTGGCCGCCAGTTGCTGATCGGGCAGCCGGTACACGGTCATGGACCAGAACGCGTTGACGGGCGGCAGGCCGCGCGGGGCGAAGCGCAGGGTGTACTTGTTCCTGCCATCCAGGGGCTGGCCGTTGCCGTCCTTTTCCAGCACAGGATACAGGGCCTCTTCGCGGCTGTTGGCGCCGATGCCGACCTGCGTGCCGGTGGCGCGCGCCAGGTAGTCGTTCTTCAGCGTGCCGCGGTCCCCGTACAGCGCGTCGGTCTTGCCGTCCAGGGCCTCGCGGTTCCTGTCGATAGCGTTCTGGCCGTCGTGCATGCCTTCCTGCAAGGCGCGGCGCAGCGCGGGGTTGATGTTCTCGGTATCGAAGGGTTCGCCGGGCCGAATGCCGATGCTGGCAAAGCGTTCCTGCAGCGACCTCTCGGACGGGTGCGCGGGCGCGAATTGCAGCAGGAAGGCCAGTTGGTTGTAGAACTCCAGCGAACTTCGTAGCTGCGCGGGCGGCTCGGCGGGTATCCAGTCCACTTCCGCCGCCGGCGCGGGCGCGCGCTGCTTGCGGAAGGCGGACAGCGTCTGGATCCGGTAGCGCGACTGGATGCGCTTGACGTTCGGGAGGTCGGCGGCGTTGAAGAGCTGGGTGCGCCCCACCATGTTGACCAGCTCGGTTTCCGATCTGAAGACCTTGGTGATGCCGGGCGGCGCCTTGCCGTTCCAGCGCGGGCCGGCGACGAGGAACCTGCCGCCGCCGTTGCCGGTGCCGCGGCTGCCGATATAGGCGAAGTTGTAGGTGTACAGATCCATCAGTTGCAGCACGAAGTAGCGGCGTTGCTCCATCGGCGGCACGGTGATGACGACGGGCTCGGCGCGCAGGTCCAGCACCGCGAACGAGTACGGGGTGTCGGAATTGGGCGTGACGAAGGCCGTGTCTTCGGGGCCGAAGACGCGCGCGATGCTGTTGACGGTATTGAAGGGGCCCTTGTACTGCGGATTGTTCTTGTCGATATTGAAGGCGTACATGGTCTGGTAGCTGGCGACCATGGGCGTGCCGTACAGATACGCTTCGCGGGCGATGCCGCGCGCCTGTTGCGCGGTGACGCCCTCGATCCCGACCGATTGGGAACCGCTGGCGGCATCGGGCGAATTGAAGCTGCATCCCGCCAGGCCGGCGGCCAGCGCCGCGATGGCGGCCAGCCGGGCCGCGGCCGGCCAACGGGGGCCGCAAGACGTTGCAAGGGGAAAGCCGGTGCGGATCTGACGGTTGTGCATCCAATGCTCCAACACTTCAAGAGGGCGGCGTCGCGTGCTGCGTGTGAATCCCCGGGGGATTCTGTCATATTTCCCGGCGATGTAGAAGAAACGGCCCGCGCCGGCTCAAGCCGCCTGGTCCATGCCTTCCAGCCGCTGCTCGGGGATGGCCGCGATCGCGCTTTCGCTGGCGGCGGCGTCGGTGGTCAGGTGCTGGATCAGGTCCAGGGTGGTGGAGCGGCGGGTCAGCATCAGGCAGGTGACTTCCGGGCCGGCGACGCGCGTGGCGTGCCAGCAGCCGGGCCGCATGCAGACACCCTGGCCCTGCGGCACCCGGAACGCCGCCAGGGTGGACAGGTCGGGGCTGCCGTCGGCCGCGCTGCGCGCCACGACCTGGACGATCCCGCCCGTCAGCGGCACGATGGCCTGCTGGGTCAGAAGGTGCTTCTCCAGGCTGGCGATTTCCGCGGACTGGCTGCGGTAGTTGACCCACAGCAGTTCAGCGTCGCCGCCCGCGCCGGTATTGAACAGGTGTTCCTGCCAGAAGTCGGTGGCTGGGTTGGAATACAGCGGCACGCCATTGCCGTCCGGCATGGGCTTGCCCAGCATCCAGCCGTAGGCCCGGAAGGCCTCGGGCGTCAGGTCATTGATTTCCAGCTCGTTGCTCGTCATGCGGAACCTTGTGATGGCCTGGCCGCGCGGCCGCGTTTCGGGAATTCGGCCTCGTAGTCGAACTCGCCGCGCGCGATGGCCTCGAGGATGGCGGCCCGCCGTTCGGCGGCGCGCTTGAGGTTGGCGGCGGTGGGCTTGGCCCGGATGCGCTCTACGCAGTGCCGCCCGTCGTGGAAGAAGCCGATCTCGATGGAAGACTCGGACGCGGGCCTCACTCCGTCGAATCCCTGGCGCATCGCCCTCTCCTGTCATTGCCGATGACCGACATGATATCGCTTTACACTGGCCCGACGCCCCTCACCCAAGGAAGCGCATCATGGCCACCGATCTGTCATCGCACTATGTCCTGCTGGACGCCTCGGGCGCCAGCACCACCGTGGAAGGAGGAGACGCGTTCTGGTCGCAGCCGCCCGATGAGCTGGACCGTTACGGACGCGGCTGGCTGCTGTCCGAATACACGTTCGCCTCGGACTGGCCGCAATGGGAAATGCATCCGGAAGCCGACGAGGTCGTCCGCCTGATGTCGGGCGCGGCCGAGCTGCGGCTGGAATGGCCCACCGGCATCCAGGACGTGACGCTGCGGGCCGGCGATGCCTATGTGATCCCCAAGGGCATATGGCACACGGTCAGGGTCCGCGAACCCTGTCGCATGCTGCACGTCACCATGGGCGCGGGGACGCGGCACCGGCCGCTCTGATCTAGCCCGCCGCGCCCGCGGGCCGGACGCGGCGGATCTCGCGGTCGTCGATGGGCCAGTGCAGCGCGGCCGACAGCACGCCCAGCGCCATCGCGCCCAGCCAGATCGCGTCATAGGAACCGGTCGCCTCGAACACGATGCCGCCCAGCCACACGCCCAGGAAGGAACCGAGCTGGTGGCCGAAGAACACGAAACCGAACAGGGTCGTGATGTAGCGCACGCCGAACACCTGCGAGATCAGGCCGTTGGTCAGCGGCACCGTGCCCAGCCAGACAAAGCCCATGACGGCCGCGAAAACGTACACGGTCCACGTCGATAGCGGCAGCAGCACGAACAGCGCAATGGCCGCGGCGCGGATCAGGTAGATGCCCGCCAGCAGGTACTTGCGGCGGTGATGGCCGCCCAGGATGCCGCAGACGTAGGTGCCCATGACGTTGGCCAGCGCGATGATTGCCAGCGCGGCCACCGCGTCGGCCGCGCGCAGGCCCTTGTCCATCAGATAGGCCGGCAGGTGCGTGCCGATGAACGCCAACTGGAAGCCGCAGGCGAGGAAGCCCAGGTTCAGCAGCCAGAACCCCGGCTGGGAGAAGGCTTCGCGGATGGCCGCGGCCAGGGACAGCCCGGCATCCGGCGCGGTCGCGTCCTGCGAGCGGCTGGCGGGCTCCCTGAGCGGGAACGCCAGGGGCAGCAGCATGGCGCAGACGACCGCGAACGACAGCAGGGCCGCGATCCAGCCCCAGCCGCCGATCAGCCATTGCGCGGCCGGCACCAGGGTGAACTGGCCCAGTCCGCCCACCGCCCCCGCCACGCCCAGCGCCCAGCTACGGCGCTCCGGCGGCACCAGGCGGCTCAACGCGCCGTAGATCACGGCGAACGCCGTGCCCGACAGGGCGACGCCGATGCACACGCCCGCCGTCCACAGGAAGGCCGCGGGCGTCGCGGCATGCGCCATGCCGGCCAGTCCCAGCGCGTAGCACGCCAGCCCGCCCGCGATGACCTTGGCGGATCCGTAGCGGTCCGCGACCATGCCGGTAAAGGGCTGGACGATGCCCCAGGTGAGATTCTGCACCGCCATCGCCATGGCGAAGGTTTCGCGGCTCCAGCCCCGGTCCATCGTGACGGGCAGCAGGAACAGGCCCTGCACGTGGCGCACGCCCAGGGCCAGGCCCATGACGACGCCGCCGGCCAGGACCAGCAACCAGAGTTGAGACGCATCGAGCGGAGACTTGCGCAGGGCGGGCATGGCGGACCTCGGCAGTGGGCTACGCCCCCGTTCAGGCGGGCACGCTGCCTATTACAGGGGCGCCGCGCCTTCGGTTCAACCGATTATTTTTCGTCGGCTGCATGCCCGGCGGGAATGCCAGCGCCGCGCGAACCGCGCGCTAACGCTTCGTTTTCTATAGTTACATTTATCGAGCTATTGCTTGCTACGGGTGGTTACAGTGCTGCCTTCCGTCCTTTTCTGGCAGGCATCCGACCATGTGGCACGCTCCGCTCGGCCTTTACGCTTTCGCGGCTCCCTTCCGCTGCGCCGCGCAATGAAGGCCCCGCTCGCACTCACACCGCTGGCGCTGGCCCTGGCGCTGGGCGGCCTGGCCGCCGTCCCGGGCGCGGCGCAAGCCCAGTCCGACTGGCTCCGCCGATGCGCCGCCAGCTTCTACGAAGATGGCTCCGGCACGGGCTGCCAGCAGCCCTACCGCGAAGGCCTGGCGGCCGTGCTGACCGGGTCGGCCGGCGACGACGAAGGAAGCTGGGGCTATATCGACAAGCAAGGCCGCATGGCGATCGCGCCGGCCTACACCGACGCCGAACCTTTCCAGAACGGCCTGGCCGCCGTGAGCCAGGGCGATCTCTGGGGCTACATCGACCGCAAAGGCCAATGGGCCATCCCGCCGCGCTACCCGCGCGCCACGGGCTTCAATGCCGAAGGCACCGCGCTGGTCGAGGAAGACGGCCGCGACGTGCTGATCGACCGCCAGGGCAGGACGCTCAAGACCTTCCCCCTGGGCACGCGCACCTGGGGCTTCCAGCCCGGGCAGAAACTGGCGTCGATCGAAATGCCCCTGCCGCCGCGGCTGTTCAACGCCGCGACCGGCAAGGCGGTCACGCTGCCCGAGGGCGTGATGAGCCTGGCCGCGCCCAGCGGCGGCTATCTGCCGGCCCAATTGCGCGACACGCGCTACGGCGGCTGGTGGGGCCTGCTGGACACGGACGGCGGCTGGGCCATTGCGCCGCACACGCTGCGGTCCCGCGAGGCGCCGATGCGCGATGGCGGCGTGCTGGCCGTGCGCCGCGACGAACGCTGGCAATTCGTGGACACCCGCGGCGAGGCGCTCTCCCCCGAGCGCTACGAGCAACTGCGGCTCATCGCTCCCGGCCTGTGGTTCGCCAAGCCCGACCGCAGCGGCAAAGCGCTCCTGCTGGACGGCCAACGCAAGGTCCTGCATCGCTTCGCCTCCGACTACGCGGGCATGCGGGAGCGGGACGGCTGGCGCTTCCTGATCGACGACAACGCCGTGCTGCTGATCGATCCCGCCGGCAAATTCATGCAGCTCGCGCTCGGCCAGGGCAGCGTGGACGTGCGCGACGGGCAGGCCTGGGTTTCCGGCGTCCCGCCCGCCAACGCCGTGGAAGCGGACGCCGGCGCGGCGGAAGGCGCCGTGCCGGCCGAGGCAGACGCGGCCCTTGCGGAGGAAGCCGCGGCCGACTCTGGCGCGCAGGCCGCAGCCGACGTGGCCATGCCGGCGCCTGGCATGCCGCCTCCTCCCATGGTCGAGGCCGTCAGCGCGCCCGCGGCAGCCGCAGCCGCAGCGGTGGAGGCCGCAACCTCCGCGGCCGCCGGCGCGGAAATCAGCGACGGCGGGCTGGCGCAGGTATACGCCCGCGACGGCAGTCCCCTGCTGGACGCGGCCACCATCGCGCAGCTTCGGGCCTATCGCGTCACCCCCTTCGAGCAGCGCGACCGCGCGCGCGGCGGCAAGCCCCCGGCCAGGCTGCCCCTGGCGCTCCTGCGCCCGCACGACTACTCGCAGGCGACGGGCATCCTGACGCCGTCGGGCAGGATCGTGACGAACGCGGACTGGGACGACATCTCCGCCTACGACGCCAGCCTGCCCTTGCCGGTCCGGACCCGCGACGGCAAGGCCGGCGCCATCGACGCCGACGGCAATTGGGCCATCCCGCCGCGTTTCACGGAGATCCGCCCGTTCCGCGGAGCCTACGCCTGGGCGCGCATGCCGGGAACGACGCGCCGCGACAGCGTGCTGATCGATGCGCGCGGCAAGCCCGCGGCCGTCCCCGCCGCGGTCCTGGACGGCGCCATGGAATTCGACGGCGACCTCATCCTCTATCGCGAACCGGACGAGAACCGGGAGCAGCGCTGGGGCGTCTGGAGCGTGCGCGACGGCGCGCCCGTGCTCAAGCCGGCCTATGAAAGCATCGAGAAGTTCGAGGACGACTGGGCCAAGGTCGAGGACCAGGGGCGCTGGGGCGTGATCGACCGCAAGGGCAAGTGGGCGCTGCCCGCCGCCTACGAAAGCGCCTACGACCTCGAATACCTGGGCGACGGCCTCATGCTGATCCCCGGGGCCGAATCCAGATCGCGCCGCGGCGGCCACTCCGACCGCGCCTACCGGTTGGTCGACCTGCGCACCGGCAAGGCCAGCGAACGCCTGGCCGAAAAGCCGACGAAGCAGAAGGACGGGCGCTACATCGGCGAACTCGCGGATGCGGGCACCATGCTGTTCGACACGCGCGGCGGCGCCTTCCGCCTTTCAGACAGCAGGCCGAAGCGCAAGGAGCAGTACGAGGACTGGATCTACATCGAAAGCGAAGACCGCGAAGGCGCCATCGACGCCAGGGGCGACATGAAGATCCCCGCCCTCTACGGCGAATTCAATCCCTTCTTCGTGCAGCCCGAAGGCCTGGCGCGCGCCTATGACGGATCGAACTACCGCCTGATCGACCAGAACGGCAGGACCGTGCTGGCGAAGCGGGGCGATGGCATGCCGCTGGCGACCATGAAGCGCCTCGTCTTCCATGACGACGCAACGTCCAGCAGCGTCATGACGGACCTGCAAGGCGTCGAGATCACCCGTATCCCGGGCACGTACAGCGTGCGGGACCGCAGCGCCAGCGAAGGCGTGGCGGTCTATCGCGGCGACGGCGGCAACGGCAGGCAAGGCTTCGTCGATGCCAGCGGCAAGCGCATCGTGGGACCGCACTTCGACTCGCTGGGCCCGTTGAAGGACGGGCTGGCCGTGGCGCAGCGCCTGCAGCGCACCGGCAAGTTCTACGGCTACATCGACCTGACCGGACGCTATGCAATCCCGCCCCGCTACACCTGGGCCGCGGACTTCCAGGAAGGCCGCGCGCTGGTGCGGCAGGACGGATTCACCCAATTCATCGATACGAAGGGAGCCCCCATCGCGACGTTCGTCGTGGTGTGCGACACGGTGACGATATTGGACGACGTCGGCAGGATCACCTGGCCGCAAAAGAAAATGAGCTGCCCCACGGCCGACAAGTTCGAACTCGCCCCCGGCAACGCCAACGCGGAACAACCATGAAGCCCAGCGCACTACGCATCACCCGCCTTGCCTGCGCCCTGGCCGCGCTGGGCGCGTCCCTGTCCGCCCAGGCGCAATACGGCCATTCCTCCTGCCTGGACGATCTGCCCTACGGCGGCTTTTCCCACGCCGACGCCGGCACGGGCAGCCCCTACGCCAACGGCTGCATCCGCGCGCTGTCGGACGGGCGCGCGGCGGTGCTGCTGCCGTCCGCGCTGGAAGGCGCGGGCCGGGCGCCGGGCGACGGAACGCTGCGCCGCCATGCCTGGGGTTTCCTGGACCAGAACGGCAGGCTGGCGATTCCGCCGATCTTCGAAGCGGCGGGCGACTTCCGCCACGGCCTCGCCCCCGTCAAATGGCAGGGCAAGTGGGGCTTCATCGACACCCGCGGCCGGATGGCGGTGCGGCCGCAGTTCGACGCCGTGCAAGGCTATGCCGAGATCGGCCTGGCCGTGGCCACGCAGGACGGCCGGCAACGGCTCATCGACCGGCGGGGCAATGCGGTCGGCGAACCGTTCGACCCGGGCGTGATCGGCCTGCACCTGCAGGACGGGGTGCCGGCCCTCGCGACGGTGGAATACAAGATGGAGTACCGCTCCAGCACCGGCGAGCGCCGCTTCGGCGACGCCGGCATCCGGTTGGCCAAGCTCTACGGAAAGGACCTGTACGTCGCGGTCACCGACCAGGACAAGTATGGGCTGCTGGACAAGGATTGGAACTGGGTGCTGGACCCCGTCTACCAGGACATCTCGGCGCCCGGCGAAGACGGCGCGCTGGCCACGGCCTACGGCCCGCGCGGCGCGGTGCTGCTGAACGCGCAAGGCAAGCCGATCGGCGAGGACGGCGGCTACCAGGACCTGTCTCCCCTGGGCAAGGCTTTCTGGAGCGCGGAGCTGGCCCGCGGCAGCTATGCCATCCTGGACGCCGCGGGCGCGCCCGTGGCCAAGCTGAACGCGGACGAGGCCTACGGTTCCAGGCGCTACGGCGACACCCTCCTCTACCCTTCCGGCGGCAGGCTCATGGCGCTGGCGCCGGGCCTCGCCGAGCCGCTGGCGCTGGGCGCGGGCCTGTCCGCCGCGGCCGACGACCAGGGCTACGTGCTGTTCACGAATGCGGAAAGCATCCCCGCCGGCCTGCTGACGCCCAAGGGCGTCTGGCTGCACGGAGCCGCCGCGCCCGCCTGGCTGGCCGAGATCGGGCGGATGGAGGTGCGCCAGGGCAAGCTGTGGCTCTTCAAGGACGGTGGGCTGCTGAACGTGCTGGACGGCGACGGCCGCGCGCTGCTGCAACCCGAGGCGGTGCAGGCCGCGCAGGAAATGGCGCTCAAGCAACTGCCGCTGGACGTTCCCGGCGGCGCGCTCGGCGTGCTCTCGCAAGGCCATTGCCATTGCGGCAGCGACACGGGCGCGGGCCTGGTGCTGGCCGACGGTAGTATCGCGGCCGATCCGTCCTGGAACGCGGTGATCCCGCTGGACGGCGCCAGCGACTACGACGACTACGGTAGGCCGGCACGCAGCGAACTGAAGGCGGAGCAATTGCGCTACGCCGCCGAAACGGCCGACGGCATGCGGCTGCTGGATGCCTCCGGCAAGCCCATGGACCTGCCCGCGCAGCAGCACATCGGCGCATTCCGCCACGGCTATGCGCTGGCCTACGCCGACGGCGAGAGCCGCATGATCGACCGCGACGGCAAGACCTACGCGCTGCCCGATTATTTCGAGACGGACATCGTCGCGCCCGGCGTGGTCCGCTTCCTGGAAACGGCGGCCGAGGACGCCCCCTGGGGCCTGTACGACTTCCTGGCCGGCAAGGAAATCTCGCCGCCCCGCTACCGCGACATCGGCGAATTCCAGGATGGGCAGGCCGTGGCCTCGCTGGGGCCGGACCGGGCGGGCGTCATCGACTTGCAGGGCCGCTGGATCGTGCCGGCCAGCCACCACGGCGCCGAACGCGTCAACGCGCAGGTGTGGAGGGTGCAGCAGGCCGGACCGCAACCGGACGAGTACACGCGCCCCGCCGCCCTGTTCAATGCCCAGGGCCGCGCGCTGACCGCGTTCCTGCCGGGGCTGCGGGCCGGCATGGACGACGGCGCCATCGTGGCCGGCGACGGCAAGCGCCGCTGGATCGTCTCGCCCGATGGCGCCGACGCGCTGGACATGGAAGACGCCACCTACGCCCGGCTGGGTGACTGGATGGAAATCCGCCGCGCCCCGCGCAGCGGCTATCTGGACGCACGGGGCCAGTGGCAGATCGCCCCCGGCGCGGCCGTCGCCGGCACGTTCCGCGGCTCGCCCGCCCGCGCCCTGCTGACCGACGATGACGGCGCCCGCCTGATCGACGCGCAAGGCAAGACCGTCGCCGCGCTGTCCGCCGGGGAATGGAGCTGGCCTCGGGACTCCGCCACGCTGCTGCGGCGCTACAGCGCGGCCGGCAAGCAGAAAACGGACTACGCCGGTCTCGACGGCAAGGTCCGCTTCACGGTCGACGGCCATGCGTCCGGCTACTCGGAAGGGTTCGCCGTAACTCAGTTGTCGAGCAGCGCCATGCGCGCGATCGACGCCAAGGGCGCGCTGACCGGCCCCGCGTTCGACGCGCTGGGACCGCTGCGCGAGGGCCTGGCGCCCGTCTATACGGACCGCGCCTACGGCTACGCGGACGCCCATGGCCGGCTGGCCATCCTGCCCGCGTACGACACCGTCTCGCCGTTCCGGGAGCGGCGCGCCGTCGTGTCCACGATGGACATGTCGATGATCATCGACCCCACCAGCCGGCAGGTGGCGCGCGTCGCGATGGAATGCGGCGTGCGCGCGCTGTACGGCTCCCACAACCAGCGGCTGTGGCCGTTGACCCTGCCGCGGCGCTGCCGCAGGTAGCGCCCGCCCGGCGCTGGACGCCTATTGCGTGTCCAGCGCCAGGTAGCGGCGGGTCTGCACGATTTCCTCGCGTTCCTTGAAGCTGGTCAGCCGGTCGGCCAGGGCGCTGCTGTCCCCGGTCTGGCGGATGGCCGCCAGCGTGGCCTGCATGGCATGGATGGCGGCGCGCTGCAGGTCCGACGGAATGATGACCAGGCGGTAGCCCATCGCCGCGAGGTCGGGCAGCGGCACCAGCGGCGTCTTGCCGCCGTAGAACATGTTGATGAGCTTCAGGCCGGGCAGGCGCTCGGCGATGGCGCGGATCTGCTCCGGCGTCTCGGGCGCTTCCACGAACAGCATGTCCGCCCCCGCCTTCAGGTAGCGCTCCGCGCGGGCCAGCGCGGCGTCGAAGCCTTCGACGGCGATGGCGTCGGTGCGGGCGATCACGAGCGCATCGGGGTCGCTCAAGGTCTGGCGCGCGATGTGCACCTTGCGGCACATTTCGTCGGCGTCGATCAGGCTTTTGTCGTCGAGGTGGCCGCAGCGCTTGGGGAAGGACTGGTCCTCGATGTGGAAGGCGGCCACGCCGGCCCGCTCCATGATGCGCACGGTGCGCTCCACGTTGGCCGATCCGCCGAAGCCCGTATCGGCGTCCGCCACCACCGGCAGGCCGCTGGCGTCCACGATCTTCTCCACCCGGTCCATCACCTCGGTGAAGCTGAGCAGGCCGATGTCGGGATAGCCGGCGGCGCGCGCGATGGCGCCGCCGCTGGCGTAGACGGCCGGAAAGCCGGCCGCGGCCACCAGCCGGGCCGACATGCCGTCGTAGGCGCCGGGCGCCACGACGATGTCCTCGGCCAGGCGCTGGCGCAACAGGGTGCTGGGTTTGGGAGAGGCGGTCATGGAGATTCCTTTGCGGACGTGGGTCGATGCATTCATGATCGGCCTGCCGGACTAGAATGTCCAATATATGGAAAATTTATAATCAGTACTTTTTAAGTATCTATATGGAACTCCGCCATCTGCGCTACTTCGTCGCCACCGCCGAGGCCCAGCACTTCACGCGCGCGGCGGAACAACTGGGCATGGCGCAGCCGCCGCTGTCCCAGCAGATCCGCCAACTGGAGCGGGAGGTCGGCACGCCGCTGTTCGACCGCACCGGCCGCGGCGTCGTCCTGAACGACGCGGGCCGCGCCTTCCTCGCCTGCGCGCAGGACATTCTTCAGCGGGCGCAGGCCGCCGTCCTGGCCGCGCAGCGCGCGGCGCGCGGCGAGGTCGGCGAACTGACCCTGGGATTCACGGAATCCGCGTCATTCAACGGCGTGGTGACCGAACTGATCCGGCAGTACCGGCAACGGTATCCGGACGTGGAAATGACGCTGTCGCAAGGCGACAGCGAAACGCTGGTGGCGCAGTTGCGCAGCGGCGCGATCGACGCCGCCTTCGTGCGCCCGCCCTTCGCCTTGGACGGCGGACTGGCGTTCACCCAGTTGGCGCAGGAACCGCTGGTGGTGGCGCTGCCGCTGGGCCACCCGCTGGCGCGGCGCAAGCGGCTGGCGCCCGCCGACCTGGAGCGGGAACGCTTCATCCTGTATTCGCGCAAGTCCGGCTATGGGCTCAGCGCCGACATCATGGCGGCCTGCCGGCAGCATGGCCTGAACCCGCTGATCGGGCAGCGCGCGCCGCAGTTGTCGTCGGCCGTGAACCTGGTGGCCGCGGGCATGGGCGTGGCGATCGTGCCCGCATCCTTGCGCCATCTGCGCCCCGACGGCGTGGTGTACCGCCCTTTCGCGCTGGACTGGCCGCGGGCGGTGCTGGGGCTGGCGGTGCGGCGGGAAGGGATAGGGGAACGGGTGAGGAATCTGGTGGAGTTGGCCGGGTAGCTGTGCATGGGGGTGTCAGACACTTGGCATGGCGACCCGTCTCAGGTGTCTGACACCCGTACGAGACAGCCACACGCATGCGGCCAGCTCACCCCGGGTGTCTGACACCCGTGTGGCGTTGGCTCGGACTGACGGGCGTTTCGTAGGGGTGTCAGACACTTGGCATGGCGCCCCCGTCTCAGGTGCCAGACACCGGGCAGGAGCGCTCACCCCTCGTGCGATTCGTGCACGGCCGCCGCTCCCCGCTTCCAGTAGCTGGCGGCGCGGATGCGGCTCTTGTCGATGCCGTGCCGCCCCACCATGATCTCCCGCAGGGCCTTGGCCACGGCGGACTCCGCCGCGACCCAGACATAGCCCTCGCCCGGCGGCAGGCGCAGTTCGCGCGCCGCGTCCAGCAGCAGGATGCTGTGGCCAGGCGCGGTGCCGTTGCGGTGCAGCCAGCGGACGGACGCCTGGGCGCGGGTGGCCAGCGGGATCTCGTTCGATTCGGCCGGCACTTCTATCAGCACCAGCGCCTGCGCGGCGGCGGGCAGTTCTTCCAGGCGGCGGGCGATGGCCGGCAAGGCGGTTTCGTCGCCGATCAGCACGTGCCAGTCGAAGCCCGTGGGCACCACGAAAGAACCGCGCGGCCCGCCGATGCCCAGTTGCTGGCCGGGCGCGGCCTGCTCGGCCCAGGTCGAGGCGGGGCCGTCGCCATGCAGCACGAAATCGATGACGAGTTCCTTGCGCGCCGTGTCGTAGCGGCGCGGCGTGTAGTCGCGGGCGGCGGGCTTGGGCGCGCCCTCGGGAAACTTGACGCCGTCGGGGCCGGCCGTCGGCAGGGCGGGCGGCTGCGAGGGATCTTCGGGGAAGAACAGCTTCACGTGGTCGTCGAACGAGGCGGACACGAAGTCGTGCAGGTCGTCGCCGGTGAAGGTGACGCGGGCCAGCAGGCCGGCGATGCGTTCAACGCTGGCCACGGTCAGCGCGCGCATCTTCAGATCGTGGCGGACGCGTTCGACATTAAGGTCGGTACGGGTCATGAATACTCCAGGAATGAGGTCGGAAATCAGGAACAGACGCCCGTGATTTCATCGGTGGCGCGCGCCAGGATGGCCGCGATGCGCCGTTGTTCTTTGGGATTGGCTTCGGTGCGCTCCAGCAGCGCGCGCTTGAGCGCCTGGCGGGCCGCGACGAACTCCGGCAGCCAGCCGGTCGCGGTGTCCTCGCCTTCGGGGCCGGTGCTGCGCGGCTGGCCGCTCCAGGCCTGGCGCATCCAGTCCATCTTGCGCGCGACGTGCTTGAACTTGTTGAACATCATGGTCAGGCGTTCGCGGTT
The DNA here is from genome assembly GCF_900496975.1 of Achromobacter veterisilvae. GTDB lineage: Bacteria > Pseudomonadota > Gammaproteobacteria > Burkholderiales > Burkholderiaceae_B > Achromobacter > Achromobacter veterisilvae. The sequence goes on from NZ_UFQC01000010.1 coordinate 124,761, forward strand.
GCCGTCCAGGTGCGCGCGGCCCGGCTCCGCCAGGTGGTAGCGCTTTTTCGCGCCGGCCTGCTCGACCGTGGCGTAGCCCAGTTCCTCCAGGTAGGTCAGCGCGGGATAGACCATGCCCGGGCTGGGTGTGTAGAAGCCGTTGCTGAGCGCGCCGAGCGCCTTGATGAGTTCATAGCCGTGGCTGGGGTTCTGCTCAAGCAGGCCCAGCAGCATGAGTTGCAGATCGTCGGCGCTGACTTTGCGGCTGCGCGTCCAGCCGCGCCCGTCGCCGCCGAAACCGTCGGGGTCTCCGCGGCCGTCGGGCGAGCCCGCGAACCAGTCGCCGCCGGCGCTGGCGTGGCGCTGGTGATGGGCATGGCGGCCGTCGCGCTCGTGCGGGTGGGCATGGCCGTGGGCCTTGTGCTGCGCGCGGCGCGGGCCGCGCGCGAACGCGGTCAGGAATTGGGGATGGCGCATGGGATATTCCTCGATATGTATCTTACGATATATATCTTACGATACATCACCCCCCGGCAGTCAAGCGCGGCGTTCGGCGACTCCCGCCGCGATGCCGGTCACGATCAGCGCCATGCCCGCCAGCAGCGAGGCGCTGACCGGCTCATGCAGGACCACGGCGGAACACAGCAAGCCGAACACGGGCACGCCCAGCAGGCCGATGGACGTGACGCCCGCGGGCAAGGCCCGGTTGACGGTGACGGCCGCCCAGTACGCCACCGCGATGCCGAATAGGCCGGCGTAGCCCAGCAGCCAGCCCAGGTCCGCGCTCCACGTGACCGCCGGCGCGCCTTCGGCCGCGAACGCCACGGCCGACAGCGCCGCCGACGCCAGCAAGGCTTGCCAGAACGCGAGTTCGAACGGCGGCGTGACCCAGCGGTGGGCGCGCACGTAGACGATGTTGGCCGCCCAGCACAGGGCCGCCAGCAGGATCAGGCCATTGCCGGCAAGCGCCTCGCGGTTGTGCCAGTCGAAGGCGAGCGGGTTGAAGATGACGATCAGCCCCAGCATGCCCAGCGCCAGCCCGGCCTGGCGTGCGCGCCCGATGGATTCGCCCAGGAACAGCCAGGCGCCCGGGATCACCCAGAGCGGCGTGGTGTACGCCAGCACGACCGAGCGGCCCGCGGGCACGTATTGCAGCCCCAGGCTGACCAGGGCCGCGAAGGCGCCCATGTGCAACAGGCCCACACTGAGGATGACGGGGATGTCGGCCTTTACGGGCCATGCCACCCGGCGCAAGGCCAGGCCGAGCGCCAGCAGCGCCGCGGTGCCCGCGATACTGCGCGCGGCGGCGGCCCAGATGGGCGTCATGTATTGCAGCAGGAGCTTGTTGACGACCCAGGTGAAGCCCCAGGCCAGCACCACCACGCCCAGGAGCAGGAGCGCGTTGCGGCGGGAAAGCGCGGCGTTGGACATGGCGGGCGGCGGCATCCGCGGAAAGGGTCGAAAAGGAAGACCGACTATAGGAGCCGCCCCCGGCCGGCCCGTAGACCCACGGCGCGCCTATTCTCTGGAGCCACGCGCGCGGGGCGCATCGGCGCCGGGGGCCTCCAGCCAGCGCGCGAAGTCCGCCGCCCGGGGTTCGCCGGGCGCGGGCGCGTAGACCACCAGGCGCAGGTGCCGGCTCTCATCGACCGAGAGGGTCGCGTGCTCGAACGCCAGTTCGCCCAGGGGCCCGATCCGCAGACTGCGCAGGCCGATGCACGCCCCGTGCACGTCGTGTTCGCGCCACCAGGCCTTGAAGTCCGGCGACACGCGTTCCAGCTCGTCCACCAGTTCCGCGACGTCGGGCTCGCCGGCCGCGCTGGCGAAGTCGCGCCGGAAGGTGGACAGCATCGCGGGCGCCTGCGACGGCCAGTCCACGAACAACTGCCGCATCGCCGGATCCGCGAACAGCATCCACAGCAGGTTGCGGCGGCCCGGCGCCTGCGCCGAAAAATCGAACACGCGGTCCGCGGCCGCGTTCCACGCCACCACGTCCCAGCGCAGGTTCAGGATGTAGGCGGGCCGGGCGGGCAGGTCGTCCATCAGGCGGCGCACCTGCGCCGGCACCGTGCACCAGGTGCGCCCCGGTTCGGACGGAGGGCGCTGGTGCGCCAGCAGGTACAGGTGCCGGCGTTCGGCCGCGTCCAGCTTCAGCACGCGCGCGAGGTTTTCGAGAAAACCGGCCGACACGCCGATGTTGCGGCCCTGTTCGAACCACGTGTACCAGGCCAGGCCCACCCCGGCCAGCACGGCCACCTCTTCGCGGCGCAGCCCGGGCGTGCGCCGGCGGCCGCCGGCGGGCAGCCCGAGTTCGGCGGGACCGATCCGCGCGCGGCGCAGCCGCAGGAATTCGGACAGGTCGGCGCGGGTGCGCTCCAGGCGCCGGGACATCGCGGTTTCGGTCATGGCCGTATTGCAATCAGTAATAGCATAAACAGCTAAATTGTATAAGGTAGAAAGCCTCACCAGAATAGCGTCCATCTTCATCCGATGGCGCTGTCCATGACTTCCACCACGCTTTCCCGCCCCGGCGCCCGCGCGCCCGTTCCGGCCGCCATGGGCCGCCTGGGCCTGGCCGTCCTGCTGTCGGGCGGCTTCATCACGATCTTCGACCTGTTCGTGGTCAACGTCGCCATCCCCAGCATGCAGGCCACCCTGTCCGCCAGCTTCGCGCAGATCGGTTTCGTCATCGCCGCCTACGAACTGGCCTACGGCGTGCTGCTGATCGCGGGCAGCCGCCTGGGGGACCGCCACGGCAGGCGGCGCATGTTCATGCTGGGCATGGCGGGCTTCGCGTTCGCCTCGGCGCTGTGCGGGCTGGCGCCCACCGCCGGCACGCTGATCGCCGCGCGCATCCTGCAAGGCGTGGCGGCAGCCATGCTCTTTCCGCAGGTGTATGCGCTGATCCGCGTCAGCTACGAGGGGCACGCGCGGCGGCGCGCCTTCGGGCTGCTGGGGATGACGCTGGGCCTGGCCGCCATCGCCGGACAGGTGCTGGGCGGCTGGATCGTGCACGCCGACCTGTTCGGCCTCGCGTGGCGCGGCATCTTCCTGATCAACGTGCCCCTGGGCCTGCTGGCCTGGCGGCTGGCCCGCCACATCCCCGAATCCCGCGAACCTTCCGGCGCGGACATGGACTGGCCCGGCGCGGCGCTGGTGGGCGCGGGCCTGGCCTTGCTGCTGCTGGCCTTGATCGAAGGCCCGCAGCGGCACTGGCCCGCCTGGACGGTGGCCTGCGGCGCCGCGTCCGCCGCCGCGCTGGCGCTGTTCGCGCGGATGCAGCGCCGCATCGGCGCCCGGGGCGGCGCGCCGCTGGTCGACATGGCCTTGCTGGCCCAGCCGCGGTTCGCGGCAGGCTGCCTGCTGGTGATGCTGGTGTTCTCGACCGCCAGCGCGCTGTTCCTCTGCTATGCCCTGCTGGTGCAGACGGGCTTCGGACTGGACGCCCTGGCGGCCGGCCTGATCTTCGCGCCGGCCAGCGTGGGCTTCGTGGCCGGGTCGATGGCCGCGCCCCGGCTGGCCGCGCGCTTCGGCACGCCGGCCATCGCGCTGGCGGCCCTGCTGTATGGCGGGGCGACGGCGGCCCTGATGCTGCGCGTGGGCGCGGCCGGCGCCAGCCTGGATCCGTGGTCGCTGGTGCCCGTCCTGGTGTGGCTGGGCGCGGCGCAAGGCGCGGTCAACACGCCCCTGGTGAACCTGGCGCTGGGATTCGTCGGCGACCGCCAGGCCGGCATGGCGGCAGGCATCGTGTCGACCTTGCAGCAGATCGGCGCGGCGCTGGGCGTATCCGCGGCGGGCATGCTGTTCGGCGGCACACTGCGGGCCTGCGGCGGCGCCGGCGCGGCCGAGTGCCACGCGCGGGCGTTCGCCAGCGCCTTGCAGTTCAACGTGGCGGCGATCGCGGCGGCCGCGGCCCTGCTGTGGTGGCTGGGCCGCCGGCCCTAGCCCGCCGACAGTTCGCGCGCGCGCTGTTCGGCTTTGTGCACGGCCTGCGCGATCGCCTGGGCCACGCCCGCCGCCCGCATGTGCGACAGCGCGGCATGGGTGGTGCCGCCCTTGGAAGTGACCCGGTCCTGCAATTCGGTCAGCGCGGTATCTTCGCTGGCCGCCAGCGCGGCCGCGCCGCGGAACGCGGACACCGCCAGCCGGCGCGCGTCGGCGGGCGCGAAGCCCAGTTCGGCGGCGCCCTGTTCCAGCGCCGCCATGAAATGGAACACGTAGCCCGGCCCGCTGCCGGTCACCGCGGTAACGGCGTCGATCATGGCTTCGCTGCCGGTCCAGATCCGCTCGCCCACGGCGGCGAACAGCGAGTCCACCCGCTCTCGTTCCGCCGGACCGCAAGCCGCCGTGGCGTACAGGCCGGTCATGCCCAGGCCCACCTTGGCCGGCGTGTTCGGCATGGCGCGCACGATGCGCGCGTGGCCGCCCAGCCAATCCGTCAGCGCCGCGAGTTCCACCCCCGCCGCGATGCTGACCACGGTGACGCCCGCCGGCAGGTGCAGCCGGACCTGCCCGCAGGCCTCGCGCAGGACCTGCGGCTTGGTGGCCAGCACGCACAGCGCGGCACCGCCCAGTTCGGCGCCGGCGGTTGCGCGGCAGTCCAGCCCGCGCGCGGCCAGGGCGTCACTGGTGGGCGCATAGGGTTCGATCACCAGGAAGTCGGCCAACGCCCGGCCCTGGCCGAGCAGGCCGTCGATGAGGGCGCAGGCCATGTTGCCGCCGCCGATGAAAACGATTTTCTCGCGCATAGTGTTCCTGTGAGGAGTGCAGTAGGGATCAGCGCCGCCGCACCACGGCCGCGTCCAGCGCGGCGACGCGGTTGCGGCCCAGCAGCCTGAGTGTGTTTTCGAGTTCGGTGCGCAGGATGGCCAGCACCTCGTGCGCGCCGGCCGGGCCCCGGCCCGCCAGCCCGTACAAGGGCGCGCGGCCCAGCAGCACGGCGCGCGCGCCCAGCGCCGCCGCCTTCGCGATATCGCTGCCGCGGCGCACTCCGCCGTCCACCAGGATCTCCAGCGACCGCCCCAGTTCCGCCGCCACCTCCGGCAGGATTTCCAGCGGGCAAGGCGCGCTTTCGAGCTGGCGGCCGCCGTGGTTGGACAGGACGATGCCGTCGACGCCGTGCGCATGCGCGCGGCGCGCGTCGGCCAGCCCCTGGATGCCCTTGATGACGATGCGCCCCCGCCAGGCGCGGCGCAGCCATGCCACGTCGCTCCAGGTCAGGGCCAGGTCCATCTGGCGGCTCAGCGCCGAAGCCTGTTCGGTGATGTTTTCGCGCGCGTTGGAACTGACCGCCAGGTTCTTCAGTTGCGGCCCGCCATGGCGCAGCATGCGCCAGCACCAGCCCGGATGCGCGGCCAGGTCCAGCAGCAGGCGGCGCGAGGGCCGCAAGGGCAGTTTGAAGCCGTTGCGCTTGTCGTGGTCGCGGTTGCCGTGCACCGGCACGTCCACGGTCAAGAAAAGCACCGTGTAGCCGTTCTGCCAGGCACGGTCCATCAAGTGTTCCGCGATGCGGCGGTCGCGCTGCACGTAAAGCTGCAGCCAGAGTTCGCCGGGAGTGGCCGCGCGCACGTCTTCCAGCAGGGACGTGGACGCGGTCGACAGCACGAACGGCAGGCCGGCCTTGTGCGCCGCGCGCGCCAGGTGGATGTCCGCCTCGGGCCAGAACAGGCCGTTCAGGCCGGTAGGCCCCACGACCGCGGGCATGGCCGCCGTGGCGCCCAACAGCGGCACCTCCAGCCTGCACTCGGAAACGTCCACCAGCACCTCGGGACGGAATTCCAGCGCCGAGTACGCCGATGTATTGCGCGCCATGGCAACGCCGTCCTCGGCGCCACCCTCGAGGTAATCGAACGCCAGCCGGGGCAGGCGCCGTTGCGCGCGCCGCCGGTAATCCATCACGCTGGGCAGCATGTCCCTTCCTTGTTTCCCATGGCTTGTCGGTGCCTTATAAAAATTGTATATAGATCAATATGATTGTATTTCGATTATTTTAAAAACCGCAATACAGATACGCTCCAGGGCCTGCGCATCCACTGCCGGAGCGGGCGGGATACGGGAAGCGCCCCCCGCATAGGCCTAGGACATACCCTAAATTCAATCTCATTGAGATTACTTAAATCGAAAAGCAATTTAAGTAATCGTATGCTGTGCCCAAAGCGCTTGGGGCTCTAGCGATCCCAGGCTCAATCGGGGACCACAGACATGACCAACGGCATCACCCTGCTAGACGCGCTGGCCCAGGCCCTGGGCGCGGACGCCATCCTTCATTCCGAGGCCGACCTGGCCGGCTACACCGAAGATTGGCGGGGCCGGTACAAGGGGCCGGCGTTGTGCGTCGCGCTGCCGGGCGACACGCGGCAGGTGTCGGAAATCGTGCGCCTGTGCCGTGAACATGGCACACCCGTGCTGCCGCAGGGCGGCAACACCAGCCTGTGCGGCGGCGCGGTGCCGGCGGCCGAGGGCCGGCCGCCCGTCATCGTGAACCTGTCCCGCATGCGCCGGATCCGCCGCGTGGACGCCGCCAACAATTCCATGGAAGTCGAGGCCGGCTGCGTCCTGGCCGCGGTGCAGGAGGCGGCCGCCGTCGAAGGCCGGCTGTATCCGGTCAGCCTGGGCGCGGAGGGTTCATGCCAGATCGGCGGCACCATCGCCACCAATGCCGGCGGCACCGGCGTGCTGCGCTACGGCAACACGCGCGACAACGTCCTGGGCCTGGAAGTGGTGCTGCCCGACGGCGCCATCTGGAACGGCCTGACCGCGCTGCGCAAGAACAACACGGGCTACGACCTCAAGCATCTGTTCATCGGGGCCGAAGGCACGATGGGCATCGTCACGGCCGCCGTGCTCAAGCTGCATCCCCTGCCCACCGCGCACGCCGTGGCCTGGCTGGCGCCCGAGAGCCCGCAGGCCGCGCTGGACATCCTGGGCCTGTTCCAGTGCGCCTGCGGTTCGCGCCTGTCGGCCTTCGAAATGATCGACAGCAACCAGTTGGACGTAGTGATGGCGCACGTGCCGGGCCGCAAGAACCCGCTGGCGGACGCCCATCCCTGGCACGTGCTGGTGGAACTGTCCGACACCGGCGACGACGCCGCGCTTCAGGACCTGCTGCAACGGATCCTGGAACAGGCATTCGAACGGGGCCTGCTGCGCGACGCCGTCGTCGCGAACAGCGGCGCGCAGCGCGCCGCGCTCTGGGAAGTGCGCCACAGCGTGTCCGAAGGCAACAAGAAGGCCGGCGTCGGCCTCACCACCGACACGGCGGTGCCCGTGTCCGCCGTGCCGCGCTTCATCGACGAAGCCACGCAGGCCGTGCGCCGGCTGGTGCCCGGCCTGCCCGTGCTGATCGTGGCGCACCTGGGCGACGGCAACGTGCATTTCATTCCGTTCTTCACCTTCGATGCCTGGAACGCCCTGCCCGGCCGCGACGCCATGGCCGCTTCCCTCCGACGCGTCGTCAATGACGTGGCCGACGCGCTGGGCGGCACGTTCAGCGCGGAACACGGCGTGGGCCGCAGCTCGCTCGCCGAAATGGCGCACTACAAATCGCCGGTCGAACTGGCGATGATGCGCGCCGTGAAACAGGCCTTCGACCCCGACCATCTTTTCAACCCCGGCCGCTTGCTGCCTTGAGCCGTCGTCCTCGAACCGTAGGAGCCCTCCATGAAACCGACCTCCCATAACGCCTCGCGCCGCAACGCGCTCAAGACCGTGGCCGCCGGCGCGGCCGCGCTGGCCATGCCCATGATCTGGACGCCGTCGCGCGCGGCCTCCAAGCGCATCGTCGTGCGCGACGACGGCGGCATCTACAGCAAGGCCTACGGCGCCGTGTTCTACAAGCCGTTCACGGAAGCCACCGGCATCCAGGTGGTGGGCGTGCAGGCCAACGCCGAACCCACCGCGCAGATCCGCAGCATGGTGGACACCGGCAACTACACCTGGGACATGGCCAAGATCAGCCAGCCCGCCATCCTGATGCTGACCGAAGGCGGCAAGGTGTACCTGGAAAAGCACGGCCTCGAATCCGATCCCGTGGTGGCCACCATTCCCAAGCAGTACATGTCGCCCTATGGCGTCGGCAACAACGTCTACAGCACGGTCCTGGCCTACCGCACGGACGCCTTCAAGGGCCGCCGCGCCCCGGCCTCGTGGGCGGACTTCTGGGACGTGAAGAACATCCCCGGCCGCCGCGGCCTGCGCAAGCACCCGTTCGACACCATCGAGGAAGCGCTGATGGCCGACGGCGTGCCGGCCGACAAGGTCTACCCCTGCGACATCGACCGCGCGCTGGCCAGCCTGGACAAGATCAAGCCGGCGGTCGATGTGTGGTGGAACACCGGCGCGCAGGTCGAGCAGATGCTGGGATCCGGCGAGGTCGACATGATCGCCACCTGGGTATCGCGCGCGCAGTCCGCGATCGCCAACGGCGCGCCGGTGCAGATCGTGTGGGACCAGAACATCTGGGGCTGCGACAACTGGTCCATCCTCAAGGGCACGCCGAACGCCGACGCCTGCCGCGAATTCATCAAGTTCGCCTCCGACCCGAAACGCCAGGCCGCGCTGGTCGAGTACTTCGCCGCCGGCGTCACCCAGCCCGCCGCCTTCGACTACATCAAGGCCGACGTGGCCCGCAACTGCCCGACCCATCCCGACAACATCAAGACGGGCCTGCACATCAACGCCGCCTACTGGCTGGAAAAGCAGCGCGACGTGCTCGAGCGCTTCAACGGCTGGGTCCTGAAGTAATTCCTTTCTAGTCGAACACCATGTCTTCCTCCAATCTGCAAATCTCGGGCCTGGGCAAACGCTACGGGGACTTCGTCGCCCTCGCGCCCACCCACCTGGACGTCGCGCGCGGCGAATTCCTGACCTTGCTGGGGCCGTCCGGCTCGGGCAAGACCACCCTGCTGAGCCTGATCGCGGGGCTGGCCCAGCCCGATGAAGGCCGCGTGCTGATCGACGGCGCCGACGTGACCCACGGCGCGCCGTACGAACGCGACATCGGCATGGTGTTCCAGAACTACGCGCTGTTCCCGCACATGAGCATCGAGGAGAACATCGTGTTCCCGCTTAAGATGCGCAAGGTGCCGGCGGCCGAGGCCCGCCGCCGCGCGATGGAAGCGCTGGAGATGGTGCGCCTGCCGCACGTGGCGGCGCGCCTTCCCCGCGAGTTGTCCGGCGGGCAGCAGCAGCGCATCGCGCTGGCCCGCTGCATGGTCTACCGCCCCGCGATCATCCTGATGGACGAGCCGCTGGGCGCCCTGGACAAGAAGCTGCGCGACCAGATGCAGTTGGAGATCAAGCGCATCCACCGCGAACTGGGCACGACCATCGTCTACGTGACGCACGACCAGGAAGAGGCGATGACCATGTCCGACCGCATCTGCCTGATGAACGGCGGCGCGATCGAACAACTGGGCACGCCGGCGGACCTGTATTTCCGCCCGCGCACCCTGTTCGTGGCCGACTTCCTGGGCGAATCGAACCTGCTGAAAGCCGAAGTCGCGTCGGTCGACGGGGACGTCCTGTCGGTCAGGCTGGCCCACCAGGGCGTGACCGGACAGGCCCTGTCCAACGGCGCGCCCATCAAGGCGGGCCAGAAGGTCACCGTGATGCTGCGCCCGCAGAACCTGCGCGTCGGCACGTCCGGCGCGGGCCTGACCGGCAGGCTGCTGGACGTGATGGTCACCGGCAGCCTGACCAAGCTGTACCTGGACAGCGGCGTGGCGGACGCCGAACCCATCGTCGTCGCCTACCCCACGCAGCGCCAGGCCGAGCAATACGCCATCGGCCAGCCGCTGGTCGTCAGTTGGCAGGCCGCCGACGCCGTGGCCATCTCGGAGTGATCGCATGACGACCCTAGCCACTCCCCGCAGGCGCATGAGCCAGGGCCGCCGCCATTTCCTGATGGCGGCGCCGCTGGTCGTGCTGCTGCTGGTGCTGCTCGTCTACCCGGTGGGCCAGTTGCTGCTGTTGAGCGTTTTCGGCGACCAGGGTTTCTCGCTGACGCAGTACCACCGGTTGTTCGAATCGGCCGTGTACGTGAACGTGCTGCTGATCACGCTGAAGATCTCGCTCTGGACGACGTTCTTCTCCGTGGTCGCCGGCTACCCCGTCGCATACCTGATTTCCAGCCTGTCGGCCCGGCGCAAGACCTCGCTGCTGTTCTGGGTGCTGCTGTCCTTCTGGACCAGCTTCCTGGTGCGCACCTTCGCCTGGGTGGTGCTGCTGGGCCGCAACGGCGTGGTGAACCAGTTGCTGCAGGCGCTGGGCATCCTGGATGCGCCGGCCAACCTGCTCTACAACTTCGGCAGCGTGCTGGTGGGCATGGTGCATGCGCTGATGCCGCTGGCCGTGCTGACGATGCTGTCGGTCATGGAGAACATCGACCGCAACCTGCCCCGGGCCGCCTCCACCCTCGGCGCCCGCCCCGGCACGGCGTTCTGGAAGATCTATTTCCCCTTGTCGATGCCCGGCGTGGCCGCCGCGGCCATCATGGTGTTCGTGACCGCCATCGGCTTCTTCATCACGCCCGCGCTGCTGGGCGGACGCAAAGAGACGATGATCACGCAGATCATCATCGACCAGGTGCAGCAAACCATGAACTGGGAGTTCGCCGGCGCGGTATCGGTGCTGCTGCTGGTGGTGGTGCTGGTCGTCTTCGCCATCTACGACAAGGTGCTGGGGCTGTCCACCATGACGGGCGCCGCCTCCACCCGGGCGCGCGCCTCCGGCAAGGAAGGCCTGGGCCGCCGCGCCGGCGATGCCGTGCTGACGCTGCTGGCCGGGATCTCGGACCGTCTGTTCTCCCTGCTGCCCAAGCGCCTGCGGCGCTCGGTGTCGGGCACCGGGCAGTCCCGCACGCTGTGGTGGATCGTGCTGCTGGTGCTGGCCTTCCTGTCCGCCCCCGCCTTCCTGATGATCCCGCTGTCGTTCGATTCCGGCTCGGGCCTGACCTGGCCGCCCAAGGGTTTCTCGCTGCAATGGTACGAGCAGATGTTCACCTCGCCCGTGTGGATGCAGGCGATCACGCGCTCGCTCATCGTCGGCGTGGGCACGGGCCTGCTGGCCATGCTGATCGGCACGCCGGCCGCCTTCCTGCTGGTGCGCGCCAACCTGCGCGGCAAGTCGGCCATGCTGGCCTTCGTGCTGTCACCCATCGTGGTGCCGCGCATGATCATCGCCGTGGGCATGTTCTATTTCTTCGCCCGGGTCGGCCTGGTGGGTTCGATGATCGGCCTGATCCTGGCGCACACGGTCGTGGCGGTGCCCTATGTGGTGATCACCATGATGGCGGTGCTGCGCAACTACGACACGCGGCTGGACCTGGCGGCGCAAAGCCTGGGCGCCGGCCCGTGGTCCACGCTGCGCTTCGTGACCTTCCCGATCCTGGGCGCGGGACTGATGTCGTCGTTCCTGTTCGCGTTCGCCACATCGTTCGACGAGCTGACCATCGCGCTGTTCGCCTCGGGCGGCCTGAACGCCACCCTGCCCAAACAGTTCTGGGACGAAGTGACCTTGCAGATATCTCCGGTGATCGCCGCCGTCTCCACCTGCCTTTTCATCTTCATTGCCGCGCTGATCTGGCTGGCCGACCGGCTGCGCCGCCGCAGCCTGGCCGGCTGATCCGCGCTTGTTTCACCTCTAAGGATAAGTTTCATGCTGAACGCAACCCGACTGCGCGGTGTCTTCCCCGCCATTCCGACTCCCGTCAACGCCGACGACACCATCAACGTCCCGGCCGCGCAGGCCCTCATCGCCTACCTACTCAAGCGGGGCATCGACGGCATCGTGCCGCTGGGCGGCACCGGCGAATACGGCGCGCTGGCGCGCGCCGAGCGCATCCGCATGTGCAAGCTGACGGTGGACGCGGTGCGGGGCCAGGTGCCGGTGATCCCCGGCGTGCTGGACCCCGGCTTCCACGACGCCCTCCAGGCCGGCCAGGAATTCGCCGACGCCGGCGCGGACGCCCTGATGGTGCTGACGCCCTATTACACGACGCCCACGCAGGCCGGCATCCGCGAGTACTTCCTGCGCTACGCCGACGCCTCGCCGCTGCCCGTGATGATCTACGAGATCCCGTACCGCACCCGCATCGCGATCGCGCCGGAGATCCTGCACGAGCTGTCGCGCCACGAGAACATCATCGGCATGAAAGCCTGCAATACGGACATGTACCACTTCCTGCGCACCGTGGCGGGCGTGGACGAATCGTTCGCGGTGTTCAGCGGCGAAGACACGCTGCTGCCCGTGCACCTGGCCGCCGGCGCGCGCGGCGGCATCGTGGTGACGGCAAGCCTGCTGCCCACGGCCTGGCGCAAGGTCTACGAACTGGCGTCCGAGGGACGCACGCGGGAGTCGATGGAACTGCACCGCCGGCTGATTCCCTTGATGAACCTGGCGTTTGCGGAGACGAATCCAGGGCCGATGAAGTCGGTGATGGATCTGATCGGCGTGGACGCGCCCGAGGTGCTCGATCCCCTGGTGGCGCCCGCCGACGGCTTGCAGGCTGCGTTGCGGGCGGAATTGATTCCTTTGCTCAAGGAGTTCGAAGGGGTGGCTTGAGGCCTGGATTGGAATTCGCTGCGCGCTGTTCTGTGTCAGGTGTCAGACACCCGTACGAGATGACGGCACGCTTGATGAGGTGTTGCCGGGTGTCTGACACCCCTGCGAGAAGACGTGCCCGCCATGATGGGTGTCAGACACCCCAATGCATTGCTTCAAGCCTGTAGCGCCTTGCCGTGGGGTGTCTGACACCTGAGGCGTCTGAGGCATAACGTCTGGCACCGGAGGCATACCGTCATGTCAGGTGTCAGACACCCGTACGAGATGACGGTACGCTTGATGAGGTATTGCCGGGTGTCTGACACCCCAGCGAGAAGACGTGCCCGCCATGATGGGTGTCAGACACCCGGACGCATTGCTTCAAGCCTGTAGCGCCTTGCCGTGGGGTGTCTGACACCTGAGGCACCTGAGGCAGAACGTCAGACATCTGCCGCAGCATTCGCCACTTGAACCCCGGCGCCGGATGGGTGGCGCGCGCGTCCGAGTCTGCATGCGCAAGCAGCCCGTCACCGCGCGCCACCCATCACCGCCCCCCCAAAACCGACTGCGGCGTCATTAGCAAACCGCTCCCTGCACTCGCGAAAGCGCACACCGCCCCGACGCCCAAACCCGCGTATGCTGCTTGCGGCCGCCCGCGCGGCCGCAAGCAGCGGGCAACGCAAACCCCGTCCTTGAACACAGGTCCAGCAGCGCTTCAGGCCAAGACGGCGGCAGCCCGGCGGGGCGGGTGGCATGGGCGCGAGCAACCTCGATGCGCCCGAGGGAATCCGAAGGCAGTCGCCGAAGGCGACAACGAGGATGACGAAGGGGAAGTCCGGAGCGAAGGCTCCGGACCGCAATCGTGGGCGCGAGCGTCCATGCCGCCCGCCCCGCCGGGCGACCTACGAAGCCCTACGAAGAAGTCCTACGAAGAACCCCCACAAACCCCTACCTCGAATACCCCGAAAACTTCGACTTCGAAATCGAAGTCGCCGCCACCTGCACATGCGGCGCCAACTCAGCCTCGACCCTCGCCACCGTCCACCGCGTCGTCGGCACCGCGATATTGATCGCCGCCACCGCCAGCCCCCGATGATCGATGACCGGCGCCGCCACCGAAATATCCCCCAGCACCGTCTCGTTCACGATGATCGCGTAGCCCTTCTCCGCCACCCGCCGCACGCGTTCCAGGAGTTTTTCGGGATTGATTTCGGTATACGGCGTGATCGCCTCCAGCCGCGTCTGCGCCAGGATCTCGCGGCGCTGTTCGTCGGACAGGCGCGACAGGATCGCGGTGCCCGAAGCCGTGAAATAGGCCGGCAGCCGGCTGCCCACGGCGATGTCGACGTTGACCAGGTGATGCCCGGGAAAACGCGCCACGAACACGATTTCGTGGCCGTCCAGTTCCTGCAGATTGGTGGTTTCGCCCAGCGTGCGGCTGATGTCCAGCAAATACGGCGAGGCCTTGTCGATGAGTTCGTTGGCGCGCACGTAGTTGTACGAGAATTGCAGCACCTTCGGCGTCAGCCCGTAATTGCGGGTGTCGGGGATGCGACGCAGGTAGCCCAGCGTTTCCAGCGTGTAGACCAGGCGCTGCGTGGCGCTGCGGTCCAGGCCCGACGCGCGGGCGATGTCGGCCAGGGTCATGTGCCGCTTCGGACCATCGAACGCATGCAGGACCTGGAAGGCCTTTTCGGTGGAGCCTACGAAGAGCGAAGACCGGGTCTCGGTCGTCGCCTGCGTTTTTTCCGTGTCGGCTAGGGGTGGATTGCGCACAGGAAACAGCCTATTCGAGTTCTGGGGATGCGGCGCGGGAAACTGCGGCTATGCGCAGTACGCTAATATTAATTGTAATTCAATTATTAATAGCAGATTCCAATTGATTTGAGCGCTATCCGGCCGCCCCGTCCAGCGGCACGCCCGGCTGCGACGCCGAGCGCGTGCCCGGCACGGGATGGCAGGACGCCGGATGATAGGTGTGCACCACCGACAGCTTCACGCGGTCGCTGCGGTTGCCCTGGGCCGCGTGCAGGGTGCGGCAATGGAAGAACACCGCGTCTCCCGCCTGCAGTTCGGGGCTGACCGCGCGCGCGATCCACTCGGCATTCCGGGGCGCGTCGTCGCGGAAGAATTTCTGTTCGTCGAACTGCTCGGGCGCGTAGGCCGCCGCGTGCGAACCCGGGATGAACGACAGCCCGCCGTTGGCGCGCGTCTCCGTTCCCAGTGCCAGCCAACAGGACACCAGGTCGGTGTCCGAGAACGACCAGTAGCGGATGTCCTGGTGCCAGCCCGTCAGGCTGCCGTAGGCGGGATGCTTGGTCATCACACAGTTGTGGTGCACCGTGGACAGCACGGGCGTTTCGCCGAAATAGCGCGCCAGCCACTGTCCGATGCGCGGGTCGGTGGCCCATCGCGCGAACTGCGGGTCGCGGGCGTATGCGCTGAGAAGGCGCCTTACGGTAAGCCCGCCCTCGGCGGCGCGGGATTCGGGCGCGCCCGGATAGCGCAGGTCGGCTTCGTATTCAATGGGCGCCACGTGGTCTCGCAAGTGGCGTTCGGCCACGGCGCGCAGCGCCTCCACCTGTTCAGCGCCCGCGAATTGGCGCAGCACCACGAACCCCTGCTCGCGCAGGACGGCTATCTGATCATCTAGCGGTAACCCGGACATCTCGATCCTCACACCCCGCGGCGTAAGCTGCAAAGCGTCTGCAAACGGCGCAGGCGCGCGCCGGCCAGGCGCCGGCATACGCGGGGATGGCTAGATTACCAAAACCGCCCGACGTCAGGCCGGCGGCGGATTCACCCGGGCGGCGTCGCGCTCCTGGACTTCGTGGTGCACCCATTCGCGCCACACCGCCACCAGCAGGGCCATCAGCACCGGGCCGACGAACAGGCCGACGATGCCCATGGTCTTCACGCCCCCGACCAGGCCGAAGAAGGTCGGCAGGAACGGCAGTTTGACGGGGCCGCCCACCAGCCGCGGGCGCAGGGTCTTGTCGACGATGAAGAGTTCCACGCTGCCCCAGACCATCAGGGCGATGCCCGCCACTACGTGGCCCGACCCCATCAGGTACAGCGACACCAGGGTGAACGACAGCGGCGCGCCGCCCGGTATCAGGGCCATGAAGCCGGTCACCACGCCAAGCAGCACCGGCGACGGCACGCCCGCCACCCAATAGGCGATGCCCAGCACCACGCCTTCGCCCAGCGCGATCAGGCCCATGCCGGTGACGGTGGAGTTGATGGTGGCCGGCACCACGCGCGAGAAGCGCTGCCAGCGCGCCGGCAGGATGCGTTCGCCCAGCACGTCCAACTGGGCCACCATGCGGATGCCGTCCTTGTAGACGAAGAACAGCGTGATCAGCATGAACAGCACGGTCAGCAACAGTTGGAACACGTTGCCCGTGGCCGCCAGGACCATGCGGTAGATATTGCCCAGGTGTTCGCCGCTGACGGCCTCGACCAGCGCGCCCAGCGCGTGGGGCTGCCCGATGTAGGACTCCCAGTACTGGCCCAGGCGCTCGCCCACCACCGGCATGGACGTGATCCAGCCGGGCACGCCCACGCCGTGGCGATTGGCCGCGATGGCCCAGGCGAAGAAGGCGCTGGCTTCCTTGATGGCGTAGGACAGCGCCAACGACATCGGCACGATCAGCACGACCACGACCACCAGCAACGCCAATGAGGCGGCGAGCGCGGTGCGGCCGCCGCAGCGCGCGACCAGGCGTTGGTACAGGGGCCAACTGGCCAGGCCGATGATCAGCGCCGCCAGGGCGGGAACCAGGAAGCCGCTAAGGAAATACACCCCCGCCAACAACACGAGCAACAAAAGCCAACGGGCGATCAGATAGGCGGGAAGTACAGGCTGCATAGAGCGGATCGACAGTAAGTGCGTTGTAAGGCTTTGACTGTCGGACTATACAGACGTTTCACGGAATACGAGGGACACAAGGGCTGTATTTACTACGGGGTTTCCCGTGTTTCCCGGGGCGGCGGACGGTTTGTCCGCCGCCCCGCCATCGTTAAAGCGCGTATTCGGCCGCCTCTTCGCGCGCGCTGCGGCGCCGCGGCGGCATGCCGGGCAGCGCCGGGCTGGGCATGGCGGCCCCCACCGTGGCGGGCTGGGCGCCCTGGCTGCGCGCGTAGACGCCGCAGTGGGCGGCGGCGGGGTCGGTTTCGTCGCGGCCGCTCAGCAGCGGGCAGCCCGCGAACAATTCCGCCACCCAGTCGGTGAAGGCGCGCACCTTGGGCGAGAGCTGCCGGCTTTGCGGATACAGCACCGAGATCGCCGTGGGGCTGGGCTTCCATTGGGGCAGCACTTCGATCAGCTCGCCCGATTGCAGGTGCGGCAGCGCCATGTAGCGCGGCACCTGGATCAGGCCGAAACCCTTGAGACCGCAATCCAGGTAGGCGCCGGCCTCGTTCACGGCCACCGAGCCCTTCATGTCCACTTCCTGGTGCTTGCCGTCCACGTTGAAGTCCCAGGCGCAATTGCGGCCCGTGCGGCTGGAAAAGTAGTGCACCGCGTAGTGGTCGCGCAGCGCCTCGATGGTCTGCGGCATGCCGTGGCGCGCCACGTAGGGGGGAGACGCGCAGGTCACGGTCTGCAAGGTGCCGATGCGGCGCGCGACCAGGCTGGAATCCTCCAGGTCGCCGGCGCGGATCACGCAGTCCACGGCCTCCTGCACCATGTCCACCGGACGGTCGCCCAGGCCCAGCACGAGTTCCACGTCGGGGTACTTGTCGTGGAAATCGCACAATGCGGGAATCAGGATCAGCCGCCCGATGCTGGTCGGCACGTCGATGCGCAGCCGGCCCTTCAGGCGCAGGGCCGCTTCCTGGAAGCAGGCCTCGGTTTCTTCCACGTCCGCGAGGATGCGCACGCAGTGCTGGTAATACCCGGCGCCGTCGGGCGTCAGGCCGATGCGGCGCGTGGTGCGGTTGAGCAGGCGCACGCCCAGCAGGCGTTCGAGATTCTGGATGATGGTGGTGACGGTGGTGCGCGGAAGCGAGAGGCTGTCGGCCGCCCGGGTGAAGCTGTTGGCGTCCACAACGCGCACAAACACCTGCATAGCCTGAAAACGGTCCATGGCGACGGTGTCCTTGGGGAATAAGTCAGTGTGGAAGGAGCATAACCCGATTCCGGCGCGGATTAGTCGTTTTCATCGACTAGTGTTGCCGGAATGTACGGGTTTATCCGCCCCCGTAAAACACTCAAAATTCAAACCATCTTGAAGTGCCCTTGCCGCCCGGCGACCCCAAGGGGCATGTCAATCCTCAGAGTCCGGCCACCGCAAAGACCCGCCCCGCCAAGGCGCCTTTGCCTGGAATAGGCGACCGCATTGGATGCTGCGTCGCAACATACCGGCCCCCGAGGAACGGCATTCCCCCGGCCGCCGCAGCCGCCTTCCGCCCCCAGGCTCCGGCCAAGCGCGCTTCCGTCCCGACATCACTCAAGGAAACATCATGGTTTCGCGTCATCGTATTGCTGTGCTCGCCGTTTTCGCAGCCGTCATCGCGGCCGGCGGCGGTTACGCCCTCTTCCGCACCCCCGCCGTGGCCAACGCCGCCCAGGCGCAAAGCGCCCCCGCGGCGACGCCGGTCGAGGTGGCCGAGGTGCTGAACAAGACCATCGTGGACTGGCAGCGCTATTCCGGCCGCCTGGAAGCCATCGACCGCGTCGACATCCGCCCCCTGGTGTCGGGCACCCTGACCGCCGTGCACTTCCAGGACGGCAGCATCGTCAAGAAGGGCGACGTGCTCTTCACCATCGACCCGCGCCCCTACGCGGCCGAAGTCGACCGGGCCGCCGCCGCGCTCACCGCGGCCAAGGCCCGCGCCTCCTACACCGCCACCGAACTGGCCCGCGGCCAGCGGCTGCTGACCGACAACGCCATCGCCCGCCGCGACTTCGAGGAAAAGCAGAACGCGGCCCGCGAAGCCGCCGCCAATCTCCAGGGCGCGCAGGCCGCGCTGGACTACGCCCGGCTGAACCTGGGCTACACGCGCATCGAAGCGCCCGTCGCCGGCCGCGTCTCGCGCGCCGAGGTCACGGTGGGCAACGTGGTGGCCGCCGGCGCCGCGTCGGTGCCGCTGACCACCCTGGTCTCAGTGTCCAAGATGTACGCGTCGTTCGACGTGGACGAGCAGACCTTCCTGCGCTACGTGAATCCGGCCCGCAACGACCGCAGCGGCGCCGTTCCGGTCGAACTGGGCCTGGCGAACGAAGAAGGCTACTCCCGCACGGGCTTCGTGCAATCGGTGGACAACCGCCTGGACGCCACTTCCGGCACCATCCGCGTGCGCGCCGAATTCGACAACGCCGACGGCTCGCTCCTGCCCGGGCTGTACGCCCGCGTCCGCCTGGGCGGCAGCGCCCCCCGCGAAGCCGTGCTGATCGATGAACGCGCCATCGGCACCGACCAGGACAAGCGCTACGTGCTGGTGCTGGACGACAAGAACCACGCCGTGTACCGCCAGATCAGGCTGGGCGCGAACCAGGAAGGGCTGCGCGTGGTCGACTCCGGCCTCGCCGCCGGCGAGCGCATCGTCGTCAACGGCCTGCAGCGCATCCGCCCGGGCGATGCCGTGGCCCCCACCGTCGTCCCGATGGTTGCCGCGCAGCGCAATCCGGTCAAGACCGCCTCGGCCGCGCTGAACTGATCCGCAACGAGAACGTTCATGAATATCTCGAAATTCTTCATCGACCGGCCGATCTTCGCCGGCGTGCTGTCCATACTGGTGCTGCTGGCGGGCATCCTGGCCATGTTCCAACTGCCCATCTCCGAGTATCCGGAAGTGGTGCCGCCGTCCGTGGTCGTGCGCGCGCAGTACCCCGGCGCCAACCCCAAGGTCATCGCCGAAACCGTCGCCTCTCCGCTGGAAGAATCCATCAACGGCGTCGAGGACATGCTGTACATGCAGTCGCAGGCCAATAGCGACGGCAACCTGACCCTGACGGTGAACTTCAAGCTGGGCGTGGACCCGGACAAGGCGCAGCAACTGGTGCAGAACCGCGTGTCGCAGGCGTTGCCGCGGCTGCCGCCGGACGTGCAGCGCCTGGGCGTCACCACGGCCAAAAGCTCGCCCACGCTGACGCTGGTGGTGCACCTGATTTCGCCCAACGACCGCTACGACATCACCTACCTGCGCAACTACGCCATCCTGAACGTGAAGGACCGCCTGGCCCGCATCTCGGGCGTGGGCGAAGTGACGGTGTGGGGCTCGGGCAACTACTCCATGCGCGTCTGGCTGGATCCGCAGAAGGTGGCCCAGCGCGGCATGACGGCCAGCGAAGTGGTGGCCGCCATCCGCGAACAGAACGTGCAGGTCGCCGCTGGCGTGATCGGCGCATCGCCCACGCTGGGCGACGTGCCGCTACAGTTGAACGTGAACGCGCGCGGCCGCCTGCAGACCGAGGAAGAGTTCCGCGACATCATCCTGAAGACCTCGCCGGACGGCGCCGTGACGTACCTGTCCGACGTCGCCCGCGTCGAGCTCGACGCGCAGGAATACGGCCTGCGCTCGCTGCTGGACAACAAGCAGGCGGTGGGCATGGGCATCATGCAGTCGCCGGGCGCCAACGCGCTGGACGTGTCCACCAAGGTGCGCGCGGCCATGGCCGAACTGGCGCAGGACTTCCCGCCGGGCGTGGAATACCGCATCGAGTACGACCCCACGCAGTTCGTCAGCGCCAGCATCGAGGCCGTCGTGCACACGCTGCTGGAGGCGATCGCGCTGGTGGTGCTGGTGGTGATCCTGTTCCTGCAGACCTGGCGCGCGTCCATCATCCCGCTGCTGGCCGTGCCGGTTTCCATCGTGGGCACCTTCGCGCTGCTCTTGATCTTCGGCTATTCCATCAACGCGCTGTCGCTGTTCGGCATGGTGCTGGCCATCGGCATCGTGGTGGACGACGCCATCGTGGTGGTGGAAAACGTGGAGCGCAACATCGCCGCCGGGCTGACGCCCCGCGAGGCGACCTACCGCGCCATGCGCGAAGTCAGCGGCCCCATCATCGCCATCGCGCTGACCCTGTGCGCGGTGTTCGTGCCGCTGGCCTTCATGACCGGCCTGACCGGGCAGTTCTACAAGCAGTTCGCCATGACCATCGCCATTTCGACGGTGATCTCGGCCTTCAACTCGCTGACCCTGTCGCCCGCGCTGTCGGCCATCCTGCTCAAGGGCCACCACGACAAACCCGACTGGCTGACCCGCGGCATGAACCGCGTGTTCGGGCGCTTCTTCAACTGGTTCAACGACATGTTCGGCCGCGCCTCGGAATCCTACGGCACAGGCGTGTCCGGCGTGATCCGCCGCAAGGCCGGCGCGATGGGCGTGTACGCGGTGCTGGTGGCCGCCACTCTCGGCGTGTCCTACCTGGTGCCCGGCGGCTTCGTGCCCGCGCAGGACAAGCAGTACCTGATCGGATTCACGCAGTTGCCCAACGGCGCCTCGCTGGACCGCACCGAGGCGGTCATCCGCCGCATGAGCGACATCGCGCTGAAAGAACCCGGCGTGCAGAGCGCCATCGCCTTCCCGGGCCTGTCGATCAACGGTTTCACCAACAGTTCCAGCGCCGGCATCGTTTTCGTGACGCTCAAACCCTTCGGCGAGCGCAAGAGCGCCGCGCTGTCGGGCGACGCCATCGCGGCCTCGCTGAACCAGAAGTTCGCCGCCATCCAGGACTCGTTCATCGCGGTGTTCCCGCCCCCGCCCGTGATGGGCCTGGGCACGCTGGGCGGCTTCAAGTTCCAGATCGAGGACCGCGGCGCCGCCGGCTACGCCGAACTGGACAAGGCAAAGGCCGCCTTCCTGGCCAAGGCCCGCCAGAGGCCCGAACTCGGCCCGGCCTTCTCCAGCTACGAGATCAACGTGCCGCAACTGGACGTGGACCTGGATCGCGTGAAGGCCAAACAGTTGGGCGTGCCGGTGACGGAAGTCTTCGACACCATGCAGATCTACCTGGGCTCGATGTACGTGAACGACTTCAACCGTTTCGGCCGCGTCTTCCAGGTCCGCGCGCAGGCCGATGCGCCGTTCCGCGCGCACGCCGACGACATCCTGCAACTGAAGACCCGCAACAACGCCGGCGACATGGTGCCGCTGTCGTCGCTGGTCACGGTCAAGCAGACCTTCGGCCCGGAGATGGTGGTGCGCTACAACGGCTACACCGCCGCCGACATCAACGGCGGCCCGGCGCCCGGCTATTCGTCCGACCAGGCACAGGCCGCGGCCGAACGCGTGGCCGCCGAGACGCTGCCGCGCGGCATGAAGATGGAATGGACCGACCTGACCTACCAGCAGATCCTGGCGGGCAACGCCGGCCTGTGGGTGTTCCCGATCAGCGTGCTGCTGGTGTTCCTGGTGCTGGCCGCGCTGTATGAAAGCCTGACCCTGCCGCTGGCCGTGATCCTGATCGTGCCGATGAGCATCCTGGCCGCGCTGACGGGCGTCTACCTGACCGGCAACGACAACAACATCTTCACCCAGATCGGTTTGATGGTGCTGGTGGGGCTGTCGGCGAAGAACGCGATCCTGATCGTGGAGTTCGCGCGCGAACTGGAAATGAACGGCCGCACGCCGCTGGAAGCCGCCATCGAGGCCAGCCGCCTGCGCCTGCGCCCGATCCTGATGACGTCCATCGCGTTCATCATGGGCGTGGTGCCGCTGGTGCTGTCCTCGGGCGCGGGTTCGGAAATGCGCCACGCCATGGGCGTCGCCGTGTTCTTCGGCATGCTGGGCGTGACCTTGTTCGGCCTGTTCCTGACGCCGGTGTTCTACGTGCTGCTGCGTTCGCTGGGTGGCAAGAAGCTGCACTCGGCCGCGCCGCACGAGGCCCCCGTCTGCGTGCCGCACCTGGACCCGCACGCGCCGCCCGCCCCGCAGCACAACGCCTGAGCCGGCAGACCGAGAACATAGCCAGCGCGTCCCGCCCCGGCGGCGGGACGCGCCACCAAGAGAATAGCCATCATGATCCAAAGACTGACCCGCGGTTCCGCCCTGCTTGCCGTCCTGCTCGCGCTGGCCGGCTGCGCGGTGGGCCCAACCTACGAACGGCCCTCGGCCGCGGTGCCCGCGGCCTACAAGGAAGCGGCCCTGCCCGCGTCCGAAGCCGGCACCTGGAAGCCCGCCGAACCCTCGGAAGAGGCGCTGCGCGGCGCCTGGTGGAAGGTGTTCGACGACGAAGGCCTGAACCAGCTCGAAGAAGAAGCCCAGCACGCCAACCAGAACCTGCAGGCCGCGGCCGCGCGCCTGACCCAGGCGCGGGCGCTGCAACGCGAAGCGCGCTCCGGCTTCTTCCCCACCCTGGACGCCGCCTTCGGCCCCAACCGCCAGCGTCCTTCCGCCGTGTCGCAAGGCCTGCCGGACGGCACGTCGACCAGCCCCGTCACCACCTGGCGCGCCCAGGGCATGGTGTCGTACGAGGCCGACCTGTTCGGACGCGTGGCCTCGACCTTCGATGCCGCCACCGCCGACGCCCAGCAAAGCGAAGCGCTGTACCGCTCGGTGCTGCTGGCGCTGCAGGCCGACGTCGCCACGACTTACTTCCTGGTCCGCGAACAGGACGCCGAATCGCAGCTCTACCGCCAGACGGTCAAGCTGCGCACGGACACGCTGCAACTGATCCAGCGCCGCTACGACGCCGGCGACATCAGCGAACTGGACCTGGCGCGCGCCAAGTCCGAACTGGCCAGCGCGCAATCCGAATCGCTGGGCATCGACCGCCGCCGCGCCGCGTCCGAACACGCGCTGGCGGTGCTGCTGGGCCGCGCGCCGTCGGAATTCGCGATGCCGCCGCAGCCGATCCAGAAAGTGGCGCTGTCGATCCCGGCCGGGCTGCCGTCCGCCCTGCTGGAACGCCGCCCGGATATCGCCGCCGCCGAACGCGCGATGGCGGCGGCCAACGCGCGCGTGGGCGCAGCCAAGTCCGCGTTCTTCCCGCGCCTGGACATCACCGGCGCCTTCGGCTATGAATCGTCGGACCTGGGCAACCTGTTCCAATGGTCCAGCCGCACCTTCCTTCTTGGCCCGCTGGTGGGCGCCGCCCTGTCCATGCCCATCTTCGACGGCGGCCGCCGCCAGGCCGGCCTGGACCGGGCCCGCGCCGTCTACGAGGAAGACGTCGCCACCTACCGCCAGGCCGTGCTGAACGCCTTCCGCGAAGTGGAAGACAACCTGGCCAACCTGCGCATCCTGGCCGACCAGACCCGCGCCCAGGACGCCGCCGTCGAATCGGCCGCGCGCGCCGCCAAGCTGTCGCACACGCAGTACCGGGAAGGATCCATCAGCTACCTGGACGTGATCGAAGCCGACCGCAGCGTGCTATTGCAGCAGCGCGTGGCCGTGCAGTTGAGCGGCGAACAGGCGCGCTCGGCCGTCGGCCTGATCCGCGCGATCGGCGGCGGCTGGGAAAACCCCGTGCCCGCGGAGCAGGTGGCGGCGAAATGAGTCGGAGTGTCCGGCGCCTGGCACAACACAAAGCCAGGTATAAAGCCAGGTGTCAGACACCCCTACGGCAAGCCGCTTCAACCCCGAAGCAGCGCTTCCCGGGTGTCTGACACCCACCCGCGGCAACAGCATCTTCCCTTGGGTGTCAGACACCCTGGAACATCCCTTCCGCCCGTACCGCCATCTCATACGGGTGTCAGACACTGGGCCTGCCCCCTTCCGCTCCATGTAAAAACCAGGTGTCAGACACCCGTACGGCAAGCCGCCTCAACCCCGAAGCAGCGCTTCCCGGGTGTCTGACACCCACCCGCGGCAGCAGCATCTTCCCCCGGGTGTCAGACACCCCGGAACATCCCTTCCACCCGTACCGTCAGCTCGTACGGGTGTCAGACACTGGACCTACCCCCCTCCGCTCCATGTAAAAGCCAGGTGTCAGACACTCGCCCTACCTCTTCCGCTCCATATACCGCCGCGCCATCTGGTACCCGGCGTACACATAAAACCCGCTGCTATTGAGCACCAGCCAGGCGCCCAGGCCGCCCAGCAGCGCCACCACGGGCCCCACCGCTCGCATGTCGCCCTGCGTCCAGGCGATCCCGCCCAGGATGCCGACGGCGACCAGGCCCGCGGCCAGCCGCTTCAGCACCACCAGGCCGAACGCGTGTCCGCCCATGAACGCGACCACGCCGATCGCCAGCGCCAGCGCCGTGCCGGCGCAGACCAGCACCAGCGCGAAGGCCGCCGGCGCCGATCCCGCGCCGTGTCGCAGCAGATCCAATACCCCGATCCCCACGCCCAGGCCGCCCGTCATCACCAGCACGGCCAGCACCAGCGGCGACCACATGCCCGGCGGCGCGCGGCGCGCATCCATGGCCGCCACGAAGCGGTGCATCGCCGCCGAAGAGGACGGCTCGTCCTGCCCGGGCAGCGCGGCTTCCAGCCTGCGGCATTGCGCGATCAGCGCGTTCAGGCCCGCGCGCGGCTGGTCCATCACACCCTCGCGGCGCCCGGCGCATGTTCCGCGACCGTGTTGCGCAGGGCCGCCATGGCCTCCTGCACCGCGATCGGACGGAACGGATCCTCGCGCCAGTACATGGCCACCGACCCGAAGCCCGACAGCCGCACGGGAATGACGCGCATGGCCCGCATCTGCGAAAAGCGCAGCGCGGCGCGATGCGAGGCCACCCCGATCATGTCGCTGTTGTTGATCAAGGTGAGGTTGATGGTCACCGAGTTGGACTCCACGTGGTCGGGCGGCGGGGCCTGCCCCGCCGCGGCCAGCGCGGCGTCCACCGCGTTGCGGATGGGCGTGCCCTTGGGCCAGAGGATCCAGCGGTAGGAAAGCAGGTCCTGCCAGGATGGCTGCTCCACCGCGAACAAAGGATGCCGGGGCCGCGCCACCAGGTGGATGGGCTCCAGGTACAGGGCCTCGAAGCGGATGGCGGGATCGTGGTGCTCGGGCGCGGAACGGCCCACCACGATGTCCAGGTCGCCCTGCGCCAGTTGCGCCAGCAGATGGTCGGTGGTGCCCTCCACCAGCTTCACGCGCGCCTGCGGCATGCGTTCCAGCAGCTTCATCACCGCCAGCGGCACCGTGTCCGACGCGGACGCGCCCGACGCGCCGATCACCACCCTGCCGCCGCCGCCCTCGCGCAGCGCCGCCATGTCCGCGCTGGCGCGGTCCAACTGCGCCTCGACCCGCTGGGCATGGGCGATCAGCACGTCGCCGTGCGGCGTCGGGCGCAGCCCGCGCGCGTGGCGTTCGAACAGCGGCAGCCCGATGTCGTCTTCCAGATCCTTCAGCCATTTGGACAGGCCCGGCTGCGTGGTGTTGAGCATCGCCGCCGAATGGCTGATGTTGCGGGTCTGGGCCAGGCTGAGCAGCATTTTCAGATTGCGCAGGCGCAACCGGTGAGTCCAGTCCATACAGGCCCTCGTTTGTCTCGTATGTATATTCTTATTGATATGGATAATAAGATAATTTCATTTCAAAACACATAGCTCCGTACGCATAATCGTCTCCACAACAGGATCAGCCGCGAACACGCGGCGGCCACCCGCAGAAGCCGGCGCCAGCCGGACATTCCGGAGACAAACATGCCCGACGGCCACACGCCCGCCGCCGATCGCGCCGCCTATTACGCGCGCATCGCCAAGAAAAACATGGCTCCCCTCTGGGAGTCGCTGCACAACCTGGTGCCGCGCGAGCCCGCGCCGCGTTGCGTGCCCGCCATCTGGAAATACGACGACGTGCGCGACGACGTCATGGCCTCCGGCTCGCTCATCAGCGCCGAGGAAGCCGTGCGGCGCGTCCTGATCCTGGAAAATCCCGGCCTGCCCGGCCAGGCCAGCATCACGCAAAGCCTGTACGCCGGCCTGCAACTGATCCTGCCCGGCGAGATCGCGCCCAGCCACCGCCACACGCAATCGGCGCTGCGCTTCATCGTGGAAGGCCGCGGCGCCTACACGGCCGTGAACGGCGAACGCACCACCATGCGCCCCGGCGACTTCATCATCACGCCGTCCTGGACCTGGCATGACCACGGCAACGCCGAAACCGCCGAGGGCGGCGAGCCCGTGGTGTGGCTGGACGGCCTGGACATCCCGCTGCTGCGCTTCCTGGACGCGGGCTTCGCCGAGAACTACCCCTCCGCCACCCAGCCGGTCACGCGCCCCGAGGGCGACAGCATGGCCCGCTACGGCCACAACATGATGCCGGTGCGCCACCAGGCCGCGAGCGGCACCTCGCCCATCTTCAACTATCCCTACGAGCGCAGCCGCGACGCGCTGGACCAGCTCTACCGCCATGGCGAACTCGATCCCTGGGACGGCGTGAAGCTGCGCTACCTGAACCCGGCCACCGGCGGCTACCCCATGCCGACGATGGCCACCTTCATGCAGTTCCTGCCGGCCGGCTTCCAGGGCAAGACCTACCGCAGCACCGATTCCACGGTCTACAGCGTGGTCGAGGGCCGCGGCACGGCGCGCATCGGCGACCGGGAATTCCACTTCGGTCCGCGCGACGTGTTCGTCGCGCCGTCCTGGATGCCGGTGGAGCTTGCCGCGCTGGAAGACGCCACGCTGTTCAGCTATTCGGACCGCCCCGTGCAGGACGCGCTGGGCATCTGGCGCGAAGCCCGCGCCGGCTGAAGGCCGCCGACAGTAGCCAGGCGCCGGCCGCCGCCTTTCCGTTTCCATTCCGTGCGCATCGCGCACCCAAAGGGTGATCCATGTCTTTCGTCTTCGATCCCGCCGCTCCCGTCGCCGTTCCCGTGGCCGGCAGCCAGGACCGCTTCCCCGTGCGCCGCGTCTACTGCGTGGGCCGCAACTACGCCGCCCACGCCAGGGAGATGGGCTTCGACCCCGACCGCGAACCGCCGTTCTTCTTCTGCAAGCCCGCCGACGCCGTGGTGCCCGTGGCCGAAGGCAGCACGCTGTCGCTGCCCTATCCGCCCGAGACGGCCAACCTGCACTATGAGATCGAACTGGTCGCGGCCATCGGCCGCGGCGGCGCCGACATCCCCGTCGAGCAGGCGCTCGAACACGTCTGGGGCTATGCCGTCGGCCTGGACATGACGCGCCGCGACCTGCAGATGAAAATGCGCGAAGCCGGCCGGCCCTGGGAACTGGGCAAGGCCTTCGACCAGAGCGGGCCCATCGGGCCGCTCTATCCCGCAAGCGCCGTCAAGGACATCCACAAGGCCGGCATCTGGCTGCAAGTCAACGGCGCCGACAAGCAGAGAAGCGACATCGGCAAGCTGATCTGGTCCATCGCCGAAACCGTCTCCTACCTGTCCCGATACTTCCGCCTGGAAGCCGGCGACCTGATCTACACCGGCACGCCCGAAGGCGTGGGCCCCGTGGTCCGCGGCGACAAGATGGTCGGCGGCGTCGACGGCCTGGGCACGCTCAGCGTGCAGATCGCCTGAACCTCCCGGGAACCCGCATGCAACTCCACAGTTTCTTCAATAGCTCCACCTCCTACCGCGTGCGCATCGCGCTGGCGCTCAAGGGCCTGCCCTACGACTACCTGCCCGTGAACCTGCGCAGGCAGGAGCAGCGCGCCGCGGACTACGTGGCCCTGAACCCCTCGGCCGGCGTGCCCCTGCTGGTCGACGGCGACCTCAGGCTGTCGCAATCGCTGGCCATCGTCGACTACCTGGACGCCACGCACCCCGAGCCGCGCCTGATCCCGGCCGACACGCTGGCGCGCGCACGCGTGCTGGAACTGTCCGACGCCATTTCCTGCGACATCCACCCCGTCAACAACATGCGCATCCTGCGCTACCTGCAGGACGTGCTGGGCGCAAGCGACGAACAGAAGAACGCCTGGTACCACCACTGGATCCGGGAAGGCCTGACGGCCGTGGAAGCGCTGCTGGCCCGCCACGGCCACGGCGCCTACTGCTTCGGCGACGCGCCCACCCTGGCGGACTGCTGCCTGGTGCCGCAGGTGGCGAACGCCCAGCGCATGGGCTGCGACCTTTCCGCCTACCCGCGCGTGCTGCGCATCCATGAACACTGCAACGCGCAGCCCGCCTTCCAGCAGGCCGCGCCCGCCCAGCAACCGGACTACACCTCATGACGAACCAGGAACCCGACGCCCAGGGCGCGCCGCTGCGCGCCTACACGGACCCCGCCTACCGCCCGCTGTGCGCCACGCTGGCCGACGTGCGCGCCAATATCGACCGCCTGGACGACGAGATCGTCCGGCTGATCGCCGAGCGCGCCATGTACGTGAAGGACGCCGCGCGCTTCAAGCGCGACGCCTTCCAGGTCAGCGCGCCCGCCCGCCAGGCCCAGGTCTTCGATAAGGCCCGCCAACTGGCCGACCGCCACAACCGGGGCTTCGCCAACCTGGAACAGGTGGTGGACGCCACCTACCGCGCGATGGTCGCCGCCTTCATCGCCAACGAACAGACCTACTTCAACAGCATGAAAGACCTGGGAGACACCCATGCATAAGTCCTCGACGCCGGCCGCCCCGCGCAAGCCCGCGCGCCGCATCGCGTCCAGCGCGCTGGCGCTGGCGTTCGCCGCCCTGGCCCCGCTGGGCGCGGCGCATGCCGACGCCTGGCCCGCCCAGCCGCTCAAGGCCGTCGTGCCGTTCGGCCCGGGCTCCAGCCCCGACCAGGTGGCGCGCATCGTCGGCGAAAAGGCCGGCGCCATCCTGGGCCAGTCCATCGTCATCGAGAACAAGCCGGGCGCCAGCGGCAACATCGGTACCTACGCCATCGCCAACGCCAAGCCCAACGGCTACACCTTCGGTGTCTCGATTACGGGTCCGCTGGTCAACAACACCCTGCTGTTCGACAAGCTGCCCTACGCGCCCGCGACCGACCTGTCGCCGCTGACGCTCGCCGTGCACCAGCCCAACGTGCTGGTCGTGCCCGCCACCGCCGGCATCGGCAGCGTCGGCGAATTGCTGGAGGCGCTGAAGAAGAATCCGGACAAGTACAACTTCCCGTCGCCGGGCGCGGGCACGGTGTCGCACCTCGCCGTGGAATTGATGCTGCAGCAGATCGGCGCGCGCGCCACCCACGTGCCCTATCCCTCGTCGCCCGCCGCGCTGACCTCGCTGCTGTCGGGCGACACGCAATTCGCCGCCCTGCCGCCCATCGCGGTCATGCCCATGGTGAAGGACGGCCGCCTGAAGGCGCTGGCCGTCACTTCGTCCAGGCGCTCTTCGCTGCTGCCCGACATCCCGACGCTGGCGGAAGTGGGCGTGCCGGGCATCGAGGGATCCGCGTGGATCGGCTTCGTGATCTCGGCCAAGGTTCCCGCCGACATCCAGAAGAAGCTGTCCGACGCGCTGATCCAGGCGGTCCGCGATCCGGACGTGGCCAAGCGGCTGCAGGCGCAGTTCATGGATCCGGTGGGCAGCACGCCGGCCGAGTTCCGCGGCTACATGGACGACGAGCTCAAGCGCTGGGAACCCCTGATCCGCAAGCTGGGCATCAAGGGCCAGTAACGCGGCGCCGCGCAACCTCTCAGTACAGGCAAGGAGAATCAGATGGCCATCACCGAACCCGCCCGCCAGGTCCCTCTCTACGGCGAATATGGCGTCGTCGTGCTGGGCGGCGGCCCGGCCGGCCTGCTGGCCGCCGCCAGCGCCGCGCGCAACGGCGCCAGCGTGCTGCTCGTGGAGCGCTACGGCTTCCTGGGCGGCATGGGCACGGCGGCGGGGGTGTCCAACTTCTGCGGGCTTCACGCCAATATCCATGGCGACATCCGGCAGGTGGTCCACGGCATGACCGACGAACTGCTGGACCGCATGCGCGCCATGGACGGCCTGAACGATCCGCACCTGATCCTGGGCAAGATCCACGCCCAGGCCTATGACATCTCGGCCTTCAAGTGCGCCGCGGACGGGCTGGTACAGGACAGCGGCGCGCAGGTGCTGTTCCATGCCCTGGCCACGGGCGTGGCGCGGGACGCGGACGGCCGCGTGGACGCGCTCTTCCTGGAGACCAAGTCGGGCCGCTGCGCGGTGCGCGCCCGGATCTTCATCGACTGTTCGGGCGACGCCGATATCGCCCAGTGGGGCGGCCTGCCCTTCGAAAAGGGCGACGACCGCGGCCGCATGCTCTACCCCACGCTGATGTTCAAGGTGGGCAACGTGGACGGCGCCCGCGCGCAGGAAGCATGGAAGACCATCCCGCAACTGATGGACCAGGCCGCCGCCAGCGGGGAATTCACGTTCCCCCGCCGCGGCGCCATCGTGCGTCCGCAAAAGCACGACTACGAATGGCGGGTCAACGTGACCCAACTGGCCAACGCGGACGGCAGCGCGGCCGACGGCACGGACGCGGACTCGCTGTCGGCCGGCGAACTGGAAGGCCGGCGCCAGATCGTGCAGTACCTGGCATTCCTGCGCGCCAAGGTGCCCGGCTTCGAGAACGCCTACGTGCTGGACATCGCTCCCCAACTGGGCATCCGGGAAACGCGCCGCATCGTCGGCGAAGCCGTGCTGACCAAGGAACACGTGCTCGGCTGCGCCGACTTCGAGGACAGCATCGGCGTCAACGGCTGGCCGCTGGAAATGCACACGGCCGGCGACGTGCAGTGGGTCTGGCCGCCCATCCCGGAATCCCGCGGCTACAACCAGCTACCGTTCCGAATGATGGTGCCACGGCGCGGGCCGGGCCTGTCGGACAACGTGCTGGTCGCCGGACGCTGCGCGTCCATGACGCACGAGGGCCAGTCCGCCGCGCGGGTGAGCGGTAGCTGCTTCGTGATGGGCGAAGCGGCCGGCACGGCTGCGGCGATGGCGCTCCAGGCCGGGATCGCGCCGGCCGGCGTTTCCATCCCCGCTTTGCAGGCTCAATTGAAAAAGCAGGGCGCCTTCCTGGGCGGCCGGGACTGAACGGCGCGGAGGCCGCAATGAACGCAACGCAGAAAATAACGCCCTCGGGGCAATCCGTCATCGTGGTCGGCGGCGGCATCGGCGGCCTGGCCGCCGCGCTGGCGCTGACCCGCCAGGGAATCGCCGTACAACTGCTGGAACAGGCCGCGCACATCGGCGAGATCGGCGCCGGCATCCAGCTCGGGCCCAACGCCTTCGCGGCGCTGGACGCGCTGGGCGTGGGCGCCGCGGCGCGCGGGCGCGCCGTGTTCACCGACCACATCATCATGATGGACGCGGTGGACGCCCGGGAAGTGGTGCGCATCGACACCGGCGAAGCCTTCCGCGAACGGTTCGGCGGCCCCTACGCCGTCATCCACCGCGCCGACATCCACCTGTCCATCCTGGAAGCCGTGCAGCAGAACCCGCTGATCAGCTTCCGCACGTCCACGCAGATCGCCGGCATGTCGCAGGATGGCGCGGGCGTGGAGGTGGTGGACACGCAGGGCAACCGCTACCGCGCCGACGCGGTGGTGGGCGCGGACGGCGTGAAGTCCGTGATCCGCGAGCGCATGGTGGGCGATCCGGCGCGGGTGACGGGCCACGTCGTGTACCGCGCCGTGGTCGAGCGCGAGAACATGCCCGAGGAACTGCGCATCAACGCGCCCGTGCTGTGGGCCGGCCCGCACTGCCACCTGGTGCATTACCCCCTGCGCGGCGGCCAGCAATACAACCTGGTGGTGACCTTCCACAGCCGCGAGCAGGAAGAATGGGGCGTGCGCGAAGGCAGCAAGGAGGAAGTGCTGTCCTACTTCGAGGGCATCCACCCCCGCCCGCGCCAGATGCTGGACCGCCCCACTTCGTGGAAGCGCTGGGCCACCGCCGACCGCGAGCCCGTGGAGCGCTGGGGCCAGGGCCGCGTCACCATCCTGGGCGACGCCGCGCATCCCATGACGCAATACATGGCCCAGGGCGCCTGCATGGCGCTGGAAGACGCGGTGACGCTGGGCGAAGCGATCCGGCATTGCGGACAGGACCTGGAAGCCGCTTTCCGCCTGTACGAATCGGTCCGCATCCCGCGCAGCGCGCGCGTGGTCTGGTCCACGCGGGAGATGGGCAGGCTTTATCACGCGCGGGGCGTCGAACGCACCGTGCGCAACATGCTGTGGACGGGCCGCAGCCAGTCCCAGTTCTACGACGCGTTGCAGTGGCTGTATGGGTGGAAAGTGGAGAACTGCCTCGCGCGGGGTTCGGCGCAGTAAGCAGAAAAAACAAGCTCAGGAGGAGACAACCATGTACAAGAAGACCATCGGCGGAACCGCCATCGCGCTGGCGCTGGCCTCGTTCGCGGCCGGCGCGCAGCCCAAGCCCGTGGACATCGGCTTCATCGGCACGCTGTCCACCCCCGCCGGCTATATCGGCGAAGACGAGCGCGACGCGTTCATGCTGGCCGTGAAGGAAGGCGGCGGCAAGCTCGGCGGCGTGCCGGTCAATGTGCGCGTCGAGGACGACGCGCTCAAGCCCGCCAACGCCAAGCAGATCGCCGACAAGATGGTGCAGGGCGGCGTGCGCCTGTTCACCGGCATCAATTTCTCGAACGTGATGGCCGCGGTCGGTCCGACGGTGCTGAACGCCGGCGCCTTCTACGTCAGCCTGAACGCCGGCCCGTCCAACTACGCCGGCAAGGCCTGCAACCCCAACTACTTCGCCGTCGCGTTCCAGAACGATTCCTACGCGGACACCGCCGGCATGGCTGCCAATGAACTGGGCGCCAAGCGCGTGGTCATCATGGCGCCCAACTACCAGGCCGGGCGCGACGCGGTCGCCGGCTTCAAGCGCGCCTACAAGGGCGAAATCGCCGACGAGATCTACACCAAGCTGGAACAGGCCGACTTCTCGGTCGAACTGGCGCGCATCCGCTCGCTGAACCCCGACGCCATCTTCCAGTTCCATCCGGGCGGAGCGGGCATCAACCTGACCAAGCAGTTCGCCAATTCCGGGCTGGCCGGCCAGATCAAGATGATCACGCCCATCTACTCGATGGACGACCGCATGCTGGCCGCCACCGGCACGGCGGGCGCGGGCTTCTACCTGAGTTCGCTGTGGAGCGCCGACCTGGACAACCCGCAGAGCAAGCACTTCGTGGAGGCCTTCACCAAGACGTACAACCGCGCGCCCACCGCCTATGCCGCGCAGGCCTACGACACCGCCAACCTCATGGCCTCGGCCCTGAAGGCCGTCGACGGCGACATCGCCGGCCGCGCCGACGACTTCCGCGCCGCGCTGCGCCGCGCCGACTTCCCCAGCGTGCGGGGCAAGTTCAAGTTCGGTCCGAACCAGCACCCCATCCAGGACTGGTACCTGCTGCACATCGAGGCCGGCCCGGACGGCAAGCTGACCTACAAGAACCTCAAGGTCATCGCGCGCGACCACACCGACGTGCACGCGGCCGACTGCAAGATGTAGGCCGGGACGGAGGCGGGCGGACGGCGCACGGCCGGACCGCCTCCGCGCCGCTCCACAAGGAGTTTCCATGCTGATGTTCCTGGAGCAGGTCCTCAACGGCCTGCAATACAGCGCCTTGCTGTTCCTGCTGTCGGCGGGCTTGACGCTGGTGTTCGGCATCATGAACGTCATCAACCTGACGCACGGCTCGTTCTACATGGTGGGCGCGTTCTGCGCGGCCAGCGCGGCCGCCGCCACGGGCTCGTTCGCCGCGGCCCTGCTGGCGGCGCTGACCGGCGCGGCGCTGTACGGCCTGGCGGTGGAACTGCTGGTGATCCGCCACCTGTACCGCCGCGACCACCTGGACCAGGTGCTGGCCACGCTGGGCCTGACGCTGTTCACCAACGAACTGGTCACGGTGCTGTTCGGCCGCAGCCCGCCGTTCATGGACATCCCGCCGTTCCTGTCGGGGTCCGTGGCGCTGCTGCCGGGCCTGAACTACCCCGTGATGCGGCTGGCCTTCATCGGCGCGGGCGTGCTGGTGGCGGTCGGGCTGTGGTTCCTGATCTCGCGCACCCGCATCGGCATGCTGGTGCGCGCCGGGGCGGACGACGGCGAAATGGTCGACGCGCTGGGCGTGAACATCCAGCGCCTGTTCACCCTGATCTTCACGCTCGGCGCCCTGCTCTGCGGCTTTGCCGGCGTGATGGCGGCGCCGCTGCTGGCGGTGGAGATCGGCATGGGCGAACGCATCCTGATCACCACTTTCGTGGTCATCGTGGTGGGCGGCGTGGGCTCGGTGCGCGGCGCGCTGGCGGGCTCCCTGATGATAGGCATGACCGACGCGCTGGGACGCGCGTACATCCCGTTCTGGATGTCGCGGCTGCTGCCGCCGGAACTGTCGGATTCCGCCAGTTCCAGCCTGGTGTCGGCCAGCATCTACATCCTGATGGCCGTCGTGCTGCTGTTCAAGCCGCGAGGCCTCGTGCCCGCGCAGCGTTAGGAACGATAGTGTCAAACACCTCGATCAATAGAAAAGTCCTCGTCAACGCCATCGGGTTCCTGCTGTTCGCCCTGGTGCCCGCCATCGCGTCGGCCACGGGCGAGGCCTTCCTGGTCAACCTGATGACCCGCTTCCTCATCTACGCCATCGCCGCGGTCAGCCTGGACCTGATCCTGGGCTACGGCGCCATGGTCAGCTTCGGCCACGCCGCCTTCTTCGGGCTGGGCGGCTACGTGATCGGCATCGCCGGCTTCCACCTGGGCCAGGGCGACACGCTGTTCGGCTGGAGCGGCAGCAACGCCGCGCTGGCCATGTGGCCGCTGGCCGTCGCGGTTGCGGCGCTGGCCGGGCTGGCGGTGGGTTTCCTGTCGCTGCGCACTTCGGGCGTGCAGTTCATCATGATCACGCTGGCATTCGGGCAGATGCTGTACTTCATCCTCGTCGGCCTGATGGTCTACGGCGGCGACGACGGCCTGTCGATCGACGCGCGCAATACGCTGCCCGGCCTGGACATGAACCGCCCCGCCACCTTCTACTACGTCTGCCTGGCGCTCATGACGGCCTGGGTGCTGGCCTGCCGCCGCATCGTCGATTCGCCCTTCGGCATGGCGCTGCAAAGCATCAAGCAGAACCCGCGCCGCAGCGTCGGGCTGGGCCTGGCGCCGCTGCGCTACCGGCTCACCGCCTTCGTGCTGTCGGCCGCCGGCACCGGCCTGGCCGGGGCGCTGTGGGCGAACTACGCGCTCTTCGTCAGCCCGGACATGTCGTCCTGGCAGAAGTCCGGCGAACTGATGGCCATGGTCATCCTGGGCGGAATGGGCTCGATCTTCGGGCCGGTGCTGGGAGTGGCCGTGTACCTGGGCCTGGAGCAGGTCGCCACCGCGTGGACGGAACACTGGATGCTGATCCTGGGTCCCGTCCTGGTGCTGGTGGTGCTGTTCGGCAAGCGCGGCGTGTATGGCTGGCTGGTGGGAGGGAAACACCATGACTGATCGGCCCAAACTGGAAATCCGCGGCCTTCAGAAGCGCTTCGGCGCCGTGCACGCCACGCAGGGCGTCGACCTGGCGGTCAGGCCCGGCGAACTGCACGCGCTGATCGGCCCCAACGGCGCCGGCAAGACCACCCTGCTGTCGCAGATCGGCGGCGAGATCCTGCCCGACGCCGGCAGCATCCTGCTCGACGGCCGCGACATCACCCGCATGCCCGCGCACAAGCGGCCCGCGGCGGGGCTGGCCCGCTCGTTCCAGATCAGCCAGCTCTATCCCGGCTTCACCGCCGAGGACAACGTCGCCATGGCCGTGCAGGCGCGCAGCCCCGGCGGCTTCAACCTGTGGAAGAACGCCCGCGGGCTGCCCCGACTGCGCGACCCCGCCCGCCAGGCGCTGGAGCGCGTCGGGCTGGGCGGCCGCGGCGGCGTGCGCGTGTCCGCGCTGGCGCATGGCGAAAAGCGGCAACTGGAACTGGCGATGGCGCTGTCGCTGGACGCGTCCCTGCTGCTGCTGGATGAACCCATGGCCGGCATGGGCGCGGAGGAGTCGCAGCGCATGACGGCCCTGCTGCAAGAGCTCAAGGGCCGCTACGCCATCCTGCTGGTCGAACACGACATGGACGCGGTCTTCGCGCTGGCCGACCGCATCACCGTGCTGGTCTACGGCAAGACGATCTTCACCGGCACCCCGGACGAAGTGCGCCGCCATCCCGACGTGCGCGCCGCCTACCTGGGCGAGGAGGAATGATGCTGCAACTCAAGGCATTGCAAGGCGGCTACGGCGCAAGCAAAGTGCTGTTCGGCGTGGACCTCGACATCGCGCCGCGGCAGGTTGTGTCCCTGATCGGCCGCAACGGCATGGGCAAGACCACCACGGTCAAGACACTCATGGGCATGCTGCCCGCGCAGGGCGGCGACATCCTGCTGGACGGCAGGCCCATCGCGGGCCTGGCCCCGCACCGCATCGCGCAGTTGGGCATCGGGCTGGTGCCCGAAGGCCGCCGCGTCTTCGGCTCGCTGTCGGTGGAGGAAAACCTCGTCGCCACCGCCCGCAACACCCGGGCGGGCTGGCACGTGGAGCGCGTGTTCGAACTGTTCCCGCGCCTGAAGGAACGCCGCGCGCAGTCCGCCCGCACCCTGTCCGGCGGCGAACAGCAGATGCTGGCCGTGGGCCGGGCGCTCCTCATCAATCCGCGCCTGCTGGTCCTGGACGAAGCCACCGAGGGCCTCGCGCCCCTGATCCGCCAGGAAATCTGGAACTGCCTGCGCCGCCTGAAAGAAGAAGGCCAGACCATCCTGGTGATCGACAAGAACCTGAAAGAGATGGCCACGCTGGTCGACCGCCACCACGTGCTGGAAAAGGGCCGCGTCGTATGGCAAGGCAGCCCCACGGAACTCGCGGCGCAGCCGGAACTGGCGCAACGATATCTTGGTGTGTAGGATGGGTGGAGCGCGAGAGTCCTTAAGCCAGAACGCGATTGCCGAACGCGCGAAACCCATGCGGCCGTGGGCAGATTGTTTTTTCGGCCGATGGAGAAAACAGTCTGCCCACGGCCGCATGGGTTTCGCGCGCTGAAGAGCGGGGTTCTTGTGGAGAGGATCTCGCGCTCCACCCATCCTACACAGCCCGGCAGAAACTAAAAAAAACGGGCGGCCCGCCTTGCGGCGGCCGCCCGTGGCGTTGCAGCGCTTAGTTCAGGCTGGCGCCGGAGATCTTCACGATCTCCTGGTACTTCGCCTTCTCGTTCTTGACGAATTCGGCGAACGCCTCGGACGACATCGGAGCCGCCTCCGAACCCATCGTCAGCAGGCGCTGCTTCACGTCAGGCTGCTGCATCGCTTCCGAATAGGCCTTGTTCAGCTTGGCGACCACCGGCGCGGGCGTGCCGCCCGTGGTGAACACGCCGAACCAGGTGCCCAGGTCGAAACCCTTGACGCCCGATTCCTCGACCGTGGGCACGTCGGCCAGCAGCGACGAACGCTTGGCGGTGGTGACGGCCAGCGCCTTCACTTTGCCGTCCTTGATCAGCGGAGCCGAGGCTGCCAGATTGTCGAACATGAAGTCCGACTGGCCCGACAGCAGCGCCAATTGGGCGGGCGCCGCGCCCTGATAGGGGATGTGCTCGACGTTGATGCCGGCGCGCGCCTTCAGCAGTTCGCCCGACAGATGCCCGGCGCTGCCGTTGCCGCCCGAACCGTAGTTCAGCTTGCCGGGGTTCTTCTTCGCGTAGTCGATCAGGTCCGACAGCTTCTCGATCTTGTTCTTCTGGGCGAATTCGACATTCATCACCAGCACGTTGGGCACCGAGGCCACGATCGTGACCGGCGCGAAATCCTTCACGGGGTCGTACGGCAGGTTGGCGAACAGCCAGGGGTTGATCGCGTGGGTCGCGACCGCGCCCATCACCAGCGTATAGCCGTCGGCCGGCGCCTTGGCCGCCAGATCGGCTCCGATATTGCCGCCCGCGCCCGAGCGGTTTTCCACGATGACGGGCTGGCCCAGGGAGCCGCGCACCTTCTCGGCCAGCATGCGGGCCATGGTGTCCAGCGGGCCGCCGGGCGGGTAAGGCACGACGAAGCGCAGGGGCTTGGTCGGGAAATCGGTGGCCTGCGCCAGGGCGGGCGCGGCGAAAGGCAGGGTCGCGGCCAGCGCCACGGCGCCTTGCAGCAAGGCGCGGCGCACGGCGCTGCGGGGGGTCGGCTTCATGGATTGTTCTCCTCACTCTGTATCGATAGCGGTCAGTAGCATACCGCAGGGATGAGATGAGCGTAACAAAGAGAAACCGGAAAAGTTCTCCGGTACTCGGGTGTCCGGCCCCCCTCGCGCCTCGTGTCAAGTGGCCGAAGGCGCCGCGTTCCAATCCGGCCGCCGCCTGGCCTTGGCTGCGGCGATCCCCTCGATCGCTTCGGTGCGTAACTGGCTGGCGAAGGATTGCGAGGCCGAGTCCAGATAGGTCCCCAGTTCTTCTTCGTGCCAGCGCTGCTGGCCGAACAAGCCCCGCAGCATCCGCTTGGTCTGCCCGGCGGCGCGCGGGGCGGCGTCCACGCAGCGCCGCAGCACGCCGGCGATTCCCTCCTCCCAGTCCCGCCCGGCATCGAACACATAGTCCAACAGGCCGATGGCGCGCGCCGCATCCGCGTCTATGCGTTCGCCGGTCAGCATCATCCGCCGGGCTGCTTGCAGGCCGATGCGGGCGGCGACAAAGGGAAGAATCTGCGCCGGCACCAGGCCGATCGACACTTCGGGAAAGCCGAAACGCGAATCGCGCGAACCGGCGGCCAGGTCGGCGGCGCAGACCAGGCCCGCGCCCCCGCCCATGGCGGCGCCCTGCGCCAGCACCACGGTGATCTTGGAACTGCCGGCAAAACGCTCCAGGAAGCGTCCGTAACGCCGGTTGCCCAGGGCGACCGGATCCTGGCCGTCGGCGCCAGGCCTCGCGGCGATCCGGTCCGCGATATTGCCCAGATTGCCGCCCGCGCTGAACGCCGGCCCGGCCGCGCTGACGGCCACGACTCTCACGGCGGCGTCGGATTCGGCCTGGCCGAGCGCGTCCTCCAGCCGCTCGACCATTTCGCCGCCCAGCGGATTGCGCGTCTCGGGCCGGTTCAGGATCAGATGAAAAACCGCGCCGTCGCGCCGAGTGAGCAGCGGCGCGTCCGCCGCGCCGTTGGATTGCGCCAGGTTCATGGTTACCGCTCCTTCAGTACACTGCGGCGGCCGGGGCCGCCGCCAGTTGGATAATCCCTTCCTGTGCCAGCGCCTGGATGTCGGCCGGCGAGTAGTCCAGTTCCCGGAGCACCGCCTGCGTATCCTCGCCGACCGACGGCACACGCCCATCGGCCGGATCGCCTCCGGTATGCACGCCCGGCAGGCCGACGAATGGCACCTCGCCCAGGCCCGGCTGGCTGAGCGTCTGCACCAGGCCCAGATGCCGCACCTGCTCGTCTTCCTGGAACTGGTCGTAGTCCTTGACCTCGCCGTACAGGATGTCGTTTTCGCGGAAGCAGTTGGTCCAGTACGCGGTGGGACGCGAGCGCAAGGCCTGCGCCACCCCGGCGTTGATCTCGTCGCCGGCCTGTATGCGGCGCTGCGGCGTGTCCATGCGCGGATCCGTCAGCCAGTCGTCGCGCCCGATCACCCGGCAGATCGCGGCGAACATCGCGTTGTTCATCGCGAACACCAGTACATAACCGTCCGCCGTGCTGAAGATTCCCTGGGGATACGTGACGCTGGTGGCCGGTTCTCCGCGGCGCAACGCGTGGTCGATCAAGGAACTGTTCTGCAATGCCGCCATGGTGGCCAGCAGGCTGACGTCGATGTGCGTGCCCGATTGACCGCGCTCGCGCGCGAATAGGGCGCCTCCGATCGCATTGGCGGTGTAGACGCCGCAAGACAGATCGCCGACGAACGGCTTCACCCGCTGGGGCAGCCCCGCGCCGTCGCAATTCGCGGTGGTCAGGCCCGTGAGCGCCTGCACCACCGAATCGGTGCCCGGACGGTCGACATAAGGGCCGGACAGGCCGAACCCCGAGATCGATGCGTAGACCAGGCGCGGATTGACGCCGCGCAGCGCGGCATAACCCACGCCCAGGCGGTCCGCCACGCCGGGGCGGAAGCTCTGCACCACCACGTCGGCGCGCGCCGCCAGCCTGTGCAGGACCTCGCGGCCGGAATCGGTCTGGGCATCCAGGGCCAGGCTGCGCTTGCCCCGATTGAAGGCCAGCGCAATGGCGCTGAATCCTCCGCGCGGCACGCCCATGCTGCGTCCCCAGTCGCCATGGAACGGTTCCACCTTCGTCACCTGCGCGCCCATCTGGCGCAGGATCTGCGCGCAGTAAGGCCCCGCGATTCCCTGCGACAAGTCGAGCACGCGCAGGCCTTCATACACCCTGTGCAAAGGATTCGGATCAATAGCGGAATTCACGGCTGTCTCCCTGGACTTGGGGAAAGGCTGGGCTTGTGCCCGACGCCCGCGGCCCCGGATAATCGTCTGCGTACGCTGGCACACAAGGAAATCTCATGGCGGTGCGCGATCTGGACATAGGTTTGCTCAGGACTTTCCTGGCGGTGGCCGACCGCGAGAATTTCGCGGGCGCGGCCGACCAGGTGTTCCGCACCCAGGCCGCGGTCTCGCAACAGATGCAACGGCTCGAGCGGCTGCTGGACTGCAAACTGCTGGTGCGCGTGGGACGGCACAAGCGCCTTACCGAACAGGGCGTGCGACTGCGCGAGTACGCGCGGCGCATGCTCGCGCTGAACGACGAAACCTGCCGCGCGATGAACAAGAGCGTCTTCGCCGCGCCCACGCGCATCGGGGTATGCGCCGACGCCGTGGACACGATCCTGCCGGACTACCTGGCGCTCTGCGCGCGCACCTATCCCGGCATGCGCATCGAGATCCAGGTAAATCGCAGCCGCTGGCTGGCGTCGGCGCTGCGGCGCGGCGACATCGACCTGCTGCTCGAACTCGAGCAATTCGACGAGTTCCCCCGCATCACGTTTCGGACCTCGCCCGTGGTCTGGATTTCGGGCACGCATTTCCATCATCAGCAAAATCTCCCTTTGCCCCTGGTGCTGGTGGACTCGCCCTGCGTCTTCCGGCGCATGGCGCTGAACCGCCTGGAGCAAGAAAACCGCCCCTGGCGCAATGCCTTCCAGACGCCCACGCTGGCCGGCGTGCGCGCCGCCTTGCGGGCCGGCCTGGGCATCACCCCGCGCACCATCGAGATGCTCACCCCCGGCCTCAAGGTGGTGGGCGAAGAACTCGGCCTGCCCACCTTGCCCTCCGCCAGCTACCATCTCTACATGCGCGCGGGCGACAACTCCGACGGCGCCCGCAAGCTCAGCGAATTATTCATCCCCTCCTGACCGCCGCTACCGTTGCTGCATGCCGGCGGCCACGATCACTTTGCCCCACTCCACCGTGTCGCGCCGCTGGATCGCGCGCAGGTCCTCGGGCGAGCCAGGCTGCGGCAGCAAAGCGCGATCGGTCAGGAATCGGCGGCCCTCCGGATTGTCGAGCGCGCCGTTGATCCACGCGGCCAGGCGCTGCGAAACCGCGGGCGGCGTCGAGGCGGCCGCCCAGATCGCGATCCACGACGACACGTCGAAGCCCGGATAGCCGAGCTCCGCCACAGTGGGCACGTCCGGAAAGGCGGGCACGCGGGTGGCGGTGGACACCGCCAGGGCGCGGATCTTGCCGGCCCGCATCTGGGGCGTCGCGGTGACGGCGTCGCAGAAATAGAAGTCGTACTGGCCGCCCAGCAGATCCGTCATGGCCTGCGTGCTGGCGCGGTACGGAATGTTCACCGCGCTGATGCCTGTCATCGCGCGAAAGCGCTCGCCGGCGATGCGGCCGCCGACGTTGGCGCTGGCGAAGCTCAGGCTGCCCTTGGAGGCCCGCGCGTCGGCGATGAATGCCTGCAATGTTTCCGCCTTCACGCGCTGCGGATTGACGACCAGGAAATACGGCGCGGTCGCCAGTGTCGTCAGCGGCGTGAAGTCGCGCTCGGGATCGTAGGCCAGCGATTTGTAGATGCTGGCATTGGCCGCGTGCGTGGACGGCCCCGACACCAGCAGGTTGTAGCCGTCGCCGGATTGCCGCAATACGTACTCGGCGGCGATGTTGCCGTCGGCTCCCGGCCGGTTTTCGATGATGACCGGGCTGCCCACCTTCTCGCGTATCTTGTCCGCGACATAGCGGATGATGGTGTCGGTCGCGCCGCCCGCGCCGTATGCCACGGTCACATGGACCGTCTTGTCCAGCGTCTGCGCGCGGGTGCCGCCACAAGCGGCCAGCAGCGCGCCGGCTCCGGCCAGTTGAATGAATGCCCTGCGGGTCTGTTCCATTTGTAGTCTCCTCCCATCCTTTTGCTCCTGCTATTGCAGGATTTCGCCGGGACAAGGAATTTCCAGGTCCAACAGCATCTGGGCGTACGACTTGCCCAAGGGATCCGAGCGCAGGCTGGACGAACCGCCGCCGCCCAGCGCGCGCCGCAGCACGAAATTGACTGCCCCCGTCCCCGGAAGCTCGAAGCGCGACACGTCGCCCTGCACCAGATGGCTGAAGTACTCGCGCACCCGCTCGGCGGTCAGCTCGCGCAACAGCACGGGCCAATAGGCCTCGGAGCGCGCGATCACGCCGATGTTCGAATCGTCGCCCTTGTCGCCGCTGCGGGCATAGGCCAGCCTCGCCAGCGGCACCCGCAGGGCGCCGTCCGGGCTCGCCGGCGCCGACGCGCAAGCCTGCTGCGCCGCGGGCGGAAACGACGGGCCCTCCTCGCCGTTTTCCGGCACGATGACCTCGGCGTGGACGTCGCCGCAGTCGAGCCAGACCGGCACGCATTGCTTGGCGATGTAGAACGATCCCGTCTTGATGATGGCCTGGATATCGGAACGGCCGCCGAAGTGGCTGCGCGTGCCCGGCCCCATCGACGTCCCGGCCGAAGCGGACTCCTTCTGCAGGAACTCCAGCCCCTTGCGCTCGGCATGCGAGGCGGCGATGCGCAGGATCACCTCGCGGCTGTCGTTCTCGCGCGCGTTGCCGCCGTACATGGCTTCCGCCCCCAACAGCTCCACCACGGTGGACGTGTAGTCGGGCAGGCCGTTGAGCGCGAGCAGCTTGCGCGTGCGCCGCAGCAGCTCTTCCGCCGTGCGCAGGGCTTTTGCGCGCGCCCGTTGCCCGCGGATCGCCATCATGATGCCGATCTGATAGCCGGCGTGTCCTGTTGCGGTGATCTTGTAGCGCGTGGAAGGCGCCCGTCCGCGCGCGCCCTCCACCCGAACCCGGTCCGGCCCCGTCTCGCGGATGGAAACCTGCCGCAGGTCGCAGACCACGTCGGGAAGTTCGTACGCGGCGGGGTCGCCGATTTCGTACAGCAGTTGCTCGGCCACCGTGGCCCGGTTGACGAGACCGCCGGTTCCGGGGGGCTTGGTCAGGTCGAAACCGCCATCCGGGCCCAGCACCACTATCGGATAACCGATATTGGCCCAGTCCGGGACTGTCTCCCAGTCGGTGAAGAGCCCGCCGGTCGCCTGCGGACCGCACTCGATCAAGTGGCCGGCCAGGCTGGCCTGCGCCAATCTGTCGTAATCCGAAAACACCCAATCGAACTCGTGTATCGCCACGGCCAGCGCGCAGGCGCTGTCCACCGCGCGCCCCGTGATCACGATGTCCGCATCCAGCGCCAGCGCCTGGACGATGGGGTAGGCGCCCAGGTATGCGTTGGCCGACAACAAAGGCCCGAAGCCGTTCAGGTCCGGCAGGCGGCAGCCCTGCGCATCGGTGAATTCGGCATGCAGTTCGGCCACGTCGTCGCCGGTGACGACGGCGATGCGAGGCGACAGGCCCTGTTCCCGGGCGAAGGCCAGAATGGCGTCGCGGCACGCTTGGGGATTCAGTCCGCCGGCATTCGACACCAGCCGCACGCCCCGCTCCAGCAGGGTTTTCAGATGCGGACGCAGCACGCTGACGAAGTCCGTCGCATATCCCAGCTCGGGGTTGCGCATGCGCGCCCGCTGCAGGATGGACATGGTCGTCTCGGCCAGATAGTCGAAGACGATGTAGTCCAGCTTCTCGGCCGTGAGCAGTTGCGGAATCGCAATCTGGGAGTCGCCCCAGAAACCCGAGGCGCATCCGACGTGCACGGTCTCTTTCGGCCGGCGCGCCCGGCTCTCGTCGTGGTTCGCGTTCATTGCTGCACCTCCATCAAGGCCTTCCCCGTGCTGATCTGGTCTCCCGCGGCAACGGCCAGTTTTGCCACAATGCCCGCCGCGCCCGCGGTGATCGACATTTCCATCTTCATGGACTCCAGCACCAGTACGGTCTGCTGCGCCGTCACACTATCTCCATCGCGCACGTCGACGCTGATCACTCTTCCGCTCATCGGCGCCCGCAGCAGCCGGGCCTGGCCGGGCTGCTGGTCTTCACGCCCGGCGAAACGCGT
Source organism: Achromobacter veterisilvae (assembly GCF_900496975.1). Classification (GTDB taxonomy): domain Bacteria; phylum Pseudomonadota; class Gammaproteobacteria; order Burkholderiales; family Burkholderiaceae_B; genus Achromobacter; species Achromobacter veterisilvae. The sequence continues at coordinate 169,456 of NZ_UFQC01000010.1, forward strand.
GGCCCGCAGGAAGCGCCAGACGCTCGCGCCGTCCTGCACCCAGGCGATGCCCGTTCCTCCTTCCAGGGCCACGCGCAGGCGCCGGCGCAGGCCGCCCAGGACCAGCGCCATCTCGCCGTCGCGGCGATGAGCCGCGTCGATCCGGATCTGCCGGCATTCGCCTTCGGCGACGTGCCCATCCCAGGCGCGCACCAGCAAGCCGCCATCGGCCTCCTGCGCGACGCGCAAAAGCCTGGGCTTCCCGTCGGAGGCATCGTCCAGCGCCACCTCGCCGGGCGCGGCGAGGCCTTGCGGGGCGCCCCCCGCGGGCCAGCCGGCCAGCGCCAGCGCCGCGGCGGCCAGCGCATGCTCCGAAGGCTCCGCCCGCCAGTGCGCGGACGCCATGTCCTGCCCGGCCAGGAAGGTCGTCGTCACGCCGCCGTCGCGGAATTCTGGATGATCGATCGCCCGCGCCAGGAAATGCAGGTTGGAACGGACTCCCAGCAAACCGCCGGCCTCGCAGGCCCGCGCCAGCTTGCGGATGCACTCCTCCCGCGTTTCGCCCCACGCCAGGTACTTGGCCAGCATCGAGTCATAGTGCGGCGTGATTTCCAGGCCGTCCTCCAGCGCGGTATCGACGCGCAGCCCGGGCGGTTCGATCCATCTGAGCACGGTGCCGACCTGCGGCACGAAGCCCGAGGCCGGGTCTTCCGCGCAGACGCGCAACTCCATCGCATGGCCGCGGCTGCGCACGTCCTCCTGCCGGAAGGCCAGCGGCTCGCCCTGGGCCACCCTCAGTTGCCACTGCACCAGGTCGATGCCGGTGACCAGCTCGGTCACGCCGTGCTCGACCTGCAGCCGCGTGTTCATCTCCATGAAATAGAAACCGCCCGCTTCGTCCAGCAGGAATTCCAGCGTGCCCGCCCCCACATAGCCTATCGCCTGGCACGCGCGCACCGCCACGGCGCCCATGCGCTCCCGCAGCGCCGGCGACACCGCGGGCGACGGGCTTTCCTCGACCAGCTTCTGGTAGCGCCTCTGCAGCGAGCAGTCCCGCTCTCCCAGGTGCAAGGCATTGCCATGCTCATCGCACAGCACCTGTATTTCGACATGGCGAGCCGCCAGGATGGCCTTCTCCAGGATCAACTCATCGGAACCGAAAGCCCCCAGCGCTTCGGAGCGGGCCAGCGGCAGCGCCTGCGCCAGCGCCGCGTCGTCCTGCGCCAGCCGCATGCCGCGTCCGCCGCCACCCGCGGCCGCCTTCAGCAATACCGGATAGCCGATGGCGCGAGCCCGCGCCGACAATTCCCGGTCGTCGGAGATGCCTTGCGCGCCGGGCACCGTCGGCACATCGGCGCGTTGCAGCGCCTCCTTGGCGCGGGCCTTGTTCCCCATCAGCGCGATGACTTCGGCCGGCGGCCCCACGAACGTCAGCCCGGCCTCCGCCACGGCGCGGGCGAACTCGGCATTCTCGGAAAGAAAGCCGTAGCCCGGATGCACCGCCTGCGCGCCGGTCAAAGCGCAGGCCCGCAGAATCGCGTCCACATTGCGGTAGCTCGCCTGCGCTGGCGCGGCGCCGATGCGCACCGCCATGTCGGCCTCCCGGACGTGACGGGACTCCGCGTCCGCGTCCGAGTACACCGCGACCGTGCGCAGGCCCAGGGCGCGCGCCGCCCGGATGACCCGCAGCGCGATCTCTCCCCGGTTGGCGACGAGCAAGGTATCGAATCTCATCGTGTCCACCCCTCGCGGCGTCAGGCCGCACGCGCGGGCAGGATGCCCATGTGCTTGCAGATGATGGTGAGCATGATCTCGTCGGCGCCGCCGCCGATGGAGATCAGGCGCAGGTCGCGCCATGCGCGCGACACCGCGTTTTCCCACGTAAATCCCATGCCGCCCCAGTATTGCAGGCACGAGTCCGTGACCTCGCGGCACAGGCGCCCCGCTTTCAGCTTCGCCATGGACGCCAGCTCCGTCATGTCGCCGCCATCCATGTGCACCCGCGCCGCGCGGTACACCATGGCGCGCAGCATCTCGACCTCCGTCTTCAACTCCGCCAACCGGAAATGCACGGCCTGGTTGTCGAGCAGCGGCTTGCCGAAGACCTGGCGCTGGCGCGTGTAGTCGATCGTGTCGTTGATCACATCGCCCAGGGCCGTCACGCGGCGGGTCGCGCCGCTCAGGCGCTCCTCCTGGAACTGGCGCATCTGGTAGGTGAAGCCCATGCCTTCTTCGCCGATGCGGTAGCGCTGCGGCACGCGGACTTCGTCAAAGAACACCTGCGCGGTATCGGAAGACCACATGCCCACCTTCTTGATCTTGCTCATCGTGACGCCGGGCACCGGCTTGCCGTTGTCCTGCTTCAGCGGCAGGCAGATCAGCGACTTGTTCCGGTGCGGCTTGTCGTCGCTGGTGTTGGCAAGCAGGCACATCCAATCGGCCTGCGTGGCGTTCGTTATCCACATCTTGGAACCGCTGATCACATAATCGTCGCCGTCCTTGCGGGCGGTCGTCTTCAGCGAAGCGACGTCGGAACCCGCCCCGGTTTCGGATACGCCCAGGCAGGCCACGTAGTCTCCGGCGATCGAAGGCCGCAGGAACTGTTCGCGCACCGAGTCGTTGCCGAAACGCGCCAGCGCCGGCGTGGCCATGTCGGTCTGCACCGCGATCGCCATGCCGACGCCGCCGGCCCGCACCGAACCGATCGCTTCGCAGAACGCGATTTCATAGGAATAGTCCAGGCCCATCCCGCCGAACTCGGTCGGCTTGTTCACTCCCAGGTAACCCGCCTTGCCAAGCTTCTTGAAGACTTCGTGGGCGGGGAAGATCTCCGCCTCCTCCCACTGGTCCAGATAAGGATTGATCTCTTTCTCGATCAACTGGCGTACGCCGTCCTGCAACGCGATGTGCTCGTGGGTAAACATGGAATCTCCTCGTTAGAATCTCGCGACGCCGAACTGGATCGGATGAACGTCGCGCTTTGCCGACCGCGTGCAAGCGGCCAGCGCCACTCCCAGAACGTCCCGGGTGGCGCGCGGGTCGATCACGCCGTCGTCCAGCAGCAGGCTGCTGGTATGCACGGCGGAAGACTGCAATTCGAATGTCCGCACGATTTCCTGGCTCTCCGCTTCCAGCGCGGCGGAATCGGGCGCCGTGCCGGCGCGCCTGGCGCTGTTCTCGGCCACGCGCCGCATGGTCATGGCGGCTTGTTCGCCCCCCATCACGGCGGTCCTCGCGTTCGGCCACGAGAACAGGAAATCCGGCTTGAATGCGCGCCCGCACATGCCATAGTTGCCGGCGCCGAACGAGGCGCCGCAGAGAACGGTCAGGCGCGGCACGCCGGCATTGGACAAGGCCTGGATGAGCTTGGCGCCATGCTTGATCATGCCCGCCTCTTCATGCGCGCGGCCCACCACGAACCCCGTGATGTTCTGCAGGAATACGATGGGCCTGCCCAACTGCGAGCACAGTTGTATGAATTGCGCGGCCTTGGTCGACCCAGCCGTATCGAGCGGACCGTTGTTGGTCAGCAGCCCTATCGGCGTGCCGTGCAGCGTCCCATACCCGCAGACCGTGGCCGCTCCGTAGTCGGGCTTGAACTCATGGAAATCGGATCCATCGATCAGCCGCGCGATCACTTCGCGCATATCCACAGGCACCCGGTAATCGGCGGGCATGATGCCCAGCAGGTCCTGGACGTCATGCCGGGGCGGCGCGGCGGCGCGGACGTCCTCTTTCCCCGCCCACCCGAAGGCGCGCACGATGTCGCGCACCTGGAGAATGGCCTCGCGGTCGTTGTCGGCCACGTAATCGGCCAGGCCCGACACCGACGCATGCATCTCCGCTCCGCCCAGTTCTTCTTCCGTCGCGGTCTCTCCGGTGGCGGCCTGCAACAGCGCCGGGCCCGCCAGGAAGGCATGCGCCTGGTTGCGCACCATGACGACGTAATCGGACAACCCCGGCAGGTAGGCTCCGCCCGCGGTCGAGGAACCGTGCACCAGGGATACCACCGGAATCCCGGCGGCGGACAGTTTCGCCAGGTTGTAGAACATGCCGCCGCCATGGACGAAGCGTTCGGCGCGGTACTTCTTCAGATTCCCGCCCGCGCTCTCGACCAACTGGATGAAAGGCAGCCGGTTGGCCAGCGCGATCTCCTGGCACCGCATGACCTTCTGGGCCGTCATGGCCTGCATGGCGCCCGCGCTGATGCCGGCGTCGTTGATAACGATCATGCATTGCACGCCGCAGACCTCGCCGACGCCCGAAACGATGGCTGCCCCCGGCACACTGGTGGCGGGATCCGGGTTCTCGATGCCGCAATAGCCCGCCAGCTTCATCAATTCCACAAAGGGGCTGCCGGGATCGATCAGCGCCGCCAGCCGTTCCCGCGGCAGCAGCTTGCCGCGCTTGTGGAACGCGGGCGCGGCCTGCGCCGACCGGTCCACCGCCCGTTGCTCCAGTTGCGACAGTTCCGACAGCAGCGTCAGCATCTGTTCGCGGTTGCGCTGATAGGCAGGGGATTGCCTGTCGAGGCGGGATTCCAGATCGGCCATGGTTGCAGACACCTTATGTCGAGTTCCGGGGAGCGCCGGGCGGACCGGCAGCGTGAGCCTATGATGGGCCACGCGGACAGCCCGCACAATCAAGAACTCGTCCGCCGACAGTTAAGAATTGCTTATGTGATGCGAGCCGAGCGCCACGCCAGGGCTGGCGAAAAAAAAACCGCCTTGCGCGGTTTCTTGGAAGCCCGGACGGATGGCGGGCAGGGCACGACGAGCACGGTGGCTTTGTCAGAAAGCTAGCGCAACCCCACCATCGTCGCCCGCAATTGCGACGCCGTCTGCCGCAACGGCTGGAGAAACTCCGCCACCGCGGCCTCTTCCTGGTAGGTGCCGGCCGTCAGGCTGACGTTGACGGCCGCCACGATGGTGCCGTCTTGATCGCGCACCGGCACCGCCAGACCGGCGATGGAATCGTCCAGCTCGCTGTCCACCCAGGCATAGCCCTGCTCTCGCGCAAGCAGGATCGCCTCGCGCAACCGGTCCCGGTCCACAACCGTGGCGGCCGTCATCTTTTTCAGCCTGGCCGCTTGCAGATAGTTTTGCAGCGCGTCGTCTTCCAGGCCCGACAGCAAGACCCTGCCCATCGATACCGCATGCGCCGGCAGGCGGCTGCCCAGCGAAGGGCTCATGGGCAGGATGCGCTTGGTATGCAGGCGCTGCACGTAGACGATCTCTTCCTCGTCCAGCACCGAGACCGCGCAGGACTGGCCTATGCGCGCGCCCAGTTCCTCGAGCGCCAGTTGCGACTGCCGCCAAAAGGGCAGCGTGTACAGATAGGACAGCCCCAGGCGCAGCACCTTGGGCGTGAGCCAGTAGTGCTTGCCGTCGCTTTTCACGAAAGCCAGTTCGACCAGCGTCATCAGGAAGCGGCGCACCGCGGTGCGCGGCAACTCCACGGCCGACGCAACGTCGGCCAGCGTCTGGCGCGCTTCGCCCTGCCCCATGGTTTCGATGATTTTGAGTCCGCGCGCAAAGGTGCGGACGAAGGATTCGCTTTCAGGCGTTGCCATAGATGCTCCTGCATACGTGCTTGACACGTCTGCATTCAACTCTCAGAATGACCGTATAGCGGATGAATATATCCGCCTAGCGGTCATTATAGACAGAGTGACCGTGCTGCGCAAGTCCGGGCCCGGCAATGCGCCTTCCCCACAACCCGCCCTGGAAAGGCCATGACTCAAACCACATTCGAGACAGACTTCTGGAAAGACGCCGCCACGCGCAAGATCTGGGACGACATCGTCCCTGGCGAGCCTCGCAAGACGATTCCCTACACCCTGACGCTGGAAGCCATTCAAAAGTATTGCCGCGTCGTCGGCGACATGCACCCCCTGTACTTCGACGAAGCCTATGCGCTGAAGTCCCCCTACAAGGGCCTGATCGCCCCGCCGGCCATCCACATCCTCCTGATGTTCTCCTGCACGCCTGCCGATGACTGGATGCGCAGCCCGGGCACGGTCAATGCCGGCCAATCCTGGAGCTACAACATCCCGGCGCGCCCGGGCGACGTCATCCGGCTGGAAGCCCGCGCGCTCGACAAGTTCATCCGCAAGGACCGCCTGTTCGTCGTGCACGACAACGTTTTCTTCAACCAGAACAACGAAGTGATCTGCTCCGGCCGCGGCTGGACTATCCGGCCCATGTAAGGAGCACCAAGATGACCCAAGCTTTCGACTCGCTCGCGATCGGCCAGAAAATCGAAGGGGCGCCCTTCTCGCCCACCCGCGAATCCATTCGCGCCTTCTGCGAAGCCTCGCTGGACTACAACCCCCTGCACCTGGACGACAACTACATGCAGGGCGACTTCGGCCGCACCAACTTCGGCGGCATCATCATGCACGGCATGAACAACTTCGGCGTGATCACGCGCATGCTGACCGACTGGCTCTACGAGCGCGGCGGTGTGCAGCGCCGCCTGGAAACGCGCTGGAAATCGCCGGTCAAACCCGGCGACACCATCACCCCGCTGGCGGTGATCACGGCCACGCGCAAGACCGAGCAAAGCCGTTGGGCGACGCTGGACGTGCAAGTGCTCAACCAACGCGGCGAGACCGTGGCGTCAGGCGAAGCCATGGTGGAGTTCCCCCGCTGAAGCCTCCGGTATCCGCCGCGCGGATACCGGTTCAAAAAAAACCGAGGAGACAACAATGAATCGCTGGTTGCATACTGCGGCCTCCCTGTGCCTGGGGATGCTGTGCCTGTTGCCCCTGGGCGCGCACGCCCAGGCCTTTCCCGATCATCCCGTCCGCCTGGTCGTGCCCTTTCCGCCCGGCGGCACCACCGACATCCTGGCACGCATGCTGAGCAACGCGCTGGGCACGGAATGGAAACAGCCCGTGGTCGTCGAGAACAAACCCGGCGCCAGCGGCACGATCTTTTCCGAACAACTGGCCCGCACGCCCGCCGACGGCTACACGCTGATGGTGACGGCCACGCACCACGTGATCAACCCGGCGCTATACAAGAATCTGCGCTACGACAGCAGGAAGGACTTCACCGCGGTCGCGCAGGTGGCCGCGGTGCCCAACGTGCTCGTGATCAACCCGGACTTCGCCGCGCGCAATCGCATCAATAGCGTGGCCGACCTGATCGCCTACGCCAAGGCCAACCCCGGCAAGGTGAACTTCGGCTCGGCGGGCACTGGCGGCGCCAACCATCTGTCCGGTGAATTGTTCAAGTCCATGACCGGCGTGTCCATGGTCCACATTCCCTACAAAGGCGCCGCGCCGGCCCTGAACGACCTGCTGGGCGGCCAGATCCCCATCATGTTCGACTCGGTTCCCGGCGTGCTTCAGCACATCAAGGCCGGCAAGCTGCGAGCCCTGGCCGTGACCTCGCTGACACGCTCTTCCGCCCTGCCCGATGTGCCGACGCTGGATGAAGCGGGCGTCAAGGGTTTCGAGGCCACGGCCTGGTTCGGCCTGTACGCGCCCGGCAACATGGATCCCAAGCTGCTCGCCAAGATATCCGGCGACGTCCTGGCCGCTTTGCGTTCTCCGTCCATCCAGGAGCAGTTCGCGCAGCAAGGCGCCGTGCCGGGAACCATGACGCAGCCCGAGTACGCGCGCTTCGTCAACGCGGAAATGGACAAGTGGGCCAAGGTCATCGACGACGCCCACATCACCATCCAGTAGGAGCAGGCATGACGGCAACTCCCTCGAGCAACGCGCCGGCGCGCGGCGCGCTCTCCCACATCCGGGTGCTGGATCTCTCGCGCATCCTGGCCGGCCCCTGGTGCACGCAGAACCTGGCCGACCTGGGCGCGGACGTGATCAAGATCGAGCGCCCGGGCACGGGCGACGACACGCGCGCCTGGGGGCCGCCCTGGATCCGCGACGGCGCGGGCCAGGACACGCGCGACTCCTCCTACTATGCGGCCGCCAACCGTGGCAAGAAATCGCTGACCCTCGACATCTCCAAACCCGAGGGCCAGCGCATCGTGCGCGAACTGGCCGCGCAAAGCGATGTGGTCATCGAAAACTACAAGATCGGCGACCTCAAGCGTTATGGGCTGGACTACGCCAGCCTGCGCGCCATCAACCCGCGCCTGGTGTATTGCTCCATCACCGGCTACGGACAGGAGGGCCCCAGCGCCAGCAAGCCGGGCTATGACTTCGTCTTCCAGGCCATCGGCGGCCTCATGAGCATTACCGGCGAACGCGACGACCTGCCCGGCGGCGGCCCGCAAAAAGCCGGTATCGCCATCGCCGACGTCATCACCGGCATGTATGCCACGATCGCCATCCTCGCCGCGCTGAATCACCGCGATGTCTCCGGCCTGGGCCAGTACATCGACATGGCCCTGCTCGACTGCATCGTGGCCCTGGGCGGCAACCAGGTCACCGGCTACTTCGCCAATGGCAACGACCCCAAGCGCTACGGCAACGCCCATGCCAGTCTGGTTCCCTACCAGGTCTTCGCGGTGGCCGATGGCGAGATCGTCGTGGCCGTGGGCAACGACGACCAATGGCAACGCTATTGCGCGGCCATCGAGCGCCCGGACCTCGCCGCCGATACGCGCTGGACCAAAGTCACGGGCCGCATCCAGGGCCGCGATACCCTGGTGCCCGAACTGGCGCGCAGCATGCTGGCGCGACCCGCCGCCGACTGGATCGAAAGGCTTGAAGCGAACGGCGTGCCCTGCGGCCGCATCAACAGCTACCAGCAAGTGTTCCAGGATCCCCAGGTGCGGCACCGCGGCCTGCGCGTGGACATTTCCCGGCCCGCCCACGCCGATATCGACGGCCTGGTGTCCACCATCGCCAGCCCCTTGCGGCTGAGCGATACGCCGCCGCGCTACGACCTGCCGCCGCCGCGGCTGGGCGACAGCACGGACAGCGTGCTGAGCGCGCTCCTGGGCTACAGCGCCGAGCAAATCGCCAGGCTGCGCGAACAGCGCATCGTTTGAATGGACACTCCCATGACGCAACAGGAATCCCCGCTGGCGATCTACCACCGCCACCTGTCGGCCGGGCACCTTGCCTATCAGTACGATACGCGCACAGAAAGCGCGGTCTTTCCGCCGCGCGTAATCGGCCCGGGCTCCGGCAACCCGGCGCTCGAATGGCGGCTAAGCGCGGGCCTGGGCACCGTGCACGCCGTGACGGTCGTGCATCCGCGCGACCAGGATCCCTACAACGTCGTCCTGATCGACCTGGACGAGGGCTTTCGCCTCATGAGCCGGGTCGAAGGCGAGCCCGCCATCGGCATGCGCGTGCGCATGCGCGCTCATACGCCTCCAGACGGCGGCGCCCCCTATCCCGTCTTCGATATCGAGGAGTCGGCATGACCCCCACGCTGCAACGCGGCGGCGTCGCCATCGTCGGCGCCGCCGAATCCGACCTGGGCAAAGTCATGCCCGGCCTCGGCCCCCTCGACCTCATGGCGCAGGCCGCGGCGCGCGCGCTGGACGACTGCGGCCTGCGCCTGGACGAGGTCGACGGGCTGTTCGCGACCACCTCGCAAAGCCGCATGCCCACGCTGGCGCTGGCCGAATACCTCGGCATCCAGCCACGCTATCACGACGCCACGAACATGGGCGGCGCCTCATTCATGACCATGGTCGCGCGCGCGCAGGCCGCCATCGAGGCCGGCCTGTGCCAGGTGGCTGTCATCGCCTACGGCAGCACCCAACGCAGCCTGGGGCGAGCCAACGTTGCCGCGCCCGACCCCAACCCGCATGAAGCTCCCTACCGGCCCCTGTACACCGCCAGCTCGTACGCGCTGGCCGCCTCGCGCCACATGCACCAGTACGGGACCACCCGCCGGCAGCTCGCCGAGATCGCCGTCGCCGCCCGGCAATGGGCGCTGCGCAATCCGTCCGCCTGGGAGAAAAAACCGCTCACCGTCGAAGACGTCCTCGCCTCGCCCATGATCAGCGAGCCGCTCACCCTGCGCGACTGCTGCCTGGTCACCGACGGCGGCGGGGCCCTAGTCCTCGCCAGCGCCGAGCGCGCCCGCCACCTGCGCCGCCCGCCCGTCTACGTGCTGGGCGTGGGCGAGGCGCTCGGGCACTATTCGATCTCCGCCATGCCGGACCTTACCGCCACGGCTGCCGTGGCGTCCGGCGCCCAGGCCTATCGCATGGCCGGTCTCGCGGCCCGGGACATCGACGTCCTGCAGCTCTACGACGCCTTCACGATCACGCCGCTGCTCTTTCTCGAAGACCTGGGCTTTTGTCCCAAAGGCGAAGGCGGCCGCTACGTCGAAAACGGCCGCATCGCGCCCGGCGGCGAACTGCCCGTCAACACCAGCGGCGGCGGCCTGTCGTATTGCCACCCCGGCATGTACGGCATCTTCGCGCTCATCGAAGCCGTCCGCCAACTGCGGGGCGAATGCGGCGAGCGGCAAGTCGCCGACTGCCACACCGCGCTCGCGCACGGCAATGGCGGCACGCTGTCCAGCCAGAGCACTGTCATCCTCGGCAGCGCCGCGGCGCTGTAGGGCCGAAAAAAATCCCCACGCGGCGTAGCGCTGCGCGGGGATTCTTTCGTGGAACCCTTGCGGCGGGGGTTCCGGGCAATTCGAGGCCGGAATCAGTGCAGGATCTGGCTCAGGAACAGCTTGGTCCGGTCGTTCTGCGGATTGTCGAAGAATTCGTCCGGGCTGTTCTGCTCGATGATTTCGCCGCGGTCCATGAAGATCACGCGGTTGGCGACCTTGCGCGCGAAGCCCATTTCGTGGGTCACGCAGATCATGGTCATACCGCTTTCCTGGGCAAGGCTCACCATCACGTCCAGCACTTCCTTGACCATTTCCGGGTCCAGCGCGGAGGTGGGCTCATCGAACAGCATGATCTTGGGGTTCATGCACAGGGACCGCGCGATCGCCACGCGCTGCTGCTGGCCGCCCGACAACTGGCCGGGGAACTTCGTGGCCTGCTCGGGAATGCGCACGCGTTCCAGGTATTTCATGGCGGTGGCTTCGGCCTCCGCGCGCGGTTTCTTCAGCACCCACATGGGGCCCAGCGTCAGGTTCTCCAGCACCGTCAGGTGGGGGAACAGGTTGAAGTGCTGGAACACCATGCCGACGTCCTTGCGGATGGTCTCGATGTGCTTCAGGTCATTGGTGAGCTCCGTGCCGTCCACGATGATGTGGCCTTTCTGGTGCTCTTCCAGGCGGTTGATGCAGCGGATCATGGTGGACTTGCCCGAGCCGGACGGCCCGCACACCACGATGCGTTCACCCGGCGCCACTTCCAGGTTGATGTTGCGCAGCACGTGGAACTGGCCGTACCACTTGTTCACGTCCTGCATTCGAATGATGGCATCAGACATGCCTGTACTCCCGTAAGTATCGCGGTGCGCGCCCGCCTCGGGCGGGCGCGCTGCAAGGTTCTAGCGTGCGTGTCCCGTGGCCAGGCGTTTTTCCAGCGCCTGGCTGTATTTGGACATGGAGAAGCAGAAGACGAAGTAGATGAGCGAAATGAACAGGTACGCCTCCACCCCGAATCCGCGCCATGCCGCGTCGGACAAGGCCGCCTTGGCCGCCAGCGTCAGGTCGAAAATGCCGATGATCACCACCAGCGACGTGTCCTTGAACAAGGCGATGAAGATGCTGACCAGCGGCGGAATGACGATCTTCAGCGCCTGCGGCAGGATGATCTTGCGCATCTGCTGCCAGTAGCTCAGGCCCAGGGAATCGGCGCCTTCGTACTGGCCCTTCGGGATCGCCTGCAAGCCGCCGCGCACCGTTTCGGCGATGTACGCCGCGGCGAACATGATGATCGCGATCTGGGCGCGCAGCAGCTTGTCGATGGAGAAGCCTTCCGGCAGGAACAGCGGCAGCATCACCGACGACATGAACAGCAGGCTGATCAGCGGCACGCCGCGGATCAGCTCGATGTACACGACGCACAGCGCCTTGATGGCGGGCATCTTCGAACGCCGGCCCAGGGCCAGCAGCACGCCGATGGGGAACGCGAAGGCGATGCCGAACGTGGACAGGATGAGCGTGAGCGGCAGGCCGCCCCAGCGCGCGTTTTCCACGTACGTGAGGCCGAGCACGCCGCCCCACATCAGGACCGCCACGGCCGTCAGGCCCACGGTCCAGATGATGGCGAGCTTCCAGTTCCAGAAACGGCGGATGCCGCTGCACACGATCACCGCGACCAGGATGATGGTCGCGATCAAGGGGCGCCACTGCTCGTCGAACGGATAGGTGCCGAACAGGATCAGCCGGTGCTTCTCGACGATGAACGCCCAGCAGGCGCCGCCGGACGCGCGGCACTCCTGCGCGTTGGCGGCGTTGAAGTCGGCCTTGATGAAGGCCCATTCCACCAGCGCCGGCACCGCCATGAGAAGGAACCACGCCAGCAGCACCGTGATCAGGATGTTCAGCGGCGACGAGAACAGGCGGGACTTGAGCCAGGCCCATGCGCCCACGTGCGAGCTGGGCGGCGGCATGGCCTCGGTGGGGGTATGCGTAGTGCTGCTCATCTCAACGCTCCACCAGCGCGATGCGCTTGTTGTACCAGTTCATGAAGATCGAGATCGACAGGCTGACCGTGAGGTACGCGGCCATGATGATCAGGATGCCCTCGATGGCCTGCCCGGTCTGGTTCAGCGTGGTGTTCACCACGGAGACGATGTCGGGATAGCCGATGGCCACGGCGAGCGAGCTGTTCTTGGTCAGGTTGAGGTATTGGCTGGTCATCGGGGGAATGATGACGCGCAATGCCTGGGGCAGGACCACCAGGCGCAGCACCTGCTTGCGGCGCAGTCCCAGCGAACCCGCGGCCTCCCATTGGCCGTTGTTCACCGCCTGGATGCCCGAGCGGACCACTTCGGCGATGAACGCCGACGTGTAGATCACCAGGCCGGCCAGCAGCGCGGCGAATTCCGGCGACAGCGTCAGGCCGCCCGAGAAGTTGAAACCCTTGAGTTCCGGCATGTCCAGCGTCAGCGACGCGCCGCTGACCAGCCAGCCGACGATGGGCAGGCCGATGAGCAGGCCGATGGCCGCGCGGCCCAGCGGGAACACCCGGCCGGTGGCCTCCTGGCGCTTCTTGCCCCAGTGGCCCAGGAAGATGATGGCGACGATGGCCACGCCCAGCCCGATCAGCATCCAGTCCAGCGAATTCCCTTCCAGCGCCGGCACTTTCAGGCCGCGGTTGGAGATGAACACGCCCGGCAGCGGATTGTGCGCCTGGCGCGGGCCCGGCATGTTTTCCGTGATGAGCGCATACCAGAAGAAAAGCTGCAACAGCAGCGGTATGTTGCGCATCACTTCGACGTAGACCGAAGCGACCTTCGCGACCAGCCAGTTCTTGGACAGGCGGCCGATGCCGATCAGCGTGCCGAGTATCGTCGCCAGCACGATGCCGATGATGGCCACGCGCAGCGTGTTGAGCAGGCCGACCAGGATGGCGCGGCCGTAATCGCTGGCGGGGGAATAGGCGATGGGCGTTTCGCCGATCGCGAACCCGGCCTCTCGACTGAGGAAGCCGAAGCCCGTGGCGATGTTGCGCACGGACAGGTTGTGCAGGGTATTTGAAACCAGGAACCACACGGCCCAGGCAACCGCCGCCAGCGCAAGCACCTGGTAGACCACGGAGCGTACGCCGGGGTCGTTCCAGTTCAGGCGCCTGGGAGGTGCCGAAAGCGGGGCGTTTTTATCGGGAGTCGTCATATGAATCTACAGAAGTCGGACATCAGGCGGCGAGGACCGAGGCCCTGCCGCCCACTCCTGCCGCCCGCGCGTGGCGGGCTAGGGCCTGTGCGACGCTCCGTCGGGTGTCAACAGGCCCTAGGTAAAACGGAGCGCCAGGCTCCGTTTTACCAGGCAGCCGCGCGTCAGCGCACCGGCCAGCCGTACATCAAGCCCCCTTGCTTGTAAGAGGCGTTCAAACCGCGCTCCAGCTTCATCGCGCTGTTCTTGCCCAGCGTGTTTTCGAAGCTTTCGCCGTAGTTGCCCACGTTCTTGATGATGTTGTAGGCCCACTTGTCGTCCACGCCCAGGTTCTTGCCCATGCCCGGGGTCACGCCCAGGATGCGCTGGATGTTGGGATTGGTGCTCTTGGTCATTTCATCGACGTTGGCCTTGGTGATGCCGTACTCCTCGGCTTCCAGCATGGCGTTGAGCGACCAGCGGACGATGTTGAACCATTGCTCGTCGCCCTGGCGGACCATGGGGCCCAGGGGCTCCTTGGAGAAGTCTTCCGGCAGGATGACGAATTTGTCCGGATTCTCGAGCGTCGTGCGGGTCGAGGCCAACTGCGACTTGTCGGTCGTGAAGGCATCGCAACGGCCGGCCGAGAAGGCGCGGATGATTTCGTCGTACTTGTCGATCACGACCGGCTTGAATTCGATCTTCTGGCCGCGGAACCAGTCGGCCAGGTTCAGTTCGGTCGTGGTGCCGGGCTGCACGCAGATCGTGGCGCCGTTGAGCTCCTTGGCGCTCTTGACGTTCAGGTCCTTGGACACCATGACGCCCTGGCTGTCGTAGTAGTTCACGCCCACGCCGATCAGGCCCAGCGTCGTGTCGCGCGTGAGCGTGACGGTGGTGTTGCGGGTCAGGACGTCGACTTCGCCGGATTGCAGCGCGGTGAAGCGCTGCTGCGTGTTCAGGGGCGTGAACTTCACCTTGGTGGCATCGCCGAACATGGTCGAGGCGATGGCGCGGCACAGGTCCACGTCGATGCCCTTGTATTCGCCCTTGCTGTCAGCGATGGAAAATCCCGGAATGCCCGTCGAAACCCCGCACTGGACAAACCCCTTTTTCTTAACGTTATCGAAGGTCGCGCCCGCGTTGGCTGCCGCGGATGCAGCGAACAAGGCGGCGCCGACAGCAGCGAGTTTCAGTACTTTCATCGTGTTCTCCGTGTGGGATAAGGCGAATTCGCGCGAGGCCGGGTTGGGCCTACGCATGGGGCGGATGGTAGCGTCCGGGCCGCACGCGGCGCATCCGGGAATTCCCTTGAAATATAGGGACACTGGATGAAATGAAACGCTGTTTTCCTGCGAAAAGAGGGACGTCGCACCGGGGCGGCCGGGGAACTTCCCGGGCCCCATCCCTCTGTCGCCTTAGGCCACCTTACTGTCCCCGAGTTACTATTGCGGCTTCATCTGACAGCCGCCATGATCGAATTCCAGCACGTATTCAAATCATATGGTCGCGGCCGCAATATCCTGGCCGACATCAACTTCCGCGTGAGCGCGGGAGAGTTCGTTTTCGTGTCGGGGCCATCCGGCGCCGGCAAGTCCACCCTGCTCAAGCTGATCGGCGGGCTGGAACCCGCCAGCCGGGGGTCCATCCAGGTCAACGGCCAGCGACTGGACAAGCTGCCCGCGCGCGCCCGGCCCTACCTGCGGCGCGCCGTGGGCGTCATCCTCCAGGACACCCACCTGCTGTTCGACCGCAGCGCGTTCGAAAACGTGATGCTGCCCCTGGCCGTCACCGGGCACGCCTGGAATTCGGCCGCCGCCCGCGCCCGCGCGGCGCTGGACAAGGTGGGGCTGTCGGGCAAGGAAGACCTGAATCCGATCGAGCTTTCCGGCGGCGAGCAACAGCGCCTGGCGATTGCCCGGGCCATCGTGAACCGTCCGGCGATCCTGATCGCGGACGAGCCCACCGCCAACCTCGACCACGACAACGCGCAACGCATCATGAATGTTTTCCGCGACTTCAACCGCGTCGGCGTCACCACCCTGATCGCCTCGCACGACCAGGAACTCATGGCGGGCTACGCCACCCGCACCCTGCGCATCGAACCGGGCAAGTTCGCCGACTCCCACGGCGGCGCCCAGCCGCCCGAGGCGGGCGCCGGGCGCGCCGCGCCCGGGCATGGCCAACCGGGAGAAACGGCATGAACGCCTGGCTGCGGCAGCACCGCTACGCGTTGATGGTCACCCTGCGCCGGCTGCTCAAGCAACCCTTCTCCTCGCTGGCCAACCTGCTGGTCATGGCGCTGGCCCTGGCCCTGCCGCTCCTGGGCAGCGCCATCCTGGTTTCGGTGCAGCCCGTGGCGCGCGAAATGTCCGTCACCCCGGAAGTCACCGTGTTCATGCGCGTGGACGCCCCGGCCGGCGCCGCCGGCGACGTGGCCAAGCGCATCCAGGGCGAGTACGGGCAGGACGTCCGCGCCGTGCGCGTGGTGGGCCGCGAGGACGCCCTGGCGGCCCTTCGCGCGAACCCGGCCTGGCAGCAGGCGCTGGCCGTGCTGCCAGGCAATCCGCTGCCGGACGCGGTGGTGGTCACGCTGGCCGACGGCGAAGACCTGGCCGGGCGGGCGGACAAGCTCGCGGCGGCCTGGAAGCAATGGAACCACGTCGACCTGGTGCAGTTGGACAGCGCCTGGGTGCAGCGGCTGGAGGCGATCCTGCGCTTCGCCCGCATCGGCCTGGGGTTCCTGGCCGCCTGCGTCGCGGTGGTGGTGCTGGCGACCGTCTTCAACACCGTGCGCATGCAGGCGCTCTCGCAACGCGAGGAAATCGGCGTGGCGCGGCTTGTCGGCGCGACCGAGTCCTTCGTGCGCCGCCCCTTCCTGTACCTGGGCGCGCTCTCGGGCGCCGTGGCGGCGCTGCTGTCCATCGGCGTGGCGGCGATCGCCCTGGCCCCGCTGAACGACGCCCTGATCGGGCTGGCCCGCAGCTACGGGGCGGAATTCGCCCTGCACCTGCCCGGTCCGGCGGTGCTGATCGGCGCGGTGGCCGCCGCGGCCGCCCTGGGCGCGCTGTCCGCCCGCTGGTCGGTCACCCGCAGCACGCGCTTCTAGCGGCCGCCCAAAGGCCCCGTATAGCCCCGCTTCCTCCCCGTGATCCGGGGAACGGTTCCCGTCCGCCTGTGTAGGATGCCGGGAGGCGTCCCGGCGCGGGCAAACGGGCGCTCCGCCGGCCCATATTAATTGGGGACACACCAGAGCAATCCTGGATCGGATCGACGGTTACACACGAATTCCCCCACTCGACGCTTGGATATGCAAGAATAAAGCGACATTTTCTTACACTTTTTGACACAATCGCCGTTTTACCGAACCGTTCCTTTCGTGCTCCACTCGCCGTCCTTCCCTCTTATTCCGTCCCATGGCCGCCCGTCTTGAAGCCCGCGCGACGCGCCACTATTTCGATAGCGCGTTCCAGTGTCAGGCGGTGAAAGTACTGCCCAACGAGTACTACGTCACCGACGAAGACCTGATGATTTCGACCGTGCTCGGGTCGTGCGTCGCCGCCTGTATCCATGACCCCGTGAAGGGCGTGGGCGGAATGAACCATTTCATGTTGCCGGAAGGCGACATGCAATCACCCGCCTCGGCCACCATGCGCTACGGCGCGTTCGCCATGGAAGTGCTGATCAACGAACTGCTGAAGGCCGGCGCCGTGCGCGACCGCCTGGAAGCCAAGGTGTTCGGCGGCGGCGCGGTGCTTTCCGCCATGCAGCAGATGAACATCGGCGAGCGCAACGGCCAGTTCGTGCTCACGTACCTGAAAACGGAAGGCATCCCGGTCAAGGCGCAGGACCTGGGCGACGTGCATGCGCGCCGCATCAATTACTTCCCGCGGGACGGCCGGGTAATGGTCCGCAAGATGGCGCCGCACCACCAGCGCGCCGAGGAAATCATCGCCAGGCGCGAACAGGCCGCCGCCCAGAGCGTGCAGGCCAAGACGGAAAGCCCGCCGCGCGTCGAACGTTTTTCCCGGCCGGGCGTGGAACGCTTCGACCGCCCCGCCCGCCCCGGCGTGGAGCGTTTCGACACGGGCGTCGTCCGTCGGCGCAGGCCGGAAACCGCGGGCAGTTGAACCGCGCGGTCGCGCCCCTACAATCATGGCATGTCGACCGTCCGCCTTTTCTACGCTTTGTGGCCTTCGCCCGCGCTGGCCGGATCGCTCGCGGCCTGGGCGGAACAGGCCCGGCCGAATTGCGGCGGCCGCGCCATGCGCACGGAAACCCTGCACCTGACCCTGGCCTTCCTGGGGCCGGTGGACGCGGCGCTGGCGGACGAACTGGCCGCCGCCACCCCCGAAAAACGCCTGGATCCCGGCGCAATCGAACTGGACCGCTACGGCGTATTCAGCCGCCAGCGCATTCTGTGGGCCGGCCCCGGCGACACGCCCGCCGGCCTGCAGGCCGCGCATGACGGGTTATGGCAATGGCTGGCCGGGTTCGGCCTGGGCGCGCCGCCCCATCCCTTCCGCCCCCACGTCACCCTGCTGCGCAACATCGAGCGCCCGGAACCGCCCCCCGACGCGCCGGCGCCCCTGCTGTGGCCCTATGACCGCATGGTGCTGGTCGCGTCCGAGTCGCTCACGGGCGGCAGCCGCTACCGCATCGTGGCGCAGTCCCGGCCGCAATCTGGCTAACGTCCCGCTCTGGCACAATCGGACGGTCGCAACCACCGCCGGATCGCCATGATCATCCTGCTGGACCAAGACGGCGTGCTCGCCGACTTCGAACACGCCTTCATCGACGCCTGGCGCGCGCGCCATCCCGGCATCCCGCCCGTGGAATTCGAGGACCGCAAATCCTTCTACATCCGCCAGGACTACGCCCCCGAACTGCGCGGCATGGCCGAAGCCATCTACACCGCGCCCGGTTTCATCCGCGACCTGCCGCCCGTGCCCGGCTCCCTGGAGGCGGTGAAGGAATTGCTGGCGCTGGGCATGGACGTGCGCATCTGCTCGTCGCCGCTCTCCCAGTTCGAGAATTGCGTGGCGGAAAAATACCTGTGGGTGGAAAGACACCTGGGGCGCGAGGCCACCAACCGGCTGATCCTGACCAAGGACAAGACGCTGGTGCACGGCGACCTGCTGATCGACGACAAACCCGCGATCGACGGCGCGATGAAGCCCCGCTGGAAGCACATCCTGTTCGACGCGCCCTACAACCGGGAGGTCGCGGACCGTCCCCGCATCACTTGGCAGAACTGGCGCAGCGTGCTGGCCGGAGAGCTGTATACGGCGGACGAGTGAGCCCCGTCCGCCGGCCGCGCGCGCCGGGGATCCGACAGGCGTCCTCAGTAGGCCCGGCGGAACAAGGCGCGGAAATCCGCCTCGGTGGTGTGGCGCGGATTCCAGCGGTTGTAGTCCGCCGCATAGCTGCGCCGCGCCAGTTCATCGAGCGAATCTTCCGTGACGCCGGCATCGCGCAGGCGGGCCGGGATGCCCAGATCGGCACAGAGTTCACGTATCGCCTCGACGGCGCGGCGCGCCGCCTCAAGCTGCGACAGGCCGCGGCGGTCCACGCCGAGGATGCCGGCGACGTCCGCATAGCGCGCCGGGTTGGCGATCAGGTTGAATTCCGCCACCGTGGGCAGGCACAAGGCATTGGCCAGCCCGTGCGGGACATGGAACACCGCGCCCAGCGGCAGCGCCATGCAATGCACGTTGCCCAGGCCCGTCACCCCGAAGGACATCGCCGCCATCGAAGAGCCGCACAGCATGTCCATCGCCGCGCGGGTATTGCGGCGATTGGCCACGAACTGCCGGATGCTGCCGGCGATCAGCGTCATGGCGTGCAGGTTGACCGCGTCCGAAAAGGGGTTGGCCAGTTTGGACAGATATGACTCGAAGGCATGCACGAAGGCATCGATGCCGGCATGCGCGGCCACATGGGCCGGCATGGAGCTGACCGCCAGGGGGTCCAGCACGGCGACCTGGGCCGGACTGAAGGCGGCATGGCGGATGGCCATCTTGACGTTGCGCTCGGTGTCGGTGACCACGCAGGCGCCGGACACCTCCGAACCGGTGCCTGCCGTGGTCGGCACGGCATACAGCGGCATGGGGCGTACGCTGAATTTCTCGATGCCCTCGTAATCGGCGATCCGGCCTCCATTGGTCATCAGGATGGCCACGGATTTGGCGACGTCGATGGTGCTGCCTCCACCGATGGCGATGATGGCCTCGCCGCCATGGGCGCGGCAGCGTTCGTAGGCCGCATGCACCGTGGTGTCGCTGGGGTCGGGCTCGACCTCGGCAAACACGGCCAGCGGTAGCTGGCGCTCGCCCAGCCTGGCCATGATCGCGCGCGCGATCTCGCTCTCGACCAGGGCCGGATCCACCACCATAAACACACGCTGCGCGCCGCCGGCGGCGACGATGGCCGGCAGTTGCTGGTGGGCGTCCACGCCGAACACCAGGCGGGTCGGGCAGGCAAAACTCGAAACAGCGTTCATGGCGATGACCTAGATGCGGATGCAGATATTCTTGACCTGGGTGTAGGACAACAAAGCGTCCAGGCCTTTTTCGCGGCCGAAGCCGGATTTGCGGTAACCGCCGAACGGCAGTTCCACCCCGCCGCCGGCGCCATAGCAGTTGATGAAGACCTGCCCGGCCTGCACGCGCTGCGCCAGCCTGTGCGTCTGGCCCACGTCGCGCCCCCAGATACCGGCGACCAGGCCATACTCCGTGCCATTGGCGATTTCCACGGCCTCGTCGATCGTGTCAAAGGGCACCAGGGTCAGCACCGGCCCGAAGATTTCCTCCTGGTGCACCCGCATCCGGGGATGGGCGCCGTCGAGCAAGGTGGGCATCACGAAATTGCCGGCATCCAGATCCGCGCCCGCCAGCGGCTGCCCGCCCACGATGACCTCGGCCCCTTCGTCACGGCCGATGTCGATATATTCCAGCACCTTGCGCTGCTGGTCGCGGCTGACCAGCGCGCCGATATCCGGATCGTTCAAGCCGGGCCCCACCCGCAGTTGGGCGGCCAGCGCGGCCAGGCGCTCGCGCAGCGCCTTGTGCGCGCCGCGCTGCACCAGGATGCGCGTGCCCGCCGAGCAGGTCTGCCCGGCATGCGGAAAGGCCGCCTTGAGCAACAGCGGCGCGGCCGCGTCCAGGTCCGCGTCGGCCAGCACAATATTGGGCGACTTGCCCCCCAGTTCCAGCAGCACGGGCACGATGTTCTCGGCGGCCGCCTTCATCACCCCCTTGCCGGTAGCCACCGAACCGGTGAATACCACCAGGCCCACGCCCGGATGCGCGGCCAGCGCCGCGCCCGACTCCTGGCCCAGCCCGGTCACGACGTTCAGCACCCCCGCCGGCAAGCCCGCCTCGTGGCAGATGCGGGCAAGCTCAAGCACGCTCAGGCAGGCCAGCTCGGCCGGCTTCATCACGACGGTATTGCCCGTGGCCAACGCCGGCGCCAGGCCGCGCGAGGCGATCTGCAAGGGGTAGTTCCAGGGGACGATCTGCGCGGTCACGCCGATGGGCTCGCGCACCGTGAAATCGAAGTATTCCGCGCCCAGCGGGATGGAACTGCCCAACACCTTGTCGGCCACTCCGGCGTAATACTCGAAGAAGCGCGCGGCGGCCACGGCATCGGCCTGCGCCTGCTTGAGCGGCTTGCCGGTGTCCTGGCTCTCAAGGCGGGCCAGATGCTCCTGCTCCAGCGTGATGCGGCGGGCGATCTCGGCCAGTACGCGCGCGCGCTGCACCGGCGGGCATTCGGCCCAGCCGCGCAGGGCGCGCCGCGCGCTCTGCACAGCGGCATCCACTTCCTCCGCCTGGCCGCGCGCAATCGCGGCGATGGGGTGGCCGGTGGCGGGGTCCAATACCTCGATCGCGCCGCCCGAACGCGCGGGGCCCCAGATGCCGTCGATGAAGCAACCGTATTGCGGGAGTGTCATGGCAAATCCTTGTTCAATGAATAAGAGGCGTCAGGCGGCGAACTCGCCGCCCAGATAGGCTTCGCGTATGCGCGGATCGCGTCGCAGTTCGGCCGCCGGCCCCTCCAGCATCACCGACCCGCCCTCGAGCACATAGGCCCGGTCCGCGATTGCCAGGGCCTGGTTGGCCATCTGCTCGATCAGCAGAATCGTCATGCCTTCGGCGCGCAGGCGCTTGAGCCCCCGGAAAATATCCACGGTCACCAGCGGCGCCAGGCCCAGCGAGGGTTCATCCAGGATCAGCAGCCGGGGGTTGGACATCAGGGCGCGGGCGATGGCCAGCATCTGCTGCTCGCCCCCGCTCAAGGTGCCCGCGACCTGCTCGCGGCGCTCCCTGAGCCTGGGGAACATCTCGAAATAGCCCTCGATCTGGCGCGCCACGCGCTCCCGGTCCCGGCGGATGAGGTAGCCGCCCAGCAGCAGGTTCTCGTATACGGTCTGGTCGGTGAATACCTGGCGGCCTTCGGGCGCCATGGCCAGGCCGGCCATCACGCGCTGGGGCGTGGGCAGCCCGCGCAGGTCGCGGCCCTCGAAACGCAACTGCCCGCTGGCCGGCACCAGGCCCATGACGCCGCGCAGAAGACTGCTCTTGCCCGCGCCGTTGGCTCCCAGCAAGGCGACGATCTCGCCCTGCGCGATCCGCATCGACACACCGCGCACCGCGCGCACCGGGCCATACGAGATCTCCATGTCGTCGATATCGAGCATCACTCCTCCAATCCCGCGTCGCTGCCCAGATAAGCCTCGATCACACGCGGGTTGCTCTGGATCTCCTTGGGATTTCCCTCCGCGATCACCAGGCCTCTATCCAGCACGACGATGTGATCCGAGATATTCATCACCAGGCTCATATCGTGCTCGACCATCAGCACCGCGACGCCGAGCGCGCCGATGCGGCGCACCAGTTGGCCCAGTTCGCGGGTTTCCTGCGGATTCAGGCCCGCGGCCGGTTCGTCGAGCAGAAGCAAGGCCGGGCGGCTGGCCAGCGCGCGCGCCAGTTCCACGCGCCGCTGCACGCCATAAGGCAGGCTGCCCGCCCGGGCCTGGGCGTGCGCAAGCAGGCCGGTAAACGCCAGCACCGCCATGACTTCCTGCCGCGCCTGCGCTTCCGGCACGCCCTGGCCCAAGCGCGAATGGGCGCCCACCAGCACGTTGTCCAGCACCGACATGGCGCCAAACAGGCGCAGGTTCTGGAAGGTCCGCGCCACGCCGGCGGCCGCCAGCCTGTGAGCGCCGGCCCGCGTCATGTCGCGGCCTTGCAGGGTCAGCGTGCCCGCGGTCGGCGGGATGACGCCGGTCAGAATGTTGATCAGCGTGCTCTTGCCCGCCCCGTTGGGGCCGATCAGCGCGTGAATGCGCTGCGGCTCCAGCACCAGATTGACATCCTGGGCCGTCACCACGCCGCCGAAGTTCTTGCAGATGCCCGACAGTTGCAGCAAGGGAACCCCCTTGGCGACCGGGCGCACCGGCAGCTCGGCACCGTTCGGCGCGGCCGGCAGCTCGGGCGGCGCGGGCCGCCAACGGTCGAACAGGCCGACGATGCCGCGCGGCATGAGATAGAGCGCGAACAGCAGCATCCCGCCATAGACGAAATGCTGGGCAAACGGCCACTGCGCCAGAAACACTTCGGCCAGCGTCAGCACGACGGCGCCCGCCAGGGGGCCGTAAATCGTTCCCGCGCCGCCAAGCAGGACCAGCAGGAGAATGAAGACCGAAAGGTGAAAGGTGATGAAGTCGGAATTGAAATACTGATTCTGCTGCGCCACCAGCGCCCCGCCCAGGCCGCACAGGGCCGCCGCCACCATGAAGGCCAGCGTCTTGTAGCGATAGACCGCGATGCCCGAACAAGCGGCGGCGATCTCGTCGAACTGCAAGGACAGCAGGGCCCGCCCGAAGCGGCCGCGGAAGGCGCGCGCCAGCGCCAGGTGCACCGCCAGGCTCAACCCTATCACCAGCCACACCCATTGCTGCAAGGAGAACGGCGTCTGGGCGATGGCCAGCGGCGCGATCCCGTAGATGCCCTGGGCGCCCCCGAACACGTCGGTCCATTCCGTGACCAGTTTCTCGGCCACGATGCCGAAGGCCAGCGTCACCAAGGCCAGGCTGGGGCCTTTCACGCGCAACGAGGGCAAGGCGATCAACAGGCCGACCCCGGCCGCCACCACGGGAGCCGCCGCCAGCGCCAGCGCCGGGTGCCATTCCCATCGCGTCGTCAGCAAGGCCACCGCATAGGCGCCGGCCGCGAACAGGCCGGCCTGCCCCAGGGACTTCTGGCCCGCATAGCCCGCGAGCACATTCATGCCGGCCGCGCACAGATAATAGACCCCGCACATGAACATGATGCGCAGGTAGAAATCATTGTTCAGCACCAGCGCCAGGACGGCGAGCAAGGCCGCCACCACGACGGCGCCCGGCCGCAGGCTGCCGCGTGGGCGCGGCGCCGGCTGTGCCTGAGTCTGGGCCGCGCTCATACTTTCTCCACCAGTGTCTTGCCGAACAGGCCGTTGGGAAAGGCCGCCAGCACCGCAATCACCACCACGAACACCACGATTTCGCGCCACTGCGCGCTCCACAGGCCCGTGAAGGATTCCGCCAGGCCGATCAGGATGCCGCCCAGCATGCAGCCGCGCAGATTCGTGAGCCCGCCCACGATGGCGGCCGAAAAGCCCTTGAGCGCGATCACCACGCCCATGAACAGCGAAGCCGAGACGATGGGCGCGATCAGCACCCCGCTCAAACCCGCCAGGGCCGAGCTCACCACGAAAGTCAGCGCCATGACGCGCGTGACGCGTATGCCCATGAGGGCGGCCGCATCGCGGTTCAGGGCGACGGCCCGCATGCTGCGGCCCAGCGAGGTGCGGTGCATGGCGAAGTCCACCGCCCCCAGAAGCAGCATGGCCAGCACCAGCACCACGATCTCCTGCGACCTGAAGCCGGCCCCCGCCACGCGGATCACCTCATCGCCCAGGGGGGCCGCCACCATGCGCGCGCCCGGTCCCCAGAGAGACAGCGCGGCGCTTTGCATGATGATGCCGAAGCCGATGGTGCTCATGACCCAGGACATGCCGGGCCTGCCGGCAAAAGGCCGGATGGCCGCCAGATAGAGCGGCAGCCCCATCACGCCCATGACCACGGTAGCGGCCATCGCGGCCAGCACATAGGCCCAGGGCGAAGTCGCCGGATCTATGGCCAGCGCGCTTCCCACCAACCCTACTGTGCCCAGGCCCACGAAAGCCCCCACCGAGACGAAATCGCCCTGCGCGAAGTTCAGCGTCCGCGTGGTCGTGTAGGTCAGGCTGAAACCCAGGGCGATCAAGGCATAGATGCCGCCCATCGTCAGCCCGCCGATCAAGGCCTGAAGTATGGTTGTCGACATACTTTGCCTTTACTTCTTGAAGTCGGCCGGCGTCATGGCATCGAGCACCGGATCCTTGAAGTCCACCACGACGCCGCCTTGCCAGCGCGACCAATGGTAGTCCTGCGCCTGCAGGCCTTCATGATTCGCGGCCGAGAACGGCTGCGTGTATTGCTTGACCAGGCCGTCGACCGGCTGTTGCAGGTTTTCCAGCGCGCGGCGCACGGCCTCGCCATCCAGGCTCTTGGCCTGCTCGGCGGCGGCTGCCCACACCAGCACCGTGTCGTAGGCCTGGGTCGCCGCCCAGAACATCGACGGGTTGGCCAGCTTGGGGCCGATGCGCTCAAGCAGCGACTTGGCCGCCGGCGACTTCGCCTCGCTGGAGGTGGTCAGAAATACCGGCCACTCCATCAGCTTGTTGCCCGCCACCTGTGGAAAACCGCTGAACGAGGCCGCCCAGGTCGTCAGCACGCGCGGCATGTAGTCGATCTTCTCCATGCTGCGCACCAGATGGCCCAGAGGCGCGGCCTGGGCCCAGACCACCAGCGTGTCGACGCCGGCCGCCTTGGCCTTGCCCAACTGCGACGTCATGTCCGTGTCGCGCGCGTCGAACTTCTCGATCACCGCCGGCTTGATGCCGTGCAGGGCGGCGATCTGCTCCATGTCCTTCAGGCCCGCCTGGCCATAGCCCGTGGTCTCGACAAAGAAGCCGATCTTCTTGGACTGCGGACTCTTGGCGGCATAGGCGACCAGCGCGGCCGCCTGATCGCGGTCCACCATGGAAATGCGGAAGAGATAATTGGGATTGTTGCCGGCCGGCTCGGTGATGGCCGTGCTCGAGGCGCTGGAAACCAGCACCGGCATCTTCTTCTGGTTGGCGATGTGCTTCCAGGCCAGCGCATTGCCCGAATTGGTCGGCCCGAAAACCACCGCCACCCGCTCGCGGTCGATCAGGTCGGTCATGTTCTGGATGGACTTGGGCGGCTGGCCCAGGTCGTCGCGCACCAGAAACGTCAGCTTGCGCCCGAGCACGCCGCCGCGCTTGTTGATGTCGTCCACCGCGGCCGTGATGCCCAGTACGCCGATCTGGCCCGATTCGGCCGAGGGCGAACCCGAAATATCGCCGTTGTACGAAATCTTGATGTCCTGGGCTTGCGCCGAGCAGGCGACGGCGGCCGTCGCCGCCAATAGCCAATGCTTCAATGTCTTCATGTGTCTCCTCCGGTGGTTGGTGTGCCGTACTTGGCGGCTGTTGTAATGGCTGTGGATTCAACCCGGGGGTCGCGGGTCGTCGGGAAGATCGATCTCCAGGTCCAGCAAATACCCCGCCAGCGACTTGCCGTGCGAATCCAGGTTGAGGGCGTCGTTGACGCCTCCATCCAGCACGTCATCGATGACGAAATTCATCGCCGCCAGTTGCGGCAGCAGATAGCGGCGGATTTCGCCGGGCTGCCGGTGGGCGAACACGCGGCGCACGGCCGCGACGGTCACCTGGGCAACGATGCTGTCGTAATGGCGCGGGTCATAGGCAATGACACTGATATTGGAGCGATTGCCCTTGTCGCCCGTGCGGCCATGCGCGATCTCGAATAAATGCACCCGCTTGGCGGCCGTCATGCCAGCACCTCATGGCTCGCGTTCACCAGCGCGCGGTCGATATAGGCCGAGCGCGTCTCCAGACGCCGCCGCACGGCGCTGCGCACCCCGCCGCCGCCGGCGGGCCCGCAGCAATAAAGCGCATTGACCTCGCGCGCCAGGGTGTCGGCTGCCGCGCGCTCGGCGAACTTGCCGGCCACCCTCAGACGCACGTCGCGCGCGCCGCTGTCGGGCAGGCCGCGCATCAGACGGCCGTCGTCGTCGGCCAGCAGGCTCTGCACGCCGATGAGATCGACGCGCAGGCCCTCGCCCAGGCGATGGCGGATCACGTCGGCGGCCAATCTGGCCCGCGCCTCGGCGCGCGGGCCGCCATAGGAAATCTCGGCCTCGCCCAGCCAGCCGCCCTCATAGAAGGCGCTCACTTTGAGCGTGTCGGGACGGCGATGGCCGCGCACCCCATTCAAGGCCACGCGGTCGCCCCCCAGTTCGGTGACCGTGGCCGCGCTGATATCGGCTGAAACGTCCGGCGTCAGATAGGCCGAGGGGTCGTGCACTTCGTAAAGCAACTGCTCGGTGACCGTGCGGCGATCGACCACGCCGCCGGTATCCTCGGCCTTGCCGACGATGCAATGCCCGTCGGGCAGAATCTCCGCCACCGGGAACCCCAGATTCCATAGGCCCGGCACGTCCTTGAAACCGGGGTCGGCAAAATAGCCGCCCGTCACCTGCGAACCGCACTCCAGCAGATGGCCCGCCATAGTCGCCGGACCGAGGCGGTCCCAGTCATCGGCCGCCCAGCCGAAATGCGCCAGGGCCGGGCCGCTCACCAGCGAGGGATCGGCTACCCGGCCCGTCACCACGATATCCGCGCCATCGAGCAGGGCGGCCGCGATGGCCTCTCCGCCCAGATAGACATTGGCGCTCACCAGCGAGGCGGGCCGCGCCAGGCCGGCCAGGCCGATCACGGCCTCGGCGTCCTCGCGCGCCAGCAGGTCATCGCCGCGCACCACGGCCACGCGCGGGGCGCGCAGTTTCAGTTCTCGCGCCAGGCCCAGGATATGCCGGGCGGCGCCCTCTGGATTGGCGGCGCCGAAGTTGCTCACGATGGCGATGCGCTCGCGCAGGCACAGCTCCAGCACCGGGCGCAGCAAAGGCTCTAGCAGAGGCTCGTAACCGGCTTGCGGGTTCTCGCGGCGGGCCAATTGGGCCAGGGCAAGGGTGCGCTCGGCCAACGTTTCCAGAATCAATACCCGGCGTCCTTCACGCCGGGCCAGGGTGCGCACCACGGGCAGGGGCGCGTCCAGGCGATCCCCCGAAAAACCGGCCCCACATCCTATCCAGAGCGGCGTCACCATTGTCTCGTCATGTTGTTGGAATGAACGGATTGTGGGAGCCGCAAACTCAGAAGTAAAATCGAAATTTCAAAACCATTCATCCAAAAACCAAATCAATTGGAATGAACCTCTCCACCCGCCAGCTCCGCGCCTTCGTCAGCGCCGCCGATCACCAGAACTTCACCCGCGCGGCGGCCGAAATCGGCCTGTCGCAGCCGGCGTTCAGCGCATTGATCAAGTCGTTGGAAGAAGAATTGGGCGCGCAGCTCTTCGTGCGCAACACCCGCAATATCGAACTGTCCGCCTTCGGCAAGCTGTTCGAGTCCTTTGCGCGGCGTTCCCTGTATGAAACCGACACCGCGCTGCAACATCTGCAGGACTACGCGGCGGGGCGCATCGGAACAGTACAGGTCGCCGCCCTGCCCTCGGTGGCGGCCAGTTGGCTGCCGCCCGTCTTCCGGCAATTCCGCGCCCAATACCCGGGCGTGACCACCGTGCTGCGCGACGGCATGTCGCAAGAATGCGTGGAATTGCTCAGCAATGGCGAGATCGACTTCGCCATCGCCACTGTCGACCACTATGCCGCCAAGCTCGAACGCCAGCTCCTGTGGCAGGATCAACTGCACCTCATCTGCCCGCCCGACCATCCCCTGGCCCGCCAGCGCAAGCGCGTGACCCTGGAGCAGATCGCCCAGTACCCCATCGTCAACTTTGTCAGCCACAGTAGCGTGCGCCAGCGCGTGGACGCCGCCTTCGGACCCCATACGCTCAATACCGTCCTGGAGGTCGAACATCTGGCCACCGCCAGCGCCATGGTCGAAAGCGGCGTGGGCCTGACCATCGTCCCCACGCTCACGCTCTACCAGTTCCGGCGCCCCACCCTCACCATCCGCGCCATCGAAGACAATAGCTTCAAGCGGGAGGTCTTCGTCCTCACCCGAAAGAACAGACAGCTCTCGCGTCCGGCCCGAGCGATGTTCGACATGGTGACGGCCCACGTAGCCGGGCTGAAGCATGACGGCTGAGCGGCATACGGCAGAAGAGTGAGTCCTGTTCAACGGTCATGATTTGGGACTATTCTGTGTTGCCGTACCCCCAACACGGAGGAGCCCGCACCATGAATCTGCACCGTCTGCTCAAGCAGCGAGAAGCCGATCACAAGCCGTTGCGCGTCGCATTGCTGGGCGCCGGAAAGTTCGGCGCGATGTTCATGAGCCAGGCCCCGCGCACGCCGGGGATGAGATTGGTGGCGGTGGCGGACCTCGCCCCCGACCGCGCCCGCGCGGCGCTCACCCGCGTCGGCTGGCCCGCCACGGCGCTCCACGCCACCAGCACCGGCGACGCCCTGAAGAACGGCAAGGTCTACTTCAGCGACGACCCCTACGCCCTGATCGCCAGCCCCGACGTCGAAATCGTCATCGACGCCACCGGGCAGGCGGCCGCGGGCATCGGCCACGTGCTGGCCTGCTGCGAACACGGCAAGCACATCATCATGGTCAACGTCGAGGCCGACGCGCTGGCCGGGCCCCTGCTGGCGCGCCGGGCGCGCGAGGCGGGCATCGTCTACTCGCTGGCCTACGGCGACCAGCCCGCCCTGATCTGCGAAATGGTGGACTGGGCGCGCGCCAGCGGCTTCGAAGTCATGGCCGCGGGCAAGGGCACCAAGTACCTGCCGGAATTCCATACCTCCACGCCCGACACCGTCTGGCCCTATTACGGTTTCACCGCCGAAATGGTCGCGGCGGGCGACTTCAACGCGCAGATGTTCAACAGCTTCCTGGACGGCACCAAGAGCGCCATCGAGATGGCCGCGGTGTCCAACGCCACCGGGCTGCTGCCCTCGCCTTCCGGCCTGCATTTCCCGCCCTGCGGCGTGGACGACCTGGCCCGCGTGCTGCGCCCGCGCGAAAGCGGCGGCATCCTGCACCACCGCGGGCAGGTGGAAGTGATTTCCTCGCTGGAACGCGACGGCCGGCCGGTGTTCCGCGACCTGCGCTGGGGCGTCTACGTGACGCTGGCGGCGGACAGCGACTACGTGCGCCGCTGTTTCCAGGAATACGGGCTGGTCACGGATCCCAGCGGCAACTTCACGGCCATGTACAAACCCTATCACCTGATCGGGCTGGAACTGGGCATCAGCGTGGCCAGCGTGGGCCTGCGGCGCGAGCCCACCGGCGCGCCCGCCGGCTGGCACGGCGACGTCGTCGCCACCGCCAAGCGCGACCTCCCCGCCGGCCAGATCCTGGACGGCGAAGGCGGCTATACGGTGTACGGCCGGCTGATGCCGGCCCGCGATTCGGTGGCGGACGGCTACCTGCCGCTGGGGCTGTCGCACCAGGTCAAGCTGAAGAACCCGGTGCGGCAATCGCAGGCGATCCGCTGGCGCGACGTGGAATTCGACGAAAGCGCCACGGCGGTGCAGTTCCGGCGGGAGATGGAGCAGACCTTCGCCTGAGAACGCATGAGGTAGGAGTTTTCTTGAGCCGCCGATGTCCGGACTGCGGGATTCCGCAGCAAAAACGCCCTAAACAGGCGCGGGACGCTCCGCCTGGAACAGCCGCAGGCGGTCGGCGGCGTTGCGCAGGTGCTGTTCGGCGGCCTGGCCGGCGGCGTCCGGATCGCCGCCGTCGATGGCGGCGAAGATGGCCTGGTGTTCGCTCTGCACCGCGGCCATGCGCTCGGCGTACATGCGCGCCGTGTTGTTGCGCGCGCTGCGGATGACGCGCCGGACATTGGCTTCCAGGTAGTCGTTCAGCGCCACCAGGTGCGGGTTGTGCGTGGCCTGCACGATGGCCTGGTGGAACTGGTAGTCCTCTTCGTCGCCCAGCTTGTCGTTCAGCAGCGCGTATTCCATGCCCACCAGCGCCTGGCGCATCTTCTTCAGGTCCGCCTCGGTGCGGCGCTGGGCCGCGTAGCGCGCCGCCGTGACCTCGATGGACAGCATCAGCTCCAGGATGTGCTCCAGGTCCTGGTTGTCGCCGGGCGTGGGCGCGGCGATGCGGAACGCGTTCTTCTGGAAGTTCGGATCGACGAAAACGCCGCTGCCCTGCTGCGACGTGATCAGGCCTTCGGACTTCAAGCGCGCCAGCGCCTCGCGCACGACGGCGCGGCTGACCGAGTAGGTTTCGGTCAACTGCTTTTCCGTGGGCAGGCGATCGCCGGGCGCGAGCACCCCCTGGCGTATCTGCTCCGCCAGCGCGTCGCCCAGCGCCGCGGAAAGCGAACTCTTGGGCGCGGCGCGCGGAGGATCCTGTTCTTGGGTGGGCTGCATTGGAATCGTGAATACCTGCCGGCCGCGCGCGCGCGGCCCTGTCTGTTGATCGGAATACCCGTTTGCCGCGGCGGCGGCCGCCGCGGAATTCGACTTTACGCGATATAGATGCCGCCGTTGACCTGCATGACCTCGCCGGTGACGAAGCTGGCCAGCGGCGAACACAGGAACGCGATCGAACCCGCGATTTCCTCGGCGGTGCCGAAACGGCGCAGCGGCGTGCTTTCCAGCAACTGCCCGCCCTTCTGCCCGATCAGGTCATGGGTCATGGACGTGGCGATGATGCCGGGCGCCACCGCGTTCACGCGGATCTGCGGCGCCAGTTCCAGCGCCAGGCTGCGCGTGAAGCTCTGCACCGCGCCCTTGGACGCGGAATAGGCGGCGTGCGCGTAGCTGCCGCGCTGGGCGGCCAGCGAGGTCAGCAGCACGATGGACCCGTCATGGCGCAGGTGGCGCTGGGCGGCGCGGCACACGTAGAACGTGCCGTCCAGGTTCACGCGCATCAGCGTGCGCCAGGCCTCGTCGCTGGTGTCCTTGACCAGGTTTTCGGGATAGATGCCGGCGCAGTGCACCAGGTGGTCCAGCCCCCCGAAGTGCTTGGCCGCGGCCTCGAACACGCGTTCGCAATCCGCCGAAGCGGACACGTCCAGCGCGCGGGTGTAGACGCGCTGGCCGCTGGGGTCCAGTTCGGCCGCGACCGCTTCCAGCCGCGCGCCGTCGATGTCGGTCAGCACCAGCCGGGCGCCGTGCGCCGCCATCAGCCGGGCCGTGGCCAAGCCGATGCCGTTGCCCGCGCCGGTGATGACGGCAACCTTTCCTTCGAACGAAATCATCTTGTCTCCTGAAGCGCTTTTTCGAGCGGACCGGCGGCTTCCCGGCCGCCGCTGCAATTCCGATTGAACTCCTGAACCGGCCGCTTGACACGGGAAAAACGCTTGCCCTATGATTTATCTGACAACTTAATAAAGTTGACTGACAACTTATTCCGAAAGCGTAAATCAACTGCCGCTTTCAGGCAAGCGCGTCGGCAACACACGGCTTCGAGGCCGCAGCACCGGCAGGGGACAAATCAGGTGGAAATCACCGGCAGCACTACCGTTTTCGCAATCGCGGCGGACCCGATCGCGCACGTCAAGACGCCCCAGCGGCTCAATGCGCTGCTGCGCGAGCGCGGCGCCGACGCCGTCATGGTTCCCTTCCACGTGCGCGCCGAGGCCCTGCCCGGCCTGTTCGCCGGCCTTCGCGGGCTGGCCAACCTGGGCGGCATCGTGGTGACGGTGCCCCACAAGGAAAGCGCGGCCGCCCTGTGCGATGCCCTGACGCCCTCCGCCCGGCTGAGCGGCGCGGTCAACGCGGTGCGCCTGCGGGATGGCGTGCTCACCGGCGGCAACTTCGACGGCCTGGGCTTCGTGGCCGGGCTGCGCGGCCAGGGGCACGACCCCGCGGGCCGCCATGTCTACCTGGCCGGCCTGGGCGGCGCGGGCAAGGCCATCGCCTGCGCCATCGCCGACACCGGCCCCGCCAGCCTGCGCCTGTACAACCGCAGCGCCGACAAGGCCGCGTCCTTCGCCGCCCATCTCGGCCGCCAATACCCCGGCCTGGCCGTCAGCCTGGCCAGCTCCGCTCCCGGCCCCTGCGACATCGCCATCAACGCGACTTCGCTGGGCCTGGACGACACCGATCCCCTGCCCTTCCAACTGGACGCCCTGGCCGCCGGCACCGTCGTCGCCGACGCCGTGATGAGCCGCGTCGACACGCCCCTGCTGCGCGCCGCCGCCGCGCGCGGCTGCCGCACGCATCCGGGCCTGTACATGCTGGAAGGACAGATCGCAGAAATTGCCCGCTTCCTGGGCATACAAGAGCCGCAATAAGCGCGCTTGCTTGATCCACGGGTTCACCCACTCCCATTCACGGAGGAGACACTCATGAAGTTTGCTTTCACTTCCGGCCTGCTATGCCTGGCCGGCATCGCCGCATCCGCCCAGGCCGCGCCCGTCAAGGTCGGCCTGATCGAAACGCTGTCGGGCCCGCAGGCCTCGACCGGCCTGATATTCCGCTCCGCGGTCAAGTATGAGCTCGACCGCATCAACGCCGCCGGCGGCTGGAACGGCCAGCCGCTGGAACTGGTCGAATTCGACAACCAGGGCGGCCCGGTGGGCGCCTCCGACCGCTTCCGCGCCGCCGTGGCCGACGGCGTGCAGATCCTGGTGCAGGGGGCCTCGTCGGCCATCTCCGGCCAGCTTACCGAAGACGTGCGCAAGCACAATCTGCGCAACCCGGGCAAGGAAGTCGTGTTCCTGAACGTGGGCGGCGAAGCGCTGGAACTGACCGGCCAGAAATGCCATTTCTACCATTTCCGCTTCACCACCAACGCCGACGTGCGCGTCAAGGCGCTCGCCTCGGTCATGTCGGCCGACGGCACCCTGGGCAAGCGCGTGTACGCCATCAACCAGAACTATTCCTGGGGCCAGGACATGGAAGGCGCCACGGAGCGCTTCGCCAAGCAGTACGGCTACGAGGTGGTGGGCAAGACCCTGCACGAAGTCAACAAGATCCAGGACTTCGCGCCCTACGTGGCCCGCATCCGCTCGGCCAACCCCGACACCGTGGTCACCGGCAACTGGTCCAACGACCTGCTGCTGCTGATGAAGGCCACGCAGGCCGCGGGCCTCAAGGTCCGCTTCGCCACCGTGTTCCTGGACCAGGTGGGCAACCTGGCCAACGCCGGCGACGTGGCGCTGGGCCATTACATCGCCCACCCCTACAACATCGAGGCCGCGGGCGAGGAAGGCGCCAAGTTCGCCGAGGACTACAAGGCCAAGACCGGCCACTACCCCAGCTACACCGAGCCGCAGACCGTCATCGGCATCACCTTCCTGGGCGAAGCGCTCAAGCAGGTCAAGCCGCAGGACGGCAAGCTGTCGGTGCCGGAACTGGCCAAGGCGCTGGAAAAGGTCACCTACACCTCGCCGCTGGGCACCTACACCATGCGCGCCGAAGACCACCAGGTGCAGTTGCCCATGGTGGTATCCAAGGTCGGCAAGAACGCCAAGTACAAGGCCGACGGCACCGATATGGGCTTCGAACCGGTGAAGGTCCTGGCCGCGGCCGACGTGTCCGCGCCGGTCCAGGCGACCTGCAAGATGCAGCGTCCGGATTGATGCTGTATGGGGGGATGCCATGTGGGTGTCTGACACCCTTGTAGACGCCTTTCAAGTTTGAAGGGTATCTCATTGGGTGTCAGACACCTGGCTCATCGGTGCATGGGTGTCTGACACCCTTGTAGGCGCCTTTCAAGTTTGAAGGGTATCTCATTGGGTGTCAGACACCTGGCCCACCGGCGTATGGGTGTCTGACACCTCGCCAAGGTGGCATCAAGCCCGCAACAACTATGCGCACACCGGCGCGGGCCGGAAAAAACAAGTGCGCGATCGCTCGCAAGACGCACGCCGTCTTAGCGCAAGAATCCTGGAGCGGACATGGAATACTTTACCGTCTCGCTGTTGAACGGCGTGATTTACGGCCTGCTGCTATTCATGGTGTCGGCAGGCCTGACACTGATTTTCGGGATGATGGGGGTGCTCAACTTCGCGCACGCATCGTTCTACATGATAGGCGCGTACGCCGCCTATACCCTGACGCCCGTCACCGGCTTCTGGACGGCGCTGGTGCTGGCCACCGTCATCGCGGGCGTGCTGGGCATGGGCGTGGAGCGCTTTTTCCTGCGCCGCGTCCACAAGTTCGGCCATGCGCAGGAACTGCTGGTGACCTTCGGCCTGGCCTTCATCGTGGCCGAGCTCATCAAACTGTTCTACGGCGATTTCCCGGTCGACTACCGGGTGCCGCAATTCCTGAACTTCGCCGCCTTCCGCGTGTTCGACGCGGACTATCCCTTCTACCGCCTGCTGATGGGCGGCGTGTCGCTGGCGATGTTCGCGGTCATCTACCTGCTGCTGTCGCGCACCCGCGTCGGCATCGTGGTGCGCTCGGCCATCTACCGCCCGCGCATGGCGGAAGCGCTGGGCCATAACGTGCCGCTGGTGTTCATGAGCGTGTTCGGCGTGGGCGCGGCGATGGCCGGCCTGGCCGGCGCGGTCGCCGGCGCGTTCTACACCACCAACCCGAACATGGCGCTGGAACTCGGCGTGCTGGTGTTCGTGGTGGTCGTGGTGGGCGGCCTGGGCTCGCTCGAAGGCGCGATGATCGCGTCGCTGCTGATCGGCCTGATCAGTTCCTTTTCCGTCGGCATCGACGCCAGCCTCGCGTCCCTGTTCGGCCTGTTCGGCGCCGGCGAATGGGCCGAAAGCGTGGGCGGCCTGATGACCGTGAAGATTTCCAGCCTGGCTGCTACCCTGCCCTTCCTGCTGATGCTGGTGGTGCTGCTGGTCAAGCCCTCGGGCCTGAAGGGAGAACAGCCATGAGCCAGACCCGCCGCACTTCCGGGATCCTCCTGCTGATCCTCTGCGTGGCCGCGCTGTGCGCGCTGCCCTGGCTGCTGCCTCCGGGCCAGTTGGTGGCGGCGGTGCAGATGCTGATCGCCGCGCTCTTCGCCTGCGCCTTCAACCTGCTGGCCGGCCAGGGCGGCATGCTGTCCTTCGGCCACGCCGCGTACTTCGGCGTGGGCACGTTCGCCACCATCCACGCCATGAACGCGCTGGGCGGCGCGGGCCTGCTGCCCACGCCCCTGATGCCGCTGGCCGGCGGCGTGGCCGGCCTGCTGTTCGGCCTGGTCGCCGGGTGGTTCGCCACCATGCGGGCCGGCGTGTATTTCTCGATGATCACGCTGGCGCTGGCCGAACTGCTGCATGCGCTGGCGCCGCACCTGAAGGGCGTGTTCGGCGGCGAGGCGGGCCTGTCCGCCATGCGCATGCCGGCCTGGGGCTTTACCTTCGGCTCCGACGTCGAGGTGTACTTCCTGGTGCTGGCCTGGGTGGTCGTGTCGCTGGCCGCGCTTTACGGCCTGACCCGCACGCCGCTGGGCCGGCTGACGCTGGGCCTGCGCGAGAACGCCCACCGCCTGCGCTACCTGGGCTACCGGCCGCACACGCTCAAGACCATGGTGTTCGCGCTGTCGGCCATGTTCGCCGGCATCGCCGGCGGCCTGCAGGCCCTGAACATCGAGGCCGGCAACTACGTGCTGTTCGAGGTCAAGCTGTCCACCGACGCGGTGCTGTTCGCCTATATCGGCGGCGTCAACGCCTTCCTCGGCCCGGTGCTGGGCGCCTCCATCCTCACCTTCCTGTCGCAGACGCTGGCCGACATCACGCGGTCCTGGCTGCTGTACCAGGGCATTCTTTTCGTGCTGGTGATGCTGTTCGTGCCGGACGGGCTGGTCGGCCTGGTGCAGCGCGCGGCCAAGTCGCTGCGCGAACGCGGCCTGGCCAGTTGGCTGCCGCGCGCCGCGGTGTCGGTGGCGGCCGGCCTGCTGCTGACCTGCGCCACGGTCTTCTCGGTGGAAATGCTGCAACGCATGTTCGCCCGCGACTACCGTTCGCTGCTGGCGATGAACCCGGACGCCGGCTGGCCGCCCATCCCGCTGTTCGGCCACGACTGGGCGCCGCTGGCGCCGTCCACCTGGCTGATTCCGCTGGCGCTCTTCGCCGTGGGCCTCGCGGCCTGCCGCTGGGCGCTGGCGCTGTGGCGCGACGACGCCGAAGCCGCACCCGTGCTGGAGGCCGCGAAATGAGCCACGACATCCTGACCCTGACCGACGTGCGCAAGTCTTTCGGCGAAGCGCAGATCATCCGCAGCGTGAACCTGAAGGTGGAGGCGGGCGAACGCCACGCCGTCATCGGCCCCAACGGCGCGGGCAAGTCCACCCTGTTCCACCTGATGTCGGGCTCGTTCGCGCCGACCTCGGGCGATATCAGCCTGCGGTCGCGCTCCATCGGCGGCCTGCCGCCGGAACGCATCAACCGGCTGGGGCTGGCGCGTTCGTTCCAGATCACCAACGTGTTCCCGCGCCTGTCGGTGCGCGAGAACCTGCGGCTGGCGGTGCTGCGCATGCATGGCCTGGTCTACAACTTCTGGCGCCCGATCGCGCGCAACCGCGCGGTCAACGAAGACGTGGACCGCCTGCTGGAGAAGGTCCGGCTGACGGAGAAGCAGGACACGGCCGCCGGCGACCTGAACTATTCCGAGCAGCGTTCGCTGGAAATCGGCATGACCCTGGCGTCGCGCCCCAAGGTCATCCTGCTGGACGAACCGATGGCGGGCATGTCCCAGCACGAAGTGGACTACACGGTCGAACTGATCAAGGACGTCACCCGCGACTGCACCCTGCTGATCGTGGAGCACGACATGCAGGTGGTGTTCTCGCTGGCCGACCGCATCAGCGTGCTGGTGTACGGCGAGATCCTCGCCACCGGCACGCCGGCCGACATCCGCGGCGACGCCCGTGTGCGCGAAGCCTACCTGGGAGAGGAAACGGTATGAGCACCCCGACGAATACATCCGCCCCCCTGCTGAGCCTGCAAGGCGTGCACGCCCATTACGGCAAGAGCCACATCCTGCACGGCATCGACCTGGCCATCGGCCGCGGCGAAGTCGTGAGCCTGCTGGGCCGCAACGGCGCGGGCCGCTCCACCACCATGAAAAGCATCATGGGGCTGGTGGACGTGACCGGCGGCCGCATCGCCGTCGAAGGCCGCGACATCACCAACAAGCGCCCCTTCGAGATCGCCCGAGCCGGGCTGGGCTTCGTGCCGGAAGAGCGCGAGGTGTTCGCCAACCTGACGGTGGACGAGAACCTGCGCATGGGCGAACAGCCCCGGCGCGACGACGCGCCCTTCTGGTCGGCGGACCAGATGTTCGATTACTTCCCGCGCCTGAAGGAGCGCCGCGGCACGCGCGCCGGCAATCTGTCGGGCGGCGAACAGCAGATGCTGACCATGTGCCGCTCGCTGCTGGGCAATCCCAAGGTCATGCTGATCGACGAGCCCACCGAGGGCCTGGCGCCGAAGATCGTGGAAGTGATCGCCGACGTGATCCGCGACATCCACAAGCGCGGCGTGTCCGTCGTGCTGGTGGAGCAGAAGCTGACCATCGCGCTGAAGGTTTCCACCCGCGTCAGCGTGATGGGCCACGGCCGCATCGTTTTCGAAGGACCGCCCGCGCAACTGCATGAGCGCCAGGACGTCGTCCAGGAATGGCTGGCGGTCTGACCGCCGGCGCCACACCCTTCTTACAGGCAAGTACCGTGGACAACACCAACGAACCCCTCCATCCCGAACTGCGCGGCCAGGCTGTCGTGATCACCGGCGGCGCCAAGGGCATCGGCCTGGCCGCGGCGCAGGCGTTCGCCCGCCAGGGCGCCCGCATCGCGCTGCTGGACATGGACGCCGCGGCGCTGGACGAGGCCGTCGCCGGACTCGCGGCGCAGGGGGCCGAGGCCCTGGCCTGCCAGGCCTCCGTCACCGACGCCGACGCGGTCGAACGCGCCTTCGCCCAGGCCGAGGAGGCCTACGGCCGCATCGACGTGCTGGTCAACAACGCCGGCGTGTCCGCCAACAAGCCGACGCTGGAAGTCAGCGTGGACGAATGGCGCCGCGCCGTGGACGTCAACCTGACCGGCGTGTTCCTGTGCGCCCAGGCCGCCGGCCGCCGCATGGTGCCCGCCGGCTCGGGCGCCATCGTCAACCTGGCCTCCATGTACGGCGTGGTGGCCGCGCCCGACCGCGCCGCCTACTGCGCCACCAAGGGCGCGGTGGTGCTGCTGACCGAGACCCTGGCCGTCGAATGGGGCCCGGCGGGCGTGCGCGTGAACGCGCTGGCGCCGGGCTACGTGGAAACGGACCTGGTGCGCGACCTGGCCGCGCGCGGCCGCCTGGACCCCGAACGCCTCAAACAGCGCACGCCGCTGCGTCGCCTGGCGCAGCCGGCCGAAATGGCCGACCTGGCGGTGTTCCTGGCCTCGCGCCAGGCCGCCTACATCACCGGACACACCCTGGTGGCCGACGGCGGCTGGAGCCGCTACAGCTACCTCTAACCGCAAGACGCCTACCCACATTCTGGAGATTCATTCATGGCCACCTACCAACCGCTTGGCTCCCAAGCGCCCTGGCGGCAACTGACGGTCGAAGCCAAGGACTGGCAGCAGGCGGACCCCGCCCTGCTGGGCACCATGCTGACCCAACTGCATTGGATCCGCGCCTTCGAAGAGGCCGTGCTGGACCTGGCCGCGGAAGGCCTGGTGCACGGCCCCGCGCACTCGTCCGTGGGCCAGGAAGGCGGCGCGGTCGGTTCCGTGCTGGCGCTGGGCGCCGGCGACCAGATCAACGGTTCGCACCGCGGCCACCACCAGTTCCTGGCCAAGGCGCTTCAGCACGTCGCGCCGCTGGGCCTGGATCCGCGCAACCCGCTCACGCCCGCCATCGACGAGGTGCTGCAGAAGACGCTGGCCGAGATCATGGGCCTGGCCCAGGGCTATTGCCGCGGTCGCGGGGGCAGCATGCACCTGCGCTGGCTGGAAGCGGGCGCGCTGGGCACCAACGCCATCGTCGGCGGCGGCGTGCCGCTGGCCGCGGGCGCCGGCTGGGCCCACAAGCACGCGGGCACCGACCGGGTGGCGGTGACCTACTTCGGCGACGGCGCGGTGAACATCGGCTCCGTGCTGGAAACCATGAACCTCACCGCGGCCTGGAAGACGCCGCTGTGCTTCTTCATCGAGAACAACCGCTACGCCGTGTCCACCACGGTGGAAGAATCCACCGCCGAACCGCGCCTGTCGGCGCGCGGCCAGGCCTTCAACATTCCGTCCTGGCAAGTGGACGGCATGGACCCGCTGGCGGTCTACCTGGCGATGTCCGAGGCCGTTGCCCACATGCGCGCCGGCCGCGGCCCCACCATCGTCGAAGTGGACGTGTACCGCTTCTTCCACCAGAACGGCCCCTTCCCCGGCAGCGCCTTCGGCTACCGCAGCAAGGACGAGGAAGCGCAATGGCGCCGGCGCGACCCGCTGGACCGCATCGCCGCCGAGATGATCGGCCGCGGCCTGATCTCGCAAGCCGAGGTCGACGCGCTGCGCCAGCGCTGCAAGGAAGTGATGAAGGACGTGTCCGGCCGCCTGACGGAAGCGGCCGACGGCGGCAAGCGCCGAGTGCGCACCGACCTGTGGCCCAGTCCCGACTTCCGCGACGTGGGCCTGCGCAGCGACGGCTCGGAACTGGCCGGCCTGCGCTACCAGGAAGCCGCCGACTACGCCGGCCAGTCCGTGGAACGCAAGTTCGTGGACGCCGTGGCCGACGTGCTGGACCGCCGCATGGAAACGGACGGCGGCGTGGTCGTGCTGGGCGAGGACGTGCACCGCCTGAAGGGCGGCACCAACGGCGCCACGCGCGGCCTGAAGGACAAGTACCCCGACCGCGTGCTGGGCACCCCCATTTCCGAGAACGCCTTCGCCGGCCTGGGCGGCGGCCTGGCCATAGACGGCCGCTACAGGCCCATCGTGGAATTCATGTACCCCGACTTCATGTGGGTCGCGGCCGACCAGATCTTCAACCAGATCGGCAAGGCCCGCCATATGTTCGGCGGCGACATCGACGTGCCCTTCGTGCTGCGCACCAAGGTCGCGATGGGCACGGGCTACGGCTCGCAGCACTCGATGGACCCGGCCGGCATCTTCGCCACCGCGCCGGGCTGGCGCATCGTCGCGCCGTCCACGCCGTATGAATACGTCGGCCTGATGAACACCGCCCTGGCCTCCAAGGATCCGGTGCTGGTGATCGAGCACGTGGATCTGTACGCCTCGTCGGGCGAGGTTCCGGCGGACGACCTGGACTATGCGATTCCGTTCGGCCGCGCACGCGTGCGCCGCGCCGGCGGCAAGGTCACCATCCTGACCTACCTGTCCATGGTCGGCCGCGCGCTCAAGGCCGCGGAGGAAGCCGGCGTGGACGCGGAAATCATCGACCTGCGCACCCTGGACCGCGCCAGCCTGGACTGGGACACCATCGGCGCCAGCATCCGCAAGACCAACAACGTGCTGATCGTGGAACAGGGCGCGCGCGGCACCTCCTACGGCGCCATGCTGGCCGACGAGATCCAGCGCCGCTACTTCGACTGGCTGGACCAGCCCGTCAAGCGCGTGACCGGCGGCGAGGCCTCGCCCAGCATCTCCAAGGTGCTGGAGCGCGCGGCGTTCGCGGACACCGAGGAAGTCGCGGCCGGCCTGGAAGACGTGTTGGCCGACCTGGGAGAAAAGGCATGAGCGGCCCCCTGCGTATGACCGTGCCGATGGAAGTCGGCATCTGCTGCGCCGACCTGGACGCGCTGCTGGCCTTCTACACCGGCGTCGTCGGGCTGAAGCTCGTCAACCGCGTGAGCGTCCCCGCCGACAAGGCGCGGGCCACCGGCCTGACGCGGCACGGCTATGACGTGGCGCGCCTGCAGACGCCCTATGGCGAACGCATCAAGCTGCTGCAGCCCAGTGCCGCGCCCGAAGCCGCCGCGCGCGGCGAGGCCATCCTGGACCGGCAGGGCGCGACCTACCTCACCTTCATCGTCCGCGACCTGCCCGCCGTGGTGCGCGATATGGAGGCCAAGGGTGTCGTGTTCGACAGCACGCCGGCGCCGATGGAAGTGCGGCCCGGCACCTGGCTGGCGTTCTTCCGCGATCCCGAAGGGAACGTGCTGGAACTGGTCGAATACGACGATCCCGCCGCCTACCGGCCGGACCTGGCCGGCGCCGAACAATAGGACGAACAACGTGGCACACCTTATCAAGCTCCCCTCCGTCGCGGCCGACACCTCGGGCGGCACGCTGCACCAGTGGCTCAAGAAAGAAGGCGACGCGGTCGCCGTGGGCGATGCGCTGGCGGAAATCGAAACCGAGAAGGCCATCGTCGAGATCAACGCCGAACATGCCGGCGTACTGGGCCGCATCGTGGTGCAGGCCGGCGCCGCTTCGGTCCCGGTGAACACCGTGATCGGCGTGCTGCTGGCGCAGGGCGAGGACGCCTCGGCCATCGACCGCGCCCTGGCGGAAAGCGGCGCCGCCCCCTCCGCCCCGCCCGCTCCGGCGGCCTCGAGCGCCGCCCCTGCGCCCGCCGCGGCGCAAACGCCCGCGCCTGCTCCCGCC
>NZ_UFQC01000082.1 GCF_900496975.1 Achromobacter veterisilvae
GCTGGGCCGGACCTTGTCGGAACTGACCGGCATCGCCTGGGGGCCGCCCATGCCGGCCGAACCGGCCGACGACCCGCTGGGCGGACAGGCGCTGCCGGAGGGCCTGCGCAGCCTGTTCCTGGAGTCCTGTGAAACGTCGCTGTCCGCGCTGAAACAGGCGCAGCAGGACGGCGACGCCCAACGGCTGCGGGCGGAACTGCATTCGCTGAGCGGCA
Organism: Achromobacter veterisilvae; assembly: GCF_900496975.1. Lineage (GTDB taxonomy): Bacteria > Pseudomonadota > Gammaproteobacteria > Burkholderiales > Burkholderiaceae_B > Achromobacter > Achromobacter veterisilvae. The sequence continues at coordinate 216 of NZ_UFQC01000082.1, forward strand.
TGCTGGGGGTGTTCCGCATGCGGAACATGCGCCACAAGCTGGTCGACGTGGAAACGCGGTTCCAGCAGGGCGATGTCGACGCCTCGCATGCCGTCAAGCTCCTGCTCGAAGAGCTGGAGGCCGGCCTGCGGCGCGCGCGCGTGGCTCCGGAGGCCCGGGGCCCGACGCGGCGACGCCGCGTGTAAGGGCCGCCCGCCGCGGCCTTTCCCGAACGCCCGTCCATCGCGGCGCCGATCGTTCCGCGCCGCTGCCCGGGCGCTTGTTTTTTTTGCAGTCCTTAACGATGTGCCCGGGCTTTTCGTACTGGTCTGAGTTTCAACGCGCGCTGCGATTCCTACCATGCTCATGGTGCTGGAAACGGCCCGTTCTTTGGTATCTGAAGACGAAAGAAGCGGTTTATTTCCATCGATGACAGGTACCCATTTTCTTCTCTACACACTTACACGAAATCATGAAAAAACATCTCTTGAGTCTCGCATTGCTGTCCGCGATGGGCCTGTCCACGGCACACGCCGCCCAGGGCGCCAGCGGCACCATCAATTTCTCCGGATCCGTCGTCGCGGATACCTGCGTGGTTTCCGGCGGCGGCGCCGCCGGTTCCGGCACCGGCACCATCAACGTGGACATGGGGTCGACGGCCATCGGCCAGATCGGCAAGGGTTCGTCTCCGAAAGAGGCGGCGCATCCGGGCTCGACGCTGGCGCCGGAAGGCAAGGATTTTGAATTGCTGGTGAACTGCGCCGACGCGGCGGGCGTGGACAACTACACGCTGAAGATTTCGCCCGCCATTGCCTCCGGCAAGCACATCGGGACGGCCACCGGCCAGGTCGCCATCGCCCTGTTCGACACCTTCCTGGACAACACCGGCGTGGCCCTGGATTTCACCACCGGCTCGGTGTCCGGCACCACCGCGATCAGCGCGGGCCCCACTCCGGCGACCGGACCGCTGCAACCCCAGCTCTCCGGGGACAAGAAGTCGGCCACCTACCACCTCAGGGCATACGTGGTGACCGCCAATGGCGATTCCACCGCCAGTATCAGCGGCCATAGCTACACCGCCGCGGCGTACTACACGCTTTCCTACAACTGATCCACAAGGTCGTTTTTCGCCAAGCGTTATGGGGGAGGCCGCGGCATCGCGGTCTCCCCCGATAACGGCTGTTCCGGAGCCCCGCATGTCCGCTATTTTTTCCACCCTGCGCCGCATTTGCGGCCCCGCGCTGATCGCGGCCGCTTTGGCTGGCGGCTCCAGCGCCCACGCATCCATTTCCTTGAGCACCACGCGCGTGATCTTCGACGGCCGTAACAAGGAAGCGTCCGTTGTCGTCAGAAACGGCAAGGCCAACATCCTGGTCCAGTCCTGGGTCGAAAGCAATACCGAAGGCGACCTGGGCGAATTGCCCTTCGCCGTGAGCCCGCCGCTGGCCAAGATGCTGCCCGATTCGCAGCAGCTTCTGCGAGTGTTGTACGCGGGCGGAAAGAACTCCTTGCCGCAGGACAAAGAGTCCGTGCTGTGGCTGAACGTGCAGGAAATCCCCGAAGCCGTGCCTGGGGAGAACGTGCTGCAAATGGCGATACGCCAGCGCATCAAGCTGTTCTTCCGTCCGCCGGGCCTGCAAGGAGCCGCCGACGACGCGCCCGCGGCTTTGCAATGGAGCATCGTGCAGCAGCAGGGGAAACCCATGTTGCAGGTATCCAATCCCAGCGCCTTCCACGTGTCGTTCTCCCACATCGCCATCGGCTCCGGCGCTCCCGTCGCGGTGCGCGTCATGGTCGCGCCGGGCGAAACGAGCAGATACGCGCTCGGCAAGGAAGTTTCGCCGGGCTCGACGGCCCTGGCGTTCTCCGTGGTCAACGATTACGGGGGCGTCGATGAATACAAGGCGCGCCTGTCCGGCGCGGATCCCGTCAATGCGGCCGCGGCCAAGGCGCCGAAGTAGTTTCTTCGCCCCGGGGCCAGCGGAAGACCGCTGAGTGGCCGAAGCGTTCGGGGGGAGGGTGAAAAACCATGTGGTAGACACGATGAAATCCTGGAATTCCAATTCAAATCGCACCGTCCATGGTGTGATCGCAGGTTTCTTGAGCCTGGGCCTTCCCACGTGGGCGGCCGCCACCGGCACCGCCAAGCCTTCCACGGCCGTCGCCGCGCTTGGCCAGACCGAGCAGCCGGGCGATCCGTCCGGATTCAGCATGGCCTTCCTGCAAGGCGCCTACCAGGCCGCGGACGTCAAATCGCTGCTGCTGGGCAGCGAGGTGATGGCCGGCACTTATCGCGTGGACATCTATACCAACGGCGATCCGGCGGGCCGCCGGGACGTGACGTTTTCGGTCAACCCGGGCACCGGACAGGTGGAACCCTGTTTTACGGCCGAACTCTTGACGCAGGCCGGCGTGGATATCCGCAAGCTCGAAGCCCAGGGCAAAGCCCTGCAAGGCGCCTGCCTGCGCCTGCCCGAACTGATCGAGCAGGCCAGCGCCCACTACGATGCGCCGCGCCTGCGCCTGAACCTCAGCGTGCCGCAGGCCTACATGTCGGCTTCGCATCGCGGATACGTGGACCCCTCCCTCTGGGAAGATGGCGTGCCCGCCGCGTTCGTGAACTACAGCCTCAACAGCCGCAGGGGCTGGTCCACCCGCACGGGCGGCAGCAACGACCGTTCCACGAGCGTGGGACTGCAAATGGGCGCCAACCTGGGCGCCTGGCGGCTGCGCAACAATTCCTACCTGACCACGGGCAGCCGCCAGTCCACGCAGTTCCAAAGCCAGAACACCTATTTGCAGCGCGGGCTCAATGCCATCAAAAGCCAGCTCCAGATCGGAGAGACCTACACCAATTCGCCCTTGTTCGACGGTGTGCAATTCCAGGGCGTGCAATTGGCGTCGGACGAGGCCATGCGGCCCGACAACGAGCAGGGCTATGCGCCGGTGATCCGCGGCAGCGCCGAGTCGAACGCCACCGTCGAAGTGCGGCAGAACGGCTACCTGATCTATAGCGCGACGGTCGCGCCGGGGCCGTTCGAGATCACCGATCTGTCGCCGTCAGGATCCAACGGGGACATGGAAATCACGGTCATCGAGGCCGACGGCAGCCGGCGCGTGCAGCGCCAGGCTTTTTCCAGCCCGCCGCTCATGGTGCGGGAAGGGCGCGTCCGCTACGATGGGGCGTTTGGACGGTTCAAGCGGAACGGCAGCGGCGGGGAACGGCCTATCTTCGGTAGCGCGTCCCTGCTCTATGGCGTGTCCGGCAATGTCACGCTGGCCGCGGGGCTGCAGGCTTCCGCCGGCTACCAGGCCTATTCGCTGGGCGCGGGCGTGAATACGCGCGCCGGCGCGGTTTCCCTGGATGCCACCCATTCCATCAGCAAGAACGACGGCAAAAGCCTGTCCGGCGACAAACTGGACCTGCGCTACGGCAAGTTCCTGGAAGACACCAACACCAACGTTTCCGTCAACTATCAGCGCAGCCTGAACGACGGCTTCCGCAGTCTGTCCGACCATGTCTACGCCAAGAACCGGTCCGACGGCGTGGATCCGTACGCCTCGCGCTACGGCTACACGCGTTCCCGCGTGGATGCCTACCTGGCGCAGAACCTGGGGCAGGGCAACCGCTATGGAAGCCTGTACCTGAGCGGTTCGGACGCGCGCTATTGGGACGATTCCCGGTCGCGCAGCCTGTCCGTCGGCTACAGCAATTCGCTGGGCCGGGTGTCGTACAACCTGGGCTACAGCCACATGCGCAATGTCAACGGCGGACCTTACGGGAGGCGCTACAGCGACAACCTGATGTCGCTGACGTTGTCTTTCCCGCTGGGTTCCGGCGCGGGGGCGCCGCAGGGATACACCAGCCTGAACCGCCAGGGCTCCGGCTCATCGGTGCAGGCGGGCGTCGGCGGGCAACTGCCGACGGAACGGGACATCGGCTACAGCATTACCGCCGGCCGCGGCATGGATGGCGGCGGCAGCGGTTCGGCCGCGGCCAGCACGACCACCTCGTTCGCGAGACTGGGCGCGGGCTACAGCTATGGCAACCACTACCATGCGACGACGTTGTCGGCCAATGGTTCGGTGGTGGCGCACGGAGGCGGCGTCAACCTGGGCCAGTCGGTGGGCGACACCTTCCTGCTGGCCAAGGTGGATCCGCCGGTGGCGGGCGTCGGGCTGTCGAGCTACGCGGGCGCGGAAACCGGCCGCAACGGCTACGCCGTGGTGCCCAGCGCCACGCCGTTCCGCAGCAACTGGGTCGGGCTGGATACGCGCAAGCTGACGGCCGAAGTCGAGTTCGACAACGCCATGCAACAGATCGTCCCCACGCGCGGGGCGATCGGCCAGGTGACGTTCAAGGCCGACACCGGCCGCCGCGTGCAATTCGAACTCACGCAGCCCGACGGAAAGCCGATGGCGTTCGGCGCGACGGTCGACGATGCCGACGGCAACCGCCTGGGCATCACCGATCCGCGCGGGCGGGTGCTGGCCATGCTGTCGGAAGACAAGGAAAAGGGCGAGCTGCTGGTCCGCTGGAACGAACTGGAATGCCGGATCCCCTATGCGCTTCCGGCCAGGACGGAAGGCGAAAACTACCAGAGGATTTCGTTGAAGTGCGATAGCGCCCGGGCGATCGAACGCAAGAATCCGCCTCGCCAGGGGCCGTTGGTGGGCCAGGACCCTTCGACGAAGAAGCTGTAGGGGCGCGGCGGACGGCTTCCGCCGCGCCTGCGCAAGGCAGCGATCCCGCTTGCGAAAAAAAAACCCCGATCAGGGAAAATGATCGGGGAAACGGAAGGGAACGCTCCCCGCCCGGGAGTGGACGAAGAGCATGAATATCGTAGCCCCGCGGGGCCGGACAGACTATCTGACAAGTATGAATTCCGCCTGCCGCCATCCAGCGGCGGCCGGGAACTCAGGGGTACACGATCGTGACCGTGGCCTTCGCCTTTACGGAACCCGCTTCCGCAACCGGCGGCGTGTCGGGCAGACGCACATACTGTGCCGTGAACTTCATGTTGTACGACGCATTCTTGGGCGCGCTGGCATTGCCGTACTTGATGGGATTCGTCGCCGTGGGCGACGGCAGGCTGCTGCCCACCGGCTGCGGCAAATAGACGATCGGATTCTGGGAGGCCGGGGTTCCCGAGGAGACGTCGGCGTCGCGGTACAGGCGAATGCCCACATTTCCCCTCTCGGGCTTCAGGTAGTTCACCTGCGCGCCGGTGCCCTGGGGGTCGGAGAAATACATGGAAAAAGTGGCGCCCGCCGCGCAGTTGTTCGCAATCAGGGAGAACGTTGCCTCGTTTTCCGTGCCTTCCTCGCGGGGGCGGCCCGCGGCGACGACGCGGCTCGCGTTGACGCCCAGGAGATTGACCGTCTGGTTCAATGAGTTCGTGTCGAACTGGCAGGTAGGATAGTTCGACGGCAGTTGCACGGACTCCAGGTTGCCCAGGTTGTTGTTGGCCATGTAGGTGGGGGTGAAGCAGTCTATGCCGGATTCCCCGTCGTTGGTGGTGTTGTCCGGGAAAGAGCCCAGGAAAACATTGATGAGGGGGCCTTGGTTCAGCCGCAGAGCGTCCTGGGTGAGATAGCTGCTTACGTATCCATCGGGATTCTGGAGAACGATTTCATATCGGCCCGTAATGGTCAGGGTGGCGGTGATCCGTTTTACCTTATCGTCGTTATCCTTGTGGGCCACGAAGAATCTGAACCCCCCCGTATATTTGTTGGGCTCGAGCATGACGGGAAACTGGACCCCGGTATCGACATCCGGATCCAGATTGCTGGTCGTGATGCCGGTGACGATGAATCTGCCGCCGAGCTTGGGGTAATAGTTGAGAAGACTGGACCGCGTGGCCGTGTCCCAGGGAACGTTGCCCCAGCTAGGTTCCGTGATGAATATCCGGTCGCTCCGCAGGCCGGTACCGCCTGGATTGGGAGCCTGCTTGCCCACCGACCTGAGCTGGTTGATCGTTATGTTCAACCGCATGTCATGGGTCGCCAATACGGCGCCTTTCGTGAAGGTGGGGGAAGCCGGCAGATTCCAGAAGGAAACGCTCGAGAACATGCCGGCGGTCGACGTGATCGTGCAGGACGCGTAGGCGGCATGCGCCGGCGTGGCGGGGAGCAGGCCGGCCGTCAGCGCGACGCCGCCCAGGATCGTATTCAGTCTCGCGCCCCGGCCGCGTTTTCGCAGGCCGAACCCTTTTTTTCCATGTATCAATTTCGTGCTCCTGGTGCCGTTTCCGTGTACGGATTCACGGCGCGTCATCGCGATCGCGCCCTATTGGACGAATCTTAGAAGCGCGACGCACAGGCGGATATCGGACAAGTTCTAAAGCGGAGCGGTCCGATTGCCTCTACGTTCCCGGGGGCAGGTGCTGCTCCATTTGGCGCAAGGCGTCGCAGAGCCGGTCGATGGCGGCGGCATTGGCCGCGATGCCCGTCTGTCTGACCGCCTGGTCCAGTTCGCTGCAATCCCGCGCCACGTCATGCACGCGGAAGACGTTCAGCGCGCCGCCTAGCGAGTGGAGTTCCGCCAGCAGTTGCGCCGTGTCGCCTTGGGCCTGGGCATGGCGCAATGTCTCCAGCGAGGCCTTGCAGGATTGAAGGAACGTTTGCCTGAGGGCGTCGAGTATCGCCTGTCCGTCCTTCAGGTCTTCGGCGGAGCCGGTTGCCGCCGGCGATTCCCAGGCGATGCCGGTCAGTTCCGACAGGGTTCGGCCCAGT
>NZ_UFQC01000020.1 GCF_900496975.1 Achromobacter veterisilvae
GCCGCCAGGAACGCCGACTTGGCCGCGTTGGCCGAATCGGCCGCCTGGCGCGCCTTGCGCAACTGCTGCTCCACGCGCTTTTTCGCCGTGACGTCCACAAACGCCGTCACCAGCACATCCTGGCCCTGGTAGCGCGCGCGCGCCATGCTCACCGACAGGTCCAGGCGTTCGCCGTCGCGAGTGGGAAAGGCGAGGTCCTTGTGCACCACGGCGTCGGGCCGGTCCGCATCGACGCGGCCGTCGAGCCGGCGATAGTGCCGGGACAGTTCCGTGGACAGGCTCTGGCCCGGGGGCACGACGACGCGCTCGGCGGTATCGGCCATGGTCGGACTGCGCAGCAGGGATTGCCCCTCGTCGAGGGCGATCAGGCCCAGCCCCACCGGCGCGGTCTCGACCAGGGTCCGGCTCAGGCGCTCGCTGTCGAAGACCCGCTGCGATTGCGCCACGGCCGGCGCCAGCACGCGCCATCTGACCAGCAACAGCAATCCCCACGTGGTCAGGATGATCAGCGCCGCCGTCAGCAGGGACGCCAGGATCTGCGTGCGGACGCCCGCGGCGATGTCGCGCCACGACTGACCGAAGACCAGCATCCACCGCGTCGTGCCCAGGGGCCAGGCGGCCCATTCGTGCCCGCCCAGGAACAGGGTGGGAGCGGTCTCGCCCAACCCTTGCGCCAACGCCGAGCGGGCCAGCGGCAGCATTGCCGGATCGGGCGTGTCCTGGCAGGACAGCACCAGTTCGCCGCCGGGGCCCAGCACCAGGCAGGGGCCCCGGTAGGTGGTCGCGGGCAGGGTTTCCGCCAGCGTGGACAGCGGCAGCTCGAACACCAGGACGCCGAAAGGCTGTCCGTCCCGGCCCGTCAGCCCGGTCGCCACGCGCACGGCGCGCTTGCCCGTCAGCGGGCTGTCGTAGGCGGCCAGCCACTGGAACACCGGCCGGCCCGTGGCGGGGTCGCGCCAGGCCGCGTCCGGCGCCAGCAGCGGCTTGCTGTCGTTCAAAGTCAGGGCCGGGAACAGGCGTTCGCGATCGGCGGCGATCCGTTCCTGCCACGCTTCTCCCTGCCAGGGGATGACGGACAGGACGAGAAATTTCCGGTCGGGGCTATACAGATAGGCGGTGAGTTCGCCGGCATTGCGCGCGGAGGTGGCCGCCGTGGGCGCCGCTATCTGTTCGGCCAGGCGCAGGTAGCGCGCGGCGGACTCCGCGTCGTCCGCGCCAGGGGCCGAGAGCGTCAGCAAGGGCGGGACGTCTGGCGACGGCTGGATCCTGAGCAGGCCGGCTTGCAGGAGCTTCTCCACGTGGCCGGCGGCAGCGGGGCCCGCGGCCGCCCAGGCCAATTCGAGGTTCTGCACGCTGTTGCGCAGCGTGGAGGTGGCGCGCGCGCTGAACTCCATCGACCGGCGGGCGTCGATGGAGATTTCGTCTTTCATGCGGGAGAGATAGGAGCTGACCGACGCGGCGATTTCCAGCAGGCTCGCGGCGAGCGCCAGCGCCGTGATGGCCGCGCCGCCTCCGATGATCAGGAGATGCTGGTAGCGCCGCAGGCGTGCCAGCACGCCGTCCTGCCTGGTGGTCGTCATAGGATGGGGCGGCAGGCGCCGGTTCGCGCCGCCTGCCGGTCGCCTCGGGATAAATGCTGCCGACAGATTATGGCCCGCCCCTGCAAAAGAGAAGCTAGGGAATTCCCCTTTTGCGCCGAGCGAGCCCGAGCGCCGCTGTTCGATGGCGCCGCTTTCCGGTAAATTCCACTATAGAGGCCGCGCCGCCGGCCCCGCTCGCGAACGTACCCGGCGATCATGAAAATACGCATCCTGCTGGCCGACGACCATCCGGCCCTGCTGTCGGGCCTCAAGCACGACCTGAGCGCCCTTCCGACGCTGGAAATCGTCGGCACCGCGAAGAACTCCGGCGAACTCATCGATCTGCTGAACCAGTCGTCCTGCGATGTGCTGGTTACGGACTACGCCATGCCCGGCGGCACGCATGGCGACGGCCTGGCCTTCGTTTCGTACCTGCGGCGCAATTTCCCCGCGTTGAAGATCGTTGTGTTCACGATGCTGGATACGCCGGCGATCGTCCAGGAACTGGCCAGGCTGGGCGTGGAATCCGTCGTGGGCAAGACGGCGGAAATCAAGCTTCTCGTCTCCGCCATCCATGCGGTCTACGCGGGCGCGCGCTATTTCCCGTCCGAAGCCGGCAGCGCCGGACGGACGTCCGCCCCAGGGGCGGGCAGCGCGAATCATGCCCTGAGCAAGCGCGAATTGGAAGTGGTCCGGCTCTATGTGTCGGGCGCTTCCATCAACGAGATCGCGGAACAGTTGAACCGCTCCAAGCAGACCATCAGCACGCAGAAGACGAGCGCCATGCGCAAGCTGGGAATAGAGCGGGACGCCGACCTGTTCCGGTTCGCCTACGAAACCGGCATCGCCGCGGCCTCGGACGGCCCGAGCGCGAAGACCTGAATCCCCCGCCCGCCGGCCCGCGCGCTGCCCGGCCGCGATGGCCGGGCAGCGCGCGGGCCGCGGCGTTTACGCGCCGACGGGCTTGCCGTCGGTGCGCCGCACGACCACCGTCGCGGAACGGGCGTCGCCGCCGCCCGCGCGCAGCGTGTTCCAGTCCGTGTCGGGATGCTGGATGTTGATGAAGAACGTCGTCAGGTCGGGCGTGTAGGCGATGCCGGTGATTTCGCAGCCCAGCGGACCCACCAGGAAGCGCTTGGATTCGCCGGTCTTCTGGTCGATGTAGTACATCGAGTTGTTGCCGAAGAAGTCCGTGGTGGACGTGCCGGTGCCGGCGTCGGTCTGCACCCACAGGCGGCCCTTGGGATCGACGCGGATGCCGTCGGGGCTGGAGAAGGTGTCGCCGTTCACGTTGCCGGTCAGATTCGGCGCCACGCCGTCGGCGGCGTCGCGGCCGGCCAGCAGCAGCAGGTCCCATTCGAAGATCGTCGCCAGCGGGGAATCGCCGCGCTCGTGCCAGCGGATGATGTGGCCGTGCGAGTTGTTGGCGCGCGGGTTGGCGGCGCTGGTGCGCTGGCGGCCGCCGTTGTTGGTCAGCGTGCAGTACAAGGTCTTGTCCACGCCGACCGTGATCCATTCGGGACGGTCCATCAGCGTGGCGCCCGCGACGCGCGCGGCGGCCTGAGTGTTGACCAGCACGTCGGCCTGCGTATTGAAATTGACGATCGTGCCGGTGATGACCGTGCCGGTGGCGAGCTGCGTGAAGTTGCCCGGATCGGTGGCGCCGGCGGTGAGGTTGTTCTTGCCTACGGTCAGTTCGACCCAGTTGCCGCTGCCGTCGTCATTGAAGCGGGCGGCATACAGCGTGCCCTCGTCCAGCAGCCCCATGTTGCTGGCGCGGTTGGCCGGATTGTAGGGTTTGCTCGGCACGAACTTGTAGATGCAGCCGGGCGTGGTGTCGTCGCCCATGTAGAAGGCGACGCGGTTGTTCGCGTCCAGCATGTAGGCCGTGTTCTCATGGCTGAAGCGGCCCATCGCGGTGCGCTTGACGGCGGTCGAGTCCGGGTCCTGCGGATCGATCTCCACCACCCAGCCGTACCCTTCGTCGGCCGGCTTGCCGACATCGCCCACCTGGTAGTGGTAGTTGTTCAGCGTTTCTTCGCAGGTCAGGTACGTGCCCCAGGGCGTATTGCCGCTGGAGCAGTTGTTCAGGGTGCCGACGACGGTCGCGCCGACCAGCGGTTCGGCGGGGCCGCTGACGTTGTAGACGGTGTTGCCCGTGTAGCGCTTGTTGTAGCGCGAGTCCGCCTTGACCGACCAGGCGCCGTCGCCGCCGCGCGCGATTTCCACGACCGAGACGCCGACGTTCGACAGGCGCGTCCTCAGGCCCTCGACGCCCTGGTCCAGCGTGGCGTTGTCCAGCGCCTCGTGGTTCAGCACCAGCAGGCCGCCCTGGTTCGGATCCACGCCCGCCAGCGGATAGAAGTGCATGCCGTCGTGCTGGCCGCCCGCCTGGGTTTCGGTGGCGGGGTAGGACTGCGGAATGCCCGCGTAGCCGGCCGAGCCGATCGCGCACTTGTCGCCGGCCGAATACAGCACTTCGGCCACATAGCCCTCGGGGACCGTGACGGTGTCCGCGACGAGCTTGTCGTCCAGCGGCTTGAACGTGACGGAGTAGTCGGGGCCGGCCGGGCCCGTCGAGCCGTCGCCGCCGGTGGCGGGCGCGTCGTCGTCATCGTCATCGCCGCCACAGGCCGTCAGCAGCGTCGAGGCGCCGAACACCGACAGCATCGACAGGCCGAAGCTGTTCTTCAGCAAGCTGCGGCGTTGCGGATTCGCGGCGACGATGTCTTCCAGCATCTGGCCCGGAACCGTCAGTTCACCCTGGGCTTCGCGATAGGGGGCGCGCAATTTGTCAGTCAAGTAGGACATTCCAACCTCATAGAATGGCGAGCGATCCGCTCAGTTATTTGTCAGGAAAGCGGCAGCGAGGTTAGAAGCTGTGCATGACACCGGGGTGACGATCGCGTGAATTCCACTGTCTTGACCGACATGGTAATGGGCGGCCCCGGCCGCGCGAAGTGCCGGGGCCGCCGGGACTTTCCCTGCGGAAGCGGGGCGTGACGCGCGGTTCAGCCCACGATCGGCGCCACGTCGAGCACGTACATCTGGCGCTCGCCTTCGTGCACGGAATCGATGCAGACCTGGGTGCCGTCCCGGCTCCACCGGGGATGCAGGTCGCAGCGGTTTTCCTTGGACAGCGCGGGGTCGGCGTAGAAGCTGCCCAGCGCGTGGCGTTCGCCGGTCCGCATGTCGTAGAGGAACAGCACGCGCTCGTGCGTGCGGGCGTCCGGATAGGTGTCGCTCAGCAGCCAGCGCGGGTTCACGGGCGAGAACGTCATGTGGCCGTTCTCGGTCAGCACGCCGTCGCCCACCACCTGCACGCTGCCGCCGGGCGCGTCTTCGTACAGGTGATAGTGGATGCTGCCGGCATGCGGTCCCCACACGATGATCGAACGGTCGTCGCGCCACAGCGGGTGCGAGATCTGGTATTCGGATTTCTCGTAGTCGAAGGTGCCGACCGCGTCCGGATCGAAATCGTCCGCCAGTTGCGGCAGGGGATGGTCGGAGCATTCCAGCAGGCGCATGTCGCCGCCGTCGGCGTTCATGGTGATCAGGCGATGCAGGAAGCAGGTCTCGTCCTCCACGCGTTCGGTCCAGCGGTGCAGGAACAGGATGCGGGTGGACGACGGGTTGACCTCGATATGGCTGACCCAATGGATGGCGCGCTCCATCGAGCCGCGCGGGTGGAAATTGCGCAGGTCCGCATAGCTGACCAGCAGGCGATGTTCGCCGCTGTCCAGGTCGAGCCGCCGGATGCCGTCGTCGGCGGGCGCGTTGGCGACGGGGCCGGGCGCGTGTTCGCTGTAGCCGATGGTCTGGTGCGTGATGTAGAGACGGCGGTAGTCCACGCACAGCGCGTAGCGGCTGTCGGGCGCCGCCACGTAGATGGGCAGCGGCAGGATGCGCGTCCGGCCGGTGGCGATGTTGTGGATGGCCGAGCGGAATCCGGGGTAGACGCCGCTGGCGTCGTCGCTGCGGCAGTTGTAGATCATCTGCGGTTCGGCCAGGCCGTCCAGCCATTGCAACTGGCAGCCCATCTGCCAGTTCCAGGCCGTGGTGCCGCCGACGGCATGGTAGCGGTCGCCGTCGCGCAGGTCGAAATACCCCACTTCGGCGGCCAGGCCCGGCGTGAGGCGAGCGTCCTTGAAGGGCGTGCGGTTGGCCAGCAGGTAGCGGCCGTCGCGGTGCCAGACGGTCTTGTTGTAGTAGCCGAAGAAATGGTGATGGGGCGTGGCGCCCAGGCGGCGGCAGGCGATGGACGTGGCAAGCATGCGGTTCATGGATAAGGAGCGCGCGGTCAGCCCGCGGTGATGTGTTCGGTTTCGATGACTTTGTTCCAGCGGGCGCGCTCGCGTTCGACGAATTCGCGCGCCTCGGCCGGGCTGTTGCCCACGGGCGTCATGCCCAGGCGTTCGAGGCCGGCGCGGAATGCCGGGTCGGCGTAGACGCGGCGCAGATCGGCGCTGATCTTCTCGATCAGGGCGTCGGGCACGTCCTTGCCGGCCGCCAGCGTCGTCCATGACGTGACGGTCAGGCCGGGCAACCCGGCCTCGGCGGCGGTGGGCACGCCGGGCAGGGCGGGCGAGCGGACCGCGCCGGTGATGGCCAGCGCCTTCAGCTTCTTGGCTTCGATGTAGCCGATGGTGGTGGGCACGTTCTCGAAGAGCAACTGGATCTGGCCGCCCAGCAGGTCGTTGGTGGCGGCGGAGCTTCCGCGGTACGGGATGTGCACGATGGGCGCCTGCGCGGCCATTTTGTAGAGCTCGCCGACCATGTGCACCGAAGAGCCCACGCCCGCCGATCCGAAATGCAGCGTGTCCGGCCTGGCCTTGGCCAGCGCGGTCAGTTCGGCCAGGGTATTGGCTTCCAGCGCCGGATTGGCCACGACCACGTGCGGCATCTCGGCCACGACGGTGATGAGCTTCAGGTCTTGCGCGGGCTGGTAGTTGAGGCTCTTGTAGACGCCATAGGTGGCGTGCAGGCCGATGGAGCCGAGCAGCAGCGTGTAGCCGTCCGGACCGGAGTCCGCGACGAACTTCCCGCCGATGTGCCCGCCCGCGCCGGGGCGGTTTTCCACGACCACGGACTGGCCGTACAGCTTGCCCAGGTGTTCGGCCAGCAGGCGGCCCTGGATGTCGGAGCTGCCGCCCGCCGTGAACGGGACGATGATGCGCACCGGACGGTCGGGGTAGTTGGCCTGCGCGTGGGCGGCGATGGGCAGCGCGGCGCCGGCGGCGGCCAGGCACAGCGTTTGCAGGATGTTGCGCCAGGAACGGCGTGGATTCATGTGGCTTCCCCTGGAAGGTTGGGTTTGTCGCGGGCGCATCTGGCGGCGCCCTGGAGAATCCAGTGTAGGAGTCGGTATGTATTTGGAAAAATTCTTTTTTCGGCATAGGCTATGCACATTTGCAATACCCTGCGATGCCATGAGCCGACCGTTGAATTTCCGCCAGATCGAAGCCTTCCATGCGGTCATGCTGGCGGGCACCACCACCGGCGCGGCGCAGATGCTGCGCACCACGCAGCCTTCCATCAGCCGCCTGCTGGGGCAGGTGCAGCAGGCCAGCGGGCTGAAGCTGTTCGACATGGAGCGCGGGCGGCTGCGGCCCACGCGAGAGGCCAAGGATCTGTTCGATACGGTCAAGCGCCACTTCGTCGGACTGGAGCGCATCGAGGACCGCCTGGCGGCCATGCGGCGCAGCGGCAGCGGCGTGCTGCGGCTGGCCTGCACGCCGGCGCTGGGCCTGGGCGTGCTGCCCGGCGCGGTCGAGGCGTTCGCGCAACGCTATCCCGACGTCCACATCAACATGCAGACGATGGGCAGCCAGTACCTGCGCGAGGGGCTGTTGCATGGCACCTACGACGTGGTGGTGACGGCGGCGCCGCTGGACGGCGCGTTGCTGGACCTGCACGACCTGCACGAAAGCGAGGCGGTCTGCGTGCTGCGGCCGGACCATCCCCTGGCCGCGCTGCCGTCCATCGACATCCTGGACCTGAACGAGCGCAGGCTGCTGGTGCTGAATGCGGACGACGACGTTTACCTGCAACTGCGCGGCGCGATGCAGGCGCACCGGGTGCTGCCGGCGTCCGAGATCGAGACGACCTATTCGTCGACGATCTGCGCGCTGGCGGCCGCGGGCGACGGCATGGGCATCGTCAATCCCTACATCGCCGCGGTCTTCGCGGACCGCCTGGCGATACGGCCGTTCACGCCGCGCCTGCCGATCCGGGTGCGCATGGCCTATCCCGCGCAGACCGCGCCATCGACGGTGACCGAGGCGTTCGTGGAGATCCTGGCGCAGCGGTTCCAGGCGCTGCCCGGCCCGGGCTGACCGCGGGGCGGGAACGCGGATGCCGTTCGCGTTACTAAGCTGGCACGACCGTGTTTTACGAAAGAGCCCGCCATGTCCGCCGCCCGCGCCCGTTTCTTTTTCCGCCGCGCCATCCGCCGCCCCGGGGCGGGCCGATGAGCGCCCCGGCGGGCCAGACGCTGGGGCTGGAGATGGAGATGGCGGTGGCGCGCCGCGACGATGGCGCCAGCCATCCCGTGGACGGCTATTTCGCCAGGCTGGCGCGGATCAAGGCGGGCCGCGGCGAAGCGCCGGACATGGCGCGCATCGACGGCCGCGACGTGGGCCTGTCGGTGGCGGCCGGCGAGAGCGGGCTGGACAACGGCTTCAACCTGCTGGAGACCGCGTTCGCGCCGGTCGCCGCCGCCGAGGGCGGCCTGGCCGAACTGGCCCGCCGCGCCAGGCGGGAACTCGAGGACGCGCAACTGGCGCTGGAGGCCGAGGGCGCCACCGTGCTGAACGTCTCGGAGCATCCTGCCTGCACGCTGGACCCCGGCTGGTACGCCCGGGTGCAGGTGCCGCGGCCCATCTACCGCGAGCTGGTCGGGCATCGCGAATGGCTGCACCGCGTGGGCATCGACGCGAAGGCGCAGAACAGCCCCTGCACGTCGGTGGACGTGCGGCAGGCGGCGCGCGCGTTGAACGTGGTGCTGGGCCTGGCGCCGGCCAGCGTCGCGCTGTTCGCCAACAGCCCGCTGGAAAGCGGCCGCGTGACGGGTTTCAAGGAGAACCGGCTGACTGTCTGGGACCGCATGTTCCGCTATTCGCGCTATGCCGGCGACCACCGCCTGCAGCGTCTGCCGGAACGTCCTTTCGCGGACCTGGGGGACTATTTCCGCTGGATGTTCGGCCCGGGCACCGCCAGCCGCTGCCTGCCCCTGGCCGCCGAGGACGGCTACAAGTCGGCGGTGGGGGTGTATTTGCAGGGCGGGCCCTCGCTGTCGCGGTTCCTGGCTTCCGACGGCTGGCCCGGCCTGCGCACGGACACGGGCGGCCAGGTGACGATCGTGCCGCGGGGCGGGCACTTCGAGTATTCGCAGTTCGCGCATTTCCTGGATGCGCGTTGGCGCTATCGGCTGGCGGAGCCGCCCGCGCTGGACGAGCTGCGCGCCGCCTGGCAGCGGCCGGGCGGCATCGAGGATCTGTACCTGCGGCTGGGCGCGGCCGGCTACATCGAAGGGCGCGCGCCGGGCGCGGGCTTTGCCGACGCGCAACTGGTCGAAGAGGCCGGCAGGGCCGTGGCGGCCACCATCGTGATGGCGCCCTCGGCCCTGCAACTGGGGCTGATGCGCAACCTGGGCGAGGCCGAAGCGCTGCTGCGCGAATGGGGCTGGCTGCGCTTGCGCGACTTGCGGGCCGAGGCGATGCGGCATGCCCTGGATCACGACGCGGTATGGGCCCTGGCGCGCGACACGCTGGCGGTCGCCGAGGGCGGGCTGGCCGACGGTGAACGCCACTGGCTGGACTATGCCAGGTATGCCGTCGATACCCGCAGCACCGGCGCGGACAGGCTGCTGCGGCTATGGCGCGAGCGCGAGGACGACCCCGATCGGCTGGGCGCGGTATGCCGGGCCCGGGCCGTCATCCCCCTTTGATCCGCCCGCGCCGCGGGGCTTGGGAGATGGGGGGAACGAAGGTAAGATGAGCGGCTCGTCCATCTCTTCGGCATCCAGGCCGCCGGTATTTCGCGGCGCCTGGCAAGGCCCGCTGCCTACCGTGTCAGATCCCTTCTTCGCCCGGATACTTTCCGAACTCGGCCAGACGCTGGGCATTCCCGCGCTGGCTCCGTCCGAGGGCGGCCTGTGCCAGTTGGCGTTCGACGGCCGGCATCTGGTGCAGATCGTGGAACACGGCGCGCGCGCCCAGATCCTGCTGTCGTGCGCGGTGGGCGGCAAGATGGACGGCGCGCAGGCGCTGCTGGCGGCGCAGGCGAACTTCATGCAGGCCGGCGGCGGCGTCGTCGCCTGCGCGGCGCCGGACGGACGCATGCACCTGCAGCTTGGCGTGGCGCGCGCGGATTGCCGCGCGGACAACCTCATGGCCGCGATCGACGCCTTGCTGAACCAGGCCGAAGCCTGGGAAAAGCGCTGCGCGCGCGCCGAACCCGACGTCGATGCGCTGCGGCGCAATCCCGCCTTCATGATGCAGTCGGTGTAGGCGGGCCATCAGCCCGCCCCGCCCGCGAGACCCGCCTAGCTGGACTTCTGGATCACGCCCTTGAGCGAATCCGCGATCTGCTTGGTGATGGTGCTCTGGATGTCGATCATCATCGTCCACTGCTGGATCTGCTGCTGCATTTGCAGCATCTGCGCCTGCGAGACGCTGCCGTCCGCATTGCTGCCCATATTGGACAGGGTCGTCTGCAGGTTGGATTCCTGCGTGCGGATGCTGTCGTAGATCGAGTTGTTGATGGAATTGAAGCTCAGGCCGGACGAGCCGGTAAGGCCATTGAGTGCCATGGTGCGTCTCCTTAGCGGGACAGGGGGTTGAAGGGTAGCGGCGGCCTGGCGGCGCCGGCGTCGGGAAGGGAAGGCTGAGGGCTTGCCGCAAGCACTTCCTGGGCGGCCCGGGCGGCATCCGCCAGGGCCCGGCAGTTCTGGAACGCGGCCGGCGCCAGGCCGGCTTCCAGTTGCGCGCGCGTGGACGCCTCCAGCGCGCCGAGGCGCTCGGAAAGCGATGCGCGCAACGCCGCGCCGCCGGGGGCGGCCAGGCGTTCTTCGAGTTCGGTCAGTGTGATCGGTGCGTTCATGGGCGGATTGGATGGCGGATGGATGGGCGGCGCGGTCAGCGCGTCACGATGGCGTTGCGCGGCCCCTCGAAAATGATGCGGGTGTTCTCCACGGCGACGAGCCGGTACTTGCGGTAGATTCCTCCCACCAGCAGCTTGCTGCCGTCTTCCAGCACGATGAACGGCTGCGATCCGCCGACCACGCTGCGTATCGTGAAGGGCACGCTGTCGGCCGGCGCGGCCGCGCTGGCGGCCGCCACCCGGGCCACGTCCAGGTGGGTCTTGTTGAAGTCCGCCACCAGCGCCTGCAGGCGCTGCATCTGGTCGTCGTCCAGCGCCCCGGGGGAAATGTCCAGGTGGTCCGCCTTCCAGGCCAGGGTGACGCCCGACAGGCCCTCGTCGACCAACTGGCTCGAGAAGGTGTCGCTGAGCTGCTGCGTCAGCTTGATGTCGTTGCCCAGCACCGTCATGCCCGGCAACTGCGCGCGCAGGGCGTCCAGGGCCGAGGCGCGCTCGCGCGCGCTGCTGGCGATGCCGGCGACGTTGAGGCGGCCGTCGCCCTGGTACTGCGGCTCGTACTTGACGTTGAACGCGCGCAGCGCGGCGCGCGCGGTGCGCACGGTTTCGTCCTCGTTGCTGATGCGCATGGCCGGCATGGGCCAGATCTGCGACAGGGCCGCCGCGACGGCGTCCTGCTCGGCCGCGTTGCGGACCCAGCCGGATACGGTGACCGTGCCGTCGCGCGACAGGGACACGTGCAGCCGCGAGGCCAGCCCCATGCGCTCGAACACTGCGGAGATCTGGCCCACCGATTTCTCGGCGGCGGCCAGGCGCGGGTCGGGCGTGGGCGCGCGCTTGGCGGTCGACGGCGGGATCAGCGCCAGCGCGATGGCCACGATGATCGTCAGGGCCACGGCGCCGAGCCCCAGCGCCATCGGCCAGGAATCGCGCTTGCGGCGCCGGCCGGGCGCGGGCGGCAGCGGCAGCCGGCGTTCCAGTTGGCTGTCTTCCTCGGCGGCGGACACCGGCGCGGCGCTGGCGGGCGCCGCGGGGGGCGGGGGCGTCTCCGGCTCCGGCGGGGCGGCCTTGGCCGGCGCCGTGGGGCCGGATTCGGGAAGCCGGGGCCACGGGTCGCCGCGGCGCGCCACGGTGATCCAGACCGGGCCCAGCGGGACCGGGCGGTTGAACGGCGTGCCGGGTGGCGCGTCCGGCGCGGCGTCGCCGAGCGCCAGGTCCCAGCCCTCGGCGCCGATGCGCACCTGCGCGGCGCGCGGACCCATGCCTTCGTCGGCCAGCACGACGTCGCAGGCCGGATCGGCGCCCAGCGCCGCGCCGTCTTCCACCAGGCAGCGCGCGTCGCGGTGCAAGCCGCTCAGGACGCGCAGTTCCAGCGCTTCGCTCATGGCGCGGCTCCGTTGCGCGGCGCGTTCATAGATCCACCCGCGCCAGCGGCTGCACGTTGATTTCCTGTGTCAGCTCCTGGTAGGACAGCACCGGCAGTTCGTAGAGGTCCTGCTCGATCATCTTGCGCAGGTAGCGGCGGATGTCCATCGAGGTCAGCAGCACCGGCTTCTGCGCGGTGGCGTTCAGGTCGCCGGTCGCGCGCTTGATGTTGTCCACCAGCTTTTTCGAGGCGTTCGGATCCAGCGCCAGGTAGCTGCCCGCCGAGGTCTGGCGGATCGCGCCGCGCACGGTCTCTTCCACGTTCGGCGCCAGCAGGTAGGCCGGCAGGATGTTCTGGCCGCTGGAGTACTTGTAGCTGATGTGGCGTTTCAGCGAGACCCGCACGTATTCGGTCAGCAGCACCGAATCCTTTTCCTTCTGGCCCCATTCGATCAGCGCTTCCAGCACCGCGCGCAGATTGCGCACCGAGATGTCCTCGGACACCAGGCGCTGCATGATCTCGGCGATCTTCTGCACCGGCATCACGCGCAGCGCCTCTTTCACCAGGTCGGGGAAGCGGTCTTCCATGGCGGTCAGCAGGAAGCGCGTTTCCTGGATGCCGATGAAGTCGGACGAGTATTTCTTCAGCACGAAGGCCAGGTGCCAGGTCAGCACCTGGTGGGGATCCAGGTAGGGAATCCCGGCGGCCGACAGCGTGGGCGCTAGCTCGGCGCCGACCCAGATGGTCGGGATGTTGGGCAGGAAGCGCTTGTCGGTTTCGTAGGGAACCTGCAACGCCTGCAGGTTCTGTTCGGTGTCGCGCACCAGCACCGCCCCGGGCCGCAGCCTGCCTTGCGACACCGGCACTTCGGACAGCAGGATGTTGTAGGTGTCCTGCGGCAGCGCGTCGTTGAAACGTAGCTGGATGCCGGGGAAGGGCACGCCCAGGTCGAAGTACAGGGCGCGGCGGATCTTGAGCAGTTCGTCGTTCAGTTCGTCGGCGTCGAAACTGCGCTGCAAATGCGCGGCGACGTCGATCATCAGCGGCAGGGTGGGCGCGAACTCGGCGCTGCCGTCGGTGCGCGGCTTGGCCGCCGGCTTCTGGCCGTCGGCCGCCAGCGCGGGGATTTCGGTGATCTCGCCCGTCTTTTCGTCGACCACCTTGCGCGTGCCGCGCAGCAGCACGAAGCCGACGGTGCCCACCACCGCGGCCAGCGCGAGGAAGGTCAGGGTGGGCATGCCCGGGATCAGGCCCATGCCCACGGCGATGGCGGCGGCGATCAGCAGCGCGCGCGGCTGGGCCAGCACCTGCGCGCCGATGTCCTTGCCCACGTTGGACGGGCCGTCGCCGGTCTGCACCCGCGTCACGATGATGCCGGCGCAGATGGCGATGAAAAGCGCGGGAATCTGCGCGATGAGGCCGTCGCCGATGGTCAGGATGGAATAGATCTGCACCGCTTCGCCGGCGGTGAGGTTGCGCTGCATGGTGCCGATGAGGATGCCGCCCAGCAGGTTCACCGCCACGATGATCAGCCCCGCGATGGCGTCGCCCTTGACGAACTTCATGGCGCCGTCCATGGCGCCGTATAGCTGGCTTTCTTTTTCGACGACGGAGCGGCGCTTGCGGGCCTCGTCCATGTCGATGGTGCCGGCGCGCAGGTCGGCGTCGATCGACATCTGCTTGCCGGGCATGGCGTCCAGCGAAAAGCGCGCGGCCACTTCGGCCACCCGCTCCGCGCCCTTGGTGATCACGACGAACTGCACGATGGTCAGGATCAGGAAGACCACCAGGCCCACGATAAGGTTGCCGCCCACGACGAAATTGCCGAAGGTCTCGATGATGTGCCCCGCGTCGCCCTGCAGCAGGATCAGGCGCGTGGTGGCGATGGAAATGCCCAGGCGGAACAGCGTCGTCACCAGCAGCACGGACGGGAACGACGAGAACGCCAGCGGCGACGGCAGGTACATGGCGACCATCAGCAGGATGGCCGACAGCGTCATGTTGGTGCCGATCAGTACGTCGACGAGCGCCGTCGGCAGCGGAAGGATCATCATGAAGATGATCGAGACGATCAGGACCGCCAGGACGATATCGTTGCGGCTGGTGGCGGCGGCGACGACGCGGTTAAGGGCTTGCATGGCGCGGCTCAAGTCGTTTCTGTCTCAGTGGGCGCGGCGCTTGCCGCGGGCCGCGAGGCGACGTACGCGCGCATCGCGGCGGCGGCCTCTTCCCGGCGCTCCAGCGCCAGCAGGGTCTGCGAGCGGATCAGGTGGAACGGCGCGCCGGCGCCGCCCTGCATGGCCAGGGCGTCCAGCGTCGACAGCGCGGTTTCGGGCTTGCCGGCGCGCAACTGCGCCAGCGCCAGGGCGGCCAGTTCGCGCTGGCCGGCCAGGCCCAGCGCGCGCAGGGCGTTGAGCAGGACGGCCGTCTTCTCGGGCCGGTTGTTTTCGAGGTAGATGTACGCCAGCAGGCTGAGCAGCTCGCGGGCCTCGTGTTTCAGCGGCATCGGGCGTTCATCCTTGGTACAGCGCGCTGCGGTACATGGTGACCAGTTCGCGCAGGCCCGCTTCGTCCTTGAGCAGGCGCAGCGCGCGGTTCAGGGCGCGGGCATCGTCCTGGTTCTGGGATTGCTCGGCGGCGGCGCCCAGGCCGTCCAGCGCGGATTGCAGGGCCTGCTGGAACTTGGCGGGCATCAGCAGGTCGCGATTGGCCAGCGGGGGGCGCAGGCTGTCGTCCAGGTAGCGGGCGGCGGTGGGCTTGTCCAGCAACTGGGCCAACTGCGCGCGCACGCCGTCGGCGGGAGGGGCCAGTTCCTGGCGCTCGGGCAGGTGCTGGCCGCCGGCGTCGCGGCTGGCGTAGGAAATGCTGTCGATGCCCCGGTCGAAGGCCAGGCCGTTGATGCGCATGTCGGACATGATGGTTCTCCGTGTGCCGTGGTCAGTCGTCGCGCGCGGCGTCCAGCCAGCGCGACAGGTAGTCGACGGCCTGCTTCAGTTTGTGCGCGCTGGCGTCGGCGGCGGCCAGGCGGGTCGCCGCCAGGAGCCGCGGCACGCCGTCCTGCTCGCGCAGCGCCGCCTGTACCGGCCAGCCGTCCAGCCGGGAATAATGGGCGCGGCGCCAGGCTTGCAGCAGGCGCTCGGGAGCGTCGTAGGGGGCGGGGTCCGAGACGTAGACCAGCACCTCTTCATCCGAGGGCTCGATCGCCACGCGGCGGCCGGATTCCAGTTGCAGCGCCACGTTGCCGCGGGCGCCCAGCGCCAGGCCGGGCATGCCGATGTCTTCGCCGAAGGCGCTCAACGCCTGGTCCAGGCTGTTCATTCGTATTCCTCGTCGATGGCGGCGTCCAGCGCCAGTTGGGCGGCGTTCAGGACGGATTGCCGGGTGTCCGAGTCAGCGTAGACGGAGATCGGGAGATCCTTGAGCACGGCGCGCACGCCGCTCAGGAACGCGATCCGGCCTTCCACGGTGGACACGCCATGCGTGCCGGCCAGGCTGGAGAAGCGCGATTCGGAGACCCATTTTTCATTGCTGACGTTGACCAGGTCCTGCATCAGCCGTTCCGACGAAACCGCGGCGCCATGTTCCCGGCCCATTTTTTCCGCCAGTTCCGCGCAGCCTTCCAGGACGGTGACGGCGGTGCCCAACTGGTACAGGTCCTGCATCAGGGCCTGCAGCCGGTCGGGGCTGGCGGAGGGGCGCGCGGCAGCCAGATCCTGGCCCAGCGCCTGGATCAACTGCCGCAGCCCGCGGCCGATGTCCTGGCCGCCGAAGCGTTCCAGGGCCAGGGCGAGGGTCTTGGCCAGGCCGGATTCGCCCAGCACCACGTCGCGGTAGGTGCGCTGGAAATCCGCCACGCCCCGGGCGTCCCCGGCATAGGCCGAGGCGGCGCCGATGGTGTTCATGCCGGCGCGGATCTGCGGGCCGCTTTCCAGTTCCAGGTCGGCCAGCGCTTCGCGCAGCGCGTCCAGCACCTCTTCGGGCGCGCCTTCGCTTTCGCCCTGGCGCAGCGCGTACTGCAGGGCCAGATACTGCTGCGACACGTCGCCGAAGGCCTGGCCGGCCGCCTGGCGGGGATCGGCCTTGCCGGCCAGCAGGTGGCGGGCCAGCTCGATCAGTTTTTCCTGCGCGTCGGCGTCGTGGGCCTCGGCCAGGTAGGCCAGGATGGCTTCCGTGCTGATCGTCTGCAAGGGCGCGTCGCCGCGCATCTTGCGTTCCGCGTGGTGCTTGTCTTCCGTTTTCTCGGCCATGTGCAGGCTGAGTTCTTCGGCCGAATCGGCCAGGGAGAACTCGCCGTCGACCGCGACGGCGGCCTGGCCCAGCATCGTGCCGGCCTGCGGCTGCCCATGCTGGACGTCGGCCTGCGAGGTCATCGAGGAGAAAGCGGAGGAAGGAAGGCCTGCTTCGATACGGTTCATAGGGCGTGTCAGGCGGCCGGTACAGGCCGCGCGTAGTCAGTGGTAGTAACGGGGGAAGCGGGAAAGTTCCATGCCGGTCCGATGGAACCAAGGCGAGGCGGCGGTTACGAACACGGCATGGCGGCGGATTGGGATCGGACGATCCCGATATCCGCGAATATTCCAAGGGTTAACCCTTAATCAGCGAGGCGCCAAGCCCAACGGGCGCGCCGCAAGAGGAGAAGAAGATGTCCACAGTTTCCGGAGCGGGAGTCGGCGGCGTATCGGGCCTGGACCTGAGCTCGATGGACCTGGAGACCGCGCTGATGGCGGTGCAGAACCAGCGCGCCCAGTTGCTGGAGGACGCCTTGCGCCAGCAGCTCGATTCGGTCAACGCCCGCAATGCCGAAATGGCCGGCCTGAACGACTCGATCACCGCCAAGTCGGCCGAGAACAACAAGCTGGACGAGGCCAGCCTCTCCATGCAGAACCAGATCGCCGAACTGCGCGACCTGCAATCGCGGCTGAAGGCCAGCGAATGCCCGAATCCCGACGGCTGGTACGGGCTGTCCTGGGGGCAGGGCGACGACAAGGCGCTGTCCCACTCCACGCTGGACCAGATCAAGGCTTCCGGCCTGACCATCCCCACGGGCGCGGACGCGCCGCGCGACGTGGACGGCAACGGCACCATGGACGCCAAGGGGAAGGTGGTGGCCGGCTGGCAGAAGGAGATCGACGACAAGGTGGCGGCGCTGGAAGAGAGCATCAAGCAGAACGCCGCCACGGTCGAGGCCAACAAGACCGAAATGGCGTCCATGAAGAACCAGGTGGACGCGCTGGGCAATACGCAGCAAATGGAAATGCTGCGGTTGCAGGGCATGACCGGCAAGCGCAACGAAGCCTTCGACGTAATGACGAATTTCCTCAAGAAGATGCAGGACAGCCGGTCCAGCATCATCGGCAACATGCGTTGACGCGGCGGGCCGCGCCGCCTTGGCGCGGCGTGGAACTTCCGGCCCCGTGCCGTTACTTATGCTGTATGCGGGGCCGGGAAGATCCGGACCCCGGTGCGGCGCCCCGGATGCGCGGCAGCGCGCCACCCTTGGAGAACGAACAATGAGCAACCCAGTCGGCGGCGCCAACGGCGCCGGCAGCATCGGCCAGATCGACCTGTCCACCATGGATCTGGAGACCGCCCTCATGATGGTGCAGGGCGAGCGCGTCAAGCTGCTGGACGCGCAATTGCAGAACCAGATCAATGAAGTGCAGAAGCGCAATACCGAGATCGCCAAGCTGAACGACGCCATGAACAGCCTGAACGCGCTGGCGGGCCTGTTCAAGTCCGGCAAGGACGGCGCCACCAAGATGAAGGACGGCGGCATTCCCGACTGGAACAAGGCCGGAACGGAAAACGACAACCGCTACAACCAGATGCGCGACGCGATGTGGACGGCCATGGGCGAGGCCGGCATGGACCTCAACACCGACAAGTACCAGTTGAAGGTGAACGGCGGCGTCAGCGACGTCACCAAGGGCAGCATCGAGACCGCCATCCAGGCCATCAAGAACAAGGTGGACGCGCTGTCGAACACCCAGCAGATGGACATGACCCGCCTGCAGGGCATGACCAACAAGCGCAACGAGGCCTTCGACGTGATGACGAACTTCATCAAGAAGATGCAGGACAGCCGCTCGTCCATCATCGGCAACATGCGTTGACCGAATCACCCATCCATCCCGAATCCGGAAGACCGACATGAGCCAGAAGAAGACCCCCGAACAGATCCACGCCGACGCCGAGCGCGCGCTGGACGACGCGCGCCGCGCCCTGGAGCGGGCCGACGAGTTCTACCGGGACCAGGGCCTGAACCCGGACAAGGTGCGCGCCGTGAGCGCCGAGCGCCTGGGACCGAAGGAGCGCGAAGAGGCCGAGGCGCTGTTCCGCCAGGATCTGGAGGCGGTGGAGAACGAGGTGGCGCAGGAACTGGCCCGCCAGAGCTTCGCCGCGCCGGCGGCCGCCGGCGGCATGAAGAAAATGCGTCCCATGGTGTGAGGCGGGCGCCGCCCCGGAACTAGGAGAGCGACATGAGTCTGACCCCGGAAGAGAACGCCGTCCTGGCGCGCAACCTCGAGGCCGCCATGGAAGAGGCCACCGGCGGGCTGGCCAGCTACATACGCGCGGGCGGCAAGCTCGGCGACGTGCTGGGGCTGGCACCGGCGGAGCTGGAGGCGATGTACTCGCTGGGCCATGCCCTGTACGAGCAGCAGCGCTACAGCGAGTCGTTCAAGGTGTTCTCGGCGCTGGTCACCTACGACCACACGCAGCCTCGCTACGGGCTGGCGCTGGCGGCCGCCAGCCGCATGCTGGGCCGGCACGAAGACGCCTTGCGCCAGTACCTGCCGGCCATCGCGGCCGATCCGCTGGATCCGGCGCCGCTGTACTACAGCGCCGAATCGCTGGTCGAACTGGGACGCCGCGACGAAGCCATCGAGGCGCTGGATACCGTCGCCGCGATGTGCGAAGGCGAGGACAAGCACGCCACCGTGGCGGCGCGGGCGAGGGTCCTGCGCGACGCCCTGGCGGGACCGCAGGCCTGAACCCTGCCGGGCGCCACGGGCGCGCGGCCAAGATACTGGAGCCATTCCATGAACATCAATTCCGTAGGCGCGGGCGGCGCGAACCTGCCGTCCAACCTCGAAGACCTGGTCAAGAGCACGTCTCCCGACGTCATCAAGGCTGCGCAGAACAGCTTCCAGGAGATCGCGTCCGAGAACGACGCCTTCATGCAGAAAATGCTGGGCACGCTGGGCCAGGCGGGCGGCACCGGTCCGCTGCAGACGCCGGAAGGGCGGTCCGGCGCCGACGTCGGCGCCACGCTGGGCGCGCTGTCGGGCCTGGGCGAGCAGGAATTGCAGACCGACATCTACGCCTTCATGATGCTGTTCCAGCAGTTGGCGCAGACGATGCGCTCGTCGGCGCGGGAAGTGCGCGCCAACGAGCTGCAGGCTCAGGTCGACACCCTCAAGGGCGCCGCGGACGAGATGCGCAAGGCCGCGCAGGAACGCATGATCGGCGCCATGACGCAGGGCGCCTTCCAGATCGCGGGCGGCCTGGCGCAAGTGGGGGCGGGCTTCAAGCAGGGCAGCGTGCTGAACGCGGGCGGCTCCGAAAGCCTGGCCAAGAGCTATTCCGACAAGGGGGCGGGCGTCTCCGGCGTGGCCAGCGGCATCGGCACCATGGTGAATGCCGCGCAGGAGCGCAAGGCCGCCGAGCACGACGCCAAGCGTTCCGAGATGGAGGCGCAGGCCAAGGTGCATGAATCCGGCATGCAGCAGGCCAGCGAAATGGCGCAGCAGATGATGGACGTGATCCGCGACGTGCGCGACAAGCTGTCGGCCATCGAGCAGTCGCGGATGGAAACGAACCGCGGCATCGCCCGCAACATCTGAGCCGGCGGACGCCAGGAGATCCCCACATGAATTCCATTTCTCCCAACATCGGTAGCCCGGCGCTGCCGCCGGGCGCCAGCCTGCCGGGCGACGCCGGCGCGTCGGCGGCCCAGGCCGCGCAGGCGACCGCCAAGGTCCGCGAACTGCTCGATACCTTCATGAGCATGGCGGGTTCGCTGCCGGACGCCAAGGGCGCGGGAGCGGGCCGCACCGACGGCATCTTCAACGGCAACGGCGCGCCCACGCTGGAGCCGCCGGTGCAATCTTTCTCCGCCAACGACATGATCGACCTGTTGCGCAGCATCCGGTCCAAGTCGGATGCCGCGCAGATTTCCAGCGCCAAGGAAAACCTGGCCACCGCGCGGACCAAGATGGAGAAGAACAACGAGGCGCAGTTGCAGAAGATCCAGGACTACGTGAAGAAATGCGAGGAAGCCGCCAGCAAGGGCGTCCTGGGCAAGATCTTCGGCTGGATCGGCAAGATCGCCGCGGTGGTGTTTTCGGCCATCGCCGTGGTCGCGCTGTCGGCGGGGTCGGTGGTCACCGGGGGCGCGGCCGCGCCGCTGCTGGCCCTGGCGGTGATGGGCCTGATCGGCTCGACCATCGCGCTGGCGGATCAGATATCCAAGGAGTGCGGCGGGCCCGAGATCAGCCTGAGCAACCTCATGACCACCGTCGCCAGCAAGTTCCTGCAGGCCTGCGGCGTCGACGAGGAAACCGCGCAGCGCATCGGCAAAGTGGTCGCCGGGGTGGTGGGGCTGGCGTCGCCCGCCCTGCTGATGATCGAGCCGGGCCTGTTGGGCGGCCTGGCCGGCGGCATCGCCGAACTGGCGGGCGCGGACCAGAAGACCACCATGGCCCTGACCCTGGCCTTTGGCATCGTGGCGGCCGTCGCGGTGGGCGCCGTGACCATCGCCGCCTCGGGCGGCACCAGCGCGGTCAGCACCGCGTCGCGCGTGCTGGCGGCCGTCGGCCAGGCCACGCAGGGCATGACGCAGATAGCGCAGGGCGCGGTCAAGATCTCGGTCGCCAAGACCAAGAGCGAGGCCGAGAACATCCAGGCGGACAAGAAGGAAATGGAAGCCGCCACGCGCAAGCTCCAGGCCAAGATGGAAGAAGCCCAGGAAGAGATCACCAAGGTGATCCAGCAGATGGAAGAGGGCCTGCGCATGGTGTCGCAGATGATCAACGGCGCCGCCGACAGCATGTCGCAGATCACCGCGAACATGGGCAAGCGGATGGCCGTCTGACGCCCGCCCCGCACGACAATGCAACAAGGAAAGGAAATGGCCGATAGCGCAATTCAACGGGACGAGTTTGGCGAGGCGCTCTACCGCGGGCTGGAAGGCCTGCCGTCCAATGGGCGCCTGACGCCCGAGCAACTGGAGGTGGTGTACGCGCTGGCGTACGCGCATGCCGCGCAGGAGCAGTACGCGCAGGCGCTGCCGGTGTTCGCCTTCCTGGCGCAGTATGGCCCGACCCGCAAGCACTACCTGGTGGGGCTGGGCGTGTGCCTGCAGATGCTGGGCCGGACCGAGGAGGCCATCACGATCTATTCGCTGGTGCTCACCCTGTATCCGGATTCGTGGCACACGGCCCTGAGGGTCGCCGAATGCCAGCTTGCGGCCCAGCAACTCGACCAGGCGCGCCGCACGCTGGAACTGCTGCGCACGCCCGGCACGCCGGAGGACGTGCGCGCGCGGGCCGAGGCGCTGCTGCAATTGTCTGCGCGGGAGGCCGCGACATGAAACATGGACGATAGCGCCCTTACCCCCCACGCGCCCGCAGTGGCCCAAGCCGCTATGGCTCAAGCCGTCTCCATGGAGACGGCTGTTGTGCTTCTGGCGGACGACGCCAGGCTGCTGGCGGAAGTCGGCTTCCTGGCCGCCGGCGCGGGCGACGCCGCCCGCGCCGAAACCATTTTTTCCGCGCTGCGGCGCCTGCGGCCCGGCCAGGCGTATCCGGCGATCGGCCTGGCCGTGGCCTGGCTGAACGCCGGCCGCGCGCCGGATGCCGTGCGCCTGCTGGAGAGCGCCGTGCTTGCCGATCCCGCCGAAAGGCCGCTGCTGGACGCGTGGCGCGGCTTTGCGCTGCAGTTGGCCGGCCGCAGCCAGGAAAGCGCGCGCCTGCTGGAAGCGGTGGCGCGCGGCGACGGAGAAGGCGCGCGCCTGGCGCGCGCGCTGCTGGGCCTGCCGCAGGAGGACGCATGATGCGCGCCGCGGCTGCTTGTGATCATCGACTTTGGAGTTAGCGTACATGGAAATCGCCGCGCTTTCGGCCGCTTTGCCGCCCATCTTGTCCACGCCGCCAACGCCGCCCGCGCAACTGGCCACCGAACGCTTCAACGCCGTCATGAGTGCGCCCGAAGCCGGGGCGCCCTCCCTGACGGGCTTGCAGTCGGCGCTGCAATCGGCCTTCGCGGCGCCGGTGGACACCGCGCCGCAGACCCTGGGCAACCAGATCCTGGCCAGCCTGCGCAGCACCACCACGGAATACTCGGAGAAGTGGCAAGGCATATCGAGCCGGATGGACGCCATTTCCTCGCAGCCTTCGGTGGCCGACATGATGCGCCTGCAGGCGGACCTGCTGCAGGTGTCGGTGCAGTATGAAATGGTGAGCAAGGCGGTATCGCGCACCACGCAGAACATCGATTCGCTGGTCAGGATGTCGTGATGCGGGACGTCTCCGGTTTGTCCTTTTTTACCGCGGCCAGGAAGCGGGGCGTGTCGGCCTTGCGGGTGCTGGCCATCGGCCTGACGCTGGCCCTGGCCGCCTGCGGCTCGCGGGTGGAGCTGTTCTCGGCCGCGAATGAGAGCGAGGCCAACGAGGTGCTGTCGGTGCTGCTCGACGCCGGCATCTCGGCGCAGAAGGCCGTCACCAAGACCGGCGTGGCCGTGTCGGTGGACGGCCAGCAGGTGGCGCGCGCGCTGGACATCCTGCGCGCGCGCGGGCTGCCGCGCGAACGCTTCGACGGCATGGGGCAGATATTCCGCAAGGAAGGCCTGGTGTCCTCGCCCCTGGAAGAGCGGGCTCGATATATCTACGCGCTGTCGCAGGAACTGACCAACACGCTGTCGCAGATGGACGGCGTGCTGGCGGCCCGCGTGCACGTGGTGCTGCCGGAGCGCGGCGGGGTGGGCGAGAACACCACGCCGTCGACGGCCGCGGTGTTCATCAAGCATCAGGCCGGCTACAACCTGGATGCCCTGCAGCCGCAGATCCGCAAGCTGGTCACCCACGCGATTCCGGGCCTGACCGAGGACCGCGTGTCGATCGCGCTGGTGTCGGCGCAGCCGGCAGCCGGCCAGCCGGCGGGCGGCGCCATGCGCCAGGTGCTGGGCATCGAGGTGGCGGACGGGTCGTCGGGCGTGCTGACCGCCTGGCTGGTGGCCTTGGCCTTGCTGGTGGTGGCGCTGGCCGGCGCGGTCGGCTGGCTGCTCTGGCGCTACGGCGCGCCGGTGCGCGCCAAGGCCGAGCGCCGCGAGCCCGCGGGCGAGGTCCGTTGATCATGGAACCGGCGGCAAGCGCGCTGGGACGGCGGCTGGTTGAGTTCAACCAGTTGCCCAGCCGCACCCTGCATCCCAGCCGCCATGCGGCTTTCGCGCCGGCCGCCGCCCTCGAGGCGATGGCGGGCGCGCCGGCCTTGGCCGCGGCCTGGCATCGCCACTGGTCGCGGGACATCCTGCGGGGGCTGGGCCTGCTGGAGCGGCCGGTGACGGACGCCGGCCGGCCCGAACTGGCCCTGGCGCTCCTGGCGCCGGACGCCCTGGCGCAGTGCGCGCGGCGCCTGGGCGCCGTGCTTTGTGGTCCGCGCCTGCGCCGCGCCATCGCGGGCGACGAGGTGCGGCTGCTGATCGGCGGCCTGGGCGCCGACCTGATGGACTTTGCGCGCCGCACGGCCGCCGGACTGCATGCCGGCATCGCCGAGAGCGCGGCATGGCCGGCCGAGCAGGCCGCCGCCGCGGTCGACGCGCTGGGCCGGGGCGCGCTGCGCGCCGCGTTGAGCGGCGCGGGCCCCGAACTGCTGCTGCGCGCCGAACTGAAACTGCCTGAGCTGCCGGCTCAGGATTCCCCCCTGCCTGCCGCCGACGCCTTGTCGCTTGGCCTGTCGATACTGAAGAACACGGATCCCACATGGCATTCCTCATTCCCCGCGATCCGCTGACGCCCCGCGACCCGGCCGGCGACGCCTCGGTCGGCCGCATCGACCCCGCGGCGCGCGTGCTGCGGGCCGCCGACCGCGCGGCCTGGGCCGGCGCGCAGGAACTGCTGGCCCAGGCGCGGGCCCAGGCCGACGCCATCGTCGGCGGCGCGCAGGCGGCGTACGAGCAGGAGAGCCGGCGCGGCTACGAGGAGGGGCGCGAGTCGGCGCTGTTGGACCAGGCCGAGAAAATGATAGAGACCGTCGGCCGCACGGTCGAGTACTTCGCCGGCGTCGAGAACGAGATGGTGGAACTGGTGATGGCGGCGGTGCGCAAGGTCGTGGACGGCTTCGACGACCGCGAGAAAGTGATGGTGGTGGTGCGCAACGCCCTGGCCGTCGTGCGCAACCAGAAGCAGATGACCCTGCGGCTGAACCCGGCCGAAGTGGATATGGTGCGGGAGCAGATCAACGACCTGCTGGCGGCCTATCCCGGCGTGGGCTACCTGGACATCCTGGCCGACGGCCGGCTGGCGCGCGGCGCCTGCATCCTGGAAAGCGAGATCGGCATGGTCGAGGCCAGCCTCGAGGGCCAGATCCAGGCGCTGCGCCAGGCATTCCAGCGCACGCTGGGCAGCCGGGTCTAGGATGGACAGGCCAGCCGTGCGACAGTTCGACTACATTGCCGAGATGATGGAGCTGGCGCTCCAGGACACGCCGACCCTGCGCATCAAAGGGCGGGTCACGCAGGTGATCGGCACCATCATCAAGGCCGTGGTGCCGACGGTGAAAGTGGGAGAGGTCTGCATCCTGCGCAATCCCGGCGAGGATTTCGAGATGAAGGGCGAGGTGGTGGGCTTTGCGCGCGACGCGGCGCTGCTCACGCCGATCGGCGACATGTACGGCATCTCCTCCGCCACCGAAGTCATCCCCACCGGCCGCGCGCACATGGTGCCGGTCGGCCCCGGCCTGCTGGGGCGGGTGCTGGACGGCCTGGGCCGCCCGCTGGACGAGGCGGAACTCGGCCCGCTGGAAGCCAGCAAGTTCTATCCCGTGTTCGCCGAAGCGCCCGACCCCCTGAAGCGCCGCATCATCGCCGACCCGCTGGAACTGGGCGTGCGGGCGCTGGACGGCGTGCTGACTTGCGGCGAAGGCCAGCGCATGGGCATCTTCGCGGCCGCGGGCGGCGGCAAGTCCACCCTGATGGGCATGCTGGTCAAGGGCGCCGACGTGGACGTCACCGTGGTGGCGCTGATCGGCGAACGGGGCCGCGAGGTGCGCGAGTTCCTGGAGCACGAACTGGGCCGCGAAGGCCGGCGCAAGAGCGTCATCGTGTGCGCCACCAGCGACAAGTCCTCGATGGAGCGCGCCAAGGCGGCGTACGTGGCCACCGCCATCGCCGAGTATTTCCGCGACCAGGGCAAGCGCGTGCTGTTCCTGATGGATTCCGTGACCCGCTTCGCGCGCGCCCAGCGCGAGATCGGCCTGGCCGCCGGCGAGCCGCCCACCCGCCGCGGCTATCCGCCGTCGGTCTTCGCGACCCTGCCCAAGCTGATGGAGCGCGCGGGCATGAACGAGCACGGATCGATCACGGCGCTCTATACCGTGCTGGTGGAGGGCGACGACATGACCGAGCCCATCGCCGACGAGACCCGGTCGATCCTGGACGGCCACATCGTGCTGTCGCGCAAGCTGGGCGCGGCCAACCACTATCCGGCCATCGACGTGCTGGCCTCCGCCAGCCGCGTGATGAACGCGGTGATCACGCCCGAGCACAAGCGGGCCGCGGGCCGCTTGCGCGAACTGATGGCCAAGTACCAGGAAGTGGAGCTGCTGGTGAAGATCGGCGAATACAAGCGGGGCGGCGACGCCGTCACCGACGAGGCCATCGACAAGATCGGCGCGATCAATACCTTCCTGCGCCAGCGCACCGACGAACGCGCGACCCTGCCCGAGGCCCTGGCGCGCATGACCGAAATCGTGGGGGCGCAATGAGCGTGTTCGACGAACTGCTGGCCATCAAGCGCTTTCGCGAAGGCCAGGCCGAGATCGCGGTGTCGCGCCAGCGCCTGCGCCATGCCGAGGCCGACGCGGCCCGGCGCGATTCCGAGGCTGCGCTGGCGTCGTACCGGGACGATGCCGTCCGGCGCGAGCGGGCGCTGTACAGCGACCTGTGCAGCCGCGTGGTCCGCGTGCGCGAGATCGAGACCGTCCTGCAGGACGTGGCCGGGCTGCGCGAAGGCGAGCGCCAGCGCGAACAGGCGGTGGAGACCGCCGAGCGCCGCCTGGAAGAGGAAAGCCAGGCGCTCGCGGCCAGCCGCCAGCAGCACCGGCAGGCCGCGCGGCTGACGGGCAAGTTCGTGGAACTGGCGCGCATCCACCTGGACGAGCACCTGAAGGCGCTGGAGCAGAAGGAAGACCTCGAAATGGAAGAGGCCGCCTCGGTTTCGCGCGACCGCGAAGACTGGGAGCAGCACGAGGAGTTCGAACCCGCATGAGCATGGACCGACGCATCGGGCTGGAAACGGCCATTCCCCAGGGGACCGGGACGCTGTCGAATTCCGACGGCCACGCCGCGGGACGCCAGGCCAGCGACGCCGACCGCCAGGCCTTCGAACAGGCCATGGCGCAGGGCGAACCGGAGGCGGCTCCCGAGCCGGCATCCGCGCCTTCGCCGTTCTCGCTGTTCGGCGCGGCCGCCGCCGCGCCGCAGGCCGGCACACACGCGCAGGCGCTGGCCCGGGCCTTGAGCGACACCGCCGAACAGTTGCTGGTGGCCGACGGCAGCGGCGGCCGGCGGCAGGTCCGCGTGGAATTGAAGGACGACGTGCTGCCCGGCGTCAGCGTGTCGGTCTATGAAGAGGAAGGCCGCTGCGTGGCCGATTTCATCTGCGTCAACGAGCGCTCGCGCGAACGCCTCTGCGCCATGGCGCCCGAACTGGCGGCCCAACTGGCCGATAGCCTGGGCAGGCCGGCGCGCGTGCGCGTCAGCGCAGACGACCCCGAAGATCCTTGCTTGGCGGAGACCGACGCCGCGGCGCCGGTCCGCTGACAACCCCTGAACCCATGACTGCCCCTACGCATAATCCCTTGTCCTCCTATCCGCTGCCGCGCCTGAGCGGCAACGAAGCGCGCGCGCGTTCGCTGATCGCGCATCACGGCGCCGACCTGCGGGTCACGCTCGCGCCGCCGGCCGGCGCGGATGCCCAGCCCGCCACCTGGCGCCTGGAGTTCACCCTGGGCGTGCCGGATGCGCTGCGCCAGTCGGCGACCCTGTCGGCCGACCTGGAATGGGCCGGCGCCCGCCTGCGGCTGGGGCTGCCGCCGTCGGCGATCGACGCCTGGCTCGCCGCGCGCCTGCCGGGCATCGAGCCCGGCGCGGTGCCGGCGCCGCTGGCGGCCACGGCCATCGAAACGCTGCTGGCCGAGGCGATGGCCGCCTTGAACGAGGCGTCGCCGGGCGGTCCCGCGCGGGTCGTGGGCATGGGGGGCGCGTCCGCGGGCCTGCCCCAGTCCTGGACGGTCGCCGCGCGCAATCCGGCCAATGGCGACACCGTCTACGCCAGCCTGGACATGGACGGCCTGGGGCTGATGCTGCTGGCCGGCCTGGTCAACCGGGCCGAGCCCGCCGACAACGGCGTCGCGCTGGACGGGGTGCCGGTGCGCGTCGGCGCGCGCCTGGGCTGGACGGACCTGCCGGCCGCCGACCTGCGCGGCCTGCAGGCGCGCGACACCATCTTCCTGGACCACTACCTGGTCTCGCCGGAAGGCGAACTATGGCTGGCGGCGGGCGGGCAGGGCCTGCGCGTGCGCCGAGAACAATCCTCATACCTCGTTACCCAAGGCTGGACTTCCCTTATGACCGAGACGCCTCAACTGCCGGCCGCCGCCGAGCCCGGCGCCAGCGCCCCGTTGGACATGGACGCGATACCCGTGCGGCTGACGTTCGAACTGGGCGAACGCCAACTGACCCTGGGCGAACTGCGCCTGCTGCAGCCCGGCGAGACCTTCGACCTGGAGCGTCCGCTCGCGGACGGCCCCGTCATCGTGCGCGCCAACGGCGCGCTGGTGGGCACGGGCGAACTGGTGGAGATCGACGGCAGGATCGGCGTGACCCTGCGCAGCCTGGGCAAGGCCGGAGCATGAGCGCGTCAGCGGATCCGATCAGCCTGGCCGTCGTCCTGGCGCTGCTGGCGCTGGTGCCCCTGGCCGCCGTCATGACCACTTCCTTCCTGAAGATCGCGGTGGTGTTGACCCTGGTGCGCAACGCCCTGGGCGTGCAGCAGGTGCCGCCCAACATGGCGCTCTATGGCCTGGCGCTGATCCTGTCGGCCTATGTGATGGGGCCGGTGGTCATGCAGATCGGCGACGAACTGCGGGCGCCGCCGGCCGCCGTGGCGCCAGGCGCGCCGGCGCCGGACCGGCTGGAAGGCATCATGGACGCGGTGGCGCGCGGCGCCGAGCCCATGCGCGGCTTCATGCTGAAGAACAGCAGGCCCGAGCAGCGGGATTTCTTCGTCCGCACGGCGCGCGGGCTGTGGGGCGAGCAGGCCGCGCGCAACCTGAAGGAAGACGACCTGCTGGTGCTGATCCCGTCTTTCCTCGTGTCCGAGCTGACGGCCGCCTTCCAGATCGGCTTCCTGCTGTACCTGCCCTTCGTCATCATCGACCTCATCGTGTCCAACATCCTGCTGGCGATGGGCATGATGATGGTGTCGCCGGTAACCATCTCCATGCCCTTGAAGCTGTTCCTGTTCGTCATGGTCGACGGCTGGACCCGGCTGATCCAGGGCCTGGTCCTGTCCTACGGCTGAGCGCGCCATGGCTACCGTCGATCTCGTTTCGTACATGACCCAGGCGCTGTACCTGGTGCTGTGGCTGTCGCTGCCGCCGATCGCGGTGGCGGCCATCGTGGGCACCCTGTTCTCGCTGTTCCAGGCCCTGACCCAGATCCAGGAACAGACGCTGTCGTTCGCGGTGAAGCTGATCGCCGTGTTCGCCACCATCCTGCTCACGGCGCGCTGGCTCAGCGCCGAACTTTACAACTTCACGGTCTCCGTGTTCGACCTCTTCTACAAAATCCACTGACGCAGATGATCTCCGGCATCACCTACGCTGAGGCAAAAGTCTTCCTGGGCACGCTGGCATTGACGCAGCCCCGGATACTGGCGCTGTGCGCGATGCTGCCGCTGTTCAAC
Source organism: Achromobacter veterisilvae (assembly GCF_900496975.1). Lineage (GTDB taxonomy): Bacteria > Pseudomonadota > Gammaproteobacteria > Burkholderiales > Burkholderiaceae_B > Achromobacter > Achromobacter veterisilvae. The sequence goes on from NZ_UFQC01000020.1 coordinate 29,229, forward strand.
CGCCAGTTGCTGCCGGGCATGCTGCGCTATGCCCTGTGCGCGGCCATCGGCATCGTGCTGGTGCCGGCGCTGGCGCCGCGCTACGCGGTCATGGACCTGGGCACGGTGGAAATCGCGCTGCTGGTGGTCAAGGAAGTGTTCGTCGGCATGGTCATGGGCTTTCTGGTGGCCATTCCGTTCTGGATCTTCGAGGCCGTGGGCTTCGTGGTCGACAACCAGCGCGGGGCCAGCCTGGGCGCCACGATCAATCCGGCCACGGGCAACGATTCGTCGCCCATGGGGATCCTGTTCAACCAGGCCTTCATGGTGTTCTTCCTGGTGGGCGGGGGCTTCACGCTGATGCTGACCATGCTGTACGACAGTTTCCGGCTGTGGGACCTGTGGGACTGGGCGCCCACCCTGCGCAGGGAAAGCGTCCCGCTGATGCTGGACCAACTGGGCCGCTTCCTGCGCCTGACGCTGCTGTTCGCCGCGCCCGCGATCGTGGCCATGTTCCTGGCCGAAGTGGGCCTGGCCCTGGTCAGCCGCTTCGCGCCGCAGTTGCAGGTGTTCTTCCTGGCGATGCCGGTCAAGAGCGCGCTGGCGCTGCTGGTATTGGTGCTGTACATGAGCACGCTGTTCGAATACGCCGCCGAGGCCACGGGGCAGATCGGTTCGGCCCTGCCGTTCCTCGACAATCAATGGCGGGCGCCATGAGCGGCGAAAAGACAGAGCAGCCAACCGGCAAGAAGCTGCGCGAGGCGCGGGAGAAGGGCGACGTCGCCCACAGCAAGGACTTCACCCAGACGCTCCTGGTGCTGGCGCTGTTCGGCTACATGCTGGGCAATGCGCACGGCATCATCGAATCGCTGGGCCGGCTGGTCCTGCTTCCGTCCACGCTGGTGGGCATGCCGTTCGAGCGGGCCTTGCCCGTCGCGCTGGACGCGGCGCTGCGCGAGGCGGTGGCCCTGGTGCTGCCCTTCGTGCTGATCGTGCTGATCGTCGGCATGTTCTCTGAGTTCCTGCAGGTGGGCGTGCTGCTGGCCTTCGAGAAGCTCAAGCCCTCGGCCAAGAAGCTCGACGTGATGGCCAACCTGAAGAACATGTTCTCGAAGAAGAACCTGGTCGAACTGCTGAAGTCCATCGTCAAGATCGCGTTTCTTTCCGTATTGGTGACCCTGGTCGTGCGCGATGCTCTGCCGGAGCTGATGGCGGTGCCGCACAGCGGCCTGGCCGGCCTGGAGGCGGGCGTGGGCGGCATGATGCGCACGCTGGTGGTGAACATCGCGTTCGCCTATGTGGTGATCTCGCTGGCCGACTTCGTCTGGCAGCGCATGCAGTACCGCAAGGGGCTGATGATGAGCAAGGAAGAAATCAAGCAGGAATTCAAGGAGATGGAGGGCGACCCCCACATCAAGCACAAGCGCAAGCACCTGCACCAGGAAATGGTGATGCAGGGCGCGGTTTCCAGCGCGCGCAAGGCGTCGGTGCTGGTGACCAACCCCACCCACCTGGCGATCGCCATCTACTACCAGCCCGACGAAACTCCCCTGCCGGTGGTGCTGGCCAAGGGCGAGGGCGCGCTGGCCGAGCAGATGATGCGGGCCGCGCGCGAGGCGGGCGTGCCCGTGATGCAGAACATTCCGCTGGCGCGCGCGTTGATGGCCGACGCGCAAGCCGACCAATACATCCCCAGCGAGCTCATCGAGCCCGTCGCCGAAGTGCTGCGGCTGGTGCGCAAGATGGCCGCGAATCCGGAACAGCAACCATGACTTCCGTCCAGCATCCCCTGATTTCCGCCTACGCGAGCCGCCACGGCCTGCCGGCGCCCGCCCGCGCCGACGGCCGGCTCACCGTCGTGATCGACGGCACCTACCGCGTCCACCTGCACGCGGCGCCCGAGGGCTGGCTGGCGCTCACGTGCCGCCTGTGCGCGCTGCCCGAGGAAGGCCCGGCGCGCGACGCGCTGGCGCGCGAAGCCGGCAGGCTGGCCGCGGGCATGCTGAGCCGCCATGCGGCCGGTTGCGTCGTCGACCCGCAGGGCAGGGCGTTGTGGCTGCAACAGACATTGAGGCCCGACAGCAGCGACCTGGCGCTGGACGAGGCCTTCGGCGCCTTCGCCAACGCCTTGTCCTTCTGGGCGGGCGCGCTGCGGCGGCTGGCATGAACAAGATATCCGGGACTGTTACCCGAGGAGATAGAGTGTTGAAGCGGATGATTCTGGCGACCGCGCTGTCGCTGGGCCTGGCTGGCGGCGCGCAGGCGGCGCCGAACTGGCCCAATGTGCCCTACAGCTATTACGCGCGCGACGAAAACCTGCAAACGCTGCTGCGCGAGTTCGCGGGCGGTTTCAGCCTGTCGCTGCAAATGGGGCCCAACGTCGCGGGCACCGTCAACGGCAAGTTCAACGCCAACACGCCCACGGAATTCCTGGACCGGCTGGGCGGGGTGTACGGCTTCAACTGGTTCGTCTACGCCGGCACGCTTTTCGTCAGCCGCACGAACGACATGAAGACGCGCTCGGTCAGCGCCATGGGCAGCTCCATCAGCGCCCTGCGCCAGGCCTTGCAGCAGTTGGGCATCCTGGATCCGCGCTTCGGCTGGGGCGAACTCCCCGACCAGGGCATCGCGCTGGTGTCCGGCCCCCCCGGCTACGTGGACCTGGTCGAACGCACCGTCGCCGCCCTGCCGATGGGCGCCGGCGGCCAGCAGGTGGCGGTGTTCCGCCTGAAGCACGCCTCGGTCAACGACCGCACCATCAGCTACCGCGACCAGAAGGTCGTGACGCCCGGCCTGTCCACCGTGCTGCGCAACCTGATCACGGGCGGCGGCGGCGGGAACAACAATGAATCCCTGGCGGCCATCGCCGCGCCGCTGCGCGAGAATCCGCCCGCCTTTCCCCAGGTCAACGGCGGCCCCGCGGCCGACAGCGCGCCGACGGTGGCGGCGGCCGGCATGCAGGCTCCGGCCCCGGCCGGCAAGCCCGGCTTGCGGTTGCGCGAACCGACCGTGCAGGCCGATGCGCGCCTGAACGCGATCATCGTGCAGGACATCCCGGACCGCATTCCCATCTACCGCAGCCTGATCGAACAACTGGACCTGCCCAGCACGCTGGTCGAGATCGAGGCGATGATCGTCGACGTGAACTCCGACCTGGTGAACGAACTGGGCGTCAACTGGGGCGCCCGCGCGGGAACGACCAGCTTCGGCTACGGCAACCTGGCGCTTGCGCCCAGCGGCGGCCTGCCGGTGGACAGCGCGGCGGGACTCTCGCCCGGCACCATCGGCGTCAGCGTGGGCAGCACGCTGGCGGCGCGCCTGCGCGCCCTGCAGACGAAGGGGCAGGCCAACATCCTGTCGCAGCCGTCCATCCTGACCGCGGACAACCTGGGCGCCATGATCGACCTGTCCGATACGTTCTATATCCAGACGCGCGGCGAACGGGTGGCGACCGTGACGCCGGTCACGGTGGGCACGTCGCTGCGCGTCACGCCGCGGCACATCGAATCCCGGGATGGCGCGCGCGTCGAGCTGACCGTGGACATCGAAGACGGCCGCATCCAGGAAGAACGCCAGATCGACAACCTGCCCACGGTGCGCAAGAGCAACATCAGCACCCTGGCCGTCGTGGGCAACGACCAGACGCTGCTGATCGGCGGCTACAACAGCAGCCAGAACAGCGAACAGGTCGACAAGGTGCCGTTCCTGGGAGACATCCCGGGCCTGGGCATCCTCTTCTCCAACAAGTCCAAGACGGTGCAGCGCCGCGAACGCCTGTTCCTGATCCGGCCCAGGGTGGTCGCCATCAACGGCGAGGTGGTGGGCACGCCCGGCGGCGCGCTGAACACGGTGCCCATGCTGAACGCGACCTGGAACGGCGGCGACAAGCCCATGACGGCGGGCCAGTACCTGGACCTGGCGCAGAGCCAGCGTACCCGCGTGCAGTTCGGGCCGAACGTGGAAGTGCGCGGCAGCGGCGGACCGGTGCGCGCGTCGGAGTGGCTGCAGACGTCGCCGGCCGCGGAGCCGCTCCTGGAAGGCAAGTCGAACGCCACGCAAGGGCCGGTCATCCAGGTGCAGCCGGTGGCCGCGCCGGGCACCGGCCGAGCGCCGTAGAAGGGAGGGGACGGCTCAGCCGTCCAGCCGCAGGCCCTTCTGGGCGAGCTTGTCGCGCAGCGCCGAACGGGCGCGCGACAGGCGGCTGCGCACGGTGCCGATGGGCACCGTCAGCAGCGCGGCGGCTTCTTCGTAGGAAATGTCGTCCAGACCGACCATGAGCAGGATGTCGCGCATGTTTTCGGGCAGTTCGTCCAGGGATTCCTGCAGCAGCGCCATGGTCTGGTTTTGCTCGAGGACGCGGTCGGGAGAGAGGTCGGAGGAAGCATGCTCTTCCAGCACGCTATCGCTGACGAAGGAGTGGCGCCGTTCCGGCGCGCGCGACAGGTGGTTGCGGACCAGATTCAGCGCGATGCCATAGAGCCAGGAGGACAACTGCGATTCGCCGCGGAAGTTGCGGTACGAACGCGCGGCTTCCACGAAGGCCTGCTGGGCCAGGTCCTCGGCCTCGCTGATGTTGCCGATGTGCTTGATGATGAAGCGTTGCAGGCGGCTGGAGTGCTCGCGCACCAGGTCCCGCAGCAGGTATTCGTCGCCCGGGTCCCAGCCCGGCCCTTCGCCGTCGGGGCGAATGGGCGGCATGTCCGCTTCAAGGGAAGCGGGAGTGCTGTCGCTGGGGTGGGTCATGGGGCAGGCGAAAAGAAACGTGTCTCAAGCTACAAGTTACTACCGCGATAAGGAATTATCGCAGCTTAACTCCGTCACAATATTTCGAAAATCGAAATATTGATCCAAAATCGGGGTTTATCCGGGTACAGATGTAAAAACAAGTAAGCGGCGCCGATCAGGTTCCGCCAGGCGGAAACTAGAGGGCCTTGAGCAGGTCCCGCATCCAGCCGGCGGCGGTCGCGAGGGATACCGGGCTTTGCCCCGACCGCGCGGCCTGGTCGAAGCGGGCCTCCATGGCCTGGTCCAGCGCGGCCCGGCGCCCGGCGTCCAGGCCCGACGGCGCCACGCCGGCATCCTTGCAGGCTTGCTGGAAGGCCGGGGTGTCGCCCGCCGCGGACGTGGCCAGCCGCGTCATGAAATCCACGCCGGACAGGGCATGGCTGGAGGTTTCCGCCATGTCGATGGCAGCGGCGACCGTCCGGGCCGACAGGGGCTTGCCGGGGTTGGGCTCGAGGCCCAGCTCGCGGGAGACGGCGCTGGCGATGCCCTGGCCATAGCTATGCGCCAGCGCCTGCGCGAACATCGCGGCGGTGTCGACGTCCGGGGCCACCCAGGCCACGCTGCGGCCGCCGGGCGTGGAACCCGTGCCCAGCACCTGCAGCCTGCCGCCCGCGATATCGACGTAAACGTCCTGGCCGCCTTCAGCGGCTTTGGCGAAGGCGTCCAGGGAAATGAATGGCGACGAAGGGGTAACCGATGAAATTGTCATGCAGCCAAGAAATCCGGCGTGTCCGATACGTGGCCGTGGCGGTCCTACGACCCTGTGCTTGAGTAACCCAAGGTCTACTTTAGTTCCACGGCCGAGCACGCGTCTTATTCTATGTCATTGCGCATGCGGGTACGAAACACAGGGTTACTGCGCTTCGTAGACTTCGTCGGCCGCCAGCAGGATGTCCACCGGCGGATCGAAGCCGATCACGCGCGCCGTCTCCAGGTTCAGCGCGATCTTGGCGGGGTCGATCCACACCTGGGAGAGGTCGCGCGGCTTGGCGCCGTTGAAGATGCGCGCCATCGTTTCCGCGTAGAACAGGCCCACGTAGGAATAGTCGGCCTGCGCCAGGCTCAGCAGCAGGCCGTGCTTGACCTCTTCGGAACCCAGCATCGAAAAACTGGGCACGCGCGCCTGGCGCAGGATCTCGGCCACGGTGTCGATGGACGCGGGGGTCACGCCCCGGTGCACCGTCACGTAGGCCGCGTCCACTTGCGGCGCCAGCCTGGCATAGCATTCCATCGCGTTGCGCGTGGCGACTTCGGCCGGGATGCCGTTGGACGGCGCATTGCAGGACAGCACCTCGAAATGCTGTTCGCGCGCCACTTGCTCCACCGCCTCGACGGCGCTGTAGGTGCGGCCCTCGGGGCTGTCTTCATAGACCAGGCCCAGCCGCTTGAACGGCACGATCTCGTGGAACAGGCGCACCTGCCGCTGATAGCGCTCGGGCTGGACGCGGGCGTGCAGGTTGTCCTGTCCGCTGTCCTGCGCCGAACGCGCGATGCGGGCGCCGATCGCGTCGCTGGTGGAGGCCACGATGGTCGGCACGGGCGTGCCCATGGCGGCCATGTCCTGGCCCGCCCAGGTGCCCATGGCGATGATGAGGTCGATGTCGCGGCGGCCGGAAAGGCGCTGCTTGATGGCGTCCCGCACCGCGGGACGCTGCGTTGCGTCGAAATTGCCCGGCTGCCACCAGGCGTCGCGCACGAACTCCAGCGTGTCGCTGCGCGCGTTGTCGGCCAGGAATTCCCACATCTGCCGCCCGTTCAGCCCGTCGGGCATGGCGGGCAGGGTCAGCCAACCGAGCTTTTGCAGGCCTTCGACGGTGACGCGCAAGGTGCGCGGGTATTCGCTGTAGTCGCCGCTTTCGAAGTAGCCGATGCGCCATTTTCCGCCGTCCGGCTTGGCGGCGGGCTTGGTCGGGAACACTTGGGCGGCGGGCGTCGCGGCCGTCTGCGCCATGCTTGCCGCGGGCGCCAGCAAGGCCAGGCACAGCATAAGGGTGGGCAGCGATTTCTTCATGGGCGGCGGATCACGATCAATGTGATGTCATCGGATTGTTCCGCGCCGTCGGCGAAAGCCTGCACGTCCTCGAGCAGGCGCTTGGACAGCTTGGCCGAAGGCACGGGGGGATTGGACAGGACGGCCAGCAGGCGCGGATCGCCGTACTGGGCGTCGTTCGGGTCGACGGCCTCGGTGATGCCGTCGGTGTAGCCGACCAGCATTTCGCCGGGCGCCAGCACGGTGGACAGGCCGCGGTATTCCAGGTCTTCCTGCACGCCGCAGGCGGGGCCGCTGCGTCCTTCCAGCAGGCGCACCACGCCGTCCGCGCCGATCACGGCCGGGGGCAGGTGGCCCGCGTTGGCCCATTGCAGGTCGCCGGTGGTCAGGTCCAGCACGCCCAGCAGCAGCGTGACGAACATCATGTTGGGGTTGTTTTCGGACAGGCGGTTGTTGATCTTCTGCATCATCAGCGCCGGGTCCGTTTCGTCTTCGGCCGTGGCGCGGATGAGCGTGCGGGTCACCGCCATGAAGAGCGCGGCGGGCACGCCCTTGTCGGACACGTCGCCGATCGCCAGGCACAGGCGCCCGTCGGGCAGCGTGAAGTAGTCGTAGAGGTCGCCGCCCACTTCCTTGGCCGGCAGCATCACCGCGTTCAGGTCGATCTGGTCGCGCGTCGCGCTGGACAGGGGCACGGGCAGCAGGCCCAACTGGATCGCGCGGGCGATGTTCAGTTCGCTTTCGAAGCGTTCGCGCGCGGTGGTCTCGCGCATCAGGCGGGCGACGTTCTCGCGCAGTTTGTGGTTCATGAACAGGAAGGAGGCGGCCAGCCGGCCGACCTCGTCCTTGTGCTTGTCCGGCAGCGCGGCGATGTTCGCCGGCACGCTGGCCGCGGCGGTCAGGTCCTGTTCGGGCAACTGGCGGGCGTAGCGGGTCAGCGTTTCCAGGGGCCGCACGACGCGCGCCGCCACCAGCCAGGCGCAGACCAGGGCCACCAGCATCATGCCCACGAAGATCAGGGCCTGGCGGTTCAGCAGTTCGCGCGCCGGCGCAGTCAGGTCGCTTTCCGGCACGGCCGTCACCAAGGTCCAGCCCAGCGGCGCGAAGCGGGCGCTGTCGATCTGCCAGGGGCCGCCGCCGCCGTCGAACCGCAGGCTTTGCAGTTTGCCGTCCGCATCCTGGCGGGCCAGCAGGCTGCGCAGCGTTTCGCCCTTGCTGTCGCTGGCGTCCAGCAGGCCCGCCTGCCGTTCGGGCAGCGGCACCACCATCCGGCCGTCGTCGGCGGCGATGAAGATGAAGCCCGACTGCGCCAGCGTCAGCTTGGACAGCATGCCCCGCACCGAGTTTTCCATCTGTTCGCGGCGCGCCTGGATCTGGTCGATGACGTCCTGCGCGCTGTCGGTGATGACGAAGACCCAGTTCCACGGCCGGAAGTAGCCGAAGTAGGCATAGCGCGTTTCGCTGTCGCCGCGCTGCGCCGAAGGCGGCCAGCGGTAGATCGCGAAGCCGTATCCCGAGGTGCGGCTTTCTTCGTACAGCGCCTGGGCGAGCGGGCGGTTCTTGAAGTCGGACAACTGCGACAGGTCGCGGTCGATCATGTCCGGGTTGCCGCTGGCCACCACCTGGAAATCGGCGTCGTAGACGAAGGCATAGCGCCGGTCGTCCAGCTTCAGGCGGTTGATCCAGGCGCGCGCCATGCCGCGCGCCGCGCCGGGCGTCATGAGGCCGCGCTCGGCCATGTCGGCGTAGGAAGTCAGCGCCGCCGCCACTACCGTGCCGGTCTGCATCAGTTGGCGGCGGCCGCTGCGCACCGTCGTGATTTTGTCGGTCAGCAGCGCGCCCCAGCGGGCCTCGGCATCGCGCAGCACCAGTTCCATCACGTTGCTGACGGCGTGGCGTTCGCTGCTCATTACCGTGCGCGTGACGTTGCGCTGCGACGTCAGCATCACGAACGCGGCCACCGCGAGGAGAAGCGCTACGACCAGAAGAAAAATCTTGCTACGTAGCGACCGGACGGGCATGGAGGGGGCGGCGGTGGATGAAGGTGCGGGTGTAAAAAAAGATGCAATTTGCATTAATTGTAAATACCATTGGTGCCCGTGTGTAAATACTTTGCGGTGTGTCAGCCTCATGCGTAGCGAGCCCATTCAAATCGTGCTGGAGGGACTGAGACGCCGCCCGGTACTCGAAGTCACGCTGGCCTGCCTGGCCGTCCTGTTGTTGGCGCAAGCGCTGATCGGCGCGCTCAGCCTGTCCGCGTTGAACCGGCTGGTGGTGGACACCACCGCCGACCGCGTGGAAGTCATCGCCCGCCGCGCGGCGGGCAACATCGAAAACGGATTGCGGCTGGGCAAGCCGCTGGAGCAATACTTCGGCCTGCGCGACAGCCTGCAGGACAGCGTGTCGGGATCGCGCGACCTGCTCGGCGCCGCGGTGCTGCGCGCCGACGGCCAGACGCTGGCCGTGCAGGGCGAACTTCCCGAAGGCGCCGTCGCGCTCGCGCAGGCCCTTGACGCGGGCGCAACCCGCGACAGCCGCGCGGCGCGGCGCGCGTCCGGCGCGCTCATGTCGGTGTCCGATGGCACCGTGACCCTGGCCGTGCCCCTGGCCGCCGCGGGCGGCAACGTCGCCGGCGCCGTGGTGCTGTCGGCGGCCAAGGACGGCGAAGCCAGCCGGCGCCTCATCGTGGACAACCTGCAGGTGTTGCTGGCCGTCACGGCGCTGGTCGGCCTGGGCCTGGCGGCCGTCTTCAAGTATCTGGTGCCCCTGACCTCGCTCGCGGCCGGCGGCCGGGCGCGCTTCGTCGTGCCCTTGCTGGCACTGATGCTGGCCCAGGGCGTCTATGCCGCCTACACGATCTCCACGTTCCGCAGCGGCTGGCTGGAGGTGACGCGCAATAACGTCGGCCTGCTGGCCGAAGGCCTGCAGCGCGACCTGAACCGGGTGCTGGGCTACGGCCTGACGCTGGATCGCCTGCGCGGCGTGGACGCGCCGTTCTCGCGCCTGGCCGCGACCTTTCCCGCCGTGGCGCAGATCGAACTGGTGGACGGCGAGGGCCGCGTGCTGAGCCGCGCCGGCGCGAAAGGCGCGCTGGACGTGGCGGGGTTGCCGGCGGCGCGCCCGCGTTCCGACGACCTGACCCTGGTGCTGCCGCTGGGCGCCACGAACCCCGATCCGCGCGCGCACGGCGACCTGGTGCTGCGCTTGTCCGATGACGTGATCGCGGCCGGCGTGCGCGGCCGGGCGCTGGACGCCGTGACCGTGGTGGCCGTGGCGCTGGTGGCCGCCATCGAGATGCTGTTGTTGCTGTCGCTGCTGATGAACCGCGCCTTCGCCGCGCGGGCGACCTTGCCCGACGGCAGCCGCATCGGCCCCGATGACGAGTCCGAGATCGGGCGTATCGCCCGGCCGGTGATGTTCGGTTTCCTGTTCGCCTGGGCCTTGCCGCTGGGCTTCCTGCCGCTGTATGCGCGCAGCCTGCCGGCGGACGGGCTGGACCTGCCGGCGAACCTTTTGCTGGCGCTGCCGATTTCCGTCGAGATGGGCTGCGGCCTGCTGACCTCGCTGCTCGCGGGCAGCCTGACCGACCGCAAGGGCTGGCAGGTTCCCGTGCTGGCCGGACTGGCGGTGTCGTGCGCGGGCATGCTGGCCTGCGCGGCGGCGGGCAACCTGCTGATGTTCAGCGCGGCGCGCGGGCTGGTGGGCCTGGGCTACGGCCTGACCTGGATGGGGTTGCAGGGCTTCATCGTCACGCGCAGCCCCGCGCAGTACCGCGGCCGCAACATGACGGGAGTGATCGCCGGCCTGTTCGCGGGCCATCTGTCCGGCGCGGCCGTGGGCGCGATGCTGATGGAGCAGACGGGTTTCCGCGCCGTGTTCGGCGTGGGCGCGGCGATGCTGGCGCTGCCGCTGGCCGGCGTGCTGGTGCTGATGCGGCCGTACATGGACCGCGGGCGCAGGCAGGCGGCGCAGGCGGTCGCGCGGACGCGCGCGCGCCTGTCCGACACCTTGCGGCTGTTGTGGACCCGCGACTTCGGCCTGCTGCTGCTGGGCAGCGTCATTCCCTTTTCGATCGCGCAGGTGGGCCTGCTGTCGTTCGCGCTGCCGCTCTATCTCGAAGCCGAGGGCGTGGCCGCATCGAGCATCGGACGCGTGCTGATGATCTACGGACTTTGTGTGATCTACGTGGGGCCGCTGATGGGCCGCGTGGTGGACCGCAGCCGCATCAAGAAAAGCTGGATCGTGCTGGGCGGCCTGGTCGGCAGCGTGGGCATGCTGGGGCTGTACTTCAACAGCGGCCTGCTGGCCGCGGCGGCGGCCGTGCTGCTGCTGGCGCTGGCAAGCTGCTTCGCCGGCGCGTCGCAGGCGCCCTATATGCTGGCGCTGCCGGACGTGCAGCGCTACGGCGCCGCGGGAGCCACCAGCGTCATGCGCGCCGCCGACAAGCTGGGCCAGATGGCCGGGCCGCTGGTGGTGGGCGCCATGTTCGGGGCCGCGGGCATGGGCGCGGGCCTGGCGGCCACCGGCATCATCTACCTGTGCGCGACCCTGCTGTTCCTGATGTTCGCGCCGGCCCGGTCCCGGGACGGCGCGGCCTGAGGGCGGGCCGCGCCGGGCGCGGGCATCGCCGGTCAAGGCCCGGGGTCCCGGCCGGCCAACTGCACCGGCACCCGCGCGCTCAGGCCGGTGAGCAGTTCGGCCGCGATGGTGCCCGCCGAGGCCGCCACTTCTTCCACCGCCAGGCCCGACGCGCCCCAGAGCGTGACGGGCGCGCCGATGCAGGCATGCGGAACGGGGCCGAGATCCACGGCCATCATGTCCATCGAGACGCGCCCCAGCAGCCGCGTGCGCACGCCGTCGACGACGACGGGCGTGCCGGTGGGCGCATGGCGCGGATAGCCGTCCGCGTAGCCGCAGGTGACGATGCCCACCGCCATGGCGGCGGGCGCCAGGAACGCACCGCTGTAGCCCACGCCCGCGCCGGCGTGCACGCGCTGTATTCCCACGACCTGCGAGTGCAGCGACATCGCGGGCCGCAGGTCCAGTTGCGCGGCGCTGCGGTCGGCGATCGGGCTGGCCCCGTACAGCGCCAGGCCGGGGCGCACCCATTGCGTGCCGGCGGCGCGGGCGCCGTGGCGCAGCAGCGCGGCCGAATTGCTGGTGGACACCGGACCCGGCAGCCCCGCGATCACGTGGCGGAAGGCGGCATCGGCGGCGTCGATGCCATCGGGCTCGTCGGCGCGGGCGTAGTGGTTCAGGTGCCCGACTTCACCGATGACGCCGCGCCGGGCCAGGGCGCTGGCCGCGTCGAACGCGGGGCGGTAGTCGTCCGCCGAGAAACCCGTGTGATGGATGTCGCCGGCATAGCGCAGCCAGACGGCCGGGCGCTCGGCCAGCGGAGCCTGCGCCAGCCATTCGAGCTGGGCGGCATGCGTGATCACGAGGTGCAGGTCGGGCGTGTCCAGCAGCAGCGCATCCGCCGGGGAATAGAGGCCGCCGTAGACCAGGATGGGGCCGTCCCAGCCGAACCGGCGGCAGGCGCGCGCTTCGTTCAGGTGCAGCACCGCCAGTCCGTCCGCGGCGCGCAGCGCGGGCAGGATCCGCGCCACGCCGTGCCCGTAGGCGTCCGCCTTCACCGTGGCCCAGAGCCGGGGGCCACCGGCTCCGGCCGGCAGCGCGGCGCGCAGGCGCGCCAGATTGTGGCTCACGGCGCCCGCGTCGATGCGGGCATGCAGGGGGCGGGCGATCAGTCCTTCCGGGCGATAAGGGGCGTTCACGGGCGGCATCAGTGCAAGGGCGTCGCGCAACCGGCGCGCAGTCTATGCATGAGTGACAATCGGGCCCGTTTTGTTCGGTACTTTCTGCCTATCGGGAAAAAAAACCGATAGCCTGGTTCGATAGCGCGCGCAATGCGCCTATCCGGCGCGCGCGACCAGCGTCAGGCGGTTGCTGCCGCCGCTGCGCGCATAGCGCAGGTCATGCAGGTAGTGCCGCATGAGCCGCAAGCCATGGCCGCCGATCTCGGCCTCGTCCAGCGTGGCGGCCAGGGGGGGCGGAGGCGTTTTCGTGGGGTCGTGGGGGCGGCCGTTGTCCACGATCTCCAGCGCGATCCCGGTCTCGTCCTGGCGGCAGTGCAGCGTCACCGAGGGGGGCGATCCCGCGGCCGCGGGGTCGTCGAAGGCGTAGTCCACGATGTTGGTCAAGGCTTCGTCCAGGCTCAGCGACAGTCCGAAGCCCAGCTTGGGCGGCCAGGCGTCGCGCTCGGCAATTCCTTCGAGCCATTGCAGCGCGGCGGCAACGGCATTCTGGTCGGGAACGAGGTCCAGCGTATCGGGCGGAGGGGGCATGAGTCGCCTTGCGTTCAGTGGAGCACGTGCAGGCGCAAGTATGCACGATAGCCATGCCCGGCGAACAGAGCGTGAGAGAGTGCGCGGGCTCGCGTATCATCTCGCCATTGCGCCGCCGTCCTTCTGCGCAGGTGCCGGACGCCGGCCACTTTTCGGGAACCGCTATGAATCTCGCAATAGAAAAAATCGGAGAAGTCCTGGTTGTCTCGCCCGAAGGCCAGATCAACAGCGCCAACGCGGCGAGCATCGAGTCGGACTTGCTGGCCCACGTGGAAAAGGGCGAAAGCCGCTTCGTGCTGGACCTGTCCAACCTGAACTACATCTCGAGCGCGGGCCTGCGCGTCGTGCTGGTGCTGGCCAAGCGCCTGAAGCAGGGCGCCGGCGCGCTGGTGCTGTGCGCCCTGCAGCCGCATGTGCGCGAAGTGTTCGACATCAGCGGCTTCCTGGCCATCCTGACGGTGGTGGACACGCGCCAGGACGCGGTGGCGAAGGTCGCTTGACGCGCGGGTCCATCAGCCCTTGCGGTGTTCGTAGGACGTATCCAGCACGTCGTCTTCGGGAGTGATGACGCCGGGTTCGCCGGGCTCCGCGATGGCGCGTCCGCGCCGCGGCATTCCCGCGACGAGCTTGCTGCTCTGGTCGGGCATTGGCATGACTTCCGTGCCTTTGCGCGGATCGGGGGCAACGTTTTTTTCGGCTTCGGCGGCCTTGGCGGCGTTGGGGTCTGGGGCAGTTTTCAACATGATGATTGCTCCGCTTGCGGGCGTCCCGGGATGGCGACGCGCCTGATGCCGACTCCATCTTAGGCCGGCGCGGCGCCGCGGTGGCGCGCCGGTCTGTCACGTTTGCAAGGGGCTGTTGCAGAACCCCAACCTTATAATTTCCGGCACCTCGCGGCTTTGCGGCACGGCGCCCGGTTTCCACATTTTCCATACGCCTACCTTGACTGAATCCGTCGAACGCTCCGTCCATGCAGAACTCGTCGCCGTGCTCGTCGCCGTCACCAACGGCGAACCGCGCGTGCTGACGACCGACGACGCGCGCGCCTTGCCGGCGGGCCCCTTCGAGCTTTCGCACCGTTCGCTGCAGGCCGGCCTGCGCGCCTGGGTCGAGGCGCAGACCCACCATCCGCTGGGCTACGTCGAGCAGCTCTACACCTTTGCCGACGGCGACCGCTCCGACGAGTCGGGCGCGCGCGTCATGTCGGTGAGCTACCTGGGGCTGACGCGCGAGGCCGGCGAAACCGGCGTGGCGCAGGTCGGCTGGCAGGACTGGTATCGCTACTTCCCCTGGGAAGACCGCCGCGCCGGCACGCCCGCGCTGGTCGAGGAACTGATCGTGCCCAGGCTGGCCGCCTGGTGCGAGGAAAGCGCCGACGCCGCCGTGCGCCAGCGCCGCCGCCAGCGCGCCGCCATCACGTTCGGGCTGGAAGGGGCCTCCTGGAACGAGGACATGGTGCTGCAGCGCTACGAACTGCTGTTCGAGGCCGGTCTGGTGCCCGAGGCGGCGCGGCGCGGCCGCGGCAGCGGCGCCGCCGTGCCGGGCGAGCCCATGCGCCACGACCACCGGCGCATCCTGGCCACCGGCATCGCGCGCCTGCGGGCCAAGATCAAGTACCGGCCGGTGGTGTTCGAATTGATGCCCGCCCAATTCACCTTGCTGCAACTGCAACTGGCGGTGGAGGCGCTGGCCGGGCGCGGCCTGCACAAGCAGAATTTCCGGCGGCTCATCGAACAGCAGGCGCTGGTCGAAGAGACGGGCGAAATGGCGACCGGCACGGCCGGCCGGCCGGCCAAGCTGTTTCGCTTCCGCCGCGACGTGCTGCTCGAACGCGCCATCGCCGGCAGCAAATTGCCCCTGTCCCGCGCGCTTTGACGCTTGACAAGCTTTATGCTCGCTCTTAGCATAAATGTTGCGCAATGCTTGCGCGCCTTTTTTTAAACTCTAAATACTCAAAATGAGCATTAAAGCCGCAGCGCCTTCGACCGCCGCCCGACTGGCCGTCCCCCCCTTGCCGGAAGTCATGCTGGAGCCGCTGGTGCGCGCGGCCCTGCTTGAAGACCTGGGCCGCGCGGGCGACCTGACCACCGACGCCATCGTGCCCGCCGACGCCGTGGCGGAAACCCGCCTGGTGGCGCGCCAGGACGGCGTGCTGGCCGGGCTGGACCTGGCTCGCCTGGCGTTTCGCGCGATGGATCCGGGCATCGAGTTCGCCGTCTCGCAACGCGATGGCGCGGACTTGCGGCCCGGCACGGAAATCGCGCGCCTGCGCGGCAACGCCCGCGCCATGCTGACCGCCGAGCGCGTGGCCCTGAACTTCCTCTGCCACCTGAGCGGCGTGGCCAGCGCCACGGCCTCCATCGCCCGCGTCATCGCGGGCTACGGCGCCCGGGTCACCTGCACGCGCAAGACCATGCCGGGCCTGCGCGCCGTGCAGAAGTACGCGGTGCGCGTGGGCGGCGGCAGCAATCACCGCCACGGGCTGGACGACGCGGTGCTCATCAAGGACAACCACATCGCGCTGGCCGGCGGGGTCGCCACGGCGGTCGAGCGGGCTCGCGCCGGCATCGGCCACATGGTCAAGATCGAACTGGAAGTGGACACCCTGGAGCAACTGGAAGCGGCGCTGTCGCTGGGCGTGGACGTGGTGCTGCTCGACAACATGAGCCTGGACGATCTGCGCCGCGCCGTCGCGATGGCGCGCGGCCGCGCCATCACCGAGGCCTCGGGCCGCATCACGCCCGACACCGCGGCGGCCGTGGCCGCCACCGGCGTGGACCAGATCGCGGTGGGCTGGATCACGCATAGCGCCAAGGTCCTCGATATCGGCCTGGACGCCTGAGTCTTCCCGCCCCAGGTTCGCGACATGAAACGCCTGTTCCAAACCGTCATTCCGCTGGTCGCGCTGTCCCTGGCCGCCTGCGGCAATCCGCCGTCGGGCGAAGCGCCCAAGGACGCCGCCTATCCGTCCCATCCGGTCACCATCGTCGTGACCTTCCCGCCGGGCGGCGGCACCGACCTGCTGGCGCGCCGCATCGGGGCCAGCCTGCAGGAGCAACTGGGCCAGCCCGTGGTGGTGGAAAACCGCCCCGGCGCCAGCGGCAACATCGGCGCGCGCGTCGTGGCGGAGTCGCCGCCCGACGGCTACACGCTGCTGATGGTGAACAGCTCATTCGCCATCAATCCCGGGGTCTACCGCAATCCGGGTTTTTCGCCCGAGCGGGATTTCACGGCCGTCATCAACGTGGCCTTCGTGCCGTCGGTCTTCGTGGTGCCGGCCGCCTCGGACCTGCGCGGCCTGGACGATGCGCTGGCGGCCGCCAGGGCGGGCAAGTCCCTGCCGTTCGCCTCCTGCGGCAACGGCACGCCGCAGCACCTGGCGGGCGAGATGCTGGCGCGCGCGGCGGGCGCGTCCTTGCAGCACGTGCCCTACAAGGGCTGCGGTCCGGCGCTGACGGACGTCATGGCCGGGCAGGTGGCCATGGGCGCGGTCACCGCGTCCAGCGCGGCGCCGCTGATCGCGGCGGGCAAGCTGCGCGCCCTGGCCGTCACGTCGCCGGCGCGCTCGCCGCTGATGCCGGCCGTGCCGACGGTCGCCGAGCAAGGCGTGCCCGGCTATGCGCTGGACCAGTGGCATGGACTGCTGGCGCCGGCGGCCACGCCGCCGGCGGTGGTGGCCAAGCTGAACGCGGCGGTGGCGAAGATCGTCCAGCGCTCGGACGTGCAGGCGTCATTGCGCGAGCAGGGCTTTACGCCCGCGAGCAGCACGCCGCGCGCTTTCCAGGACATGATAGCGGCGGACATGGACCGCTACGGGGCGCTGACCGCGTCGATGGGCTTGCGCGCGGACTAGGGCGCGCCGCGGCTCAGGCCGCGGCGGCCCGGGCGTGCTGTTCCAGTTGTTCCTTCAGGCCGGGCTCCAGCTTGAGCTGCCGGGCCAGTTCGTCCAGGTAGGCGCGCTCCATGTAGCTTTCCTCGTCCACGACCAGCAGGCTGGCGAGGTACATCTCGGCGGCCATTTCCGGCGTGCGGGCCGATTGCGCCACCGCGGCCGGATCCAGCGGGCGCGACAGCTCGGTTTCGAGCCAGCGGCGGTCCTGGGCGTCCGAGGACAGCTTCGCCAGTTCGGTTTCGAGCAGGGCGCGTTCTTCCGGGCCGATGTGGCCGTCGGCCTTGGCCGCGCCGATCATGGCGGCCAGCACGGCGGTACTGTGTTGTTCGGCTTCCGGCGCGGGCAGGCGGTCCAGCGTGCGGGGCGGTTCTGCGGGCGCGCCGGCCTGGCCGCGCTGCCAGTCGCCGTAGGCGCGATAGGCCAGGGCGCCCAGCGCCGCCATGCCGCCGTACATGGCGACCTTGCCGCCGATCTTGCGGGCCTTCTTGCTGCCCAGCAGCAGCCCGAGCGCGCCCGCGCCGAGCGCGCCGCCGCCCAGGCCGGTCAGGAAGGAAGCGCCCTTGCCGCCCGCGGCGTCCTGCACGCGGTTGGTGGTGTCGGACAGCAGGCCTTGCCCGGACTGCAGCAATTGGTCGAGAAGTTGTCTGGCGCTCATGCGGCCCTCCATAGATGTGCGGTATTGCGGACAGGGGTATCCGACCGGCGCCGGGCCGGGAAGTTCAGCTTATAGTCAGTTGTCGCCGGACGCGGCTGGGGATCGCCCGCCGCCAGGTGCTACAACGTGGGCTGGGGCCGCCGCCGCGGCATCCCGTCAGAGCCAATCCCAGGAGGTCCGATCCATGAGCATCCGCGTGCGCCAGAATGCGCCCAACACCCTGCAGTTCACCGCCGTGGCCGAAGGCCATGAACTTCCGCTGGCGATGCCGCAGCCGCAGGGCGAAGGCCCCGATCCGCATGATTACTTCGATACCGCGCTGGGCGGCTGCAAGGCGATGACCCTGATGGTCTATTCGCAGCGCAAGGGCCTGCCGCTGGAGTCGGTGGGGGTGGAGGTGGTGCGCGATGCCGGCGAAGAACGCAAGGGCGTCTACCGGCTGACGGCCAAGCTGACGCTGCACGGCGAGCTGTCCGATGCGCAGATCGACGAACTGCTGGCGGTGGCCGAGAAATGCCCGGTCCACAAGCTGATGACCGCGGTGGACGTGCAGGTGTCCACCGTGGTGGTGCGGCCGGCCTGAGCGGCCGGGCGCGGCGCGGGCGCCGCCCGCGCCGTCGATCAGTCTTCCATGCCCGGGACGACGGTCGAGAAACCGCCATCCACGTGGGTGATTTCGCCCGTCACGCCGGCGGCCAGGTCCGACAGCATGAAGGCGGCGACGTTGCCCACGTCTTCGATGGTGATGTTGCGGCGCAGGGGCGACTGGGCCTCCACGAACTTCAGGATGGCCGTGAAGTCCTTGATGCCGCTGGCGGCCAGCGTCTTGATGGGGCCGGCGGAAATGCCGTTGGCGCGGATGCCGCGCGGGCCGAGGGCCGCGGCCAGGTAGCGCACGCTGGCTTCCAGCGAGGCCTTGGCCAGGCCCATCGTGTTGTAGTGCGGGACCACGCGTTCGGCGCCCAGGTAGGTCAGCGTCAGCACGGAGGCGTTGCGGCCTTCCATCAGCGGCAGCGCGGCCTTGGTCAGGGCGGGAAAGCTGTAGGCCGAGATGTCGTGCGCGATGCGGAAGGCTTCGCGCGACAAGCCGTCCAGCAGGTCGCCGGCGATGGCTTCGCGCGGCGCGAACCCGATGGAATGCACCAGGCCGTCCAGGCCGTCCCAGTGCGTGCCAAGCTCGGCGAAGGTCGCTTCGATCTGGCTGTCTTCGGCCACGTCGCAGGGCAGCACGATGTTGCTGCCGAATTCGGCGGCGAATTCGGCCACGCGTTCCTTGAAGCGGTCGCCCACGTAGGTGAACGCCAGTTCGGCGCCTTGCTGGTGACAGGCGCGCGCGATGCCGTAGGCGATGGATCGGTTGGAAAGCACCCCGGTGACCAGGATGCGCTTGCCGGCGAGAAAGCCCATATATCTATCCTTTGATTTTTTCCTTCTGGAGACCGCCTATTTTAAGGAATTTGGCGGCCCCGCGATGAAAAGTAAGAGGGCGCGCCCGTCGCGGGGTGCGCCCTCTTGTCGTTCCCGGCGCGATCAGCCGCGCGCGTTGGTGCCCGGCACCCGCAACTGGGCGCCCACCTTCAGGGCGCTGCCCTTGATGTTGTTCAGGGCGCGCAGGGCGTCGACCGAGGTGCCGTACTGCTTGGCCAGCGAGAACAGCGTGTCGCCCTGGCGGACCTTGTGGGTGCGGACGTTCGGACGGGCGCTGGCGGCGCGGGCGGCCGGCGCCTGCGCGGCGCGGCCACGCGGCGCGGCGGCCTTGTCGCTGGCCGGCGCCGAATCCAGGGCGCCCACGGGAGGCGCCAGCGAGGCCAGTTGCACGCCGCCGGTGCCGGGTTCGCCGGGCACCAGCAGGGATTGGCCGGAGGCGGATTTCTGGCGCGAGCCGATATCGTTGATGTCTCGCAGCCGGCCTTCGGTCACGCCGAAGCGCTTGGCGATCGAGGCGTAGGATTCGCCGCGGCGCGAGTGGTAGATCTTCCAGGCGCTGAGGTCGCCCTTGTAGTTGGTCAGGTTGGCGTTGAAAATTTCGACGCGGTCGGCCGGCAGCAGCAGGGTGGGGCCGTGGTCGCCGCGGATGACGGGGCGGTTGAACGAGGGGTTCAGCGCCTTGAATTCGTCCAGCGGCATTTCGGCCAGCTTGGCGGCGATTTCCAGGTCGATGTCGCTGTTCTTCTGCACCGTCACGAAATAGGGCGTGTTGCCGACCGGGGGCAGGGCCACCGCGTAGCGCTGCGGGTCGGCGATGATGTTCTTGATGGCCTGCAGCTTGGGAACGTAGTTGCGGGTCTCGTCGGGCATGTTCAGGGACAGGTAGTCCGTGCCCTGGCCCGCCGCTTCGTTCTTGGCCATGGCGCGCTGCACCGAGCCTTCGCCCCAGTTGTAGGAAGCCAGGGCCAGATACCAGTCGCCCTGCATCTCGAACAGTTTTTCCAGGTAGTCCAGGGCCGCGTTGGTCGAGGCGATGGGATCGCGGCGCTCGTCGCGCCACCAGTCCTGCTTCAGGTTGAAGTGCTGGCCGGTGGCCGGCACGAACTGCCACAGGCCCGAGGCCTGCGCGCGCGACAGCGCGGTGGGGTTGTAGGCGCTTTCGACGAAGGGCAGCAGCGCCAGTTCCGTCGGCAGGCCGCGGCGGTTGATCTCGTCGACGATGAAGTACAGGTACTTGCCGGCCCGTTCCGCCATGCGCTGCACCGACTCGGGGTGGGACGCGTAATAGTCGGTCCACTGCTGCGAGAGGTCGGTGTTCAGGTTGGGGATGGCGAAACCGCGGCGGATGCGGTCCCAGGCGTCGGCGGGCGGATTGGTGAGATCGACCGTCCTGGAGGTGTCGCGGGCGATGTAGCGCCCTTGGGAATTGGTGGTGAGGTTCTTGCTGTCGGGGGATTTGGTTCCTGCGCAACCGGCGAGGACTGCCAGCATGAGCGGCAGAAGGAGTCGGGATAGATTCATCGGGCTGTCACTTGAATTCGTTCTTCCATTCACGAAGGGAGGCAAAGACCTCTACCGGCGTAGCGTGGCTGTGGCCGGCCCGGCGTTCTGCCGCGCGGACGACCTCGATTTGCTGCGTGCGCAAAAACGGATTGGTCGCGCGTTCCTGACCGATGGTCGATGGAAGCGTGGGAAGACCTTCTGCTCGTAATTGCCGGGCCCGCTGATGCCATTGCTGCAGGTTGCGGTTGGCCGGTTCGACTGCCGACGCCCAGCGCAAGTTCGCTAGAGTGTACTCGTGTGCGCAAAAAACCTGTGTATCTGGCGGTAAAACGGAAAATTTTTCTAAGGAATCATGCATTTGCGCGGGAGTTCCCTCGAAAAGCCGGCCACAGCCCCCCGCAAACAGCGTGTCGCCGCAAAACAGAACGGGTTCCAGGCCGGCCGCCCGGCCCGTGTAGGCGATGTGGCCGGCCGTGTGGCCCGGCACGTCCAGCACGCTCAGGTCCAGGTCGAGTTCCGGTATCGTCACGCGGTCGCCCTGCGCCAGCGGCACGTCGCAGCGCGGCAGGCGCTCCCGCGCCGGGCCGTATACGGTGATGCCCTCGATGCGGGACAATTCGGAAACGCCGCCGACGTGGTCGCCATGATGGTGCGTGAGTAGAATGGCGCGCAGTCTCAAGCCTTGCTGCTCGAGCAGCCGCAGCACCGGGCCGGCCTCGCCGGGATCCACCACGGCGGCCTGGCCGTCGCGGACGATCGCCCAGATGTAGTTGTCGGTGAAGGCGGGTAGCGGCAAGACCGCGGCGTTGGGCTCGCGGCCGCCTGAAGGGGCGGTCAAGGCTTGCATGGGATTCGAAGGAATAGAACGTGGCAGAAGATACTCCGCCGATTGTAGAACTGGCCGAATGGTTCCAGACGCCGCCAGGACAATACGTCCTGGCCTGGGAGCGGGCGCAGTTCGACGCGGCTGTCGCGGACGTATTCGGATATTACGCCTGGCAGGTCGGCCTGGCCGACATGAATCTGCTGCGCGCCAACCGCATGCCGTTCAAGGGATACGTGGGCACTGAGGCTCCGTCCGCGGACGGCGCGGCCGGCTGGCAGTCCCGGGTGGTCATCGCCCAGCCCGAGGCCCTGCCGTTCGAATCCCAGAGCGTGGACCTGCTGATCCTGCCGCACGCCTTCGAATGCACCCAGGACCCCCACAACGTGCTGCGCGAGGTCGAGCGCGTGCTGGTGCCGGAAGGGCGCGTCGTGATCTCGGGTTTCAATCCCTGGAGCATGTGGGGGGCGCGCACGCGCATGCCGGGCATGGAGCCCTGGCTGCCCCAGCCGCCCTCGTCCCAGGTGTCGCTGCCGCGCCTGAAGGACTGGTTCAAGCTGCTGTCGCTGGAGGTCGAGGAAAGCCATTTCGGCTGCTACGCGCCGGCCTGCCGCAGCGAAAAGTGGCTGCAGCGCTGGGCCTTCCTGGAATCGGCGGGCGCCCGCTGGTGGAGCGTGGGCGGCGCCGTCTATCTGGTGTCCGCCGTCAAGCGCGTGGCCGGCATGCGTATCATTGGCCCCGCCTGGAAGACCAAGCCCAAGCGCGCGCGGGCGGCATCGGTGGTGGTCAATCGCCAGGCGGACGACGGCCTCGACCGCCGCTGAGCGGCCGGCCGCAATGGATTCAGCACGAAAAGGACAACCAGGCAGCACCATGCAGGACAGCAAAGCGAACGAGCAGAAAGTGGAAATGTGGACGGACGGCGCCTGCAAGGGCAACCCCGGCCCGGGCGGCTGGGGCGTGCTGATGCGCGCCGGCAGCCACGAGAAGACGCTGCATGGGGGCGAACTCCAGACCACCAACAACCGCATGGAACTGCTGGCGGTCATCCAGGGCCTGCGGGCGCTCAAGCGCCCGTGCGCGGTCACCATCCACACGGATTCCCAGTACGTGATGAAGGGCATGACGGAGTGGCTGGCCAACTGGAAACGGCGCGGCTGGATGACGGCGGACAAGAAACCCGTCAAGAACGCCGAACTGTGGCAGTTGCTGGACGAGCAGGTGGGCCGCCATACCGTGTCGTGGCGCTGGGTCCGCGGGCACGCCGGGGATCCCGGCAACGAACGGGCCGACCAGTTGGCGAACCTGGGCGTGGACGTGGCCCGGCGGGCCTGATCCCATCCGGGCGGCCGGCGGCGGCATTGGGATATACCCTCAAATCCGCCTTTCAGGGCAAATTTAGTTCTTTCATCCGGCTTCTGGATTGTTCCAGTATGTAAATTCGGGTGCTAAAGTGCCAACCCTCATTCCTGTTCCTGCGGGGCCGTCCGGGCGGGGTTAGTTCTGCCCGCGCCGCGATACCGCGACATTCGCGCATGAAAAAAGCAGTACTGCTGGCCGCCGTAGCGGCAGGGTTGGCCGCGGGGGCCGCGCTCGGTATTTTTGTGCCGCGCTGGCTCGCGCCCGGAGCGACTCCCACCCAGGCCGCCTCCGGCGCCGCCAATTCTTCCGTGACGCCCGCCGCGCCTGTCCGGGTCGAAGTGGCCGCGGTCAAGGAAATCCCGTTCGCGCGCGGCCTGTCGGCCGTGGGCAGTCTGCGTTCCGACGAATCCGTCGTGCTGCGGCCGGAAGTCGCCGGCCGCATCCAGTCCATCGAGTTCAAGGAAGGCCAGCCGGTGAAGCGGGGCGACGTCCTGCTCCGCCTGGACGATTCCGTGCCGCGGGCCGAACTGGCCCAGGCGCGGGCCAACCTCACGCTGGCGCAGAGCCATTACCGGCGCGCCGTGGAACTGCAGGGCAAGGGCTTCGTCAGCCAGCAGGCCCGCGACGAGGCGGCCAGCACGCTGAAGGTGCAGGAGGCCGCCGTGACGCTGGCGCAGGCGCGGCTGGACAAAATGACGATCACGGCGCCGTTCGGCGGCATCGTGGGCCTGCGCAGCGTGTCCGTGGGCGACTACGTGAACCAGGGCCAGGACCTGGCTCCGCTCGAGGCGATCGATCCGCTCAAGGTGGACTTCCGCGTGCCGGAAATGTATCTGAGCAAGGTGGGGGTGGGCCAGCAACTGACCCTGCGCCTGGACGCGCTGCCGGGCCAGGAGCGGCAGGGCGTGGTGTACGCCGTCAGCCCGCTGGTCGACGCCGGCGGCCGTTCCATCCTGCTGCGCGCCACCGTCGCCAACAAGGACGCCGTGCTGCGTCCGGGCATGTTCGCCCGGGTGCAGTTGCTGTTCAGCCAGGACAAGGCCCTGGTCGCCCCGGAAGCCGCGCTATCGCCCTCGGGAGAAACGCAGTACGTTTACCGGGTCAAGAACGGCGTGGCCGAGCGGCGCGAGGTCACGATCGGCGAGCGCCGCGAAGGCCGCGTGGAAATCCTGACCGGCGTGGCGGCGGGCGACCACCTGGTGGTGTCCGGCCTGCAGCGCGTGACGGACGGCGCGCCCGTGACCGTGCTGGGCAACGGCGCGTGACGCCGCCCCTTTTCCCTTTTTGGCGGTAGCGCAATGCGTATCTCGGAAACCTGCATCAAGCGGCCGGTGTTTGCGTCGGTCCTGTCGCTGATCATCGTGCTGATCGGCCTGATTTCGTATTCGCGCCTGACCGTGCGCGAATATCCGAAGATCGACGAGCCCATCGTCTCGGTGGACACCACCTACAAGGGCGCTTCGCCCGAGGTGATCGAATCCCAGGTGACCAAGCCGCTGGAGGACCAGCTCGCCGGCATCGAGGGCGTGGACGTGATGACCTCGCGCAGCCGCTCCGAACGCAGCCTGATCAACATCAAGTTCAACCTGTCCCGCGACCCCGACGCGGCCGCGGCCGAAGTCCGCGACAAGGTGTCGCGCGCCCGGCGCTTCCTGCCCGACGAGATCGACGAACCCATCATCGGCAAGGTCGAGGCGGATTCCCAGCCCATCATCTACATCGCGGTGGAGTCCGGCACGTATTCCGCCATCCAGACGTCCGACTACATCAACCGCTACATCAAGACCCGCCTGTCGGTGCTGCCCGGGGCGGCGGAAGTGCGCGTCTTCGGCGAGCGCCTGCCGTCCATGCGCATCTACGTGGACCGCGACAAGCTGGCCGCCTACGGCCTGACCGTGCAGGAGGTGGAAGCCGCGCTGCGCAGCCAGAACGTGGAGATCCCGGCCGGCCGCATCGAGTCCCGCGCGCGCGAGTTCTCGGTCGTGTCCTCGACCGACCTGCAGACGCCGGCGCAGTTCGAGGACGTGATCGTCGCCAACGTGAAGGGCTACCCGGTCCGCCTGCGCGACGTGTCCAAGGTGGAGATCGGGGCCGCCAACGACCGCGTGCTGTCGCGCTTCAACGGCAAGCCCGCGATCAACATCGGCGTGACCCGGCAATCCACCGCCAACCCGCTGGAACTGTCCAAGGCGGCGCGGGAAGAGGTGGCCCGCCTGAACGAGAACCTGCCGGCCGGCATGAAGCTGAACATCGCGTACGACTCGTCGGTGTTCATCGAGCGCTCCATCGACTCCGTGTTCCACACCATCGGCGAGGCCATCGTGCTGGTGGTGCTGGTGATCTTCTTCTTCCTGCGCAACCTGCGCGCCAGCATCATCCCCATCGTCACCATCCCGGTATCGCTGGTGGGCGCCTGCGCGCTGATGTACCTGTTCGGATTTTCGATCAACACGCTGACCCTGCTGGCCATGGTGCTGGCCATCGGCCTGGTGGTGGACGACGCCATCGTGGTGCTGGAGAACATCTTCCGCCACATCGAGGACGGCATGCCGCGCAAGGAAGCCGCCCTGCGCGGATCCCGCGAGATCGGCTTCGCCGTGGTCGCGATGACGATGACGCTGGTCACCGTGTATGCGCCGCTGGCGTTCGCCACGGGCCGCACGGGGCGGCTGTTCATCGAATTCGCGCTGGCGCTGGCCGGCGCGGTGCTGGTGTCGGGCTTCGTGGCGCTGACGCTCACCCCCATGATGTGTTCGGTGCTGCTGCGCCACCAGAGCAGCCACAGCCGCTGGTACAACCTGATCGAAGGCTGGCTGGACGCCATGAGCCGCGGCTACCGGCGCGTGCTGGCGGCGTCCCTGCGCCACCGCTGGCTGGTGGTGGCGATCGGCATCGCGGTCGCGGCCGCCAGCGGCGTGCTGTTCAAGGTGGTCAAGAGCGAACTGGCGCCCATCGAAGACCGCGGCGTGGTGTTCGGCATCGTCAGCTCGCCGGAAGGCGCCACGCTGAACTACACGCTCGAGAGCATGCTGGGCATCGAGAAATTCTATTCCGACATCCCCGAGGCCAGCGGCAGCCAGGTGACGGTGGGCTTCCCCACCGTGACGGACGGCACCGCCATCCTGCGCCTGAAGCCCTGGGAAGAGCGCAGCCGCAGGCAGCAGGCCATCACGCAGCAGTTGCAGCCGCAGTTCGCCTCGCTGCCGGGCGTGCGCGCCTTCCCGACCAATCCGCCGTCGCTGGGCCAGTCGGCGCGCTCCAAGCCGGTGGAATTCATCATCATGAGCCAGGCTTCGTACGCGGAACTGGCGCGCCTGACCGAAGTGTTCCTGACCGAGCTGCGCAAGTATCCCGGCCTGATCAACCTGGACACCGACCTGCGCCTGAACACGCCCGAACTGCGCGTGCGGGTGGACCGCGACAAGATGGCCGACGTGGGCGCCAACGTGGACACGGTGGGCCGGACGCTGGAATCCATGCTGGGCGGCCGCCAGGTCACGCGCTACAAGGACGAGGGCGAACAGTACGACGTGATCGTCCAGGTGACGCCGCGCGACCGCGCCAATCCCACCGACATCTCGGGCATCTACGTTCGGGCGCGCGACGGCAGCATGGTGCAACTGGACAACCTGCTGGGCGTGCACGAAGGCGTGTCGCCGCAGTCGCTGAACCACTTCAACCGGCTGCGCGCGGTGAAGATCGACGGCGCCGTGGCGCCGGGCTATGCGCTGGGCGAGGTCCTGACGCACATGCACCAGGTGGCGCGCGACGTGCTGCCCAACACCATCATCACCGACCTGGACGGCCAGTCGCGCGAATTCCGCGATTCCTCCGGCAGCATCTACCTGGTCTTCGCGATGGCGCTGGCCTTCATCTACCTGGTGCTGGCGGCGCAATTCGAGAGCTGGCGCAATCCGTTCATCATCATGCTGTCGGTGCCGCTGTCCATGACCGGCGCGCTGCTGGCGCTGTGGCTGACCGGGGGCACCTTGTCCATCTACAGCCAGATCGGCCTGATCACGCTGGTCGGCCTGATCACCAAGCACGGCATCCTGATCGTCGAATTCACGAACCAGTTGCGCGACGAGGGCAAGGAACTGTTCGAAGCCGTCACCGAGGCCAGCGTGCTGCGCCTGCGCCCCATCCTGATGACGACCGGCGCCATGGTGCTGGGCACCGTGCCCCTGGCGCTGTCCTCGGGCGCGGGGGCGGAATCGCGCCAGCAGATCGGCTGGGTTCTCGTCGGCGGGCTGATGCTGGGTACACTACTGACCTTGTTCGTCGTGCCGGTGGCCTACACGCTGATTGCCACCGCACGCAAGAAACCCGGCCAGGCCGGCAGCGCAGCGCATCATCCGGACCCCGCTCCGGCCCCGCACACGCCGCCGGCCTCGCCCGCCCAAGCGTCGGAATAGCCGTTATATGCGCCAGATCATCTTTGACACTGAAACCACAGGACTGGATCCCGCCCAGGGCCACCGCATCGTCGAGATCGGCTGTGTGGAACTGGTCAACCGGATGTCCACGGGCAACAACCTGCACATCTACCTGAATCCGGACCGCGACAGCGATCCCGAGGCGCTGGCGGTGCACGGGCTGACCACGGAATTCCTCTCCGACAAGCCCCGCTTCGCCGAGGTCGCGGACGAATTCGTCAAGTTCATCCAGGGCGCGGAACTCATCGCGCACAACGCCGCGTTCGACGTGAAGTTCTTCAACGCCGAACTCGCCAAGACCGGCCGCGGCCCGGTCACGGATTTCTGCGAGACGGTCACCGATTCGCTGCTGCACGCGCGCTCGATGTTCCCCGGCAAGCGCAACTCGCTGGACGCGCTGTGCGACCGCTTCGGCATTTCCAACGCCCACCGGACGCTGCACGGCGCCTTGCTGGACTCGCAGTTGCTGGCGGAAGTCTGGCTGGCCATGACCCGCGGCCAGGACGCGCTCCTGATCGACGTGGACGACGGCGGCAGCGCCGGCGGCAACGGCGTCGTGCTGGCCAGGTTCGACGCCTCGGGCCTGCCCGTGCTGAAGGCCAGCGACGAAGACCTGGCCGAACACGAGGCCTATCTTGCCGCGCTGGACAAGTCCGTGGGCGGGGAGTGCGTCTGGCGCAAGATGGACGCGCCGGTGGCGGCTGTTTGAATTCTTTTTGAGGCCTGCTTGCACACGTTCAAAAAAACGTGCTAATATTTCGCCTCTTTCGGGGTGGTTAGCTCAGTGGTAGAGCACTGCCTTCACACGGCAGGGGTCACTGGTTCGAACCCAGTACTACCCACCAAAGACCCTTGAGAGACAACGCCTGCGCCAAGCTTGCCGTTGTCGGTATCAAGGTAAAAAGTCCAGGCAAGAAAGACGCAAAGCAAAAAGCCAACCTCGCGGTTGGCTTTTTTGTTTTTGTTCTGGTGGCGGCTTAGCCACGGTATCTGCGCGCAAGCCATTGCGCAGGCTCGCCCCATTCATTACCCTTCTCTTGATTTGACGCAAGCGGGCCTTCATCGATTGAGCCGCATCGCGTGCTGGCCTGTCTATCATTGATGACAAAGGCCTGGCCGGGAGCCGGGCCGGGACGAACAGGAGAAGGCGATGCCCCCGAATACCAATACCATGCTGATCATCATCGTCACGGGCGTGGCGCTCATGCTGGTCGGTTTCGGGCTGCGCGACCGCAATATCGGGATGGGCTTGATGGGCCTGGGCCTCATCACCGCCATCGGCACCATCATCTACAAGGCCTACATTACCTTCTATTGACGGCCGGGCCGGCCACTCAGCGCTGGCGCGCCGCGCGCGCCAGCAGGGTGTCCAACTGGTTGGCGAACGCCTTGCGGTCGGCGTGGCTGAACGACGCCGGGCCGCCCGTGTCCACGCCGCTCGCGCGCAACTCTTCCATCATGTCCCGCACTGCCAGCCGTTCGCGGATGGTCTCCGGCGAATAGCGTTCGCCGCGCGGATTCAGCGCCATCGCGCCTTTCTCCAGCACCTGCGCGGCAAGCGGGATGTCGCCGGTGATCACCAGGTCTCCCTTTTCGGCGCGTTCGGCGATGTGCGCGTCGGCGACGTCGAAGCCGCGCGGCACCTGCACCGCGCGGATCAGGGGCGAGGGCGGGGTGTAGAGCGGCTGGTTGGCCACCAGGGTCAGGGGCGTCTGCCAGCGTTGCGCGGCGCGGAACAGGATGTCCTTGATGACCGCCGGGCAGGCGTCGGCATCGACCCAGATGTGCATCGCGCTATTCGCCCAGCGCTTTGCGCAGCGCCTCGGTCACGATGTCGTTGGTGGAGACGCCGCGTTCGGCCGCCGCGGCGCGCAGCCTGTCGGCGTCGGCCTGGGACAGTTTCAGCGGGAACGGCACCAGGCCCGCGGCCTGGTCCAGTTTGCGCTGTTCGCGGCGGTCCAGCGCGTGCGACGCGGCGCCGTAGCGGTCCGGCGTGCCCGCCTGCTTGAGCTGGCCGGCCAGCTTCAGGGCCTGGTTTTTCTGCAGATCGAATTTGTTCATGGATATTCCTGACGAGGAGCGCCATCATAAGCGCAACGGCCTCATCGCGGTTTGCCGTGCTCCAGCGCCGCCAGGCCTTCCAGGGCGCCGTCGTGCAGCGGCACGGTCAAACCGCGCCGGGCGGTGGCGACCGACACCTGGGCGCCCTGCGCCGATCCGGCGGCCAGCAGGTCCTGCCCCGTCAGGTAGACGGCGCGCACGATCGTCAGGGCTTCGTCCCGGGTCAGGTCGGCGGTGGTGAGCAGCAGCGCCGCCATGCCCACGGTGGGTATCCGTTCCGCCTGGTTGGGATAGGTGCCCGCGGCGATGTCCAGCGGCATCAGGGCGCTGTCCGCGGCCGTCAGCGCCGCGATGGCGGCGGGATCCAGCGGCAGCAGTTTCAGGCGGGCCTGGGTCAGGGCGTCGCGCAGCGGCGCCGCGGGCACGCCGATCACCTGGGCGGCCGCGTCGACCTCGCCCGAATTCAGCGCGGGCAGGGAAGCCGCGAACGGCGTGCTGGCGACGGTGTAGTCGCGGCCGGCCTGCAGCCCGTGCGCCGCCAGCACCGCTTCCAGCGTGGCGCGCACCGCCGAGCCTTCCGGCCCCAGCGCGATGGTCTTGCCCTTCAGGTCGCGCACGCCGCGCAGGGCGGCATCGTCGCGAACGACGATGTGCACCAGTTCCGGATACAGGCTGCCCAGGGCGCGCAGGCCGGTGAACGGTCCCTGGGAGGCGAACGGCCCCTTGCCGTCATAGGCCAGCCGCGCCGTGTCGGCCTGCGCCAGGCCGACCACCGCGTCGCCGCTGCGCAGCAGCGCGATGTTCTCGGCGCTGCCGCCCGTGATCAGCGGCGAGACCCGGATCTGCTGCGCGCGCGCCACGTCGCTCAAGGCTCGCGCGAACGCCACGTATTCGCCGCGGTCCGGGCCGCCGGCCAGGGGATAGCCTTGCTGCAGGCGGGACAGGCGGCCGTGGATGCGGGCCACCGAGCGCTCCAGTTCCTGCTGCACCACGTGCTGCGCGGTGCTGGAGGCGCTGTAGGCGACGGAATGGGTGATCTGATCCAGCGTGTCCAGCAACTGGCGCGTGACGGGCGGCGGCGCGCCGGTATCCAGGCTGGGCGCTTCGGCCGCCTTGAACCCGGCCGGGGTCACCAGCGTCCAGGCCTTGCCTTCCTGGCGGTAGATGGCGCTGGCGTGCGCGACGATGCGGTCGCCGGCCTGGTTGCCGCCGGACTTCACGCCGCTGATGCTGCGCGGGCCCGCGCCCAGCAGCGTGACCAGCGAGGCCGCGCCGGGCTGGTCCCAGGCGCCCAGCGAGACATCGCGGTCCAGGTCGAGCGCGACGTCGTAATAGACCACGCGGCGGGTCTCGCCCGCGGGGGCGCCGTTGTCCGCGGCGGATCCCATGCGCTTGAGTTCGGCGATCCGGAACAGGCCTTCGCCGTAGGCGGCGGCCAGGCTGCGTTCGACGTCGGCCCGCAGCGCGTCGGCGTCGGGCGCGCGGCCGCAGGCGGCCAGCGCCAGGCACAGGACGAGGAGAACGAAGCGTTTGAACATGCCTACATTCCTCCCACGAACGGCAAGGAGATCAGCGAGGTCAGCACGATCACGTTGAGGATGTCGACCAGGAACGCGCCCGTGACCGGCACCACGATGAAGGCCTCGGGCGCCGGGCCGTGGCGGCGCGTGAGCGCCTGCATGTTGGCGATGGCGGTGGCGGTGGCGCCCAGCGAGAAGCCGCAGAAGGCCGCCGACATGATGGCCGCTTCGTAGTCGCGCTTGAGCATGCGGAACACCACCCAGGCCGCGTACAGCGCGCAGAACACCGTCTGCACGGCCAGCATCAGCGCCAGCGGGCCGGCCAGGCGCGCCACGCTGGACAGGTCCAGCGTCATCATCGTCATGCCCAGGAAGAGCGACAGGGCGATCGTGCCGATGATGTCGGTGACGCGGTCGTCCAGTTTCAGGCCCAGGTGTTCGCCGCCGTTCCGGATGAGCACGCCCGTGGCCAGGCACCACAGGAAGTTGGGCAGGCTGACGGGGGCGTCCTCGACCAGCGCCGCCAGGTATCCGCCGACGACCAGGCAGACGAAGGCGGCCGTCAGCGACACGATGAACGAACCGGCGGAGGGGGGGCCGGCGTTTTCCGTCAGGTCGGGGGCGTCATGCCCGGCGTCGGCGGCAGGGTCCAGGCTGCCGGCCAGCTTGTGCCGGCGCATGATCCATTCGGCCACCGGGCCGCCCACCACGCCGCCCAGCACCAGGCCCAGGGTGGCGGCCGTCATCGCCAGCGCCATCACGTCCTGGATGTTGTTGACGTCGGCGAAGCGCGTGGCGTAGGCCGCGCCCGTGCCGTGCCCGCCCACCAGGGTGATCGTGCCGCCCAGCAGGCCCATCAGCGGGTGCATGTCCAGCAGCCAGGCCATGCCCAGCCCGACGGCGTTCTGCAGGATCAGGAAGGGAATCAGGGCCAGCAGGAAGGCGATCAGCCAGGGGCCGCCCTTGGCCAGCAGTTTCAGATTGGCGGTCAGGCCGATGCAGCCGAAGAACAGCAGCAGCAGGGTCGGCTTGATGCTGGTTTCGAGCGAGACGGAAATGCCGCCCCAGGCCGACAGCAGGTAGGCGATCGCGGCGAACAGCAGGCCGCCCACGATGGGGTCGGGAATGCTGTAGCGCGCCAGGATGCCGATCCGGGTAGTCAGCACGCGTCCGACGACGAGCACCAGGCAGCACGCCAATAGCGATTGAACGGGCGAAAGCGAGATCATGGATGCCTTTGCGCCCTGTCGGGGCACAGTTGGATTTCCGGCGATGGGAACCTTGCCGCCTCACACGCATGCGGCTTATGTTACGTCCGCCGCGGCAGGACGGCTAGAGCGGCAGGCCGCGCGACATGTAAAGGGCTTGCGGCCCGTAGCCGGCAAGCTTTTCGGCCAGGCCGGCGCCGCCGGCGGCCACCGGAGCGTAGCCATGGCGCCGCCAATAGCCCGTCGCGGATTCCAGGGATACCAGGCTGGCCCGGCGCAAGCCGTTTTCCAGGGCGCAGGCCGCGGCGGCGCGGACCAGCGCCTGGCCGACGCCCAGCCCCTGCGCTTGCGGTGCCACGGCGCAGTCGTGCAGGAACCAGTGGTCGGCGCCGGCCGGCAGCGACGCCAGCGCGGCGTCCAGGGCCGGCGGCAGCCCGGCGTCCCAGGGATAGGAAACCAGGTAGCCCAGCAGGCCGCCGCCGGCCGGCGGCTCCGCCTGCGCGACCCAGCAGTGCGACGGGGCGAGCGCCAGGCGGTTCAGGAAGAAGCCGGCGCTCTCCAGCAGGAAAGCGGGGTAGGCCAGGGCCTGGGCGGCCAGGATGCCGTCCACGTCGCTGGCAAGCATGGGCCTGACTCGGTATTGCATGGCGATGGGGGAAAACAGGAACTCGGGCGCATTGTAGCCACGCCGGCCCCCGGCCGCATTTCATGAAAATTCGACGAGCCCCCGCTCATACTGCGCGCCATAGTGTTCCGCATTCCAGAGTTCCATGCACATCCAATTCCGGTCCGAGCCCGCCGCCGCGCAAGTGCTTGCCAAATCGTTTCCCCTGGAATCGCTGTGGTCGGCGCAGGCGGCCAACGTGCCGTACGACACCTGCGTGACCTGCGTCATTCCCTGCCTGAACGAATGCGACAACCTGCGGGTGCTGCTGCCCCTGCTGCGCAGCCGGCTTACGGCGCTGTGCTCCAGTTGGGAGGTGATCGTCGCCGACGACGGCAGCACGGACGGCACCGAGGCGCTCATGGAGGAATGGACCGGGCACGAGGGCTTCCGCTATGTGCAGTTGTCGCGCAATTTCGGCAAGGAAGCCGCGCTCAGCGCCGGCCTGGAGGCCGCCATCGGCAACGCCGTGATCTGCCTGGACGCCGACCTGCAGCATCCGCCGGCGCTCATCGAGCAGATGCTGGCGCGCTGGGCCGCCGGGGCCGAAATGGTCTATGCCGTGCGCGAGAGCCGCGCCGGCGAATCCTGGATCAAGCGCTCGGGCGCCCGCTGGTTCTACAAGCTGCTGAGCGGTGCGCGCGGCGTGGACGTGCCCGCCCACGCGGGCGACTTCCGCTTGATGGACCGCAGCGTGGTGGACGCGCTGAACGCCTTGCCGGAGCGCACCCGCTTCATGAAAGGCCTGTACGCCTGGGTTGGCTTCAAGGGCGAGGCGCTGGCCTATACGCCGGACGAGCGCATGCACGGCGACAGCCGTTTCGGCGGGATGCGCCTGTTCCGGCTGGCGCTGGACGGGCTGACCGCCTTCACGACCTGGCCCTTGCGCCTGGTCAGCCTGGTCGGCGCGGCCTTCGCCTTGCTGGCGCTGGCGTACGCGGGCTATCTGGTCGCCGACTACCTGGTGTCCGGCAATCCGGTGTCCGGCTGGACGACCATCGTGACGGCCGTCCTGTTCTTCGCCGGCGTGAACCTGATTTCCCTGGGCGTGGTGGGCGAATACGTCGCCCGCATTTTCGACGAGGTGAAGGGCCGGCCCTTGTTCGTGGTGCGTCGGCGCCAGGGCCGCGCTTCCCGTCCGCCCCGGGACGCGCGCTGACATGCCCGCCATGACGCTGCGGGGGTGTTCCGTCCGGACCCCGCCGGCAGGCCGCTTTCTGCTTGCGATCGGGGTCTGGCTGGCATGGCTGGCGTGGATACGGCCGCTGACGCTGCCCGACGAGGGCCGCTACGCCGGCGTGGCCTGGGACATGCTGCGCAGCGGCTCGCATGCGGTGCCCCTGCTTGACGGCATGCCGTACTTCCACAAGCCGCCGCTCTACTACTGGCTGACGGAGCTGTCCTTTTCCGTATTCGGCGCGCATCCCTGGGCCGCGCGCGTGCCGTCCTGGCTCGCGGCGTGGGGCGCGGCGGCGGGGCTGTACGGCTTTCTGCGGCGCCACCGCGACGCGGCGGCCGCCACGCTGACCGTGCTGATCCTGGCCACCCTGCCGTTCTTCTACGGCGGAGCGCAGTTCGCGAATCTGGACATGCTGGTCGCCGGCATGATCACGCTGTGCCTGCTGGCCGCGGCGGACACGGTGCTGCGCGCCGAGCGCGGGCAGGCCTATCGGTGGATGTCGCTGGCCGCCGCCGCGCTGGCGGCGCTGGCCGTATTGGCCAAGGGGCTGATCGGCGTGGTGCTGCCGGGCGCCATCCTGTTCCTCTGGCTGGCATGGGGGCGGCGCTGGCGCGGCCTGGCCGCGCTGCTCTGGCCGCCCGCGGTGCTGGTGTTCATCGCGGTGGCGGCGCCGTGGTTCGTGCTGATGCAGCTACGCTATCCCGGCTTCTACGATTACTTCTTCGTCTATCAGCATTTCCAGCGTTTCGCCGCCGGCGGTTTCAACAATGCGCAGCCGTTCTGGTTCTATCTGCCGGTGGTCGCGGGGCTGAGCCTGCCCTGGTCGCTGTGGGGCGGAGGCATCCTGCGCAAGGCGTTCTGGGCGGACGGCCCGGCGCGCGACCTGCGGCGGTTCGCGCTGTTGTGGTTCGCGGTCGTGATCGCGTTCTTTTCGCTGCCGCATTCCAAGCTGGTGGGCTACGTCCTGCCCGCGCTGGCGCCGCTGGCGTTCCTGCTGTCGGAAGTCATCCTTGGCGCCTGGCGCGCGAAAACCGGGGGCGCCACGCCGCGCCTGGTGTGCCTGAGCGCGGCCGTGGCGGCCGGCATCTGCGCGATCGCGGTGGGCATCGCCGCCAACAATGCGCGCGGCAGCGCCGCCCCGCTGGCAAAGGTCCTGCGCGAGCAGGCGCGCCCAGGGGATACCTACGTATCGCTGCATGCCTACCCCTTCGACCTGGCCCTGTACGCCCGGGCTCCGCGGCCGGCGTGGGTGGTGGACGATTGGCTCAACCCCGAGGTGCCGACCCGGGACAACTGGCGCAAAGAACTGTACGACGCGGCCAGGTTCGATCCGGCCACCGGCGCGGAAGTGCTGATCGGCCCGGCGGAGTTCAACGCGCGCCTGTGCAAGGCGCCCGACGGAGCGCGCTACTGGGTGTGGGGCACCGCCTCGGACAACCAGGCCTATGCGCCGCTGCGGGGCCTGGAGCCCGCGGTCAGCAGCGCGAAGCACGCCATGTGGCGCGTCGAGGCGGGCGCCGCTCTCAGGCAGCGGGTCTGTGGCGAAACGCCCAAAGCCGGCTCGCGATGAACGTGGCGACGGCCAGTCCGGCCAGTATCAGGGCAAGCAGGATGTCGTAGCGGATCGCCGTGCTGTGCAGCAGCCAGGCGTAGGAGGCTTCGTTGATGGCGAAGCCGGCGGCTGACACAAGAAAGAAACGGCGCGCTGCTATTGTCCAGGGGGTTTTTGAATGTCGGAACGTCAGCCGGTAGTGGCCCGCGAAGGAAACCGCGAACGCGACCAGCCAGCCGATCAGGTTGGCGGCGAGCGGCGGCATCCCGAAGGCCTCCACGCAACCCACGGCGACGGCCCAATGCGTGGCCGCGGCGGCGCATCCGACGGCAATGAAAGTGCTTACTTGTTGCAGCAGGGCGCGCATGGAAGCCGTGGCGAAATGGAAGTGAGGGGTATTGCAATGAGCAAACGCATCGTGGTCTGCGGGGATGATTTTGGCATGAATGCCGACATCGATGAAGGCATGATCGCGCTTGCCGGCATGGGCCGTCTCAGCGCGGTGAGCTGCCTGGCGCTGGGGCCCACGTTCGCCGCGAACGCGCGGCGGCTGGCGCCGCTGGACGTGGACGCGGGCCTGCACGTGAACTTCACGGAAACGCTGCGCCCGGACGCCGCGCCGCTGCCGGCGCTGGGCGCGCTGATTTTCAATGCCTACGCGGGGCGCCTGGACGCCCAGTGGATCGACGCGCATCTGGCGCGCCAGTTCGACGCGTTCGAGGCCGCTATGGGACGCGCGCCGGACTACATCGACGGCCACCGGCACGTGCACCAGTTGCCCGGCATCCGCGCGCGCCTGTTGCTGCTGCTCAAGGACCGCTACGGCGCGGACAGGCCATGGCTGCGCCAGACGGCGCCGGGCATGCAGAGCGGCATTCCATTGCGCGAAGCATTCAAGGCCCGCGTCATCGGCGCCCTGGGCGCGGCGGCGCTGGCGCGCGAGGCGCGCAAGGACGGCCTGCGCACCAATCGCCGGCTGCTGGGCGTCTACGGCTTCGAAGGCGGCAAGCGGCGCTACGCGGACCTGCTGCAGAACTGGCTGTTCAACGCGCGCGACTGCGATCTGCTGATGTGCCATCCCGCCGTCGACTGCAAGGACGGCAGCGCCCTGTCGCGCCAGCGCCGCGCCGAGTTCGACGTGCTGGCCAGCCCGAAGCTGGGAGACTGGCTCCGCGTCAACGGCGTGCGCATCTCGCGCCTGCCGGCCGCGGCGCGCTGAGATCCGGGGTGGACTAGCCGCCCGTCAGGCTCTCCAGCAGCCAGGCGCCCGCGGGCCCCAGCGCCCGGCGCCTGGACCAGACCGCGTCGACCCGGATGTGCCGCGGCCAGCCGGGCGCCTTCAGTTCGGCCAACTGGTCCTGCCCGAAGCGCTGGATCATCCAGCGCGGCAGTTCGGTCCAGCCGAAACCGCGGCTGGCCATTTCCAGCAGCATCAGATAGCCCGGCGCCGACCAGGTGGAATAAGCGGGTTCGGCCTCTTTGTCGCCCAGTTCGTACGTGCTCAGGCGCAGCGCGCGCGCGGATTTCAACTGGTCTTCCGTGACGCTGGGCAGGCTGGCCAGCGGATGGCTGCGGCCCACGCACAGGACGATCTCGGAAAGCTCGGCCAGCGTGGCGTGCGCCACGTCGGGCGGATAGTCGTCCTGGGCGGCCATCAGCCCCAGGTGCGCGCGCCCCTGCTGCACCAGCGCCACCACGTCCTCGTATTCCGCGATCAGGCATTCGAAGCGCAGCGCCGGATAGCGCTGGTCGATCTGGCTGAGCATGGTCTCGAAGGTTTCCGACTGGAACGTGTCGGACAGCACCACGGTCAAGCGAGGCTCCAGGCCTTCGGCCAGTTGGCTGGCGCAGCGGTTCAGGCGGTCGTTCGCGGCGAGTACCTGCAGGGCCTGTCCCAGCAGGATCCGGCCCGCCTCGGTCAGCGCGGGCTGCCGCTGGCCGCGGTCGAACAGGGTGACGTTCAGGTCCACCTCCAGGTTGGCGATGGTCTCGCTGATGGTGGACTGGCTTTTCTTCAGCTTGCGGGCGGCGGC
This sequence comes from Achromobacter veterisilvae, assembly GCF_900496975.1. Classification (GTDB taxonomy): domain Bacteria; phylum Pseudomonadota; class Gammaproteobacteria; order Burkholderiales; family Burkholderiaceae_B; genus Achromobacter; species Achromobacter veterisilvae. The sequence continues at coordinate 66,647 of NZ_UFQC01000020.1, forward strand.
GGAGAACGTGCCTTCCGAGGCGACCTGGGCGAAAGCCGCCAGGGATTCCAATGAGTGGCGCATGCGGGGCGTCCGGTAGTTAGTGGTATCGGTTTTTCCGATGAATACTATCTTTATAGCACCGGAAATATCGTGGAGAATCGCCGCCATTACGTAGCAACCGGCCTCGGGTGGGTCATGACGCAAGCCAAGAAAACCCTCAAAGAACGTTTCTTCCACGCCTTTCTGTTCGAAATCCTCGCCATCGGCCTGTGCGCGCCCGCGGCCGCCTGGGCCATGGGCAAGTCCCTGTTCGAGATGGGCGTGCTGACCGCGGTGATCGCCTGGATCGCGCTGGTCTGGAACATGCTCTACAACGCCGGCTTCGACCGCATCGAAAACCGCTTCGGCTGGACCCGCAACTTGCGCGTGCGCGTCGTGCACGCGTTCGGCTTCGAATTGGGGCTGATCCTGATCGTGATCCCGCTGGCGGCCTGGTGGCTCAGCATCAGCCTGTGGCAGGCGTTCGTGCTGGATATCGCGCTGGTGCTGTTCTACCTGCCCTACGCGTTTCTCTACAACCTGGCCTATGACCGTTCGCGTCCGCGGGTCATGAAGTGGCTGGGCCGCGGCGGGCAGCCCGTGCCGGCGGCCGCCGGCCAGACGCCCTGCGGGTAAATCCCCGCGCGGCGCAATGCGGGGTTCAGCCCGCTTTGCGCCGGTAGGCGCGGCTGGCGTCCCGCATGAAGGTCTTCACGGCGGTTTCATACTGTTCGCCGCTGCGGAAGGCGCCCGAATGCGAGGCGCCTTCGATCTTGACCAGGCGCTTCAGGTCCGGAGAAACACTGCGCGCGGCGGCGAAGAGTTCGTCGCTCATCGTATGCGGCACCACGCGGTCCGCGGTGCCGTGCATGAACAGCATGGGCGTGTGCATGCGGGCCAGCTTGTCCACGGAATCGAACGGCTGCGTGACCAGCAGGCTCGCGCCCGGCACCTTGCCCCAGCGCAGCGTGGCCAGCATCGCGCCGATACTGGTGAAGCTCGACTCCACGATCAGGCCGGCGAAGTCCGGCTGTTCCGGGCGCGCGGCCAGGTCGATCGCAATCGCGCCGCCCAGGCTATGCCCATAGACGAAGCGGCGCGCAGGATCGGGCTGGAGCCGGGCCAGCTCCTTCAGCCCGGCCATGGCGTCTTCCTGGGCGCTTTTTTCGGACGGCAGGCGCGAGGTGGAGGCGCCGAAGCCGCGGTAGTCGATGGCCAGCACCGAATAGCCCATGCGCGCCCAGCCCTCTATCCGGAAGGCGCTGCCGTTCAGGTTCCAGCGCGCGCCGTGCAGGTACAGCACGGTGGGGGCGTTTGCCTGCGGGCTCTGCCAGTACCAGGCGCGCACCTGGTCTCCGTCGGGCAGCGCCAGGTCGTACACCCGGGTGCCGGCGGCGGGCTCGCGCCACCAGGTCTGGGGTTCGGCCTGGGGAGAAAAAATGGTCTGGCGCTGCCAGGAGTCCAACTGGGTGCAGCCCACCACCCCGGCTCCGGCGAGCAGGGCGGCGGCGAACAACCGGCGGAAAGGGGGGCGGGACAGTACGGGCATGGATGATGAGACCCGGGCGGGGCGGCGGGGTTCCGGCATCAGCATACTTCGGGATGGACCTCCCGGGTCAAGGCCAGCCAGGCCTGCGCGGCATGCGACAGGTAGCCGCCGCCCCGCCACACCAGCACCATTTCCCAGTCCGTGCCCGCGTCGCGCAGGGGCACGCGGGACACGCCGGCGTGCAGTTCCTCGCGGGCCTTCAGCCGAGGCAGGAAGGCCACGCCCAGTCCGGCGGCCACCAGCGCCACGATGAAATCGATCTGGCCGCTGCGCGCGGCGATGGCCGGCGCGAAGCCGGCCCGCTGGCAGGCGTCGTGAAGGATGCGGTTCAGGGCGAAGCCCGTCTCGAACAGAATGAAGGGCGACTCCCGCAGTTCGCGCAGGCTTACCGATTCGGCGCGCGCCTTGGGATGGTCGGCGGGCATCAGCGCCACCAGCGGTTCGCGGGCCACGGGCTGCCATTCGAAATGGTCGGGCACGGGCCTGAGCGAGGCCGCCAGTTCGATTTCGCCGGCCATCACCATTTCTTCCAGGCGCCGGCTGCCATGTTCCACCAGGCTGATCTCCACCTGCGGGTAGCGGCTGCGGAAGCGCGCGAACATCGGCGCGAACAGCGTGCTGCTGCCCAGCGGCGGCAAGCCCAGCCGCAGGACGCCGCGCTTGAGCCCTTTCAATTCGTCCAGTTCGGCGTACAGGTCGTCGCGCTGGGCCAGCATGGCCACCGCGCGCCGGTAGACGATTTCGCCGGCCGCGGTCAGCCGAAGGGGCTGGGCGTGGCGGTCCAGCAACGGCATGCCCAGTTCGTCTTCCAGTTGGCGCACGGCCTTGCTTACGGTGGGCTGGGTCGCGAAGACGGCCTTGGCCGCCTGCGAAAAGCCGCCCTGGCGGACCACCTCTACCAGGGCGCGCAGGGGGCGCAGTTCCATGGTTATGCCTGATTGGAATAAAGTGAATTCAATGAATTCATTTTATCTATGGCAAGCGCGGGCGTAAAACAGAAGCTTGCCGCTGGAAGTTCTCCGATGTCCTTGCCCCGTTACTCCATTCTTTTGCGCAGCGCGCTGCGCCGCAGCCGCGTGCTGCAAATCTGCCTCATCGTCCTGTTTTCCTGGCTGGGGCAGGCCGTCGCCCAGTTCCTGGGGCTGCCCGTTCCGGGCGGCGTCATCGGCATGGCAATCGTGCTGGCCCTGCTGGCGACGCGCCGCCTGCGGGTGCGCAACGTGCATCGCGGCGCCAGTTGGCTGCTGGGGGAGATGCTGCTGTTCTTCGTTCCCGCCGTCATGTCGCTGCTGGACCACCGCGAGTTCCTGGGGCTGCTGGGGCTGAAGCTGCTGGCGGTCATCCTGCTGGGCACCGCGCTGGTCATGGCCGGCACCGCGTTGACCATCGATCTCTGCTACCGCTGGATGAACCGCCATGCCGCCTGATTTCAATCTGCTGTTCTGGCCGGCGGCGACCGTGCTCGCCTATGCCTGCGCCCGGCTGTTCTACCGCCGCCATGCCTATTGGTGCACGTCGACGCTGGTGGTGGCGCCGGCGCTGCTGCTGGGGCTGGCGATCGCGCTGCATGCCGGCTACCGGGACTACATGGCGGGATCGCACTGGCTGATGGCGATGCTGGGGCCGGTCATCGTGGCCTTCGCGCTGCCGCTCTACGAGCAGCGGGCGCTGATCCGCCGCTACTGGCCGGTGCTGGCGGCGGGCGTCGCCGTGGGCAGCCTCATCGCGGGCGCCAGCGCCTGGCTGCTGGGCAGCCTGCTGGACCTGCCGGCCGATCTCAGGCTGAGCCTGCTGCCGCGCTCCGTGGCCACGCCCTTCGCCGTGGCGGTGTCGTCGCATGTGGGCGGCGTGCCCGACCTGACCGCGGTTTTCGTGATCGTGACGGGCGTGTTCGGCGCGGCCATCGGCCAGTTCATGCGCCGCTGGCTGCCGCTGCGCTCGGCCCTGGCGCGTGGCGCGCTGTTCGGCATGGGCGCGCACGGCGCGGGCACGGCGAAGGCCCGCGAACTGGCGGCCGACGAGGGCGCGGTCGCGGGCCTGGTGATGGTGATGGCGGGCCTGTTCAATGTGCTGGTCACGCCGGCCGTGGTCGTGGCCCTGCGAGCCTGAACGCGGAGTCAGTGCACCAGTTCGAGCGCCACCGGATACAGCGACGCCACCAGCAGCAGCGCCATGCCCACGTTGAAGGTCCGGATGGCCCAGGGCCTGTGGAGCACGCGGCGCAGCGCCGTGCCGAAGGTCACCCAGATGCCGATGCTGGGCAGGTTGACGATGCCGCAGACCACGGTGGCGATGACGAGATTGGCGAAGAAGCCGTTTTGCGGGGTGTAGGCCGCGACCACGCCGACGGCCATCACCCATGCCTTGGGGTTGACCCACTGGAAGGCCGCGGCCTGCAGGAAGGTGAACGGTTTGCCGCGCGCCTCGCCGTCTTCCATACTGCCCGAGTTGGCGATCTTCCACGCCAGGTACAGCAGGTAGGCGGCGCCGGCGTACTTCAGCACGGTGTACAACTGCGGCACCTGCTGGAACACCGAACCCAGGCCGATGCCCACCAGGAAAATCATCAGCGTGAAGCCCAGGTTCACGCCCAGCAGGTGCGGCACGCTGCGGCGGAAACCGAAGTTCAGGCCCGAGGATGCCAGCATCACGTTGTTCGGGCCGGGCGTGATCGAACTGACCAGCGCGAACATCGCCAGCGGGCCCAGCAACGACAGCGACATCAGGGGCACGTCGGCCCAGTTGGCGGGAAGCAGATTCATTTCTTGGTCCTGACGATGGCACGGCGTCCGCCGGCGATCACGACGATCACGGCGGCGGCGAAGAAGAAGGTCGCCGTTTCCACGGATTCGCCGAACAGCATCGCCGCCGCCACGACCGTGAGGAAGGGCTGGAGCAATTGCACTTGCCCGACCCGGGCGATCCCGCCCACGGCCAGGCCGCGGTACCAGGCGAAGAACCCCAGGAACATCGAGCCGAAGGCCAGGTAGGCGCAGGCGAGGACGACCGGCGCGCCGGGCCAGTTGGCCTGCGCCGCCATCCAGCCCACCGGGGCCGCCACGACCGGGGCGCTGATCGCCAGCGCCCAGCATATTGTGCGCGCGCCGCCCAGCGTGCGCGAGGCCCGCGCGCCCTCGGCATAGCCCATGCCGCCCAGCACTACCGCCACCAGCAGCCAGAGGTCGCCCAGGGCCAGCGTGCCGTGGCCCTGGCGCAGGGCGTAGGCCGTGACCAGCGCGGCGCCCACCAGGGCCCAGCCCCAGAACGCGGGCGACGGGCGTTCGCCGCTGCGCAGGGCGGCGAACGCCGCGGTCGACAGCGGCAGCAGCCCGTTGAACACCGCGCCGTGCGACGAGGGCACGGTCTGCATGGCGAAGGAAGAAGCCAGCGGCCAGCCCACGACGATGCCCACGGCCGCCAGGATCACCCCGGGCCACTCCTGGCGGTTCGGCCGGCGGGCGCGGGTCAGCCACAACAGGGCGACGGCCGGCACCGCGGCCACGAGCGCCCGGCCCAGGCCCACCAGCAGCGGCTCCAGTTCGGCGACCGCCAGCCGGGTCATGGGCAGCGTCAGGGAAAAGACCAGCACGCCCAGGAATCCGTAGGCATAGCCTTCCCATACGGAACCGGATGAGCCGGTCGCGGCCTGGGAAGAGGGATAGAAAGCGGGACGGGTCATGACAGCCACCAGTTGCGGGTTTTCGTTATTGCTGCCACTCTACGCATAGTCATCGGTACAGTACCGGTACACTTTGGCATGTCACTTTAATCACTGGCCTGGTGAAATTCCCATGACAGTTGCTTCCGCTACGCCGTCCTCCCTGCCCTGGCAGCCCGTGCGCCAGGCCGATGCCACCCTGGTGGCCCAACTGGCCGAAGGCCTGGCCCGCCGCATCGACGAACAGGGCTTGCGCCCCGGCACCCGGCTGCCGTCCATCCGCAAAATGGCCGAACAGTCCGGCGTCAGCCGCTTTACCGTGGTGGAAGCCTACGACCGCCTGGTGGCCCGGGGCCTGGTGCAGTCGCGCCGGGGCGCGGGGTTTTTCGTGCGGGCGCGCAGCGGCCCGCTGGCGGCGGTGGCCGCGGCAGCGCCCGCCACCCTGGCGCCGCCCGCCCGGATCGACGTCGCCTGGCTGCTGCGCAGCATGTTCCGCGAAACCAGCGCGCTCGGCATGCCGGGTGGCGCGGGGCTGCTGCCCCCGGACTGGCTGGACCCGGAAATGGTGGCCGGGGCCGTGCGGGCGGTGGGGCGTTCGGTGCGCGGGCATCTGGTCAGCTACGGCCATCCCCAGGGCTTCGCGCCGCTGCGCCAGCAGATCGCGGCTTCACTGCAGAACGACGGGGTGCCGGCGCACCCGGAACTGAATCTGCTCACGACCAACGGCGTCACGCACGGCCTGGACCTGATCGCGCGGCATCTGGTCAAGCCGGGCGACACTGTACTGGTCGAGGACCCGGCCTGGTTCGTCATCTTCGGCCGCCTGGCCGCCTTCGGCGCGCGCCTGATCGGCGTCCCGCGCGGCCCCGACGGCCCGGACACCGCGCTGCTGGAGCAACTGGCCGCCCAGCACAAGCCCAAACTCTTCATCGTCAACAGCGCCGTGCACAACCCCACCGGCCATACGCTGTCGGCCGGCGCGGCCTACGACATCCTGCGGATCGCGGAACGCCACGATTTCATGGTCGTCGAGGACGACACCTACGGCGAACTGCATCCGGGCGGCGCCATGAAGCTGGCTGTGCTGGACCGCCTGAACCGCGTGATCCTGGTGGGCGGGTATTCCAAGATGCTGGCGGCCAGCCTGCGCGTGGGCTACCTGGCCGCCAATCCGGACGTCCTGCAGAAACTGGCCGACCTGAAAATGCTGGCCGGCCTGACCTCGCCCGAGCTGGGTGAACGGGTGGTGCACCGCGTGCTGATGGAAGGGCAGTACCGGCGGCACATCGAGCGTGTGCGCGCGCGGGTGGACGAGGCCCGCCAGCGCTGCCTGAAAGGGCTGCTCAAGCTGGGGCTGACGGTGCACCATGAGCCGCACGCGGGGATGTTCGTGTGGGCGGATTGCGGCCGCGATACGGAAGTGCTGGCGCGCGCGGCGGCCGACCGCGGCATGCTGCTGGCGCCGGGCACGCTGTTCTCGCCGTCGCAGGCGCCGTCGACCATGCTGCGCTTCTCGGTCACCATCGCGGACCATCGGGGCATCTGGGCCGATCTCGAAAAAATCTTCGCGCAAACCGGGCCCGGCAATCAATAATAATAGGCAGCACTCTCTGAAGCCATTGAAGGAACCGTCATGTCCGCACCCATCAAGCCCCTGACCCAGAATTTCGCCGTGGCCCCGCAGCTCGGCCCCGACGATATGGCAGATGTCGCCGCCGCAGGCTACAAGAGCGTCATCATCAACCGTCCCGATTTCGAGGGCGGCCCGGACCAGCCCACCGCCGCGGACGTGTCCCAGGCCGCGCAGGCGGCCGGCCTGCAGGTCGAATACCAGCCCGTCGTGGGCAGCGCCATGACCGCCGCCGACGTGCAGCGCTTCGCCGAACTGCTGCGCACCCTGCCGGGTCCCGTGCTGGCCTACTGCCGCACCGGCACCCGCTGCACCAATCTGTTCGCCGCCAGCCAGCAACTGGGCTGAACGGGCGGTTGACGCGCGTCAAGGATGCCGGGTTCAATTGATGTGAACCTGGCGCGTTTCCGGTAGCATGGAGACTCCTCTCAAACAGGAGCAGGCAGATGTTCAAGAAGATCCTGATTCCCACCGACGGTTCGCCGCTCTCGGCGCAAGCCGCCAATGCGGGTATTTGCTTTGCGCGTTCCGTGGGGGCTGAAATTGTCGCCCTCTACGTGACGCAGCCCTTCGCCGCCACCATCGGCTTCGACGGCATGGCCGCGGCCTATGCCATCACCGACGAAGACTACGAAAAGGCCTCGGCCGAACAGGCCGACAAGTACCTCAAGCAGATCACCGACCGCGCCGACACCGCCGGCGTGAAGTCCGAGGCGCGCGCCGTGTCCAATTTCAACGTCGCCGACGGCATCGTGCAAGCCGCCGCCGACGCCGGCTGCGACCTGATCTTCATCGGCAGCCACGGCCGCAGCGGCCTGTCGCGCCTGCTGCTGGGCAGCGTCACCGCCAAGGTCCTGTCGCTGGCCAGCACCGCCGTGCTGGTGTATCGCGTCAAGGAAGAAAAGAAGTAGCCGCCCGGCTCGGCCCGAGCCGGGCTGCGGCATCCCCTGGCCCCTTCCATGCGAAGGGGCTTTTTGCTTGGGTGCCCGCCGCCGCCACCAAGTGTCTGACACCCGTGGCCAAGTGTCTGACACCCGTACGGGACGACGGTACGAATTGAAGCAACGTCCCCCGGGTGTCTGACACCCTCCGCCCACGCCCCCCCCCACCAGCCCTTTGTATCTTCGTCCGCGGCGCGTAATATTTACGCATCAGCGCGGGCGCGATTTCGCCACCCCCAAGCACTCTACGCGGCATGGCGCCCGCCGCGGCAACGCCCGGTCGGGCTTGCCGTCTTCGCCTGGCGGCTCACTCCAAGGAAGAGGCCATGACTCGCAAGACGCGTATCGAGCTATACCGCAATATCGGCATCAGCGCCCATATCGACGCGGGCAAAACGACGACCACCGAGCGCATCCTCTTCTACACCGGCATCACCCACAAGATCGGCGAAGTGCATGACGGCGCGGCGGTGATGGACTGGATGGAGCAGGAGCAGGAGCGCGGCATCACGATCACGTCGGCCGCCACTACCGCCTTCTGGAAGGGCATGGCCGGCAACTATCCCGAGCACCGCATCAACATCATCGACACGCCCGGCCACGTGGACTTCACCATCGAAGTCGAGCGCTCCATGCGCGTGCTCGACGGCGCGGTCATGGTCTACGACGCCGTGGGCGGCGTGCAGCCCCAGTCCGAGACCGTCTGGCGGCAGGCCAACAAGTACAAGGTGCCGCGCCTGGCCTTCGTCAACAAGATGGACCGGGTCGGCGCCGACTTCCTGCGCGTGCAGCGCCAGATCGCCGAGCGCCTCAAAGGCGACGCCGTTCCCATCCAGTTGCCGGTGGGCGCCGAAGACCATTTCGAAGGCGTGATCGACCTGGTCAAAATGAAGGCCATCATCTGGGACGACGCCAGCCAGGGCGTGCGCTTCGAATACCGCGACATCCCGGCCGCGATGCAGGCGCAGGCGCAGGAATGGCACGACAAGATGGTCGAGAAGGCCGCCGAAGCCAACGAGACGCTGCTTGAAAAATACCTGTCGGGCGAACCGCTGACCGAAGCGGAGATCAAGCAGGGCCTGCGCATCCGTACCGTCGCCAACGAGATCGTGCCCATGCTGTGCGGCAGCGCCTTCAAGAACAAAGGCGTGCAGGCCATGCTGGACGCCGTCCTCGACTACATGCCGTCTCCCGTCGACGTGCCGGCCATCAAGGGCCACGACGAGCGCGACCGCGAGATCGAACGCCATCCCGCCGACAACGAGCCGTTCTCGGCGCTGGCCTTCAAGATCATGACGGATCCGTTCGTCGGCCAACTGGTGTTTTTCCGCGTCTATTCGGGCGTGGTGAAATCGGGCGACTCCATTTTCAACCCCGTCAAGGAAAAGAAGGAACGGCTGGGCCGCATCCTGCAGATGCACGCCAACGAGCGGCGCGAGATCACCGAGGTCTATGCGGGCGACATCGCGGCGGCGGTCGGCATCAAGGACGTCACCACCGGCGACACGCTGACGGATCCGGCGCACGTCATCATCCTCGAGCGCATGGTCTTCCCGGAACCGGTGATTTCGCAGGCCGTGGAGCCCAAGACCAAGGCCGACCAGGAAAAGATGGGCATCGCGCTGGGCCGCCTGGCGCAGGAAGACCCGTCCTTCCGCGTGCGCACCGACGAGGAATCGGGGCAGACCATCATCTCGGGCATGGGGGAACTGCACCTCGAAATCCTGGTCGACCGCATGAAGCGCGAGTTCGGCGTCGAGGCCACGGTGGGCAAGCCGCAGGTGGCCTACCGGGAAACCATCCGCAAGACCTGCAACGAGGTCGAGGGCAAGTTCGTCAAGCAGTCCGGCGGCCGCGGCCAGTACGGCCACGTGGTGCTGAAACTGGAGCCCCAGGAACCGGGCAAGGGCTACGAGTTCGTCGACGCCATCAAGGGCGGCGTGGTGCCGCGCGAGTTCATTCCGGCCGTGGACAAGGGCGTGCGCGAATCGCTGAACGCCGGCGTGCTGGCCGGCTATCCCGTGGTGGACGTGAAAGTGACGCTGTTCTTCGGGTCCTACCACGACGTCGACTCGAACGAGAACGCGTTCAAGATGGCGGCCTCGATGGCGTTCAAGGAAGGCATGCGCCGGGCCGACCCGGTGCTGCTGGAGCCCATGATGCAGGTCGAGGTGGAAACGCCCGAGGATTTCACCGGCAACGTCATGGGCGATCTGTCCTCCCGCCGCGGCATGGTCCAGGGCATGGAAGACATCGCCGGGGGCGGCGGCAAGCTCGTGCGGGCCGAGGTGCCGCTGGCCGAGATGTTCGGCTATTCGACCTCGCTGCGTTCGCTGACGCAGGGGCGCGCGACCTACACCATGGAGTTCAAGCACTACGCCGAGGCGCCGCGCCAGGTGGCGCAGGAAGTGATGGCGGCCCACGGCGCGGGCCGCTGAACGCCTCTCAGGCGGGGGCGGCCGCCGGGCCGCCCGCCGCGCGCATGCGCGCCGAGGCCAGCTTCACGCCCAGGAGGATCATCGCGAAGCCGTAGGCATGGAACAGTTGCGGGGCTTCGCCCAGCAGCGGCCAGGCCAGCAGCGCCGCGTAGACCGGCACCAGGAACATCGACAGGCCCGCCGTGGCGGGGCCGGCCAGGCCGATCAGCCGGCCGTAGACGTAGTACGCGCCCAGGCTGGGCACCACGGCCAGGAACAGCAGCACCGCGGCCAGGCGGGGATCGGTCCACGGCGGCATGGCGCCGGCCGCGGCCTCGATGGCGGCGAAGGGCGCCAGCGCGAGCACCCCGCCCAGCATCATCGTCGCCAGCCGGGCGCTGTCCGGCACCGCGGGCAGGCTCAGGCGCTTCTGCAACACCGTGTAGAACGCCCAGCCGGTGGCGGCCAGCAGCACCCACAGGTCGCCCTGGCCGAAGTCCAGGCGGGCGAGCGCGCGCGCATCGCCGCGCGACAGCACCGCCAGCACGCCGCACAGGGCCAGCGCCAGGCCCGCGCCGCGCAGGGCCGACAAGGGCTTGCGCCAGATCGCGGCCTCCAGCAAGGCCACCAGGATGGGGCTGCACGAAAAAATCAGCGCGATGTTCGTGGCGCTGGTGGTCTGGGCGCCGATGTACTGCGGCGCCACCGCCACGCCCATGCCCAGCACCGCCAGCGGCAGGAGCGCGGGCAGGCTGCGCCGCAGCACCCCGCGGTGCGCGCGCAGGGCGGGCGCCGCCAGCGGCAGCAGGATCAGCAGGGCGATCAGCCAGCGGCCGAAGGCGAGGAAGACGGGGGGAAGGCTGGCGTCGTGGGCCCAGCGGGCCGCGACCATATTGGAGGCGAATAGCGCCGGCGCGGTGAATAGCATGGCGGTGCCGGACAGGCCCAGGCCGGATCTTGCGGGTGCTGCTGCTGCGAAGGACATGGTTTCCGGCCGCGCGGATCGGCGCGCGGCATGATGCGTTGGAACTACCGGCGCCCGCGCCGGGTTGTGCCGCAGCGCCGATGCCGAAATCCGACGGCCGGGATAGGCGGCCGTCTTGCAGGAAAGTCTACGTGCAGGCGTGGAAAATAGGATTCCTGATTCACGCCGGATTTCGGGATATTGGAAAATATCTATCCGGTAAAATCCAATTTTCAAGAGATATTCTCTTCCGGCCCTGCCTTCCATGTCCGCCACGCCCAAAATCGACGAAACCGACCGCAAGATCCTGCGCGCGTTGCGCGCGGACGGGCGGCTCACCAATCTGAAGCTGGCCGAGCAGGTGGGGCTGTCGCCCACGCCCTGCTGGAACCGCGTCAAGGCGCTGGAGGAAGCCGGCGTGATCGAGGGGTACGCGGCCCTGTTGAATCAAAAGGCGCTGGGGTTGCCGGACACCGTCATGATCGAGGTGACGCTGGAACACCACGACGACGAGACGCTGGCGCGCTTCGGCGAAGAGATCACCCGCCTGCCGGAGGTGGTCGAGGCCTTTCTCGTCACGGGCGAATACGACTATCTGATCAAGGTGGCCGTGGCGGGCACCGAAGGCTATGAAGCCTTCCTGCGCAAGCGGCTGTACAAGCTGCGCGGCGTGCGCCACAGCCGTTCCACGTTCGTGCTGCGGCGCCTGAAGCACACGCCTTCGGTCGAGCCCTGACGGCGGGCTCGCGCGCGTCCTAGCTTCCGATGAATTCCGCGATGGCGCCGTTGAAGGCGCGCGGATTGCCCAGGTTCATGCCGTGCGACGATCCGGTGATCGTCACCCGGTGCGCCTGCGGCAGCCATTGCGACAGGGCGTCGAGCACGGCGGGGTAGGGCGCGGGGCTCAGCGCGCCGCCGATCAGCAAGGTGGGAAGCTTCAGGGACGCGATCTGCCGCGGGGTCAGCGCTTCGGGCGTTTCCACCGCCTGGCCGAACAGCGTGCCGACGTTGTCGCGCACCATTTCCTTGAACCAGGGCACCATGCGCTGCCAGGTGTCGGGGCCGGTCACGGTATCGACGAACAGCGCCAGGCCCGCTTCGGTTTCGCCTTGGCGGATGAGTTCCAGCGCCCGTTGGCGAAAGCCGCCGCGCAGGTCGTCCTTGCCGGGCAGCGGCAGGCCGGGGTCGGCCAGCGTCAGGCTGCGCAACGCGTCGGGCTGCTGCAGCGCCGCTTCCAGCGCGACGCGGCCGCCGCGCGAGTGGCCCACCAGGTGGGCCGGGCCGCCGGCCACCGTATCGATGAATTCCAGCACGTCGCTGGCGTGTTGCTCGACCGAAAAGCCGTCGCCCGCGCCGTCCCAGGTCTCGGGCCAATAGCGGCGCAGGCACACCGCCAGCACGCGAAACGACCGGCCCAGCGGCGCCATCTGCGATTTCCAGTACCGGCAGTCGGACAGGGAGCCGTGCACCAGCACCAGCGGCGCGCCGCTGCCGTATTCGGTGTAGGACATGGCGTAGCCGCCGATCGGCGCGGTTTGCAGGGGCAGGACGGGTTCGGAACGCATGGGATTCGTATGGAAAAGCCAGGCCCGCATTCTAGCCCGGCCCTACCCGCGGCCGGCGCGGCCCGGCGCTGATACACTCGTTTTCCGACCAGCCGGCCGGCGGTTCGCGCCGGCCCTTCCAGAACGGAGCCTGTCCCGATGTCCCCCGAGTCCCTTGCCGCCTTGCCCGAATCCGCCCAACGCGTCGCCCGCCGGCTGCTGGAACTGGGGCACGACAAACCCGTCGTCGTCCTGCCGCAAACCGGCAAGACCTCGGCGGAGGCCGCGGCGGGGCTGGGCTGCGAAGTCGCGCAGATCGCCAAGTCCATCATCTTCCGGCGGGCGTCGGACGATGCCCCGGTGCTGGTCATCGCCAGCGGCGTCAACCGCGTGGACGAGGCCAAGGTGGCCTCGCAGGTGGGCGAACTGGCCAAGGCGGACGCCAGGTTCGTGCGCGACATGACCGGCTACGCGATCGGCGGGGTCTGCCCGATCGGCCACACGGTCAAGCCGGTGATGCTGCTGGACGCGGACCTGTTCAACTACGACAGCCTGTGGGCGGCCGCCGGGCATCCCCATGCGGTGTTCAACCTGACGCCGCGGCAACTGGCGGACATGACCGGCGCGCCGGTCGCGGACGTGGCGCAGCGCGCCTGAGCGCGGGCGCCCGCCTCATGCCTCATGGGCGGGCCGGCGTCAGCGCGGGTGCGCCTCCAGGCCGTCGATCAGCACCTGCCGCAATCCGCGCGAGCAGGTTTCCACGCGTCCCCGCACGCCGTAGACGGCCGCCAGCGAGGCGGGGGTGATCACCTCGGCGGGCGCGCCCGCCGCGTACAACCGTCCGTCATGGATCATGACCGCCCGGTCCGCGTGCTGCAGGGCCGCGTTCAGGTCGTGCAGCACGATGAGGCTGATGAGCCCATGCTCCCGTGTTTCCTGCTTCAGCAGGCGCATCACGTGGAACTGGTAATTCAGGTCCAGGGCCGACAGCGGTTCGTCCAGCAGCAGCACGCGCGGATGGCGGACCAGGGCCTGCGCCAGCCCCACCAGTTGCTTCTGTCCGCCTGACAGCGCGTCCAGGTAGTGCAGCGCCAGGTGGGCGATGCCCAGCCGCTCCAGCAGCCGCTCGATGGCCTGGGGGGCGGCGGACGCCGCCGCGTCGCCGCTGGCCCTGGCCGCCACCAGCACCGATTCGAACACCCGCAGGTGCACCGCGGCGGGCAGGCTCTGGGGCAGGTAGACCACGTGGCGGGCGCGCTCGCCGAAACTCTGGCGGATCAGGTCCTGCCCGCCCAGCGTGGCGCTGCCCGTCCGGGCGCGGACCAGGCCCGCCAGCGCCTTGAGCAGGGTGGATTTGCCGCTGCCGTTCGGGCCGAGCAGGGCGGTGACTTCGCCGGCGGCCAGCGCCGGGATGGTCAGCCCATGCAGCACGTCCCCGCGCCCATAGCCGGCGGCCAGCCCGTTCACGGCCAGCGCCATCGATGGCGCGGTATCGGCGGGCCGCGTCATGGCAGTTGCCGCCGCAGGACGACCGACACGAAGAACGGAATGCCGACCAGCGCGGTCACGATGCCCACGGGCACGACCACGCCGGGCACGAGGTTCTTGGACACGATCGACGCCAGCGACAGGATCACCGCGCCCACCAGCGCGCTGCCCGGCAGGTAATAGCGGTGGTCCTCGCCGAACAGCCGCCGCGCGATGTGGGGCGCCACCAGTCCGATAAAGCCGATCGTGCCGACGAAGGCCACGGCCAGCGACGACAGCAGGCTGACCCGCGCCAGCGCCGCGACGCGCACGCGGCGCACGTCCACGCCGAAGCTGGCCGCGCGGTCCTCGCCCAGCCGCAAGGCGGTCAGTTTCCAGGACTGGCGCATGGCCAGGGGCAGGGCCACCCCGAAAGCGGCCGCCAGCACGCCCACGGACGCCCAGCCGGAACGCGACAGGCTCCCCATGGTCCAGAACACCAGGTTCTGCAGGGCTTCGGCGCTGGCCATGAACTGCACCAGCGACACCAGCGCGTTGAAGGTGAACAGCATGGCGATGCCGAACAGCACCACGGCCGAGGTATTCATGCCGCCCCATCGGGTCACCGCGTCGAGCAGCAGCGCCGCCAGCATCGCGAACAGGAAGGCGTTGCCCGCGATCAGCCATCCGGCGGGGAGGCCCGGCACGCCCAGTTGCAGCACGATCGCCAGCGAGGCGCCGAAGGCGGCGGCGGAGGACACGCCCAGCGTGAACGGGCTGGCCAGCGGATTGTTCAGGATGGTCTGCATCTCGGCGCCCGCCAGCCCCAGCGCCATGCCCACCAGGGCGGCCATCAGGGCGGAGGGCAGGCGGATTTCCCACACGATGACCCGGTAGGTCGGGTCGGCGGAGGCGGGGGACTTCAGCGTCCGCCAAAGATCGTGCCACGGCAGGCCCGAGGGCCCCACGGTGAAGTCGATCAGCAGCGCCAGGAAAATCGCCGCCAGCAGCAGGGCGATCAGCCCTGCCCGGCGGCGCAGGATATGCCGGTAGGCGGCAACCGCGCTGGCGGTTGGCCGCATTACTGCAGCAACTGCAGCCGGCTCTTGGCCGTGCCGGCGGCCGGCGTGGTCGGGTAGTCGCGGACGATGCGCTGCAGCGTCGCCTTGGCGCCGGCGCGGTTGTTCAGTTCGATCTGGCTGCCGGCGATGACGAGCAGGGCGTCGGGCGCGCGGGCGTTGTCGGGCGACTTCTGGACCATGGCGTTCAACTGGTCGATGGCGCCCTTGAAGTCCTTCAGCGCATAGCGGCTGCTGCCCAGGTAGAACTGGGCGCTGGGGGCGAGCTGGCTGGCGGGGTACAGCGCGGTGAACGCGGCCAGCGATTCGGACGCGTCCTTGTACTGGCCCTTGCGGAACAGGTCGATCGCGCCGTCGTAGGCGGCTTGTTCCTGGGGATCGCCGGCGGAGGCGCCTGGCGGGTTGGCGCTGCCGGCGGCGCCGCCCGGCTTGGCGCTGGGCTGCTGGCGCGACACCAGTTCGAGCTGGTCGCGCAACTGGGCGACTTCCTGCTGCAGGGCCTGGATCTGGTCGGCCAATTGCAGCTTGGCGCGCTGGCTTTGCTCGTTCTGCTGCTGCACCTGCTGGCGCAGATCCAGGATGGCCCGGCGGGCCTCATCGTCGGAAAAAGCATGGGCCGGGGCCGTCAGGGCCGCAAGCACCAGGCCAGTGGCCACAAGCAGGGGACGCAGGGACAGAACGTTATCGCGCATGAAAATTCCCGGGTAAAAAAACAAACGTCGGGACGGCCGGCTGACCGCCCCGACGCGTGGTAGGGCTCTCGACTATACGGAGATTTTAGCGGCGATAGACAATATCGGCGCGACGGTTTTCCGCAAAGTCGGCTTCCGACGTACCGGTCGCCTTCGGCTTTTCTTTACCAAAGCTGATGGTTTCGATCTGGTTGTCGCTGACGCCCAGCAAGGTCATCATGCGGCGCACGGCGTCCGCGCGGCGCTGGCCCAGGGCCAGGTTGTATTCAGCGCCGCCGCGTTCGTCGGTGTTGCCTTCGATCTTGATGGTCTGCTGCTGGTGCGAGGCCAGGTACTTGGCATGGGTTTCGACCAGGCCGCGGTACTGATCCGACACCGTGTAGCTGTCGAAGTCAAAGTATACCGAGCGCTGTTGCGCCAGGATGCTTTGGGGGTTGAAGGGATCAAGGATCTGGCCGGAGGCCGAGGATCCTTGGCCAGCGCCTCCGCCCTGACCCGCTTTATCGTCGAGAGGGACGGAGCTGCAAGCTGCCAGGGTGGCAGCCAGAGCGGCGATGGTTAGGCTTTTGGCAATGCGCGACTTCATGATAGTTCCTTTGCAAAGAGAGTCACACGTGTTATCGGGTAAATGGGCCCCAAGTCGGTTCACGTATTTCCCCGTTCAGTACCGAAAGCGTCTGCCGTACGCGGCCATCGCTCGAGACACCCGCAAGCACGCTACGGCCATTTTGGATGGCGGCGTAAAGGACTTGCATGCCATTTGGCGCAAAGCTCGGGGACTGATCGTCACGACCATCAGTCAGCAAGGTCTCGGCGCCTGAGGACAGGTTCAACGACGCGATTCGAAACGCGCCGTCGCGTCTTGCAACGTACAGCAGCGTCGATCCATCGGGGGAAATTCGGGGTGAGATGTTGTAACCACCATTAAACGTGAGGCGGCGTGCTTCGCCACCACTCGAGCCGGTCTGATAGATCTGCGGCCCGCCGCTGCGGTCACTCGTAAAGATAATGGATGCCCCGTCCGGCGTAAAGCTCGGTTCGGTGTCGATACCGGGAGAACGCGTAACTCGGGTCGGATTGGAGCCGTCGGACGCGCCGACGATGTAAATTTGCGACAAACCATCGCGGGTCAGCGCCACCGCCAGCTTGGAGCCGTCGGGCGACCAGCCGGGCGCGCTGTTGTTGCCCTTGAAGTTGGCGACCGGCGCGCGGGCGCTGGAGGCCAGGTTGTGCACGTACACCACCGGCTTGCCGGATTCGAAGCTGACGTAGGCCAGCTTGGAGCCGTCGGGCGACCAGGACGGGGAAATGATGGGCTCGCGCGAACGCAGGGCCACTTGCGGATTCTGGCCGTCGGCGTCGGCCACCTGCAGTTCGTAGGTGGCGCCTTTCTTCAGCACATACGCGATGCGGGTCGAGAACACGCCGCGAACGCCGGTGATCTTCTCGTAGATGCGGTCGGCGATCTGGTGCGCCACGCGGCGCAGCTCTTGTTCGGTGCCCGAGAACGCCACGCCATCCAACTGGCCCTTCTTGACGGTATCGGCAAGGCGGTAGCGGACGTCGTAGCGGCCGTCGGCACCGCGCGAAATGCTGCCGTAGGCGATGAAGTCGGCGCCCTTGGCGCGCCAGTCGTCGTGGGCGATGGGGGAGTCCACGTTCAGGCCGGAACCCGCGGCGTTGATCAGGCGGAACTGGCCCGTGCGGGTGAGATCGGCGCGGATCACGTCGGCCAGGGCGCGGCCATGCGTGTCATCGACGGCGAAATCGGCGATCGCCACGGGATACTGGGTGGCACCGGTGCCCGAGATATCGACGCGCAACTGCGCCTGGGCGGGTTTCATGGCCATCAGGCAGGCCAGCGCGAGCATCAGCAGGCCGAGTCCATACGATCGCCAGAGAGCGAGCTGGGGTACTCGTCGGCTATAAGCGGGAGTCATATTCTTCAATCTCCTGTCAATCATACATTCTGTACACAACATCGATAATGGGTTCGTAGCGGCCCGTCGAGGGCTTCGGGAAGGGGTTGCAGCGGCGGATGCCGGTTTCGACCGCGCGGTCGAAGCCGGCATTGCCCGAAGAACTGGTCAACGTCACGCCGTTGACTTTCCCGTCGGAACCTAACTGTACCCGGTATTGTGCCGTGGGATTTTCCGATCCGCTGCGGGGCGGGGGCGGATAAGCCACCCCCGGCTGCACGCAGGCGCGGACCTTGGCGCCATAGCCGCTGTCGCGTCCGCCGCCCGCCTGGTTGCGGTCGGCGGTGCCGCCCGGAATGCCCGCGGCGCCCAGGGCGTCGTTGCGGAACGCGTCCTTCAGCGCCTTGTCGGCGGCGGCCTTCTTGGCGGCATCTTCCTTCGCCTTTTTCTCGGCGGCGGCCTTCTTTTCGGCGGCAACCTTCTCGGCCGCCGCTTTTTCCTCGGCGGCCTTGTCGGCTGCGGCTTTTTCGGCAGCCGCCTTTTCCGCGGCGGCCTTCTTGGCGGCGTCTTCCTTGGCCTTCTTCTCGGCGGCCGCCTTGTCGGCGGCGGCTTTCTCGGCCGCGGCCTTCTCCGCGGCAGCCTTCTCAGCGGCAGCCTTCTCAGCGGCGGCTTTTTCGGCGGCCTGGCGTTCCTGCTCCAGGCGCTTCTTCTCTTTCAGCTCGGCCTGCTTGCGCTCTTCCTCGATGCGCGCCTTTTCCTTGGCGGCTTCGGCGGCCTGGCGCGCCTTTTCCTCTTCTTCGCGCTTCTTCTTGGCTTCCTGAAGCGCGATCTCGGGGTCGACTTCCTCGGTCTTGGGCTGAACCTGGGGTTCGGGCTCGGGAGGAGGCGGCGGCGGCGGAGGGGGCGGCGGCTCGGGCGCCTTTTCAGGTTCGGGCTGCGGCTCGGGCTTGGGTTGCGGCTTGGGAGGTTCGGGCTGGGGCGTGGGCGGAGGCGAGACGGGCGAATTGCCGTCCGCCCAGAGTTCCACCTGCACGGGGCCGGGGTTCTCCGAGCGCCAGTTCACGCCAAAGATCAAGACGATCAGCAGCAGCACGTGCACCGCCACGGCCAGGAGCAATGCCTTCCGGTTGTCGTGGTTGGGCGGGGGGGCCGGGGGGCCGCTGCGGTGTCGGATTATGGGTGGCGTCATGAGCGTTGCATGCCGGCGGCGCCGGCGGAAGGCGTCGCGTTAGCGTTTTTTCGCGGGTGCGGGCTGGGGGGCGCCGGAGGATTGGTCCACCAGCAGACCCAGGCGGGTGATGCCGTTGGTGCGCAATTCGTCCATGACCTTCACCACCGTCTCGTACGGCACTTTGCCGTCGGCGGCGATGACCACCGGCGTTTCCGCGGTAATGCGCGAGCGCACTTGCGCCACCAGTTCGGGGCGCGCGATGTCCTGCGGGGTGGCGCCGGGTTCGCGCATGCGCAGGGCGACCTTGCCGTCTTCCGAAATCTGGACTTCCAGCGGCTTGACCGGCACCTCGGAGGCGGCGCCCACTGAGGGTAGCTGGATCAGGCCGGGCGTGATGAGGGGGGCGGTCACCATGAAGATGACCAGCAGCACCAGCATCACGTCGATGTACGGCACCACGTTGATGTCGGCCTTCATGCGGCGGCCGGACCTGCCGCGTGAGCTTACCGAGGGCATTAGCGCACCTGCCGTTGCAGAATGTTCAGGAATTCATCGACGAAGCTGTCGAAACGGATCGAGATGCGGTCGATATCGTTGGTGAAGCGGTTGTAGGCGACGACAGCCGGGATGGCGGCGAACAGGCCGATGGCGGTGGCGATCAGCGCTTCCGCGATGCCGGGGGCCACCGAGGCCAGGGTGGCCTGCTGCATGTTCGACAGGCCGATGAAGGCGTGCATGATCCCCCAGACCGTGCCCAGCAGGCCGATGTAGGGCGACACGGAACCGGCCGAGGCCAGGAAGTTCAGGTGCGACTCGAGCGCGTCCATTTCGCGCTGGTAGGCGGCGCGCATGGCGCGGCGCGGGCCGTCCAGCACGGCGGTGGCGTCGCCGGAGGCGTTGCCGCGGCGGGCCTTCAGGAATTCGGTCATGCCGGCATCGAAGATGCGGGCCAGCGCGCCCTGTTCGTCGCGGCGCGAGGCCACCGCCTGCTGCAGCATGGACAGGTCGCCGCCCGACCAGAAATCATCCTCGAAACGGCGGGTCTGGGCATGCGCGCGCTTGATGGCCAGACGCTTGGCGAAGATGTAGGTCCAGGACATGATCGAGATGCCCAACAGCATCAGCATGATCAGTTGGACCGGCACGCTGGCGTGGGTAATCAGCGAAAGCAACGACATGTCGTTGGTGACTTGCATGGTTATTCCTGAATGAATTCCAGTTTGGCGCGAACGTCAGCCGGCAATTCCGCCGGCCGCATGTGAATGGCATCGACGCAGCAGACTTGGATGTTGCCTTCGGCAAGCAGTTCCCCGTCGCGCTCCGCGCGCTGCGCGAAGTGTATCGAAGCGCGGCCCAGTCGTGTGACCCGGCTGCGTATGGTAAGCAAATCGTCCAGCCTGGCGGGTTTCCGGTACGACATGTCCAGCGCGCGGACGACGAACAGCCGTTGCTCGCTGGCGGCCAGGCCGGACTGGTTGACTCCCAGGTCGCGCAGCCACTCGGTGCGCGCGCGTTCCAGGAATTTCAAGTAGTTGGCGTAGAAAACCACTCCGCCTGCGTCCGTGTCCTCGTAGTAGACACGGACTTGCAGGACGGATTCGGGGGACTTCGGGTCGGTCACGATACAGAGGGGCAGATTTCGGGGACGGGACGCAGGAAGTCCGTAGTTACTGCAAGGTTCACAGGGTGTCGAGCTTCGTCAGCACGGCTTCCAGCGCGGACTCTACCGGAATCTTGGCCGCTTCGGTTTCCCGACGGGCCTGCAATTCCACCACACCATCGTTCAGGCCGCGTTCTCCAACTGTTACACGCAACGGCGCGCCGATCAATTCCCACTCGGCGAACATCACGCCGGGGCGGGCGTCGCGGTCGTCCAGGATGACGTCGACGCCCCGCGCCAGGAGGGATTCGTAGAGTTTCTGGGCGGTGTCACGCACGGTTTCACTTTTGCCCCAGCCCACCGGGCAGATGACCACCTCGAAAGGCGCGATCGCGCGGGGCCAGATGATGCCGCGGGCGTCGTGGTTCTGCTCGATGGCGGCGCCCACGATGCGGGTCACGCCGATGCCGTAGCAGCCCATTTCCAGCACCGCCGGCTTGCCGGTCTCGTCCAGGAAGGTGGCCTTGAGGGCTTCCGAGTACTTCTTGCCCAGGTAGAAAACGTGGCCCACTTCGATGCCGCGCTGGATGGAAAGGGTGCCCTTGCCGTCCGGGGAGGGGTCGCCGGCGACGACGTTGCGCAGGTCGGCCACCCGTTCCGGCTCGGGCAGGTCGCGGCCCCAGTTCACGCCCTGGATGTGGAAGTCTTCCTTGTTCGCCCCGCAGACGAAGTCGGCCATGTTGGCCACGGTGCGGTCGGCGATGACGTGCACCGGACGGGCGGTCTTGACCGGGCCCAGGTAGCCGGGCTTGCAGCCGAAGTGCTCGACGATCTCGGTTTCCGTGGCGAAACGGAAGCCGGCCAGGCCGGGCAGCTTGCCCGCCTTGATTTCGTTGAGTTCGTGGTCGCCGCGCAGCAGCAGCAGCCAGATGTCGACCCGGCCCTTGTCGCCGTCGGTGGCCAGCACGATGGATTTGATCGTGCGTTCCAGCGGCAGGCCCAGCAGGCGGGCCACGTCCTCGCACTTGGCCGCGCCCGGCGTGGGCACGTCGGCCATGGCCTGGGCGGGCTCGGCGCGCGTGGCGTACAGCGCGGGCGCCTCGGCCAGCTCGATGTTGGCGGCGTAGTCGGATTCGGCGTTGTAGACCAGCAGGTCTTCGCCGGTGTCGGCGATCACCTGGAATTCGTGGCTGCGGGTGCCGCCAATCGAGCCCGTGTCGGCCGCCACCGCGCGGAATTCCAGGCCCAGGCGGCCGAAAATGCGCATGTAGGCGTTGAACATGATGTCGTAGCTGCGCTGGGCGCCGGCTTCGTCGCGGTCGAAGGAATAGGCGTCCTTCATGGTGAATTCGCGGCCGCGCATCAGGCCGAAGCGCGGGCGGCGCTCGTCCCGGAACTTGGTCTGGATGTGATAGAAATTCAGCGGCAGTTGCCGGTAGCTGTGGATTTCATTGCGGGCGATGTCCGTAATGACTTCCTCGGACGTGGGCTGCAGCACGAAATCGCGCTGGTGCCGGTCTTTGATGCGCAGCAGTTCGGCGCCGTACTGCTCCCAGCGGCCCGACTCCTGCCAGAGTTCCGCCGGCTGGACCACCGGCATCAGGAGTTCGATGGCGCCCGCGGCGTTCATCTCTTCCCGGACGATGGCCTCGACCTTGCGGATGATCTTCAGCCCCAGGGGCATGTAGGTGTAGATGCCGCCCGCGAGCTTGCGGATCATGCCGGCCCGGGTCATCAGTTGGTGGCTGGCGACTTCGGCCTCGGAAGGGGCTTCTTTGAGGGTGTTGATGTGGTAGTTGGATGCGCGCATGTTTAAAGGTGGCAGCAGATACGTATAATCGACCGTAATTGTATTGAATTCGGTGGGGGTGGCCCATGCTTGACCGCGAAGGCTACCGCCCCAATGTCGGCATCATTCTCGTCAACGGTAGAAACGAGGTCTTTTGGGGCAAGCGTATCAGGGAACATGCCTGGCAGTTCCCCCAGGGCGGCATCAAATATGGCGAAAGCCCGGTGCAGGCCATGTATCGCGAACTCCATGAAGAGGTGGGCTTGAAGCCCGAGCATGTCCGTATTTTGGGGCGTACACGCGATTGGTTACGTTATAACGTGCCCGATCACTTCGTCCGGCGTGAGTGGCGTGGCCACTATAAAGGACAAAAACAGATTTGGTTCTTGTTGCGCCTGGTGGGACGTGACAGCGACGTTTGCCTGCGCGCGACGCAGCATCCGGAATTCGATGCCTGGCGCTGGAGCCAGTATTGGGTGCCCCTGGACGCCGTGATCGAGTTCAAGCGCGATGTCTATACCCAGGCGTTGAACGAGTTGTCGGCTATCCTCTTTCGGCGTCACCACGAAACCCGCTACTTGCGCCAGCGGGTGCATGGGCAGCGGGCGGCAGAGAATTTGCCCGAAGGAACGGACGGTCATGCGCATATTGTTGGTTGAAGACGAACGGGACATGGCGTCCTGGCTGATGCGCGCGCTAGCCCAGAGTGGGTTCGTGCCGGATCACGCGGCGGACGCCCGGACGGCCGAGGCCTTCATGGCGGGCACCGAGTACGACGCCATCGTCATGGACTTGCGCCTGCCCGACAAGCACGGGCTGGTGGTCCTGCGCGAAATGCGCAACCGGGACGACCGCACGCCGGTTCTGCTGCTGACCGCCCAGGGCGCCCTGCAAGACCGCGTGCGCGGCCTGAACCTGGGCGCGGACGACTTCCTGACCAAGCCGTTCGCGCTGGAAGAACTGGAAGCGCGGCTCACCGCGCTGGTGCGCCGCAGCCGCGGCCGCCAGCATCCGCGCCTGCAATGCGGTTCGCTGTCCTACGACAGCGAAAGCCGCGCCTTCACCCTGGACGGCTCCCTTTTGTTCCTGACGCCGCGCGAACACGCCGCCCTGGCGGCGCTCTTGACCCGCAGCGGCTATCCGGTGGACAAATCCCAATTGTTCGGCAAGGTCTTCACGCACGACAGCGAAGCCAATCCCGACGCCATCGAGGTCGTGCTGCACCGGCTGCGCAAGAAGCTGGCGGGCAGCGACGTGCGCATCGTGACGGTGCGGGGGCTGGGCTACATGCTGGAAAGCGTCGCCAGCGAGTCGGCTTGAGCTTGCGGATACCCGGGTTGCCGCGCGTCGGCATTCGCGCGCTGCTCATCATCCTGCTGCTGCCGGGCGTGGTGGTGCTGCTGGTCGTGGACAGCCTGAACGACTACCGCACGCTGGCCGAAATCACCAACGAGGCCTACGACAGCGCGCTGGTGGAGCCCGCCCGCGTCCTGGAAAGCAGCCTCGAATTCACGCCCGACGGCAAGCTGCAGGTCGCCACGCCGCTCTATGCGCAGGTGATGCTCGAATCCCGGGCGGGCCTGCGCAAGTACTTCCGCATCGAAGAAATCGATCCGCCCCTGCCGGACGGTTCGCCGGTGCCCACGGACCCGGGAAAGACCCTGCTGGGCATGCCGGAAATGCCGCGCCCGCCCAACTGGCCGCGTTCCAATGGCCAGCCCGTTTTCTATGATAGCGTCTATCGCAACGATCCCGTGCGGGTCGTCTCGGTGGTGCGGGACCTGTACTACCAGGGGCAGCACCGCCAGGTGCTGGTGGTCGTGGCCGAAAGCACCGGCAAGCGCATCGAGGCCGAGAACCGCGCGCGGCGCCAGGAAATCCTGCGCGACACCCGCATGCTGGCGCTGGTGGTGCTGCTGGTCTGGTGGGGCGTGTCCTGGGCGCTGAAGCCGCTGCGCCGGCTGCGCAACGATATCCGGGGGCGCCGCCCCGACGACCTGACGCCGCTGGACGCGTCGCGCGTGCCCAGCGAAGTGGCCCCGCTGGTCGACGCCGTCAACCACCACATCGCCCGCTACCGCCGGGTGCTGGACGAACAGTCGCACTTCCTGGCCGACGCGTCCCACCAATTGCGCACGCCGCTGGCCATCATGCTGACGCAGGCGCAGTATGCGCTGCGCGAACGGGATCCGGCGCGGGCGCAGGAAGGCCTGCGCGGCATTGTCGACCAATTGGGCCGCACCCGCCGCCTTACCGAACAACTGCTGTCGCTGGCGCATGCCAACCAGGCCGACCCGTTGCCGCGCCAGTTGCTGGACATGAACGCCGTGTCGCGCGAAGTGGTGCTGCAATACCTGCCGCTGGCGCACGAGAAGCAGCAGGACCTGGGGTGGGTGCAGGCCGGCTCCGAAGAAGGGCAGGAGACGCCCGTGCCGGTCTCGGGCAACGAGGCCGAACTGCACGAGGCGCTTTCGAACCTGGTGCACAACGCCATCCACTACGCGCCCGTGGGCGCTCGCATCACCGTGTCCGTCTGCCGCGAGGAAAACCGCGCGGAAGTCGCCGTGTCCGACAATGGCCCGGGGCTGGACCCGGTCTTGCGCAAGCGCGCGTTCGCGCGTTTCGAACGGGTCGGCACGGACAAGCCGGTCGCCTCGTCGGGCTCGGGCCTGGGGCTGGCGATCGCCCGCGCCTACGCCCGCCGCAACGACGGCGACATCGAACTGCGCGACGGCGAACCCAACGCGCAGGGGGGCGTCGGCCTGTCGTCCGTGCTGTGGCTGCCGCTCGCCTCGACCGTCTCGCAGTATCCGCGCCCGCTCGAAGTCGAGCTCAAGGGCGACCAATAATCCCCGCAAGCCGCTTTCACCACCGCTTACACATGAGATCCGCCTTCCGGTCAGGGATTACCCCTGGATTCAGGAAGGCGACAGCGCACAGAAAGCGAATTCGCAGCTTCCTTCCGTAATCTGCGCTCCGGCCTGTCGTCAGAGGCCGGGTGGCGTCCGTCCGGGGCGGCACATCGAGGGCCGGCATGTGCCCTGCATCAGGAAGGAGGATGAAGTGCAAAAAACAATCAACAGGAAGGACTATTACGGCGGAGCGCTGATGGTCCTCATCGGGCTGGGGGCGATCTACGGCGGGACCGACTATCACATCGGGACGTTGAGCCACATGGGCCCGGGTTTCTTTCCCGCGGCGCTCGGCGGCCTGCTGGCGTTGACGGGGGCGCTGATCGCGATATCGGCGCGCTCGGGCGGGACGGCCGCGCCGGCGCCCGGCGACGGCCACGCCCACGGGCTGCCGGACCTCCGCGGCGGCGTCTGCATCCTGCTGGGCATCCTGGCCTTCCTGGCCCTGGGCCACTACGGCGGCCTGCTGCCCGCCACGTTCGCCATCGTATTCATTTCCGCGCTGGGCGACCGCAAGAACACGATCAAGCAGGCGTTCCTGCTGTCGATCGCCATGGCCGCGATCGCGGTCGTCGTTTTCTGGTGGGCGCTGCAATTGCAGTTGCCGCTGTTTCGCTGGGGTTGAAGCACCATGATTTCCCAATCCTTGATGGACCTCTGGTACGGCTTCGGCGTCGCCTTCCAGTGGCATAACCTCATGTGGTCGTTCTTCGGCGTGCTGGTGGGCAACCTCATCGGCGTGCTGCCCGGCATGGGCGCCCTGTCGGCCATTTCCATCCTGCTGCCGCTGACCTATGTGATGCATCCGGTGCCCGCCATCCTGATGCTGGCCGGTATTTTCTACGGCTCGCAGTACGGCGGCGCCATCGGCGCGATCCTGCTCAACCTGCCTTCGCATCCGCCCCACGCGGTCACCTGCCTGGACGGCTATCCGCTGACCAAGCAGGGCAAGGGCGGGACGGCGCTGGGCATCACGATGATCTGCTCGTTCTTCGCCGCCTCGGTGGGGATCATCGTCATGATCTTCGCCTCGCCGCTGCTGGTGGAAGTGGCCTTCAAGTTCGGTCCGACCGAAATCTTCTCGATCATGCTGCTGGGGCTGCTGGCGGGCGCGACGATGTCCCGCGGCTCGCCGCTGAAGGGCGTGGCGATGACCTTGTTCGGCCTGATGTGCGGCGTGGTGGGCACGGACGTGAACACGGGCACCATCCGTTTCTCGTTCGGCCTGCTGGACCTGTCGGACGGCCTGGAACTGGTGGCGATCTCCATGGGCCTGTTCGGCGTGGCCGACTTCCTGATGAGCGTCAACCGCATGAGCATCATCGGCAGCGGCGCGAAGCTGCGCCTGAAGGACATGCGGCCCAGCAAGCAAGAACTCAAGACCGCCTTCTGGCCCATGGTCCGCGGCACCGCGGTGGGCACGCTGTTCGGCGCCATGCCCGGGACCGGCCCCACCATCACCACGTTCGTGGCCTACGCGCTGGAGCGCAAAATCTCCAAGACGCCGGAGAAGTTCGGCACCGGCATGATCGCCGGCGTGGCCTCGCCCGAAGCGTCCTCGCACTCCAAGACGCAGGTGGACTTCATCCCGACGATGAGCCTGGGCATTCCGGGCGACGCCGTGATGGCGTTGATCCTGGGCGCGCTGCTGATCCAGGGCATCCAGCCCGGCCCGCAACTGATCACCGAGCATCCGGACATCTTCTGGGGCCTGATCGCCAGCTTCTGGGTGGGCAACGTGCTGCTCATGGTGCTGAACGTGCCGCTGATCGGCGTGTGGGTGAAACTGCTGCAGGTGCCTTATCGCTACCTGTTCCCGTCCGCGCTGTTCTTCATCGCGGTGGGGGTGTTCAGCACGCAGAACAGCCTCTTCCAGATCTGGGAAGTGCTGGCCTTCGGCGTGATCGGCGCCATTCTGATGACCCTGGAGTTTTCCGTGGCCCCCATCCTGCTCGGCTTCGTGCTCGGGCCGATGGTGGAAGAGAACTTCCGCCGCGCGCTGCTGCTGTCGCGCGGCGACCTGGCGGTGTTCGTCGAACGCCCGATCAGCGCCTGGTTCATCGCCGCGAGCGCCTTGCTGATCGCGCTGCAGGTGTGGGCGTTCCTGCGCCGCGGCCGCAACAAGGGCGGGGACAAGCCCGAAGTGCCGCAGACAGCCTGAGCGGGTATCCCGTCCCTCCCGAACACGGCCCGGCCTTCGCCGGGCCGTTTGATTTGTGGCGCGGCATCCCTCATGCTTGGGGTTCCCCGAGTTCCGCACATGAATGCCACCATGCACATACTTTTTGCCTGTCCTCACCACGATCCCGACGCCTGGGTCCCGCGCCTGGCGGCCGCCATGCCCGGCTGCCGCATTTCGGTATGGGATCCCGACGGCCCGCCCTCGGGTGCGGACATCGCCCTGGTCTGGCGCCCGCCGGCCGAACTCTTCAAACACGAGACCGGCCTGACGACGCTGTTCAACCTGGGCGCGGGCGTCGACGCCTTGCTGAAAATGCCCGAGATCCCGTCCCACGTGCGCATCGTGCGCCTGGAAGACGCGGGCATGGCGGTGCAGATGGCCGAATACGCGCTGTATGCGCTGCTGCGCGTCTCGCGCGATTTCGAAGCCTTCGACCATGCCCAGGCGCGCCAGCATTGGGACACCCGCGAAGGCAGCCGGCCGGCCGATTGGCCGGTGGGCGTGCTGGGGCTGGGGCAGGTGGGCCTGCGCGTGGCGCAGACCCTGGCCGACTTCGGTTACCCGGTGGCGGGCTGGTCGCGTTCGCCGCGCGACGTCCCCGGGGTCGAATCCTTCGCGGGCGTGGCCGCGCTGCCGGCGTTCCTGGCCCGCACGCGATTCCTGGTGAACGTCCTGCCGCTGACGCCGGATACCGTCGGGATCCTCAATCGCGATACGCTGTCGCGGCTGCTGCCCGGCGCCCATCTGGTCAACGTGGGGCGCGGCGAGCACCTGGTCGAGGACGACCTGGTCCAGATGCTCGAAGAAGGCGAGATCGCCGGCGCCACGCTGGACGTCTTCCACACCGAGCCCTTGCCGCGGGACCACCCGTTCTGGCACGACGCCCGGGTGCACGTGA
The DNA here is from genome assembly GCF_900496975.1 of Achromobacter veterisilvae. Classification (GTDB taxonomy): domain Bacteria; phylum Pseudomonadota; class Gammaproteobacteria; order Burkholderiales; family Burkholderiaceae_B; genus Achromobacter; species Achromobacter veterisilvae. The sequence goes on from NZ_UFQC01000020.1 coordinate 95,080, forward strand.
CGCCCCATATCGCGGCGCGCACGCTGCGCGACGAAAGCATTGCGCAGATCGCGGGCAAGGTCGCGCAGTTGCAGCGCGGCGAGGCGATCAGCGGCGTGGTGGAGCGCTCGCGCGGCTATTGAGCCGCCGGCGCCGGCGCCTTTTCCAGCCGCTGGTACATGGAGGGCAGGCGCTCCGACAGGAAATCGAGCAGGGCGCGCACGGCGGGCATCATGCCTCGCCGCGACGGATAGATGCAGTGCACGATCCCTTCGGGCGACTGCCACTGCGGCAGCACCGGCACCAACTGGCCGCGCCGCAATTCCTCGTGGGTCGCGATCGAGGGCAGCAGCGCGATGCCCCGTCCGCGCACCGCCGCTTCGGTCAGCACGATGAAGTCATTGCAGGATAGCTGCGGCTTCAGTTCGATGTGCACTTCTTCGCCCTTGTCGTTGCGCAGCGGCCAGCGCACTTCGTGTTGCGGGTCGCTGAAGCTCAGCGTGGTGTGGGTGGCCAGATCCTGCGGCGTGTCGGGCACGCCGTAGCGTTGCAGGTAGCCCGGGCTGGCGACCAGCGTGCCCCGCGCCGTGCCGAAGTGGCGCACCACCAGTTCGGCGTCCGTATCCAGCTTGGTGCGCACGCGCAGCGCCAGGTCCACGCCCTCGCGTATCAGGTCCACGCGGCGGTTGGTCACCAGCAACTGCACGGATATCGCCGGCCAGGCGTCCAGGAACTCGGGCAGCAGCGGCGCCAGCACGTCCTGCGCGATAGAGACCGGGCAGCTTACGATCACGGGCCCGCTGGGCTCCGACTGCAACTGCCGCATGGCCTCGTCGGCCGCGCGCGCGGACGCCGCCATTTCGCGGCAGTAGTGCAGATAGCGTTCGCCGGCGGAGGTCAGGCGCAGCCGGCGGGTCGTGCGTTGCAGCAGGCGCACGCCCAGGCTTTCCTCCAGGTGCGAGATCCGGCGCGACAGCCGGGATTTCGGGATGTCCAGCGCCCGCGCCGCGGCGCTGAAGCCGCCTTGCTCGACGACTTGGGAAAAATAGTAGAGGTCATTGAGATCTTGCATGATTGTTCTATATCTGGAACGAACAGTTCATCATAACCCTATTTATGTGAACAATTAACCCGTCTACAGTGGCGCCATGCATACGGCATCAGCCCACGCCAATCCGGCGGCAGGCCAAGCCCGCCGGCCTGTTCCGGCATCGGGCGCGGCGCTGGCGGATGCCCGCCGCCCGCGACGCGCGGGCCCCCACTGGAGAAATTTGCAATGAAGACCCTGGTAATCCTTTCCTCGATTCTCGGCGACCGTTCCAACAGTAAGCAATTGGCCGATCACCTGATTGCGCGCGTCAAGACCGCCAATCCGGCCGCGGCCGTCAAGGTGCGCGACCTCGGCGCGCAGCCCATCCCGTACTTCGACGGCAACACCGCCGGCGCGCTGTTCACCCCGGCCGACGCGCGCACCGTCGAGCAGCACCGCATCGTCGAAATGAGCGACGAGCTGATCGCCGAACTGATGGAAGCCGACCGCATCGTCTTCGCCGTGCCGGTCTACAACTTCAACCTGCCCGCGCAATTCAAGAGCTACCTCGATCATGTCGCCCGCGCCGGGGTCACGTTCCGTTATACGTCGGAAGGCGTGCCCGAAGGGCTGATCAAGGGCAAGCAGGTCTTCGTGCTGACCGCTCGCGGCGGCAAGGCCGAAGGCACCCCGTCCGACACGCTGACGCCCTATCTGCGCCAGATGCTGGGCTTCCTGGGCATGGACGACCTGACGTTCGTCGCCGCGGAAGGCATGGCCATGGGCGAAGTCGCGGCGCTGGAAGGCGTTGCCCAGGCCAGGCAGCGCATCGACGCGCTGGTGTCCGGCGCGGCGCCGGCCAGCCTGGCGGCGTAAGCTTCCCGGCGCAAGCGCAGAAAAGGCGAGCCGCGAGGCTCGCCTTTTTCTTGCCCCGCCGGCGCTCAGCCGCGCAGGCGCTTGATCAGGCTGGACGTATCCCAGCGGTTGCCGCCCATTTTCTGGACATCGCCGTAGAACTGGTCCACCAGGGCGGTCAGGGGCAGGCGCGCGCCGTTGTGGCGGGCCTCGGCCAGCACCAGCCCGAGGTCCTTGCGCATCCAGTCCACCGCGAACCCGAAGTCGAACTTGTCGTCGACCATGGTGCCGCCGCGGTTCTCCATCTGCCAGCTCTGCGCCGCGCCCTTGCTGATCACGTCCAGCACCAGCTTCATGTCCAGGTCGGCCGCCTGGCCGAAGGCGATCGCTTCGGACAGCCCCTGCACGACGCCGGCGATGCAGATCTGGTTGACCATCTTGGCCAGTTGGCCGGCTCCCGGCGGCCCGACCAGCGTCACGGCGCGGCCAAAGCTCTGCGCCACCGGCTTGATCGCGTCGAACACGGCCGGCTCGCCGCCGCACATGATGGTCAGCGCGCCGTTGACCGCGCCCGCCTGTCCGCCCGACACCGGAGCATCCACGAAATTCAGCCCCAGGTCCTTGGCCTGCGCGTAAAGCTCGCGAGCCACGTCGGCCGACGCGGTCGTGTGGTCGACGAAGACGGCGCCCGGCGTCATGCCCGCGAACGCGCCGTCCGGCCCCAGCACGACACTGCGCAGGTCGTCGTCGTTGCCGACGCAGGCGAAGACGATCTGCGCGCCCGCGACGGCTTCGCGGGGCGTGGCCGCGCTCTTGCCGCCGAACTCGGCCACCCAGGCCTGGGCTTTCGCCGGCGTGCGGTTGTAGACGGTGACGTCGTGACCCGCGCGGGCCAGATGGCCGGCCATGGGCAGGCCCATCACGCCCAGTCCGAGGAAAGTGACTTTCTGGGCTACAACCGCGTCGTAGCTCTTGGTACCGATCGTTGCCATGCAGGGAACTCCGCTCTATGAGGGTAAGGTCAGTCTGAGGACACTAACCTTAACGCAATCAAAAGCCCGCGGCGAGCCCATCCCGGCGGCTGTCGCTCGCGCAGACGTAGCCGTCCACCGCCGGATCGCCCAGGCGCCAGATGAACTGGCCCGAGCCGAAGTCCATGTAGGGGTCTTCCAGGCCTTCGAGGACGTGGCCCCGCGCACGCAGGCCCTGGGCCACGGACGGGGCCAGGCCGGCCTCCACGTCCACCGCCAGTCCATGGTTCCATTTCCAGCGGGGCGCGTCGCAGGCGGCCTGCGGCTGCTGGCCGTAGTCCAGCATGCGCACGAGCGTCTGCACCTGCCCCTGGGGCTGCATATTGCCGCCCATGACCCCGAAACTCATGACGGGGGCGCCGTCGCGCATCAGGAAGCCGGGGATGATGGTGTGGAAAGGCCGCTTGCCGCCGGCCACCGCGTTGGGGTGGGCGGGGTCGGCGCTGAAGCAGTGCCCGCGGTTCTGCAGGCTGACGCCGGTGCCGGGCACCACCACGCCCGAGCCGAATCCCATGTAGTTCGACTGGATGAAGCTCACCATCATGCCGTTCCTGTCGGCGGCGGTCAGGTAGACCGTGCCGCCCTGCGGCGCATGGCCGCTGTCGAAGGCCTGGGCGGCGGCGGGGTCGATCAGGCGCGCGCGCTCGGCCAGGTAGCCTGGCTGCAGCATCTGTTCGGGCGTCACGCGCATGTGGCGGGCATCGGCCACGTGCGCGTAGACGTCGGCGAAGGCCAGCTTCATCGCTTCGATCAGCAGGTGCTGCGTGTCGGGATGGTCGACGGGGCGGGCCGCCACGTCGAAGTGCTGCAGAATGCCCAGGGCGATCAGGGCGGCGATGCCCTGGCCATTGGGAGGAATCTGGTGCAGCGTATGGCCGCGGTACGACTGGCCTATCGGTGACACCCATTCCGGCGCGTAGTCGCGCAGGTCCGCCAGCGTCAGCGCGGCGTCGTGCGCCTGGGCATGCGCCACCAGCTTGTGGGCCGTTTCGCCTTCATAGAAATCCCGTCCGCCGGTGGCCGCGATGCGCTTGAGCGTGGCCGCGGCCCCTTGCAGGACGAAGTGCTCGCCGACCTGCGGCGCGCGGCCGCGCGGCAGGAAATGGTCCGCGAAGCCGGGTTGCGGCTGTAGCGCATCGGCCTGCCCCGCCCATTTCTGCTGCACGACCGGAGACACGGCAAAGCCGCGTTCGGCGTATTCGATGGCCGGTTCGAGGACGTCGGCGAACGCCAGGCTCCCCAGCTTTTCGTGCAGGGCGGCCCAACCGGCCACGCAGCCCGGGACGGTCACGCTGTCCCAGCCCCGGGCCGGGATCAGGCCCTGGTGCCTGCGCCGGAAATAATCGATGTTCCAGGCTGCGGGAGCCGTGCCGGAGGCATTCAGCCCGTGCAGTTTCGAGCCGTCCCAGACGATCGCGAAGCAGTCCGATCCCAACCCGTTGCTGACCGGTTCGGTCAGGGCCAGCGTGGCGGCCGCCGCAATCGCGGCGTCGACCGCATTGCCGCCTCGCGCCAGGATCCGCAGGCCGGCCTGGGCCGCCAGCGGTTGCGAAGTGGCGACGACATTGCGGGCGAACACTGGCCGGCGGGTGCTGGGGTAAGGGTTGTTCCAGTCGAAATTCATCTCGAATCATCGCGTGGGGTAAACCCGTAGCTTAACGTAGAAGACCGGAATCGTAGAACAGTCAGTCTTGTATTGTATTAATTAGTTTCTTTTGTCTTGGGCGGCCAGACCAAAAAAACCCCCGGACCAGGCCGGGGGTTCTTGGGGGCGGGACCGCCGCCGAGGGGCGGCAAGCCGCGCTTTACTCTTCTTCGACGAAGGTTTCTTCGCGCTTCTTGCGGATGGCGGGCAGCGCCACCAGGATCACGAGGAAGACAGCCACGGCCAGCAGCGAAGCCGACAGCGGACGCGTGACGAAGGTGGTGAAGTCGCCGCGCGACAGCAGCAGGGCACGGCGGAAGTTCTCTTCCATCATGGGGCCCAGGACCAGGCCCAGCAGCAGCGGAGCGCCTTCGCATTTCAGCTTGGACCACACGTAGCCGATGACGCCGAAGATGGCCGTGGTGAAGATGTCGAAGGTGTTGTAGTTCAACGAATACACACCGATCGTGCAGAACACCAGGATCGCCGGGAACAGGATGCGGTAGGGCACCTTCAGCAGCTTGACCCACAGGCCGATCAGCGGCAGGTTCAGCACCACCAGCATCAGGTTGCCGATCCACATCGAGGCGATCAGGCCCCAGAACAGCTCCGGGTGGCTCGTCATGACTTGCGGGCCGGGCTGGATGTTGTGGATGGTCATCGCGCCAACCATCAGCGCCATCACGGCGTTGCCCGGGATGCCGAGCGTCAGCAGCGGGATGAACGAGGTCTGGGCCGCGGCGTTGTTCGCCGATTCCGGACCGGCCAGGCCGGCCGGGTGGCCCTTGCCGAAGCGTTCCGGATTCTTCGAGATCTTCTTTTCCAGCGTGTACGACGCGAACGACGACAGCACGGCGCCACCGCCCGGCAGGATGCCCAGGGCCGAACCCAGGGCCGTGCCGCGGATCACCGCCGGATACGACTCTTTGAATTCCTGCTTGTTGGGATACAGCGAGCCGATCTTGTCGGTGATGTCGACGCGGTTTTCCTTCTGCTCGAGGTTGGTCATGATTTCGGCGAAGCCGAACACGCCCATGGCCACGATGGCGAAGTCGATGCCGTCCTGCAGTTCGGGGATGCCGAAGTCGAAGCGGGCGACGCCCGAGTTCACGTCGGTGCCCACCATGCCCAGCAGCAGGCCCAGCAGGATCATCGCGATCGCCTTGGGCAGCGAGCCCGAGGCCAGCACCACGGCGCCGACCAGGCCCAGGCACATCAGCGAGAAGTATTCGGCGGGGCCGAACTTGAACGCGACTTCAGCCAGCGGGGGCGCGAAGGCGGCCAGCAGCAGCGTGGCCACGCAGCCGGCGAAGAACGAACCCAGGGCGGCGATGGCCAGGGCGGCGCCGGCGCGGCCATTGCGGGCCATCTGGTGCCCGTCCAGCACGGTCACCACCGCGGACGTTTCCCCTGGCAGCGCCACGAGAATCGCCGTCGTGGAGCCGCCGTACTGGGCGCCGTAGTAAATGCCGGCCAGCATGATCAGGCCGGCCACCGGAGGCAGCACGTACGTGATCGGCAGCAGCATCGCGATGGTCGGGACCGGGCCGATGCCCGGCAGCACGCCGATCAGCGTGCCCAGAATGCAGCCCAGCAGGGCGTAAAGCAGGTTTTCGGGCGTGAACGCCACCGAGAAACCCAACATCAGGTTGTCAAACAATTCCATGACCGGTTGCTCCTTAGTTCATGCCCAGAAAGGACGGCCACAGCGGGAAAATCAGCCCCAGCCCCCTGACGAATGCCAAATACGAGAAGATCACCAGGAAGATGCCGTTGGCGACGGCGACCTTCAGGCTGAACTCGTGGCTGGCCAGGCTGCTGACGACAACCAGGACGAATACCGAGATATAGATGCCCAGCAGTTTGAGGATGAAGCCGTAGAGCACGACCGATCCGACCACCAGGAAAACGATGCGCCAGTCGAACTTGTCGACGTGCGTTTCATGGGCTTTCTTGGACAGCGAGCCAAGCAGCACGATGGCACCCAGCAATGCCAGAACAATGCCTAGCCAGAAAGGAAAATACCCTGGGCCCATCCGTGCGGCAGTACCCATTTGGTAGCTGCTGGCTTGCCAGGCGAATCCCAGTCCAAGGGCGATGAACATCACCCCCGACCAGAAGTCCTGTCGATTGCGTAGCTGCATGATTGGTTGGCTCCTGTTTACAGCATGTAGATAGAAAAAGGTTTGTAGCCGGAAAGGCCCGCCGAAAGGCGGGTGACAGGCACAAAAAAGGCACTTCGGGGTGCCATTTGTTCTTCTGAAAGCGACGGCGTGGTTTCTTGAAAGGGCGAATGGTAATGGACGCCCGGCACGCTGCAAACCCTGTAAGCTCGGTGAAAGCCTGGGGTTTTCCCTAAAATTGGGGAACTCCCGACCCCAAGTTGTAACGGGGCAGGAAGTTTGAGGGCTTTTTGAAAGCTAAGTGAAAGTTTATAGAAAGAAATGCGAAAGCAGGATCGGCCAGATGCGGGATTTCTGCCATCGGATTTTTTTCGGCGCGGAATCGGGTAAGGTCGCATCCCGAAGCCACAGCCGTAATTCCTACCGAATATTGCCGGGTTTCTCACCTTGCGTGAAGAGGCCCCCTCCAACCCAGGATGGTTTACGATAGCGCCCATGCTGCAAGATCTAGACCAACTCGCTGCCCGCATCGGGCAACTGGTGCAACGCACCCGCCAACTCCACGCAGAGCGTGACGCGTTGCGCGCCCGTCTGAACGAAACCGAAGCTGAGCAGCGCGTGCTGAAGCAGCGCGCCGCCGAGCGCGAGGCCGAGATCGTCACGCTGCAAAGCAAGCTTCAGGAACACGACGGGGCCGTCAGCGCCATGCTCGAGCAAGCCCAGCAGGCCGAAGTCGCGCTGCGCGAACAACTGGCCCGCGAAACCGCCGAGCGCCATTCGCTCGAATCGCGTTTCTCCGCAAGGGAAACCGAATTGCAGGGCAACCTGCACACCCGTGACACCGAACTACAGCGCTTGCGCGTGGCCGCCGCTTCGGCCCGCGAGCGCATCGACGCCGTGCTGGCCCGCTTGCCGGGTGCGCCGTCTGGAGAGCAACACTGATGGAACGCGTAGATGTAACGATACTGGGGCGCGACTATTCCCTGGCGTGCTCCGCGGAAGAGAAGCCGACCTTGGTGGCCGCCGTGCGCCACGTGGACCAACTGATGCTGCGCATCCAGGGCACGGGCAAGGTTTCGAGCAACGAACGCATCGCCGTGATGGCCGCATTGCAGATCGCGGGCGAACTGCTTGCGATGAAAGCGCCCGACGGTCCCTTGGGCGGTTTGGCGGTCGGCGACTTCAAGCGTAGAATCGAGGACATGAACGCAGCACTCGATGACGCCTTGTCGGGTCAGGAAAAGCTGCTCTAACAGTTCATCAGGCTGTAGTTCATCAAGCTGTAGTCAAGATTTTTCAGTTTGTCCCTGCCGTGTTCGTGACTAGGCCATACATTCTCTGAACCTATGTCTTATGGCATATTGGTTGCGGGAGTGCAGAGCTGGAGTGATCGTCTCCTGTAGACGAACCCGACGCTCTACGGAACGCGACCACCTTGAACCTCAGGGTTCGAGATGCCGGCCTTGACGGCACAGGCGGGGCATCTATCCCAGCGGACCTGCCCTGAGCGCAGGTCCGCGCCGGGCGCCTCCCTCCCCATCGTCCTCCCTCCTAGGACCCGTCCATGTTCAAACACCCCGTTTTTTCGCTGACCAGACTCGGTGCGGCGTGCGCAGCCGTGGCCGCTCTTGCCGCCGTGCAGCCCGCCTACGCGCAGGCGCAAGCGCCCGCCGCCGCGGAAACCGTCGCGAGCCGCGCTCCCGAGCTGTCGCTGCAGGCCACCGCGTCTTCCGAGGTCAAGCAGGACACTGTCCGCATCTCGCTGTCCGCCGAAGTCGACGCGCCGGATCAGCCCGGCGCTGGCAAGAAGCTGAGCGCCGCGCTGGACGACGTGGTCAAGCGCGCGCGCGACGTCAAGGGCGTGGAAGTGCGGACGGGCGGCTACAACGTGTGGCCCAATACCAGCAGCAAAGGCAAGATCGCGTCCTGGCGCGGCCATGGCGAAGTGATCCTGGAATCCAAGGACTTCGAAGCGGCCGCCGCCCTGGCGTCCAAACTGTCGGACAAGACCGCCATCTCCAACATCGGCTTCCTGTTGTCGCGCGAGGCGCGCGAGGCCGAAGAGCGCAAGCTGCTCAAAGAGGCCGCGCAAGCCTTCAAGGACCGCGCGCTGGCGGCCGCCAATGCCTTCGGTTTTTCCGGCTATCGCCTGAGCAAGCTGGAACTCGGCGGTTCCGGCGGTTCGGGGCCGGCGCCCATGCCCCGCATGCTGGGGGCGGCCATGGCCAAGGACGCCTCCGCCGGCTATAGCCCGGACGTCCCGCTGGAAGCGGGAGAGGTCACGGTCAGCATCGCGGTCAACGGGACGATCGTTTTGCAGTAACGCTGAACATGATGGCGCCCAGGGCGACCATCGGCAGGGACAGCCACTGTCCCATGCTCAATCCGCCCGCGAGCAGGCCCAGGAAATTGTCCGGCTCGCGGGTGAACTCCACCAGGAAGCGGAACGTCCCGTAGCCCATCAGGAACAGGGCGCTTACCTGGCCGAGCGGACGCGGTTTGCTCGAAAACCACCACAGCAGCAAGAAAAGCACGATGCCTTCCAGGCCCAGCTCATAGAGCTGCGACGGATGCCGCGGCAGGCCGTCGCCGCTGTCCGGGAAGACCATGGCCCAGGGCACGTCCGTGGGCCGGCCCCAGAGTTCCCCATTGATGAAGTTGCCCAGGCGGCCGAAGCCCAGCCCCAGCGGGATCAGCGGCGCGATGAAATCGCTGACCGCGAAAAAGGGCAGTTTCTTCTTGCGCGCGAACAGCAGCATCACCAGGATCACGCCGATCAGGCCGCCGTGGAACGACATGCCGCCCTGCCACAGATACAGCACCTCGACAGGATGGGACAGGTAGTGCGACGGCTTGTAGAACAGCACATAGCCCAGCCGCCCGCCCAGCACCACGCCCAGCACGCTGTAGAAGATGAGGTCTTCCAGGTCCCGCACGTTCAGCGACGTCGTGTGGCCGCTGGTGATGCGCCGGCGGCCCAGCAGGTACACCAGCGCGAAGCCCACCAGGTACATAAGCCCGTACCAATGAATGGCAAGCGGCCCGATCTGCAGGGCGACGGGGTCGAATTTTGGATATTGCAGCATGGTCTGCCCGACACAATGAAGTTGAATGATAATAACCGGCAAGCCCGCGTCCCGATGGCCGACAGGAGACACAGACCATGCCGCACAACGAACGTTCCCGACACATCACCCAAGGCGTCGCGCGCGCGCCCAATCGCGCCATGTACTACGCACTGGGCTACCAGGAAGCCGATTTCGACAACCCCATGATCGGCGTGGCCAACGGCCACTCGACCATCACGCCCTGCAACAGCGGCCTGCAACGGTTGGCCGACGCCGCCATCGACGCCATCCGCGCCTCCCGCGCGAATCCCCAGGTGTTCGGCACGCCGACCATTTCCGATGGCATGTCCATGGGCACCGAGGGCATGAAGTACTCGCTGGTGTCGCGCGAGGTCATCGCGGACTGCATCGAGACCGCGGCGCAGGGCCAGTGGATGGACGGCGTGGTGGTCATCGGCGGCTGCGACAAGAACATGCCGGGCGGCATGATCGCGCTGGCGCGCACCAACGTGCCGGGCATCTATGTCTACGGGGGCACGATCAAGCCCGGCCACTACAAGGGCAACGATCTCACCATCGTCTCGGTCTTCGAGGCCGTGGGCGAATACACGATGGGCCGCATGCCCGAAGCGGATTTCAAGCAGATAGAGAAATGCGCGATCCCCGGATCGGGCTCCTGTGGCGGGATGTACACCGCCAACACCATGAGTTCCGCTTTCGAGGCCATGGGCATGAGCCTGCCGTATTCCAGCACGATGGCCAACGAAGACGAGGAAAAAGTCGCCTCCGCGGCGGAATCGGCGCGCGTGCTGGTCGAGGCGGTCAGGCGCAATCTGCGCCCGCGCGACATCATCACGCGCGAGTCCATCGAAAACGCCGTGTCCGTCATCATGGCCACCGGGGGATCCACCAACGCCGTGCTGCATTTTCTTGCGATCGCGCACGCCGCCGAAGTGCCCTGGACCATCGACGACTTCGAGCGCATCCGCAAGCGCGTTCCGGTATTGTGCGACCTGAAGCCGTCCGGCAAGTACGTCGCCACCGACCTGCACCGGGCCGGCGGCATTCCGCAGGTCATGAAGCTGTTGCTCAACGCGGGCCTGCTGCACGGAGACTGCATCACGATCACCGGCAAGACCATCGCCGAAACCTTGGCCGATGTGCCGGACGCGCCGCGCGCGGACCAGGACGTCATCATGCCGCTGGACCGCGCGCTGTATCCGCAGGGCCACCTGGCCATCCTCAAAGGCAATCTGTCGCCCGAAGGGTGCGTGGCCAAGATCACGGGGCTGAAGAACCCCGTCATCACTGGTCCTGCGCGCGTCTTCGATTCCGAGGACGACGCCATGACGGCCATCATGGCTCGCGAGATCCGGGACGGCGACATCGTGGTCATCCGCTACGAAGGCCCCAAGGGCGGCCCGGGCATGCGCGAAATGCTGGCGCCCACCTCGGCGCTGGTCGGGCAGGGCCTGGGCGAAACGGTCGGGCTCATCACCGACGGGCGCTTCTCCGGCGGCACCTGGGGCATGGTGGTGGGCCACGTCGCGCCGGAGGCATTCGTCGGCGGTCCCATCGCGCTGATCCAGGAGGGCGATTCGGTTACCATCGATGCCCACAGGCTGCTGCTGCAGCTCAATATCAGCGACGAAGAAATGGCGGCTCGTCGCCAGGCCTGGGTTCAGCCCAAGCCGCGTTATACACGCGGTGTGCTTGCCAAGTTCGGCAAGCTCGCCAGCACCGCGAGCCGTGGGGCCGTAACCGATGCATTTGAAGAGTAGTCTGTTGTTGGCCGCCGCTTGCGCCCTGGGCGCGGGCGCGGCGCATGCGCAAACCACCGGCCTGGACCTTGCCAAGAACAAGGCCTGTATGGCCTGCCACCAGGTCGAGGCCAGGCGCGTGGGCCCGCCACTGAAAAGCGTGGCCGAACGTTACGCGGGGCAGGGCGACGCCATGGTGGATTACCTGGCGGGCAAGATCCGGGGCGGCGGCCGGGGCGCCTGGGGTGCCGTTCCGATGCCCGCCCAGACGCAGGTCAGCCAGGAAGATGCCCGCTCGCTGGCGGAATGGATCCTGTCGCTGGCGCCGCCCAGGCAGTAGTCTTGCCGGCAGCGTTTCGCGCATGAAACCCGGGCGCTGGCCGCCATCGGCGGCCGCCCATCTAGAAAGAAGGAATCGTCATGGCAGAACAACCCTCCCCAGGCAATGAGGTCGCCGTACTCGGCGGCGGCTGCTTCTGGTGCGTCGAAGCGGTGTTCACCGATCTGCGCGGTGTGAAGAGCGTGCTGCCCGGCTACAGCGGCGGCCACGTGGACAATCCCAGCTACGAGCAGGTGTGCGGCAAGGATACCGGCCACATCGAGGTCGCCCGCGTTGAATTCGATCCGGCCGAGCTGTCCTACGGCGACTTGCTGCGCGTGTTCTTCGCGACCCATGATCCGACCACGCCGGGGCGGCAGGGCAACGACATCGGTCCGCAATATGAATCCGCCATCTTCTGGCAGGACGAGGCCCAGCGCGAACAGGCGCAAGCCGTCATCGCGGAGGTCGAGGCGCAGAAAGTCTACGACGCGCCCATCGTGACCAGGCTGCTGGCGCCCGCCAGGTTCTGGCAGGCCGAGGACTACCATCGCGATTACTTCGCGCTGCATCCCGAGCAGGGCTATTGCCAATTCGTGATCGCGCCCAAGGTCGCCAAGTTCCGCAAGCAGTTCCAGGACCGGCTGAAGAAATAGGAAATAGGCAAAAAAAACCTCACCGAGGTGAGGTTTCAAGGCCGGCGCCGGTGCGCGAGCACCGGTGGCCTGGCCGGGGAAGGAATCGGCCGGGGGCGGGCGTTCAGTCGACCGACTTGACCACGCCGCGGCGCATCTGGTCCAGTTCGATCGATTCGAACAACGCCTTGAAATTGCCTTCGCCGAAACCGTCGTTGCCCTTGCGCTGGATGATCTCGAAGAAGATCGGGCCGATCTGGTTTTCGGTGAAGATCTGCAGCAGCAGGCCGCCGCCCGGGGCGCCGTCCAGCAGGATGCGGTTCTTCTGCAGGCGCGCCACGTCCTCGCCGTGGTTGGGCAGGCGGCGGTCCAGCAGTTCGTAATAGGTATCGGGCGTGTCCAGGAACACGACGCCATTCGCGCGCAGCGCTTCGATGGTGCCGTAGATGTCTTCCGTGGACATGGCGATGTGCTGGATGCCTTCGCCGCGGTACAGGTCCAGGTATTCCTGGATCTGGCCCTTCTCTTCCGTGCCTTCTTCGTTGATCGGAATGCGGATATTGCCGCAGGGCGATGTCATGGCCTTGGACTTCACGCCCGTCACCTTGCCCTCGATATCGAAATAGCGCACTTCGCGGAAATTGAAGAGGCGCTCGTAGAACTCGGCCCACTCGGCCATGCGGCCCTTGTGCACGTTGTGGGTCAGGTGGTCCACCAGCGTCAGGCCGGCGCCGCGGTGGTTCAGGTCCGCTTGCGCGTTCGCCGGGTCCACGGGGACGAAGTCCACGTCATAGATGCTGATGTCGCCGATGCCGCCGTGGCCGTCCTTGCCGGACCAGCGGTCCACCAGGTAGATCAGCGAATCGCCGATGCCCTTGATGGCGGGGATGTTCAGCTCCATCGGGCCGCTGTGCGAATCGAAGCCCCAGGCGCCCAGTTCCAGCGCGCGCTTGTACGCGGCATTGGCGTCCTGCACGCGAAAGCCGATCGCACAGATCGAGGGGCCGTGCAGGCGGGCGAAGCGCTGCGCGAAGGAATCCGGCTCGGCGTTGATCAGGAAGTTCACGCCGCCCTGGCGATACAGCGTCACGTCCTTGTGGCGATGTTTGGCAATGGCCTTGAAGCCCAGCAGCTCGAACACCTTGCGCAGCGCGACGGGGTCCGGCGCCGCGTATTCAATGAATTCGAACCCGGCGGTGCCCATCGGGTTGTCCCAGGGTTGGAAAGCGCTGCTCATAAGTCTGCTCCCTTGCATCGTTTTAAGGATGACCTGTTTTTCAAGTCTAGACGGAGATTGTAGGTAGGAAGGGCGGGCAGACAATTGCAAACATGCCGCGAAAGGCGGCGGTCTGAGCAATAATATTGCCGTATATGAAAAACCAAGGGCTAAAAATGTCTGACATCGAGCTGGATCGGACAGATCTAAGGATCCTGGCGGAACTGCAGCGCGACGGGCGGCTGAGCAACCAGGAGCTGGCGGACCGCGTCTCGCTGTCTCCCAGTCCGTGCCTGCGGCGGGTCCGGCGGCTGGAAGAGAAGGGCTTCATAAAGAAGTACGTGGCGCTGATCGATGCCGAGAAGGTCGGCCTGGGGCTGCTGGCCTATGTGAGCATCCGCCTCAATAAACACAGCGGCTCCAGCCATGCTCCCATCAGCGACTTCGCGCGCGACGTGCAGCTATGGCCCGAAGTCGTCGAGTGCTACGCCATGTCCGGAGACATGGACTATCTGCTGCGGATCCAGGTGGCGGACCTGGCGCACTTTTCGCGCTTCGCGATGGACACGCTCATGCGTCACCCTACCGTGGTCGACATGAAATCCTTCTTTGCGCTCCAGCAGATCAAGGAAACGACCGAGCTGCGCATCTGACCCGGCCCGCCGGGGCCGGTCGGCGCTATGGGCCGCCCGCCAGGTTTCCGCCCTGGCTTCTATATAGGGGAGGGGGCGGCCGGATCCGACCAGCTTGGGGTCGGTCCCCAGAAAAATTCACTTTTCTGCAAAATAGGTGTCATGCTGGCGACACACGTTTAAATTCTGTGCTATAGTCTCGCTCCTTCGCAGTTCAAACAGTTTGTTGAGCAGCGAAGGCAGGAAAGCAAGGAATGAGTTCGGTGGCCGCGATGCGGTGGTCGGCACATGACAGGTCTGGCGGCGCGGCAGGATGGGCCCGTAAGATCGCTGCAAAACGAGCGGGCAGGCGTTTTGCGGTTTTGCAAGATAGGATGCAAGTTAGGCAGAAGCCAGTTGCATAATCTGCAAAAGTTGTGTTATAGTTTCAGGCTTGGCAGTTACCGAAAACTTAGGGTTAACCCTGATATTTCGATAGGTGCTAAATGCCACGGCAGGCGACGCGAAAGCGCCGGGCCAGTCGGCAGGCAGTGCAGGATTTAGCAGTACCGCTCTTTAACAATTAAACAACCGATAAGTGTGGGCGCTTGATGCGGGTGCGGTGATGGGTTGGGTTTTAAACCCCGGCTTTATCACAAGCACAATGAAATCAAGTGCTCACTAGAAGTGAAGTACCTTAGATGTCAAGTCTAAGCACATACCT
>NZ_UFQC01000086.1 GCF_900496975.1 Achromobacter veterisilvae
GGGCGCCTGCGCGGGGGCGGCGCGGCGCAGCAGGCAGTACAGCGCGCCGGCGGCCAGCAGCGCCGCCGCCAGCTTGCGGCCGCTGGGCGGCTCGCCGAACAGCAGGAACGCCGCCAGCAGCGGAATGAACAGCGACAGGCGCTGCGCCGCGTCGCTGCGCACGATGCCGGCATGGCGCACGGCCGCCGCCATCGCCAGAAACACGCTGGGCAGCAGCACGCCCAGCGCGGCCAGCACCAGCCAGGGCGTCCGCGGCGTGAGCACGCCGGCGGGATCGGGCCGCAGCACGGCCCAGCAGAGCAGGGCGGCCACGAGGTAGTTCATGGCGATGGCCTGCCGCACGTCCACCTGCCAGCGCCTGGCCAGCTTCAGCAGCACGGCCACGGTCACGCTGCACGCGACGCTGGCCAGCAGGTAGAGCAGGCCCGGGGTCAGCGGCACGCCAGCGCTTCCGAAGTGTGCTGCGCGGCGTCGATCCGCATGCCCAGGCGCGCCAGTAGGCGCTGGTCGGCTTCCATCTGGGGGTTGGCGGTGGTCAGCAGCGCGTCGCCGTAGAACATGGAGTTGGCGCCGGCCATGAAGCACAGCGCCTGCAGCGCGTCGTCCATGGCTTCGCGGCCGGCCGACAGCCGGACCGCGGCGCGCGGCATGGCGATGCGGGCCACTGCGATGGTGCGGACGAATTCGAACGGATCCAGCGGCTCCACGCCGGCCAGCGGCGTGCCTTCCACCTGGACGAGGTTGTTGATCGGCACGGATTCGGGGTAGGGCTCCATGCTGGCCAACTGGGCGATCAGGCCGGCGCGCTCGCGCCGCGATTCGCCCATGCCCACGATGCCGCCGCAGCACACGCTGATGCCGGCGTCGCGCACGCGGTCCAGGGTGTCCAGGCGGTCCTGGTAGGTGCGAGTGGAAATGATCTTGCCGTAGAACTCGGGCGAGGTGTCCAGGTTGTGGTTGTAGTAGTCCAGGCCGGCCTGCTTGAGCTGTTCGGCCTGCCCGTCGCGCAGCATGCCCAGGGTGACGCAGGTTTCCAGCCCCAGCGCCTTGACGGCGCCGACCATCTCGGCCACCGCGTCCAGGTGGTGGGGCTTGGGGCTGCGCCAGGCGGCGCCCATGCAGAAGCGCTGCGCGCCGCCGGCCTGCGCGGCGCGGGCCGCCGCCACCACGTCTTCCAGCGGCATCAGCTTGTCGGCGTCCAGGCCGGTGTCGTAGTGCGAAGACTGCGGGCAATAGGCGCAGTCCTCGGGACAGCCGCCGGTCTTGATCGACAGCAGGCTGGACAACTGGATGGCGTTCGGGTCGAAGTGGGCGCGGTGCGTCTGCTGGGCGCGGAAAACCAGGTCCATGAACGGCAGCTCGTAGAGCGCCATGATGCCGGCGGCGCTCCAGGCGGGCGCGGCCTTGGGCTTGGCGGCCGTCGGGATGGGGATGTAGGCGGTCTGCATGGTCGGGCTCCTGTCGGTCTTGCGGAATCGCGCCGCTTGCCGGGCAAGGGCGGGATCGGCGGATCGTAAGAAGCTGTGCAGGGTTTGCGCAATGCAGGCGGTATTGCTGGAATTGAAGGGTGGTAGAAGGCTATTTTGATGGAAATGGGAGATTTTGGCTGTCCCCGGGCGCTAAGTCGTCCTCATCTTCGGCGACGCCGCGGGCCGGGTTATTTTGAATCAAATTGTAAAATAGCGGCGCGCTCAGTCCTTCTGCCGCTTGCCCGTCCTGCGGGCGGGCTCGTGGCCGGTGATGCCGCGGTCGCGGGCCCAGACGATGGCCGCGCTGCGGCGGTGCACGCCGATCTTGCTGTAGATCGTGGCCACGTGATTGCGCACCGTGTTGCGCGACAGTTTCAGGCTCCTGGCGATGCCGTCGTCGTCGTGGCCCTGGCACATCAGGCCCAGCACTTCGCGTTCGCGCGAGGTGAGCTGGGCCAGTTCCGCCACGTCGCGCGTGGCGGGCGCGGGCTGGCGCAGTTGCGCCAGCTTTTCGATGATGCCGCGGCTGAACCAGGAGGTGTCCTGCATGACGGCCTCGATGGCGGTCAGCAGCTCGGTCTCGGAGCGCTTGCGTTCGGTGATGTCCTGCATCACGACCAGCGCGCGCCGCTGCCCGCCGATCATGACGGGTTCGGCCGACACCAGGCAGTCCAGTTGACCGCCGTCCGGCGTGGCCAGCGCGGCCTCCCGGTTGCGGGCGCTTTCTCCGCGCTTCAGGCCCGCGGCCATGCCCTCGTAGGGTTGCAGGCCCAGCCCGCTGAGGGTCTGCCCGATGCAGTTTTCCGCGTCGGCGCCGATGGCCGCCGCGAACGCGTCGTTGACGTCCAGCACGCCCAGGTTGTCGCCTTCGCACAGGGCCATGGGCACGGGCGCCAGGCGGAAGGCCTTCGAGAACCGTTCTTCGCTTTCGCGCAAGGCCAGTTCGGTGCGCTTGCGGGCCTCCAGGTCGATGAAGGTCAACAGCATGCAGGGTTCGCCGTGCATGTCGATGGGCTGTCCGGCGACGATCACGAATCTCTCGCCGCCGTCCGCCAGTTTCACCACGCCTTCGCGCTGCGGGATGGTCTGCCCTTCGTTGAGCCGGGCGACCGCGTCTTCCTTGTCGTCGCCGCCGTCCAGCACGTCCAGTTCGTAGGCCGATTTGCCCAGCACGGCGTCGCGCGCGTAGCCCGTCATTTCCAGGAAGCCCTGGTTCACTTTCACGTAGCGCAGGTCGGACAGCCGGCAGATCAGGGCGGGGGCGGGGTTGGCGCCGAAGGTCCGCTCGAAGCGTTCCTCGGCGTTGATCTGGCCGGTCTGGTCGTGCAGGATCAGCACGCGGTAGTCCGCGCCGTCGCCGCTTTCCAGGTTCAGCCCGCGCGCGCGCACGTTGCGCAGGAATTCCTCGTCGTCCTTGCGCCCCAGGTTCAGCAGCAGGTCTTCGAACGGTTCGGCCGCCGCCAGGCGGTCCAGCGGATACTGGCGGGCGGCCACCCGGCGGCGATTGCGGTAGGTAAGGGTGTAGCGCTTGCGGTAGCCGGAAGGGGTGCCCCCCAGGTCTTCGAGCTTGTCGGCGCCATGCAGGCTCAGCGCGCTGGCATTGGCCCAGGCGATGGCGCCGTTGGCTTCCAGCAGGATGATGCCTTCGTTCAATCCAGCGATGATGCTCTGCAGATGCTGGCGGTGCGCATGGGGGGCGGCGGCATTTGCGGTCACGTAGTCCTCTTCATTTCGCAGGGCATGAACGCAAAGGATGAAGGCGCGCGGTCCTGCTGTCCAGATGGCGAAACGGACGAGTCTGAGCGTACGGGAGGAGACGGGAGGGGGAGGCTGCGCGAAAGCGCGGGAGCGGAAATGCAAAAAGCTCCGGAAACCGGAGCCTTCGATGGATGCTGCTGAAGCGGAACCTGCGAGCGGCGCAAGCTGCTTGGCGGAGCGGACGGGACTCGAACCCGCGACCCCCGGCGTGACAGGCCGGTATTCTAACCAACTGAACTACCGCTCCGCAGCGGTGTACTCTGACTTCTTCACTACGCTGCGGTGTCAAGGCAGCGGGTACCGCAAGCCAGCGAACTGGCGTCCCCTAGGGGATTCGAACCCCTGTACTCACCGTGAAAGGGTGATGTCCTAGGCCTCTAGAC
>NZ_UFQC01000033.1 GCF_900496975.1 Achromobacter veterisilvae
CCCGCGTGCTGGTGATGGGCCTGACGTTCAAGGAGAACTGCCCGGACCTGCGCAACACCCGCATCGTGGACATCGTGCGCGAACTGGGCGATTACAACGTGGCGGTCGACGTGTACGACCCGTGGGTGGATGCCGAAGAAGCCATGCACGAGTACGGCATCGAGCCGGTCGCCAAGCCCGAGGCGGGCAAGTACGACGCCGTGATCCTGGGCGTGGCGCATCACCAGTTCACGGAATTGGGCGCGGAGGGCATCCGCAAGCTGGGCAGGGCGGACCACATTCTCTATGACCTGAAGTACGTGCTGCCGGCGGACCAGTCCGACCTGCGCCTGTGAGCACGCCTTCGACGCGGAGCAAGCGCCGGCCCGACGCATGATAGAAATCCATTCCGCGGGCGTCGCCCGCATCCCTTTCCTGGAAGCCTTGCTGGGCGCGCCGGTCCGGCGGGGAAACGCCCTGGCGGGCCTGAACGGCAGGCGGCCGGACGCCGTGGCGGGCTGGGGGCTGCGTCCCTCGGCGCAGGCGGCGCGCAAGCGGGCCGCCCAATTGGGCGTGCCCTACCTGGCGCTGGAGGACGGATTCCTGCGGTCGTTCGGCGCGGGCGCCGACTATCCGACGGTGTCGATGGTGGTGGACCCGGAAGGCATCTACTACGACGGGACCCGCCCGTCCGCGCTGGAACGCATGCTGGCTTCGGATCTCGACCTGCTCGCGGGCATCGAGGACGACGTGGACGAGGCGATGGCGCTGGTGAAGGCCCATCGCCTCAGCAAGTACAACCACGCGGGCGCCGACTGCCCGCCGCTGTCGGCTGGCGGCCGCAAGTGCGTGCTGGTGGTGGACCAGACGGTGGGCGACATGAGCGTGACGCTGGGCGGCGCCGACGCGTCCACCTTCGCCGAACTGCTGGAGACGGCGCGGCGCGAGCATCCCGGCGCGCTGTGCATCGTGAAGACGCATCCCGAAGTGAGCGAAGGCCGGAAGGCGGGCTACCTGACGCACGTCGCCGATGACGCCGACACGCGGGTGCTGCGCGAGGAGGTGAATCCCCTGGCGCTGCTGGAGCAGGTGGACCACCTGTACGTGGTCAGCTCGCAGATGGGCTTCGAGGGCCTGCTGCTGGGCAAACCGGTCACGTGCCTGGGCATGCCCTGGTATGCGGGCTGGGGGCTGACGCGCGACCGCCAGCGGTGCGCACGGCGCACGCGCCGGCGCAGCGTGCGCGAGCTGTTCGCCGCGGCCTATTTCCATTACACCCGCTACCTGGACCCGGTCAGCCGCCGGCAGGGCAGCATCTTCGACGCGATTTCCTGGCTGCTGCGGCAGCGGATCATGGCGGAGCGCCTGCCGCGCCGGATGATCTGCGTGGGCTTCAGGCGCTGGAAGGCCGCCAACGTGCGGCCGATGCTGTCGCTGCGGGCCGGACGCGTGCTGTTCGTCCCGGACGCGCGGCGCGCGCAGGCCTTGGCGCCCGGCCCCGGGGACGCCCTGGTCCATTGGAGCGCGCGGGCGCCCGACGGCCTGGCGCGGCTGGCCGCCCAGGCCGGCTGCCCCATGCTGCGCATGGAAGACGGTTTCGTGCGCTCGGTCGGCCTGGGGTCGGACCTGATACGGCCCTTGAGCCTGGCGCTGGACGGGCAGGGCATGTACTTCGATCCGAGCCGTCCGAGCGACCTGGAACAGACTTTGAACCGCGCGCGCTTCACGCCGGGGGAACTGGCCGCCGCCCGCCGGGCGCGGGCCTTCATGGTCGCGCACGGCATCACCAAGTACAACCTGGAGCCGGCGCGGCCGGTGGCCTGGCGCGCGCAGGGCAGGGAGGTGGTGCTGGTGCCGGGCCAGGTCGAGGACGACGTTTCCGTGCGGCTGGGCTGCGGTCCGGTGGCGGACAACCTGGCGCTGCTGCGCCAGGCGCGCCAGGCGCACCCCGACGGCTACATCGTCTACAAGCCGCATCCGGACGTGGCCTCGGGCAACCGGCGCGGCGCGGTGGCGCGCGGCGAACTGGGCGGGCTGGCCGACCACGTCGAGACCGAGGCGTCGGTCGTGTCGTGCATCGACGCCTGCGACGTGGTGCACACCATGACCTCGCTCTCCGGTTTCGACGCCCTGCTGCGGGGCAAGCGGGTGGTGACGCACGGCCGGCCGTTCTACGCGGGCTGGGGCCTGACCGAGGACCGCATGGACATGCCGCGCCGCGAACGGGCCCTGACGCTGGACGAACTGGTGGCCGGGGCGTTGCTGCGCTACCCGGTCTATTGGGATTGGGAACTCAGGGGCTACACCACCTGCGAGGCGGTCCTGTGCCGGATAGCCGAAACCCGCGACGCGCTGGAACGCGAAGGCAGGCTGAAGAGCCTGCGGGCCGGCTATGCGCGGCGCCAGTGGCGCAAGCTGGACACGCTGCTGCGCGCGCGGTTCGCGCCATGAGGCGGTCCTATCTTTTCCTGCAGGGCGTGTGCTCCCCGTTCTTCTCGCAACTGGGCGCGCGGCTGCGGGCCGACGGCGCGGCGGTGTCCAAGGTGAATTTCACCGCGGGCGACGCCGCCTATTGGCGCAACGGCGACGCGCGCGCGTTCCGGGGCCGCGCGCAGGCCCTGCCGCAGTTCTACGCATCCGCGTTCGCGGAGCGCGCCGCGACCGATATCGTCCTGTTCGGCGACCGCCGTCCTGTGCACCGGCCGGCGATCGAACTGGCGCGCAGGCAGGGGCTGCGGGTCCACGTGTTCGAGGAGGGCTATTTCCGGCCGCACTGGATCACGCTGGAGCGCGGCGGCGTGAACGCGCATTCCGCCTTGCCGCGCGATCCCGCGTGGTATCGCGAGGCGGCTCGGGCGGCGCCCGCGCCGGAGCCGCGGCCCTTCCGGGCGCCGTTCTGGAACCGCGCGGGGCACGACGTTGCGTACCATCTCTGCGGGGCGCTGAATGCGCTCTGCTTCCCGCGCTACCGCAGCCACGCGCCCTATGGCGCGGCGCGCGAATACGCCGCCTACCTGCGGCGCGCGGCGGCGCTGCGGTGGCGCGGGCAGGCCGACGCGGTGGCGGTGGCGCGCGTCACCTCCGGTTCGCGGCCGTACTACCTGTTGCCGCTGCAGCTCGACGGCGACGCGCAGATCAGGGACCATTCGCCCTTTCACGGCATGCGCCAGGTGGCGGCGCTGACGATCGCGTCCTTCGCGCAGCACGCGCCCGCCGACAGCCTGCTGGTGGTGAAGAACCATCCGCTGGATCCCGGCGTGGCGGACCACGAGACCGGGGTGCGCGAACTGGCGCGCACTTATGGCGTGGCGGAGCGCGTGGTCTACCTGGAGCGGGGCCATCTGCCCAGCCTGCTGGCGCGCGCGGCGGGGGTGGTGACCGTCAATAGCACGGTCGGCTCGGCGGCGCTGGAACACGGCTGCCCGACCGTGGCGCTGAGCAGCGCCATCTATCATCTGGAAGGGCTGACGTTCCAGGGCCCGCTCGACGAATTCTGGCGGGCGGCCGAGCCGCCGGACCGGGCGCTGTTCCGGTCGTTCAAGGCGGCGGTGGTCCACGCCACGCAGGTCAATGGCGGCTTCTACAGCGAGCCGGGCATTTCGCTGGCCGTGCGCGGCGCGGCCGAGCGGATGCAGCGGCCGCGTTCGCCGCTGGAGGACATGATATGACGCAGACTGCCTTGAACGTGCTGATCACGGGCGCCACGGGCGCCATCGGCCAGGCGCTGGCCGAAGAATATGCCGCGCCCGGCGTGGCGCTGGTGTTGCAGGGACGGCGCCTGGACGTGCTGCGCGACCTGGCCGCTCGCTGCGAGGCGCGCGGCGCGCGCGCTCGCACCGCCGCGCTGGACCTGCGCGACCGCGAGGCGCTGCGGACCTGGCTGGACGCGCTGGCCGACGAGGCGCCGCCGGACCTCGCCATCGTCAATGCGGGCGTCAATATTTCGGCGCCGCGGCCGGGGCAGGGAGAAGTCTGGGACGACGTGGAAGGCCTGCTGGAGGTCAACGTGCGGGCGTCGATGGCGATCGCCCACGCGCTGGGCGAGCGGATGCGCCGCCGGGGCGCGGGCCAGATCGCCCTCATGAGTTCCCAGGCGGCCTGGCGCGGGTTGCCCGCCACGCCCAGCTACAGCGCCAGCAAGGCCGCGCTGAAGGCGTATGGCGAGGCGCTGCGCGATGGCCTGGCCGGGCAGGGGGTGCGCGTCAACGTGGTGATGCCGGGATACGTGACCTCGCCGATGTGCGCGGCCATGCCCGGGCCCAAGCCGTTCGAATGGGATGCCGCGCGCGCCGCGCGGCGCGTGCGCCGCGGGCTGGCCGCGGACCGCGCGCGCATCAGCTTTCCGTTTCCGCTGAACCTGGGGTGCTGGCTGCTGGCCGGCCTGCCGCCGGGACTTTCCGGGCGCATCCTGCGCTGGCTGGGCTATGGCGCCTGAGGAATTCGCCGCGGCCGCGGCGGTGCCGCTGGCGGGCGGGCTGGCGCTGTCCTGGGCGCTGGAGGCCTGCCTGTCTTTGCGCCCGCGGCCGCCGTGGCGCAGGCCGGCCAGCGCCGTGCTCCTGCACGCCGGCCTGTGGATGCTGGCCTTCGCCCTGGCCTGGGCGCTGGTGCGCCGGCCGTACTTCGCGGCCGCGCTGGCGCTGGCCGGCGCCGGCCTGATCGTGGTGGTCGACAACGCCAAGTACCAGGCGCTGCGGGAACCCTTTGTCTGGGCCGATTTCGAGTATTTCACGGACGCGCTGCGCCATCCCCGGCTGTACCTGCCGTTCCTGGGCCTCTGGCGGGCGCTGGGCGCGGCGGCGGGCGCCGGCGCGGCCCTGGCCGCGGGCCTGATGCTGGAGGCGCCCGGGCTTTCCTGGGCGGGCGTCTGCGCGCTGGGGCTGGGCGGCGCGGCGATCGCCGCCGCGGCGGGAAGCCGGCCGCGGCGTATCACCTTCGAGGCGCGCAAGGACCTGCGCCGGCTGGGGCTGGCCGCGGCCCTGTGGGGCTATGCGCGCAGCGAACGGCAGATGAAGGCGCCTCCGGCCACGCCGTTTTCCGTTCCGCCGGCGGCTCGGCCGGAAGCGCTGCCGGACCTGGTGTCCGTGCAGAGCGAGTCATTCTTCGATCCGCGGGCCCGCTATCCCCAGCTTCGCCCCGGACTGCTCGCGGAGTTCGACGCCCTGCGCGCGCGGGCCTGCGCGCACGGGCCGCTGCGGGTGGCGTCCTGGGGCGCCAATACCGTGCGCACCGAATTCGCCTTCCTGTCGGGGCTGGACGCGGGCCGGCAGGGCGTGCACCGCTACCAGCCGTACCGGCGCCTGGCGCGCACCGGCCTGGCCTCGCTGGCGGGCTACCTGCGCGGGCTGGGCTACCGGACCGTGTGCGTGCATCCGTACCACGGCGGTTTCTATGGACGCGACCGGGTATTACCCTTGCTCGGGTTCGACGAATTCATCGACATTTCGGCCTTCGAGGGCGGCGCGCCCGGCCAGCCCTACGTGGGCGACCGGGAGCTGGCCGCGCGCGTGACCGGCCTGCTGGCGCGCGAGCGGGCCGAGCCGCTGTACGTGCACGTCATCACCATGGAGAACCACGGGCCGCTGCACTGGGAGCGCGTCGACGCCGCGGACGAGGCGGCCGTCTGCCGCGAGCCGCTGCCGGCGGACTGCCGGGACCTCGTCGCCTATTGCCGCCACCTGCGCAACGCCGACGCCATGTTCGGGATGCTCGCGTCCGCGCTCGCGGCCCTGCCGCGCCCGGCGGGACTGTGCGTCTATGGCGATCACGTGCCGATCATGCCCGGCGTCTACCGGCGCCTGGGCGCGCCGTCGGGCGAGACGGACTATCTGATCTGGCGCCCGGACGGGACGGCGCGGTCGGCGGCCGCTCCGCTGGCGGCGAGCGACCTGGGACAGGCGTTCCTGGCGCACATGGGGTTGATGCCCGCGGCCTGAGCCGCGGGCCGGGCCTACAGGCGTTCGATCTCTTCGGCCAGGGCGTCCACCGCGCGGGCGACGTCGGCCTCGCTGTGCTCGCTGCACAGGAAAAAGCGCAGGCGCGCCGACTGCTCGGGGACGGCGGGATACAGGATGGGCTGCGCGTTGATGCCGCGCGCGAACAGCGCGGCGGACAGGCGGGCGGCCCGGATCGAGTTGCCGACGATGGCGGGCACGATCGCCAGGCCGGCGCTGGTGCCGGTGTCGATGCCGGCGCGGCGCGCCCGGGCCAGGAAGCTGGCGCCCCGCGCCTGCAGCGCGGCAACGCGCTCCGGCAGTTCGCGCATGCGGCGCAGCGCCGCGAGGCTGGCCGCGGCCACGGGCGGCGGCATGCCGACGCTGTACAGAAAGCCCGGCGCCAGGAACTTCAGGTGCTCCACCAGCGCAGCTTCGCCCGCGATATAGCCTCCGCAGCCCGCCAGCGTCTTGCTGAGCGTGCCCATCCAGACATCCACGTCGCCGCCTTCCAGGCCGAAGTGTTCGCGGATGCCGTGGCCGCGCGCGCCCATCACGCCCAGCGAGTGCGCCTCGTCCACCATCAGGAACACCCGGTGGCGGCGCTTGACCTCGACGTAGCGGGGAAGGTCGGGGTAGTCGCCGTCCATGCTGTAGAGGCCCTCCAGCACCACCAGCACGCGTTCGAAATCGCGGCGGTGGACGCGCAGCAGCGCGTCGAGCGCGTCGGGATCGTTGTGGGGGCAGGGCAGGCGCTTGGCGCCGGAGAGCTGGATGCCCTGCAGCACGCTGTTGTGGATCAGTTCGTCGTGCACGATGAGGTCGTTGGGCCCGAACAGCAGGCCCAGCGTCGACACGTTGGTGGCATGGCCGCTGACGAAGGTGACGGCGGCGTCCACGCCGTAGAGCGCGGCCAGCGCCTCCTCCAGCTCGCGATGCACGGGACGTTCGCCCGACACCAGGCGGCTGGCCGAGACCGACGTGCCGTAGCGGTCGACGGCGAGCTTGGCGGCTTCGCTCACGGCCGGATCGCCGGACAGGCCCAGGTAGTTGTAGCTGGCGAAGTTGAGATAGGCGTCGCCCGCGATGCGGGTCGAGGCGCCGGCGTTGCCTTCGTGCAGCTTGAAGAACGGGCTGCTCACGCCCAGCCTGGCCGCGCCCTCGCTGATGATGCGCAACTGCTGGTAGCCCGGATGCAGCGCAAAGCGGTAGTGCTGCTCGGGCACGTCCTGTCCGCTCGCGGCGGCGGCGGCCGGCTGCCGGCCCGCGCTTTTCAGCTTGCGCTGCAGCGCGTCCTGGATCAGCCGTTGCTTGATGCCGGCGGCGAGGCCGGGGCTGCGTTTGTCCACGGTGGCGTCGCGCGTCATTGGGCCAGTCCTTGCCCGGCTTCCGCCCGGCCTGCGCGCACCCGGCGGGCGATCGCGTCGATGTCCTCGGGGGCCACCTGCTCCGCGTGCTGGGAGGCGAGGCGCTCGATGTGCGTGGAGATGCCGTCGCCGCCCTCGGGGCGGGCGTCGCCGCGCAGGGCCTGGATCAGGCGCGCGCTCAGTTTGTCGAGCGTGGGGCTTTCGCTGAGCGCCATGACGGGCAGGCGGATGCCGAAGCGGCCTTCCAGCGCCACCACCAGTTCGACGCCCATCAGCGAATCCAGCCCGATGTCGTACAGGGAGCGGCCGGGGTCGATCCTGTCGACGGGCACGCGGAGGATCTCGCTGACCTCCTGCTTGAGCAGTTCGACGACGCGCGGCGCCAGTTCGGCGTCGTCCAGTTCGGCAAGCTGCGCCAGCAGGTCGTCCGGCGAACCGCCCTCGTCGCGGGCATCGCCCGCCAGGCGGGCGAGATCGGCGTAGCGGGGCGCGGCCGCGCCGGGCAGGTGGCGGGCCAGCGCATGCCAGTCCAGTTCCAGCACGCCCAGGTCTCCCGCGCCCGACAGCAGCATGTCCTCCAACGCCGCCAGCGCCAGCGCGGCCGGCGTGGCGGCGCCGCCCATGCGGTGTTGCAGCGCCTGCTTGATCGATTCGTTGCGGGCCAGGTAGCCGGCGTCGTCGATGGCGCCCCAGCGCGGGCAGGTGGCGGGCAGGCCTTGCGAGCGCCGCAGCCGCGCCAGGGCTTCCAGGCCCGCGTTGGCGGCCACGTAGGCGCTCTGCCCGGGGTTGCCGAACAGGGTGGTCGCCGACGAGAACAGCACGAAGCAGTCCAGGGGATCGCCGCGGGTCAGTTCGTGCAGCAGCACCGCGCCGCGCAGCTTGGGCGCGAGCACGCGGGCGATCCGCGCTTCGTCCGCGCCCTGGGCCAGGCCGTCCTCGATGACGGCGGCGGCATGGATCACGCCGCGCAGGGGCGGGAAGTCCGCGCGTACCTGGGCAAGCAGCGCTTCCAATTGGCCGGCGTCGGTCACGTCGCAGGCCTGCGCCATGACGCGGACGCCGCGTTCGCGCAACGCCGCGACGGCCTGCCGGGCTTCCTCCGAGGCTGGGCCGGCGCGTCCGGCCAGCACCAGATGGCGGGCGCCCTTGTCGGCCAGCCACTGCGCGGCGCGCAGTCCGAAGCCGGACAGGCCGCCGGTGACCAGATAGCTGCCGTCGGGACCGAACGCCAGCGCGGGCCGGGGGCCGTCCGCCGCCGCTTCAGGCAGGCCGCGGCGGTACGTCACGACGACCTTGCCGATCTGGCGCGACTGCTGCATGTAGCGGAAGGCATCGACGATGTCGCGCGCCTCGAAGACGCGCTGGGGAAGCGGGCGCAGCGCGCCTTCGTTGAACAGCGCCATCATTTCGCCGTACAACTGGCGCGCCAGTTCTGGGCGTCCGGCGAGCAACTGGTCCGCGTCGATGCCGAAATAGCTGATGTTGTTGCGGAAGGGGCGCAGGCCGATGCGGGTGTTCTCGTAGAAATCGCGCTTGCCCAGCTCCAGGAAGCGGCCGAACGGCGCCAGCACGTCCAGGTTGCGACGCACGGCTTCGCCCGCGAGCGAATTGAGCACCACGTCCACGCCGCGCCCGCCGGTGCGCGCGAGGATGTCCTCCGCATACGCCAGCGTGCGCGAGTCATATACGTGGGACACGCCCATCAGGCGCAGGAAATCGCGCTTTTCCTCGGTGCCCGCGGTGGCGTGGATCTCCGCGCCGCGCCACTGGGCGTACTGGATGGCGGCGATGCCGACGCCGCCCGCCGCGCCGTGGATCAGGACCTTTTCGCCGGGCGCGAGGCGCGCCAGGTGATGCAGGGCGTAATACACCGTGAAGAACGTGCTGGGGATGGTGGCGGCGGCCTCGAACGAGACGCCTTCGGGAATGGCGGCCACCGCGGTCGTCCCCGTGGTGATGTAGTCGCCGAAGCTGGCGGGGCCGAAGCCCATCACCGCGTCTCCCGGCGCGCAGCCTTCGACCGCGGCGCCGCAGCGCACGACCGTGCCGGCGAACTCCAGGCCCAGCGTGGGGCCGGCATAGCCGTTCTCCAGCGCTTCGTCGGCCAGCAGGCCCAGCGCGTACATGACGTCGCGGAAGTTCAGGCCGGTGGCGTGGACGCGCACCTCGACCTCGTCGTCGGCGGGCGCCCGGCGTTCATGGGACTCCCAGCGCAGATTGCGCAATTGTCCGGGTAGCTCGAATCCCAGCTTGCGCACCCGGAGGTCCGGCGCGCGGTCCGGGACGGGCCGGGGCCGGGGCGCCACGCGCAGGCGCAGCGCGTAGCGCGCGCCGTCCTGCGCCAGCGCGATCTCCTGCTCTGTGTCCGGATCGCGCAATTCGTTCATGACGGCTTCCAGCGGCGCGGCCGCCGCGGCGGCGGGCAGGTCCAGCAGGCGGACCGCGACGGAAGACGATTCGTTCATCAGGCTGCGTCCGTAGCCGGCCAGCGCCGCGCCGGCCAGATTGGAGAGGCCGCCGGCCGGCGTGCCGGCGGGCGGATGCGCGCCGGCGGTCAGCAGCCACAGCGTGGCGGGCCGCCCGTGGCGCTCGCAGGCGCGCAAGGCCGCGGCGGCCAGCGCGCAGCGGCGCGCGGGCGCGCCGTCATCGCCGGCATACAGGCCGGCGGCGTGCACCACGTGCTCGTATGTGTCCGACAGCGCCAGGGCGGGCAGGGAGTCGGCGGACGTGCCTGCCTCCAGGGGCAGGTGCGTCGCCTCGCGTCCGCTGGCGCGCAGGGCCTGCGTCAGCTCGCCGGCCAGCGTGGCGCCGGGGCCGGACGCGTCGGCCAGCAGCAGCCAGCGTTCGGCCGCGGCGGGCAGTTGCGGGTCGGCTGGCGCGGCCTCCGGCAGTTCGCCGGCGCGGGCGCACAGCACGTAGGCTCCCGCCATGGCGCCAGGCGCGAGTTCCAATGCCGGCTCGCAGGCGCAGCCCAGGGCCTGCAGTTCCTGGCGCCAGAAGGCCGGCGTCTGCTGCATGGAAAGCTTGCCGCCATCCACGGCGTCGATCCACCACGAGGGGCGGGCGCCGAAGACGAAGTCGGCCCAGCGCGCGGGATGGTGCGCCACCAGGATCAGCGCGGCGCCAGGCGCGAGGCGCGCGCGCGCCTCGTGCAGCGCGGCGCGGGTGCCGGCCAGGTTGTCGAAATTGCACTGCACGATGGCCAGGTCCACGGCTGCGTCCGCGGCGCCGGCGTCCTGGTCCGCAAGGCCGACCAGGCTCACGCTGGCGTCGGGATGGTCCGCCAGCCTGGCGGCGGCGGCTTCGCGGCCGTCCTCGTCCGCCGCGGCATAGCGGTAGTCGGCGCGCCGGAAATCCAGGGCGGCGCAGCAGTCGGCGCCGAACCAGGGCGCGTGCGCGCCGACCTCCAGGAGGCGCAGGCGGCGTCCCGGCGGCAAGGCGTCCTGGGCGGCCGCGAAGATGCCGCCCAGCGCCTGGGCAAGCTTCTGGCGGGCCGGCGCGGCGAGCAGGTGACGGGCGAGGTCGCGGTGGGTGAACTGGGAGGCCGCCGCGTCTTCCGGCGCATGCAGGCCTTGCAGCATCGCCGGCAGGCGCAGCCCGATCCGGCCGGCCGCCAGGGCCGGCCCGAAATGTTCCGGGTACTCGCGGGCCAGCGTGTTCCAGATGTCGGCGGCGGCGGGTTCGCCGGCCAGTTCCGGCGCCAGCGCCCAGCCGGCGCCGGCCCGGGTCGCCAGGCCGGCGCCTTCGGCGCGCTGGAGCAGCATGTCCAGGAAGGGCGCCAGCGCCGGCGCGCGGGCGCGATGGCCTGCCAGCGCGGCGTCGTCCAGACGGCCCTCGGCATTGGCCAGGGCGCGCAGCGCTTCGATGCCGTAGCGTTCGCAGAGCGCGTCCAGCAGGGGTTCGGCCTCCTCGGCGTAGCGCGCGTAGCATGGGTCCTCGGCGGCCCGTTCCAGCGCGTCGGACAAGGCCTGCCGCAACCCCGGCAGCGGAACGCCGGACGCGGCGCCGGCCCGTGGCCGGGGCGTCATGGCCTCTTCGACGAAGCCGAGGCGGTCTCCCGCGGCCTTCAACAGGCGCACGCTGCGCAGGCTGACCTCGAAGAGCGCCGCCACCGGTTCGCCGCCGTCGGCATACAGCGAGATGTCGACCGTCAGCGCGTGGACGGACCGGCGGCGCAGCCGCAGTTGCGCATAGCGCGGCGCGGGCGAGCCCGCGCACAGCGAGAGCCTGCCGATGCGGACCGGCACGAAGGCCAGCCCCAGGCCGGCGGCGGCCTCGTCCTTCAGCAGGTGGGCGGCCAGTTGGAACGCGCTGTCCAGCCGCGCCGGCGCCAGGTGGGACGCTTCGGTTTCGCCGCCGCCGTCGTCCGGCCGCAGGACGGCCAGCACGGTATCCGCGTCCAGGCGCCAGCCCTGTTCGATCAGCCGGTAGGCGGAACCGTAATTCAGGCCCACGGCGCGCGTCAGCGCCTCGTGGTCGGCGGCCAGGAAGTCGGGCGCGCGGTCCGGCGGCGCGGGCAGGGGCGAGCGCAGCCGCGAATCCGAGGGTTCGGAAAGCAGCCTGGCGCTGGCGTGCAGGGTCCAGGCGTCGCCGCTGCCCAGCTCCCGCGCGTGGATGCGCACGCGGCCGTCATCCGGCTCGATCGCGGTGCGCAGCAGCTTGGACGGCGAGGGCGCCAGCAGCAGCGGGGCGTGGATTTCCAGGTTCTCCAGTTCGGCGTGCGCGGCGGGATGCCGCTGCAGCGCCGCGGCCAGCGCCAGCTCGGCGAAGCCGGCGCCGGGAAAGACGACGGCGTCGCCGACGACGTGGTCGGCAAGCGCCGGATGGACGTGCGTGTCGAGCTGGTTCTCCCAGGCGGCCTCGTGCTGGGCCAGGCGGTAGCCCAGCAAGGGGTGCACGTGGTGCCGCTGGAGCTGGCCCAGCGATTCGGGGGTTTCCGGGTGCCAGTGGCGTTCGCGCTGCCACGGATACGCGGGCAGGGCGTGGAATCGCCCGGGGCGCGGGAACAGCCTGTCCCAGCGCACGTCCGCGCCCGCCAGCAGGGCCTGCGAGGCGGCCGCGCGGATCTTGCCCGGGTCGTCTTCGCCCCGGGTCGCCGTGATCAGCACCCGCCCGGCGCGCTCGGCGCACTTGAGCGCGTCGTTGACGTAGCCGCGCAGCACGGCATGGGGGCCGATTTCGATGAAGAGGTTGCAGCCTTGCCCGACAGCGCGCGAGGCGGCCTGCTCGAAGCGGACCGGCTGGCGGATGTTGCGCCACCAGTAGCCGGCGTCGAGCCGTTCGCCGGCCAGGTCGGCGCCGTCCACGGTCGAGTGGAACGGGCAGCGCGCGGGACCGGGGCGCAGCGCATCCAGCGAGGCCGCCAGTTCGGCCTGGAGGCCGTCCATGGCCGGGCTGTGGAAGGCATAGTCCAGGTCCAGCCGCTTGCTGGCCACGCCGCGCGCGTGCAGCGCGGCTTCCAGGCGCGAGAGCGCCGCCTTGTCGCCGGCGACGGTGGCGCCGCGCGAGCTGTTGTAGCCGGCCACGAACAGGCTGGCGGCGAGCCCCAGCTCGGCCAGCAGCGCCTGCGCGCTGGCGCCGTCGATGCCCACGGCGGTCATCTGTCCGCTGCCCTGGGTCGTGCCCTGCAAGCGGCTGCGGTGATGGATCACCTGGACGGCGTCGGACAGGGATAGCGCGCCGCAGGCCCAGGCCGCGGCGACCTCGCCGACGCTGTGTCCCATGACCGCGGCCGGCTCGACGCCTCGCCGCGCCAGCATGCGGGTGACGCCGACCTGCAGGGCGAAGAGCGCGGGTTGCGCGAATTCCGTGCGCGCGTAGCGCGCCGCGTCCAGGCTGCCCGCCAGTTCGTCGGCCAGGAGATAGCCGGCCAGCGGCGCGAACAGGGCGTCGACCTCGTCGACAGCGGCGCGGAAATCCTCGTCATCGAGGAGGCGCCGGCCCATGCCGGTCCATTGCGAACCGTTGCCGGAATAGACGAACACGGGGCCTCGGGCATCGGCCAACTGCTCCGCGGTGTGGACGGCGGCGCCGGCATCGCCTTCGGCGAAGCGCCGCAGCGTCTGCGCGGCGTCTTCCCCGTCCGCGCGGCAGGCGACCAGGGCCCGATGCGCGTGCCAGTCGCGCCGGCGCGCGGCGTGGAAGGCGGCGTCGTAGCGGGCCTCGCGGTCCAGTCCCGCGAAGTGCTCGGCCATGTCGCGCGCGGCGGCGCGCAGCGCCTGCGGGCTGCGGCCCGACACGATGAGCGGAAAGTCGGCGGGCGCGTCGGGCGCATCCGCGCCGGCCGCCGCGGCGGGCGCGTCGTCCGGGCTGCGCAGGATCACGTGCGCGTTCGAACCGCCGAACCCGAACGAGTTCACGCCGATCACCAGGCGCCCCGCGGCGGGCAGCGGCTGGGTCCGCGTGACGATGTCGAGATTCCATTCCTGGGCGCGTATCGCGGGGTTCAGCTCGCGGATGCCGATGGTGGCGGGCACGCAGCGATGCCGCAGGCTGTACACGGCCTTCACCAGGCCGGCGACGCCGGACGCCGCCTCCAGGTGCCCCATATTGCTTTTCACCGAGCCGATGGGCAGCGGCCGGTCCGGGGACCGCCGGCGTCCCAGCGCTTCGCCGATGGCGCGTGTTTCGATGGGGTCGCCCACGGGCGTGCCCGTGCCGTGGGCTTCCAGGTAGTCGATCTCGTCCGGGCCGATGCCGGCGCGGGCATAGGCCTGGCGCAGCAGTTCGGCCTGCGCGTCGGCGCTGGGCACCGTCAGGCCGGCCTTGCGGCCGTCGGTGTTGATGGCGGAGCCGGCCACGACCGCGAGGATGGGATCGCCGTCCGCGACGGCGCGGTCCAGGTCCTTCAGCAGGAACAGGCCGCCGCCCTCGGAGCGCACATAGCCGTCGCCGGCCGCGTCGAACACGTTGCAGCGGCCCTGGCGGGACAGCATCGAGGCCTTGGAAAAGACCAGGAAGCCGTAGGGGTGGAGATGCAGGCTGATCCCGCCGGCCAGGGCCTGCGAGATCTCGCCGGATTCGATGGCGCGGCAGGCGTGGTGGAAGGCCACCATGGACGACGAGCAGGCGGTGTCCATGACCACGCTCGGGCCGCGCAGATCATACACGTAGGAAATGCGGTTGGCGGCGATGCTGCTGGCGTTGCCGGTGGCGAACGAGGCGTCGACGACGCCGAGGTCGCCGGACACGCGGTGCGCGTAGTCCGCGCTGGCGACGCCGATATAGACGCCGCAATCGCTGCCGCGCAGGCCGGACGGCTTCACGCCCGCATTCTCCAGGGTCTCCCAGGCAAGTTCCAGCAGCAGACGCTGCTGCGGGTCCATGAGGCTCGCTTCGCGCGGAGAGATGCCGAAGAACTCGGCGTCGAAGCCGGATACGTCGCCCAGCGAGCCCGCGGCCCGGGAATAGGACGTGCCGGGGTGCTCGCGCAAGGGGTGATGGTAGGCGGCGGGGGCCCAGCGGTCGGGGGCGATCTCGGTGACGAGATCGCGGCCCTGCAAAAGATCGGGCCAGTAGCGGGCGGTGTCGGTGCTGGGAAATCGGAACGAGAGTCCAATGAGAGCAACACGCTTTGCCATGTGAAATCCTTCTAGCAAGAGCTGGTTGACAGCGTAGTGATGGAGCCTCTGCTGCAAGAGGGAAGGCCGGCGGGCGGGCCCGCGGACGCGTAGGCGTGGGGAGGCCGCGGAGTGCGCCGCGGCGCGGTCGAGGCAGGCTGCGGCGCCCGCCGGCAGCGTTCAAGTCCGGGGGATTCTAGGGGCCATGCGGCCCCGAAATATTTCAAGTCCCGACATTATTAATACCAACGTTGCGCCTGGCGGGGCGGCCCGCGGGCGCGCACGGCGGAACGCCGGCGCAGCGGGCGCAAGGCTGGAACGGCTTATTACATGGTTGTCAGGACGTTTACACGTCATGAGCGCGGGGCCGGACCCGGCTTGCGCTCAGGCATGCTGCGAAAGCGGCCGCGCGGGAATGGGCGCGATGCGTTCGGGCGGAGGCGTGACCCGCCATGCCGCGCGGCGGCGCAGGGCGCCCAGGAGCTTGAGCCCCTGCGGCCAGTCGTCCAGTCCGCTTTCGGCGTTGATGTGGCCGGCGCCCGTCAGCACCACCAGCCGGCTGCCCCAATCGCGGGCGAAGCCCCGGGCGCGTTCGAGCTGGCAGTAGGGATCGTCGTCGCTGGCGACCACCACGCTCTGGAACGGCAGCGATTGGCGGGCAATGGGCGCGAAGGCCCTGAGGCAGGCGGGCGCGCCCTCGCGCTCGACGTCGGCCGGCGCCACCAGCAGGGCGCCGGCGACCTTGGCGCGCAGCGGCACGGGCAGGGCGGCGCTGACCACGCAGCCCAGGCTGTGCGCGATCAGCAGGACCGGACTGCGCGCCTGGTTGACTTCGGCCGCGAGCGCCGCGATCCATTCGGCCGGCGCCGGCTGTTCCCAGTCGGACTGCTCGACCCGCCGCGCGTGCGGCAGCAGCTCGGCCCAGCGCGATTGCCAGTG
Source organism: Achromobacter veterisilvae (assembly GCF_900496975.1). GTDB lineage: Bacteria > Pseudomonadota > Gammaproteobacteria > Burkholderiales > Burkholderiaceae_B > Achromobacter > Achromobacter veterisilvae. The sequence goes on from NZ_UFQC01000033.1 coordinate 15,775, forward strand.
TTGGGGCCCGGAGTTTTTCCATCCGGGAACGATGATCGGTTGGAGTCTCATGGCGGCCATGATGCCGCGCCGCCTTAGTAACGCAAACGAATAAATCGTCTTTTGCATATACGGCGGCGGGTATAAGCCGGAGCGCGGCGGAATGCGGCGGCGCAATAACCCGACGGGCGTCAAATCCCCCCCGGAAACGGCCCGAAACGCGCTATTTTTCAGTGTATGCTTGCCGTGCAATCGCAATGCAACCGGGCGTGACCAAGGCCGAGCGCCGCCCAATGGACAGTCCAGCAGGCGCGCCGAGCCTGGAAATGATCCGGCGTCCGCTCCGGTGCACAAACTAACGATTACAAATCATTAGAGGAGTCCAACATGAAGCCAGTATTTCGTCTGACCCCGGTCATCGCCGCTCTCGGCGTCGCCGCAGGTTTGGCGTTTGCCGCGGGAGCGCAGGCGCAAACCATCAAGATCGGCGTCGTCGGCCCCACCACCGGCGCGGTCACGCAGTATGGCGATATGGTCCGTGAAGGGGTCGATACCGCGGTCGAGCGCATCAATGCCACCGGCGGTGTCAACGGCAAGAAGCTGGAAACCGTCGTGATCGACGACGGTTGCGAGCCCAAGCAGGGCCCCGTCGCCGCCAACCGCGTCGTCAACAGCAAGATCGGTTTCGTCGTGGGCCACGTGTGCTCGGGCGCCACCATCGCGGCCGCCGACATCTACAACAACGAAGGCGTGGTCATGGTCACCCCGTCGGCCACGTCGCCGGCCCTGACCGACGGCAAGAACTACGAGTTCATCTTCCGCACCATCGGCCGCGACGACCAGCAGGGCCCCGCCGCCGCCAAGTTCGTTCTGGAAAAGATCAAGCCCAAGAAGGCCGCCGTGCTGCACGACAAGCAGTCGTACGGCCAGGGCATCGCCACCGCCGTCAAGAACGACCTGGAGAAGGGCGGCGTGCCCGTCGCGATCTTCGAAGGCATCAACGCCGGCGACAGCGACTATTCGGCCGTCATCACCAAGCTCAAGAGCCAGGGCGTGGACTTCGTCTACTACGGCGGCTACCACCCGGAAATGGGCCTGCTGCTGCGCCAGGCGGCCGAGCAGGGCGTGAAGGCCAAGTGGATGGGTCCGGAAGGCACGGGCAACCCGGACATCAACGCCATCGCCGGCGACGCGGTTGAAGGCATGCTGCTGACGCTGCCGGCCGACTTCACGCAGAACGCGGCCAACGCCGAGATCGTCAAGGCGTTCGAAGCCAAGAAGCGCAATGCCGGCGGCGCCTTCCAGATGACGGCCTACGCGGCCACCCAGGTCATCGCCGACGGCATCAAGGGCGCGGGCACCGACGATCCGACCAAGGTCGCCAAGTACCTGCACGCCAATTCCTTCGATACCCCGATCGGCAAGGTGTCGTGGAACAAGCAGGGCGACCTGACGAACTTCCAGTTCGACGTGTTCACCTGGCACAAGGACGGCTCGAAGACCGTTTACAAGTAAGCGGAGGGTCGGGTGTCGGCGCTGGGCTCAGTGTCTGACACCCGTACGAGATGTTCTCGCGGGTTGCAGCAGGCGTTCCCGGGTGTCTGACACCCTCGATCATCTTTATTCGCCGGGTGTCTGACACCCGCGGGATGCCCCGGAGGATTGAGGGTCATCTCCTCGGGTGTCAGACACCTTCATCCCCGGCTGTCAGACACTGGGCCTGGCCCGGTGATTACAACCCCTGCACGCGGCGGCCGGTGTCGGCCTCGAACCAGTGCAGCGGATGGCGGCCGTCCGAGCCCACGTTCACGCGGGCGCCCACCTTGGCCGACGATTCGGACAACTGGCGCGTCGTGCAGCGCACCACCAGCGTGGCCTTGCCGCAGCGGCAGTGGACCAGTTGCTCGGAACCCAGCGTTTCCACCATTTCCACTTCCGCCGGCACGCCCTGCGTGTTCAGCAGCATGTGTTCGGGGCGCATGCCCATGATGATCTTGCGGCCGCGGACCTGAGACGGCACCTCCAGCGGCGAGATGTCGAGCGGGGCGCCGTCGGCGCTCTGGACCGTGCCGTCGCCGGCCACGTTCACTTCCATCAGGTTCATGGGAGGCGAGCCGATGAAGCCGGCCACGAAGGTCGAGGCGGGCTTTTCGAACACTTCCATCGGCGTGCCGATCTGCTCGGGCACGCCCTGGTACATGACGATCATGCGGTGGGCCAGGGTCATGGCCTCGACCTGGTCGTGCGTCACGTACAGGCTGGTCGTGCCCAGGCGGCGATGCAGCTTCATGATTTCCAGGCGCATCGCCACGCGCAGCTTGGCGTCCAGGTTCGACAGCGGTTCGTCGAACAGGAAGACCTTGGGTTCGCGCACGATGGCGCGGCCCATGGCGACGCGCTGGCGCTGGCCGCCGGACAGCGCGCGGGGGCGGCGGTCCAGCAGGTGGCCGAGTTCCAGGATCTGGGCGGCCGCGTCCACGCGCTTCTTGATCTCGTCCTTGGAGAACTTGCGGATCTTCAAGCCGTAGGCCATGTTCTCGAACACGGTCATGTGCGGGTAGAGCGCGTAGTTCTGGAACACCATCGCGATGTCGCGTTCGGCGGGTTCCAGGGTGTTGACGACCTTGTCGTCGATCAGGATCTCGCCGCTGGTGACGGTTTCCAGGCCGGCGACCATGCGCATCAGCGTGGATTTGCCGCAGCCCGAGGGGCCGACGATGACGATGAATTCACCGTCCTTGACGTCCATGTCGATGCCATGGATGACCGGCACGTTGCCGGCGTAGGTTTTCTTGACTTTGCGGAAGCTGAGAGTAGCCATGTGTTATTCGTGTTCGGAGTCGTGTTCGGGTGGGCGAGGGCGCGAGGTCATTTTTCAGTGTCGACCAGACCCTTGACGAACCATTTCTGCATCAGGATGACCACCAGCGCGGGCGGGATCATCGCGAGCATGGCGGTGGCCATGGTGATGTTCCATTCGGTCACGCTGTCGCCGCCGCTGATCATCCGCTTGATGCCGATGACGACGGGGTACATGTCTTCCTGCGTGGTGACCAGCAGCGGCCACAGGTATTGGTTCCAGCCGTAGATGAACTGGATCACGAACAGCGCGGCGATGCTGGTCTTGGACAGCGGGAGCAGCACGTCGCGGAAAAAGCGCACGGGGCCGGCGCCGTCGATGCGCGCGGCCTCGATCAGTTCGTCCGGCACCGTCAGGAAGAACTGCCGGAACAGGAAAGTGGCCGTGGCCGAGGCGATCAGCGGCAGGGTCAGGCCGGCGTAGCTGTTGAGCAGGCCCAGGTCGGCCACCACTTTGTAGGTGGGAGCGATCCGCACTTCGACCGGCAGCATCAGCGTGACGAAGATCATCCAGAAGAAGAACATCCGGCCGGGGAAGCGGAAGTACACGACCGCGAAGGCCGACAGCAGCGAGATGGCGATCTTGCCGATGGAAATCGCCAGCGCCATGATCAGGCTGACGTACATCATGCGGCCCACCGGGGCGCCCGACGAACCGCCGGACGAGCCGCCGAACAGCGCCTGCATGTAGTTGTCGACGAAATGCTCGCCGGGAATGAGCGACATCGGCGCGGACGCCACTTCCTGCGCGGTCTGGGTGGACGCGACAAAAGTGACGTAGAGCGGAAATGCCACCATCGCCACGCCGCAGAGCAGGATGACGTGGGCCAGAATATCCAGCCAGGGACGGCGTTCAACCATTGTTTGTAGCCTCGGACAAAATCAATACTGCACTTTGCGGTCGACGTAGCGGAACTGCACGACCGTCAAGGCAATCACAATGAACATCAGCACCACCGACTGGGCCGCGGACGAGCCGAGGTCCAGGCCGCGGAAGCCGTCGCTGTACACCTTGTAGACCAGAATCGAGGTCGAGGTGCCGGGACCGCCCTGCGTGGTGGTGTCCACCACGGCGAAAGTGTCGAAGAAGGCGTAGATGATGTTGACCACCAGCAGGAAGAAGGTGGTGGGGGAAAGCAGCGGGAAGACGATGCTCCAGAACCGGCGCGAGGGGCTGGCGCCGTCGATCGCGGCGGCTTCGATGAGCGAGCGCGGAATCGACTGCAGGCCGGCCAGGAAGAACAGGAAGTTGTACGAGATCTGCTTCCACACAGCGGCGATCAGCACCAGCAGCATCGCCTGGTTGCCGTCCAGGCGCGGGTTCCAGTCGACGCCGGCCTGGCGCAGGGCCACGGCCAGGATGCCGACGGAAGGCGAGAACAGGAACAGCCACAGCACGCCGACGACGGCGGGCGCCACGGCGTAGGGCCAGATCAGCAGCGTCTTGTAGAGCCCGGCGCCGCGGATGACGCGGTCGGCCATGACGGCCAGCAGCAAGGACACGCCCAGGCCGACGACCGCCACCAGGATGGAGAACACGGCGGTGACGCGGAAGGAATCCAGGTAGGCCTGTTGCGAGAACAGGTCCATGAAGTTGTCCAGCCCGACGAATTCGGAGGACAGGCCGAAGGCGTCTTCGAGCCGCAGGGATTGCCACATGGCTTGTCCGGCGGGCAGGAAGAAGAAGACCACGGTAATGATGAGCTGCGGCAGGAGCAGCAGATAGGGCAAGGTCTTGTGCCCGAATACGACGCGTTTTTCCATAGGGGGAACCCAAGGTACAGAAAAGCGGCGGTTGGAATCACCGCCGCCTGAAGCCGCCTTCACAAAATACGATAGGCTTAAAGCCCCAAAAGAACCAGGGCCTTAAGCCTTGCGCAAAACTTCGCGGGAAGCGAGTTACTTTACACTTTTCTCGAATTTTTCCAGCAGTTCGTTGCCGCGCTTGACGATGTTCTCGGCGCCGTCCTTGGCGGCGACCTTGCCGGAGACGATGCGCTCGATTTCAGCGTCCTCGATCTCGCGGATCTGCGGCAGGAAGCCCAGGCGCAGGCCGCGGGACTGGGCGGTGGTTTCGACGTTCAATTGCTTGACGCCGACTTCGGTGCCCGGGTTCTTGTCGTAGAAGCCTTCCTTCTTGGTCAGCTCGTAGGCGGCCTTGGTGACGGGCACGTAGCCGGTCTGCTGGTGCCAGCGGGCGGCGATTTCCGGGCTGGCCAGGAACTTGAAGAACGCGGTCACGCCCTTGTAGGTTTCCGGCTTCTTGTTGGCGAAGACCCACAGCGAGGCGCCGCCGATGATGGTGTTCTGCGGCGCGCCCTGCACGTCGGCGTAATAGGGCAGGGTCGAGGTGCCGAATTCGAACTTGGCGTTCTTGGCGATGTTGGCGCGCAGGCCGGACGAGCCGGTGATCATCGCGCACTTGCCGCTGATGAAGAGCGAGTTCGGCTCGTCGCCGCGCCCGCCGTACATGAAGATGCCTTCCTTGCCCAGCTTGGCCAGGTTGTCCAGGTGGCGCACGTGCAGCGGGGTATTGATGGCGATGCGCGCGTCCAGGCCGCCGAAACCGTTGTCCTTGGTGGCGTACGGCACGTTGTGCCAGGCCGAGAACGTTTCCAGTTGGACCCACGACGGCCAGGAGGTCGTGTAGCCGCATTCCTGGCCGGCGGCCTTCAGCTTCTGGCCAGCGGCGGCAAGCTCTTCCCAGGTCTTGGGGGGATTGTCGGCGTCCAGGCCGGCCTTCTTGAAGGCGTCCTTGTTGTAGTAGAACACCACCGTCGAGCTGTTGAACGGCATCGACACCAGTTTGCCGTCGGCCGACGAGTAGTAGCCGGCCACGGCGCCGATGAATTCCTTCGGATCGATCGGGTTGCCGACTTCCTCGGACATCTGCTGCACCGGCTTGATGGCGCCCTTGGCGTACATCATGGTGGCGGTGCCGACCTCGAAGACCTGCAGGATGTCGGGGGCGTTGCCGGCGCGGAACGCGGCGATGCCGGCGTTCATGGATTCACCGTAGTTGCCCTTGTAAACTGCCTTGACCTGGTAGTCGGGGTTCTTCTTGTTGAATTCGTCGACAAGGCCGTTCACCCGGTCGCCCAGCGCGCCTTCCATCGAGTGCCAGAACTGGATCTCGGTGGCGGCATGCGCGGAGGCGCCCGCGAAAGCCGCCATGATGGCGGCAAAAGTTAAGGCAATACGGTGGGATCGCATAGTGAGGTTCCTCCAGGTTGGGCGTGTTGCAGCCGGGGTGTCCGGGCGCGGGAAAACACGACACCTTATGAATTGTTTGTGACAAAACCGTGACTTTCACATCAGTCTAAACGCCTGTCAAATTGCGCGTTTTAGGCGCGAACGAACATTTTTCCTTTTTCTCCCCACGGAGACTACCGTTTACAATCGCAGGCTATGAAAAACGAACTTTCGATTGCGTTCATTGGTGGCGGCAATATGGCAGCCGCCCTGGCATCGGGCCTCGCGGGCAAAGTATGCGCCGCCGGGAGCATCCACGTCATTGACATTAACCAGGATGCGCACGCCGCCTGGCAGGCCCGCGGCATGACCACCGCGACGGCCCCGGACGAGGCCCTGGCGCGCGCCCGCGTGTGGGTTTTCGCTGTCAAGCCACAGAACATGAAAGACGTTGTGGCTTCCACGCGTCAGTGGTTGCGCGACGACACATTGGTGGTAAGCGTGGCGGCCGGGATCCGCGCCGATACGCTGGCCGCCTGGCTGGGCACGCCCGAGGCGCCTTTCGGCCGCCTGGTGCGCTGCATGCCCAATACGCCGGCCCTGGTGGGCGCCGGCACGACCGGGCTGGCGGCCCTGGGCGGCGTGAGCGAAGCCGATCGCGAACTCGCGGCCCGGCTGCTGTCCAGCGTGGGCGACGTGGTCTGGGTGGACGGCGACGCGGCGCTCGATGGCGTGACGGCCCTGTCCGGCAGCGGCCCCGCGTATGTCTTCCTGTTCCTGGAGGCGCTGGTCGCCGGCGGCCAGAAGGTCGGCCTGACGGCCGAACAGGCCAAGCGGCTGGCCCTGGGCACGCTGGCCGGCGCCACGCGCCTGGCGGCGGAATCCTCCGAACCGCTGTCCACCTTGCGCGAACGCGTCACGTCCAAGGGTGGCACCACCGCCGCGGCGCTGGACGCCTTCGGCGCCGCGGGCTTTGCCGGCATCGTGGAGGAGGCCATGGCCGCCGCCGCGCGGCGTTCCCGCGAACTGGCGGAGGAGTTCGGCAAATGAAGGCGGCGGCAAGGGGCTTTCCTCCCATGAGCCGTGCACAGTTCGGCATCGCCGTGCTGTGCATGCTGCTGGTGGTGGTGGGCTCGAACATCCTGGTCCAGGTGCCCCTGAACGATTGGCTGACCTGGGGCGGGCTGTCGTATCCGGTGGCCTTCCTGGTGACCGACGTGCTGAATCGCCGCTTCGGGCCGGCGGCGGCCCGCCGCGTGGTGTGGTTCGGCTTCGCCGCCGCCCTGGCGGTGTCGGTGTGGGTGGCGTCGCCCCGCATCGCGCTGGCCTCGGGCCTGGCCTACATCTGCGCGCAATTGGTGGACATCCAGGTGTTCGACCGCCTGCGCGACCAGCGCTGGTGGCGCGCGCCGCTGGTGTCGGGCACCCTGGGCGCCGCCCTGGACACCGCGGTCTTCTTCAGCGTGGCCTTCGCCGCCACGGGCACGCCCTGGGTCACCTGGATGCTGGGCGACCTGGCGATCAAGCTGGCGGTCAACGTCAGCATGCTGGCGCCGTTCCGGGCGTTGATGTGGAACCTGGCCCGGCCGGCCAGCGCCTGAGAAACCAGCCGGCGCCGCGACGGCGCCGGCCCCGCCTAGTTGGCCTGGGCGCCGGATTGCCGGATCAGATCGGACCACTTGGCCAGTTCGTCCTGCCCGAACTTGTCGATGCCCGCCATGGGCACGTCGCTTTTCTCCAGGCCCTGCGCTTCCAGCTTGGCGACGATGTCCGGATTGGACAGCGCCGCCGCCGCGGAGTCGCGCAGGGTTTGCAGGACGGGGGCGGGCGTGGCGGTGGGCGCGTACAGCATGAACCAGGCCTGCAGGTCGAAATCGCCGCCCAGTTGTTCGGCGATGGTCGGCACGTCCGGCGCGGATGCGCTGCGGCGCATGACGGAGGTGCCCAGCGCGCGCAGCTTGCCGGACTTGATGTGCGGCAGTACGGCCAGGGGGTGGTAGAACATGAACTGGGTCTGGCCCGACATGACGTCGGTCAGCGCCTGGCTGCCTTCCTTGTAAGGGATGTGCACCATGGTGCCGCCCAGGCGCGATTTCAGCAGTTCGCCCGCCAGGTGCCCGGAGGTGCCGGTTCCGGCGGAGGCGAAGCTGATGCCGCCGGGCTTGGCGGCGGCGGCCCCCAGGTCCTGTAGCGTACGTATCGGCGAGCCGGCGCCGACCACCAGCAGCGTCGGCGTGTAGCCGACCAGCGCGACCGGCTTGAAATCGCGCAAGGGGTCGTAGCCCAGTTTGGGATAGAGGGCCTTGTTGATGGCGTGTGTGCCGACCGTGCCCATCACCAGGGTATAGCCGTCGGCCGGGGCGCGCGCGACGAGTTCGGTGCCGATGGAGCCGCCGGCGCCGGCCCGGTTCTCGATGATGACGGGCTGTCCCAGCGACTTGGACATGGCGTCCGCCATCATCCGGGACACGGTATCGGTGGTGGTGCCCGGCCCGAACGGCACGATCATTTTTATCGGACGTTCGGGAAAGGCGGCGGCACGCGCCGGCTGGGCGGCCGCGCCCAGCGCGCAGGCGCCCAGGGCCAGCACCGCGAGAGCGCGGCGCACGGAACTATTGCGGAAGGCCCGCGGGCAGGCAAAGGTCGGTTGCATTGTGGTTGTCTCCTGTTTTTTAGCGCGGCTTGCGGCCAGCAGCCACGGGGGCGGCGGGCGCGCCGGCGTCGTGGTGCTTAGTGGTCCGATTTTCCGAATCCGGCCGGAACCTTGCCGTCGTATTGCAGTTCGCGGGTGGCCTGGTAGGACAGCGCAAAGCCCGCCGCCTGCTGGAGTTCTTCATTGAGATGCGCGATGAGGCCGGCGGTGCGCGCCAGCAGCGGCACGCCGCGCAGGGCTTGAAGCGGAAATCCGGCGCCCAGCAGCACCGCCGGGATGGCGGCGGACACGTTGAGTTTGAGCGCTTTGCCAAGCACCGCGGGAATCTGGCGTTCCACGGCTTCGGCGATCTGGACGTAGGTCTGGTCCGCGCCACATTCCTGCGCCACCTCGAACAGCCGCGCCACGCGCGGATCGCGGGTCTTGTGCAGGGGATGGCCGTAGCCCGGGATGGCCTTGCCCTCGGCGCGGTAGCGCTTGAGCACGTCGAGCGCAGCGGCGTCCAGGCCCGTTTGCCCTTGCTCGGCGCAATCCTTGATTTCAGCGAACAGCCGGCCGGCCGTTTCCGAGGCGCCCAGGATCACCGAGCCGCAGCCCAGCAGGCCGGCGGCGACCGCGCCCTGCATGGCGTCGGGCGCGGCCGCCAGCGTCATGCGGGCGGCCTGCACGCTGGGCACGAAGCCATGCTCGGCGATGGCGACCAGCGTCGCGTCCAGCACGGCCGTGGCCGCGGCGTCGGGGCGGCGTCCGGTGACCAGCAGGTGAAAGTAGTCGGTAAAGGAAATGCGGCCGATCAGGTCTTTGCACAGGTCTTCGCCGCGCACCACGATCGTGTGCTCGTCGGAGGTGCAGATGGCGCTGCGGGGGATGGTGTTCTTGCCTATTTTCATGACGGGTCCCGGGAGGAAGGATTGCGGCTCGCCAGCGCGGCGCGGATCTGGGCGTTGTGTTCGCCCAGCAGGGGCGGGGGCGTGACCTCGCAGGCGCGCTGGCCGTCGAAGCTGACCGGCGAGCGCACGGTGCGCCAGGGGCCCAGCGTGGGATGGGCGCCTTCGATCTCCAGTTGCAGGTGGCGCGCCTGCGGGTCCTGCAGGGCTTCGGCCGTGTCGTACATCGGCGCATGCGGCACGTCCTCGTCCGTCAGGCGCTGGCACCATTGTTCGCGCGTGCGGCCGGCAAAGACGCCATCGAGCACGGCGATCAACTGTTCGTGATGGACGATGCGGCCTTCGCGCGTGGAAAAGCGCGGGTCCTGCAGGATGTCGGGCCGTTCCATGGCATTGGCCAGCCCGCGCCAGAACTTCTCCGGCGAGGACATGTGCAGGGCCAGCTTCTTGCCGTCCGCGCAGGTCAGGGCATAGGACTGGGATACGCTGGGCCGGCTGTACGGGCCCATGACTTCGCCTTCCGAGAAGAAGTGGGTGAAGGCGTCCAGATTGAAATGGCACATCGCCTCCAGCATCGACACTTCGACGCTGCGGCCCAGGCCGGTGCGCGCGCGTTCGACCAGGGCGCCGAGGATGCCGTAGGCGGCATAGAAGCCCGTGAGCGAGTCGGCGATGGCCGGTCCCACGACGCGGGGATTGTCCGGGTTCACCAGCAGGTTGAGGAATCCGCTGGCGGCCTGCGCCACGGTGTCGTAGGCCGGCCTCGCGGCGGCCGGGCCGGTCTGGCCGAAGCCGCTGATCGCGCAATACACCAGGCGCGGATTGATGGCGCGCAGCCGCGCCTCGCCCGCGTTCAGGCGCTCGGCGGCGCCGGGCCTGAAATTCTGGATATAGACGTCCGCGTCGCGTATCAGCTCGTCGAACACGCGCGCGTCGTCGGGGTTCTTGGCGTCGAGCTCGATGCTGCGCTTGTTGCGGTTGTAGGTCTGGTAGTGCGGGCTGTACAGCCCGCCCTTGAAAGCCCGGAACGGGTCGCCCGCGCCGGGCTGCTCCACCTTGATGACGTCCGCTCCCAGATCGGCCAGCAGCATGCCGGCCGCCGGCCCGGTAATGAACGTTCCCTGTTCGATTACGGTGATGCCATCCAATACCTTGGACATGAATGTTCCTCTTGCGGTTGCTGCGAACTGCAAGACTATCGGCCCCCGACCAAAGATAAAAATGATTAATATATTCGATCATCATTGATGCCATCGATTGATGGGGAGGGCATGGCATGGAACTGCGGCATCTCAGGTACTTCATCGCGCTGTCCGGCTCGCTCAATTTCACGCGCGCGGCCGAACGCGTGCACGTCACGCAGTCGACCTTGTCCCATCAGATACGGCAACTGGAAGACGAGATCGGGCAGCGCCTGTTCGAGCGGATCGGCAAGCGCGTGGTGATGACGGAGGCGGGAGAGACCTTCCTGGCCTACGCCCAGCGCGCGCTCAAGGAAATCGACCAGGGGCTGGGCGCGATCAAGCAGGACGTCGCGCTGGTGACCGGCCAGGTTCGCGTCGGCACCACCCATACTTTCAATCTGAACTTCATTCCCGACTGCGTGGCGCAGTTGCTGCAACGCAGTCCCGGGGTGAAAGTCCTGATCGAAGAGCTGCCGGCCGACGCCATCGTCCAGCAACTCGAGGCCGGCAGGCTGGACATCGGCGTGGCGTACCGGCCCGAAGGCGCCAGCGAGCTGCGGTTCGAACCGCTGTTCAACGAGGAACTGGTACTGGTGGTGTCGGCCAGCCACCCGCTCGCCGCCCGCCGGCGCATCCGCATGATCGAACTGCATCGCGAACCGCTGGTGATGCTGCCGGCCGGCTTTTCCACGCGCCGGATACTGGACGAGTGCTTTCAGGCCGCGGGCGCGGCGCCCGAGGTCATCGCGGAGATGAATACCATCGCCGCCATGCTGGGCATGGTGGCGCGCATGAACGTGGGCGCCATCGCCGCCGCCAGCGCGATCGCGCCGGACCCCGGGCTGCGCATGATCCCCATGGAGAATCCCACGCCGATGCGCACGCCGGGCCTGCTGTTCAATAACGCGGCGCCGCAGAGCCGGGCCTGCCGCGCGTTCGTCGCGCTGCTGCGCAGGCGCGCCATGGGCCAATCTGCATTATCCGTAAGGCCGGCGTAAGTACTGTATTTGAATGCTTGTTTAAACAGCGTATTAATGCGATCGCAAATAAAAAAACAAGCACAGGTTTTCGCGCGGCGCCAGTGCCTTATTAAGGTCTGTTTGCGATTTCTCCAGTGATTTCACGGGTTTGCGGAGATCATGCGTCACGATTAAAGGCAGTCGCAAAAATATTGGGGATTACACGCAGTGACAGTATGGCGCCTTGCTTCCAGAATACCGGCCACACCGTATTTTTGCCCAAGAAGCCGGCGACGGGCGATACGGATTACGGGGCACCCACCCGATAAGCCGCATCGAACAGAGCCGCTCAAAACCTCGCTGGAGAACTCCGCATGAAGTTTCTGCATCGTCTTACCCCGGTAGCCGTCGCGCTTGGGGCGCTTGCCCTGGCCGGCGCCGTGCACGCAGCCGACACGATCAAAATCGGCATTCCCCAGCCCATGACCGGTCCCAATACGCAGTACGGCGACCAGATCCAGGCTGGCGCGCTGACCGCCATCGAGACCATCAACGCCAAGGGCGGGGTCAAGGGCAAGAAGCTCGAGCCCATCCTTATCGACGACGGCTGCGAACCCAAGCAGGCCGTGCCCGCCGCCAACCGCGTGGTCAACTCCGGCGCCAAGTTCGCCGTGGCCCATGCGTGCTCCGGCGTGACCGTGGCCGCCGTGAAGGTCTACGAAGAAGAAGGCATCGTCGGCATCACCCCGGGCGCCACTTCGCCGCTGGTCACCGACACGATCAAGCCGCATTTCTTCTTCCGCACCATCGGCCGCGACGACCAGCAAGGCCCGTACGCCGCGAACTACATCGCCAAGAGCCTGAAGCCCAAGAAGGTCGCCGTGCTGCACGACAAGCAGACCTACGGTTCGGGCGTGGCCACCCAGGTCAAGGACAGCCTGGCCAAGGAAGGCGTGAACGTCGCGATGTTCGAAGGCATCAACGTCGGCGACAGCGACTACTCGGCCATCATCACCAAGCTGAAGTCGGCCGGCGTGGACCTGGTCTATTTCGGCGGCTACCACCCCGAACTGGGCCTGCTGCTGCGCCAGTCGCGCGAACAGGGCCTGAAGGTCCAGTTCATGGGTCCGGAAGGCACGGCCAACCAGGACCTGGTGGCGATCGCCGGCCCGGCCATCGAAGGCCTGCTGGTCACGCTGCCCGCCGACTTCACCAAGCTGCCCGGCAACGAAGGCATCGTGAAGGCGTTCAAGGACGCCAAGCGCGATCCGGACGGCGCGTTCCAGATGCCGGCGTACGCCGCCGTGCAGATCCTGGCCGACAGCATCACCGCGGTGGGCGAGGATCCCGCCAAGGTGGCCGACTACATGCACAAGACGGCTTTCAACACGGGGATCGGCAAGGTCGAGTACGACGCCAAGGGCGATCTGAAGAACTTCGAATTCGCAGTCTACAAGTGGGACAAGGACGGCAAAAAGACCCAGCTGTAAACTCGCGATCCCGCCGGCGGGTCGCCGGCGTGTAGGGCCTGTCGTCTTCGTCCTGCCGTAATCCGCGTAGCGATGCGCCAAAAGCGCTGTGCGGCCGGCAGGGGCCGGTGGCAGGCCCTTATGAAATACGCCCAGGTTTCCGGCTCCGGGTCTCTCTACCGGAGCCGGAACTATTTGGAGCAAGAGAAATAATGTCTGACCTCATACCCCAACTTACCCAGCAATTCTTCAATGGATTGTCTCTGGGCGCGATCTATGCGTTGATCGCCATCGGCTACACAATGGTCTACGGCATCATCGGTATGATCAACTTCGCCCATGGCGAAATCTACATGATCGGCGCCTATGTCGGCCTGGTCACCCTGACCGCCATCGGCACCAACAGCGGCCTGCCCATGCCGTTCATCATCGCGGCGATGCTGGTCGTGGCCATCGTCGTCACCGGCATCTACGGCTTTTCGGTCGAACGCGTCGCCTACCGTCCCGTGCGGGGCAGTCCGCGCCTGGTGGCGCTGATCTCGGCCATCGGGATGTCGATCTTCCTCCAGAACTGGGTGGCCCTGGGCCAGGGCGCGCGCGACATGGCCGTGCCTTCGCTGGTGTCGGGCGCCTGGACGTTCCACATGGGATCCGAGTTCGACGTGACGGTCCCGTATTCGCGCATCATGATCATCCTGGTCACGGTGACGCTGATGATCGCGCTGACGCTCTTCATCAAGTATTCCCGCATGGGCCGCGCGTCGCGCGCGTGCTCGCAAGACATGCACATGGCGAATCTGCTGGGCATCGACACCAACCGCGTGATCTCGTTCACGTTCGTGATGGGCGCGATCCTGGCGGCGGTGGGCGGCGTGCTGATCGCCATCACCATCGGCAAGCTCAATCCCTTCATCGGCTTCCTGGCGGGCATCAAGGCCTTCACGGCGGCGGTGCTGGGCGGCATCGGCAGCATCCCGGGCGCCATGCTCGGCGGCGTGCTGCTGGGCCTGGCCGAGACCTTCGCGGCCGCCTACATCTCGTCGCAGTACAAGGACATCGTGGCGTTCTCGCTGCTGATCCTGATCCTGCTGTTCCGTCCCACCGGGCTGTTGGGCAAACCTGAGGTGGAAAAAGTCTGATGTCGAACAACAATCTCAAAAACGCCACGATGGCGGCCGTGCTGACGGCGGTCATCGTCACGCCGGTATTCGGCCTGCAACTGATCCGCCAGGGCGCGCGCACCACCATGGAGGCGCACTGGTCGCTGGTGGCGATCGCCGCCGCGGTGGTGTTCGTGTTCCAGTTGCTGCGGCCCTGGATCGCCAAACCGTTCCAGAAACTGAAGACGGGCCTGCCGACCTTGCCGGCGGCGCCCGCCAGGACCCACAAGCCGCTGGCGCTGCTGCTCCTGGCGATCGCGGTGATCTGGCCGTTCTTCGCCGGACGCAGCTCGGTGGACATCGCCACGCTGGTGCTGATCTACGTGATGCTGGGCCTGGGCCTGAACATCGTGGTCGGTTTCGCCGGCCTGCTGGACCTGGGCTTCGTCGGCTTCTATGCCGTGGGCGCCTATACCTACGCCTTGCTGTACCACTGGGGCGGCTGGAGCTTCTGGGAGGCGCTGCCGTTCTCGGGCGCGATGGCCGCGCTGTTCGGCTTCATTCTCGGCTTCCCGGTATTGCGGCTGCGCGGCGACTACCTCGCCATCGTGACGCTGGGCTTCGGCGAAATGATCCGCCTGCTGCTGATCAACCTGAACACGCTGACCGGCGGCCCGGACGGCATTTCCGGCATTCCGAAGCCGACGGTCTTCGGCATGGAAATGACGCGCCGCGCCAGCACGGAAGGGGGCACTACGTTCCATGACTTCATGGGATGGACGTTCCAGAACCAGCACATGGTGGTCTATCTGTACCTGATGGCGCTGCTGCTGGCCCTGGTCACGCTGTTCGTGTCGACGCGCCTGATCCGCATGCCGGTCGGCCGCGCCTGGGAAGCGCTGCGCGAGGACGAGATCGCGTGCCGCTCGCTGGGGCTGAACCCCACGCGCATCAAACTGTCCGCGTTCACGCTGGGCGCCATGTTCGCCGGCTTCGGCGGCGCGTTCTTCGCGGCGCGCCAGGGCATGGTGAACCCCGAGTCGTTCACGTTCATCGAATCCGCGCTGATCCTGGCCATCGTGGTGCTGGGCGGCATGGGCTCGCAGGTGGGCGTGATTCTCGCGGCCGTGCTGCTGACGGTGCTGCCCGAGGTGGCGCGCGAGTTCGCCGAATACCGGATGCTGATGTTCGGCCTGGTGATGGTATTGATGATGATGTGGCGTCCGCAGGGATTGTTGCCCATGAAGCGTCCCCACGTGGAGCTGGCCAAATGAGCGAGGCATTGCTGAAAGTTTCCGGGCTCACCATGCGGTTCGGCGGCCTGCTGGCCGTGGACAGCGTGGCGTTCGAAGTCAAATCCGACGAGGTGTTCGCCATCATCGGCCCCAACGGGGCCGGCAAGACGACCGTGTTCAACTGCGTGGGCGGCTTCTATTCGCCGACCGCGGGCGATATCACCATGGACGGCAAGGCCATCACCGGCCTGCCCAGCCACAAGGTGGCGCGCCACGGGCTGGTGCGCACGTTCCAGAACGTGCGGCTGTTCAAGCAGTTGACCGTGCTGGAGAACCTGCTGGTCGCCCAGCACACCCAGGTGGAGTCGCGGCTCTTGCCGGGCCTGCTCAAGCTCAAGTCGTATCGCCAGTCGGAAGCCGACGCGCTGTCGCGCGCGGCCCAGTGGCTGGATTTCATGGGGCTGCGCGAGTTCGCCAACCGCGAGGCGGGCAATCTGGCCTACGGCCACCAGCGCCGCCTGGAGATCGCGCGCTGCATGATCACCAAGCCGCGCCTGCTGATGCTGGACGAGCCGGCCGCGGGCCTGAATCCCCAGGAAAAGCGCGACCTGCAATCGCTGATCGACCAGTTGCGGCGCGAATTCGGCGTCGCGGTCCTGCTGATCGAGCACGACATGAGCCTGATCATGGGCATTTCCGACCGCATCCTCGTCATGGAGCACGGCAAGCCCATCACTACCGGCACCCCCGAGCAGGTGCGCAACGACGAGCGCGTCATCAAGGCGTACCTGGGGGAGGAATGATGCTTAAGCTGGAAAACATACATACCTACTACGGCGCCATCCAGGCGCTGAACGGGGTGTCGGTGGAAGTCAACCAGGGCGAGATCGTCACGCTGATCGGCGCCAACGGCGCGGGCAAGACGACGCTGCTGATGACGGTTTGCGGCAACCCCCGGGCGAAGGTGGGCGCGATCACGTTCGAGGGCGAGGACATCACCCACAAGGACACGCACCACATCATGCGCAGCGGCATCGCCATTTCGCCCGAAGGGCGGCGGGTCTTCAAGGACCTGACGGTGGCCGAGAACCTGAAGATGGGGGGCTTCTTCTCGAACCGCGACGAGATCCAGGCGGGCATCGACCACGTCTACGGCCTGTTTCCGCGCCTGAAGGAACGCGCCAGCCAGCGCGCCGGCCTGATGTCGGGCGGCGAGCAGCAGATGCTGGCGATCGGCCGCGCGCTGATGACGCGTCCGCGCCTGCTGCTGCTGGACGAACCGACGCTGGGCCTGGCCCCGCTGGTGATCGCGCAGATCTTCGACATCATCCGCGAAATCCGCGAACAGGGCGTGACGGTGTTCCTGGTGGAGCAGAACGCGAACAAGGCGCTGGGCGTGGCCGACCGCGGCTACGTGCTGGAAAACGGCCGCGTCGTGTTGCAGGACACCGGGGCCAATTTGCTGGTCAACGATCAGGTGCGCAAGGCGTACCTGGGAGGTTGATGTTGGCCGGACGCGGCGCTTGCCAGTGTCTGACACCCTTTGGTACGCCGGCCCAGGTTGAAGGGCGGCTACCCAGGGTGTCAGACACCTCGGGCTCTTGCCAGTGTCTGACACCCTTCGTACGTCGGCTCAGGTTGAAGGGCGCCTACCCAGGGTGTCAGACACTCTCCATGATGCCCAGGGTGTCAGACACCCACCCAACGTGCCCGCATGCCTCCTACGCTGCGACCCGCTCCTGCGCCTGTTCGTCCAGGTAATGGGCGATGGCCGCGCGGGCCAGCGCGTCGATGGAGTCCGTCAGCGTGATGCCCAGGCTGGGGCGCAGCGCATGCGGCACGGCCAGCGGCAGTTCGGTGCAGCCCAGCACGACGGCGTCGGCGCCGCGCGCCTTCAGGCGGGCGATGCATTCGGCGGCGGGAGCAAAAGCGTCTTCGAGCCGATTGGCCTTGACGGCGCGGATCGAGCCCATGCAGTAGCGTTCGACCTCGTCGTCGTCCGGCACGATGCATTCGTAGCCTTGCGCTTCCAGGTGCCGCTGGTAGAGGCCCAGCTTGAGCGTGGCCGCCGTGCCCATCAGGCCGATGCGGCCCTTGGGCAGGCCCAGGCGCCGCAGGTCTTCGATGACGGCCTGGATGATGTGCAGCACCGGCAGGCGCGTGGACGCGGCGATCTGGTCGTACCAGAGATGGGCCGTGTTGCAGGGGATGGCGATGAGCTGCGCGCCGGCCCGCTCCAGGAAGCGCACCCCTTCGGCCATGTGGGGCAGGGGATTTTCGCCGCCGGCCATGTAGGCGCTGGAACGGTCGGGAATGCGGGGATCGTTGCGCAGCAGGGTGGGGATGTGCTGCTGGTCGACATCGGCGGGCGTCAGCGCCGCCAGGCGTAGGGCAAAGGCCGCGCCGGCCATGGGCCCCATGCCGCCCAATACACCCAGGTAACAACCCTGGGAATAGGTATTCACGTTATTCACTCCGAGACAATGCGTCGCCGGGCGCCAGAACCTGGCCCGGGCGTTCGGCGCCCGTCCGTTCCCCATCCCAGACGCGCTTGCCATTGACCCAAACCGCCTGGATGCCGTGACTTGCCTGAATGGGAGCTGAAAAAGTGGCCACATCTGTCACCGTGGCGGGATCGAACAGCACCAAGTCAGCATGATACCCCTCGCGCAGGCGTCCGCGCCCGGCGATGCCGTACTGGTCGGCCGCCAGGCCGGTCATTTTGTGGATGGCGGCTTCCAGGGACAGCAGGCGCCGTTCGCGCACCAGGGTACGCAGCACGTTGGTGAAGGTGCCCCATTGGCGCGGGTGCGGATGCGGATCGAAGGGCAGGCCGTCGGAACCCACCATGGTGAGCGGATGCGCGAAGATGCGGTTGACGTCGGCAGGGTCCATCAGGAAGTAGATGGCGCCGGCCGGCGCCAGGCGCGCGATGGCGGCTTCGTCGTCCAGCCCCAGTTCGGCCATGACTTCGCCGAAGTCGCGCCCGGTGGCCTGCGGATAGCCCTTGGACCAGGTGATCATGGTGCGGCTGGCGAGCCGGGCCCGGTCCAGCCGCAGCATGGTGGAGGTGGCGGGATACGGGTGGCAGTCCAGGCAGACGGGCTGCGTGGCGGCGGCGCGGCTGATGAGGTCCAGCGTTTCGCGGCTGCGGCCGTGATTGCGCTCGCCCGCCAGCTTGTGGTGCGAGAACACGACGCGGCAGCCCAGCTCGCGGCCGATGAGCAGCGCTTCCTCCATGGCCGGGACGATATGGTCCGCCTCGTCGCGCAGGTGGGTGGCGTAGACCCCGGGGCGTCCGCGCAGCGGGGCGCAGACGTCGATGATCTCGTCGGTGGGCGCGGCGCTGGCCGGCGGATAGAACGTGCCGGTGGAGACGCCGAAGGCGCCCGCGTCCAGCGCTTCTTCCAGCAGTTCCCGCATGGCGGCGCGTTCGCCGCCGTCGGCGGCGCGCGAGGTGTCTTCCATGACCGCCACGCGCAGCGTGGTGTGGCCCACCAGCGGCACCACGTTGACGGCCGCCGGGGTGTCGCGCAGGGCGTCCGTCCAGGCGCGGAACGTGCCGTAGCGGAACAGCGGGGCGGGGCCCAGCAGGTCCAGCGGCTGCGGGATCTCCGCGCGCGCCAGCGGCGCCAGGCTGATCCCGCAGTTGCCGGTGACGACCGTGGTGATGCCCTGCGACACCTTGGGCAGCATGTCGGGATGCGCCAGCAGGTAGCCGTCGTCGTGGGTATGGGAATCGATGAAGCCCGGCGCCAGGACGCGGCCCCGGCCGTCGACGACGGGCGCGCCGGCGGGGTGCTCGAAGGCGCCCACGGCCGCGATCCTGCCGTCCAGCACGGCCAGGTCACCCTGGCGGGCGGGCCCGCCCGAGCCGTCGATGAGCGTGGCGCCCGCCACGATGAAGTCTGCCTGCAAGCGGGATGCCGTCATGTTCAGTCGAGCTTCTCGATGCCGGCGGATTCGATGATCTGGCGCCACTTGGCGGTTTCGCGGTCGATCAACTGCTTGAACTCGGCCGGCGAGCCGGAGGCGGGCTCCGCGCCCAGCGTGGCCAGGCCGGCGCGCACGTCGGGGGCCTGCAGCGCCTTCTGGATGGCCGCGTTCAGCGTGGCCACCACGTCGTCGGGCGTGCCCTTGGGGGCGACCACGCCGCCCCACGAAACGGTTTCGTAGCCTTTCACGCCGGCTTCGTCCAGGGTCGGGACGTCGGGCATCAGCGGCAGGCGCTTCAGGCTGCTGACGCCGATGGCGCGGACCTTGCCGCTCTTGACCAGCGGGGCGGCTTCCGAGGTGTTCACGAACAGGTAGTCGAGCCGGCCGCCGAGCAGGTCCTGGATGGCGGCGGGGCCGCCGTTGTACGGGATGAACATCACGTCGACCTTGGCCATGCTCTTGAAGAGTTCGCCGCCCATGTGGCCGGTCGTGCCCACGCCGGAGGCGCCATAGGACAGGCGGCCGGGCGCCTTGCGGGCGCGGTCGATCAGGTCCTGCACGCTCTTGACGGGCGAGTCGGCCGGCACGATCAGCGCGTTGTACAGGTCGAACAGGTGGGCGACGGGCGCCAGGTCCTGGTCCACGTCGTAGGGCAGGCGCTTGAACAGCGAGCGGTTCACGGCCAGGGTGTTGATGTTGCCGTAGCCGACGGTGTAGCCGTCGGCCGCGGCGCGCTTGACCAGCGCGATTCCGATGTTGCCGGCCGCGCCGGGGCGGTTTTCGACCACCAGCGTGGCGCCGGTGTCGCGCGCCAACTGGGTCGTGATCAGGCGCGACAGCACGTCGGGCGAGCCGCCGGCCGCGGACGGCACGACGAAGGTGATGGGCTTGTCGGGATAGCCGGCGACGGCGGTGGCCGACAGCGCCGCGCCCAGCGCCAGCGCGGAGAGGCCGCGGAAGAATAGGTTGCGCATGATGGTTTCCCCTGTTTCTATTGTGGTCGAGGCCGGCAGATTACACCCGGGGCGGTCTGTCTCCGTCATCGAAAAATGTCGAAAACCTATAATCGGCCGTTATTGATTTGGCACGAAAACGCGGGGGAAAAAATGGACGCGGACGCCTATGCGGACGAGGTGGGGCCGACTGCCGGACGGCCGTTGAACCTGAGGCAGATCGAGGTGTTCCGGGCCATCATGATGGCCGGCTCGATCAGCGGGGCGGGACGGATGCTGCACGTGTCGCAGCCCGCGGTCAGCCGGGTGCTTGCGTTGACGGAAAGCCGCCTGGGCTATCGGCTGTTCGAACGCGTGAAGAGCCGGCTTTCGCCCACCGCCGAGGCGCGGCGACTGTATGCGGAAGTGGAGCAGGTATACGGCGGCATCCAGCGCGTGAACGACCTTGCCGCCAGCCTGGCGCAATCGGGCGCCGGCATGCTGAAGATCGTCGCCAGCGCCAGTTTCGGCCAGCGCCTGATCCCGATGGCCCTGGACCGCTTCCGCAGCCGCAACGCCGGCGCGCGGGTGGACTACCGCAGCGTCACCTTCGACGAACTGGCCGCGTACTTCCTGTCGGGCCAGGCGGACATCGGGATCTCGATGCAGCCGCCGGACCATCCCAATCTGACCTCCCTGCACCTGGCCCGGGTGCCGGTGGTCTGCGTGTTGCCGGCCGCGCATCCGCTGGCCGCCCGCGAGGTGCTGCGCCCCGAGGACTTCTCGACCGCGGCCTGGATCGGCTATCCGCAGAATACGCCGCTGGCCCGCGCGCTCCAGCCGTTCTTCGGCGAGCGGGGCGCCTGCCCGGCGGCGGTGGAAGTGCATTCCCCGGTGACCGCCTGCTCGTTCGTGCAGCAGGGGCTGGGACCGGCGCTGGTGGACGCCTGGTGCGTCGCGCCCGATCAGGCCGCGCACATGGCGCTGCGGCCGATACGGCCGGCGGCCTGGGTGGACATCTGGGCCACGCATTCGAATCTGAGCGCGCCGCCGCTGCTGGCGCGGCGCTTCCTGGCGGCCGTGAAGAAAACGCTGGAGGAAGGGCGCCCGGCCGAAGGGGCGCCCGGCGATCTGCCGGGAATCCCGGACGCCGCCGGCTGAGGCCGGGGCGCCCCGGCGATTACAGGCCTTCGGCCTTCAGCGCGGCCTGGACGCCCTTGTCGGCTTCCATGCGCTTGAAGAATGCGGCCAGGTTGTCCTGGCCCGACAGGTCCACTTCCTTGGCGTGCGCCCAGCGCAGCACGACGTAGAGATAGGCGTCGGCGATGGAGGGGGCGTCGCCGGTCAGGTAGGGCTTGCCGGCCAGTTGCGCGTCCAGTTGCGAGAACAGCCTGGTCAGCAGCTTGGAAGCGGAGCCGGCCAGCTCCTTCTGCGCGCCTTCCTCGGCCAGGAAGCGCTGCGCGCCGAAGATCATCGAGAAGGTCTTGTGGACATCGGAATTGATGAAGCCGAGCCAGCGGCGCACGTCGGCGCGCGAGCGGGCCGTGCCGTCGCCCAGCAGCCCGGACTGCGGGGCCTGTTCGGCGAGGTATTCCAGGATGGCGGCGTTCTGCGTGACCGTCCAGTCGCCGTCCGCCAGCGCGGGCACGGCGCCCAGCGGATTGATCTTCAGGAACTCGGGGCCCTTGAGCTCGTCGCGGCTGAGCTTGTGCGTTTCGTAGGGCTTGCCGATCCATTCGAGGACGATGTGGGAAGCGAGCGAGCACGCGCCGGGCATGTAGTACAGTTTCATGTAAGGGAGTCTCCTGGAAGGAAGGACGGGAGGCACCCGTCCCTGGCCGATATGGTACGCCACCCGCGCGTCCCTCCGCGGGGGCTTCCGGCGTTCCGGGCCCCGACACGACGCATTCAACCGAGTTGCCGCCGGAGATGTCCATGCCGCCACGCCTCGCCGCGAACACGCGCGCTTTTTCCCTGCTTCTGACCCTGTCCGCGGCGTTCGCGGCGCCCGCGCAGCCGGCTTCCGAACCGCCGTCCGTGGCGGCCCGCGTCACCGCGGTCGCGGGCGGGCTCGATCATCCCTGGTCCATGGCGTTTCTGCCCGACGGCGGCGTGCTGATCACCGAGCGTTCCGGCGGCCTGCGGCTGCTGCGCGTGCCGGGCGGGCTGTCCAGGCCGCTGGCCGGCGTGCCGAAGGTGGCGGCGCAGGGGCAGGGCGGTTTGCTCGACGTCGCGCTCTCGCCGGACTTCGCCGCCGACCGCTATGTCTACCTGTCCTATGCCGAGTCCAACGGCTCCAAGAGCGGCACCGCCGTGGGCCGCGGGCGCCTGTCCGCCGACGGCGCGGCCCTGGAAGATTTTCGCGTGCTGTTCCGCCAGGAGCCCAAGCTGTCGTCCGGCCAGCACTACGGATCGCGGCTGGTCTTCGACCGCAAGGGCTATCTGTACATTTCGCTGGGCGAGAACAACCAGCGGCCCACCGCGCAGGAACTGGGCAAGCTCCAGGGCAAGGTGGTGCGCCTGAAGGCCGACGGCTCGGTGCCGCCCGACAACCCCTTCGTCGGCCAGGCCGGCGCCCGCCCGGAAATCTGGTCCTACGGGCACCGCAATCCCCAGGGCATGGCGCTGAATCCCTGGTCGGGCGAACTCTGGGAAAACGAACACGGACCGCGCGGCGGCGACGAGATCAACCTCATCCGGCCGGGCCGGAACTACGGCTGGCCGCTGGCGACTTATGGCATCAACTATTCCGGGCAGCCGATACCCGAAGCCAAGGGCGAGACCCAGCCCGGCATGGAGCCGCCGCTGTACTGGTGGCCCCGGTCGCCCGCGATCAGCGGCATGGCGTTCTACGACGCGGACCGGTTTCCGGCATGGCGCAATTCCGTGTTCATCGGCGCGCTGGCCGACCAGAACCTGATCCGCCTGACGCTGGACGGCGACCGCGTGGTGGCGCAGGAGCGGCTGCTGGACGACCGCAAGCGCCGCATCCGCGACGTGCGGCAGGGGCCGGACGGTTATGTCTACGTGCTGACCGACGCTTCGCCCGGCGAATTGCTGCGGGTGGCGCCGGCGGAATCCGGAGGGTGAATGCCATGAAACCGTATGAGCTGATCGGGTCGGCGGGTTGCGGATCCGCCATTGTCG
This sequence comes from Achromobacter veterisilvae, assembly GCF_900496975.1. Classification (GTDB taxonomy): domain Bacteria; phylum Pseudomonadota; class Gammaproteobacteria; order Burkholderiales; family Burkholderiaceae_B; genus Achromobacter; species Achromobacter veterisilvae. Next base: position 39,307 of record NZ_UFQC01000033.1, read on the forward strand.
AAATGGCGCTGGTGCTGGCCAACGTGCCGCACACGCTGACGGACGTCCCCTACCTGAAGCCCGGGCCGGAACGCGACCGGCTGCTGCGGCTGAACCCGCTGGGGCAGGTGCCGACCCTGGTCCTGCCGGACGGCGAGGTCATGACCGAAAGCGCGGCCATGATCCTGCACCTGAACGACGTGGCGCCGCAGGCCGGGCTGGCGCCGCCCGCGGACAAGCCGGAACGGGCGCGCTTCCTGAACCTGCTGATCCGCCTGGTGGGCGCGATCTACCCCACGTTCACCTATGGCGACGATCCGCCGCAATGGACCACCGCGGGCGCGCCCGCCGACCTGCTGCGCGAACGCGTGCACACGCGGCGGGCCGAGCTGTGGCAGGAACTGGAACGCCAGGCCGGCGCGCCGCATATGCTGGGCCGGCGGTTTTCGGCGCTGGACCTGTACATCACAGTGATGACGCACTGGCGGCCGGGGCCGGCGTGGTTCGAGGCGGCCTGCCCGGCCTTGAGCGCGGTGGCGCGGGAGGCCGCGCAGGAGCCGAACGTGGCGCGCGTGCTGCGCCGGAATTTCCCGCCGCCCACCGAATAGCGGCGCGTCAGGCCGTGGCGGGCCGGCGCGTCCGGGCCTTGGCGCGCGCTTCGCGCACGGCGATGTACACGCCGCTGCCCGCGATGAACAGGGCGCCCAGGTAGGCATAGGCGTCCGGCGCCTCGCGCCAGAAGATCCAGCCCAGGATCGTGGCCCAGACCAGGCCGGTGTAGTCGAAGGGCGCGACCACCGAGGCCGGGCCGATGCGAAAGCCCTGCGTGATCAGCGCCAGGCCCAGCGTGCTGAAGAGCGCCACGGCGCCGAAGTACGGCAGGTCGTCCATGGCGGGCGCGCGCCAGATCCAGGGCAGGCCGACCGCGCTGCATACCAGTTGGCCGAGCACGATGTAGAAGGTAGTCGTCAGCATGCCTTCGCCGCGGCCGATGCCGCGGGCGGTGATCATCATCACCGCGTACAGCAGGGCCGTGGTCAGCGGCAGCAGGGTGGCGGCCTGGAAGGCCGACGTGCCGGGGCGGACCACGATCAGCACCCCGGCGAAGCCCGCCAGCACCGCCAGCCAGCGCTTGCCGTCCACGCGCTCTTTCAGGATCAGCACGGACAGCGCGGTCACGAACAGCGGCGCGGCGAACGCGATGGCCGTGGCTTCGGCCAGGGGCAGGGCGCGCAGGCCCAGATAGAAGCAACAGGCGGACACCACGTTGATGGCGCCGCGCGCCAGGTGCAGCCCGGGATGCGCGGTCCGCAGCACCCGGCGCCCGCCCAGCCAGAGCGCCAGCGCCATGACGAAGGGCAGCGCGATGAGGGCGCGCAGGAACAGGATCTGCAGCGGGTTGTAGCTGGCGCCCAGCCATTTGGCGTTGGCGTCGCTCAGGGTCAGGAAAAAGATGCCGCCCACCACGCAGGCGATCCCTGCGATGGCGGAATGGTTCTGGGCGGCGGGCAATGCGGTGGAGGTGGACATCTACAGCCTGGGAAAGCGGCGGTTCCTGCCGCCGTGTGAAGGGAAGGGGAAAGGCGGGCCCTAGCCCTGGGCGCGGTAGGCGGCCAGCGCCACCATGGCCCAGGACGCCAGGAAGGCGACGCCGCCGAAGGGCGTGACCGCGCCCAGCCAGTGCGTGCCCGTCAGCGACAGGACATACAGGCTGCCGGAGAACAGCACGATGCCCACGAACATCACGACGCCGGCGGCGGACAGCAAGGGCGAGCCGTAGCGGGCGCCCAGCAGCGCGACGGCGAACAGGCCCAGCGCGTGGACCAGGTGATACAGGACGCCGGTCTGCCAGACGGACAGCAGTTCGGGCGTGATCATGCGCTTGAGTCCGTGGGCGCCGAAGGCCCCCGCGCCCACCGCCACCATGAGATTCAACGCCGCGAGTATCGTGAGCTGCCGGTCCGTCATTGCCTGTCCTTTCTTAGTGTCTGATCGATCGTGTTACAGCCGCCTATGATAGGCCCAAATCCGGCGCATGCCGGGAAGCGGGCGGCGGCGGCCATTGCCGGGCCCGGCCTGGGCATGGGATTACCAAATGGGATATCATTAATTCAATTTGGTAATTCCCTCAGCCTTGGGCTGCGGCCACCCAGGAGAGCGCCATGACCCTCGCCATCGCCGGCAAATCCCCCGCCAAACGCGGCGCGACCGCCAAGCGTCCGCCCCGCCATGGCGCCGCGCGGGCCAAGCAGTTGTTCCGCGGGCTGGTGGACAGTCCCCTGATCGAGATGGCGCGCGACGTAAGCCGCGGCCTGCCCGCGCAGATGGTGGACGACGCCGCCGACTACCTGCAGGTGCCCAAGTCGGAAATCATGGCGATCACCGAGGTCAAGGCGGCGTCGCTGTCGCGCTGGACCCGCGAGGGCCTGATGCTGCCGCTGGGCGAATCCGACCGCCTGGCCCGCGTGGCGCGGGTGGTGCGCGTGGCCCGCCAGGTGCTGGGCAGCGAGGAAGAGGCGGTGCTGTGGCTGAATACGCCCGTGCCCGCGCTGGGTAACGTCAAGCCGCTGTCGCTGCTGACCTCGGACGCCAGCAGCCGCATCGTCGAGGACACGCTGGCCCGCGCGGCCGCGGGCGTGTACGCATGAGCTTGCCGGGCCGCTCCAGGGCGGAGCACGAAGGTAGCTCAGCAAGCCCCAGCGTTTCGCTGTGGCGCATCGGCACGACGGCGGGCAAGTACCGCGCGGACGACCTGAGCGGCGGCGGCGCGGCGGCCGTGGGCGGCCGCTACAACAGCCCGGGCACGGCCGTGGTCTATGCCTCGTCCTGCGTGGCCCTGGCCGTGCTGGAGACGGTGGTGCATTTCGCGGCGCGGGCTTCCGAGCAGGCCAACCGCTATCTGATCGAACTGTCTGTGCCGCGCGCCGTGCATGAAGGCAGGCAGATACTGACCCTGGACCAGATGCAGGAGGACTACCCCTTCTGGGACGCCGTGCCGTTCGCCGAAGCGGCGCAAGAGGCGGGCGATTACTGGGTCGCGTCGGGCGTGTCGGCGCTCTTGCAGGTGCCCAGCGCGATCGTGGCTTGCCGGGGAGTGCCGGACTGCAATTTTCTTCTCAATCCGGCGCATCCGGATGCCCAGCGGATCGAAGTCGTGCGGCGGGAGAGGTTTGTTTATGATCCGAGGTTACATACTCCGCGTGTCTGACAGCGTAACCCCTCCGCGTGTCTGACACCCGTACGAGATGCCCTGTGCGCTGCGACGGCGGTCCCGGGTGTCTGACACCGGCTGACTTTGGAACGGCCGTCGAGATATGGCCGGTGTCTGACACCCGGGGAGAGAGGCTTGGATTCCAACGTCCTCTCATACGGGTGTCAGACACGTGGAGACATACTCTGCGTGTCTGACACCCGTACGAGATGCCCTGTGCACTGCGACGGTGATCCCGGGTGTCTGACACCGGCTGACTTTGGAACGGCCGTCGAGATATGGCCGGTGTCTGACACCCGGGGAGAGAGGCTTGGACTCCCAACGTCATTTCGTATGGGTGTCAGACACGTGGGGACACCGGCAGGTTACATACTCTGCGTGTCTGACACCCGTACGAGATGCCCTGTGCGCTGCGACGGTGGTCTCGGGTGTCTGACACCGGTTGACTTTGGAACGGCCGCCAAGATACGGCCGGTGTCTGACACCCGGGAAGAGAGGCTTGGATTCCAACGCCATCTCGTATGGGTGTCAGACACGCGGAGGGGTTACGTTACGCTGTCAACACCGCCCGCCCGACCACCTTCCCCGCCCGCAGCGACGCCAGCACGCTGTCCGCCTCCGCGAGCGCATGGCGGTGCACCGGAATGGGAGGCACCTTTCCAGCCCGCACCAGTTCCATCAGTTCCCGCAATTCGGCCAGGTTGCCCACGTAGCTGCCGACGATGGACAGGGCTTTCATGGGGATCAGCGCGATCGGCCATGACGAGGCGCCGCCGAACAGGCCCACGATGATCAGCTTGCCGCCCTTGGTCAGGAAGTCGAAGGCCAGCGAGGTGGTCGCGGGCGCGCCCACCAGGTCGATCGCGGCTTGCACGGGCTTGCCGCCCGCGGCCTTGACGATCTGTTGTGCGGCATCGGGCGCGGCGCCGTCGATGGCCGCCAGCGCGCCGGCTTCCAGCGCGGCCTGGCGCTTGGCCGGGTCGATGTCGACGACGATGGCGCCGGCGCCGCCCAGCGCCTTGATCAGCGTCAGGCTCATCAGCCCCAGGCCGCCGGCGCCGAAGATCACGACCGGATGGTCGCGGTAGACGTCGGCGCCGATCTTCTTCAGCGCGGAATAGGTGGTGAGGCCGGAGCAGGCGTAGGGCGCGATCTGCGCCGGTTCCAGGTCGCCAATGTCGATCAGGTAGCGCGGATGCGGCACCAGGATGTGGTCGGCATAGCCGCCGGCGCGGTGCACGCCCAGGCAGGCGGGAGCGGGGCAATGGTTTTCCATGCCCGCCCGGCAGGACGGGCAGTCGCCGCAGCCGATCCAGGGATAGACCAGGTAGTTGCGGCCGGACGCCAGCCCCTGCGCGTCGGGGCCGGCCGACACCACGGCCCCGACCGTTTCGTGGCCCATGGTCAGCGGCAGCGAGACGCCGCGGTCCTTCAGGGACAGGGTGCGGCCCTGGCCCAGGTCGTAGCCGCCTTCCCACAAGTGGATATCGCTGTGGCAAACGCCCGCCGCGCGGACCTTCAGCAGCACCTGCGACCCCTGCGGCGTGGGCGTGGGCTGGTCCATTTCCTGCAAGGGCTCGCGGAAGTTCACGACGCAATAGCACTTCATGGGTTGTCTCCTTTTGATGTGTCGTTCATCACTTCTTGACCGACGGGCATTCGCTGTCCGCCAGGGACACGAAGACCTTTTCGCCGGGCACCGTGGACAGGATGCGGTAGAAGTCCCCGGAATACTTGGATTCGGCGGGTTTCTTCACTTCGACCAGGTACAGGTCCATGATGACGCGGCCGTCTTCGGGGCGCACCCGCGCATTCTTGATCAGTTTGGTGGTGATGGGCAACTCGCGCATCTTCTGGTTGACGGCGGCGCCGTCGAACGAGCCCACCGCCTGCGCGGCCTGCAGGTAATGGGTGGTGGCGACGTAGCTCAGCGCCTGCACGATGGACGGGGCGCGGGTTACGCCCATTTTCTTCTGCCAGCGCTGCGTCCAGGCGCGCGTGTCGTCGTCGGCGTCCCAGTAGAAGCCGGTGGGGAAGGTCAGGCCCTGGGCCACGGGCAGGCCCATCGCCTGGACGTCGTTGATGAAGGTCAGGAAGGTCAAGAGGCGCTGCTTGCCGCCGGTCAGGCCGAATTCCTGGGCCTGCTTGATGAGGTTGACCAGATCGCCGCCGGCGCTCGCCAGGCCCACCACGTCGGCCTTGGACGATTGCGCCTGCACCAGGAACGAGGCGAAGTCCAGGGCGCCCAGGGGGTGGCGCGTGCTGCCCAGCACGGTGCCGCCCGCGTTCTGCACGAAGCGGGAGGCATTGCCTTCCAGCGATTTGCCGAACACGTAGTCGGTGGTGATGAAGTACCAGGACTTGCCGCCGTTCTCGACGACGCTCTTGACCACCGCGTTGGCCAGCGCGTAGGTGTCGGGCGCCCATTGGGTGCTGAGGTTGCTGCACTGCTTGCCGCTGAAGTCCCCGGCGAAACCGCCGCTGATCAGGGCGGTGCCGCCTTTCTCGCGGGCCACGCCCTGCGCGGCCAGGCCGGCCGAACTGGCGCCGCCGTCCACCACCGCCACCAGGTTCTGCGTGTCGAACCAGCGGCGCACCAGGGCCGAGGCCACGTCGGCCTTGTTCTGGTTGTCGGCGCCGATGACCTGGACGGTCTTGCCGGCGACCTTGCCGCCGAAATCCTCGACCGCCATACGCACCGCCATTTCGGAGCCCAGCCCGCCCAGGTCGGAATAGATCCCGGAGCGGTCGTTGGATACGCCCAGGCGCACCACGTCGGCTTGGGCATGGGCCGCGCCGCTGGCGGCCAGGGCGGCGGCCAGCGCCGCCAACAGGGATTTGATACGCATCTGCTTGTCTCCCAGCCCGCTCGCGGGCCGAATTATCGATATTCGTCTGGACGCTTCTGTATCTGGCCTGGCCGCCGGTTCTCCAGCCGGCTGAAAAATATTTCTAGTTGGTGAATAGAAATTCCTGTGCAAGAATTTATTTTCACATACAAGGAAAGTCAACATAGTGGATTACCTAGGCCGATCGCGCGATCCGGCCTGGAATCCGGACACAGGTGGCCCCCATGGAAGTGAAGCTCGTCGTACGGACGCTGGAATTGATCGAACTGTTCGCCCAGGTGCGGCGGCCTTTGCCCCTGACCGAACTGGCGCAGGGCCTGGGCGCGCCGATGTCGAGCTGCCTGGCGCTGGTGCGCACGCTGGCGGCGCGCGGCTACCTGTACGAGGTGCGCCGCCGCGGCGGCTATTACCCGACGGCGAAGCTGCATGCGCTGGGCGCGCAGATCGTGGCGGGCGACCCCTGGCTGGAACAGGCGCGCCCGCAGCTCGTCGCCTTGCGCGACGCGGCCGACGAGACGGTCATGCTGGCCAAGATCCAGGACGGAGACGTGCTTTACCTGGACGTGGTGGAGGCCACGCAGCCCGTGCGCTACACCGCGAGGCCCGGCGCCCGCCGGCCCTTGCATACCAGCGCGGTGGCCAAGGCCATCCTGGCGCGCCTGCCGCCGGCCGAGCGCGAGGCCGCGCTGGCGTCGGCCGACTACACGCGCTATACGGACCGCACGCTGGTCACTCGCGAGGCGCTGCGGGCCGAGGTCGAGCGCGCGGCCGAAAGAGGGTGGGGCGAGAACGTCGGCGAGAGCGTGGCCGACCTGACCGGGCTGGCGGTGGCGCTGGACCTGGGCGGGGAATGGTACGCGCTGTGCATGGCCGGGCCGACGCCGCGCATGCGGGAACACCGAGAGGAGCACCTGGGCCGCCTGACGGCGGCGGCGCAGGCGATCCGGCAGGGGCGGGGCTAGCGCCGGCTCATCCGGCCGGGCCGCGGATCACGCGCCGCGCCGCATCAGCGTGGACTTGCCGAACAGGCTCTCGATGAGGTCCACCGCCAGTTCCGCCGTTTTGTTGCGCACGTCGAAGGCCGGGTTCAATTCCACCACGTCCAGCGAGCGCATCAGGCCGGTGTCGGCGATCATCTCCATGCAGAGCTGGGCCTCGCGGTACGTGGGGCCGCCGGGCACGGTGGTGCCGACACCGGGGGCGATCTCGGGATCCAGGAAATCCACGTCGAAACTCACGTGCAGGTGCGTGTCGGCGTCCAGGCCCGCCAGCGCGGCGTCCATGGTGGCGCGCATGCCCATTTCGTCCAGGTAGCGCATGTCGAAGACTTCCAGGCCCGCTTCGTGCACCAGGCGCTTTTCGCCCTGGTCGACGCTGCGGATGCCGATCTGCCGCACCCAGCCCGGCTCGATGTCCGGGGTCTGGCCGGACAGGCCGGTGATCTGCGCCGGCCCGTAGCCGCACAGGCAGGCCACGGGCATGCCGTGGATATTGCCGGTGGGGGTCAAGGCATTCGTGTTGAAATCCGCGTGGGCGTCCAGCCACAGCACGCGCAGCTTCTTGCCCGCCGCGCGGCAGTGGCGCGCCGCCGCGCTGATGGAGCCGATGCCCAGGCAGTGGTCCCCGCCCAGCAGGATGGGCAGGTTGCCCTGGCCGAGTTCCGCGTAGACGGCGTCGTGCACGGCGCGGTTCCAGGCCGCGACCTCGTCCAGGTGGCGGTAGCCGTCCACGGGCGGCAGCCAGGGATTGGCGGGGCCGTACAGGTTGCCGCGGTCGGCCACTTCGAAGCCCTGGGCCTCGATCACGGGGCCCAGATCGGCCACGCGCAGGGCTTCGGGGCCCATGGAGGCGCCGCGGGCGCCCGCGCCGATGTCGGTGGGAGCGCCGATGAGGGCGATGCGGTTGGGCAGATGGGTGGTGGTGTGCAAGTTGCGGGCTCCGGGCGGGATGCGTCAAGGGGCGGATAGTACCGCGGCAAGCTGGTCGCAGGCCCAGTCGATCTGCTCGCGCGTCACGATCAGGGGCGGGGAGAGGCGCAGCGTATGGCCGTGGGTGTCCTTGACCAGCATGCCGCGCGCCTGCAGGCGTTCGCTCCACAGGCGGGCGCCGCCGGCGTCGGGCTCAAGCTCCACGGCCAGCATCAGCCCGCGTCCGCGCGCTTCGCGCACGGGGCCGGGCAGAGCGCGCAGGCGTTCCAGGAAGTACGCGCCCATGGCCGCGGCGTTGTCGATCATGCCTTCTTCCGTCAGCACGCGCAGCGCCGCGCGCGCGATGGCGCAGGCCAGCGGATTGCCGCCGAAGGTGCTGCCGTGCTGGCCCGGCTGGAAGACCCCGAGCACGTCGGCGTTCGACAGCACCGCCGATACGGGATAGAAGCCGCCGGACAGCGCCTTGCCGATCAGGGTGACGTCGGCCTCGATGCCTTCGTGTTCTTCGGCCAGCAGTTTGCCGGTGCGCCCCAGCCCGGTCTGGATTTCGTCCAGGATCAGGGTGATGCCCTGTTCCGTGCAGCGCCGCCGGACCTGGGCGAAGTAGCCGGCGGGCGGAAGCACGACGCCCGCTTCGCCCTGGATGGGCTCGACCAGGAAGGCGACGGTGTTGGGCGTGATGGCGGCGTCGAAGGCCGCATAGTCGCCGAAGGGGACGGTCTTGAATCCGGGCGCGAAGGGCCCGTAGTGGCCGTAGGCGTCGGGGTCGGTGGAGAAGCCGACGATGCCCAGGGTGCGGCCGTGGAAGTTGTTGGCGCAGACGATGATCTCCGCCTGGTTCTCGGGCACGCCGCGCACCTCGTAGCCCCATTTGCGCACGGCCTTGATGGCGGTCTCGACGGCTTCCGCGCCGCTGTTCATGGGCAGGATCTTGTGCGCGCCGGTCAGGCGGGCCAGGTCTTCGTAGAACGGCGCCATCTGGTCGTGGCGGAAGGCGCGCGAGGTCAGCGTCAGCTTTTGCGCCTGTTCCATCATGGCGGCCAGGATGGCGGGGTGGCAGTGCCCCTGGTTGACGGCCGAATAGGCCGACAGGCAGTCGAGATACTTGCGGCCGTCCACGTCGTACAGCCAGACCCCGCTGCCGCGGGCGATCACCACGTCCAGCGGATGATAGTTGTGCGCGCCCAGCCGGTCTTCGACCTGATCGCGGTGGATGGCGGCGGACGGGGATGTCAATACGGCGCTCATGAGCGTCTCCCGAGGACGTATTGGCTTCATCTTAGCGCCGCTGGCCGGCGGCGGGATTTCCATTGCGTGACAAAGGGCCTTTGCGGGAGGCGGCCGGCGGCTGCTGCACAATAGCGACCACGCCCTGTTTTCCCATCTGGAAGGTCCACATGTTCCTGCACCGACTGTTTTCGACACTGACGCGCGGCGCGGCCGCGGCCGCGCTGGGCCTGGCTTGCGCGGCAGGCGCGATGGCGCAGGACAAGCCCCTGCGGATCGGGGTGATCGCCAGCGTGGCGAACGCGGCCACCGAGCTGGCGATCGCCCAGGCGAAGAAGGAAGGGCTGGACGTCCAGTTGGTGGAGTTCAACGACTGGGTGCTGCCGAATATCGCGGTGGCGGACGGCTCGGTGGACGCGAACTTCTTCCAGCACGAACCCTTCCTGCAATTGTTCAACCAGCGGCGCGGCGCCAACCTGGTGCCGGTCGCCTACGGCTATTCCACCACGATCGGCCTGTTCTCCAAGAAGCTCAGGAAGGGCGATCCGGTGCCCGACGGCGCGACGATCGCGGTGCCCAACGATCCGGTGAACACGGGCCGGGCCCTGCTGCTGCTGGAGTCCATCGGACTGATCGGGCTGAAGCCCGGCGTGGCCCATCGGGCGGCGCTGGAGGACGTGGTGTCGAATCCGAAGAAGCTGAAGTTCGTGCAGATCGAAGGTTCGCAATCGGCGCGCACCTTCGACGACGTGACGGCTTCCGTGACGTACACCACCTTCGCCAAGCAGGCGGGCATCGACGAAAAGGACGGCCTGGCGTTCGACAATGCCGACCCGGTCAACGTGCGCCGCTATGCGATCCGGTGGGTGGCCACGCCCCAGGGCGCGCAGGATCCGCGCCTGCTGAAGTTCATCGCGATCTACCAGCAGTCGCCCGAGGTCAAGGCCAGGCTGCGCAGCCTGTACGGCGATCTGATCGACTTTCCCTGGTAGGGCCGGGCGCCAGGCGGGCGTTGACGATTCTTGGCAGTTGCCGGCGGGCATCGCACGTATACTGGCCCCGATTCCCAGCCGGGCATCGCGGCGCCGCCGTGGCGCGCCCGGCGCTCGCGGCCGGCATGGGTCCCGCCTTTCCATCGATTGCAGAGCCATGCAAAGTCCATTGCCCCACGACGACGCCCGCAGCCAGCACGCCGTGTCGGACGCCGCTGAGCTTGAACTCGAACTGACGCGGCTGCGCGATGTGGTGGCGCAATACGAAGCCCTGTTCCAGACGGCGCCCGTGCTGATCAATGCATTCGGGCCGGACGGGCGCTGCACGTTGTGGAACGAGGCCTGCGAGCGGCGCTTTGGATGGTCGGAGGCCGAGATCAAGGAGTGCCGCGACCCGCTGGCGCTGTTCTACCCCGACCCGCAGGTCAGGAAGCAGGTGATCGACACCGTCGGGCCGCAGCCGTCGCGCTCATTCCGCGAATGGCATCCCCGCGCGCGCAGCGGCGAACGGCTGGCGGTCCTGTGGTCCAACGTCCGCCTGCCCGACGGCAAGGTGGTCAACATCGGCATGGACATGACCGAAAGCCGGCGCACCGAGGCGGCGCTGGCGTGGATGGCGCGGGTCGACAGCCTGACCGGCTGCTGGAACCGCGCCGAGATCCTCAAGCGCCTGGAAGACCGGCTGGCCGCCGCCGCGCGCGGCGAGGGCGGCCCGAATACCGCGCTGATGCTGGACCTGGACCACTTCAAACAGGTCAACGACCGCTACGGGCACCTGGGCGGCGACGCCGCCTTGCGCCATTTCTGCGAACAATTGCGCGCCTGCATGCGGGACGGCGACTCGATCGGCCGCCTGGGGGGCGAGGAGTTCCTGGTGCTGCTCGCCGATGCGGACGTGGACGCGGCGCATGCGATCTGCGCCCGCCTGCGCATGAGCCTGCGGCAGCATCCGGCGGATATCGACGGGGCGGCGGTGGCGCTGTCCGTCAGCGGCGGCATCGCCCGTTTTGTCGAAGGCGACGCCAGCGCCTCGGACGTGCTGCGCCGGGCCGACTCCGCGCTCTACCAGGCCAAGCGGGCCGGGCGCGATTGCGCGGTGGAATACCGCGGCTGATCCTGACGCCTGGCGTCCGGCCGTTCAGGCGGCGGCTTCGCCGCTCGCGGCGCGCCGGCCGTTCAGCCGGCTGTGCAGGCCAAGGGCTGCGGCGGCCAGCGCGGCGGCCGCGGCCAGCCCCAGCGTTTCGAAGCCGGCGTGCGCGTAGATCGTGCCGGCGGCGGCCGTGCCGATGCTTGCGCCCAGATAGGTCGTGCAGGTGTTCAGGCCCAGCACCGCGCCCCGCTCGTCGGGCCGGGCGCGGGAGAGCAGCAGCACCAGCAGGTTCAGGCTCAGTTGGGAGGCGGCTCCCCACAGCGTGGCGACGGCGAGCACCGCGGCCAGCGAATGCGCCGCCGGCACCAGGCCCGCGTAGACCAGCGCGATGGCCGCCAGCGCCAGCGGCAGGGCGCGGCGCGGCCCGATGCGCTCGATCAACGGCGCGCCGGCCACGCCGGCCAGCAGAAAGCCCGCGCCGTAGGCGAAGGCAATGAAGCCCACCTGTCCCGCGGACAGCGCCAGCAGGGTGCGCACGTGGTCCGCCAGGAACGCGTAGACGCCATAGAACGCCGAGGAAAACGCCAGGCAGCCCAGCAGCAGGGCGGGCACGTCGCGGTACGAGAGCGGCGCCAGCAGGCGCGACAGGCGCAGCGGGGCGGGATGGGCCGCGCGGCGCTCGGGCAGCCTGCGCAGGCTGAACGCCGCGATCGCGGCGCACAGCGCCAGCGTCGCGTAGGTGGCGCGCCAGCCCACGGCGTCCGAGATCAGGGCGGACAGCGGCACGCCGGCCACCAGCGACACGGACCAGCCCGCGATGACGCGGCCCAGCGTGCGCGCTTCCTGGCCCGGCGCCGCGATCAGCGAGGCCGATCCGTAGGCGGCGGGCAGGATCACGCCGGCGGCCGCGCCGGCCAGCGCCTGGGCCAGCGTCAACACGATCCAGTGGGGTGCGGCGGCGGACAGGACCAGGGCGGCGATCAGCGCGGCCATGGCGATCAGCAGCGCGCGCCGGATCCCGATGCGGTCGATGCGCGCGGCGAGGAAGAAGGCGCTTGCCGCCGTGGCCGCGCCGTAGGCGGAAATGGCGGTGCTGATGGTGAGCGCGGAGGTCGAGAACGAGCGCGCGACGTCGCTCAGGATGGGGCTCAGCGCCAGGCCGTTGGAGCCGACGACGCTGACGGCGAACATCAGCGCGGGAACGGAAGAGGCGGGGCGGGCGCCGCGGGTGCTACGGTTATGCATCCCCGAATTTTATTGGAATAAAATAAGGGTTAACGCTTATATCTCCTTATTCCATAAAAGTTCGAATGCCATTAGGCAGAATGCGATTCCAATGTCAGACCTCGACGACCGCGACCGAAAACTATTAACGCTGCTGGCCGGCGACGCCACTCCCAGCTATGCGGAGTTGGGCAAGATCCTGAACCTTTCCGCCCCGGCCGTGCACGAGCGCGTCAAGCGGCTCAAGCGCGACGGGCTGATCAAGGGCATCGCCGCCAGGCTGGACGGCGCGAAGATCGGCCGGCCGCTGCTGGCATTCATTCACGTGGACACCAACAACTGGAGCATCACGCAGCAGGTGCTGGGGCTGGCGGAGCTGACCGAGGTGGAAGAGATCCACACCATTACCGGCAAGAGCGCCATGCTGCTGAAGGTGCGGGTGCGCGACACGCAGGCGCTGGAGCTGCTGCTGGCGCGCATCCACCAGATCGAAGGCATCACCAACACCACGAGCGATATCGCGCTGACCAGCTACCTGGAGCGCGGCCCGCTGCCGGACGACGCTTGAAGCGGTCAGCGGGCCGGGGCCGCGCGCAGCCGCAGGCGCGTGATTTCGGAAGGCGCGCCCAGGCGCTTGGGCGGGCCCCAGTAGCCGGTGCCGCGGCTGGTGTAGACCCACATATTGCCCATGCGGTGCAGGCCGGCCGTGTAGGGCTGCTGGAAGCGCACGAAGAATCCCCAGGGAAAGAACTGGCCGCCGTGCGTGTGGCCCGACAGTTGCAGGCTGTAGCCCAGCGGCTCGGCCTCCGCCGCGCTGCGGGGCTGGTGCGCCAGCAGGATCCTGGGCAGCGCGTCGGCGGGCGCGCCGGACAGCGCGGCCCGGGGATTGCTGCGTTGCTGCGGGTCGTAGGCGCCGGCGCCGTAGTCGGTCACGCCGGCCACGACCACCGGCAGGCCGGCGGGATGGATGACGGCATGTTCGTTCATCAGGACGCGCAGGCCCATGCGGCGGAATTCGGCCACCCAGGACGCGGCGCCTGAATAATATTCATGGTTGCCGGTGACCAGGTAGACGCCATAGGGCGCGCGCAACTGGCCCAGCGGGCTGGCCTGGGCGCCCAGGTGTTCCACGCTGCCGTCGACCACGTCGCCGGTGATGGCGATCATGTCGGGCAATTGTTCGTTGACGGCGTCGACGATGGCCTGCACGTAGCGCTTCTTGATGGTCGGGCCGACGTGGATGTCGCTGATCTGCACGATGGTGAAGCCGTCCAGGTCCGGCGGCAATCCGTCGATGGGAACGTCCACGTCGACGACGCGCGCGCGCCGCCGCGCGTTGTACAGGCCGACGAGCGTGCCGGCCAGCGCCAAGGCCGCGACCGCCCAGGCGCTGGCCTGGCGCAGCAGGGGCCATGGCGGCGCGGCGTCCAGGGGCAGCGTCGCCAGCCAGGCCGCGAGCAGCAGCGCGTCGCGCAGCACCGTGAGCACGAAGAGGGACGAAAACAGGCCCATGGCGAACAGCCCCACCCAGGCGATGCGGTCGCCCCAGGGCGGATGCACGGACGAGCGGCCCAGCATGCCCAGCGGGATCAGGACGCAGGACAGCACCAGGGCGAGGATGGCGGCGGCCGATCCTTCGCCGCCCAGCAGGGCGTCGGGGATCAGGCGGACGCCCACGTAGACGTGAGCCAGCGCGCCCAGGGTCAGGAAGCGCAGGAAAAACGAGGATTGGCGTAGGGACACGGGCGGCTCGGAAGGCGCCCATGCCCGGCAGGGGCATGGGCGCGCGTGGCAAGAGAAACGCCATTCTATGCCGCGCCGGGGCGGCGCCGTTTCAGTCCGCCGGCAGCGCTTCGCGCGCCAGCAGGTCCGCGTTCATTTCCCGCAGATCGTTGATGCCCAACATGGCCATGTTGCGGTCGACCTCGGCGCGCAGCAGGCCGATGGCGTGCGAGACGCCGGCCTCCGCGCCGACCGCGGCCGCATAGTTGAACGGGCGGCCGACGAAGACGAAGCGGGCGCCCAGCGCCAGGGCCTTGAGCACGTCGCCGCCGCGCCGCACGCCGCTGTCCATCATCACGGTCATGCCGCCCGCCGCCTCGGCGACGCCGGGCAAGGCGCGCAGCGGCGAGATCGCGCCGTCGAGCTGCCGCCCGCCATGGTTGGACACGATGATGCCGTCGGCGCCGTGCCGCCTGGCCAGCGCCGCGTCCTGCGGGTGCAGGATGCCCTTGATGATCAGCGTGCCGGGCCATTGCCGGCGGATGCGCGCCACGTGCTCCCAGTCCAGGTGGTCGCGCGCGGTGAAGTCGCGCAGCACCGAAGCCGACACGATGGGCGCGCCGCGCGTGGCGAACGAGTTCTCGAAATGGGGCATGCCGTGGGACAGCAGCGTGCGCAGGAAGGTGCCGGCCAGCCAGCGCGGCCGCGTCATGCCGTCCCACGCCAGCCGCAGGCTGGGCTTGAGCGGCGTGGAAAAGCCCGTGCGCACGTTGTTTTCGCGGTTGGCCGACACGGGGATGTCCACCGTCAGCACCAGGGTTTCGTAGCCGGCGCGGCGCGCGCGTTCGACCAGCGCGTCGATGCGCTGCGGATCGCCCGGCAGATAGGCCTGGAACCAGGTGCCGGGCGCTTCGCGGATGACGTCTTCGAGTGGAATCAGCGAGGTGCCGCTGAGGATGGCCGGAATGCCCTGTTCGCGCGCGGCGCGGGCCAGCACGATGTCGCCGCGATAGGCCGAGAGCGCGCTGATCCCCATGGGGGCGATGCCGAAGGGCGAGGCGTAGCGACGGCCGAACAGTTCGGTCTGCTGGCTGCGGCGCGATACGTCCACGAGCACGCGCGGCGCGAACGCATAGCGCGCGAACGCCTGGCGGTTGCTGTGCAGCGACTGGTTGTCTTCCGCCGCGCCGGCGACGTAGCCGAAGATGGGACGCGGCAGGCGCCGCCGGGCGGCGGCCTCGAAATCGTCCAGCGAGAGCAGGCGCGCAAGCGCGCGCGGCAGCGGCCGGGTGGCCGGGGCTGCGCTGGGGAGGGTGGCGGACGGAAGGAGGGATGTCATGGCGGGCCGGCAAAAGCCCGTAATCTAGCAACGCGGATTCATCGCATAAAGCGAATAAATCCCGACATCCAATTTCGCTTTTGGCGAACGAGGCGACCTTAGGCGGGCAGCGCCATCAGTTCGCCCATGCGCACGGGGCCCAACACCGACGGCGTGTCGGCCCAGCGGATCCTGCCGGGCCCGAACAGCACGATGGCGGTCGAGCCCAGCTTGAAGCGCCCCATCTCCGCGCCCTTGCCGAGATGGATGGGCGCGCGCGCCGCGTCGTCGTAGCGGACGGACTTGACGCGCCGCTTGTGCGGCGTGACCAGGCCCGCCCACACGGTTTCGATGGAAGCCACGATCATCGCGCCGACCAGCACCACCGCCATCGGGCCGTGTTCGGTGTCGAAGATGCAGACCACGCGTTCGTTGCGCGCGAACAGGCGCGGCACGTTGCGCGCGGTCAGCGGGTTCACCGAGAACAGGCGGCCGGGCACGTGGACCATTTCGCGCAGGGTGCCGGCGACCGGCATGTGCACGCGGTGATAGTCCTTGGGCGACAGGTAGACGGTGGCGAATTCGCCGCCCTGGAAAGGCGCTGCGCGCTCGGCGTCGCCGCCCAGCAGGTCGGCCAAGCCGTAGGTGTGGCCCTTGGCCTGGAAGATGCGGCCGTGTTCGATGGCGCCCATCTGGCTGATGGCGCCGTCGGCGGGACAGAGCACCGAACCCGGTTCGTCGTCCAGCGGACGGGCGTCGTCCTTCAGCGCGCGCGTGAAGAAATCGTTGAAGCAATCGTAGGCCAGCGGGTCTTCCTGGCGGGCTTCGCGCATGTCCACGCCGTAGCGCCGCACGAAGCGCGAGATCATCCAGTTCTTGACCGCGGGTTCCCGGCAGTCGGAGGCGTATCCGAAAAGGCGCGACACCAGGTGGTGGGGCGCGAGATACTGGCTGGCGAGAAATAGTTGGTCTTTGATCGGCATCTAGGAGCGCTGGGAAAAAGGGCGCTTTTTGCGCCGGCACCGCCGGCGTCAAAACAACGCGTCCCGCCTTGCCGCGGGACGTCGTAATGCGCTGAGCGCGGATTGTAACGCTTTCAGCCCCACTTCAGACAGCCCGATCGCGGGATCTCCGCGACGGTTTCCGGCGCTATAGCTCCAGCACGATGCGCTCGCCGCGGGCGCGGGAACAGCAGGCCATCATGCGGTTGCCGGCCTCGCGCTCGCCGCGCGTCAGGACCACGTCGCGGTGGTCGATGGCGCCGTCGATCACGCGCACTTCGCACGACCCGCACAGTCCTTCCTCGCAATCGCTCTGCACGTCGATGTTGGCGCTGCGCAATGCCGCCAGCAGCGTCTGGCCGGCGGGCACCTGCACGACGATGCCGGAATCCTTGAGCTCCGCCTCGAACGCGTGTTCCCTGGACGGGTCCAGCGTGGCGAGCGTGGAATGGAAATGCTCCACGCGCAAGGCGTCCTCGGGCCAGGCCGCGCAGGCCTGCCGCAAGGCGGACAGCATGCGCTCGGGGCCGCAGGCGTAGATCTGGGCGCCGGGGTCGGGCCGGGCCAGCAAGGCGTCGAAGTCGTTGCGGCCGCCTTCCTCGCCGATGTGCAGGTGCAGGCGCTCGCCATGCAGCGGCGCCAGTTCCTCCAGCAGCGCCATGCGGCCGCGCGCGCGGCCGCTGTAATGCAGTTGGTAGTCCAGGCCCAGTTCGCGCGCGCGCCGCGCCATGGCGCTGATGGGCGTGATGCCGATGCCGCCGGCGATGAAGATCAGGCGGGACGCGCTTTCATCCATCCTGAAATGGTTGCGCGGCCCGCGCGCGCGCACGCTGCCGCCGGGCCGCAGATGCTGGTGGATCCAGGCCGAGCCGCCGCGGCCCGCGTCTTCGCGAAGCACCGCGATTTCCAGCGCGCCCGCGTCCGCCGGATCGCCGCAAAGCGAGTACTGGCGCGAGATCCCGGTGTCGCCGCATTCGACGTCGATGTGGGAGCCGGGCGTCCAGCGCGGCAGCGGCTTGCCGTCGGGCGATTCCAGCCGGATCCGCGCGATGCCGTCGGCCGCGCGGGTGACGGAAGCGACGAGCAGTCTGCGGCTGATGGCGTGCGCGGAGGGTTCGCCGATGCGCACCGGCTGACGCCGCGAAAGCAGCCCGGGGGCGCGGCGTTCGGGGTTGTCCGCCGGATCCCACTCCACCCACAGGTGCTCGGGGCCGCGGAACGAGGTGTTGGGCACGTAAGTGAATTGCTGTTCGGCCAGGCGCAGGTGCGGCAGCCGGCGGGTCAGCTCTTCCAGGAAAATCTGCATTTCCATGCGCGCCAGGTTCTTGCCCATGCACTGGTGCGCGCCATAGCCGAAGGTCAGTTGATCGCTGGCGTTCTCGCGGCGGATGTCGAAGAAGTCGGCGTCGGCGAAATGGCGTTCGTCGTGGTTGGCCGACGAGGACACGATCAGCAGCCTGGCGCCCGCGGGGATCGCGACCCCGGCGATTTCCGTGTCGCGCGTGGCCAGGCGGCGCCATGCCGCGACCGAACCGTTGTGGCGCAGGCACTCTTCGACCGCGTTGGGCAGCAGCCCCGGGTCTTCGCACAGCTCGCGCCAGGCCTCGGGGTGCTGCAGCAGCAGCTTGATCGCGTTGGCCGAGGCGTTGGCGGTGGTTTCGTGCGCGGCGACGATGCCGGCCATCATCATCGAATGCAGGTAGGAGTCGGTGACGACGTCGGGAAATTCCTTCTGCTTGCGGATGCCGTACTGCATCCAGCCCGGGGCGTCGGGATCGCGGCGCATCTTGTCCAGGATATTGCCGGCCAGTTGCCAGAAATTTCCCACCGCGTGGGCCACCGCCACCTGTTCTTCCGGCTTGGGGCGGCCCCAGGTATTGACGGTGTGCGCGATGGAATAGGCGCGCAGGCGGTCCATGTCTTCCTCGGGCACGCCGAGGAAATGCAGGGCGACAGTCAGCGGCACTTCCCACAGCATCTGGTCGACCAGGTCGGCGCGGCCGTCGTCGATGAAGCGGTCCACGTAGTCGCGGGTCAGGCGGCGCACCATGGGTTCGTGGTGCTTCAGCGCTTCCGGCGTGAACGGGTCCATCAGCGCGCGGCGGCGCGGCATGTGGGCGGGTTCGTCCTCGTTGACCAGCGTGCGGTTCATGGCATAGCCGTAGCTGGCCAGCACGGCGTTCGCCTCGGGTCCGGTAGGGGTGATTTTCTCCAGCGCGATGGAGGGGCTGAAGGTGTGGTTGTCCCGGAAGACCGCCTTGATGTCGTCGTAGCGGGTGACGACCCAGTAGCCCAGCTTGGGGCTGTAGAACACGGGTTCCCGCTCGCGCGCCCAGCGCACGTAGTCGGGCGGATCCTGCTGGTAGCCGTCGCCGAAAGGATCGAATTCGGCGGCCTGGGGGCTGACCGGGCAGCCTTGGGCCCGGGCCGGCGCGGCATGGTCGATGGGACAGCCGCCGGGGTTGCCGGCGGCCGCGGGGTCGGTCGGGGAGAGGTGCGCCATGGTGATCGCTCCGCATTACAATTGCGTAAAGCATATACGCATAGCGTAATTTATCAACTGGGGTAATCTCCGAGGCTGTATCCGCCGCCGGCGGACGGCCTACCGATGGCGCCGACATGAACCAGACCTCCGATCCGTCCTTCGTTCCCGTCCCGTCCGCCGAGCCGCCGCGCCCGCGGGAGCGGCGCCAGCGGGTGCAGGCCGCCGAAACCGGCATGGCGGTGCTGAAGGGGCTGGGCAAGCTGGGCGGCCGCGCCAGCCTCACGCTGCTGGCGTCCCAGGTGGGCGAGAGCCCGGCCAAGGTGCACCGCTACCTGGCCAGCCTGATGGAGGAAGGGCTGGTGTCGCAGGACGCCGCCACCCAGCAGTATTTCCTGGGGCTGGAAGCGATGCTGCTGGGCCTGGCCGCCTTGCGCCAGGCCGATCCCATCCGCCTGGCCGAGCCGGGCCTGGTGCGGCTGCGGGAAGGCCTGGAGGTGACCTGCTTCATCGCCGTGATGGGCAACAAGGGGCCGACTATCGTGCGTTTCGAGGAACCGGGCCTGCCGGTGACGGTGAACGTGCGGACGGGCTCGGTGCTGTCGATGCTCTGGTCGGCGACCGGCCGCGTATTCCTGGCCTTGCAGGACGACGCGCGGGTCCGCGCCCTGGCCGAGGCGGAACTGGCGCGAGCGCCGGCGGACCTGCGCGCGCAGCTCGACCCGGCCGATCCCATCGGCCGCTTGCGCCGGCAGGTACTGGAACAGGGGTGCGCCACGGTGCGCGATACCAACCTGAAGGGCATCAGCGCGGTGTCCGCGCCTTTGCTGAACCACGGCGGCCGGCCTTGCGCGGCGCTGACCGCGCTGGGCGCGACCGGCGGATTCGACGCCGCGCCCGACGGCCCCATCGCCCGGGCGGTCCGGCGGGAGGCCGAGGCCGCGAGCGTTCTGCTGGGCTATCGGGCGCCCTGACGGTCAGGCGGCCTTCGCCGCCAGCTTGGTCTTGTAGAGCCAGTCCTTGTAGTCGTCCAGGTCGCCGTCGAAGGGGCTGACCTTGCCGTCGGCCACGATGATGAACTGGTCGGTGGTGGCGCGCAGCAGGTGGCGGTCGTGCGATACCAGCACCAGCGTGCCCTCGAACTGCGCCAGCGCCGTCGTCAGCGCTTCGCGCGTTTCCAGGTCCAGGTGGTTGGTGGGTTCGTCCAGCAGCAGCAGGTTGGGGCGCTGCCAGACGATGAGCGCGAGCGCCAGCCGCGCTTTTTCGCCGCCGGAGAACGGGGCGATGGAGCTGGTCGCCATCGCGCCGTTGAAATTGAAGCTGCCCAGGAAGTTGCGCAGTTCCTGTTCCCGCACGGTGGGCGCGGCCTTGGTCATGTGCCACAGCGGCGATTCGTCGTGGCGCAGCATCTCCACCTGGTGCTGGGCGAAATAGCCGATGGACAGGCCCTTGTTGAACTGGGTGTCGCCGGCCAGCGTGTCGAGTTCGCCGGCGATGGTCTTGATGAAGGTCGACTTGCCCGCGCCGTTGATGCCGAGCAGGCCGATGCGCTGGCCGGCCTGCAAGGAAAAATTGATGCCGGAGACGATGATCTTGTCGGATCCGGCCTGCGTCGCCTCGTCGGTGGCGCGGTAGCCGGCGCTGACGCGGTCCATGGTCAAGAGCGGGTTCGGCGCGCGCAGCGGTTCGCGGAATTCGAAGGAGAATTCCGCGGCGGCGCGCAGCGGGGCCACTTCCTCCATGCGGGCCAGCGCCTTGATGCGGCTTTGCGCCTGGCGCGCCTTGCTGGCCTGGGCCTTGAAGCGGTCGATGAAGGATTGCAGGTGCGAGCGCTGGCGCATCTGCTTTTCCATCATGCCCTGCGCCAGTTCCAGTTGGGCCGCGCGCTGGCGTTCGAACGACGAATAGTTGCCGGAGTAGCGCTTGAGCTTGCGCTCGTCGATGTGGACGATCACGTTGACCACGCCGTCCAGGAAGTCGCGGTCGTGGGAGATCACGATGAGCGTGCCCGGATAGCGCTTGAGCCAGTCTTCCAGCCAGATGATGGCGTCCAGGTCCAGGTGGTTCGTGGGTTCGTCCAGCAGCAGCAGATCGGACGGGCACATCAGCGCCTGCGCCAGGTTCAGCCGCATGCGCCATCCGCCGGAAAAGCTGGTCAGCGGCAGGTGCATCTGCGCCTGCGTGAAGCCCAGGCCGGTGAGCAGTTGTTCGGCGCGCGAGTGGACCGTGTAGGCGTCGGCGTCGGCCAGCGCGGCGTAGATGTCGCCCATGCGCAGGCCGTTTTCGGCGCTTTCGGGTTCGGCTTCCAGCGCGGCCAGCTCCGCTTCCAGCTTGCGCAGCGTGACGTCGCCGTCGATGGCGTATTCGATGGCCGGCCGGTCCAGCGCCGGCGTCTCCTGTGCCACGTAGGCCATGCGCCAACTGGCGGGGTAGTCGAGGTCCCCCTGGTCGGCGTGCAGGGTGCCGCGCAGCAGGCCGAACAGGCTGGACTTGCCGGCGCCGTTGGCGCCGATCAGGCCGATCTTGTCGCCGGGGTTCAGCAGCAGGTCGACCTTGTCGAGCAGGGGCTTGACGCCGCGCATGAGTGAAACTTGTTGGAAGCGAATCATGAATCGTGAGGCAGGGGGTGGCGCGGCAGGCGCGCGGCAAGGCTCCCGCCACAAGGCGCGGCGCAAAAAAGGGAACCGGGGCGGGATCGCGCGGGAAGCGAAAGCGGTCGGGCGCGAAAGGCACAAGGGACGGGCAGCCGTCCTGTCGTGGGCGGTATTGTACCGGGCCGCGCGCCGCCGCGCTTGGGGCGCTATGCCCGCGCGATGGCCGCGGCCAGCGCCAGCACGCGCTCGGCCTCTTCGGCGTGCAGGTTTTCCACCAGCGCGCCGTCGACCACGGCCACGCCCTGGCCCGCGGCCTGCGCCGCCCGCCAGGCGTCCAGCCGCTTGCGGGCGCTGGCCAGTTCATCCTCGGTGGGCGCGAAGGCCGCGTTGGCCGCCGCGATCTGCTTCGGATGGATCAGGGTCTTGCCGTCGAAACCCTGGTCGCGTCCCTGCCGGCAGGCCGCGGCCAGGCCGGCGTCGTCGTGCAGGTCCAGGTGCACGCCGTCCAGCACGACCAGGCCATGGGCCCGCGCCGCCATCACCGCCAGCGAACGCGCCAGCAGGGTTTCGTCGCGCGACGGCGTGTGGCGCGCATGCAGGTCCTTCACCAGATCGGACGTGCCGACGACGATGGCCGCCAGCCTGGGGTGGCCGCAGGCGATGGCGTCCAGCCGCAGGAAGCCCAGCGGCGTTTCGGCCATGGCCCACAGGGGCAGGCCGGCGGGCGCGCCGGCCGCGTCCAGCGCCTGGGCCAGCGCGCCGAGTTCGGCGGCCGACTGGACCTTGGGCAGCAGCACCGCGTCGGCCCCGGCGCGGGCGACGGCCTGGACGTCGTCCCGGCCCCAGGGCGTGTCCAGCGCGTTGATGCGCACCACGCATTCGCGCCGTCCGTATCCGCCTTCGCGCAGCGCGGCGGCGACCTGCGATCGGGCCTGCGCCTTGGCGTCGGGCGCGACGGCGTCTTCCAGGTCCAGGATCAGGACGTCGGCGTCCAGGCTGCGCGCCTTGTCCAGCGCGCGCGCGTTGGCGCCGGGCATGTAGAGGACGGAACGGCGGGGGCGGATGGCGGAACTCATGGGGCGGGCCTCAATGTTTGGCGCCGCCGACGATCTGCACGGGAACGGTGCAGACGTAGCCGACGCCGTACACGGTGCGGATGCCCATGTCGCCGCCGGCCTGCGCGCGCAGCTTGCGGCGCAGGCGATGCACGTGGGCGTCCAGCCGGTGGGTGTCGTAGGCCTCGGCGCTGGCGCCCAGCGCCTCGACCAGGCGGCTGCGCGAAAGCGGCAGGGGCGCCGCCTGGACCAGCGCGCCGATCAGGCGGCTTTCGGTGTCGGTGATGTCCACGCAGACTTGCTCGGGCGACAGCAGGACGCGGCGGGCGGGATCGAAGCGCCAGCCGGCGGACCGGGTTTCGCCGGCGCCGCCGGGCGGCACGACCCGCAGGCGGCGCGACAGCGACACCAGGGTGGCGCCCAGTTCGGCCAGGTTGACGGGTTTGGTGAGATAGTGGTCGGCGCCCAGGCTCAGGCCCGACACCTTGTCTTCGCTCAGCAGGCGGCCGGTGAGCATGATGATGCCCATGGAAGGGAAGGTCGTGCGCAGGTGCGACACGCGGGTCAGCGCGTCGCCGTCCGGAAGCATGGCGTCCAGCACGAGGATGCCCGGGGTGACGGTCAGCAGCAGGCGGTCCAGTTCCGCCAGGGATCCCGCGGTGAGGATGGCGTTGCCCAGGCCGAGGTCGCAGATGAATTCGGCGATGGTGTCGCGCCAGTCCCCGTGGTCGTCGACGATGAGGATCGTCACGGGGACGCCGGCACCAACGGTTTTACACGAGACGCTCCAAGGGCAAACACGCTATCCGCTCCTTTCATGTAAGGCTTCTTGTCGGGATTCGCCTGCGCGGCCGCGATAGCCTCCCCATCGCCCGCGCTTGCGGAGAATATCATCAACGCCATTGCGGCGCCGCGCCATCGGCCGCGGAGAGAACCCGGGCTGGTCAAAAAATGAGCAGCCCGTGCGGCATCGCCCGAACGGCCATCAGCCGTGCGTCCGAGGCTGTTTTATCCACAGAAATTGTGGATAAGCGCCGGTGCTGTGGATACCTGCTTTTTATGTAGGCAGCCGTTCCACCGGAACGCCCGGGGGCACCTTGCGCAGGCGGTCGCGTTCGATGCGCACCGCGGAGAACCGGGTCTTGCGGGCGGCGGCGTTCTGCAGCAGGACCGACAGCACCGCGCCCTTGTCCTGGATCCACTGGGTTTTGCCCCGCAGCAATTTCAGCGCGTTGGCGGGCGTGCCCAGGCGGTACGAGGTGGCGCTGATCTGGACGGAGTACTTGCCGTCGAACCGGGAATCTTCCTGTTCGGTGATCGCGGCGGCGTCGAGGTTGTTGCTTTCGTGGTCGATGCGGTAGATGAACTTCAGGCCGCTGTGCGGATCCTGCACGACGATGAGTTTGTCCGAGCCGGAAACGTCGGACATCATGCCGATCACCGGCGACTCGACCAACTGGTTGCCGCGCTGTTCTTCCGTGTAGATGAAAATGGTGGGGCGCGCCTCGGCGGCCGGGATGATGGGTGTGCGATCCATACCTGAAGAAATGAGTGCGGGAGGCGGGCGCGTCGGCCCGGGCAAGCTGCGAAAAGAACGAAAGGCGCCGTGCCTAGGCGGGCCGGCGCAGGCGGGCCAGCAGGCGCGCTTTGACCGAGGGCCAGTCTTCGTCGAGGATCGCGAAGTAGACCATGTCGCGGGCGCGCCCGGACTGCGCGATCAGGTGCTTGCGAAACACGCCTTCCTCGACGCCGCCGATGCGGAGAATGGCCTGCCGGGACTGCGCATTGCCCAACTCCGTTTTGAACACGACACGTATGATACCAATTGTTTCAAAGGCGTGCTGCAACAACAGGAATTTGGCTTCGGTGTTGGCGCCCGAGCGCTGGCTGGACGGGGTCAGCCAGGTGGCGCCGATCTCCAGCCGCTTGTGGGCGAGCGCGATGTCCATATAGCGCGTGGCGCCGATGACCTGGCCGGAGTCCTGGCGCACGATGGCGAAGGGCAGGCAGGCGCCGTCGCGCTGCCCGGCCAGGGCGCGGTCCACGTAGCGCCGCATGTCGTCGGGCGTATCGACGGGTTCGGGCTGCAGGCGCCACAGTTCGGGATGCAGGCCGACCCGCGCCAGGTCTTCGGCGTGGCGGACGGCCAGCGGTTCCAGGCGGACGATCTCGCCATCGAGCGTGACGGGTTGCAGGCGGGGCAAGGCCATGGCGTGTTCCTTTGCGTCGCGGGATCCGGCGCCTTACCGCGCCGACCGTTACTCCTGAGCGCGCGACGCCGCCATTTCGCGGCGCCGGCGCACCGCCTGCGCCAGCGTGTCCAGCACCGGCGCGGTCTGCGACCAGCCCAGGCAGGCGTCCGTGATGGAGACGCCGTGGCGCAGCGGCTGGCCGGCCGTCAGGTCCTGGCGGCCTTCTTCGAGGTGGCTTTCGATCATGACGCCGGTGATGCGGGCGTCGCCCTGGGAGAGCTGCGCCGCGATGTCGTCGGCCACGTCGACCTGCCGCAGGTGCGATTTGTTGGAATTGGCATGCGAGCAGTCGATCATGACCTGTTCGCGCTGGCCCGCCTTGCGCAGCGCGGCGCAGCAGGCATCGACGCTGGCGGCGTCGTAGTTCGGGCCTTGCTTGCCGCCGCGCAGGATGACGTGGGTGTCCTGGTTGCCGCGGGTCTCGAAGATGGCCGCCATCCCCATCTTGGTCATGCCCATGAAGGCGTGGCTGGCGCTGGCGGCGACCATGGCGTCGGCGGCGATCTGCACGCCGCCGTCGGTGCCGTTCTTGAAGCCCAGCGGACAGCTCAGGCCGGAACTGAGCTGGCGGTGGCTGGGGCTTTCGGTGGTGCGCGCGCCGATGGCGCCCCAGGAGATCAGGTCCGCGATGTACTGCGGGCTGAGCAGGTCCAAGAATTCGGTGGCGATGGGCAGGCCCAGGCCGCTGATGTCCAGCAGCAGTTCGCGCGCGCGGCGCAGCCCTTCGTTGATGCGGAAACTGCCGTCCAGGCGCGGATCGTTGATATAGCCCTTCCAGCCGACGGTGGTGCGGGGCTTCTCGAAATACACGCGCATGACGATCAGCAGGTCCTGCTTGTGCCGTTCGGCGGCGGCGCGCAACTGGCGGGCGTACTCCATGGCCTGGCCATGGTCGTGGATGGAGCAGGGGCCGACCACCAGCACCAGGCGGTCGTCGCGGCCGTGCAGCACGTCGGCGATCGCGGAGCGGCTCTGTTCGACCAGCGTCTGGATCTCGGATGAAACAGGCAGTTCGTCCTGCAGGAGCGCGGGCGAAATCAAGGGCCGCACCGCGCTGATGCGGGTGTCGTCCGTGCGCGTGTTGTCCTGGGTGGAGTCGGCCGCGCCGACCTCGCGGTCGTGCAGGGGATCGTCAATGCGGGTCAAGGGAAGCTCCGTGCCGTGGATGCGGGAAAGACTTCCATTATCGCACCGGCGGGACCGCGGGGCGACGGCCGGCTGCCTCCGTCCGGCTGATAGGCCGATTCCTACGACTATCGGCCACGATATTGCATTAACCCGTTAGCGATAAGGACAGTCGCCGCGCGGATGCCGTAGCATGGTGGCCACAGAGTTCCCGCGGCCGCCTGCAAGGGCCCGCCCTATATGACTAGGACGGTAGACGATGCCTAAGACCGACGCCGGCGCGACCCGACGGATTCTCCTGGTGGAGGACCATCCGGTCGAACGCGCCTACTTGCAGAATATGCTTCTGGCGCTTGGTTACCGGCGGGTGGCGGGGTTGGGCAGCAGCACGGAGGCCATCGGCGCGCTGTCGCGGCAGTTCTACGACGTGGTCGTCAGCGACATCGTCATGGGCGAGGGCGACGGCACGCGCCTGCCCAACGAACTGCGGCGGCTGGTGGACGCCGGCCGGCTCAAGAGCATGCCGCCCATCATCTGGATCAGCAGCCTCAGCGACGAACTGCTGCAGTCGCACGTGAGGCTTGCCTTGCAGGCGGGGTGCCCGTCCGCGCAGGCGCTGTCCAAGCCCGTGTCGCGGGCCGCCATGCAGCACGCGATCAAAGCGGCGCTGCGCAGCGTCGACGAGTACGATGCGGCGTCGCCGCGGCCGAACGCGGTGCGGCGCGACGTGATGGAAGTGGCGCTGGGCCACGCGCTGATCACGGGCAAGGGCATGAGCGTGGTGCTGCAGCCGCAGATGAGCCTGTCGACGGGCCGCGTGCTGGCGGCCGAGGCGCTGTCGCGCTGGGAGCATCCGGAACTGGGCGTCATTTCGGCGGCGGACTTCGTGCCTGCCGCGCACCGCCTGGGCCTGGACCGCATGCTGTTCAGCCGGGTGACGGACCGCGTGATCGAGTTGCTGCGGCGCATGCATGCCGAGGACATCGCCGTGCCCATCGCCATCAACGCCTCCGCCTCCACGCTGTGCACCCGCGACCTGCCCGGGCTGCTGGAACAGCGCGTCGGCCAGGCCGGCCTGCCGGCCCGTCTGGTCAAGGTCGAACTGACGGAGGATGAGCCCGTCACCGACTGGCTGGCCCTGTCTTCGGTCCTGAACCTGTTGCGGGTGCGCGGCTTCGAACTGGCGATGGACGATTTCGGCGCGGGCATCGCCTCCATGCGCCTGTTTTCGGCCATGCCGTTCACGGAACTCAAGATCGACCGCGATTTCATCGTGCACATGCATCGCGAGCCGGCCTCGCGCGCGGTGGTGGCCGCGGCGATCGAAATGGGCCGGGTGCTGGGCCGGCGCGTGGTGGCCGAGGGCGTGGAGCACGACCGCGACATACAACTGCTGCGCGAACTGGGTTGCGACGTGGCGCAAGGCTATGGCATTTCCATGCCGCTGGAGCCCGACGCCTTCATCGAGTTCTGCCGCAGCCACTGAGCCGCCGTCCGTTCGGCTTCGCGAGGAAACGATGCCTCAGAGGCCGGACACCTCGATGTCGCCGGGATGGTCGATCGAGAACTTCAACACCGTTTCACGCGACTTGCCCGGTTCCAGTTCCCAGTCCCACACGAGCCTGCCGTCGTCTTCGCGCTTGATCTCGCGGTCGGCGGGGGACAGCAGCTTGACCACGATCTTCTCGTTGCGCGAGACCGGCAGGCGGTCCTTGAAGGACACCCGCTCCTTGGTGGCCTTGTTGTTCTTCACGGTGATCCTGTACTCGTAGGTCACGCGCTTGCCGCCGCCCGAAAAGCCGGTGCTCTCGGTATAGCGGTTCACCAGTTGGCGCTCGATCGAAATGCCGTCGTCCGCGCCCATCGCGAGTTCGACCTTTTCGCCGGGCATGACCGCCTTCAGGGTGCCCGAGGCGACGAAGGCGTCGTCCAGGAAGGTGTTCAGGGGACCGGGCAGTAACGGGTAGTCCGTGTTGTTGCTGGCCTGCGCGGTCAGGTAGACCGCCGGGCGCAGCGCCGGCGTGGACTGGTATTGCAGCGTGGCCGGCAGCCTGGCGGTCGCGATGGCCACGCGCTGCGAGGCGTTGTCGGACAGGAGCGTGGCCGGGTTCTTGATCTGGAAGGACGCGCTGGTGGCTTCGTTCTGCACCTGGGCGGTGGACAGCTCGATGTCCTGCGGCGCCGGTTCGGGCGTGGCGGACGCCGCATCCGCGAGCGCCGGGCTGTATCGCGCCCGGCGTTCGGCCACGGCTTCGGCCTGCGGCTTGGCCGAGGGCGCGGCGGCGGGGCGGGGAGCGGGCGGGGGAGGCGGCGGCGCCGCCACGTCGACGATCCAGGGCTGCAGCGTGGGCGCGCCGCCGCCCAGCGCCGGCCGGGCGGTGGACAGCGTGAGCTTGACGTTGTTCCAGTCTTCGCCGGTGTTCTGGCGGATGACGCCGAAGTAGCCCAGGTCCACACCGCGGTCGGCCAGGCGCAGGCGCGCGTCGTAGGCCGGCGTCCAGCGGGCGCCGGCCACGGCGTAGGACAGGTTCAGGTCGAGCTTGCCCGCGCGGGCCAGGCTCACGCGCACGGTGACGGTCTTGCTGCGGCGGCCCTGCGCATTCTGCAACTGGCCGAGCTGGCTCTGGACCGCCGCGATTTCGCGGTCCAGGTCCGCCTTCTGTTCGGCGGTCCGGCGCAGGCCGGCAAGCGTCCTGCCCAGCGTGTCCGCGCTCAGCGACTGGATGGCCTTGAGTTCGTCCAGCGTCGGGCGGGCGCCGTCCTTGGCCGGTTCGGTGGCGCCGCGCTGCATCATCAGCACCAGTTCGCGCTGGTTGTCCAGCACGGCGGCCTCGTCGTCCAGCGCGGCCTGCCGGCCTTCGAGCCCGCGCAACTGCGCTTCCAATTGCTTGACCCGGTCGTTCGGCGTATCGGCCTGGTAGGCGTCGCGCACCTTCACGTCCAGCAGGGTGGCCTGGCCGGTGCTCCTGGCCGACACCTGAAGGGAGTTCTCCTGCAGGGACGCGGGCAGCTTTTCCAGCACCAGCTCGTGTTCGCCGGCGGCCAGTTCGCTGCTGGCCGCGCGGGTCACGACGGCGCGGTCCTGATAGACGGTCACGGCGCCGATGGAAGAGGCCAGCCCGGCGGCCGAGCCCAGGCCGGGAATCGTCGCGATGGCCAAGGCCAGGAGGGTACGTCGCACTGGTTCACCTTTCAGGCAGGTTGGAGTCATGGGGCGGCGCCAGGTCCGGAGGGCGGATCGCCGAGCGCGCCAATTTACATTGCCCTCCAGGCGCCGGCTTTACAGAAAATTGCAAACGCGACAGGGAGCTACCGGAAGCGCGGTGGTCCCCCCGGGGCGCCGTGCGTCAGGCGTCGGGATGCGCAAGCTCGCGCAGCATGTCGACGGCGTTGCCCGCGGCGATGGAGCGGTCGTGGCGGCGGTAGGCCATGTCCAGCAGCGCGTGCGGGGCGTCGCCCTTGATGGGGCGGTACTCGATGCCTTGCGCGCCCATGTGCCGCATGGCGGCGGGCACCACGGAAATGCCGACCCCGGCGGCGACCAGGCTGACGATGGACGCCATCTGGGGAGCTTCCTGGATGACCCGGGGCAGGAAGCCGGCGCGCTGGCAGGCGGACTGGATGGCGTCGTAGAGGCCGGCGCCGATGGGGCGCGGGTACAGCACGAAATCCTCGTCCGCCAGCGCCGCCATCGGAAGGCTGCGCTTGCGGCTCAGCGGATGGTCCGGGGGCAGGGCGACCAGCATGGGTTCGTCCAGCACGCGCTCGGCGTCGAATTCCGGGTCCAGCACATAGGGCGGGCGCACGAAGGCCACGTCCACGTCGCCCGCCCGCAGGCCGCGCAGCAGTGAAATGGTGTTGCTTTCCGTGAGCGTGACGCGCACGCCCGGGTAGCGGTCCCGGTAGGCGCGGATGGCGCGCGGCAGATAGGGGTGGAAGACGGCCGACGCCGTGAAGCCCACGGTGATCGCGCCGCGTTCGCCGCGCCCCAGGCGGCGGGCGGTGTCCACCGCGCGGTCGGCGCTGGCCAGGATGGCGCGCGCGTCTTCGAGGAATTGCGCGCCCGCCTCGGTCAGCGCGATGCCGCGCGGCAGGCGCAGGAAGAGCGGCGTGCCGATCTCGCGTTCCAGTTGCTGGATCTGCTGGCTGAGCGGCGGCTGGCCGATGCCCAGCCTTGCCGCCGCGCGCGTGAAATGCAGTTCTTCCGCGACGGCGGTGAAGTAGCGCAGGTGGCGCAGTTCCATGGTTGCGCGATCCCTATCGTTTCTAAATATCGTAGATGCCAGTTGCATATATTGGACATATGAACGGGAAAAGTCTATCTTGAATGCGCGGGTTGGGGCGGACAGGCTCCCCGCCGCCCGCCGCCTTTCGAGAATTCAGATGTCTACCCCTTCCGCCAGTCCCACCCCTGAAAGCGCCGCGCCAGCCGCGCCTTCCGCCCCGCCGTCTCCCGAACCTTCCGATTACCTCGCCCGCGGCACGCCCGGATTGCGCCGCGCGCAATGGGCCCTGTTCGCCGCCGGCTTTTCCACGTTTTCGCTGCTGTATTGCGTGCAGCCGCTGATGCCGCTGTTCACCCGCGCGTTCGGCGTGTCGCCCGCGCAGAGCAGCCTGGTGCTGTCGCTGTGCACCGGCCTGCTGGCCGTGGCCATCTTCTTCGTGGGCCTTTTCTCGCAATCCCTGCCGCGCAAGCGCGTCATGGCGCTGTCGCTGTTCGCTTCGGCGGTGCTGGGCACCGTCGCCGCCGTCGCGCCGGACTGGCACAGCCTGCTGGCCCTGCGCGCGCTGCAGGGCGTGGCGATGGGCGGGGTGCCGGCCGTCGCCATGGCCTACCTGGCGGAAGAGGTCGAGCCGGAGACCCTGGGGTTCGCCATGGGGCTGTATATCAGCGGCAGCGCCTTCGGCGGGCTGTCCGGACGGGTCATCACCGGGCTGGTGGCGGACCATTTCGGCTGGCGCGCCGCACTGGGCACGCTGGGCGTGCTGGGCATGGCGGCCGCCGTGCTGTTCGTGTGGCTGCTGCCGGCGTCGCGCCGGTTCGCCCCGCGGCGGGGCAGGGGATGGGCGGGCGTGTGGGGCGACGTGCGCGCCGGCGCCCGCGCCCACCTGAAGAACGGCCCGCTTTGCGGCCTTTTCGCCCTGGGCGGCCTGTTGATGGGCGCGTTCGTCACCGTCTACAACTATGTCGGCTTCCGCCTGTTGCTGCCGCCGTTCTCGCTGAGCCAGACCTTCATCGGGTTCATCTTCGTCGTGTATCTGGTGGGGATCTTCGCTTCGACCTATTTCGGCCGGCTGGCGGACCGCCACGGCCGCGGCGCGATGCTTTCCGCGGCGACCGGCCTGGCGCTCGCGGGCCTGTTGCTGACGCTGTCGGATTCGCTTCCCGTCCTGATCGCGGGCATCGTGGTGTTCACCTTCGGCTTCTTCGCCGCCCATGCGGTGGCCAGCGGCTGGGTCGGGCAGATGGCGCGCGGCTACAAGGCGCTGGCCGCCTCGCTGTACCTGCTGGTGTACTACGTGGGTTCCAGCGTGCTGGGCGCGCTGGGCGGCCAGTTCTGGACGGCGGGCGCGTGGCGCGGCGTCGCGGAAATGACCGGCGGGCTGCTGGCGCTGGCGCTGGCGATCAGCGCCGGGCTGTACTGGCGGACCGGCCGGGTCGCGGCCGCCGCGGCGGTGGGCCGCGCTTCGTGAATCGAGGCGGGCCCTGGGCGGCGGCGCCGCTCAGGGCTTGGTCAACGCCGGCGCGCGCGCGCCGTCCGCGAGGGCCGCGTCGATGCCCAGGCTCAAGGCGGACAGCAGCTCGTGCGCGGGCAGGTCCAGCCGCGCCAGCAATACGCTCGATTGCGCCAGCTTGACCAGGTCTTCGGGCCCTTGCGCGGCCAGCCAGCGGCAGGCCCGTTCGGAAACGGCCGTGCCGGCGATGGAAGCGGTGTCCCCCGCGCGCGCCATGCGCTGCAACAGCAGCA
Organism: Achromobacter veterisilvae; assembly: GCF_900496975.1. Taxonomy (GTDB): domain Bacteria; phylum Pseudomonadota; class Gammaproteobacteria; order Burkholderiales; family Burkholderiaceae_B; genus Achromobacter; species Achromobacter veterisilvae. The sequence continues at coordinate 71,325 of NZ_UFQC01000033.1, forward strand.
GGTACATCAGGTTGGTTTCGTGTATATCGTGAAGCAGTTGAGCGGATTTGGGCATGTGGCACCCTTGACGTCGTTGAGGCCGCTGCCCGGAGGCGGCCCGCAGCCCGAAGGCGCTTGGCGCCCTCGCAGGAGGCGTCTGGTCCGGACCTGGTTTCAGGCCGGTGTATCGATTGTCGATCATATTTAAGCGACCGGACGGCGTCAGTAGTGGATTTCCCGGTGCCATGCGAAGGGTAGGGTCATAGGCATAAAAGATAGTAATTCTCATTTATTATCGCAGATGGCCAGGCGCGCTGGGCGCGCCGTCCACTTTCCCGATCCGAGGGCCGCGATGAATCCTTCTTCCGATAGCCATGACCTGCGGCGCGAGCACGCCGCGCTGCTTGCCGCCTACGGGCAGGCCCAATCGCATTGCAGCCGCCTGCTGACCGCGCAGGCGGCGCGGATCCTGCACCTGGAGGCCGAAGCCATGCGCCTGCGCGCGGCCGTCATCCAGCGCGATACGGCATTGGCGTGGGCGCACGAGGACCGCAAGGCGCTGGAAGGCTCGATTCCGGGGCTGCCCAGGCGGGTGGCGCTGGCGCGCACCGTGACGCAACTGATGGAACGGGTGCAGACGCTGATGCGCGAGCGGCTGGCCTGGCAGGGGCGCGGCGTCGGCGAGCGGCGGCCGGAAGCG
>NZ_UFQC01000025.1 GCF_900496975.1 Achromobacter veterisilvae
CGCGCGCCGCCGCCGAGCCGGCGGCGGCGCCGGCCAGCAGCGGCGCGGCCAGGATGGCGCTGGCCAGCAGCGGTTCGGTGCAGAGCGCGGCGCCGGCGCCCTCCATCAGCAGCATGGTTTCTTCCGGCCCCAGGCCCAGGCCGCCGTCGTCCTGCGGCACTGTCAGTCCCAGCCAGCCCAGTTCGCCCATGGCTTGCCAGGCCTCGGAGGGGGCGCCCGCGGGCTGGCCCAGCCGTTCGAGATGGCGATCGAATCCGTAGGCGGTCGAAAAGTAATCGAACACGCTTGCGCGGATCATCTCTTGTTCTTCGGAGAGGTTCAGGTTCATGGCGTGTCCTTGCTTATTTCTGGAACCGGCTCTTGGCGATCACGGTCTTCTGGATTTCGGAGCTGCCGCCATAGATGGTGGCCACGCGGTTGAAGAGGTGGTCGCCCAGCAGGCCATGGGCCGTGGCGTCGCCGATCGGCGACTGCGTATAGCGGCCGGTGTAGACCATGCCGTAGCGGCCGGCGAGGTCCAGCAGCAGTTCGGTCAGGGCCTGGCAGATTTCCGAGCCTTCGATCTTCAGCATGGAGGAATCCGCGACGTCGAAGCCCGCTCCCGGGCGGTAGGCCGAGAGGGCGCGCAGCTCGGTCAGTTCGAGCGCGCGCAGGCGGGCCTCGATCTCGCACAGGCGCTGGCGGTAGAGCGGGTTGTCGATCGGGCGGCTGCCGTCGGCCAGCGGATGCGAGGCCAGGCGCTGCGCGCGCGCCAACTGCATGCGCGAGCGGCCCACGCGGGCGATCATGGCGCGTTCATGGCCGAGCAGGAACTTGGCGTAAGTCCAGCCTTCGCCTTCCTTGCCCACCAGCCCCGACTTGGGGACGCGGACGTCGTTGAAGAACACTTCGCAGATACTGGCGCCTTCGTCGATGGTGCGCACCGGCCGGACTTCGACGCCGGGCGTCTTCATGTCGAGCAGTAGGAAGGAAATGCCCTGCTGCGGCTTGCCCGTGTCGGCCGTGCGCGCCAGGCAGAACATCATGTCCGCGAAGCGCCCGTGCGTCGTCCAGGCTTTCTGGCCGTTGAGCAGGTAGTGGTCGCCGCGGTCGACGGCGCGGGTGCGCAGCGAGGCCAGGTCGGAACCGGCGTTCGGCTCGGAGAAGCCCTGGCACCACCACGTGTCGGAGTTCAGGATGGCGGGCAGGTATCGGGCCTTCTGTTCTTCCGAACCGAAGGTGTAGATCACCGGCCCCACCATGGAGATCCCGAACGGGATGGTCTCGGGCGCGCATTGCAGCGCCAGCTCGTGGAGGAACACGCGCTGCTTGCTCAGGCTCCAGCCCGTGCCGCCGTATTGCGCGGGCCAGGCCGGCGCGATCCAGCCCTGGCGGTGCAAGTGCTTCTGCCAGTCCACGTATTCCTGCTTTTCCAGTTTCTCGCCGTACAGGACTTTGCGGCGGACGTTCTCGGGCAGGTGGGCCTGCGCGAAGCGGCGGACTTCCAGCCGGAATTCCCGCTCTTCGGGCGTGACTTCAATATCCATGGTGGTGATCGCTTTGTGGGTGCCTTCAGATCGGCGGGATGGAAGAGGGCGCCTTGATGTGGATGGGCACATCCGGCAGGAACTCGGCGGCGACGTCATTGACCGTGCCCGGGATGTCGCGCAGGCGCGCCGCGACGTCCTGCCGGGTGCCGGCGATGGCCAGGGCCAGCAGGCCGGCGCGGTCGCCGGCGCCGGGGTCGCTGACCAGCGCGAAGGAAAAGGACGCGCGGTTGGCGCTTTGCAGGCGGTGCGAATACACGAAACCGGCCTGGCGGGCCTTGTCGACGATGGCCAGCACCTGCCGCAAGGACGAGACCGGCGATTTGTGTTCGGCGCGCGCCAGGCAGACGCTGGCGATGGCGCACACCTCGTCGTCGGGCAGTTGCGCCAGCAGCGCGTAGCCCATGCCGGTGTCGATCAGCGGGCGCACGACGCCGATCGGAACCTGAGTCTTGCGGTCCTTGGCGCCGTAGAGCACGTGGGCGTACTGGACGTAGCGGCCGCTGCGCTGGCCGAGGATGATGCTCAGGCCCAGCCGTTCGCCCAGCGCGCGCATGGCCAGGCGAAGATTGCTGCGGGGCAGGGCCAGGTCGTGCACCCAGCCGCCCAGCAGGTTGAGCCGCAGGCTGGGCATGTAGGTGCCGTCGTCAGGGTTGTGGCACAGGTAGCCCATGCGCATCAGCGTCTGGACCAGCATCCAGGTGCTGGACTGCGGATAGCCGCTGGCGCGCACGATCTCCGCCAGGCTGACCGGACGCCCCAGTTGTTCGAGCAATTCGATCAGTTCGAGCACGCGCTGGGCCGATTTGACCGAGCGCTGGCCCAGGTCGCGAGTGCTGTCCTTGACGGAAGCGTCGGGGAGTTCGAGCCGGCGGGAGGATCGGGACATGGCGGGTGGCCGGTCAGTCGGTGCGGATGTTGGCCTTGTTCGCCAGGTCGGCCCAGCGCTGCAGGTCGGTCTGGAAGAAGGCGGCGAAGGACTTGGGGTCGCTGCCGACCGGATCCAGGTTCATGCCGACGAGCTTGGACTGGACTTCCGGCGCCTTGACGGCGTCGGCGATCTGCGCCGCCATGTCCTGGACGATGGCGTCGGGCGTGCCCTTGGCCGCGAACAGCCCGAACCAGGCGCCCAGGTTGAAGCCCTGATAGCCGAGTTCCGCCATGGTGGGGATCTGCGGCAGCGTGGCCATGCGCTTGTCGCCGGTCACGGCCAGCACTCGGACCCGGTCCGAATTCAGGTGCGGCAACGCCGAGCCGATGTCGGGAAAGGCGAACGAGACCACGCCGGCCAACAGATCGGACATCATGGGCGCGGCGCCCTTGTACGGCACGTGCTGGGCGTTGGTTTTCGTTTCCTGCAGGAATTGCGCGCCCAGGAAATGGCCGGTCGAACCGTTGCCGTACGAACCGTAGCTGTATTTCTGGGGCGAGGCGCGCAGCGCTTCCACGAGGGCCTTGACCGAGTCCGCGTCGACGCCGCCGCGGTTGACCACGAGCACGTTGGACGACCTGGCGACCAGCGATACCGGGATGAAATCGCGGTCGACCTGGTACGGCAGCTTGATCGTGGAGGTGGCCGGCAGTTGCGACATGGTGGTGAATCCCAGCATGAAGGTGTAGCCGTCGGTCGGCGCGCCCAGCACCGCGTTGCCCGCGATGACGCCGGAGCCGCCGGCGCGGTTCTCGACCACGATGGGCTGCTTGAGGGCGCCGCCGATATGCTGGGCCAGCAGGCGGGCGACGGTGTCGGCCCCGCCGCCGGCGGCGCTGGGCACGATGAAGCGGATCGGCCGCGCGGGCCAGCCGTCCGCCGCGTGGGCGGGCAGGCTGCACGCCGCGACGATCGCGGCCGCCGCCGCGAGGAAATGCCTTCTGGCTGCCAGTTTCATGCTTGTCTCCTGTTGTTGGGTATTTTCTATGGGTGTGCCGAATCAGATTCCGCGCGCCATGTCGACCATGGCCTTGCGGAGGATTTTTCCGTTGTCCGCCGCTGGCAGGCGGGCCAGCAGGACGATCTTCTGGGGCCGTTTGTAGGGCGCCAGCCGCTCGCGAGCGAATGTCTGGAGGGCGTCCGCCTGGACGCAGCGGCCTTCCTCGGCTTCGACGAACGCGACGATCTGCTCGTCGCCATCCTTGGGGACGCCGACCACACAGGACTGGCGCACGCCGGCATACGCGTTCAGCGCCGCCTCGACTTCGCTGGGGTAGACGTTGAAGCCGGAACGGATGATGAGATCCTTGATGCGGCCCATGACGAAAAGCGCGCCGTCCGGGTCCTCGCGCAGCAGGTCGCCGGTGCGCAGCCAACCGTCCTGGCCGAGGGCCTGGGCCGTCTGTTCGGGCGCCTTGTAATAACCCTTCATGACGTTGGGCCCGCGCACCTGCAGTTCGCCGACTTCGCCCGGCGCGACCTCCCGCGCTTGCTCATCCACGATGCGCGCCCGCATGCCGGGAATCAGGTAACCCACGCTCAGGTCCGTGCGCCGCTGGCGGTAGGGGACCATGCTGATCGTCGGCGAAGCTTCGGTCAGTCCGTAGCCATTGTTTATCGGTTCGCCGAAGATGGCTTCGATCCGGGCCTTCAGGGACGGGTCCAGCGGCGCCCCGCCGCAATGCAGCAGGCGGATCTTCGGCGCGGCGATGGCGGTCCCCTGTTCGTGGGCTTGCAACAGGCGCACGTACATGGCGGGCACGCCGTGCAGCATCGTCACGCCCTCGGCCAGGGCGGCAACCGCGTGCGCGATGTCGAAGCGGCCGGCCAGTTGCAGCGTGGCCCCGGCGCCCAGCGCGGCGAGCGCCACGGTGCTCAGGCCGTAAACGTGGGAGATGGGCAGCGCCGAATACACGCGGTCGTCCGGGCCGGTCCCGCGGGCGTGGCGCGCGACCGCCGAGGAATGGCCCAGGTTCGCGTGCGTGAGCATCACGCCCTTGGGGGTGCCGGTGGTGCCGCTGGTGTAGATCATGACGGCGACCTGTTCGCGCGCGTCGGCCTGCACGGGTTCGGCGCGCGCGGCGGGATCGGCCGCGGTGCAGGAGTAGGCAAGCCCCGCCACCTCGAACTCGCTTGCGCCGTGGCGCAGGCCGTGGGCGCGGGCGTCGGCGGACAGGCCGCTGGCGGCCAGCAGCAGCCGGGGTTCGCAGTGCGCCTTGATGGCATCGACCTCGATGCCGGTCATGCGGGCGTTGACGACGACCGCCCAGGCGTCCAGCCGGCTGCAGGCCAGCACGGCGGCCAGTTGGGCGCAGCCGCTTTCGCCGACCACCAGCAGGCGGTCGCCGGCGCGCAGCCCGCGGGCCGTCAGCGCGTCCGCCAGCGCGAGGACGGCGGCATCGAGCTGCGCGTAGGTCCAGGCGCCTTCATCGGAAACCAGGGCCACATGGTCGGCCTGGTGCGGCAGGTGCCGGGCGACCAGTTGGTGGATACGGAAATCGGTATCGGGAAGATCGGCGGACATAGGAGCGGCAAGGTGTCTGTGCGGGACTGCGGATGAGCCGAATCATAGGAATGATGATGGGCCATTTCCATCACATATGTGAATTATCCGCGCGCCCCGCCAGGCCGCGGCGTGTCCGGGCGGGGGAGGGCGGGCCGCCAGGGTGGCCGGCCGGCGGACGCCGGGCGCGCCGGTTCCGGGCCAAAGCGAATAAAGTGCTGGGCAAGGCCCGGGGCGCGGTCGCCCCGGGGCGGATTCCACATACGAGGAGACGGCATGGATACGGCAGGCAAAACGGGCGGCGGCGTGCGCGAACGCGTGGGCGAGACGGAATGGCAGGTGCGCAAGGACCTGGCGGCGCTGTACCGGCTGGTGGCGCTGTTCGGCTGGGATGACCTGATCTTCACGCACATCACGGCCAAGGTGCCGGGCACGGAACACTTCCTGATCAATCCCTACGGAATGATGTTCGACGAAATCACGGCGTCCAGCCTGGTCAAGATCGACCTCGACGGCCGCAAGGTGATGGAGTCCGAGTACGACATCAACCCGGCCGGTTTCACGATCCATAGCTGTATCCACGCGGCCCGCAAGGACGCGATGTGCGTGCTGCATACGCATTCGATCAATGGCGTGGCGGTATCGGCGCAGAAGGAAGGGCTGCTGCCCCTGTCGCAGTTCGCGTTCATCGTGCTGCGTTCGCTCAGCTATCACGATTACGAAGGCCTGGCGCTCAATCCCGAGGAGCAGCCGCGCCTGGTGCGCGACCTGGGCGCCAACAACTACCTCATCCTGCGCAACCACGGCCTGCTGACCGTGGGGCAGAGCATGGCCGAGGCGTTCCAGGCCATGCACCGGCTGGAGGCCGCCTGCATGGTGCAGGTGCGAGCCCAGGCGGGCGGGGAACTGACCTTCATCCCGCCCGAGGTATTGGCGCGCGCGGCGGTGGAATCGCCCGCCGACCGCGCGCACAAGGCCATGCTGGCCTGGCCCGGACTGCTGCGCCGGCTGGACCGCCGCAACCCCGGCTACGCGGACTAGCGAGCGCGGCGGCGCGCGACTGTACTCTTTCGCCGCCGTCCGAACTGCACTCTTCGCGAGGGCGGCGGCTTCTCTATATTGGACTCCTGGCTCGCGCCGGCCCCAGGGCCGGCGCTTTTTTCCCGCCCTCCGGGATCGACCAAGGAGATTCACATGAGCAAGCGACGCGACGTGCCGGGCATCAGGCCTTACGGCGGGCCGGCTGGCGGCTGGGGAGCGCTCAAGGCGACCGCGCAGGCCGTCCGGCAGCAGATGGACCGCATCGAGGCGCCCATCGTCCTGCTGCGGACCAATCAGCCCACCGGCTTCGACTGTCCCGGCTGCGCCTGGCCGGACAAGGAACATCGCTCCACCTTCCAGTTCTGCGAGAACGGCGCCAAGGCCGTCACCTGGGAGGCGACGACCAAGCGCGTGACGCCGGAGTTCTTCGAAAAGAACACCGTGTCGTCGCTGTTGCGGCTTTCCGATTTCGAACTGGAAGGCATGGGGCGGCTGACCCATCCCATGGCCTACGACCGCGCCACCGACACGTTCCGCGCGGTTTCCTGGGACCAGGCCTTCGAACGCATCGGCGCGGTGCTGCGCGGGCTGTCTTCGCCGGACCAGGTCGAGTTTTATACCTCGGGCCGCGCGTCGAACGAGGCCGCCTACCTGTTCCAGCTATACGCCCGGGAATTCGGGACGAACAATTTCCCCGATTGCTCGAACATGTGCCACGAGCCGACCAGCGTGGGCCTGCCGCGCTCCATCGGGATCGGCAAGGGCACCGTGTCGCTGGCGGATTTCGAGGAGACCGAGCTCATCATTTCCATCGGCCACAACCCCGGGACGAATCATCCCCGGATGATGGGCACGCTGCACGAGGCCGCGCGGCGCAAAGTCCCCATCATCGTGTTCAACCCGCTGCGCGAGCGCGCGCTGGAGCGGTTCGCCGATCCGCAGAGCCTCATCGAAATGGCCACCTACGGCTCCACGCCGATCGCATCGTCCTACCTACAGGTCAGGGCGGGCGGCGACGCGGCCGCGCTCAAGGGCATCATGAAGGCGCTGCTGGACATGGAGGCGGAGACGGGCGGCGTGCTGGACCGCGATTTCATCGCGGCGCACACCGAAGGGTTCGACGCGCTGGCGGCGGATCTGCTGGCGACGCAATGGACGGACATCGAAAAGGAAAGCGGGCTGGCCCGCGCGGACCTGGAAGGCGTCGCGCACGCCTACGCCAGGTCGAAGGCCACCATCGTTACCTACGGCATGGGCATCACGCAGCACAATACCGGCACGGCGAACGTGCGCCTGATCGCGGACCTGTTGCTGATGCGGGGAAACTTCGGCAAGCCCGGCGCGGGCATCTGTCCGTTGCGCGGCCATTCCAACGTGCAGGGAAACCGCACGGTGGGCATTACCGAGAAGCCGTCCGGGGAATTCCTGGCCCGCATCGAGGACGTATTCGGCTTTCCGCCGCCGCATGCGCACGGCCACGACGCCGTGAAGGCGATGCAGGCCATGATAGACGGCTCGGCGAAGGCCCTGATCTGCCTGGGTGGAAACTTCGCCGTGGCGCTGCCCGACCCTGAACTCAGCTTTCCGGCCATGGGCATGCTGGACCTGAGCGTGCACGTGGGCACCAAGCTCAATCGCTCGCACCTGCTGGTGGCCAAGGAGACGTTCCTGCTTCCGTGCCTGGGGCGGACGGAACTCGATATGCAGGAGAGCGGCGCGCAGTCCGTCACGGTGGAAGATTCGATGTCCATGGTGCACGCCTCGGCCGGCAAGCTCAAGCCGGCCTCCGAGCACTTGCGCTCGGAACCCGCCATCGTGGCGGGCATGGCGAGCGCGACGCTGCCGGACAGCAAGGTGGCGTGGCTGGACCTGGTGGCCGACTACGACAGGATCCGCGGCCTGATCGAACGCACGGTGCCCGGATTCGACGGCTACAACGCGCGCATCCGGGTGCCGGGCGGCTTCCGCCTGCCGCTGCCGCCCACCGAACGCAAGTGGGAAACGCCCTCGGGCAAGGCCGTCTTTTCCGTGTTCCGCGGGTTGCGGGAAAGCTACGACGCCTGGGACGACGATGTCCTGCGCCTGGTCACCATCCGCAGCCACGACCAGTACAACACCACGATCTACGCGATGGACGACCGCTACCGGGGCGTGTTCGGCCGGCGCGACATCCTGTTCATGAACGCGGCGGACCTTGCCGCGCGCGGCCTGGAACACGGCGACCTGGTCGACATCGAGACGATTTCGGCGGACCGGGCGCTGCGCCTGCCGGGCATCACCGTCGTCGAATACGACATCGCGCGCGGCTCGGCGGCCGCCTATTACCCCGAAGCCAATGTGCTGGTTCCCCTGGATTACATCGACGAAGACAGCGGCACGCCGTCGTACAAGTCGATACCCGTGCGGGTCCTGCGGTCCCGCGCGGACCGGCCGGAGCGGGAGGCGGCATGATCGTCAGGCCCGGGCAAAGCTGGTTCAGGCTGCTGTTCATCTGGAACGGATCGGTACTGCAATCCATCATTCCCCAACTGCTTTTCATGGCCGCCGTCAGCAGCCTGGCGGTGGTGACGCACGGCCGGATACTCGGCGAGAAGATACCGTTGAACACCACGCTGCTGACGCTGTTCGGGCTGACGCTCGCGATCTTCCTGGCGTTCCGCAACAACGCCAGCTATGAACGCTTCAACGAAGCGCGGCATCTGTGGGGCAACCTGCTGATCGCGTCCCGCGCGCTGATGTCGCAGACCTTGCGCTACCTGCCCAGCGGGACGGACCGCACGCGCTTCATCCATGCGCTGATCGCGTGCGTCTATGCCTTGAAGCACCAGTTGCGCGGCAGCGACCCCTGTCCGGACTTCCGGCGCATTTTGGGCGAGGGGCCGGCGCAGGCCTTGCGCGACAAATGCTACAGGCCGGTGGCGCTGCTGGACGACCTCCGCAACGGCTTCGCCGGAATGCGCGAACGCGGCCAGATATCGGATACGGCGCTCTGGATGCTGGATGCGCAGCTCAATGAACTGGGCAAGGTGGTGGGGGGATGCGAGCGCATCGCCTCCACGCCCATCCCCTTCGCGTACGGCGTGCTGCTGCATCGCACGATCTACACCTACTGCATCATGCTGCCGTTCGGGCTGGTCGATTCCGCGGATATCTTCACGCCGCTGCTTTGCGTGTTCATCTCGTACACGCTCATCGCGCTGGAGGCGATCGCCAACGAGGTCGCCGAACCCTTCGGGCTCGCGCCCAATGCGCTGGCGCTGGACTCCATGACGCGCGGCATCGAACGGTCGATCCTGGAACTGTGCGGCCGCGACCTCCCGGAGGAGGTGGCGCCGCGCTATCCCTACCAGTTGACCTAGGGCCGCCGGGCGCAGGCCGCGGCGATCTTGCCCACGGCGATCACGGCCCGCTCGATCTCGCCGGACCACGGCGTGCTGTAGTTGAGCCGGATGAAATTGCGGTAGCCGTCCGACACGGAGAACATCTGCCCCGGGCCGACGGTGATGCCGCGTTCCAGCGCCAGCCGGTACAGGCGCATCGCGTCGACGCGGGGCGGAAGCTCCACCCACAGCAGGTAGCCGCCCGCCGGGGTGGAAGTCTTCGTCCCTGGCGGGAAGAAGCGCTCGACCATGGCCTTCATCAGCCTGGCCTGCTGGGCGTACGTCTTGCGGATCTTGCGCAGATGGTAGTCGTAGCCGTCGCGTTCGAGGAATTCGGCGATGGCCAACTGCGGCAGCGAAGGCGTGGTCAAGGTGTTCAGGAACTTGAGCTTCTCGACTTCGTCGCGATAGCGGCCGGGCAGCGCCCAGCCGATCCGGTAGGCCGAGGTCAGGCTCTTGGAGAACGACGAGCAGTGCAGGACCAGTCCCTTGCGGTCGAAGGACTTCAGCGTGCTCGGATGCGAGTTGCCGAAGTGCAGTTCGTTGTAGACGCCGTTCTCGATGATGGGGATGCCGTGCTTCGCGGCCAGCTCGACCAGCGCCCGCTTGCGCTCGTCGGGCATCAGGAAGCCCAGCGGATTCTGGAAGTTGGGCATGACCATGCAGGCGGCGACGGGCTGCGACGCGATGATGGCCGCCAGCGCGGCGATGTCGATGCCGTGTTCGGGATGGGTCGGCACCTCGATCGCCTTCATGCCCATGCGCTCGATGGCGTGGAGCATGGCGTAGAACGTGGGCGATTCGACCGCGATCACGTCCCCCGGCCGGGCGACGGCCTGGAGGCAGATGTTCATGGCTTCCGTCGCGCCCACGGTAATGATGATCTCGTCCGGATCCACCCGCATGCCTTTTTCCAGGTAGCGCCGCGCGATCTGGCGCAGCAGCTTCGGATGGCCGGGAGGCAGGGCGTCTTTCAGGCCCAGCAGCGTTTCGTCGCGCCCGGCGGCATAGGCGTAGCGGTTGAGCTTCTGGAAGGGGAAGAGGCCGGGATCCGGATAGGGCGAGCCCAGGGGAACGGCGTCGTTGGCGCAGATCGAGCGCAGCGTGGACAGCACCAGGCGGCTGACGTCGACCGGCGAGGACGTGGCGGCCGGATGGGACAGTCCGAGTTCCGAGGCCCGCGGCGCGGCGCCGCCGGCCCGCGCGCTGACGAAATAGCCCGATTGCGGCTTGCTGGCCACCAGGCCGCGGCTTTCGAGCAGCAGGTAGGCGCGGGTGACGGTCGTGATGCTGATGCCGCGCTGCTGGCTGGCCTGCCGCACCGATTGGAGCTTGTCGCCCTCCCGGTACACATTCTTGCGGATCAGGCCTTCGATTTCGTCGGCCAGCTTTTCATAGAGCGTCATCGTTTGTCTCCTGCTTCGGCTTGCCGGAAACAGGCGCCTAGCTTATCAGCGCGTCCCTCGTTTTGGGGGGAGCTATAAACATCATGACATCATGATGTCGTGATGTTATGCTGCCGCGTATGCTGAACGAATCCGAATATGCCCCCCTGTACGCCCGGGTCGAGACCGCGCTGGCCGCCGAGATCGCGGCCGGCAGCCTGCCGCCCGGCAGCCAGCTTCCGCCCGAAGACCGCCTGGTGGAGCGCTTCGCCGTCAGCCGCACGACGGTGCGCAAGGCGGTCGAACACCTGGTGGCCCGCGGCCTGGTCGAGATCCGGCGGGGCAAGGGCACGTTCGTCACCGAGCCGAAGCTGACCCAGGCGCTGACCGGGCTGAGCGGCTTCGTGGAAGACATGGTGGCGCTGGGCCGCCATCCCACGGCCCGGCTGCTGGACAAGCGGCCCGTGCCGGCCGGGGAAACCGTCGCGCGCCAACTCGGCGTGCCGCAGGGCACGCAGGTGTACCGCATCGAGCGCGTGCGGCTGGCGGACGGCGTGGCCATGTCGTTCGACGAAACCTACCTGCCGCTCGACATCGGCGAAAAGGTCGCCAGCAACGACCTGGAAGCGGAGCCCATTTTCGACCTGCTGGAACTGCGCTACGACCTGCCGCTGGTCGAGGCGCAGTACCAGCTCGAAGCCGTCACGGCGGACGAGCGCGTCGCCCGGGCCCTGGGCGTCGAGCCCGGCAGCCCGATCTTCCTGATCGAGCGCACGTCCTACACCGCGGGGCAGCGGCCGGTCGACTACGAAAAGCTCTACTACCGCGGCGACCTGATCCGGTTTTCCACCCGCCTGTCGCGGCTTCCGCGCATCGGATGATGGACACGTCCGGGATCCTCTGGCTGTTCGCGGCGGCCTTCGGGGCCAGCGCGCTGGGCGGCGTGCTGGGGATGGCCAGCGGCATCTTCATCGTGCCGATCCTGACGCTGCTGTTCGGCGTGGATATCCACGTGGCGATCGGCGCCAGCATCATTTCGGTGATCGCCTGTTCCTGCGGCAGCGCGGCGCCGTTCCTCAAGGGGCGCCTGACCAACGTGCGGCTGGCCATCGTTCTGGAAACGGCCACCACGCTGGGCGCGCTGACCGGCGTGTTTCTCATCGGCATCGTCTCCACTGAATTCCTCTACGGCCTGTTCGCCGCCATCCTGGCCCTGTCCGCGCAGCAGATGCTGGCGCGCCGCCGCGAGGCGCCCGATGCCGGCGCGCCGGCCACCGCATGGGCTACGGCGCTGCGCCTGCATTCAAGCTTTCCCGACCGCGCCCTGGGCCGGGAAGTGCACTACCAGGTCGGCCGCGTGCCGCTGGGCCTGTCCCTGATGTACGGCGCGGGCCTGATCTCGGCGCTGCTCGGCATCGGCTCGGGCGTGCTCAAGATCCCCGCGATGGACGCCGCCTTGCGGCTGCCCATCAAAGTGTCCTCGGCCACGTCGAACTTCATGATAGGCGTGACCGCCGCGGCCAGCGCGGGCGCCTATTTCGTGCGCGGCGACATCGACATCGGCATCGCGGGGCCGGTCGCGCTGGGCTCCGTCGCCGGCGCGCTGCTCGGCGCCCGCCTGCTGCTGGGGCTGCCCGCGGACAAGCTGCGCGTCTTCTTCGTGATCGTTCTGGCGCTGCTCGCCGTGCAGATGTTCTTGAGCGCCCTGGGCGTGTCCTTGCCGGGAGGCCTGAAATGAGCTCGCCGGGCCGTCCGGCGGACGGGCAGGCCCGGCGCGACCGCGGCATCGCGGCGCTGCTCTGGTATGGCACCTGGGCCGCCTCGGCCTGCATCGCCCTCGGGATGGCCGTGGATTTCCTGCTGCCGCAGGCGGGCCTGGCCGGCTATCGGCTGGTGCAGGCGGGAGTGGCCCTTTTCATCCTGCTTCCGGTCGCGCGGGTGGCGCTGATGCTGGCCATCTTCCTGCGCGAACGCGATTACGCCTACACCGCGATTTCCGCGCTCGTCCTGCTCATCATCGCGGCGGGCGTGCTGTCCGGCCTGCGGTGAGCCGGCGGCGGCCGGCCCCGCGGGGGCGCGGCGTTGGGGGTTTCCTATAATCCGGGTGCGCCGCGATGGCGCGCGGCCTCATATTCCAGGATTCCTTCATGCATTCCATCACCAGCCAGGAAGTCTACGTACCCACCAGCCAGGGCCGCCTGTATGCGCGGCGTTGGGACCCCGCGGGCGGGGTGGCGGCCGGCGCGCCCATCGTGCTGCTGCACGACTCCCTGGGCTGCGTGGAACTGTGGCGCGACTTTCCGGAACTCCTGGCGCGCGAAACCGGTCGCGGCGTGATCGCCTACGACCGGCTCGGCTTCGGCCGCTCCGATCCGAACGGCGCCACCTTCGGATCCGGCTTCGTCGAGGACGAGGCGCTTGCGGGGTTCCGCCAGTTGCGCGAAGCGCTCGGCATCGGGCCGTTCGTCGCCTTCGGCCACAGCGTGGGAGGCGGGATGGCCGTCTGCTGCGCGGGGGCCTACGGGGACGATTGCCAGGCCCTGATCACCGAATCGGCGCAGGCGTTCGTCGAAGACCGCACGCTGGAGGGCATCCGCGTGGCGAAGCGGAACTTCGACGAGCCCGGCCAACTCGATCGCCTGAAGAAGTACCACGGCGAAAAGGCCGCCTGGGTGCTGGGAGCCTGGGTCGACACGTGGCTGTCGCCCGGCTTCGCCGACTGGAACCTCGACGAGCCGCTGCGCCAGGTGCGCTGTCCGGTGCTGGCCCTGCACGGCGAAGCGGACGAATACGGTTCGTCCCTGCATCCCGAACGCATCGCCCGGCTGACCGGCGGACGCCCCGTGCTGCTGGAGAACTGCGGCCACGTTCCGCACCGCGAACAGACCCGCATCGTCCTGGACCTGGCCGGCCAATGGCTGAAGGCGGTGCGCTGAAACGCGGCCTTGCCGCGCCTGGCCGGAGTTCACACCGCCGACATCCGCGCTTAGAATCGGACTGGCTTTTTTTCTTCGCGCTCCGCGCCCGTTTCCAAGGTCCACGATCCGATGTCCGATACTCCAGCGCCCCTCTCCCAAGCCGTGCACAACCCCACCACCCGCCACGCCATCTTCATCGTCGCGACCCTGAACGCGGGCGCGGGCGCCGCCGAGACGGTGCGAGGCTGGTGCGAGGACGTCGCCGCCCTCGTGCGGACGGTGGGCACGCGCGCTCCCCAGGAAAATCTCTCCTGTGTCTGTGCGTTCGGCTCGCGCGCCTGGGACACGCTCTTCGGCTCGCCGCGCCCGGCGGCGCTGCATCCCTTCCGTGAATTCGGGTCGGGCGAACGCACCGCCGTCGCCACGCCGGGAGACCTCCTGCTGCACATCCGCGCGGACTCGATGGATCTCTGTTTCGAGCTTGCCACGCTGCTGCGCAACCGGCTGGGCGACGCCGTGACGGTCGTCGACGAGGTCCAGGGCTTTCGCTACTTCGACCGGCGCGCCATCATCGGCTTCGTCGACGGAACCGAGAATCCCGAAGGGCGCGAAGCCGTCGACTTCACGGTGATCGGCGACGAAGACGCCGAGTTCGCCGGCGGAAGCTACGTGCTGGTGCAGAAGTACCTGCACGACATGACGGCCTGGAATTCGCTTACCGTGGAAAGCCAGGAAGGCATCATCGGGCGCCACAAATTGTCCAACGTCGAACTCGACGACGACATCAAGCCGTCCTCGTCCCACAGCGCCTTGACCACCCTCGAGGAAAACGGGCAGGAAGTGAAGATCCTGCGCGACAACATGCCCTTCGGCCGGCCCGGCGCGGGCGAATTCGGCACCTACTTCATCGGCTATGCGCGTTCGCCCGCGCCCATCGAGCAGATGCTGGAGAACATGTTCGTCGGGCGGCCTCCCGGCAACTACGACCGCCTGCTGGACTACAGCCGCGCCATCACGGGCGGCCTGTTCTTCGTGCCGTCGGCCGACCTGCTCGAATCGCTAGCCTCGCGCGCTCCGTCCGCCGGTGAGGCCGCCGTGGCGCCGGCGCCCGCGGGTTCCGCGGCCTAGGGGCGTTTGG
Organism: Achromobacter veterisilvae; assembly: GCF_900496975.1. GTDB lineage: Bacteria > Pseudomonadota > Gammaproteobacteria > Burkholderiales > Burkholderiaceae_B > Achromobacter > Achromobacter veterisilvae. The sequence continues at coordinate 14,823 of NZ_UFQC01000025.1, forward strand.
GCGCGTCTATCGGAATTCGCTGACAGGCATATCGGCTAACGCTGACATTACGCCGGCCGGACGTCCGTTGCACACTGGCGCATATCTAGTCAGGAGCGGCAGGACGACATGAAAGACGGGCTATACACGGCGCCTCAGCGCGACATGCAATTTGCGCTTTACGAGGTTCTCGACGTCGAAGGGGAACTCGGCCGGCGCGCGGGCGGGGCCGCCATGGACCGCGAGACCCTGGACCAGATCCTGGAAGGCGCGGACCGCCTGTGCCATGGCGTGCTGGCGCCGCTGAACGCCAGCGGCGACCGCGAAGGCTGCCGCCTGGAAGGGCACGAGGTGCGCACGCCCGCCGGATTCGGCCAGGCCTACCGCGCCTATGCCGAGGGCGGCTGGCCGGGGCTGTGCGCCAGCGAAGAGCACGGCGGCCAGGCGCTGCCCACCGTGGCGTCGGCCATCGTGGGCGAGATGCTGGGCGGATCCAATATTTCGTTCGCGCTCTACCCGCGATTGTCCGAAGGCGCCTATCGCTGCATACGCGCCAACGCCACTGCCGAGCTGCAGGCCGTATACGGCCCCAAGCTGGCCAGCGGCGAGTGGACGGGCACCATGTGCCTGACGGAAGCGCAGGCCGGCACCGACCTGGGCCTGCTGCGCACCAAGGCCGTCCCCGACGGGGACGGCGCCTACCGGATCAGCGGCGGCAAGGTTTTCATTTCCTCGGGCGAGCACGACCTGGCGCCGAACATCGTGCACATGGTGCTGGCGCGCCTGCCCGACGCGCCGGCCGGCACGCGCGGCATCTCGCTGTTCCTGGTGCCCAAGTTCCTGCCCGACGCGGGCGGCCGGCCCGGCGAGCGCAACGGGGTCTACTGCGACGCCATCGAGCACAAGCTGGGGCTGCACGCCAACGCGACCTGCGTGCTGCGCTTCGAGAACGCCAAGGGCTATCTGGTGGGCGAGGCGAACAAGGGCCTGGCCGCGATGTTCGTCATGATGAATTCCGCGCGGCTGGGCACGGGCGCGCAGGCGCTGGGCCTGACCGAGACGGCCTTGCAGAAGTCGCTGGCCTATGCCGCCGAACGCCTGCAGTCGCGCGCGCCCGGCCAGGAAAAAGCGGTTACGCGCGCCGATCCCATCCTCCTGCAACCGGACGTGCGGCGCATGCTGCTGACGCAGCAGGCATGGGCGCAGGGCGCGCGCATGTTCCTGTACTGGCTGGCCCTGCAGATCGACGCCGAACAGCATGCCGGGCTTGCGGCCGAGCGCGACCGGGCGGGCGGCCTGCTGAGCCTGCTGACCCCGGTGGCCAAGGCCTTCGTGTCCGACAACGCCGTGGAATCGGTGAACCTGGCGGTGCAGGTCCATGGAGGCAGCGGCTACATCGTCGAGTCGGGCATCGAACAGACGCTGCGCGACGTGCGCATTCTGCCCATCTACGAAGGCACCAATGGCGTCCAGGCGCACGACCTGCTGGCCCGCAAGGTGCTGGCGGACCAGGGCGGCAGGCTGGCGCAGCTACTGGCGCTGGCGCGCGGGCAGGCCGATTCCGCGGAAGCGGTCGAGGGCGGGGCGGAGTTCGGGCGGCCGCTGCGCGAATTGGCCGATCGCATCGAGGAAGCGGTGCCGCGCCTGGCAACCCTGGCCGCCGCCGATCCGGCGCAGGTCGGGGCGTCGGCCAGCGATTTCCTGCGTATCGTGGGACATCTGGTATACGGCTACTTCTGGAGCCGCGCCGCGCTGGCCGCCTTGACCCGGCTGCCGGCGGCGGATCCCCTGCGCGCCGAAAAGCTGGCCACGGCGCGCTTCTACTTCGAACACCTGTTTCCCGAAACCGAAATGCGCCTGCGGCGGCTGTTCGTGCCCGCCGAGCGCTTCACCAATCCCCGCGCGCTCGCCGCCTGAGGCTGGCGCGCACCGCGCAAGAAGAAAACATGGAGACACCTCAATACTGGGTCCGCGCCGACCTGTCCACCGCCGAACGCATCCGCGAATTCGAGGCGACGCCGCTGCGGGAACGCGGCCTGCCGGACAGCACCTACGCGTTCCTGGCGCGCAGTTGCCGCCAGGCGCCGCGGGCGACGGCCATCCGATACCTGCGCGAACCGTCCAGTTGCGGCGCGCCGGAAGACATCAGCTTCGGCCGCTTGCTGGAACGCATCCACCAGACCGCCAACCTCGTCCGCGGCGAAGGACTGGGCGCGGGCGACGTGGTCAGTCTGCTGCTGCCCAACACGCCGCAGGCGCAATACGCCCTGTGGGGCGGGCAGGCGGCGGCCGTCGTCAACCCCATCAACTGGATGCTCGAGGCCGAGGCCATCGCCGCCATCGTGCGCGCGGCGGGCGCCCGCATGCTCATGGCCTATGGCGGCGACCCGGAGATCGAGATCTGGGACAAGGTCCTGCGCGTGGCCGAACTCTGTCCGCAACTGCGGACCATCGTGCGGCTGGGCGGCGACCGCTCGGGCGCCGCGCCGGCCGGCCGGCGCTTCCTGGACTATGACGCCGTCATCGACGGCTACCGGGGGGATGCGCTGGATTTCGAGCGCGCCATCCTTCCGGACGACCTGGCGTCGCTGTTTCCCACCGGCGGCACCACGGGGGCGCCCAAGCTGGTGCGGCACAGCCATTGGAACGAAGTGGTCAGCGCCTGGCTGAGCGCGGCGGTGGCGGGAATCGTCGAAGGGGAAAGCCGGCTGTCGGCGACGCCGCTCTATCACGTGGTCGGCGCGTTCGCCGGCTCGCTGGCGACGCTGGCGCGGGGCGGCACGCTGGTGCTGGCGACCTCGGTGGGCTGGAAGCACCCGAAGCTGCTGCCGCAGATCTGGCAGGTCGTCGAGGCCTGCCGGGTGAACTATCTGACCATCGTGCCCACGATCATGAACCAACTGGTGCAGATGCCCATCGGCGCGCACGATATCTCGTGCGTCAAGGGCGTGCTGTCCGGCTCGGCGCCGCTATCGGAAAACGTGGCGCGCCGGTTCCTGGCGATGACTGGCCTGGCGGTGCGCGAAGGCTACGGCCTGACCGAGACGACCTCGGTCTGCATGATGAATCCGAAGGACGGCGAAGTGAAGACCGGCTCGGTCGGCCTGCTCTTTCCGTACCACCGGGCCCGCGTGGTCGCGCTGGACCGCCGCGAAGGCCTGCGCGATTGCGCGCCCGGCGAGGCCGGGGTGCTGGCCCTGTCGGGCCCCACGGTGTTCAGCAGCTACGCGTCGGGCGGACAGGCCGGGTTCCTGGAGCCCGGCTGGCTGGACACGGGCGACCTGGCGCGGATAGACGAGGACGGCTACATCTGGATCACCGGCCGCACGAAGGATCTCATCATCCGCAGCGGGCACAACATCGACCCCAAGGCGGTCGAGGAAGCGTTCTACCGCCATCCCCAGGTGCTGGAAGCGGCGGTGGTGGCGCGGCCGGACAGCTATGCGGGGGAAGTCCCGGTGGCCTACGTCCAACTGGTCGAAGGCGCGCGCATCGACGCGGCGCAGTTGCTGGCGGAGGTGCGGCCCGGCATTTCCGAGCGCGCGGCCGTGCCCAAGGACTGCTACATCATGGCCGGCCTGCCCAAGTCGCCGGTCGGCAAGATCCTGAAGAACCGCCTGCGCGAGGACGCCACGCTGCGAGGCTTCGACAAGGCCCTGCGCGCCGCGGGCATCGAATCCGGCTATGAACTGGCGCTGGAGTCCGGCCACGAGGTGCGCATCCGCCTGGGCGGCGCGGGCCCTGACCCGCAGCAAGTGCGCGACGCGCTGGCCAGCTTCACCACCGCCTATCTGATCGTAACGGCCGACCCGGCCTCTGTGTAGGAGATCGTCATGTCTTATGAACTCATCCGCGTCGAGCGCATCGGCCCGGTCTGCCGCATTTACCTGAACCGCCCCGAGGTGCGCAACGCCCAGGACCGCAGCCTGCTGCGCGAACTGGACGGCGCCTTGCGCGAGGCCGAGGCCGACGACGACGTCCGCGTGGTCGTCCTGGGCGCCGTGGGCGACCATTTCTCGGCCGGGCACGACCTGAAGTCGGCGCGCGTGGAGCGCCCCAATCCGACCGTGGAACAACGCTGGAACTATGAAGAGGAACACTTCCTCGAATACTGCCTGCGCCTGCACGACCTGAAGAAGCCGACCATCGCCCAGGTGCAGGGCGCCTGCATCGCCGGCGGATACATGGTCGCCAATATGTGCGACCTGATCGTCTGCGCCGACAATGCCTTCTTCTCGGATCCGGTCGCGCACTCGATGGGCACGGCCAGCCTGGAGGTGCTGATCCATCCCTGGGTGATGGGCATGCGCAAGGCCAAGGAACTGATCTTCACGGGCGCGCGCCTGCCGGCGGCCGAGGCGCTTCAGATCGGCATGGTCAACCGCGTGGTGCCCGTGGCCGAACTGGAGCAGGCCACCCTGGAACTGGCCAACACCATCGCCGCCGCGCCGCCTTACGGGCTGCGCTTCACGAAGCGGTCGCTGAACCGGACCTGGGACGCGCAGGGGTTCCGCGCGGCCATCAGCGCCCACTTCGACCTGCACCAGCTCTCCCACGTTACCGAAGAGTTCCAGGAGCACCTGAAGCGCGGGCTGGATTCGACCATCAAGCGGGCCAAGGGCCTGGCCTGAACCCGCCGCGAGCACAAGGAGACAGAAATGGAAGACGCGAAGAAAACCGGCGAAGTGCGCATGGAGCGCGACGGCGCGGTCTGCATCATCAAGGTGGACAACGTCGCGAAGAAGAACGCCTTCTCGCCCGAGATGATGGAGCAACTGGCCCAGCACCTGACGCGGTTCGAAGAAGACGACAGCCTGTGGGTGGCGGTGCTGTGCGCCGAGGGCGAACACACCACGGCCGGCCTGGACATGCCGAAGTTCTTCGGGCCCACGGCGACCGCCCGGCCGCGCCCGGACGCCTGGGTGGATCCCTTCGGCCTGAAGCGGCGCGCCACCAAGCCGGTGATCGCCGTGGTGCAGGGGATTACCTACACCATCGGCATCGAGATCATGCTGGCCTGCGACATCGTCGTGGCCGCGGACACCGCGCGCTTCGGCCAACTGGAATCGCGCCGCGGCATCGCGCCGCTGGGCGGGGCGCATTTCCGCTACCTGTCGCGCACGGGCTGGGGCAACGCCATGTACCACCTCTTCCTGTGCGAGGAATTCGGCGCGCAGCGCGCGCTGGAGCTGGGTTTCGTGCAGGAAGTCGTGCCCTACGGGCAGCACATCGAGCGGGCGCTGGACCTGGCGCGGCGCATCTGCCGCAATGCGCCGCTGGGCATCCGCGCGACCAAGGAGGCCGCGCTGAAGTACATCGAATCCGGCGAACAGGCCGCCATCGCCTGCATTCCGCAGATCCGGGAAAAGGTCTTCGCGTCCGAGGACTTCAAGGAAGGCATCCAGTCCTTCGTCGAGCGCCGCGAAGCCCGCTTCCAGGGCCGCTAGAGCGGGTTCTCTTCGGGAACCGCGCCGGGGCCCTGGCGGCCGGGCGCGGGGATCCTGACCGTGAGCAGGGTGCCGCCGCCTGGGGCGGGCTCCACCGACAGGGCGCCGCCCATGCGGCGGGCCCGCTCGCGCATGCCCAGCAATCCGTAGGCGCCCGGGCGCTGGCCGTCGCCGGCCATGCCCTGCCCGTTGTCGCGCACCGACAGCACGATCTCGCCGCCGTCGCGCCCCAGCCGCACCCAGACCTCGCTGGCCTGCGCGTGCTTGGCCACGTTGGTCAGGCTTTCCTGGAAGATGCGGTAAAGATGCCCCGTGGCGTCCATGTCCAGCCCCAGTTCGCCCGCCTCGGGCTCATGGCGGCAGGCCACGCCATAGCGCGTTTCGAACTGCTTCAGATGATTGGCGATGGCCGCCGGCAGGCCCAGGTGCGGCAGGGCGCTGGGATGCAGGTCCTCGGAAATCTGCCTGACCGTGGCGATGGTGTCCTGCACCAGGCCCAGGCATTCGGCCACCTGCCGTTCCAACTGGACGCGCGGGTCGCGATGGACGTCGCCCGCCAGTGTCTTGCCGATGTTGCGAGCCAGGCGGGAAATGTCGAACTTCAAGGCGGACAGCATGCCGCCGACCGCGTCGTGCAGTTCCATCGCGATGCGCTGGCGCTCGGCCTCGCGCACGGATTCGATGTGGCTGACCAGCTCCGCCAGCGCCGCTTTCGATTGCTGTAGTTCCTCTTGCCGCTGCAGCCGCAGCGTGGCGTCGATGCCCACGCCGATCACGGCGGGCTGGCCGCGGAAGTCGATCAGCCTGCCGTGGATCTCGATGGCCCGCTGCTGCCCGTCGGGCAGGCGCAGGTGCACCGTGAAGGTGGATTCCTTGTCGCCGCCCGCGAGGCGCCGCTCGTATTGCCGCATCAGCGAGTCGCGCTGCTGCGGCGGCGCGACCTTGGCCAGCGGCCGGCCGATCAGTTTTTCGCGAGGCACGCCGCAAAGCTTGGCGAAGGCCTCGTTCACGTAGACCAGGTGTTCGTGCTGGAGCAGGTAAATGCCCGCCACGGACTGTTCGATCAGGCCTTCGAACAGCAGGCGGTAGTTGGCGTCTTCCTGGCTCAGGGGCCAGTGGAATTCTTGCATGGAGAGGCGCGGCGTAAGAAAACGATGACAGGACAATCGGCTAATTCCGACAGATTAATAAGCATGCCTCTATTTACACTGTCCACACACTAAAGGACCCCAACGTTGCATGTCAATCCGCGGGGCGTGGAGCAGGGCACTTGGAGACAGATTGTGCATAGACGTTCTTTCATGAAACTGGGCGGCGCCGCGTCGGTGGCCGCGATGGGGCTGCCGTTCGGCGTGCGCGCGGCGGGCGCCTTTCCCGAAAAACCCATCCGCGTGCTGGTCGGATTCTCCGCCGGGGGCGTGACGGACATCGTCGTTCGCGCCCTGGCCGAGAGCGCCTCGACCGTGTTCGGGCAGCCCATCATCGTCGAGAACAAGCTCGGCGCGGGCGGCGTCATGCCCGCCTACCAGTTGCAGAACGCGACGCCGGACGGCTACACCGTGGGCCTGATCGCGCACAGCGTTTTCCGCCTGCCTTACATCTCCAACATCAAGTGGGACCCCGCCGCCGACCTGGACTACATCATCCGCCTCACCGGTTTTACCTGGGGCCTGGTCGTCGCGGCCGACTCGCCCATCAAGACCTTCGAGGACTACGTCGCGTATGCCCGCAAGAACCCGGGCAGGATGACCTACGGCACCGTGGGCAGCCTGACCACGCAGCACCTGACGATGGAGCAGATCTCCGCCAGCCTGGGGCTGCAACTCACCAACGTGCCCTACAAGGGCGTGGCCGAAGCCTTGCCGGCGCTCATGGGCGGGCACATCATGTCGGTGGCCGACGCGTCTTCCTGGGTGCCGTACGTGACGTCCGGAAAAATGCGGCTGCTGGTGGTCTGGACCGAAAAGCGCGTGCCGCGCTTTCCAGACGTTCCGACGCTGCGTGAAGTGGGCATCGACATGGTGCAGACCTCGCCGTGGGGCCTTGCCGCGCCCAAGGGCACGCCGCCCGAGGCCATCCGGCGCCTGCACGACGGATTCAGGCAGGCGATGGCGCAAAAGCCGTTCCAGGACGCGCTCGCGAACTATGATATGGAACAGCAGTACATGGATGGCGCGGCGTACCGCCAGTTCGCGCGCGACTCCATCGAGAAAGAAAACCGCATCCTCGCTTCCCTCAACGTTCCCCGCGGCGGCCAATAACGCCGCAGCCAGCGCCCATGATCCGTGTCCTGATTGTCGATGACCACACCATTTTCCGCGACGGCCTCAAAAGGCTGCTCGCGGAGGAGGACGATATCAGCGTCACGGGCGAGACCGCCGACGCCTCCGAGGCCCTGAGCCTGCTGCGCGCCAACAGCTACGACGTCGTGTTGCTGGACGTCAACCTGCGGGGGCGCAGCGGCCTGGACGTGCTGCCTTCCATACGCGCGGAATGGCCGCGGTTGCCCATCATCGTGCTCAGCATGTATCCGGCCGAGCAGTACGCGCTGCGCGCCTTCGAGGTGGGGGCCAGCGGCTATGTGGCCAAGGACATGGACTCCAAGGTGCTGGTCCTGTCCATCCGCCAGGCCGCGGCGGGCGGGCGCTATTTTCCGGCCGAGCTTTCCGGCAAGGCCGCCTCCGCCATCGCGCGCGGGGAAGTGCCGCATGAAAAACTGTCGCCGCGCGAATACCAGATCATGATGCTGATCGTGCAGGGCATGCGGCTCACCGACATCGCCACCCAGCTCATCGTCAGCGTCAAGACCATCAGCACCTACCGCCAGCGCATCCTGCAGAAACTGAAGGCCGGCAGCAACGCCGAACTGGTGCAGTACGTCATCCGGCACGGCCTGATCGACTAGCCGTCCTTTCCGCCGCGCGCGGATCCCTCCTTCCGATTTTCCGCCGGCGGCCGAAAGCCGTGCCGCCGTTATCCCTTGATAAATAGGGACATTTCTGCCGCAGGAGGCCGAAAAATAATAAAACACATGAGAATCGTTTGCATTACACTTCCCGTCGATTTGAAGTTTCGACATGGGAAAGGAAGCCAACATGCAAGATTCTCGGCCTGCCGGCCGCCAATTTCTGGTCCGCCGGCGTTTCGCGCTTCGGCGCACTCCCTGCCTGGTGCTGATGGCGCTGGCCTGCGGCGCGGCCGCCGCGCAGGACAGCGGTGTCGCCACCCTGCCCACGGTGCAGGTGCTGGGAGAAGGGGACAACACCACCACGGAAGGAACCGGCTCGTACACGCCGCGCGCCACCGCCGCCAGCACCGGCCTGCCGCTGACGCTGCGTGAAACGCCGCAGTCCGTCACGGTGGTCACGCGCCAGCGCATGGAAGACGAGAACATGCTGTCGCTCGTCGACGTGATGTCCAGCACGCCCGGCATTTCGGTGCAGAACTACGACAGCGAGCGCTATTCCTTCAACGCGCGCGGTTTCGGCATCAGCAACTACATGTATGACGGCGTGCCCACCAATTTCGAGGTCGGCTACGCCGCGGGCGAGTCCTCGCTGGACCCCATCATCTACGACCGCGTCGAAGTCGTGCGCGGCGCCACGGGCCTGATGTCCGGCACCGGCAACCCGTCGGCCTCCGTCAATCTGGTGCGCAAGCACGCCAACAGCCGCGAGTTCGCCGCCGACATGAGCGTCAGCGTGGGCAACTGGGACACCTATCGTGCGACCGTGGACCTGTCCACGCCGCTTTCGGCCAGCGGCAACGTGCGCGGCCGGATCGTGTCGGCCTACCAGGACAACCATTCGTACCTGGACGGCTACCAGAACGAGAAGAAGATCTTCTACGGCGTGGTGGATGCCGACATCACGTCGCGCACCACGCTGAGCGTAGGCTTCAATTACCAGGACAACGATCCGAAGCGCAGCAACTGGGGCGGCTTCCCGCTGTGGTACGCGGACGGCGGCCGCACCGACTGGGTCCGTTCGCTGAACACGGGCGCGGACTGGTCCTCCTGGGGCAGCACGACCCAGGGCGCCTTCGCCAGCCTGGAACACCGCTTCGAGAACGGCTGGACGGTGCAGGCCGTGGGCTCGCACTCCAAGAACGAGATGGACGCGAAGCTGCTGTATCTGTACGGCTGGCCCGACCGCAATACCGGACTGGGCATGGGGACGTCGCCCGCCTGGTACCTGGGCGACCGCAAGCAGAACAGCGTGGACCTCAAGGCTTCGGGCCCGTTCACCCTGTTCGGCCGCCGCCACGAGGCCGTGGTGGGCGCAAGCTTCAACCGCCAGTACGCCAATTTCGACTATCGCGAGGCCCTGAACGCGGCGCCCATGGGCAACTTCCTGGATTGGGACGGCTCGTATCCGGAACCGGACTGGAGCGATACCTCCGTCACCGCCAGCCGCTACACCACCAAGCAGACCGGCTGGTACGGCGCGCTGCGACTGAACCTCGCGGATCCGTTGAAGCTCATCGTGGGCGGGCGCTACGCGACGTGGAAGACTGATTCCGTCGGCTTCGGCGGCGGCGACCATACGGCCTTCGACAAGAGCGAGTTCATTCCGTACGCCGGCCTGCTGTACGACCTCAACGAGAACTACACCGCCTACGTCAGCTACACCGGGATCTTCAACCCGCAGAGCTACCAGGACCGCAACGGCAATTGGCTGGACCCGCTGGAAGGCAAGTCCTACGAGGCCGGCATCAAGGGCGAATTCCTGGACGGCAAGCTGAACGCCAGCGCCGCCGTGTTCCAGGTGGAGCAGGACAACGTGGCCCAGGCCGACCCCGGCTACATGGTGCCCGGCTCCGTCAACCAGGCCTATACCGCCGCGCAGGGAACCCGCAGCCGCGGCTTCGACCTGGAGGTCTCGGGCGAAGTGATGCCGGGCTGGAACCTTGCCGCCGGCTGGTCGCACTGGACCGCGCGGGACGGCGACGGCAATGCCATCCAGACCGACCAGCCGCGCAGCCTGGTGCGCCTGTTCACCACTTACCAGTTGCCGGGCGACTGGAACCGCCTGACCGTCGGCGGCGGCGTGAACTGGCAAAGCCACGTGTACACCATCGCCAGCGGCCCCAACGGCGATGAGCGCGTCGGCCAGGGCAGCTACGCCATCACCAACCTGATGGCGCGCTACCGCTTCAACCGCAACCTCAGCGCGCAGCTCAACGTCAACAATCTGTTCGACCGCAAGTATTACAGCCAGATCGGGTTCTACAGCCAAGGCGCCTGGGCCGCCGGCCGCAGCGCGATGCTGACCATGCGGTATCAGTACTGACGCGGGACGGAAGCGGAGGCGGACCGCCGCCTACCGCTCCTGTTCCAGCGTCGCCTTCATCCGCAGCATGCTTTCCTGGCTGACCGTGATGACGCCGCTGGACGGCTGGTCGATGTCCAGGATGAAGGTCAGGACCAGCGAGATCAACGTGGCGAACAGGCCCGTCGAAATCAGCCGCCTGCGCTTTTGCAGGCCGGTTCCGTAGGCGATGAACGCCATGGCGCCCGAGGTGACGATGAAGAGCAGGTAGAACACCGGCTCGGGCACGTGGTTTTCCAGCGCGACCCGGCGCTTTTCGTTGACCTGGGCCATCTCGTTGATGGCCTGGATGAACATGATGGTGGAGATCGACGGCGGGGATTCCAGCACGCTGGCGGCCGTGGAGCGGATCTGGCGCTCGATGCGCCGCGACGCGGCGCCGGCGGCGGCCTGGCGGGCGCTGTCGTTGTCGGCGTCGTGGAAATCCAGCGCCGTGGTGGTGTATTCCACCAGCAGGGCCGCGATCGGAGCGCGCGCCGCCGGAGGAAGCAACTGGGAGCGCCAGTAGGCGTTGCCGATGGCGTTGGCTTCTTCCAGCACCAGGTTCTTGCGCGTTTCGAAGCGCGTGACCGACATCGCGAAGGTAAAGCCCAGCAGCAGCGCCAGCAGGCCCAGCAGGGCGGTCTGCAGCGCGCCGATGTGGGTCTTGTGCGTTTCGTCGGAGGGCTTGCGATGCTTGCGGCCCAGGCGGAAGCCGAGTTCGATGATCGCCAGGAAGACGATGACGCAGATGAAGAAAACATAGGTCTCGTCGATTTCCCGCAGCACGTTCGTATCCCGGAGTCGATCGGGAATCAAGCGTATGCCGATTCGAACGGCGCGGGCAAGGTGCGAATTACCTGGATCTGGCGCAAGCGGGCGGCCGGACTCCCGATTATTTGAAGAAATGATAACTATTTGCAATAATTGCTTTTTGCCATCCGGCCCGTGCACGATATGTCTCCGACCCATTCTCCGCTTGCAGGCTGGCTCGCGCTTTACCGCGAGTTCATGCAGGCATTCGCGCACCGCTTCGGCAACCGCAGCGATGCGGAGGATGCGGCGCACGACGCGATCGAACAACTGCTGACGCGCAGCGACGTGACCACCATCGAGCATGCCCGCCGTTTTCTTTTCCGGGCCGCGGCGCATCGCCGCATCGACACCTGGCGGCGGGATGCGCGCAATCCGCATATCGCGCTGCAGGACCTGCCTGAACAGGACCACCCGTGCGTCCCCAGTCCCGAAGCGGCCGTGCGCGCGCATCAGTTGATGAATGCCCTGGTCGCGGCGCTGGAAGCCCTGCCCTTGAACTGCCGGCGCGCCTACGTGCTGAATCGCATCGAAGGCTGGACGCATCGCGAGATCGCGGTGACGCTGTCGGTGTCGGTCAACAGCATCGAGCGCTATGTGATGCAGGCGTGCCGGCACGTACGGGCCGCGTTGAACCCCCATGAGTGGCGCTGAAACCGTCGCCGACGCGGCGTCCCGCTGGTCCACGCGAGTCCACTCCGGCACGATGAGCGCGGCCGAGCAGGCCGAGCTCCTGGCCTGGCGGCGCGCGCATCCCGATCACGAAAAGGAGTTCCTGGCGCAGGAGGCGCTGAACCGGGCCGCCGCGTCAATGCCGGACGCGCTGGTGCGGCGGCTGTACGGCGGCGATCTGCCCGAGCGGCCCCGGCTTGGGCGCCGCCGGGCGCTGCGCGCGGGCGTCTGGCTGTTCGCCATCGGCGCCTCGGGCGCCGCGGCCGTGGCGGCCACCCGCCGCGAGAAGCCGGCCGACTACGCGGCGCAGTGGTCGACCCGCAAGGGCGAGCGGCGCAGCGTGTCCCTGCCCGAGGGGACGGTGCTTGAATTGAACACGGACACGCAGGCCAGCGTGGCCCTGTATCCGGATCGCCGCGTGGTCACGCTGAACCGGGGGGAAATGCTGTTCGACGTGAGCGCCGATGCGGCGCGGCCCTTTATCGTCGAGGCGGGCCTGGCCCGCGTCCAGGTGACGGGCACGCGGTTCAACGTGCGGCGCGGCGACGACGACGTCAGCGTGGCGGTGCAGGCCGGGGCCGTCGAGGTCCGCAGCGGCCCATGGTGGTCTCGGCGCCTGAATGTGTTGACTGCCGGCCTGGAGACTTCGGTGGACGCCGACGGCCGCCAGCCGGAGCCGCGCGCGGTGAACCTGTCGGCGGAACTGGCCTGGGTGCAGGGCAGGGTCGTGTTCCGGAACGCGCCTCTGGCGGCCGTGGTACGCGAGTTGAACCGCTACCTGGCGGCGCCCCTGGCGCTGGCGAACGAGCAGGTGGGCAGCCTGCGGCTGAGCGCCTCGTTCCGCCTCGATGACCCGGCGGGCATTGTCGAAGGCCTGCCGGCGGTCCTGCCCGTGACCATCCGCCGCCTGCCGGACGGCCGCGCAGTGCTGGATGCCCGGACCGACCGGCCATAGACGGCCGGGCGCTTAGTTTCAATTTGAAACAATTGATTTGCCGGAATCGTTCAGGACTTTTGCCCCGTGATTCGTATTGCATGACAGGCCGCCGATTTGCACCCGGCGGCCGGTCACGATCCTTGGCCAAGGGATAGGGCGCGAAGCGCCCGCAGCAATCACCGAACGAGTCCAGCTTTGAATTCACATTCCCGCATTACGCCCCGCGCCCCGCGCGCGCGGCGCCGGCCCGCCGCCGCCACCCTGGGCAGTCTTGCCATCGCCGTCGGGCTTGCGCTCACGGGCGGCCTGGCCGCCGCGCCGGTTCATGCGCAGGCCAGCGCCGTACAGGTCGATATCGCCAGCCAGCCCTTGTCGGAAGCCCTGCTTGAACTGGCCGAGCAAACCCGGCTCCAGATCCTGTTCGCGCCGGACATCGTGGCCGGCAAGACGGCGCCCGCCCTGCGCGGCAGCTTTACCGCCGACCAGGCGCTGGCCGCGTTGCTCAAGGGCACCGGCCTGCGGTACCAGCGCCAGGGCGACCGTTTCATGCTGACGGCCGGCGAACCGGACATGTTGAACGCGGTCACCGTCATCGGCATGGCCGAGCGGCACAGCATGACGGAAGGCACCGGGTCCTACACCACGCGCATCAGCAGCATCGCGTCCAAGACCGAGCAGAGCTTCCGCGAGATTCCGCAGTCGGTGTCGGTCGTCACGCGCCAGCAGATGGAAGACCAGAACATTACGGATATCCGCCAGGCCATGCTGGCCGTGCCGGGCGTCACGTACAACGGCGTGGATTTCTATTCGCGCGGGTTTGCCATCACCAGCATGCAGATCGACGGCGGCGCGCCGCTGGCGCTGGGTTCCTACAACTACGATCCGCAGCAGCAGATGGCGTTCTACGACCGCGTGGAGGTCATGCGCGGCGCGTCCGGCCTGCTGGGCGGGGTCGGCGATCCCGGCGGCATCATCAACCTGGTGCGCAAGAAGCCTTTGGCGCAGGACCAGTTGAAGGTGTCGCTGGCCGCGGGAAGCTGGGATGACCTGCGCACCGAGATCGATGCCAGCGGCAAGCTGGCGGCCAACGGCAAACTGCGCGGCCGCGGGGTGTTCAGCTACCAGAACAGCGATTCGTATATCGACCATCGCCATACCGAACGCCCCGCCGTGTATGGCGTGCTGGAGGCGGACCTCGGCCCCGATACGCTCCTGACCGTGGGCGGCAGCTACAGCCAGATCAACAATGACGGCGCGCCGCCCACCTTGCCGCGCTATAGCAACGGCGCCGATCTGGGCCTGTCGCGCAGCGCGAATCTGTCGCAGCCGTGGGCCTATGACGATACCGACCGCTGGGAAGTGTTCGGCCAGTTGGAGCATCGCTTCCGCAACGGCTGGATCGCCAAGCTCAACGCCACCCATACCGACCAGAAGACCGACCGGATGTGGAACTACACGTCGGGCTCGGTGGATCCGGTGACCTTGGGCGGACTGACCTGGGGCGCGGGCACCGCGAAAAGCTCGAACCGGCAGGACATGGTGGACGCCAACCTCAGCGGAACCTTCGCCGTGCTGGGACGCACGCACGAATTCGTGGTGGGGGCGGACTGGCAGCGGGTCCGCAGCGACTGGGTCAATTCCAACCTCGCGGTCAACTATCGGGACCCCGTCGACCCCTTCAACCCCGGCGCGTGGAATCCGGGCAGAACGGACGCGGACTACAACTACAGCGCGCATTACGGCCCCTGGGGCCAGGAGCAAGTGGGCGGTTATGCCCTGCTGCGCCTGCATCCCACGGACAGCCTGAGCGTGGTGGCCGGCGCGCGCATCAGCCGCTACGAATTCTCGCAAATCATCAACACCAAGCGCGGCGCGGCCGATTGGCAGGTGTTCCAGGACGCCAAGTTCAACGAAGCCACGGAGATCACCCCTTACGGCGGCCTGATCTACGACCTGAACGAGCAGTGGTCCGTCTACGGCAGCTATTCGGCCATCTACAAGCCGCAGCCGCTGGTGATGCAGGGGCCGCAGCCGGGCAGCGCCCTGCCTCCCATCAAGGGCAAGAGCTTCGAGGCCGGCATCAAGGGCGAACTGTTCGACGGCGCGGCCAATGCAACGTTCAGCCTGTTCAATGTGGAACGCACGGGCACGGCGGTGCTGGATCCCGCCTACGAGAGCAGCAGCAGCGCCTACGACGGCAATTGCTGCTACCTGGCGCAGGGCAAGGTGGTCAGCCGCGGCGTCGACCTGGAGCTGGGCGGCGAGATCGCCACGGGCTGGCAAGTCACGGCCGGCTATACCTTCAACACCACGAAGGACAAGAGCACCGGCACGCGCTACAGCAGCGTGACGCCCAAGCATCTGTTCAAGCTGGCCACGGCCTACCGGCTGCCCGGCGATCTGGCGAAATGGACCGTCGGCGGCAGCATGCTGCTGCAAAGCGCAAGCTATGTGTCCGGCACGGCCAGGGACGCCAGCGGCGATTTCGTGCCGTTCGATTTCAACCAGGGCGGCTATGCCATCCTTAACGCGATGGTGCGCTATCAGATCACGCCGCATTGGAACATGACGCTCAACGTCAACAACCTGACCGACCGCGTCTACTACCAGCAGATCGGGACGCTCAATGGCAACAACGTCTATGGCACGCCGCGCAATGCCATGCTGACGCTGCGGGGCACTTTCTAGGGATACCGGACACCGGCACCGGCGCGCGACGAGAGTCGCGCGCATTCTTCTCCTGTCAGCGAAACGCCAACATCTTGGAGTAAGGTGTCGATTCCCCTTTAAGACCCCGCACGGAGCAGAACTTGAAATACCGCAAACTCGGCCGCACCGACCTGGACGTCAGCCTGATCGGCCTGGGCACCATGACCTGGGGCGAGCAGAACACCGAAGCGCAGGCCCACCAGCAGCTCGATTACGCGCTGGAGCGCGGCGTCAACCTGGTCGACGCCGCCGAGATGTACCCGGTGCCTCCCAAGCCGGAAACCCAGGGCCTGACCGAAACCTATATCGGCACCTGGCTCGCTCGGACCAAGCGCCGCCACGACATCGTGCTGGCCAGCAAGGTGGCCGGCCCGGTGCGCGACGCCAAGCGGCCCGGCCACATCCGCGACGGCAAGACCTTCCTGGACCGCAAGAACCTGACCGCCGCCCTGGACGCCAGCCTGAAGCGCCTGCAGACGGACTACCTGGACCTGTACCAGTTGCACTGGCCCGATCGCACCACCGCCACTTTCGGCAAGCTGTCCTACCCCTGGGTGAAGGACGAATACACCGTGCCGATCGAGGAAACGCTGGAAGTGCTGCAGGACTTCGTGCGCGCCGGCAAGGTGCGCCACGTCGGCGTGTCCAACGAAACCCCGTGGGGCGTCGGACAGTTCCTGCGGCATGCGGAGAACAAGGGCCTGCCGCGCATCGCGTCGATCCAGAACGCGTACAGCCTGCTGAACCGCGTCTTCGAGAGCGGCCTGTCGGAATTCACCCATCATGAAGACGTGGGCCTGCTGGCCTATTCCCCGCTGGCGATGGGCATGCTTTGCGGCAAGTACCTGGACGGCGCGCGTCCCGCGGGCGCCCGCCTGACGCTGTACACGCGCTTTACCCGCTACAGCAACGCGCAGGCCGAGGCCGCCACGCGCGAATACGTCGAGCTGGCGCGCGCGCACGGCATCTCGCCGACCCACCTGGCCCTGGCCTGGGTGAACCAGCGTCCCTTCGTGACCAGCAACCTGATCGGCGCCACCACGCTGGAACAACTGAAAGAGAACATCGACAGCGTGGACGTGACGCTGCCGGCCGAGGTGATGGAGGCGGTCGACCGGATCCACGCCCGGCAGCCCAATCCGGCGCCTTGAGGGGCGGCGAGAAACCAAGTGCCAGTGTCTGACACCCGTACGAGACAGTCCCGGGTTTGTGCCGGTGCTGCCCGGGTGTCTGACACCGAAGCGCTGTGCTCTTTCGTTGGTGTCTGACACCCGGGAAGGCCTGCTTCAGCCGGGCGGACCGTCTCGTACGGGTGTCAGACACTGACGCCGTCACACTTTTTTTCATCGCCGCTGTCGATCTGGCGCCGCGGCGTTCGTCGTCTTCCTGGAGCGAGAATGTTCCGACACCCCCCAAGGAGACCGACATGCGATTCATGGTACTAGTCAAGGCGACGGCGGACAGCGAAGCGGGCGTCATGCCCACGGAACAGTTGCTGGCCGACATGGGCCGGTTCAACGAGGAACTGGCGAAAGCGGGCGTGATGCTGGCGGGCGAGGGCCTGCATCCCAGTTCGAAGGGCGCCCGGGTGCGCTTTTCGGGCAGCGCAAGACAGGTGATCGACGGCCCCTTCGCCGAGACCAAAGAATTGGTCGCCGGCTTCTGGATCTGGCAGTGCGCGTCCATGGAGGAGGCGATCTCCTGGGTCAAGCGCTGCCCCAACCCGATGCCCGGGGAATCCGATATCGAGATCCGCCGGATCTTCGAGGCCGAGGACTTCGGCGACGCCTTCACGCCGGAGCTGCGCGAACAGGAAGAACGGCTGCGCGAGCAGTTGGAGAACAAGCCGGCGCATTGAGGTGCAAGGGTTAATGGCGACCCGCGCACCTACAGCCTGAGCGCCAGCCTCAAGTTCTAGGCGCGGCCAGGTCCCATACGCGGCCGGGTGTGAAGTCCTGTTGCTCGCCTTTCTTGGCGTAGCCCAGCGGGTTGGCCAGCACCCGGCAGCCGTCCTTTACGTAGTCTTGCGGGCAATGCAGGTGGCCGTGCAGCCAGTAGTCGGCCAGGGGCAGCAGGTGGTCGAGGGCATTGCAGAATCCCGCGGTGCCGGGCGTCACGCCATAGCGCGGGTCGGCGCTGGCCAGCGTGGGGGCGAAGTGGGTGACCGCCACCGTGGGGCCGTCGAACGGCTCGCGCAGGGCGGCCTCCAGCCATTGCTGGCAGGCCAGCCCCTGTTCGCGCATCTGCTCGGCCATGAAGGGGGCGCCATGGCGGCGCATCTCGGCCTTTTCCAGATAGAAGTCCGCCGCCCGGAACGCCTTGGCGCGTTTGTTCAGCGCGTCGCCCACCGTGTCGCCGTCGGCGGCCAGCGCGTCGAAATCGGTCCAGAGCGTGGTGCCGACCAGGCGCATGCCGCCGATGACGAGCGTTTCGCGTTCCAGCCAGTGGATGTCCAGCGCGCGGCACAGTTCGCGCAGGCGTTCGTGCGTTTCGTCGAAGTCCAGGTTGTCGTATTCGTGGTTGCCCGGAACGTAGACCACCGGCGTGGGCCAGCCGTTGCGCGGCGCGTAGCTGCCCAGCCCGAAGTCCGTTCCATTCAGCCGGGACCCCCTGCGGTACGAGCCGATGTCCCCGGCCAGCACCAGCAGGTCCGCGCCGGGCGCGGGCCGGGCCAGGAAGGTGGGATCGGTTTCGAGGTGCAGGTCGGAGAGCAGTTGGATCTTCATACCCTCAATCTTAGGCGACCGCGGCCAGGGCCGCGGAAGCGGAGCCCGGCCTTTCCATGAGACACTTTCCCGGATCGACCGGGACACGGCAGGCGCGGGCCCCCGGACCGCGAAGACAGACAGGAGGAAATTCCATGCGTATCGCGATCGCGGCGGCAGCCGTTCTTGCGCTGGCGGCCGGCGCGCAGGCGCAACCGCAGCCGCTGGACTGCGGCAAGGCGGCCACGCAGACGGACATGAGCCTGTGCGCCGACCAGGCGTACCGCAAGTCCGACGCCGGCCTGAACGCCGCCTACCAGGAAGTGAACGCCCGCCTGAAGGACGACAAGACCGCCACGACCCAGTTCCACGCCGCGCAGCGGGCCTGGCTGTTCTTCCGCGACGCGGAATGCGCCTTCGCGGCGGGCGGCACGTCGGGCGGCAGCGCCTATCCGATGGCGTTGAGCACGTGCCTGGATAAGCTGACGCAGGCTCGCACCCGGGAGTTGCGCGCCTACCTGAAGTGCGGGGAGGGCGACCTGACCTGCCCGGTGCCCGGCAAACCGTAGCGGCGATCCGGGAAGGCAAAGGCATGGGCGACGACAATTCCGGGTTGGTTACGGATGGAGAAGGCGTGGCGCGCTGCTTCTGGCAGCCGTCCATGCCCGACTATCACGACAACGAATGGGGGCGTCCGGTGGCGGACGACCGCCGGCTGTACGAGAAGATCTGTCTCGAAGGCTTCCAGGCCGGGATGGCCTGGATCACCATCCTGCGCAAGCGGGAAGCGTTCCGCGCGGCGTTCGACGATTTCGATTTCGAGCGGGTGGCGCGCTATACGGACCGCGACGTGGAACGCCTGATGGGCGACGCGGGCATCGTGCGCAACCGCGGCAAGATCCTGTCCGCCATCAATAACGCGAAGTGCGCGCTGGCCCTGGCGGAGGAAACGGGTTCCCTGGCGGGCTGGCTGTGGAAGCACGAACCGACGCCGCAGGAGCGCCCGCGGGAGGTGGACCTGGATTACTGGAACAACAACCCGACCTCGGCCGCGTCGGCGGCCTTGTCCCGCGCCCTGAAGAAGCGCGGCTGGACCTTCGTGGGGCCGACGACGATGTATGCCTTCATGCAGGCGGTTGGCATGGTCAACGACCATCTGTGCGGTTGCGCCTGCCGCGAGGAAGTCGAGCGGGCCCGGACCGGTTTCAGGCGGCCAGCCTAGCGCAGCCCCGGGGAATCCCGGGGGCTTGAATTGGTTGCGTCTCGCAAGTATATTGGTTGCGAGTCGCAACTTTTGAGGCGCGCCATGGATCTCATCGACATTCCTTCCCAGTCCCGGGACAAGACCATCCAGGACCTGCGGGAGTTCTCCCGCAAGCTGGTGCGCGAACTGGGCTTCATGCGCACGTCGCTGGCCGGCAGCGACCTGGCGCCGTCCGCGGTCCACGCCATTATCGAGATCGGCCTGCAACCGGGCATCCAGGCGCGCGACCTGGCGGCGATCCTGCGGCTGGACAAATCCAATACCAGCCGGCAGGTGGCCAGGCTGGAGTCGGCCGGGCTGCTGGCCCGCGAAACGGACAGCGCCGACGCGCGCTCGTCGCGCCTCTACCTGAGCGACGCGGGGCGCGAACTGCGCGCGCGCATCGACCGGTTCGCCACCGACCAGGTGTCGCGCGCGCTACGGCAACTGGCTCCGGCCGACCAGGAATCGCTGATCCGCTTCCTTTCGCTCTACGCGGATGCCTTGTCGAAGGAAAATCCCAACACGGTCCAGGCGGGAGGATCGGGCGGAATCGAACGCCAGATCCAGGAAGGCTATGCGCCGGGCTGCATCGGCGACGTGGCGAGCCTGCATGCGCGCTACTACGCGCAGGCCTCGGGCTTCGGTGTGTACTTCGAACGCAAGGTGGCGACCGAGCTGTCCGAATTCGCCGAAAGCCTGCCCGAGGCCGGGAAGAACGTGTGGCTGTACCTGGACGGCGGCAGGGCCTTGGCCTCCATCGTCATCGACGGCGATCCCGCCGCCCGCCAGGCGCACCTGCGCTGGTTCATCGTCGATGAGTCGCTGCGCGGAATGGGCGTGGGCCGCGCTTTGCTGGAACGGGCGCTGGCGTTCGCCGATGCGCACTATGACGAAACCTATCTCTGGACGTTCAAGGGGCTGGACGCGGCCAGGCACCTTTACGAATCCGCCGGCTTCGTCCTGACCGACGAGTCGGAAGGCAGGCAGTGGGGCAGCAAGGTGACCGAGCAGCGCTTTGCCCGGCGCAACCCGGGCGCCGGGCCGCGCTGACGCCGGGAGGGCGGCGGCCTCAGTCTTCCGCTTCGGCCTGCAGCCGGCCCAGGATGAAGCCGTCGACCGCGCTGGTGCGGCCGCGCCAGAGCGTGGGCTGTCCGGCGATGGGCGTGCCGTCCGCCGTGAAGAACAAGGCGTCGGCGAGATGGATGTAGTTCGGCAGCGGATCGGCCGGTTGCGGCACGCGGAAGACGTCGCCCAGTTCGGCCAGGGACGCGTGCACCGCCGAGCGGGTGGAGTCGTCCAGCGCGTTCAGCGAATCCGTGAAACTGGCGGCGAAGCTGTCGAAGTATTCGGCGCCGGACACGATCGAGCCCGACACGAGCATGCCGCCCATTTGCAGCGTGACGCCGATGCTTTCGATCTGGCTGCCGTTGTTGACCAGGTTGACCAGGAATTGCAGGAAGGCGTCGGCGTCGGGCGCGGCGCCGGCGTTCTGGCCGGGGGTAAGGGCGATGCTCATGGAAGAGTCCAGGAAGTTGTCGGAAAAGAGCATCAAGATACTCGAATCGCGTGGAAATACCCAGGGTCCGATCCGGCGAAAAACAGCCGAATCGGACCCTTATCCTGCCGCCGGGGCCGCGCGCGGGTCCGGGGCGCCTACCAGCCCCAGCAGGTGCCCGCCGCGGGCTTGCCGCAGTTGCGGTAGTTGACCGCGAACCACAGCTTGCCGGCGCCGCGCGGCGTGTCGTCGGCTTTGACGTCGTGGCGCGGCAGTTCCTCGAGCGTGTCGCGCGCCTTCTTGGTGGGGGAGCCTCCGGCCGCGTTGGGCTCGAGCGCAATCCGGCCCAGGCCGGCGGCGTCGCGGTCGCCGTACACGATGTCGGCGTCGGCCAACGCGGCCATTTTCAACGAAGCGTCGCGCACGGCGGCCGCGTAGCTGTCGTTCGCGCCCTGGGGGAGCAGGTCCTTGTCCAGCGTGGCGGGGGCGAGGATCTGCGCCGTGCTGGCGGGCGCCGCGGTCAGGTACAGGTCCAGGCTGGGCAGTTGGCCGCCGGCGGCCTGGCGGCGCAGCCAGTCGCCCCACAGGAATTCCGCGAACTCCGGCAGGTTGCCGTTGTTGTAGGCGATGTCCCGGGTGAAGTACACCAGCGAGCGGTAGCGGTCTTCCTGCATGCCGCCCGCTTCCTGGCCGTCGGCCCGGCCCAGCCGGGCGGGCAACTGGTCTACGGTGATGGGCTGGTTCTGGCCGTCTCGCAGCCAGGTGCGCCGTTCGTCGACCATGCGCTGCCAGAACGCGGCCGCGCTGGGCAGATCGCTGTAGTTGGCGTCCACCTTGACCCAGACCGGCAGCGTGGGGCCGCCATCGAATATTTCGCGCAAGGACGAGAAGGTGTGGTGCCCGTCGGTCAGGTAGAGATTGCCGTCCCAGCCCACCGCCACGGTCTTGAGATTGGCGGCATGCGTGCCGGGCGCGTCCTTGCACGTGAAGGTGCCGGGCTGGTCCAGACGCGCGGCGCGCGCTTCGGCGATGGTCTGGAACGGCTGGGCGCGTTCGGTCCCGCCCATGTCTTCGCAGTAGTCGTCGAACTTCTTGCCGACGGTGCGGTTCAGGTAGTCCAGTTGCAGCGCCGGGTCGGCCGCCCAGGTGGGACGGTCGAAATCGCCTTGCCAGCGGCCCAGTTTGTAGTAGATCTGGTCGTAGCCGATGGCAGCCTGGGTGGGCCGCAGTTCTTCGATGCGGACCCGGATGACGTCGCCCGGCCTGGTTTCCAGATAGGCGGTGTTGCGTGGCGGCGCCACGGCCGCGGGCGGGTCGTCGCGCTCGTCGTCGTCTGCGCCGCCGTTGCAGGCCGCCAGGGCCAGGGGCAGGAGGGCGGCGGCCAGCAGGCGCAGCAGGGTTTGCGGACGGGCGCCGGGGAGGGGGGAGCGAGAAGGCAGGAGGGTGGGAGTCATGGGCCGTTTCTGGTCTACCGGTCGAAAAGTAGCCGATCATGACCGACCTGTGTTTCCCGCGGATTGCAGCGCGGCGGATTCCATCAGCCTTGCTCGTCGCGCTGCCGGCGGTGCGCCGCCAGCAGCACGGCGACGACAGCCAGCCACGCGAGCGACAGGGGCTGGGGCGCATCGAAGGGCAGCCACGACGTGGCCGCGAGCCCCAGTCCCAGCAGGCTGTAGTAGGCCACCCCGAACAGGGCGCCGGCGCGGCCCAGGCAGTGGCCGTAGTGCTTCAGCGCCGGACCGAGCAGGTTCGGGATGGCCAGCCCGTAGCCCGCGAACAGCGGCAGCGCGGCCAGGGCCCATAGCGGACCGGGTTCGGGGTGGACCATGATGGCGATCGCCTGGGCGGCCACGCCGGCCAGGACGCAGCCCAGCCCGTAAGCCACGCGCTGCGCCGGCCCGGCGCTGCCTGGCAGGCGGCGGTTGAACAGCGCGCCCAGGGTCCCGGCCACGGCGACCGCCAGCCCGATCCAGCCGAAGCCCAGGCCGGGCAGCGGGCCCGTCATGAAAGGGCCGGCCGAATAGAACGAGAACGCCAGCAGGTTCAGGCCGGCGACCAGCACGGCCGCGCGGCGCAGCCTGGCGTCGCCCAGCATCTGCCGGGCCAGCGCGGGTAGCGCGACGGTCCTGGCGGCTTCGCCCCGGGTTTCCCGCAGCAGCGCGATGCCGGCCAGCAGCGCCAGCGATACGGCAAGCGCGATCGCCGCCATCACGCCCCGATAGCCTTTCCAGTCCGAGACCAACTGTCCGGCCAGCGGCCCGGCCGCGGGCGACCACGCCAGCACGGCGCCCAGCGTCACGAAATAGCGGGTCAGCGATTCGCCGCCGAGCTTGTCGCGCAGCAGCGTCTGGGTCGTGACGGAGCAGGTGGCCAGCCCCAGCGCCTGGACGAACCGTCCAAGCAGCAGCAGTCCGAAATCGGGCGCGAGCAGGGCGCCCACCGTTCCCGCCAGGCCGACCGCCAGTCCGCTCAGCAGGGCGGGCCGCCTGCCCCAGGCATCCGCCAGGTGGCCCCACAGCAGCACGCCCACGGCGAAGCCCAGGAAGAAAACCCCCATCACCGGCTGGGCGGCGGCCGCGTCCAGCCGCCAGTGGCGGGCGAGGTCCGGCAGGGCCGGCGCGAGGATGGTTTCGGCGATCTGCGGCAGCGCCAGCAGCGCGATGACCAAGCCGCGCGGCGGCAGGCCGCCGCGGGGGGAAAGGGAAGAGAACGTCATGGCTCGGAGCAAAGGGCCCTAGCGTATCCAGCCGGCATAAAGCAGAATTGCGATATCGAGCCATAAAACATCGCGTATCAGACATGCCGCACTATTCACCCGACGCCGTGGCCGATCCGGACACCGCCGCCTGCCCGGTGGTGGGCCTGGCCATCGACACCCGGGCGCACGCCTCCGATTGGCATGCGCACCGGCGCGCGCAGTTGCTCTATCAGGCCGAAGGCGGCGTTACCCTGTACCTGCCCGACCTCGTCGGCCAGTTGGCGCCGCTGCAGGCCGCATGGCTGCCCGCCGGTTGTCCGCACCGTACCGCCATGCACGGCCGCTTCGCCTACCGCAGCCTGTATTTCGACGTGGCCGCCTATCCGGAATTGCCCTCCGAACCGATGATCCTGGACGTGAATCCCTTGCTGCGCGAGCTGGTGCTGCGCGTGACGGAATGGTCCGCGGATGCGGCGCTGGACGCCGGCCAGGCGCGCATCGTGGCCACATTGCTGGACGAGCTGGCCGCGGCGCCGGCGGCGCCCTTGCCCCTGCCCATGCCGCGCGACCGCCGGCTGGCGCCGATTGCGCGGGAGCTGCTGGCCAATCCGGCCTGCCCGCTGTCCCTCGACGACTGGGCCGGCCGGGTGGGCGCCAGCGGCCGCACGCTGGCGCGCCTGTTCCTGGCCGAAACCGGCCTGCCGTTCAGCCGCTGGCGAACACAATGCCGGCTGCTGGCCGCGCGCGCCCGGCTCGCCGAAGGCGCCTCCGTCACGGCGGTGGCGCATGCGGTGGGCTACGCCAGCGACAGCGCGTTCATCGCCATGTACCGGCGCGCCTATGGCGAACCGCCGGGACGAAAAAAGCGCCGGCACGATCCTGATGCCGGCGCCTGCTGCCGCGAAGAGGACGCTTAGAACGTGTGGCGCACGCCCACGCCCGCGGCCGTGCTCTTCAGGCCGTCGATGAAGGCGTAGTCCTTGCCGTAGGAACCATAGGCGTACAGGTTGGTGCGCTTGGAGATGTCGTAGGTGTAGCCCACGCTCCAGACGTTCATGTTGGCGTCGCCGCCGGTGAGCTTGTCGCTGTTCGGCGACACATGCTGCCACGACGTGAACAGGCTGCCGGCGCCGCCGACGGGCAGGGTGGCGCCCAGCATGTAGGCGTTGGCCTTGAAGCCGTCCACGAAACGATTGGTGCCGAACTCGTCGCTGAACGGCGTGCCGGCGGGCAGGTCCTGGCCGACGAACCAGCCGTCGGTCGTGCGGCCGTAGGCGGCCGCCAGCTTGACGACCTGCAGGTCGTACGACACGCCCAGCGCGTACTGGCGCGGCGTGGCGTTGTGGTCGATGGCGGCGCTGTTCGAGCCGTTGAGCTGGTCGTACGTCAGCGCGACGTTCAGCGGGCCCTGCACGTAGCGCAGGCCGGCGGTGATGCCGCGGGTGTTGTCGGCGGTGGGGAAGCCGGTCTGGTCCTCGGTCGTGTCGTCCGCGTTGAAAGCGTAGCCGACGCCCAATTCGAAGCCGTTCACCGAGGGCGTGCGGTACATGACCATGTTGTCCCAGCGCATGGTGTTGGCCGCGCTGAAGCCCAGGCCCAGGTTGGACTGCGTGTAGCTGGTGTAGAAGGGGTCGATGTCGGCGAGGTAGTTCGAGCCGATGGTGGCCTGGCGCCCGAATTCCAGCGTGCCCCAGGCGTCGTTGGCCAGGCCGATGGTGGCCTGGCGTCCGAACAGGCGGCCGGATTGTCCGCGCTGCCCGTTGGCGGAATCGAAGCCGCTTTCCAGCTTGAATACGGCGCGCAGGCCGTCGCCCAGGTCTTCGGAGCCGCGCACGCCCCAACGCGAACCGGCCTGGATGCCGTTGATCATGCCGAGCTTGCTACCGTCGTATCCATCGCCTTCGATCTTGTTGTAGCCGATGCCGGTGTCGATGACACCATAGAGAGTTACCGACGATTCTGCCTGAGCGACGCCTGCAAAAGTAGTGAACATTGCGGCTGCGAGCAGCGTCTTTTTCATCCGGAGGGACTCCTGTCTGAGGATTTGAAAAAACAAAGGGAACACCACGCAGCGCATAGCGCCCGACGGTGTTCCCGGCCCTCATTGTAGGATACCGGCCGCGGCCGGCCGGCTCAGCCCTTGCGGCGCGCGCGCTTTTCCTCGCGCACGAAGATGAACGCGCCGACCAGCACCATGGCCGCCAGCGCATACCAGGTGATGGCGTACACCAGGTGGTTGTTGGGGAAGGCCAGCACCGTCAGGCCGCCGATGGGAGCCTTGCGGGCATCGCGTTCGCCGCCGGGGTCGGCATCGGCATCGATGAAGTACGGGGCCACGTCCGTCAGGCCGCGCGCGGCGGCGATCGCGGGCAGGTCGCGCGAATACCAGAGGTTGGCCGCGGGGTCGTTGTTGCGCAGGAATCCGCTGCCCGGTTCGCCCATGCGCAGCAGGCCGGTGACGCTGGCCGGCGCGGGCGGCTGCGCCGACCCCGCCTGGCCCTTGCGCCATTCCGGCAGCACGAAGCCGCGGTTGACCAGCACCGTGCCGCCGTCGGCAAGCTGCAAGGGCGTCATGACCCAGTAGCCGCTGCCCAGTTCGGTCGCCGCCTGCACCAGCGTCTGGCGGTCGTACTGGTAGACCCCGGCGGCGGAGACGCGGCGGTACTCGGCGTTGCCGGACGTCAGCGCGGGCCATTCCCCGCGGCCCGGGGCCGGCGCGGCGGGCGCATGGGCGCGCGCGTCGACTTGCGCGATCAGGGCGCGCTTCCAGGCCAGGCGGTGCACCTGCCAGGTGCCCAGGGCGCACAGGCCCGCGAAAATGGCGGCGGCAACCACCCCCAGGATGACCAGGGTGGCTGCGCTGCGCGGTTTACGGGGGGTGTCGCCGGAAGAAGATTCTTTTACTGCGGGCATCAGGGCATTTTGCGCATGTCGTGGGTGGACATGGGCATCATATTGGAGTTCAAGTGATACATGATCCAGATGGATCCGCTGAGCGTGATGACGACCAGCACCAGCGTGAATATTAACGCCAACATGTTCCAGCCGCTTTCCGACTTGGTGTCCATGTGCAGGAAGTAGACGATGTGGACCACGATCTGCACCACGGCGAAAGCCAGGATCACCAGCGCCGTGGTGCGCGAATCCGCGAAGACCCGGTCCATGACCAGCCAGAACGGGATGGCGGTGAGAACGGCCGCCAGCACGAAGCCGGTCATGTAGCTCTTGAAGGTGCCGTGGGCGGCGCCGTCGTCGTCGTCATGGTGCCCGTCGTGTCCGCCCGGATGGGCCAGGTGATCCGTATGCGCGGTCATGGCAGGACTCCCATGAGATAGACAAAAGTGAACACGCCCACCCAGATCAGGTCCAGGAAGTGCCAGAACATCGACAGGCACATCAGGCGGCGGCGGTTTTCCGGGATCAGGCCATGCATCTGCACCTGGATCATCATCGTCACCAGCCAGACGATGCCGAAGGTGACGTGCAGCCCGTGCGTGCCCACCAGCGTGAAGAAGGACGACAGGAAGGCGCTGCGCTGCGGGCCCGCGCCCTGGTGGATCAGGTGCGCGAATTCGTAGAGTTCCAGCGACAGGAAGCCCAGGCCGAGGATGCCGGTCACGGCCAGCCAGAGCTGCGTGGCGCCGATGCGGTTGCGCCGCATCTCCAGCATGGCGAAGCCGTAGGTGATGGACGACAGCAGCAGCAGCGCGGTGTTCACCGCCACCAGCGGCAGGTCGAACAGGTCGGCGCCCGAGGGGCCCGCCGCATAGTTGCGGCCCAGCACGCCGTAGGTGGCGAACAGGCAGGCGAAGATGAGGCAGTCGCTCATCAGGTAGACCCAGAAGCCCAGCAGCGTGCCGTTCTTGGGGTGGTGTTCGCCCGGGACGTAGAACACGGGCTCCGGGGGCGGCGTGGCGCCGCCGGGCAGGGTGGGGGCGAGGGTATCAGACATTGCTTTTCGCCAACAATTGAGTGCGCGCATCCTCGGTGCGCACGACCTCGTCGGCCGGCACGTAGTAGTCGCGCTTGTAGTTGAAGGTATGAACGATGGATACCAGGATCAGCGCCGCGAACGACAGCACGGTCAGCGGCCACATATGCCAGATCAGCGCAAAGCCCATCACCACGCTGATGCCCGCCAGCACGATGCCGGCCCACGTGTTCCTGGGCATGTGGATGGGGATGAAGCCCTGCCGCGGCCGGTCGTAGCCATGCTGTTTCATCTGCCACCAGGCGTCCAGGTCGTGCACGCGCGGCGTGAAGGCGAAGTTGTAGTTGGGCGGCGGCGACGACGTGGACCACTCCAGCGTGCGGCCGTCCCAGGGGTCGCCGGTTTCGTCGCGCAACGATTCGCGGCGGCGGTAGCTCACCACGAGCTGGATGAGGAAGCAGGCGATGCCGCAGGCGATCAGCAGCGCGCCGAAGGCCGCCACCTGGAACCAGATCTGCAAGGACATGTCCTCGAAGTGATTGACGCGGCGGGTCACGCCCATCAGCCCCAGCACGTACAGCGGCATGAAGGCGACGTAGAAGCCCACCAGCCAGAACCAGAACGAGCACTTGCCCCAGAACGGATCGAGCTTGTAGCCGAAGGCCTTGGGGAACCAGTACGTTATGCCGGCCATCAGGCCGAACAGCACGCCGCCGATGATCACGTTGTGGAAGTGCGCGATCAGGAACAGGCTGTTGTGCAGGGCGAAGTCGGCGGGCGGCACGGCTAGCAGCACGCCCGTCATGCCGCCGATCACGAAAGTCACCATGAAGCCCACCGTCCACAGCATGGGGACTTCGAAGCGGATGCGGCCGCGGTACATGGTGAACAGCCAGTTGAAGATCTTGGCGCCCGTCGGGATCGAGATGATCATGGTGGTGATCCCGAAGAACGAGTTCACGCTGGCCCCGGACCCCATGGTGAAGAAGTGGTGCAGCCAGACCAGGTAGGACAGCACCGTGATCACGACGGTGGCGTACACCATGGAGGCGTAGCCGAACAGGCGCTTGCGGCAGAAAGTGGATACCACCTCGGAGAAAATGCCGAACGCCGGCAGGATCAGGATGTAGACCTCGGGGTGGCCCCAGATCCAGATCAGGTTCACGTACATCATGGCGTTGCCGCCGAAGTCCGCGGTGAAGAAGTTGGTGCCCACGTAGCGGTCCATCGACAGCAGGGCCAGCACCGCGGTCAGCACGGGGAAGGCCGCCACGATCAGCACGTTGGTGCACAGCGCGGTCCAGGTGAAGATGGGCATGCGCATCATGGTCATGCCGGGCGCGCGCATCTTGACGATGGTGACCAGCAGGTTGACGCCGGACAGCAGTGTGCCCACCCCCGCTATCTGCAAGGCCCATATGTAGTAATCGACGCCCACGTCAGGGCTCTGCATGATCCCCGATAAAGGCGGATACGCCAGCCAGCCGGTGCGCGCGAATTCGCCCACGAAGAGCGACATCATGACCAGTATCACGCCGCCGGTGGTCATCCAGAAGCTGAAGTTGTTCAGGAACGGGAAGGCCACGTCGCGCGCGCCGATCTGCAAGGGCACGATGTAGTTCATCAGGCCCGTGACCAGCGGCATGGCCACGAAGAAGATCATGATCACGCCGTGCGCGGTGAAGATCTGGTCATAGTGGTGCGGCGGCAGGTAGCCCGCCGAATCGCCGAACGCCACGGCCTGCTGCAGGCGCATCATGATGGCGTCGGCGAAGCCGCGCAGCAGCATCACGATGCCCAGGACGACGTACATGATGCCGATCTTCTTGTGGTCGATGCTGGTGAACCATTCGTGCCACAAGTAGCCCCACTTGCGGTAGTACGTGATCGCGCCCAGCACCGCGATGCCGCCGACCGCCACCATGATGAAGGTGATGAGAAGGATCGGTTCGTGGAACGGGATGGCGTCCCACGTCAGTCGACCGAAGATCAGCTTGGTGAGGTCTGGTTGATCAGGCATCTCGGTTCCACCATAAAGACCAGGATTTCATGAAGTCCGCGCCGCATCCGGAGCGCCGCCCGCGCGGCCCGCTACAGCACCAGCCCCTGCGTGGCCGTGCACATCGCGCCCACGTACTTGCGCGGCGGCGTGCCGGTCAGCCCCAGGCGCTGCCGCGTCTCCGGGTCCAGGGTCGTGACGTTGAGCGCGCCGGGAATGCCCATGCCGCCTTGCGCGTCGATGGCCATCGCATCGCGCATGCACATCCGGTTGGGCTCCACGCAGCGGTTCACGATCGCCTCGAACAGGCCTGGCGCGACGGAGGCGTAGCGCTGGACGGGATTGCGTTCGCTGGGCTGCTCCAGCTTCAGATAGGTGTCGCGGCTGAGCGCGGCGCCGGACGCGCGCGCATCGGCCACCCATTTGTCGAAGCCCTGCTGGTCGACGCCATGGAACTTGAAGCGCATGCCGGAGAAGCCCGAACCGCTGTAGTTGGCGGACAGGCCTTCGTATTCGCCGGGATGGTTGATGACGGCGTGCAGCGTGGTCTGCATGCCGGGCATGGCGTAGATCTGCCCGGCCAGCGCGGGGATGAAGAAGGAATTCATCACCGTCGACGAGGTGATCTTGAACTGGATCGGACGGTCGACGGGGGCCGCCATTTCGTTCACGGTCGCGATGCCCTGCTCGGGATAGACGAACAGCCATTTCCAGTCCAGCGCCACGACCTCCACCACCAGCGGCTTGGCGTCGGGCGGCACTTCGCGGCCCTCGGACAGGCGCGCCAGCGGGCGGTAGGGATCGAGCTGGTGCGTGCTCACCCAGGTCAGGGCGCCGAGCGCGATGATGATCAGGAGCGGCGCGGCCCAGATCAGAAGCTCCAGCACGGTGGAGTGGTTCCATTCCGGGTCGTAGCGGGCGGCCTTGTTGCTGGCGCGGTAGCGCCACGCGAACAGCAGGGTGAGGATGATGACCGGGACGATGATGAGCAGCATCAAGCCGGTAGAGATGAGGATCAGGTTTCGCTGCTGCACGGCCACGTCGCCCGAGGGCGAGAGCAGGACCGCATTGCATCCGGCGAGCAATGGCAGAGCGGTAACCAGGACCAATCCGCGGAGCCTTGGGAAGGACGGCATGACCATACCCCGAAACGTAACCGTGGGAAGTAAACGCAACACTACGCTGGAAGCCGCGAAAAATCTAGGGTAAAAAGAACAAAAGTGTGCGGGGCAAGGCATGCGGGCCGGGGCTGCATCCCAGGAATGGGGCGGCTTTGCGCAAGACGCGCTTCCCGCATGCAGGTGCGTTGCAGGATCGTAGACAAGGCGTATTTCGAACCTCCTTTCAGCGAGCAATCACATGGCGACCACCACGCAATACCCGGGCCACGCTCCTTCGATTCCGCAGCCGCTCCCGACGGGCGGCGGAGGCAGCCACGCCAAGGTGGCGCCGGGCGAAATCGCGGTGGGCGTGGTGGTGGGACGGGCCTCCGAATACTTCGATTTCTTCGTCTTCGGCATCGCCTGCGTGCTGGTTTTCCCGCAAGTCTTCTTCCCTTTCGAAGCGCCGCTCGAAGGCACGCTCTGGTCCTTCGTCATCTTCTCTTTCGCCTTCATCATGCGGCCCATCGGCACCGCGCTGTCGATGGCCGCGCAACGGCGCTGGGGGCGCGCGACCAAGCTGACCATCGCCTTGTTCCTGCTGGGCACGGCCACGGTGGGCATGGCGTTCCTGCCCAGCTACAACGCCATCGGCGCGCACGCCATCGTCCTGCTGGCGGCGTTCCGCTGCCTGCAGGGGCTGGCGCTGGGCGGATCCTGGGACGGCCTGCCGTCGCTGCTGGCGCTGAACGCGCCGCCCAACCGCCGCGGCTGGTACTCCATGCTGGGCCAGTTGGGCGCGCCCGTGGGCTTCATGGTGGCCAGCGCGCTGTTCCTGTTCCTGCACGTGACGCTGACCCAGGCCGACTTCCTGGAATGGGGCTGGCGCTATCCGTTCTTCGTGGCGTTCGCCATCAACGTGGTGGCGCTGTTCGCGCGGCTGCGCCTGGTCGTCACCGAGGAATACACGCAACTGCTTGAAGAAGGCGAACTCGAACCCATCGGCATCGCGCAGATGGTGCGCGAGCAGGGCTACAACCTGTTCATCGGCGCGTTCGCGGCGCTGGCCAGCTATGCCTTGTTCCACCTGGTCACCGTGTTCCCGCTGTCATGGATCGCCGTCAGCGCCACGCAGCAGATTCCCGACGTGCTGGTGGTGCAGATCATCGGCGCGGGGCTGGGCATCCTGGGCACCATCGCTTCGGGATGGCTGGCCGACCGCATCGGCCGGCGCACCACGCTGGGACTGCTGGCGGCGCTGATCGCGATATTCGCGCTGTTCGCGCCCTGGCTGCTGGGCGGCGGGCCGAAGGCGCAGGACGCGTTCATCCTGGTGGGGTTCGTGCTGCTGGGGCTGTCCTACGGCCAGGCCTCGGGCACCGTCACCGCCAATTTCACCCGCCGCTTCCGCTACACCGGCGCGGCGCTGACCTCCGACATGGCATGGCTGATCGGCGCGGCGTTCGCGCCGCTGGTGGCCCTTGGCCTGTCCGCCCGTTTCGGGCTGGTCGCGGTCAGCGTCTACCTGTTGTCCGGCGCGGCCTGCACGCTGATCGCGCTGCGGATCAACAAGGCCCTGGAAACGCGGGACTGAAAAAAAGACGGGCCGCGCGGCCTTGCGGCTGCGCGGCCCGTTCCGCGGACCTTTTCGGGCAAGGCGCGGCTAACGCACGGGCCAGCCGTACATCAGGCCGCCGTCGCGCCATTGCGCGTTCAACGCGCGCGGCAGTTTCATCGGGCTGTCCATGCCCAGATTGCGCTCATAGCTTTCGCCGTAGTTGCCCACCTGCTTGACGATGTTGTAGGCCCACCGATCGTCCACGCCCATGTTGCGGCCCATGCCGGGCGTGACGCCCAGGATGCGCTGCACGTTCGGATTGTTGGTCTTCAACTGCGCGTCGACGTTCGAGGAAGAGATGCCGAATTCTTCGGCCTCCAGCATGGCGTAGAACGACCACCGCACGACGTTGATCCAGTTGTCGTCGCCCTGGCGCACCATGGGGCCGAGCGGGCTTTTGGAAATGTTCTCCTGAAGGATCTCGTAGCTGTCGGGGTCTTCCAGCGTCATGCGCGTGGCGGCCAGTTGCGACTTGTCGGAGGTGAAGGCGTCGCAGCGCCCGGCCGCGAACGCCCGCACGATTTCATCGTACTTTTCGATGACGACGGGCTTGAAGCGCAGCGAGCGGGAGCGGAACCAGTCGGCCAGGTCGAGCTCGGTCACCGTGCCCGGCTGCACGCAGATCGTGGCGCCGTCCAGTTCCTTCAGCGCCTTGATCCCCAGCTTGCGCGACACCATCACCCCTTGGCTGTCGTAATAGTTGACCGCCACGCTCAGCAGGCCCAGCGTGGTGTCGCGGGCCATCGTGGGCGTGACGTTGCGCGTCAGCACGTCGACTTCGCCGGATTGCAGCGCGGTGAAGCGCGCCTGCGTCGTCAGCGGCGTCAGCCGGTACTTCGCCGCATCGTTGAACACCGCGGCCGCGATCGCGCGGCACATGTCCACGTCCAGCCCGTGCCAGGCGCCCTTGCCGTCCGGCGCGGAAAACCCCTGGATGCCGGTCGATACGCCGCATCGCACGTATCCCCGTTTCTTGACCGCGTCGAGCGTGGGGCCGGCGATGGCATGGCTGGACACGGCGGCCAGCGCCAGGGCGCAGGCGGCCAGTTTGTATTGCGGCATGTCGTTCTCCTGCCGGGGCGGGCCCGGCGCCGGATGGATCGGAAGGGAAGGTTTCAGGCGGCGCGCGCCGCCGGTTTCGCCACTTTTTCCAGGCTCTCGGTCAGGGCCTGGTCCAGGATCGCGATGGCTCGGTCGATTTCCGCGTTGCTCACCGTCAGCGGGGGCGCGATCCGCCAGACCGAGCCGCGTTCCGGACGGCGCCGGATGTTCATCGACAGGCCCAGTTCGAAGCAGCGCTGGGTGGTGAGGGCGCCAAGCTCATGGAAGGGCTGGCGCGTTTCGCGGTCCTGCACCAGTTCCACGCCCAGCAAGAGGCCCAGGCCGCGCACGTCGCCGATGGCTTCGTGGCGCTGCTGCAATTCGAGCAGGCCGCGGCGCAGATAGTCGCCCTGCGTGCGGGCCCGTTCGATCAGTTGTTCGCGTTCGATGGTTTCGAGCACGGCCAGGCCCACCGTGGCCGGCAGCGGATCCGACACGTGGCTGGTGTAGAAGGTGAAGCCCTTTTCGTGCACGTCCTGTTCGATGGCGGGCGTGGTGATGGCGGCGGCCAGCGGCAGGCCGCCGCCCAGCGTCTTGGACACGCTCATGATGTCGGGCGTGACGCCAAAGTACTCCGACCCGCTGCGGTAGCCGATGCGGCCGAACGCGGTCTGCGCTTCGTCGAAGATCAACAGCATGCCGCGCGCGTCCGCCGCCCGCCGCAGCGCCTGCATATAGGACTTGGGCGGAACCAGCACGCCGCCCGCGCTGATGACGGGCTCGACGATGATGGCGGCCGGCCTGCCGGCCGAGGCCATGTCGAACATCTTCAGGCCGATGTCCAGGCAGGCCAGCGCCGATTGCTCCGCGTCCATGCCCGCGATGTAGGGGCGGTAGGCGTTGGGCTCCGGCATCACGAACACGCCGGCTGGCGGGACGCCATAGCCCTTGCGGTCGCTGGCGTAGGAAACCGAGCCGGCGCCGCTGGTCACGCCGTGCCAGGACCCGCCGATGGCCAGGATCTCGAATCCGCTCTTGTGCATCTTGGCCATGCGCAGGGCGATCTCGTTGCTCTCCGACCCGGTGTTGACGAAGATCGATTTGGTGAGGCCGGCGGGCATCCAGTCGCGCGCCACCGTGGCCGCCAACTGGGCCACCGTTTCCGGGATCATGCCGCTGAAAAAGTGGAAGGCGGTTTCGCCCGCGCGGTGCACGGCCGCGACGATGGCGGGGTGGTTGTGGCCGATGGTGGCGCACATCTGCCCCGAGGTGAAGTCCAGGATCTCGCGCCCCGTGTCGTCGCGCACGATCGCGCCCTTGGCGGACGTGAACAGGTTGGGGAAAGTGTCGCCGCCGTAACGGACCAGGTATTCGCGGGCGGCGTCGCGCAGGGTTTTTTCCATGTTTACACTCCGTGGCAGGTGGGCTCCAATGCGGAACCGACGCAGGCAGTGTCCGGCAGGGCGCCGGCGCCGTCCAATGCGAAGTAAGCATGCGCGGCGATGCGCCGCGCGCATGGCCGATGCGCAATACGCAAGGAGCTTCATGGATACCCGATGGCTGCAGGACTTCATCACGCTTTCGGAAGTACGCAATTTCACGCGCGCCGCGGAGGCGCGCAACTTGTCGCAGGCTGCGTTCAGCCGCCGCATCCAGAGCCTGGAGAACTGGGTGGGCGCGCGCCTGATCGACCGCTCGGCGTTCCCCACCCAGCTCACGGAGGCGGGCGAGCGTTTCCGCGATGCGGCGATAGAGCTGGTCAACCAGCTTGCCGAGGCGCGCGCCGGCATCGCGGGCGTGCCGGCCCAGAACCAGTTGCGGCTGGCGACTTCCTATGCGCTGGCGACCACGCACCTGCCGAAGTGGTGGCGCGCATGGACCGAGGGCAAGCTGCTCAGTTGCAGCCTGCAGACGGGCAATGTGCACGACACCGTATCGGCCTTCACCTCGGGCGCGGCGGATTTCTTGATCTGCTTCCACCAGGTCGCCCAGCCCCTGCCGCTGGACCTCGCCCGCTACGACTGCCTGACGCTGGGGACGGAGCTGATACGGCCGTACGCGGCGCGCGCCCTGATCGAGCGGACGGGGCTGGACCTGCCCGGCACGGCGGCCAGGCCCGTGCCGCTGCTGATGTATTCGGCCAATGTGTATTTCGCCCGCCTGATCGAGGCCGCGATAGAAGCGGCGGCGGAGCCGCTGCACGGCGTGCGGGTGTTCGAAGCCGAGATGTCGGACGTGCTGGGCGACATGGCCGCGCAGGAACTGGGCGTCGCCTGGCTGGCGGACAGCGCGCTGCAGCGCCTGGCGGCGGTGGACCTGGCGCCCCTGCCCAACCGCGGCTGGGACATCGAGGTGTCGATCCTGGCCTTCAAGGACCGGGCCGACCCGCGCGCCTCGGTGGAGGCGCTGTGGGAGCGGATGAAGGCGGCCGCTCAGCCGGCGTAGCCTTCCAGCACGTTCGCCACGTTGATGCCCACGTCGGCCACGGCGTAGCCGCCTTCCATGGTGAACACGGCCGGCAGGCCCAGGCCGGCCAGCAGGCGGCCGACGCGCAGGTAATCGGCGCTCTTGAGCTTGAACCGGGAGATGGGGTCGCCTTCGTAGGTGTCCACGCCCAATGCGATCACGACCGCGTCGGCCTTGAAGGCGCGGACGGCGGCCAGGCCCTGTTCCAGCGCCCGCGTCCAGTCCTCGAAGCCGGTGCCTGCTGGCAGCGGCAGGTTCAGGTTGCGGTCCTCCCCCGCGCCCTGGCCGCGCTCGTCGGCGTAGCCCAGGTAGAACGGATACTCGGTGGTGGGATCGCCATGCACCGATACGGTCAGCACGTCGCCGCGTTCGTAGAAGATGCTCTGCGTGCCGTTGCCGTGGTGATAGTCGACGTCCACCACGGCGACGCGGGCGGCGCCGGCCTCGCGCAGGGCCTGGGCGGCCAGCGCGGCATTGTTCAGGAAACAGTAGCCGCCGAAAAAGTCGGGGCCGGCGTGGTGGCCGGGCGGACGCGTCAGCGCCATGGCGGCTCGTGGGCCGCCCGGGGCGGAGACCGCAAGCGCGGCGTCGATGGCGCAGGCGGCGCCGGCGAGCGCGGCTTCCCAGGTGCCGGCGGTCAGCGGGCAGCCGCTATCGAACGAGAACAGCCCGACGCGCGCCGCGAAATTGGTGGGTTCGATGTCGTGGCGAAAGCCGCGCACCGGCCAGATCGAAGGCAGCACGTCCAGCTCGGCGTTGGCCGGATCCAGCGCGATCCATTCCTGCCAGGCGCCGGCGAGGAAGTCGACGTAGCGCGGTGTGTGCACGCGCTTGAGCAAGGCCATGTCGGCCGCGGCCGGGGCGCGGAGTTCCCCGATGCCGCGCTGGCGCAGCGCCTCCAGCACGTATTCCAGGCGCGCCGGCGTTTCGTGGCAGGGCACCAGCTTGCCGCGGAACATTTCCTGCCGGCCGGCATGTTTCTCGTGGACGGGGTTGTGGAAAATCAGCACGGCGGACGGTCCTTGGGGATGGCGGTTGGGGGCGAGAGCGCAACTATAGCGGCCGGAATGCGTACCAGGCCATGGCGGGCAGTTCGCGGAAGATCGAATAGAGGTCGCGCCCTTCGAAAAAGGACGGGTAGCCCCCGCTGACGTCCACGATGCCGTGGCGCCTCAGCGCCAGCACGGTGCGCGGAACGTGGAAGTACTGCGTGACGGCCATGGCGCTGGTGTAGCCGTGCGCCCGCATGTAGGCGGCCGCGTGCCGCGCAGTGGCCCAGGTGTCCACGCCCGCGCTGTCGGTCGCGATGCGTTCGGCGGGCACGCCGCGCGCCAGCAGATAGTCGCGCATCGCGGCCGCTTCGTCGGCGCCTTGCGGGTCCACGCCGCCGCTGACGAACACGACGCGGCATTGCCCGGCCGCATAGCAGGCATGGGCGCGGTCCAGCCGGGCCGCGAGCCGGGGCGAGGGCCGTCCGTCGGCTTGCACGGTATTGCCCAGCACGACGGCCACGTCGGCGCTGCGCGCGCCGGCAAGCAGGCCGGCGGTGGCCAGCGCGGCGGCCGCCAATAGTACCGCCGCGGCCAGGACGGCGGCGCATCGCGCCAGGCGGTGTCGGATTCGTCGTGGGCGGGGCATGGGGGCGCGGGAAGATGGGTCTGGACCGGCATTGTGCAGCAGAAGGAAGACGCCTGCTGGCGTGGAGCGCAGCGGGCCGCGATCCCGGCGCAGTTGCCGTGAGGTTTCCGTAATGAGAATCATGATTGATAATGCCGGCCTTCCCCTCTTGTCCGGCCCGCCGCCTTTCCATGTCCCGCCGCCCTTCGTCCGAAAAAGGCTGGCTCGCCCATTATCGCGAGCTGATCGGGACGTGGACGCGCCGCAGCGGCAGCCGGCATGACGCCGAGGACGCCGCGCATGACGTGGTGGCGAACATGCTGCGCAACGGCGACGCCGCGGTCCTGGACCCCAAGGCCTATTTGTACGGCGCGAGCCAGAACCGCCTGAACGGCGAGATCCGGCGGCAGTCGCGGCGCGAACAGGTCAGCCTGGACGAACTGCCGGACGCCGAGCATCCGGCGCAGGCCGATCCCGAATCCGCGATCCGCGCCGCGCAATTGGCCGATGCCTTGAAGGCGGCGCTTGCCGAGCTGCCGTTGAAGGTCCAGCAGGTTTTCCTGTGGAACAAGCTGGAAGGCTATACGCAGGCCGAGATCGCGCGGAAACTCGGGTTGACGCAAAGCACGGTGGAAAAGCATATGAAACGCGCGCTGTCGCACATCCATGACCGGTTGCAAGATCATGCGCCGCACTGACCCCAGCCCCGGCGCGGCCCGGACGCCGCAGGCCGTGCGCGACCAGGCCGTGCACTGGTTCTCGCGCGAGCGCCTGGGCGTGCTCGATGAGCAGGAGCGCCAGGCGCGCGACGCCTGGCTGGCGGCGGATCCGGAGCACGAACGCCAGTACCGTTCGATAGAGGCTTTGTGGCGGGTGGCCGACAGCCTGCCCCGCGAGGAGTCGCGGGCCATTCTGGAACGGACCGAAGAGGCGCCCGCTACGCGCCGCCGCCGGTTCGCCGCGGGATTGGCGGCTGCCTGTGCCTTGACCCTGGCCGTCGGCGTGCTCGGCCCCAGACTGTGGGCCCCCGAAGCGGAGTTCAGCCAATTGCTGGCCACGGCCAAGGGCGAACGCAATCGCTTCGTCCTGCCCGACGGCTCGCTGCTGGAATTGAATACCGACACGCGCGCCCGGGTCGCGCTCTATGCCGACCGCCGCGAGGTGGAGCTGACGGCGGGCGAGATCCTGTTCACCGTCAGCCCCGATGCCGCGCGGCCCTTCATCGTCGAGGCGGGCGAGTCGCAGGTGCGGGTAACGGGCACGCGCTTCAATGTCCGGCGCGAGGGCGCCACGGTAGCCCTTGCGGTGGAAGAGGGCAGCGTGGCGTTCTCGGCCGGTTCCTGGTGGAACCGTACGACCCGTGCCCTGACGGCGGGCTATGTGCTGCGCCATGCGCAGGGCGAGCCGCTGGCCGCGCCCCATCAGGAAAACGTGGCGGCGATTACCGCCTGGCAGCGCGGCCGGCTGGTGTTTCGCGACACCCCCTTGTCGCAGGTGGTGGCCGAGCTGAACCGCTATCTGCGCGAGCCGCTGCGGATCGACGACAGGACGCTGGCGCAGTTGCGCGTGGCGGGCACACTGCCGATCGACGAGCCCGAGTCGGTGCTGGCGGTATTGCCCCGGATCGCGCCCGTGATCGTCTTGTATCCGGCCGATGGGAGCAGGGTGCTGGCGCCGCGTTAGGCGGGCAGGTTCCTGGCGCGCGTCTATGAATCATTTTGTTTCAAATAATATAGCGAGAATCATTCCGGAATTTTCCCCGGCGTGGCGTCTATCCCTAGACGGGGCGGATCCACGCAAGTCGATCCTGGCCCTGCTAGCAACCTTTGGCCAAGGGTGCCGGGCGCAAATCGCGCGGGCAGTTACTGGAATTTTTTCTCAATATGGACAAGCAAGTGATTCGGCGCGCGACGGCTGCGCGCAAGACTGCATGGACTGGCCCGCGTGCCGGATGCCATGCCCTGGCCATTGCCGTGGCGCTGGCTTGCGGGGTTCCCGCGGCCGCGCTGGCGCAGACGGCGCCGGTGCAGATCAGCATTACCGCCCAGCCTTTGGGCGATGCACTGATCCAGTTGGGCGAGCAGGCCTCGCTGGTGATCTTCTATCTGCCTGAAACCGTGCGCGGCCGGAATGCGCCGGCGGTGATGGGCCGTCTGACTCCGGACGACGCATTGCGCGACCTGCTGGCGGGCACAGGCATCGCCTTCAAACGCGAGGGACGCAACGTTTCGTTGAGTTTGCCGTCTTCCGGCGCGACGCAACTGGAACCGGTGACGGTGCATGGCGTTGCTGCGGGCACGGCGGACAGCTACGTCGCGCTGCGCAGCGCCAGCGGCAAGCTGGACGTGCCGCTGATCGAGACGCCGCGGTCAGTATCGATCGTGACGCAGGAGCAGATCAAGATGCAGGCGCCCCGCAGCGTGGAAGCCGCGCTGGCCTATACGCCGGGCGTGCAGACGGAAGTATCGGGGTCGAGCGACGTACGGATGGTCGGGGCGGTGATCCGTGGATTCAGCGATGGCAGCGCCTATTACAAGGACGGCTTGAAGCAGTTGTCCGCCGGCACCTACGGGTCGTGGAACGACAGCCTGGATGATCTCGACAGCATCGAGGTGCTGAAGGGCCCGGCATCGGTGCTGTACGGCCAGGGCCGTCCCGGCGGCGTGATCAACATGGTGTCCAAGCGCCCCGCGCCGGACCACGTCAACAGCGTGGGCTTGAGCTACGGCACCTACAACCGCCGCCAGGTCACGGCGGATCTGGGCGGCGCGTTCGACGAGGACGACAAGGTCCTGTATCGCTTGAACGTCACGGGCCGCAAGAGCGACGGACGCACCGACGGATCCCGGGACGACCGGATTTCGGTAGCGCCGACCGTGCTGTGGAACCTCACGAACCAGACGCGCCTGACCGTGCTGGGCACGTATTCGAAGGAACGCGGCACGCCCAAGAGCTGGTGGCCGAATCTCTACACCTATCCCGAGATCGCGGACCTGCCGCTGCACCGCGGGGCGGGCGATCCCGATTTCGATCGTTTCGATCGCGATACCAAGTCCAT
The DNA here is from genome assembly GCF_900496975.1 of Achromobacter veterisilvae. Taxonomy (GTDB): domain Bacteria; phylum Pseudomonadota; class Gammaproteobacteria; order Burkholderiales; family Burkholderiaceae_B; genus Achromobacter; species Achromobacter veterisilvae. The sequence continues at coordinate 55,663 of NZ_UFQC01000025.1, forward strand.
CGGTTATGCCTTTGAACACGACACGGACAATGGCTGGCGCCTGCGCCAGAATCTGCGCTATTCGGAAATCGACATCGATTACCGCCACATCTACGCCATGGACCTACTGGCCGACAAGCGCACGGTAACGCGCGGCAGCCTGGCGCAGCGCACGCACGGCCAGACGCTGGCGGTGGATAGCCGCGCGTCCAGGGACTTCGTGTGGGGCGGCTTGCAGCACACGTTCGCGGTCGGCGTGGATTTCTTGCGGTACCAGGAGAACGACGCGCTGGGGTTTGGCTGGGACGTGCCCAACCTGGACATCTACAAGCCGGTGTACGGCCTGCATGTGGATGATCCCGAGATGGAAAAATCGCAAAGCGCGCTGAAGCAGACGGGCATCTACACGCTGAACCAGTTGAAGTGGAACCGCTGGGTCGGCAATGTCAGCCTGCGTCGCGATTTTGCGACGATGACCCGCAGCAGCGCGACGCAGCCCGAGGTCAAGGATTCGGCCACCACGGGCAGTGCGGGGCTGCTCTATTTGTTCGACAGCGGTTTTGCGCCCTATGTCAGCTATTCCACGGCGTTCGACCCGATCGTCGGCCAGCAATTCGACGGCAGCGCCTTCAAGCCGCGCGAAGGCAAGCAGTATGAGGCCGGCCTGAAGTACCAGCCGCCCGGCACCGATGCCTTGTTCACCGCGGCGGTGTTCGATATCCGCCAGACCAACGTGACGACGCAGGATCCGGACCATCCGCGTTTCAATGTGCAGACGGGGGAAGTGCGCTCGACTGGCCTGGAGCTGGAAGCCAAGTTCCCGTTGTCGAGCGAACTGCGCGTGATGGCCGGCTATACCTATCTGGATCCGCGCACGACGAAGAGCAGCCGGCCGCAGGAAGAGGGCCGCCAGACCCCGCAGACGGCGCGGCAGACGGCCAGCCTGTGGCTGGATTACCGGCCGCGCCAAGTCCAGGGCCTGATGCTGGGCGCCGGCGTGCGCTACCGCGGCAAGTCGCCGTTGAACACCGCGGTTGATGGGACCACGCCGTACAACCCCGCGTTCACGCTGGCGGACGTGGCGGTCGCCTACGAGACTCCGCGCTACCGTATTGCGCTGAACATCAACAATGTTTTTGACAAGCGCTATTACACCTATACGTTCCGCGGCATGGAGCGCGAAACGACGTTGAGCCTGAACTACTACTGGTAGCGCTTATCGCTTCGGCTGGGCCCGGCACGCGCCGGCCTTCGGGCCGGGAGGGCGCAGCCGCTGCACCGACTCGCCGCTCTGCCTGGACCAGGAGGTCGCCTGCGCCGTGCCGTCCGGGCACACCGCGTATTCCTCGAAACCGTATTCGGCCGCGCCATAGCGGCATGCCACGGCGAATGCGGGGCGCGTTTCGTCGAACACGGGATTGACGTAGCCACGGCAGGGGCTGGAAGCGCTGTCGGGGTGCGGCAGTTCGCGGAAAGCCCGGTCTTGCGGACGGTACAGGAAAATGCGCGTCAGGACCTGGCCGCCGCCGCCGCTCTGGCCGATGGCGAAATCCCGGTAGCCGTCGCGGTCGACGTCCACGGACTGGAACTGGTCGACTTCTTCATCGCCGCCGAGGCGGGCCACTTCGTGTTCCGGGCCGTCGCCCACGCGCACGCGCAGGCGCTGATCCGGCAGGCCGGAGACGGTCACCACCGCGGGCAGGCCCGGAGCGACGGCGTACGGATACTCGCGCGCGCAGGCGTTCTGGCCGAGCGCGGCCAGAACGGCCCCGAACAATATTCCCTTCACGTGGATGTCCTTGCGCTGGAATGGGTGACGGGGATTATGCCGCAGCGGGCCGCGGGTTTACGAGAGTCGCGCGCCGGCGGGCGGCGGAGCGATCGTGGGTAGAATCCCAGGATAGGCAAGACCGTCCGGAACGCGCCCGCGCCATGAATTTTCCGTTTCCCATCCGCCAAGAATGCCCGCCGGGCGCCTGTGTGTGCGACCGCGACCGGCTGCTGGCCGATCCCGTGGCGGACGTCCGCGTCCTGCGGCTGACCAAGGAAGAAGAGAAACGCCTGGTCGCCCGGCTGGAGAACCTGGCCAGCCTGGAGGACCTGCGGGTCATGCAGGGACGCATCCAGGCGCAGTTGGGCATCGTGGTCAGGATCACGCCCAGCGAAAACGAGGTGCGCACCTCGCGCGGTATTTCGATCCAGCTCGACGACCAGCCGGGGCTGTGCCGCAAGACGCGCGCCGCCATTCCCGCCGCCATCCGCCGCAGCTTCGACAGCCGGCCAGAAATCGTCTATGCGCTGCTGAACGAGCGCGACCTGCTCCACGGCGCCTGAGCGCGTTCAGGAACGCTTGCCGCCCGCCGGCGCGCGGCAGGGCGCCAGCGGCACGACGTCGGCGGGCGCGCGGCCGGCTTCCGGCCGGGTGGCGTCCCGCTTCTTGCCCGGGCGGGCGGGATAGATCAGCAACACCGCGCTGCCGGCTTCCAGCTTGGGCCCGAGCTTCGAGCCATAGGCCACCGTCCAGCCGCGCACGGCCAGCGGCGCCAGCGTGTAGGGCACGGCCGAACCGGGCGAGACGTGCGCCACCTTGCCGGCGTACAGGTCTTCCTGGCGGGTCTCCACGCCCTGGACGGAAACATAGGTCGCGATGCTGACCAGCGCGACGGAATCCCCGTGGCGGCCGAGCACGGCGGTCTTGTACTTGCCGGCCGGGATGTCGGCGAGCTCCACGCTGAGATTCCCGGCGGCCTGGCCGCCGGCGTCCAGGCGCACGCCGGCGATGTCGGCGCGGGCCAGCGGCCCCGTCCCCGTGTTGCGCACGCGGACGCTGTATTCCCCGGAGGTGCCCGTCACCGTGCAGACCTCGACGCCGTAGGCGGGCGAGGCCTGGGCGTTCGCCATGGCGGCGGCGCACAAGGCCGCCAGGAGGAAGGGCAGGGGACGAGGACGGACAGCGGGCACGGCGGGCTCCTTGGAGGGCAGCGCGCCGGGCACGCGTTGCCTGCCCTATTACACCACTTGGCGGCCGGGCGCCGCCTGTTCCCGCTTGCCGGCCAGCCAGTGGAGAACCAGCGCCAGCACCAGCAGCCCGGCCATGATGAAGCCCCAGAAGATCCAGCCGACCACCGCGATCAAGGTGCCCAGGCTGCCGGCCATGGGCAGCACTTGGTTCAGGCCTTGCGCGGCCCACACCAGGCCGGATTGCAGCGACTGTAGCCAGGCGGGATCGACCCAGGCGGCCGCCCACGCGGGCGCGACCCATTGCGACGTGTCGAACGCGGCGCCCGGCACCTGCGCCGAGGCGACGGAGGCCAGGACCCAATCGGTCAATTGCAGCGTCAGCGCCACCAGCCCCGTCCAGAGCGCGGCAAGCACGGCGAAGGCGAGCCAGATGATTTTTTTCATTGAAGCGGTACTCCGATATTTCAAGGGAACGCCACGATAAAGCGGATTCTATTTCCGAAAAACCAGAGCGGGTGTGACAAACATTAAGAGAAAACCGAAGTTTTCGCATGCAGCAGCACGGCCTGCACCAACGGATGATGCTGCCCGCGGCGATTGCGGATCGCGTGTATTTCCTCGTGCACTTCATCGCAGCGGGCGAGGGGGCGCAGGCCCCGCAGCAGGCCGATGTCGCCGCCGCCCAGCCGGCTCAGCGGAAACACGCCCAGCCCCCGGGCGGCGAACACCGACATGAGGGCGCTGTCTTCGAATTCCCCGACCACGTTGGGGTAGAGGCCCTGCTCGTTGAACCAGCGGTCCAGCGTCTGGCGCAGCACGGAATGGCCGGTGGGCAGCAGCACCGGCAGGCGTTCCAGGCAGCGCGGGAAATCGCGCGCGTCGGATTTGCGCACCCACTTGGCGGGGCCGTACCAGTCCACGGGGGACGACACCAGGCGGTCGCTGGTGAGCCGCAGGTTGGGGTTGGCGGGCGCGCCCTGGCCCGCCAGCACCAGATCGAGGTGGTGCTGGGCGAGTTCGCCCAGCAGTTCCTGGACCTCGCCCTCGTGGCAAGTCAGGCGCAGGTCGGGCGTGTGCAGCACCGGGCCCAGCAGGGTATGCACGGCCAGTTTCGAAATGCCGTCGGACAGCCCCACGGCCAGGCGCATGACGGGCTTGGTGGCCGCCGCGCGGACTTCCTGGGGCAGCGCATGGCCGATCTGGAAGATCTCCTCGGCGCGGGCGAAGGCGGCTTCGCCGGCTTCGGTGAGCGCCACGCCGCGGCCGGCCGGCTTGAGCAACTGGTGGCCCAGGTTCTTCTCCAGTTCCCGGACCTGCGCGCTGATGGTCTGGATGGCCATGTCCAGCCGTTCGGCGGCGCGCGAAAAACCGCCTTCCTTGGCGACCATCCAGAAGTAATAGAGATGTCGGTAGTTCAGCATCGCTCGGCTCACTTCGGTTTTTTCGAACCTTAACTCAATTTCAGGCTGATTTTTACATCGGCGTCCGATCCGGATCATGGGGCCCTTCGAACAAGAGCGGAACATCATGGAAACCTTAATGACCTTTCTGGCCGCCGATTTCCTCGGCACCCCCGCCTGGAGCTGGCTGCTCTTCCTGGGCATCGTCGTGGCGCTGCTGGCCTTCGACCTAGGCGTCCTGCACAAGGAAGACCGCGAGATCGGCGTGCGCGAAAGCCTGCTGCTTTCCGCCGGCTACATCACCGCCGCGCTGCTGTTTGGCGCCTGGGTCTGGTGGCAGATGGGCGCCGCCAGCGGCATGGCCTACTACACCGGCTTCATGATCGAGAAGTCGCTGTCGATGGACAACGTCTTCGTCATCGCGCTGATCTTCAGCTTCTTCGCGATTCCGCGCCAATACCAGCATCGCGTGCTGTTCTGGGGCATCCTGGGCGTGATCGTGCTGCGCGCCATCATGATCGGTCTGGGCGCCGCGCTGGTCAGCAATTTCGGCTGGCTGCTGTATGTGTTCGGCGTTTTCCTCGTGTTCACCGGCATCAAGATGTGGATGATCGCGGACCAGACGCCCGACATCGCGTCCAATCCCATCCTGAAGTTCCTGAAGCGCCGCATGCGGGTGACGGACGGCCTGCGCGGCAATGCGTTCTGGGTGCGCGAGATTGATCCCGCCACATCCAAGACGGTGCGCTGGGCCACGCCGCTGCTGCTGGCGCTGGTGCTGATCGAATTCGTGGACCTGCTGTTCGCGGTGGATTCGGTGCCGGCGATTTTCGCCATCACCACGGATCCGTTCATCGTCTACACCAGCAACATCTTCGCCATCCTGGGCCTGCGCGCGCTGTATTTCGCGCTGGCGGCGATGATCCACCGCTTCCATTACCTGAAGTACGCGCTGGCCCTGGTGCTGGTGTTCATCGGCACCAAGATATTCCTGGTGGGCTTCATCGGCAAGGTGCCGGCCGCCGTGTCCCTCTCGGTGACGTTCGGCCTGATCGCCGGCGGCGTGGCGTTCTCGCTGTGGAAGACGCGTTCGGAACGCGCCAAGCCCGAACTGGCGGCCGAGTAAGGCCCGGGCCCGCCATATCCCGTGGATATGGCGGACTCTCCGGATTCGGATTTGTCGTATGGATAGGGCAGGCGTAGAGTGCTGACGAACCCCTACGCAAGGAACCGCCATGACCAGTTGGTCCGCCAAGCAGTATTCCGCTTTCGAGAACGAGCGCACCCGTCCGGTGCGGGACCTGGTTGCCGCCTTGCCGAACCAGGAAGTGAAACGCGCCGTGGACCTGGGCTGCGGCCCGGGCAATTCCACCGAGGTGTTGGCCGGGCGCTATCCGGACGCGGAACTGACCGGCTTGGACAATTCGGACGACATGATCCAGGCCGCCCGCAAGCGCCTGCCCGCGCTGCGCTTCGAGCTGGCCGACATCGCCGCCTGGAATCCGCCGCAGTCCTACGACGTGATCCTGGCGAACGCTTCGCTGCAATGGGTGCCGGATCACGACACGCTGTATCCCCGCCTGGTCGGCAAGTTGGCGCCCGGAGGCAGCCTGGCCGTGCAGACTCCGGACAACCTCGAAGAGCCCGCCCACCGGCTGGCGCGCCAGGTGGCCGGCGAGGCCCCGTGGGCGGCCAGCATCGGCGGCTTCACGCATCCGCCGCGGCACAGCGCGGCCTGGTACTACGAACTGCTCAAGCCGCATTGCGGCCGGCTGGACGTGTGGCGCACGACCTACCACCATCCGCTGGCGGGGGCGGCGGCCGTGGTGGAGTGGTTCAAGGGCACGGCCTTGCGGCCGTACCTGGACCGGCTGGACGCCGAGGGGCAGGCGGGTTTCCTGGCCCGCTACCAGTCGTTGATCGAAGAGGCTTATCCGGCGCTGGCCGACGGGACGGTGTTGTTGCCGTTTCCGCGGTTGTTCATCGTGGCGGGGGCGCGGGAGGGGTGAGGGGAGTTGGCGGCCGGCGGTTGGGTGTCAGACACCCGGGAAGGGCGGCTTCATTTGGCGGATGTCTCGTGGGGTGTCTGACACCTGGCCTGGAGTTGGCGGGGGTTGGGTGTCAGACACCCGGGAAGGGCGGCCTCATTTGGCGGGTGTCTCGTGGGGTGTCTGACACCTGGCCTGTTAGAGCGCGCCGTCGGCCTTGTCCGCGAAGTAGCGGGTGGGGGTCTTGCCCAGCGTCTTGCGGAACATGGTGATGAAGGCGCTGACGGATTCGTAGCCCAGGTCTTCGGCCGTGCGCTGCACCGAGACGCCGGCCGACAGGCGCTGCAGGGCCTGGATGATGTGCATCTGCTGGCGCCAGCGGCCGAAGCTCATGCCGAGTTCCTGGTGCACCAGCCGCGCCAGCGTGCGTTCGCTCATCGCCACGCGCCTGCCCCATTGCGCCACCGTGCTGCGGTCGGCGGGGTCGGCGCGCAGCGCGTCGGCGATTTCGCGCAGCCGCGGGTGATCCGGGATCGGCAGGTGCAGGTGTTCGGTCGGCATGTGGGCCAGTTGGTCCACCAGCACCTCCGCCAGCTTCCGGTTGGCCGCAGTGGCCGCTTCCGCCGGCGACAGGTCCGCCAGGTGCGCGATGAGTTCCCGCAGCAGCGGCGTGATGGCCAGCGTGCAGCACTGCCTTGGCAGATCCGGGGTGCCGGGCGGCACGAACAGGAAACACACGCGCCCGTTCACCGTGACGCGGTTGCTGTGCGGCACGCCGCCGGGAATCCAGACGCCGCAGTGCGGCGGCACCATCCACAGCCCCTGCGGCACCGAGCAGGTCACGCCGCCATGCAGCGCCAGCACCAATTGGCTCATGCGGTGCCGGTGCGGGGGGGATTCGTGGTCGTTCTCGGCCGCATGCACGCGCATCGCACTGGTCCATTGCGAGTCGATGTCGAGGTCGAGGAAGGGGGCGGGGCCGTCCAGGGCGGGCATGGGCTGAGGGGTTGGCTGGTTTTAGGGATAGTTTGTCATTATCTCGAAATTCGGTAAAGGCGGTTTTGCTTAAGCTGGAGACCTGTCCACACTGACGGACCCGTCCAAGGGCTTCCTGCGCATGACCTCTCTTTCCGCTTCCTCCAAGCGCCCCGCCGGCAATCCCCTGCTGCTGATCGCGGGCATTCTCTGCATCGCCACCGCCCTGCGCGCGCCCATCACGGGCGTGCCGCCGCTGATCGGCATGCTCCGCGAGCAGCTCGGGCTGAACTCCACCGCGGCCGGCATGCTGATCACCCTGCCCCTGCTGGCCTTCGCGGTGGTGTCGCTGTTCGCGGCGGGCCTGGCGCGCCGCCACGGCCTGGAGCGCACCTTGTTCGCCGCTTTGCTGCTGATCGCCGGCGGCATCGGGGTGCGCACCGTGGGACCGGCCTGGGGCCTGTACCTGGGCACGGCGGTCATCGGGGCGGGCATCGCCATCGGCAACGTGCTGCTGCCCAGCCTGCTGAAACGCGATTTCCCGCAGCGCGTCGCGGGCCTGACCTCGGCCTACGTGCTGACCATGAGCCTGGCGGCCGGCCTGGCGTCGGCCATCGCCATTCCGCTGGCGAACCTGTCCGATGCGACGTGGCGCTTCTCGACAGGCTGCCTGTTGCTGATCCCCGTCGTCGGCGTCGTGTTGTGGCTGCCGCAATTGGCCAGTCACACCGCGCCCGCGGCGTCCACGGCGCATGCGCCGCACGGCGGCCGCTTGTGGCGTTCGCCGCTGGCCTGGCAGGTGACGCTGTACCTGGGCATCAACTCTTTCGTGTTCTACGTGGGCGTGAGCTGGCTGCCGGCCATCCTGCGCGAGGCGGGCTATACGGCGGAACGCGCCGGCACGCTGCATGGACTGCTGCAACTGATGTCCGCCGCCCCGGCCCTGTTCCTGGCGCCGGTGGTGCGGCGCATGAAGGACCAGCGCGCCGCCGCGTTCTGCTCGGCCGCGGCCTCGTTCGCCGCGATGCTGGGCCTGATCGCCGCGCCCGGCTGGGCCACGTTGTGGATCGTGCTGCTGGGCCTGGGCACGGGCGGGGGCATCATCCTGGGCCTCGCGTTCGTGGGACTGCGCGCCAGCCACGCGCAGCAGGCCGCGGCGCTGTCAGGCATGGCGCAATGCGTGGGCTATCTGTTCGCCGCGACCGGGCCCGCGCTGATGGGCGCGATGCATGATGCGCTGGGCGGCTGGGATGCCGCGCTGGGTGGATGCGCGGCGCTGTGCGTGGCGATGGCGATCGCCGGCCTGTATGCGGGCCGGGCCATCCAGATCGGGCAATTCCGGGTCCACGCGCCCGCGTAGGCGGCGCAGGCGCCGCGCCGGGAACGGCGCGCCCGCGCTTTCATTCCTGCCGCGGCGGTTCCTTCCACAGGCGCACCAGCGTGTCGGGCGCGTCGGTCTCCGGCACGTCGAAGCTGACGTCCGGCACCTCGGCCCCACCGTACACCACCTCCACGCGGAAGTAGCGCCGGTCGCCGCCGGCGCACGCGTCGCGCGCGACGGCGACGGGCGCGGCGCGCCGCAGCGCGTCGCAGACTTCCCGGCGCACCTCGGGCGGGCAGGTGGCCAGGTCGATGCTGCGCGGCCGCGCCATCGCCGGCAGATAGGCCAGGCCGCCTTCGCGGGTCAAGCGCACCAGCAGGGCAAGGTCCAGGGAAGGCAGTTCGATCATGGCTGGACTCCCACGGTTTGCCAGGCCTTCGCGATGGCGTCCCGGGCCGCGGCGCCATGGCGTTGCGCCGCTTCCAGCGTCAGCGCCGCGAACTGCGCGAAGTCCGCGTCGTGGCGCAGCCGGCCGCCGCACAGGGCGTCGTACCAGACGCGGCCGGCAACGGCCCACGCGGGGCCTTCCAGGGCGGTGGCCGCCAGGTGGAAGGCGCGATTGGGGATGCCGGAATTGATGTGCACGCCGCCGTTGTCGCTGGGCGTGTCGACATAGTCGTCCATATGGGCGGGCTGCGGATCCTTGCCCAGCACGGGATCGTCATAGGCGCTGCCCGGCTCCGCCATGGAGCGCAGCGCGCGGGCGCGCACCTTGGCGGTGAACAGTCCCGCGCCCACCAGCCAATCGGCCTGCCGGGCGTCCTGGCCCAGGGCGTACTGCTTGACCAGCGCGCCGAAGACGTCGCAGATGGATTCGTTCAGCGCGCCGGACTGCCCCTGGTAGAGCAGGGCGGCCTCGGCGTCGATGACGCCATGCGTGAGTTCGTGGCCGATGATGTCGGGCGCCACCGTGAAGCGGTTGAACACTTCGCCGTCGCCGTCGCCGAACACCATCTGGGCGCCGTTCCAGAAAGCGTTGTCGTAGTCTTCGCCGTAGTGCACGGTGCCGACCAGCGGCAGCCCATCGCCGTCGATGGAATGGCGCTGGTAGATATCCCAGAACAGCTTGTAGGTCGCGCCCAGGTGTTCATAGGCTTCGTCCACCGCGTCGTCGCCGCTGGCGGGGCGGCCTTCGGCGCGCACCAGCTTGCCGGGCAGCGTGGTCGTGTTGCCGGCGTCGTGAACGGCCCGTCGCGGCTTGCCGGCGGGGCCGGCGCGCTTGGCCGGGGCCGGCTTGGCGCGAGGCGGCTGGACCGCCATTTCGCGCAAGCCGCGCTGCTGCTGGTCGATGATCAGCGTTTTCACCGCCGGCATGCTGACCCGGGCGTCGGCGTGCTGCGCCAGGCGGTCCAGCAGGTAGGGAGGAATCACACCGATCAGGGGCGCGGACTCGGAAGGACGTGGCATGCGCGGTCTCCGTCGTGGGCGCCGGACCAGGGCCGCGGCGCAAGGGTCTGGAACAACGGTAGCAGATGGTCCGGCCCGAGGGACGTAACAGGTTGCGGCCTGATGCTAGGAACTTTACCGCCGGGCCGCGCAACAATCGTCACAATTCGGAGGCGCAGGGAGTCGCGATAGAATCCCCTGCTTCTTTTCCGGGGGGAACGCTCGATGAGGTATTTCCTGATCTTGGTGGGAGCGGCCGTCGTCGCTTACTTGCTGGCGCGGGGCATTGCCGCCGTGCTCTCGGATCGTAAACGTTCAAAATCAGAAAGGGATTCCAAGTGAAGCCGACAGACATGCAGGTCGTCAAATCGATAGGCGCCGTCAAGCCGCGCAGCATCAAGGTCGCGGCCATTACGGCGGTGCTGTTCGTGCTGATCCTCTTCCTGGCCTTCGGCTCATGGTTCCAGGTGGACCAGGGCGAGCGCGGCGTGGTGCTGCGCAACGGCAAGCTGGTGCGCGTGTCCGAACCCGGCCTGGACTTCAAGACCCCCTTCATCGACAGCGTGATGATGGTGTCCGTGCGCGACCATACGTTCGTGTTCGAGAAGCTGGAGGCCTACAGCTATGACCAGCAGCCGGCGTCGCTGCGGGTGTCGGTGACCTACCGCGTGCCGCCCGAGCACGTGGCCGAGCTGTATTCCGAATACGGCACGATCAACAATCTGCAGATGCGGGTGCTGGAACGCAAGACGCCGGATTCGGTGAAGAACGTGTTCGGCCAGTACACCGCCGTGCGCGCCATCCAGGAACGCCAGAAGCTGGGCCTGGACGTGAACGAATCCGTGCGCAAGACGATGGAGGGCGCGCCGGTGCAGGTGGTGGGCGTGCAGATCGAAGAGGTCGGGTTTTCGCAGGCCTACGAGCATTCCATCGAGCAGCGCATGCTGGCCCAGGTGCAGATCGAGACCACCCGCCAGCAAAAGGAAACGGCGACGATCAACGCCGAAATCCAGGTGGTGAAGGCCAAGGCCGAGGCCGACGCCCGCCGCCAGCAGTTCACGGCGGAAGCCGACGGCATCCGCATGCGGGGCGAGGCCGAGGCCGCCGCGATCCGCGCCAAGGCCGAAGCGCTGGCCGCCAACACCAACCTGGTGAGCCTGAACGCGGTGGAAAAGTGGGACGGCGTGCTGCCGGCGACGCAGGTCCCGGGCGCGGCCTTGCCCTTCATCGGCATCAAGTAGCCGCCGCGGCGGACGCCCTCCATCGCTTCGTCCGATTTTCGCCACATTCCGCCGCGGGAGCCTCCCGCGGCCTAGGGATATCCCTCTGTCAAGAATTGCAAACCGGGCGCATCTTGACCGTACAGGCAAACGCGGCCGGCGATACGATCGCCGGAAGATCCCCGCGGGATCCGCGCGCTTGCGCATAAGCTTCAGCAAGAAGGAGACGTGGATGTCTCAGATGGAATGGACGCCCGGCGATACCCTGCCGGACCGTCACGGCTATTACGAAACGCGGTTCGACACGGGGTGCACCGCGATCACGCTCTACAGCGTGCTGGGTTGGATGCCGGTGAAGGCGACCGGAAACATGGTGAGCTGGCGGGCCCTGTCGCCAGCCGCGGAAAGGCAGGAGGCCGAGCGGCACCTGGAGGAACTGAGGGCCGCCCAGTGCCATATCCCGATGGATTACTGAACGCGGCCGTTCAAGGGCCGTGAGGGGATAGGATAGAATATAAATAGTTCCTATTTACGTTCTATCCAGGGTAGCGCCTTGCCTACGCCCGATTCCTTGAGCGCCGACACCGTCACGAAGATCTACCGGGATCATCACGGCTGGCTGTCGGGCTGGCTGCGCAAGAAGCTGGGCAATTCCTTCGACGCCGCGGACCTGGCGCACGACACCTTCGTGCGCCTGATGGCCGGGCGCAGGCAGGGGGCCGGCGCCGAGCCGCGCGCGCTGCTGACCCACATCGCGAAGGGGCTGGTCGTGGACCACTGGCGCCGCCGCGCGCTGGAGGACGCCTATCTGGCCGTCGTCGCGCAGCTTCCGGCGCCGGAGGTGCCGTCGCCCGAGGCGCGGGCGCTCATCCTGGAAACCCTGCTCGCCATCGACGCCACGCTGCGCGCCCTGCCGGCCAGCACGCGCGAAATCTTCCTGATGTCGCAGTTCGACGGGATGGGCTACGACGCCATCGCGCAGCGCCTGGGCGTGTCGCTGTCCACCGTCAAGCGCCGCATGCAGGCGGCGTTGACCGCCTGCCTGATCGCCTATCAGGCCGACGCGCCATGAACCCGCAGCAGGTGGTCCGATGAGCGCCGCCGTCGATCCCGCCATCCTGAAGGAAGCGGCGGGCTGGGTGGTGCGCTGGCAGTCCGAGACCCTGTCGGCGTCCGACCGCGCCGAGTTCGAGCGTTGGCGCGGACGCAGCGCCGAGCATGCCGCCGCCTGGGCGCGGGCCGAGGAAATGCTGCGCGGATTCGGACAGGTGCCGCCGCGGATCGGAGGCGACACCTTGCGCCGGCTCGACCGCCCGGGCCGCCGGCAGGCCATGCGCGCGCTGGGCGGTCTGCTGGTCCTGGCGCCCGCCGTGTGGTGGGGCGCGCGCGAACTGCCCTGGCGGGCGTGGAGCGCGGATGCGCGCACGGCGACCGGCGAGCGCCGCCGCATGGAACTGGCCGACGGCACGCAACTGGTGCTGAACACCGCCAGCGCGGTGGACATCGACTACACCCCCCGGCAGCGCCTGCTGTGGCTGCGGGCTGGCGAAATCCTGCTGACCACCGGCCACGATCCTTCGCCGGTTCCGCGCCCCTTCATCGTCCAGACCGGACAGGGCGCGATCCGCGCGCTGGGCACGCGTTTCATGGTGCGCGACGAAGGCGGCTCGGTGCGTGTCGCGGTCTTCGACGGCGCGGTCGAGATCCGGCCCGCGTCTGCGGGAGCGGCCGCCATGCTGCTGCCGGCGGGGCGGCAGACGGTCTTCAACGCGCGCGAAGTCGGCCTCCAGGTCCCGGCCGACGAGTCGGCGGTGTCGTGGGAGCAGGGCATGCTCGCCGTCCGGAACTGGCGGCTGGCCGACCTGGTGGACGAACTGGGCCGTTATCGCCGGGGCGTGTTGCGCTGCGACCCGGCGGTGGCCGGGCTGCGGGTGTCGGGGGCCTTCCCGCTGAACGACATCGACGCCAGCCTGCGGCTCCTGGAAAAGACGCTGCCGGTGAGGGTGAGCCGGATCACGCCGTACTGGACGACGCTCGCGCCCCGCGCCGGCGTTACAAATTAATCGCAGACCGGCTGACACTTTTTTCCGCTTCGTTCGGTGTACCGGGTGAATCGCCGCGACCCGCGCGCTACCCAGTCCCTTACGAAGGATCGTTTCATGGTTTCCAGAATTCCCCGTTTGCCGCGCACGCCTCGCGGCAAAGCCGTTCTGCCGCCCGTGGGCGCGATGGTCCGGGCCGCCGGCCTGGGCCTGGCGCTGCTGGCCTCGGCGGGAGCCCCTTCACCGGCCGCGGCGGCGGACACCGTCAGCAGCGCGGCGCGCAAGTCCTACGCCATCGCCGCGGGCCCCCTGGGCGACGTGCTCGCCCAGTTCGCCGCGGCGTCGGGCGTGCCCCTGTCGTTCGATCCGGCGATGTTGTCGGGCCGGCGCAGCGACGGGCTGAACGGCGCCTACACCGCGCAGGAGGGATTTTCCCGCTTGCTGGCCGGTTCGGGCTATGCCTTGTCGGAGCAGGGCGATGGCGCCTATGCCTTGCGCAAGCTGCCGCCCGGCCCGGGAGAGCGGCTGACCGTGCTGCCCACGGTTACCGTCGCCGGCGCGGGCGTGGCAGGCGATGCGTTGCCGGCGGAGTACGCCGGCGGCCAGGTGGCCCGCGGCGGCCGCCTGGGGCTGCTGGGCAACCGCGACGTGATGGACGCGCCGTTCAACGTCACGAACTACACGTCCGAACTGCTGGCGAACCGCCAGGCGGTGACGCTGGCCGACGCGCTGAACGTCGAGCCCTCGGTGCGCTTCACCGGCCAGATCGGCGGCGTGACCGATTCGTTCTACATCCGCGGCTTTCCCATCGGCGAAGGCAACCTCGGCGAGATTGCCTTCGACGGTGTCTACGGCGTGGCGCCCAACTATCACGTCTTCACCGATTACATCGAGCGGGTGGAGGTGCTGAAGGGGCCGGCCGCGCTTCTTTACGGCATGTCGCCCAACAGCGGCGTGGGCGGCGTGATCAACATGGTGCCCAAGCGGGCGCTGCCCGAGGACCTGACCCGCGTGTCGGCCGATTACATGGCCGATTCGCAGTTCGGCGCCCGGGCCGACCTGAGCCGCCGCTTCGGCGCCGCCGGCGAATGGGGGGTGCGCGTCAACGGCATGCACCGCCAGGGCGATACGCCGCTGGACAATCTGCATTCGCGCACCGACATCGGCGCCTTGTCGCTGGATTACCAGGGCGAACGCCTGCGCGCGTCGCTGGACCTGCTGACGCAGAACGAGAAGATCGACGCGCCCACGCGGCCTTTCCTGGTGGCCGCCGGCATCGACGCGCCGCACGCGGCCGACGGCCGGCGCAACGCCACGCAGCCGTGGGGCTGGTGGAAGTCCGACGGACAATCGGCGCTGCTGAGGGTGGAGTACGACATCGGCGACCGCCTGACGGTGTTCGCCGACGCGGGCGGTTCGGACACCAGCATCGCGCGGCTGTCGGACCAGACGCCCACGATCGTGAACGAAGCCGGCGATACGCTCGTCACGCCGAACAACTTCCGGTTCCAGGTGGACCGCAGTACCTACAACGCCGGCTTGCGGGCCAAGCTGGACACGGGGCCGGTGCGCCATGCCATCAGCTTCATGGGCAGCCTGTACAGCGACCGCAATTCGCAGGCGAGCGTGATGGGCACGCCCCTCGCGTCCAACATCTACCACCCCGTCACGCGTCCGGAGCAGTACATCCCCGCGCCGGCGAACGTGCCCAAGGTGTCGTCGTCCGACCTTTCCGGCTTGGCCCTGGCCGATACGCTCAGCATCCTGGACGAGCGCGCCCAACTGACCCTGGGGGTGCGTCAGCAGCGCATCGAGTCCCGCAATTTCAACGCGGCGACCGGCGAGCGGACCGTCAGCTATGACGAGCGCGCGACCACGCCGCTGGCGGGCCTCGTCGTCAAGCCCTGGAACCATGTATCGTTCTACGCCAACTACGTTGAAGGCCTGAGCAAGGGCGACGTGGCGCCCGCCACCGCGTCCAACGCGGGCCAGGTGTTCAAGCCCTACAAGGCGAAGCAGAAGGAGGTGGGCGTCAAGCTGGACCTGGACAGCGCCATGCTGACGCTGAGCGCCTTCGAAATCACCAAGCCCAGCGGCCAGTTGACCGATGGCGTGTACGGCGCCGACAGCGAGCAGCGCAATCGCGGGCTGGAGTTCAACGTCGCCGGCGAACCCCTGCGTGGGCTGCGCCTGCTGGGCGGGGTGACGTTCCTGGACGCGGAGCTGACGCGCACGGCCAGCCGCGCCACGGTGGGCAACCGGCCCGTGGGCGTGCCCAAGGTGTCGGTCAATCTGGGCGCGGAGTGGGATACGCCGTGGGTGGCCGGCCTGACCCTGACGGGCAGCATGGTCCACACCGGGCGCGAATACATCAACCAGGCCAACACGCAGTCCGTGCCGTCGTGGACCACCTTCGACCTGGGGGCGCGCTACGCCGCCAAGGTCTACGGCAAGGACGTCACGCTGCGGGCCAACGTGGTCAATGTGTTCAACCGGGCGTACTGGTCCGGCGTGGCTTCGTACGGCACGATCTCGCAGGGCGTGCCGCGCACAGTGATGCTGTCGGCTTCCATGGATTTCTGAAGCCGCCGCGGCGCATCACGCCTGGCGCGGCGCGAACACCATGCACACCGGGCTGCCGACGCGCAGGACGCAGCCGTCTTCCGCCAGGGTGCCGTCGCGCGGATCGACCTGGAACCGCGCCAGGGTGTCGCTGTCCTCGTTGAGCGCGAACAGGAAGCGGCCGTCGGGAGACAGGGTGAAAAAGCGCGGCGTCCTGCCGCGGGTCGATGCGTGCTGGCGCGGCGTCAGCCTGCCGCTGGCGGGGTCCACCCCGAACACGGCGATGCTGTCGTCGCCGCGGTTGGAAACGTACAGGTGGCGGCCGTGCGCGTCCATCGCGATGCCGGCGGCGCGGCTGTTGCCGGTGCAGGTGTCGGGCAGCGTGGGCAGCACCTGGAACGGCCGCAGCGCGCCGGCTTCCAGCGCATAGGCGGCCACGGTGTTGTCCAGTTCATTGACCACGTAGAGCCACGCGCCGGACGGGTGGAAGACGGCGTGGCGCGGGCCGGCGCCTTCGCGCGCGGCGGCCGCGCAAACCGGTTCCGCGCCGACGCCGCGTTCGTCCAGCGCGAAGAGGAATACGCGGTCCAGGCCCTTGTCCGGCACCGCCACGTAGCGGCCGGACGGGTCGACGAGGTTGTAGTGCGGCTTGGCGAAAGGCTGCTCCTTGCGGTGCGGCCCGGGCTCGCCTTCAAGGCGAACCGTTTGCGATACGGGGTCCAGCGACCCGTCGCCCGCCACGGGCAGCACGGCCAGCGTGCCGGCCAGGTGGTTCGACACCATCAGGTAGCGGCCCGAGGGACCCAGGGCAAGATGCACGGGATTGCGTCCTTCGCAGGACTGCGTGCGCCACGGCGCCAGGGATCCGTCGCGCGTGTCGCGGCGCAGCGCGCTGACCTCGTGGCTGTCGCCATGCACGGTGTACAGCACCGGCAGGGCGGGATGCGGCAGCAGGTAGGAAGGATTGAGCAGGCCGCCCATCACCTGCGTCAGGGTCAGCGTCCCGCTGCCGGGGTCGTAGTCGAAAACGCTGATGCCCTCGCCGCGGGCGCTGCGTTCGCGCGTGGTGCGGGAGCCGATATAGACGTGCATGGCGCGAGCCTCGTCGGGTAGGAATGGAGCCGGCCCTAGGCCAGGATGCCGCGGATGCGGGCCAGGTTGTCCAGGGTGCTGCGCAGATGGATGGCCAATGCCTCGGCGGCCTCTTCGTTGCGTTCGCGCTCCAGCAGGTCCAGGATCGCCAGGTGCTGGTCGCAGTGCTGCTTGTAGCGGCTGCGGTCCTGCATGGAGCGGTACGAAAGCAGGCGGCGCACGCGGTTGACGCGCTTGATCGTGTCGATGAAGAAGGGGTTGCCCGACGCTTCCACCAGCGATTCGTGGAAGCGCACGCCGCGTTCGTGCAGTTGATCCGCCGTGTCGGTGGCGATGCCGCCGTCCAGCAGGTGCTTTTCCGCGGCGCGGCAGCGCGCCAGGACGGCCTTGTCGATATGGAACGTCGGTTCCAGGAGCGCCGCCGGCTCCAGCGCCAGCCGCAGCCGGTAGGACTGAAGCAGGCTGTCCGGCGTCGTCATCATGGAAGAGAATTCCCAGCCGTAGCCGGGCCGGCGATGCGCCCAGCCCTCCTGCGAGATGCGCGCCAGCAGGGCCTGGGCCTGCGCGTTGGTCAGCGCGTAGCGCGCGCGCAACTGGGCTTCGCTGCACTGCATGGGCAGTTCGCCGCGCAGCAGTTCGTCGGCCAGCCGGAAATAACTTTGCGTCACGATGTCGTCCACGGAGGGCTGCGCGAGCCCGGCGCCGTCCTGCGTCAGCGCATCGAAATCCTGCCGCAGGAAGTAGCCGCGGTTGGGCCTGCGTGTCACGATGCCGTGCTGTTCGAGAATGCCCAGCGCGTCGTTGACCGGCGAGCGCGACAGGCGCAGCCGGTCCGCGAGCTTCTGCGCGGTCAGGTGCGCGCCTTCGGGCAGGCGCTCTTCCTTGATCAGCTCCAGGATTTTGTTGACGGTATTGGTTTGCGCGCTCATGGATGGGATTGGGCCGATTCGATCGTGTCCGACAGGATAGCGGGAATGACGCCGCCCATCCGCAACAGGCGGATTTCCAGCCGGGTCTCGACGGCCGCGGCGGCCAGCAGCGTTTCGGTCCCGCCGCCGGCGCGCAGGATGCGCACCGGCACCGCGCCGCGCGGCATCAGCGCGGCGGGATCGGCGTCGATGTCGATCCGGTCGCCCGACCGTATCCGCAGGCTGGCGGGCGTAACGCCCTTGGGCAGGCGCAGGGGCAGGATGCCCATGCCGATCAGGTTGGACCGGTGGATGCGTTCGAAGCTGACCGCCAGCACCGCGCGTATGCCCAGCAGGCGCTGGCCCTTGGCGGCCCAGTCGCGCGACGAACCGGTGCCGTAGCGTTCGCCCGCCACCAGCACGACCGGCTGCCCTGCCTGCGCGTAGCGGGCCGCGGCTGCCCAGATGGGCTCGATCCCGCCGCTGGGGGCGTGCCGTGTATGGCCCACGGGGGCCTCGGGACAGAGCAGGTTGACGAGGCTCTTGCTGTAGAACGCGGCCCGCATCATGACTTGCCAGTTGCCGCGCCGCGACGCGAAGACGTTCAGGTCGTCGCGCTTGTCGCCGCGCTCGACCAGGAAGTCGGCGATCGGGCTGTCCGGCGGGATGGCGCTGGCGGGCGACAGGTGGTCGGTCGTGACGTCGTCGCCCAGCACCAGCAGGGGGTGGGCCGTGTAGCGGCCCAATTGGCCGGCCTCATCGGTGGAGGCGAAGGGCGGGCGGCGCAGCGCCGTGGATGCCGGATCCCAGGGAAAGCGCGCGGTATCCGGCGATTGCAGCGCCTGCCAGGCGGGATTGGCGCTGGCGATCCTGAACGCGCCGCGGTAGTCGTCGGGCCGCTGGCCGGCGGCCAGCGCGGCGTCGATCTCGGCCTCGTCGGGCCAGAGATCGCGCAGATGGATGGCGCGGCCGTCCGGCGAGATCTGCACCGGCTCCCGGCCGAGGTCGCGCTCGGCGTCGCCCGCCAGCGCGAATGCGATGACCAGCGGCGGCGACATGAGAAAGCCCAGGTCCAGGTCGGGATGGATGCGGCCGGTGAAATTGCGGTTGCCGGACAGCACGGCGACCGGATGGACCGCGCCGGCCGCCATGGCGTCGCGCACCGCGGCGGGCAGGGGGCCGGAGTTGCCGATGCAGGTGGTGCAGCCGTAGCCCACGATATCGAAGCCCACGGCGGCCAGGTCCTCCAGCAGGCCGGCGCGCGCCAGATACGCGGCGGCGGCGGGCGAACCGGGCCCCAGGGACGTCTTCACCCAGGCGGGCACGCGCAGGCCGGCCTGGCGCGCCTTGCGCGCCAGCAGGCCCGCCGCCGTCAGCAGGCGCGGGTCCGAGGTGTTGGTGCAACTGGTGATGGCGGCAATCGCGATGGCATGGCGGGGCAGGCCGTCCGCCCGGGCCCGGGGCGCGAAGCCCAGGCCTTGCAGGATGGCCTTCGTACCGGTGTAGGGATGCAGGTCCTGCGGCCGCTTCGGGCCGGCCACGTGCATTTGCACGCCGTCCAGCGCGATGTCGACCACGCGGGTATAGCGAGGCGCGGCGTCCGGGTCCAGCGCGATGCCGGCCCGTTCGGCGTATGCGCCCACCAGCGCGATGTGCGCTTCGGGCCTGCCCGTCTGGCGCAGATAGGCCAGCGTTTCGCCGTCGATGGGGAAGTAGCCGGTCGTGGCGCCATACTCGGGCGCCATGTTGGCCACCACGCACCGGGTGCCGGCCGACAGCGTGGCGGCGCCGGGCCCGAAGAACTCTACGAATTCCCCGGACACGCCGATGGCGCGCAGGCGCTGGGTCACGGTCAGGGCGAGGTCGGTCGCGGTCACGCCCGGCGCCAGCGCGCCGGTCAGGCGCACGCCGATCACGTCGGGGATGCGCAGCAGGGTGGGCATGCCGAACATGACGGTCTGCGCCTCCAGCCCGCCCACGCCCCAGCCCAGCACGCCGATGCCGTTGATCATGGGCGTGTGGCTGTCGGTGCCGATCATCATGTCCGGATGCAGCGAGACGCCGTCGGCGCCGTCCTTCCGGCAGACCACGACGGCCAGTTGCTCCAGGTTGATGGTGTGCATGATGCCGGTGCCCGGCGGATGGATGCGCACATTGGACAGGGCCTTGGACGCCCAGCGCAGGAACCGGTAGCGCTCGGCGTTGCGGCGCAGTTCCAGGTCCAGGTTCAGCGCGGCCGCGTCGGCGCGCGCGTAGGCTTCCACCGCCAGCGAATGGTCCACCGATACGTCCACGGGCAGCACCGGGTTCAGCAGGCCGGGGTCGACGCCGGCCTCGGCCAGGGCGTCGCGCATCGCCGCGATATCGACCAGCGCAGGGGTGCTGGTGGTGTCGTGCATCAGCACGCGCCCGGGCTGGAAGGCGATCTCGGCTTCGCTCGTGCCCTGTTCCAGCCAGCCGAACAGCGCGGCCGCGGCGGCGTCGCGCTCGGCATCGGCCATGTTGCGCAGCGCGTTTTCCAGCAGCAGCCGCAACACCACGGGCAGGCGGAAGTAGGCCTCGCCATAGGCGCCGGCCAGGTCCAGATAGGTGTAGCGGACGCCGTCCAGCGTGAAGCTGGCGCGGCGCGGCGTGGCATTGGTGTTTTCCATAGCTGCCATTTTTGCATATTGAATCTATAAAATGCAATTAAGGAAAAACCCGGCCGGGCAGAGAACCGGCCGCACAGGAGACAGACCATGCATGCAATCCGTACCCTGGCCGCTGGCGCGGCCCTGGCGTTGGCCGCGGCGGCCCCGCTGCACGCCGCCGACCCGGCCGCGGGCCGGCCCGTGACCCTGATCGTGCCGTTTGCCGCGGGCGGCGGGGTGGACGGGATGGGCAGGCTGCTGGCCGAGCGGCTGCGCGGCGAAATGCCGCAAGGGGTTGTGGTCGAAAACAAGCCCGGCGCCAGCGGCATGCTGGGCGCGCAGACGGTGGTGCGTTCCGCTCCGGACGGCGCCACCCTGCTGCTGGGCTCGGCGGGCGAGACCGCGATCAATCCGCTGGTGTTCAAGAGCAAGATGCAATACCAGCCGGAGAAGGACCTGGCGCCGATCGCGCTGATAGCTCGCGTGCCCAACGTGCTGGTCGCCAATCCCAGGCTGCCGGTGTCCAGCGTGGAGCAGTTGGTCGCCTACGGCCGGGCCAATCCCGACAGGCTGACCTACGCGACCAGCGGCGTGGGCAATCCGCAGCACCTGAACGGCGAGCTGCTGCAATCGCTGGCCGGGATCAAGATGGTGCACGTCCCGTACAAGGGGGCGTCGGCGCAGTTGGTGGACGTGGCCGCCGGCAGCGTGGACTTGACGTTCGTCAGCCTGGCGGGCGCGCTGCCTTTCATCAAGAGCGGCAAGGTCAAGCCGTTGGCCGTCACGTCCGCGAAGCGGGCCTCGTTCGCGCCGGATATTCCCGCCGTGGCGGAGTACGCGCCGCTCGCGGACTACGCGCTGGAGAACTGGTTCGGCGTGTTCGTGCCGGCCGCGACGCCGGCGGACGTGCAGCAGAAGCTGGCCGCCGCGATCGGCCGCGCGCTGAAGGACGAGAAGCTGGTGGCCAGCCTGCGCGAACTGGGCGGGGAAGTGCAGCCCATGAGCCAGGACGAATTCCGCGATTTCATCAAGGCGCAGACGGCGGTGTTCGCCAAGGTCGTGGCGGACGGGCACATCACGGCGGAAAACTGAGGCGCGTCCGCGCCGGGGGAGGCCGGGCCGCTTGAAGTATGCTTACCCGCTTCATGGATTTCCCCCGGCTTGCCGCAATGACTGATTTTCCCTTTGACGCCGTGCTGTTCGACTGCGATGGCGTCCTGGTCGATTCCGAACCCATCACCAGCCGCGTGCTGACGCAGATGCTCAACGAGCTGGGTTGGGACATCGTGCATGAAGAAACCATGCGCATCTTCACCGGGAAGGCCGTCAGGGACGAACTGCCGCTGATCGAGGCCCGCACCGGCGCCACGCTCGGCCAGGAATGGTTCGCCCAGTTCCGCCAGCGGCGCAACGACGCGCTGGACCGCGACCTGCTGGAAATACCCGGCGCGCCGGATGCCGTGCGCGCCTTGCACCAGGCGCTGGACGGACGGATCGCCGTCGCCTCGGGCGCCGACCGCCGCAAGGTGGAACTGCAACTGGCCAAGGTGGGCATCGCCGATTGCTTCGGCGGGCGCGTGTTCAGCGGCCACGAAATGCCGCGCAGCAAGCCCTGGCCGGACGTGTACCTGGCCGCCGCCGAGGCGCTGGGCGTGGATCCCCGGCGCTGCGCCATCGTGGAGGACACGGTGACCGGCGCGACCGCCGGCGTGGCCGCGGGCGCCACGGTGTTCGGATACAGCCCGGACGCGAACGGCCACAGCGGCGCCGAGGCCTTGCGCGGCGTGGGCGTGGCCCGCGTGTTCACCGACATGGCGCAACTGCCGGCGCTGCTGGCCGGCTGGGGGCTGCGGGTGGCGGGTGCTTGACAGCGACAGTGTCTGACACCCGTGCGATACCCGTGCAGGATGCGGGGCGTCTCCTGGGGTGTCAGACACTGACCTCCAGACAGCGGACAGCGCGTCACGTGTCTGACACCCAATGCGACGCCCGTACAGGATGAAGCTGATCTTCCCGGGTGTCTGACACTCGCCGATGTGCGAATGCCGTGTCAGACACCCGCGCGATACCCGTGCAGGATGCAGGGCGTCTCCTGGGGTGTCAGACACTGACCTCCAGACAGCGGGCAGCGCGTCATGTGTCTGACACCCAATGCGATGCCCGTACAGGATGAAGCCGATCTTCCCGGGTGTCTGACACCCGCCGACGCACGAACGCCGTGTCAGACACCCGTGTGATACCCGTGCAGGATGCAGGGCATCTCCTGGGGTGTCAGACACTGACCTCCAGACAGCGGGCAGTGCGTCATGTGTCTGACACCCAATGCGACGCCCGTACAGGATGAAGCCGATCTTCCCGGGTGTCAGACACCCGCCGATGCGCGAATGTGGTGTCAGACACCCGCGCGATACCCATGCAGGATGCAGGGCGTCTCCTGGGGTGCCAGACACTTACCTCCAAGGTGTTGGACACCGACCTCGACCAGGGCGGATGAACCGTTCACCGCCCATGACTCGCATACTGCTCGCCGCCGTCCAGGTCGATCACCGTTCCGCTGAGGTAGCCGGCGCGCGGCGAGGCGCCGAAGACGATCATGTCGGCCACTTCGTCGGGTTCCATCAGCCGGCCGAAGGGCAGGTCGGATAGCGTTTCCTGCCAGCGGCTTTCTTCGCCCCAGCGGGCCTGCGCGCGCTGCCGCGCGAGGGTCAGCACGCGGTCGGTGCGGGTGCGCGACGGGTTCACGCCGAAGACGCGCACGCCATGGCGCGGCGCCTCGCCGCCCAGCGCGCGGGTGAAGGCGATGAGCGAGGCGTTGGCCGCCGCGCCGCAGATGTAGTCGGCGCGCGGCGCGGATCCCGCCATGCCGATGATGTTGGCGATGACGCCCGCGCCGGCCTCGCGCATGCGCGGGTAGTAGTGGCGCGCCAGGGCGATGTAGCCATGCACCTTCAGTTCCCAGCCGGCGCGCCAGCGCTCGTCCTGCACTTGGTCCAGGGCGCCGCCGGGCACCGCGCCGGCGTTGTTCACCAGGATGTCGACGTCGCCCGCCTCTTTGCTCAGGCGTTCCGCCGCGCCGGGCTGCGCCAGGTCCAGCGTGTGCACGCGGGCCTGCCGGCCGGTCTGCGCGCCGATGGCTTGCGAGGCGGCATGCAGGGCGTCGTCGTCGCGCGCCACCAGGATGGGCTCGGCGCCTTCGCGGGCGAACGCGATGGCGCAGGCCAGGCCGATGCCCTTGGATGCGCCCGTGATGAGCACGCGTTTACCGCCTAGCTGCAAATCCATGAAACCCTCCGGTCGGTTCTCGCCCGCGACAGCGCGGGACACCAGGAGGTTGTAAACCAGTTGTGCCCATATGTGCCAGTGCATGCGAGGCGTGGCGGCCCGCGCGCGCCGCCTGCTATGCTGCTTTCACCATTTCCTCCGAGGAGGCGGCGATGTCGGAAATCTGGCTGGAAATCTGGTCCACCCTGCGCAGCGAATTCGCCGACATCCCCGATGCGGGCGAGGCGACGCGCATCGTGCTGCGCCTGGGCATGGCCGTGATCCTGGGCGGCCTGCTGGGCTACGAGCGCGAGCGCAGCGGCAAGGCGGCGGGCCTGCGCACCCACATGCTGGTCGCGCTGGGGGCGGCCATCTTCGTGCTGGTGCCGCTGCAGGGCGGCATGCAGGTCGGCGACCTGAGCCGGGTGCTGCAAGGCGTGATCGCCGGCATCGGCTTCCTGGGCGCGGGCGCCATCATCAAGCTGGGCAATGAACGTGAAATCCACGGGCTGACGACGTCGGCCAGCATCTGGATGACGGCCGCCATCGGCGTGGCTGCCGGCATGGGGCGCGAAGCCACCGCCGTGGTCAGCACGCTGATGGCCCTGTTCGTGCTGGCGGTGCTGCGCCGCGTCGAGGCGCGCATCGCTTCCCGCCAGGAAAACCGGGTCATCTCCGCGGGTCCCAAGTAGCCCGCGGGCGGCGGCGTCAGGTGCCGCCGGACACGTCGATGAACGAACCGCTGGTGTAGCCGGCCTCGTCCGAGAACAGCCACATCACGGCGCCCGCCACCTCTTCCACGGTGCCGCCGCGGCGCAGCGGTATCGCGCTTTTCAGGCGGTCCACGCGGCCCGGCTCGCCGCCGCTGGCATGCATCTCGGTGTAGATGGTGCCGGGGCGCACGCCATTGACGCGTATGCCTTCCGGGGCTACTTCCTTGGACAGGCCGATGGTCATCGTGTCCATCGCGCCCTTGGACGCGGCGTAGTCCACGTATTCGTTGGGCGAACCCAGGCGGGCGGCGGCGGAGGACACGTTGACGATGGCGCCGCCCTGGCCGCCGTGGCGCGTCGACATTCTGCGCACGGCCTCGCGCGCGCACAGGAACGCGCCCACGACGTTGGTGGACAGCACCCGCAGCAGGCGCTCGGCGCTCATGCTGTCCACGCGCATCTGCGTCTCCAGGATGCCCGCGTTGTTCACCAGCGCGTCGATGCGGCCCAGTTCCTCGTCCACGGCGCGGAACATGCGCACCACCTGCGCCTCCTGCGAGACGTCGGCCTGCAAGGCGACGGCGCGCCCGCCGGCGCCGCGTATCTCTTCCACGACCGCCTGGGCGGCGTCGGCGCGCGCGTGGTAGTTGACGGCCACGGCATAGCCGCGCCGGGCGGCCAGCCTGGCGACGGCGGCTCCGATGCCGCGGCTGCCGCCGGTGACGAGCATGACTCTGGACATGGGGTTCTCCTGGTCGGAATGGCGGGCCGGCCGGGGCCGGCTTTCAGGCTACGGCTTCGCCTGTACCAGCACGAATTCGTTGCCGTACAGGTCGATGAAATGGGCATACACGGCGGCGGCTTCGTGCACCGGTTCCTTGGTGAAGCGCACGCCCCGGGCGGCGAAGCGGGCGTGGTCGCGCGCGACGTCGTCGGTATAGAAGACGCCCACCGGCTGGCCGCCGGTCTGGTCGCCGACGCGGTCGCGCTGCGCCTGGGTCAGGGCCTGCAGCAGCCATACGCCCACCGAAGGCTGTTCCGGCAGCCGCAGGTGCACATAGCGTTGCGGGCCGACGGGCAGGTCCGCATAGACCTCCATTTCCAGCTTGTCGCGGTAGAAGGCGATGGCGGTTTCGTAGTCGTTCACGAGCAGGACGAGACGGCCCAGTGAATGCATGTCAGGATTCTCTCTGAGGTTGAGCGTGCGGCTATGCTAACCCGTACGGGGGGCCGGCTCCGTCATTCGGCCTCCCGCAGCAGGCGCAGGCCCACCAGCGGATAGCGCGTTTCCTGCGTATTCCAGTTGCGGAACGAGGCCCGCGTGTACAGCGCCCACGTATGCCAGGAGCCTCCCCGCCTGACGCGCACATTGCCGCTGGCCGGGCCCTGCGGGTCGTCCGCGGGCGAATGCGCGTAGTAGTCCTCGCCGTACCAGTCCGCGACCCATTCCCAGGCATTGCCGTGCATGTCGTACAGGCCGAAGGCGTTGGGCGCATAGCTGGCGACGGGGGCGGTGAAGGCATGGCCGTCCCCGCGGGCCGACGCAAAGGCCGCCCATTTGGGCCAGAACGGCCCGGCTTGCGCGTCGAAACCGTTGCCGACGTCGGGCATGGCCTCGGGATCGTCGCCGTTCTGGTAGCGGGTGCGAGTGCCGGCGCGGCAGGCGTATTCCCATTCGGCTTCGGTGGGCAGGCGGTAGACCTTGCCTTCCCGCAGGGTCAGCCAGCGCGCCAGCGCCGTGGCGTCGTTCCAGCTTATGTTCACGACCGGATGGTCGTCGCCCTGCGCGAAGCCCGGGTTGCGCCAGGAGTAGCGGCGGTCGCGGCCTTCGAAGGCGTCGCCGCTTTCGGACTTGTCGGGATCGTACGAGGGGTTGTAGCCGTAGCCGCCGGTCCCGTCGGCCTCGGATTCGGGAACGTAGCCGGATGCCTCGATGAAGCGGCGGAACTGCCCCACGGTGACTTCCGTCCGTTCGAGATAGAACGGGCGCGTGATGCGCACGGTATGCGCCGGCGCCTCGTCGGACAACTGGGCGTACCGCGCCGGCGGATACTGGGGATAGGCGCGCGCCAGCGACTCGGGCGTTTCGTCGCTGCCCATCAGGAAGGTGCCGGCGGGTATGCGCACGAAGGCCATGCCCAGCGAGTTTTCGATCAGGGCCGGGGGCGGCTCGGCGGACCGGGCGGACGCCGCGATCAGGGTGCACAGCAAGGCCAGGGCGGATCGTGTACGCATGGGGTTCCGGAACGCGGGGCGGGAAGGTGCGCAATGGTAGAGCCGCCGCGGCCGGCCGGCCAGAGGTGGAGAACCCTCATGCGGGGCGGGCCGTCAGCCCGCCTTGCGGATGGTGAAATTGATGCGCAGGCTGCCGAGCCGGGGATGCGGCAGGTCCTTCATGGGCATGACGCCGTGGTAGCGCAGCCGGTCCGCGCCGCCCCAGACGACCACGTCGCCATGGAACAGCGGCGTGCGCGAGGCCTTGTCCGCGCGCGCGTCGCCGCCGAACAGGAAGACGGCGGGCATGCCCAGCGACACCGACACGATGGGCGCGCCGTAGTCGTGCTCGTTCCTGTCCTGGTGCAGCGACAGCCGCGAGCCCGGTTCGTACCGGTTTACCAGGCAGGCGTCCGGCGCGAAGCCGGGGAAACCGGCGTCGGCCGCCGCGGCCCGCGCCAACTGGACGAAGGCTTCGGGCATGGCGGGCCAGGGCTGGCCCGACAGCGGGTCCTGGCGGGTGTAGCGGTAGCCGCGGGCATCGCTGGTCCAGCCCAGGGTTCCGCAGTTGGTCAGCGCCACCGACATGGTGTAGCCGCCCGGCGTCTCCATGTGGCGGAAGGGCGCCCGCGCCGTGACCGCGTCGACGCCCGCGAGCAGGGCGTCGACCATCGGCAGGGCGTAGCCGCGCAGCACGACGGACTGCGGGCCCAGCGCCGCGCGCCCGCCTTGCGCGGGGGCGCCGTCGCCGAAAAGCTCCAGGTTCGAAGCCATGTCCGGACGCCTACAGCAGCGGTTCCAGCGGCAGCAGCGACACGAACCACAGCGACATGCGCTGCCACACGGTGGTGCCCGGTTCGGTGTCGTGGCGGATGGTGTCGCCGCCGCGCTGTTCCAGCCAGTAGAGTTCGCCCTTGTCGTCCAGGCAGACGCGATAGGCGGCCAGGGGGATCTCGCGTTCGAAGGCCTCGGCGATGCGGCCCGCCAGCGTGGGACTGTCGATGACGAACCCCAGTTCGGTGTTCAGCTTGGCCGAGCGGGGATCGAAATTGAACGACCCCACGAAGATCCTGCGGCCGTCGACGGCGAAGGTCTTGGCGTGCAGGCTGGAACCGGAACTCCCGAAAGGCCCCATGCTCTTGTTGTGCTCGACGTTGGCGGACATGCGCTTCATCTCGAACAGCTCTACGCCGCTGGCCAGCAGATCCTTGCGGCGCTTGGCATAGCCGGAATGCACCACCGCCACGTCCGTCGCTTCCAGCGCGTTGGTCAGCACCTTGACCTTGATGCCGCGCCGCGCCATCTGCGCGAAGGCCTGGGTGCCGGTGGCCGTGGGCACGAAATAGGGCGACACCAGCTCCAGGTCCGTCGTGGGCGTGCCGACGATCTCGTGCAATTGGTGCGGCAGCATCGCTTCGGGCGGCGCGGTGCCCAGGGTCTTGCGCGGATCGTCGCTGACCATGCGCGTGTCGGCCCATTCCAGCGCCAGCTCGCCATGCAGCAGTTGCTTGATGAACGGCAGCTTGCGCATGGCCTCGGCATAGGCGGCGGCTTCCGGCGAGCGTTCGACCTGCGTGGCGGCCTGCTCCAGTTCGTCCAGCCCGCCGGGCTCGGGCTGTTTGAGCAGGCGGTCCACCGGGTAGGCCGATTCGCTGGCCCAGTACCGGTCGAAATCCATGGATACGTCATTGACCGCGGCGCCGATGGCCAGCACGTCCAGGTCGGTGAAGAGCACCCCGCTGGCCGCCCCGAAATATTCGTCGCCGACGTTGCGCCCGCCGATGATGGTGGCCTGGTTGTCCGCCGTGAAGGACTTGTTGTGCATGCGGCGGTTCAGGCGGCTGAAGTCCGTCAGGTAGCCCAGCGTCTTGGGCCAGCGCAGCACGAAGGGGTTGTACAGCCGCACCTCGATGTTCGGGTGCGCGTCCAGCGCGGACAGTTCGTCGTCCAGCCCGGCCGTGCCGTTGTCGTCGAGCAGCAGCCGCACCCGCACGCCGCGGTCGGCCGCCTCGTGCAGGGCCTCCAGCAGCATGGTGCCGGTCATGTCGTTGTGCCAGATGTAGTACTGCACGTCCAGGCTGCGCTCGGCCGCCCGCGCCAGCAGCATGCGCGCGGCGAAAGCGTCGTACGCGTCGGGCAGGGGATGGATGCCGGACTTGCCGGGATGCGCGGCCGCCATGGGCGCGATGGCCTGGCCCAGCGGCGTGTGTTGCGCTGCCTCGGGAGTCAGCGCGCGGGACTCGCTGCGCTTGTCCAGGGAGGGCAGGCTGCAGCCGCTCAGAAAGCTCAGGCAGAGGGAGGTCATGATGAGGGGGGTGGCCAGGTGCATGACCCATATTGTGCCGAAATCGCCCTGAGGGCTGTAGTAGGAGCTTGACGGCGTTCCGTATTTGAGAGAAATTCTCTTATATGGAAAACACGATACCTTCCGACGCCGGCCTGGACCGGCGCATCGCCGGCCGGCTCAAGGCGCTGCGCCAGGAACGCGGATGGCCGCTGGATGAACTCGCCCGCCGCGCTGGGGTCAGCCGCGCCACGCTGTCGCGGCTGGAGAACGCCGAGGTCAGCGCCACGGCCAGCGTGCTGGGCAAGCTGTGCGCGGCCTACGGCCTGACCATGTCGCGCCTGATGCTGATGGTCGAGGACGAATTCGCGCCGCTGGTGCCGCAGCAGGCCCAGGCCGTGTGGGTGGACGACAGCGCGGGTTTCCGCCGCCGCTCGGTTTCACCGCCCGCGCAGCAACTGGCGGGCGAGGTGCTGGCCTGCGAACTGGCGGCCGGCGCGCGCATCGCCTATGAACGCTCGCCGCGGGCGGGCCTGGAACACCATCTGCTGATGCTGGAAGGCGAGCTGTCCATTACCGTCGACGGCCAGGCCTACCGCCTGGCCCCCGGCGATTGCCTGCGCTATCAGTTGTTCGGCGCCAGCGAATTTTCCACCCCGCCGCACACCGGCGCCCGATACCTGCTCTTCATCGTCTGAGTCCACCATGTCCCAAACCCCTTATGAAGTGACGCTCCTGTCGGCGGATGATGCCGACGCCCTGCTGGCGGAACTGGCCGGCCTGCTGCACGCCTGCGTGCAAGGCGGCGCCAGCGTCAGCTTCGTCCTGCCGTACACGCCAGAGGACGCGCAGGCTTACTGGCGCGCGAAGGTGTTGCCGGGCGTGGCCGGCGGCGCGCTGGCTTTGTGGGTGGCCCGGCAGGACGGGCGGGTGGCGGGATCGGTGCAACTGGATTGCGATACGCCGCCCAACCAGCCGCACCGCGCCGAGGTGCGCAAGCTGCTGGTGCATCCGGATTTCCGCCGCCGCGGCATCGCGCGCGCCTTGCTGGCCGAGGCCGAGGCCATGGCGGGCCGGCGGGGCCGCAGCCTGATCACGCTGGACACGCGCACGGGCGACAGCGCGGAACCGCTGTATGCGTCGATGGGCTACCGGACCGTCGGCACGATTCCCGGGTTCAGCCGCGACCCGCGCGACGCGGGCAAGCTGGACGCGACGACGATCATGTACAAACAGTTGGTCAGGCCAGGGGCTTGATGCCCACGCTGTACGGAGGGGCGTTGCCGCGCGCGGGGGCCTTGATCTTCAGCATCGAGCCGCCGGGCGTGAACTCGAATTCCTGGTAGGGCACTTCGAACCACTGGTGGAAGCTGGTGCGCGAGAACTCCGGCACCCAGACTTTGGCGCGTTTGGGGTCGCAGTGGAATTCCACCAGCGTGCGGTCGATGCCCAGGGGCCGGGTATTGCCGATGCGGTAGCTGACTTTCAGCTCGGCGCGTTCGGTCGAGCCGGGGCTCCAGGTCAGGCCGATGGATTCCATGAATTGTTCGATCGCCTGAATGCCGCGATACATGGCTAACTCCGAAAAAAAACCGCGTCGCGGCTGAATACAGGCGGATTATCCTTCATTCCCGGCCCGGCCGCTCCCGCGGCGCCTCGGGCTGACGGCGCCGGACCGCATCGAAGCAGGAATAGGCAGATTTCACGCAAGAACGAGCCTGTACGCGCGGGTTCGCGATTCTTACCATCCCTACACGTGTCCGGCATGCGGCCGGCATGGCAAGCAAGGGAAGGGAATCGCATGAATACCGAGAAAATCTGGTTGGTGACGGGCGCGTCGGCGGGACTGGGCCTGAACCTGGTAAAGATGCTGCTGGAGCAGGGCCACAAGGTGGCCGCGACGTCCCGCGACGGCGACGCGCTGCTGGACGCCGTGGGCGCCAAGCTGGAAGGAAGCTTCCTGCCGCTGACGGTGGACCTGGCGGACGAGCGCCAAGTGCGGCGGGCCGTGGACGCCGCGGCCGCCGCGTTCGGCGGGCTGGACGTGGTGGTCAACAACGCGGGCTATGGCTTGCAGGGCGAGCTGCACAGCCTGTCGGACGCGGACCTGCGCGGCAATTTCGACGTCAACGTATTCGGGGTATTGAACGTGATCCGCGCGGTGCTGCCGCGCCTGCGCGCGCAGCGCGGCGGGCACGTCTTCAACATCTCGTCGATCCTGGGCTTCGACGGCGGCTGCGCGGACTGGGGCGCCTACAGCGCCACCAAGTTCGCCGTCAGCGGCTTGACCGAGGCCCTGGCGGCCGAGGCCGCGCCCCATGGCATCCGCGTGTCGCTCGTGTATCCGGGCGCGATGCGTTCGGCGGGCCATGCGCGGGGGCGCGATGCGGGCGGCGATCCCGCGAAGATGGCGCAGGCGCTGATCAATGCGGCGCAGGCGCAGTACGCCCCGCTGCACCTGTTCCTGGGCCGTGACGCCTTCGACCAGGCGCGCGCCAAGATCCAGTCGGTGCAGCAGGAACTGGCGCGCTGGCGCGAGATGTCCGTGTCCATCGGTTTCGTGGACGAAAGGCGGCTGGCCGCGTGACGGGGGGGCCTAGGGGGCCAGGCCCCGCGCGACCTGGTACGCGCCCAGGAGCGCCAGGCTGACCATGAAGCACAGCTTGAATGTCCGGGCCGAAAGCCTGGCGCGCAGCCATTGGCCCAGGGCCATGCCGGCCAGCGCGGGCAGCAGCATCAGCACGGACGCCCCCGCCGCCTCGGGCGTGTAGCCGCCATTGAGCCACAGCCCCGCGGCCAGCGCCACGGTGGATACCGTGAACGAGATCCCCATGGCCTGTATCAGTCCGTCCTTGCCCAGGCCCAGGGCCTGCAGGTAGGGCACGGCCGGGATCACGAACACGCCGGTGGCCGCCGTGATCAGGCCCGTGACGGCGCCGACCGCGGCGCCCAGCCAGCCTTCATGCCGGGCCGGCGCCCTGGGCGGCGATCCGAACAGGCCCCAGGCGGCATAGGCCACCAGCGCCAGGCCCAGGCAGACCCCCGCCCATTGGCCGGAGGGCGCGCCCAGCCACAGCGCGCCGCCGATGGTGCCGGCGCAGATGCCCGCCTGCATGCCGGCGACGCGGCGCAGGACCGCCGGCAGCGCGGGCCACGGACGGGCCTGCCACAGGTTGGTGACGAGCGACGGCACGATCAGCAGGGCGGCGGCCTGGGCCGGCGCCATGACCAGCGCCAGCATGGCCATGGAAATGGTGGGCAGGCCCAGGCCCACCACGCCCTTCACCACCCCGGCCAGGACGAACACCGACACGATGGCGGCGAACAGCGCGGGCGTGCCGCCGGGCAGCGGTTCGAATGGATTCATGGCGCCTCGCAGGGGGCGGTCAACGCATCGCCGCGGGGGCGGCCGAACAGGGCATAGGCCATGTCCGCCGTTCCCGCGGGTTCCTGGCGCGCGGCCCGCAGCAGCCACCGCCGCCCTTCGCACAGGTCGGCGGACAGGGCGGGGCCGTAGAGCGCGGGGCCGCCGAGTAGCGCCACGCCCAGCATGCGCTGCGCCGGCGCATGGCTGCCGCCGGCGGCGGCGCGCAGCCATTGCGCCATGGCGGCATAGTCGCCCAGGGTCTGGGCTTCCAGCGCCAGCGCATACTGCTGCGCGGGCGAGATCGGCGGGCCCAGGCCGCTGCCGGCTTCGGCCATGCCTGAGGCGTGCAGAGACCAGGCAATCAGGGCCAGCCCGGGCCATCGCGCCGCGGCGCGGCATGTCTTCAGGGTTTCCATGGTTTTTTCCCGCGGTAGGGTTGGATCGGACTTCATTGTCGTCCCCAAAGACCGAAACGCGCATCGGGATCTCGCGTAGCAAGCCTATGGCATTACCTGAGGCTGGCGTGCTACGCTTTTTCCATGCGATTCGACCTCACCGACCTGCGCCTCTTCCTCAACGTGCAGGAAACGGGCTCCATCACGGCCGGCGCCCGGCGCTCCCACATGACGCTGGCTTCGGCCAGCGAGCGCGTCCGCGGCATGGAGGACACACTGGGCGTGCCGTTGCTGCTGCGCGGTCCGCGGGGCGTCGAGCCCACGCCGGCGGGCCGCACGCTGGCGCACCACGCGCGCGTGGTGCTGGCGCAGATGGACCGCATGCGGGGCGAACTGGACCATTACGGGCAGGGGCTGAAGGGGCACGTGCGGGTGCTGTGCAACACCACGGCGCTGAGCGAATACCTGCCGCCCGTCCTGGGCGCGTTCCTCAAGGACCATCCCCGCGTGTCCGTCGACCTGGAGGAACGCCTGAGCCACGAGATCGCCGATGCGCTGCGCGCCGGCGCCTGCGATATCGGCGTGCTGGCGGATTCCGCCGACCTGCACGGCCTGCGCACGCTCACGTTCCGGCACGATCCCCTGGCGCTCATCGTGCCGGCGGGCCATCCGCTGGACGGGCGCGCGTCGGTCATGCTGGCGGACGTGGCGGACCAGGAGTTCGTGGGGCTGGTCGAGGGCAGCGCCTTGCAGGAGCACATCGCGCACCACGCGCGGCGCGGCGGCAGGGTCCTGTCCTACCGCGTGCGGCTGCGCAGCTTCGACGCCGTGTGCCGCATGGTCGGGCAGGGCGTGGGCATCGGCATCGTTCCCCGCGTGGCGGCGGCGCGCTATGGCCGCGCCGCTGGCGTGCGGCGCGTGGCCCTGGCCGACGACTGGGCCGCGCGCGACCTGGTGCTGTGCGTGCGCGAGACGCTCCCGGCCTATGCGGCCGAGCTGGTGGAATACGCCTTGCGCGGCGCGCCTAGGGACGCGTCTAGGGACGCGCAAACAGCCCGCGTTTCCGGAGATGCCCCTGGCCGAACCAGGAGCCCGAGGCGACGGCGCCCAGGATGACCATGCCGTAGACGAACATCGCGCTGGCCGCGACCGCGTAGAACACGGTCAGCGATCCGGTCAGGTGCAGCGCGGCGCCGCCCGCGCCGATGCCGAGCAGCAGGCGCAGAAAGCCGGCGACCAGCGGCCACTTCAGGCGGCCGGCGCCTTGCGAGGCGAAGTACATCGAGAAACCCAGGGCGAAGAAGCCATAGACGGGGCCGACGGTGCGCAGGTAGCCGGCCCCGGCCTGCAGCATGTGGTCCTGCGCGCCGAACAGCCGCAGCCAGGCCTCGGGGTAGAAGGCGGCCGCAAGGCCGATGCACTCGGCCAGGGCGAAGGCCATCGCGCCGCCGGTCAGCGCGATGCGCAGCGCGCGTTCGGGCTGGCCCGCGCCGATGTTGGAACCCACCATGGCGACCATGGGCGCGCCCAGCCCGAAGGCGATGGGCATCAGCAGGTATTCCAGCCGCACGGCGATGCCGTAGCCCGCCACCGCTTCCGTGCCCGCGTAGGCGCCGACCAGCGCGGCCGTCAGGGCCACCAGGGCGTTGGTCAGCAGCGGATTGATCGTGGCGAGCGCGCCCACGCTGAGGATATTGCGCATCAGCCCCAGGTACAGCCGGCTGGGGACCAGGCGGGCGGCATTGCGGCCGCTGGCGCAGTACGCGCCCAGGATCAGCGCGCCCAGCCCGTAGTAGATCACCAGCGCCCAGCCGCCGCCCGCCACGCCCAGCGCGGGAAACGGGCCCCATCCGAAGATCAGGCAGGGCGACAGCGGGACCAGCAGCAGGGCGCCGCCGCAGATCACGGCGCCGGGCACCAGCATATTGCCGGTGCCGCGGATGGCGCTGGCGAACGCGTTCATCAGCCACATCAGCACGATGCCGCCGAACACGACGTCGGAGTAGGCCAGGGCCGCCTCCAGCGCGGCGCCTTCGGCGCCGAGGGCGCGGTACAGGAGCGGGCCGAAGACCAGCAGGAGCGCGCAGAACACCAGCCCCAGCAGCGCGTTCAGCGCGACGGCGTGGAGCACGAGCTGGTCCGCTTCGCGCTGCCTGCCCCCGCCCAGCGCCCGGGCCACCGCCGCCGAAATGCCGCCGCCCATCGCGCCCTGCGACATGTTCTGCATCAGCATCAGCACGGGCACCACCAGGGCGATGCCGGCCAGCACGGGCGTGCCCAGCCGCGCCAGGAACCAGGTTTCGATCAGGCCGGTGGAGGACTGCGCCAGCATCATCAGGATATTGGGCCACGCCAGGCGCGCGAGCGTGGGGGCGATCGGCGCGTGGAGCATGGCCTGCAGGCGTGCGTTGGCGGGGCGGGGTGTCGGCGGGACGGACATGGAGGCAGGCCGATGGTGGCGTATGCGGTATTTACGTGCATATGCCAATAAATGTCAAGAATCGGCCGGGCCCCGCCTGCGCGGAAATGCGCAAGGCCTGGACGCGGACGCTCCCCGGCGGTAGCGTTGAGCCCGTGCCGTTCCCCGTTCCTCTTCCCGCCCCCCGCCATGTCCGACCACCCGTCTCCCGCGCCCGTCCCGTTCAATGCCCCCGATCCGCTGGTCTGCAACGGCGCGGCGCTGCGCAAGGCGACCCGGCGCGTGTCGCAGCTCTATGACGCGGTGCTGGCGCCCTGCGGCCTGAAGGTGTCGCAGTATTCGATCCTGGTGCACATCGCGCGCGCGGGTTCGCCGTCGATGACGGACCTGGCGCGGGCCATGGTGCTGGACCGGTCCGCGCTGGCCCACAATCTCAAGCCGCTGGAGCGCGACGGCTACGTGCAGACCTCGCGCGATCCCCTGGACGGCCGCAGCCGCCGCGTGGAGCTGACCGAAGCGGGGCGCGCCAAGCTGACCGAATCCAGGCGCCTGTGGAAAGAGGCGCAGCGCCGTTTCGAGGCGGCCTACGGCGCCGAGCGCGCGGCCGCGCTGCGGCGTTCGCTGGCCGATATTTTTTCCGAGGAATTCGCGTCGGCGTTCAGCCGCGGCTAGTGCCCTGCCCCGGCCCGGGCCATTCCGAGGATCGCGACCCCGGCCAGCACGCAGGCCATGCCCGCAAGCTGCCCGCCGGCCAGGGGTTCGCCCAGCAGGCCGGCGGCAAGCGCCACCGCGGACACCGGCGCCAGGGCCGTGAAGAGCGCGGCTTCCGCACCCTTCACGCGGGCGGCGCCCGCATACCAGAGCAGGAACCCGCCCACCGTGGGCACCAGCGCGTAGTAGCCCACGGCCGCCAGGGCGGCGGCCGGCAGGGGCAGGGTCCAGGGCGCTTCGGCCAGGCAGGCGAGCGCCGAGAACGCCAGGCCGAAGGCCGCCATGACGGTCGACAGCGCCAGCGGCGCCACCGGCACGCGCAGCCGTTTGTTGAGCAGGATGAACAGGCCTTCGCACAGCACCGCGCCCAGGACCAGCGCGTTGCCCGCGAGCGAAGACCCGCCGTCCGCGCCGGCGGCGGAATGACGCGTCATGAGCCAGACGCCGAAGCCGGCCGCGGCGATGGCGGCCAGGGTGGACTTGCCCGGGCGTTCGCCCAGCAGCGCGATGGCGATCGCCGCCGCCACCAGGGGCAGGGTGCCCAGGATGATGCCGCCATCGACCGCCGAGGCGCGTTGCAGGCCGGCGATCAGCAGCGCGGTGTAGCCCACGCTGCCGGCAATCGCCTGCGCCGCCAGCAGCAGCCAGTCGCGCCGGCCCAGCCGCGGAATCCGCGCGCCGGTCAGCGCCATCAGCGCGCCGAAGCAGGGCAGGGCGACGGCGAAGCGCAGGGCCGTCGCGGTGAAGGGCGGCAGGCCCGTTCCGATGATCTTGCTGGCGACCACGGTGCTGCCCACCAGCACCATGGCGGCGGCCAGGCAGCAATAGCCCTGTATCCGGCTGTTCATGGTTTTGTCCGCGCCTTTCGGGGGAAAAGACGCAGCGTAGGCGGCGGGCCGCGGCCCGGTCTTGAACGAAATTGCGCGGCTCAGCCGGCGGCCAGCGCGTAGCGTCCCGGGGAGACGCCGTAGGCGCGCACGAACAGGCGGGTCATGTGGCTCTGGTCGGCGAAGCCACCCGCCGCCGCGGCGTCGGCCAGGGCCGTTCCCTGCCGGATCAGGCCGCGCGCCAGCAGCAGCCGGCGCTGCATCTGGTAGGCGTGGGGCGTCAGCCCGGTGGCGCGCGCGAACGCCCGCAGCACCTGGTAGCGGCTGAGGCCGCTGGCCGCGGCCAGGTCGGCCAGCGACAGCGCCGCGGCCGGATCGTCGTCGATCAGGCCGCGCGCGTGGCGGATGGCCTCGGGGACGGCGCGCGGTTCCCGGCGGCGGGCGCCGGCGGCCGGGACGCCCGCCCGCGCGAGGATGCGCAGCAGCAGGGCATCGCAGGCCAGCGGCGCGGCGCCGGCCGTCGCCTGCGCGTAGAGCGCGAGCACGTCCCGGGCCAGCGCGGGGCAGTCCTGCGCGGGGTGTTCGAATTCGTAGCCGCGCCCGTCGGCGCGGAGGTCGGCCGCGGCCCGCGCCACCACGCCCGGGTCCAGGTACAGCATCTGCCAGGCGCGCGCGCCGCCTATCGGGGCGCCGTCGTGCACTTCGCCGGGATTCACCGTAATGACGTGCCCGGGGCCGGCCTGGACCTGGCCGCGGCCGCTGTGGGACACCTGCGCGCCCAGGCGCATGACGCCGATGCCGAACTGTTCGTGCGTGTGCCGCGCGAACGCGTGCCGGCTGTGCGCGGCCACGGCCTGTACGCCGGCGAGCGCGCTGCGGAGCATGACGAACTGGCCTGGGTTCATGGGGAAAGGGTGCGCAAGGGCTTGCGGGCAGTATCGCCCGCCGGGCCCGGCGCGATCAAGCTATTGCAGCCCGTTCCAGCGGGCCACCGAGGGCTCCGCCGCGGCCCACTTCCACTGCCCGCCGGGCTGGCGGCAGATCAGGCTGGCGTAGGCGGGCGCGGGCGCTTCGTCCTGCTCCACCGTGAACAGCACTTCGCGGCAGCGGGTCAGCGGCGTGTCGATGTCGCGCACCACCTGGATGCCGCCGCGTTCGTTGCCCACCGGCAGCGCGTGGCGGATCTGCCATTGCCGGACCTGGCCGATGGGCAGTTCGCCGGCCGCGTTGGCCATGACGTTCTGCTGGTCGTTCTTCCACTCCCGCAGCACGTATTTCACGGTGGCGTCCACCGCGGCCTGCACCGTGACGCCGATGGCGTAGCCCGCCACCGGGTTGGCGGTGGCGGCGCCGCTGACGGTGCCCACCACGGCGCCCGTCGCGCCGCCGATGGAGGAGCTCTGGCATCCGGCCAGTCCCAGGCTGGCGGCCGCCGCCAGCAGGCAGGCTGCGCGCATCACTGCAGAGAACCCCAGCGCGCGGTCGCCGGTTCCGCGCTGGCCCAGCGCCAGTGCTCGCCGTCCCGGCAGACGGTGGTGACGTAGAACTCGCGCGCGGGCGGAGCGCCGGCCTGGTCGGCGGGGGTGTCGATCGAGAAAACCACTTCCTTGCATTCCAGGTCCACGCCGCCGATCAGCCGGCTGACCGTGACCTGGCCCTGCGCGTCGCTTTCGATGGGAAGCTGGTGCCTGACCTGCCAGCCGGCGACTTTCCCGACCGCCAGCGGGCCGGCGGCCATGGCGATCGCATCCTGTTCCTCGCCGCGGGTCTTGCGCTGCGCGTAGGCCAGCGCGGCCTTCGCGCCGGCCTGCACGCCCAGGCCGATGCCGGTGGCCACCGTGGCGTTGTCCGTGACCTGGTTGGCGATGGCCGTGCCGGCGATACCGGCGGCGGCGCCCGTGCCCTCGTTCAGCAGCGAATTGCAGCCGGACAGCGCCGCCAGAGCGGCCAGGACGATCGCGCCGCGGGCCGCGGCGATAGGCGGAAATGGGAACGACAAGCTGCTTGCCTCCTGCGTGATACTTGGCGCGGCAAGTATAGGAGCGCGCGCGGCCGCGCAGACAGCGGATTTGCATTTGTTGGCAATTTTCCGGCCGCGGCGGCGCGGGCCTTTTCAGTGTCGGCCGGCCCTACGCGGGCGGGCGCGCCCCGTTGGTGTAGACCTCGCGCAGCGCGGCGGCGAACTGCGCGTCCACGTTGCGGCGCAGCCCGTCGGAGCGGGTGAACAGCGAGATCGGCGGCAGCGTCCAGTCGAACGAATACGGCACGATGGCCGCGCCGGCGATGCGCACCAGTTCGTCGGCGATGTCGGCGGGCAGGATGGTGACCGCCCGCTCGCTGGCGACGATCATTTCCCCGATCAGCTTGGACGAGTCGCTTTGCACCGAGGGCGGCGGGGGCGCCAGCCCGGCGCGCAGGAAGATGTCGGCCACCTGTTCGCGGATCGGGCTGCCGGGCGTGCCGAGGATCCAGTCCAGGTCGGCCAGCCGGTTCCATTCCAGCCGCGACCGGCCCAGCCGGGCGGCCAGCCGGCGGCTGGCGATCAGCCGCGGCTGCTGGCGATACAGCACCTCGAAGGAGATGTTCGTCATGTCCACGGACGGCGTGGCCCAGCCCACCACCAGGTCCAGGGTGTGGTCGCGCAGTTGGCGCAGCAGGGCGGGGCCCTGGCCCTCGTGGATGGTGGCGGTGATCTGGCTGCCCGCCGGCCGCGTGCGGCCGATCGCGGACGACAGCATCTGGCCCGAGACGAACGGGATGACGCCGATGTGCAGGTGGGCCGCGTGGCCGGCCGCCACCGCCTCCATTTCCTGCACCAGGTGTTCCAGGTCGTGGACCAGGCTGCGGGCCCGGGCCAGCACCACGGCGCCCAGGGGCGTGGGCGTCATGCCCCGGACCGAGCGGTCGAACAGGGACACGCCGAACGTGCTTTCCAGTTCGGCCAGGGCGTTGGTGACGGCGGGCTGGCTGGTGGCCATGTGTTCGGCCACCCGGGTCAGGGAGCCGTGCTGCTCGATCTGCAGCAGCAGCATCAGGTGACGCATCTTCAGCCGCGAGGTCAATTTCCGGATGACGAGGTCCGGATCGAAGGCGGTCATGGGGAATACATAACGTAAAGGTGATGGAACAATATTAAATCCGAATGATCTTCTTATGTCTTGAAGCCTAGAATTTTTCCAACATCAAGACAAGGAGGCTTTGCCCCATGAACAACCAGTCGGACCGCCAGGCGGCATTGGATTATCACGAATACCCCACCCCGGGAAAGATCTCGGTCGTGGCGTCCAAGCCGCTGGTCAACCAGCGCGACCTGGCGCTGGCGTATTCCCCCGGCGTGGCGGCGGCCTGTGAAGAGATCGTGGCCGACCCGTCCAATGTGTACCGTTACACGGCGCGCGGCAACCTGGTGGGGGTGATCACCAACGGCACGGCGGTGCTGGGGCTGGGCAACATCGGCGCGCTGGCCTCCAAGCCGGTGATGGAAGGCAAGGCGGTGCTGTTCAAGAAGTTCGCCGGGCTG
>NZ_UFQC01000089.1 GCF_900496975.1 Achromobacter veterisilvae
ACCCCGAAGTTGTGAGAATGGCTGCTCAGCGCCTCGAATATCGGCTGGCTTATAGCTACGTCGATGCAATCCGCAAGCTCAAGCTGCCCTTTGCTTACTACCAGGCGCTCAACCTCTGCACAGCGTTCCGACGACCAGTAGTCTCCCACCACTACCGGATAGGGGCTGGTGTGCTTCGTGACGCCCTTGCAGACCGTGGGCAGGCCTTTGGCCAGCTTGTCCGCATAGACCACGTTCTGACCCTCCCCCTCCCAGCGCCCCAGGAACTGCTGTAAATCGGCACTAAAAAGCGTGAGAGTTCCCGATGCCACAAGCGCGGCAGCGCCGCCGGCGATGCGTTTTCCAACTGCGCTCATGCCTTGCCCCCTTTCCACCACCCCACCATCAGCCGCCAGTACTTAGGCACCAGAAGCCCAATCTGCATGGCGAGATACAGCAATGTCGCAACTGCGACCCACTCGTTCAACGTCAAGCCATAAAAAACGGCGCCTCCTGCGCCGATACCCATCTTGACCATTGCGGCCTGGTCTTCATGCATTCGCATGCTCCTGGATCGGGTTCGCATGACTGCCTCCCGTACGGATGAAAAAAGCCCGCCGAAGCGAGCTTGATCTAAAAATACGAACTATCGAATAGTGCGTTACAAACTGGGTCTTTTCCTCCTATGAAGCCCTGGTCCCGCCGTCAGCCCCGCCGCAAGCCCGCCCCAACCTTGTCCGAAGCGATCACGCGCTATCTGGCGGAGGTTTCGATATCGAAGAAAGGCCGCGCGGCCGAACAATCCATTGGCAAGATCTGGCGCGGGACGCGCCTGGCCATCCGGCCCGTTGACCGAATCCGCGCCTCCGACCTGATCGAACTACGGGACGAATGGCTGAAAGACCGCGCGCCGGCGACGGTCGTGCGCCGAATGGCGTTCCTTTCGCACGTCTACACGGTGATCCGTAAGGATTGGGGCTTCGACCGACTAGCCAACCCCGTGCAGCTTGTGCGCCGGCCGACTGTGGATGACGCGCGCGACAGGCGCCTCTTCGACCGCATCACACTGCGCGGCGTGTCGGAAGAGGAATGCCCGCGGCAGGAGCTGGACTGGATCATCCGGGAAACGCGCTCCGTTGAACTACCTACCATCCTGCTCGTCGCGCGGGAATCCAGCATGCGCCGATCAGAAGTCGCCGGTATTCTTCGCGAACACCTGGACCTCCTGCATGGCGTCGTGCACCTTCCGCACACAAAGAACGGCCGGGCGCGAGATGTGCCGCTGACGCCTCTCGCGCGCGAGGCGCTCCGGCGCTGGGTCGCCGGCAAACCGATGCGAGGTCGCATCTTCAAGATGAAACCCGGCTCAATAACGCGGGCCTTCATCCGCGCGCGCCGCCGGGCTCGCATCCGATATGAAGGCGTGTGCCAGCGTTACGGCCGTCGCCCGAACGCGGCGTACTTCAACGACCTGCGTTTCCATGACTTGCGGCACGAAGGCACGTCGCAGCTTGCGACCGTCTTCGAGATCCACGAACTGGCGAAGGTGAACGGCAATGTGGACACCCGCATGCTCCTACGCTACTACCACCCTCACGGCCGCGAACTAGCGCAGAAGCTCGCACGCAGCGCCCTGGGCAGGCGACAACACGAAGCGATGCGCCGCCAGCGCGCGGCAGGGCTGGACGCGCTGCCCTTCGCCGCGTAGCGGCTATGCGTCGCCTTCCGCGTCTTCGATAGGCCGCGGTGGCTCCACCAGCGTAAGCCAGGTCGG
Source organism: Achromobacter veterisilvae (assembly GCF_900496975.1). GTDB lineage: Bacteria > Pseudomonadota > Gammaproteobacteria > Burkholderiales > Burkholderiaceae_B > Achromobacter > Achromobacter veterisilvae. Next base: position 1,754 of record NZ_UFQC01000089.1, read on the forward strand.
CAATGGCCCCCAGCCCGGATAGCTCACGTTGGCGTCGTCCACCGTGGCGTCCTGACGCAGCGTATACGGCTCGCCCGTACTGACAAGCCACAGCGGCACCGTACGGAAGTCTTCGACCAACGTCCAGGGCAGCGCGCCGACGCGACGTTGCACCATGCCCGCCGGCGCCTCGGGCGGCGGGTCTTCGTACGCACCGAACGGGATATTGAAATGTCCTGGCGCGAGCGCGAGTTCGTTCGCGA
>NZ_UFQC01000091.1 GCF_900496975.1 Achromobacter veterisilvae
GACTACAACGTCAAGGTGCGCGTCAAGTCTGATCAGACTGGCGTGGATATCGCCAATGTGAAGATGTCCATGAACCCCTTTGACGAAATCGCCGTCGAAGAAGCGACTCGCCTGAAGGAAAAAGGCGCGGTGGCCGAAGTCGTGGCGGTGTCTTGCGGCGTTGCGCAATGCCAGGAGACGCTGCGCACGGCCATGGCCATCGGGGCCGACCGCGGCGTGCTGGTGCAGACCGACGCCGAACTGCAGCCGCTGGCCGTGGCCAAGCTGCTGAAGGCGCTGGTCGACAAGGAGCAGCCGCAACTGGTGATCCTGGGCAAGCAAGCCATCGACGACGACGCCAACCAGACCGGCCAGATGCTGGCCGCGCTGCTGGACTGGCCGCAAGCCACGTTCGCCAGCAAGGTCGAACTGGCCGACGGCAAAGTCACGGTGACGCGCGAAGTGGACGGCGGGCTGGAAACGCTGACGCTCAAGCTGCCGGCGATCGTCACCACCGACCTGCGCCTGAACGAGCCGCGCTACGTCACGCTGCCGAACATCATGAAGGCCAAGAAAAAGCAGTTGGACACCGTCACGCCCGACGAACTGGGTGTCGATCCCGCTCCCCGCCTGAAGACGCTGAAGGTCAGCGAGCCGCCGGCCCGCAAGGCCGGCATCAAGGTGGCCGATGTCGCGGCCCTGGTGGACAAACTCAAGAACGAAGCGAAGGTGGTCTGATCATGACGACGCTGGTTATTGCCGAACACGATAACGCCCAGCTCAAGGGCGCAACCCTGAACGCCGTCGCCGCCGCCGCCAAGATCGGAGGCGACGTGCACGTGCTGGTCGCCGGCGCCAATGCGCGCGCCGTGGCCGACCAGGCCGCCGCCGCCGCGGGCGTGGCCAAGGTGTTGCTGGCCGACGCCCCGCAACTGGCCGACGGCCTGGCGGAAAACGTCGCGGCCCAGGTGCTGGCCGTGGCGTCGAGCTACAGCCACATCCTGTTCCCGGCCACCGCCTCGGGCAAGAACGTGGCGCCGCGCGTGGCCGCCAAGCTCGACGTGGCCCAGATCTCCGACATCATCGGCGTGGAATCCGCCGACACGTTCCAGCGCCCGATCTACGCGGGCAACGCGATCGCCACCGTGCAATCGGCCGACGCCGTGAAGGTCATCACCGTGCGCACCACCGGCTTTGACGCGGTTGCCGCGCAAGGTGGTTCGGCCGTCGTGGAAGACGTTGCCGCGGTTGCCGATTCGGGCCTGTCCACCTTCGTGGGCCGCGAAGTCGCCAAGAGCGACCGTCCGGAACTGGCCGGCGCGCGCGTGGTGGTCTCGGGCGGACGCGGCCTGGGCAGCGCCGAGAACTTCAAGATCCTGGATCCGCTGGCCGACAAGCTGGGCGCCGCGCTCGGCGCCTCGCGCGCCGCCGTGGACGCCGGCTACGCGCCGAACGACTGGCAGGTCGGCCAGACCGGCAAGATCGTCGCGCCGCAGTTGTACGTGGCGGTTGGTATCTCGGGTGCCATCCAGCATCTGGCCGGCATGAAGGATTCCAAGGTCATCGTCGCCATCAACAAGGATCCGGAAGCCCCGAT